>NZ_CP083350.1:1945651-3198802 GCF_020035535.1 Ensifer adhaerens | reverse complement strand
TGCGCGGCGACAATCAAGGTGAGATTCAGCGTCAATCAGGATGAGACTCGGCGGCGGGGGTGTGACGAAGGGAGGGCGTAGCCCGACCGGAGTTACACCCCCGCCGCGGCGCAATTTTTCGGCGTCTCATGATCGCGGTCGGCCCGCTACGGTGGTGGTTATCTGGAATGGAGAACCACCTTTGTGCCGGGTCGCCATGTAACCGATCATCAGATGAGATTATTCATGAAGTACCGACAAACGCATTCTGTTGAGGTCGCCGCCGCGAAGGCGTCGATCAGCCGGGCGACGGCGTTCCGTGTGGAGAAAGAGCAACGCCTTCCGTCGCAAAACAAGCCGCCCCGCGGTCGGCGTCGCCCCGATCCGCTTGCGCATATCTTTGATGCGGAGGTCGTTCCGCTCCTCAAAGCCGCTCCCGGCATTCGTGCGGTCGCCGTTTATGACGAGATGCTGCGGCGTCATCCGGAATTGCCCGAAGGCATTCGCCGCACACTTGAGCGACGCATCCGGTCATGGCGAGCCGCTTACGGTGAGGCACAGGAGGTGATCTTCCGCCAGACGCACGAGCCCGGCCGGTTGGGGCTGTCGGATTTTACCGACATGGGCAGCCTCAGCGTGACGATCGCCGGTCAGCCGCTCGACCATCTGCTTTATCACTTCCGGCTGGTTTGGTCGGGCTTCGAACACGCCCATGTCATCCTTGGCGGCGAAAGCTTTGTCGCCTTGGCCGAGGGCCTGCAGAATGCCCTGTGGTCGGTCGGCGGTTCGCCGCTCTATCACCGCAGCGACAGCCTGTCGGCCGCCTTCCGCAACCTTGATGCCGATGCCAAGGTCGATCTGACAAACCGCTATGAAGACTTGTGCGCTCATTACCGGATGACCCCGACGCGTAACAACAAGGGCGTCGCCCACGAGAACGGCTCAATCGAAAGTTCTCACGGCCATCTCAAGAATGCGGTCCGCGATGCACTCCTGATGCGCGGCACCAGAGACTTCGACGATCTCCGTTCCTACCGCGCCTTCGTCGACGAGATCGTCAGCCGCCGCAATGCCGCACATGGCAAGCGCATCGATACCGAGCGCCCGCATCTGCAGGCGCTTCCCGATCGCCGCACGTCCGACTTCGAAGAGGTGGTCGTCACCGTGTCGCGCACCGGCGGCTTCGCCTTGCGCAAGGTCTTCTACACCGTCCCCTCCCGTTTGATCGGCCACCGGCTGCGTGTGCGTTTGTTTGACGATCGCCTCGACGTCTTCATCGGCGGCACGCATCTGCTGACGCTGCCACGAGGTCGCGCCCATGCGAGTGGCAAGCACGATCAGGTCGTCAACTATCACCACGTCATCCACTCTCTGCGCAAAAAGCCGATGGCTCTTCTCAACCTCGTCTATCGCGACAAGCTCTTCCCCCGGCCGGAATACAGAAGGGCTTTCGACACTCTCATCGAGCAACTGCCTGACCGGCAGGCTTGCAAGATCACCGTCGAATTGCTGGCGCTGGCGCATGATCGCGGCTGCGAGCGGGAACTGGCCGAGGAGCTTGCCAGAACGCTCGACGCCCACAAACTCCCCGACCTGGTGGCCTTGAGAGCGATCTTCGGCCCGGACCCGGATCAGTTGCCGACCGTGCATGTGCAACTCGCATCGCTCAATAGCTATGAAGCCCTGATGGGGGCTGCCTATGCCGGAGAGGTCGCATGAAGAGCATTCACACAATCGACGAAGCCCGCCTCGGCATCATGCTGAATGAGCTCCGGTTGCCGACGATCAAAACACTGTGGTCGCAATTTGCCGAACAGGCCGATCGGGAGGGATGGCCAGCCGCCCGCTTCCTGTCGGCCATCGCCGAACATGAGTTGGCCGAGCGAGCGCATCGCAGGATCGAACGCCACCTCGCCGAGGCACATCTGCCGCCTGGAAAGACGCTCGAGAGCTTCGCCTTCGACGCCGTGCCGATGGTCTCCAAGGCCCAGGTCATGGCCATTGCCGCCGGCGATAGCTGGCTCGCCAAAGGTGCCAACATCCTCCTGTTCGGTCCGCCGGGTGGCGGAAAGAGCCATCTCGCCGCCGCCATCGGCCTCGCGCTGATCGAGAACGGTTGGCGAGTGCTGTTCACGCGCACGACCGACCTCGTCCAGAAGCTTCAGGTCGCACGGCGTGAACTCCAGCTCGAATCCGCCATCGCAAAGCTCGACAAGTTCGATCTGCTTGTCCTCGACGATCTGGCCTACGTCACCAAGGACCAGGCCGAGACCAGCGTGCTCTTCGAACTCATCTCCGCAAGATATGAGCGGCGTTCCATCATGATCACCGCCAATCAGCCCTTCGGAGAATGGAACCGCGTCTTTCCGGACCCAGCCATGACGCTTGCCGCGGTGGACCGACTTGTTCATCACGCAACGATCTTCGAAATGAACGTCGAAAGCTATCGGCGACGTTCCGCCATGGAAGCCAAACGCCAGCGCGGCAGACCTGCCGCCTTCGCGACAATTAAAAGTGCTTCCCAGATTGTCGCGGAGCGGCAATCAGAACACGACGAGACTCTTGCCAGCGACAATCAGCATGATACCTTCATCCCGACCGCGACATAAGAGTCTCATCCAGATTGTCGCCACCGTCTCATCCTGATCGCCGCGCTATAACCACATCAGAATATGCTCGCACGTATGCTGGCGGGGTAAGATTCTTACAGCCCCGAGGCCCTCGTCAGATTGACCCTAAATCGGTCGCGTCGGCGGTGGTAGCTGCGGTTCTGCACGTGGCGCTCGTCGACTTCGGCCGAGGAGGGCAAGCCGGCGCGCAGCGAATGACTGGAGAATTTGGCTGCCCGCACGCCTTCGCTGAGGTCGCTATGCAGGCCAGGGGGAAGGACCGTGGGGACTCCAGTCCCCAAGGTGTTGATTGCGGTTGCAGGCTTAGCTTGCGAACAAAATGCGTCATGTCGGTATATGCCGGTATCAGCTGACCAATACGCGAAGGAGCGTCCGGAGCGATCCCGCCTTATCCAGCGCGTACACGTTATCAATCGCTTCGCAAGCACCGCTGTCTCCCACGACCGGGCTCGCAAGTCGCAAGAACTTACCCTCGAGAGCCGATTTCGGCATGGGGTTACTTGCCTCTCCCTCCGCAACGTCCACGTGCCTTTCGAAACTTTGCCCGTCGCGCAACTGTAACCAAGCGCTTGCGGCGTGAGCGCCTCGATGCGAGGCGTGGCTGGTATGTGGCCTGAGCTCGATACTGTCTTGAAACCGCCCGGCGATCTCGTCATGAAGCCAATCATCCACGAACCAGTCGGGACCGGGCTCGAGGCCGAATACGGCCATGGTTATGGCGTGCGGTGCGCTGAACTGTGCTGCCCACATGTCCCGCGGACGCACTTTGCTAAAAGGTGGTTCGCACACGATCGGAGGTGCAGTCACGACCAGCTTGGCATGCAAGCCGTCGGCGGGATCAATGCCGGCCATCCGGACGACGTCGCGGCTGGCCTGGACACTGCTTTGGATGAGCCGGCAGCAACTGAATGGCTTGAAGCCAACCCGGAGAATTTCGTAGGTGGCCCCCAAACTTTTGGTCAATTTGTCGAAACGGCACTCGTCGGCGCCCGCCATCCGCCAGAAACCCCTCTCACCCTCGAAAACATCCAAAGGCCCCTCGTAGCCGGCAGCGGCAAGGCGGGCGGCCAAGACGCCCATTTGCGCGGCCAGGCCGAAGTTGTTCTTCGCCATCGAAGGCGTGTCTCCGTAGACGGTCTTCATGACGGACGCCACTGGCGCATTCGCAGCAGCGATCGCGATCGCATGCGCCGCTCGTCCGGCGTCGAGACGCATGAGTCTCGCGGCCGCGGCTGCTGCACCGAATATCTGCCAAGTCCCATGGCCGTGAATCGCCTTTCTGGGCTGGACGTGAGCAAGTGAGATGCCAACGCGGCAACTCACCTCATAGCCGATGATCACGGCCTCGAGGAATTCTGTGCCTGAAGACTTCGTGTGCTCAGCGACCGATAAGGCTGCCGCAATCACCGTGGCTCCGGGATGCCCCTTCTCGTAGATGTCGTCGAAGTCGAGCGCATTGATCAAAGTTGCCTTGATGAATGCGGCAGCCCCCGGTTCGGCACAGCCACTGACAGGTCCGCCGGAGGCGGGCGCGACCTGGCTGTCCGCCCGCAGTACCTCCAGCATGCCGGCCATCGGCAGCCGATGCCCGCCGAACAGGCAGCCCAGGGAGTCCAGGAGGCAGAGCTTGCCCTTGTCGATGACGTCGCCAGGAACACGAGCGAGTGCTTCCTCAGCGATATAGCTGCCGAGCGTTTGCGTGATGAAAGCGGTCATTTCTGGGGTCCGATTACCTGATGATGGCGATTGGCAGTCCATTTTCAGGGGAGCGTTGTCTACGCGCTACTAGAAGAAATTGGTGCCCCGAAGGTCTGCGCCGACGAGCTGCAGGAGGAATTGCAACGATCACTGCGGCTGCAACCTCGGTTGACGTGTGCCTGATCAACAAACGAAACCTTGTGCGACGCGGCGGGAATAAGCTTGCGAACTGCTGCCACACGGTCGAGATCGAGGTGTGCGGAAAGCACGCCGACCTGATCGACGGCGCGGGCTATGACCTGTCCCCAGGGGTCGCAGACGAGAGAGTTGCCGTAGGTGAAACGGCGATCTCCGTCCGCTGCCGTGTAGCCTCCCCACTGACCACAGGCGATGAAATAGACCTGGTGCTCGATCGCGCGTGCACGGCAGAGCACTTCCCAGTGGTCTTTTCCCGTCTGTAACGTGAAGGCCGCGGGCAGAATGACCACATCGACGCCGGCGTCTGCAAGCGCATCAAAGAGCCGGGGGAAGCGAAGGTCGTAGCAGATCGCACAGCCGATCCTGAAACCGCCGGATTCGTAGACGAACAGGCTTTCTCCAGGCGCAACGGTGGCGGATTCTCGATACATCTTGCCATCTGGCGCCTCGATGTCGAACAGGTGAACTTTGCGGTAGCGGCCGACCTCGTTACCTTCTGGGTCAAAAACGACCGTCGTGTTGTAGATCTTCGGACTTCCATCGACCCTTTCGAGCAAGCTGCCGCCGTGGATCCAGACCTTTTGCCGGGCGGCGAACGCCTGCAACATGCGATAGGCGTCGCCGCCCGGCATATGATCAGCCGCCGCCAGTTTCTCCGCCACCGTGCCGCCGGACCAGTCGAAATGTTCCGGGAGAACGATGAGATCCGGTGTATCGCGTGCGATTGCCTGCAACATCAGGCTCTCGGCCGCGCGCAAATTGCTGTCGCGGTCGGGCTGGGAGTTCATCTGGACGAGGGAAATCTTCATTATACGATCCGATCCAGTTCGAAGATGGAATGGCCGGCCTCAAGGTAGGGCCGGAGCTTAAGGGAGCGCTGTTGGCGCTCGAGGGCGACGTCGGCGATGCGACGCATATCGGAGGGATCGGCAACGAAGACACCCTCCGTATCTGCCAGGACCGCATGCCCAGGCAGCACGGCCGCCCCGCCGCAGGCGATCGGGACATTGATCGCGCCACCGATCTGGTGCCGGCGGCTGGTCGTCTTGGACGAGACTCCGCGACACCAGACCGGGAACCGGCTGGCGCGGATCTCCTCGATGTCGGTGCAAGGACCATCGACGATAATGGCGACGGCGCCACGCGCTCGGGCAGCAGCAACGACACCGCCGCCGACGCAGGCCACGTCGTCCCGGTCGACCCGGGAGATGACGAGAACATCTCCCGGGCTGAGCAGATCGATTGCCGTATAGATGACGGCTCCATCGCGGCCGGGCGCGGCGACCGTGACTGCCGTTCCAATTGCCTTGGCCGGAAAGACCGGCGCAATTCCTGCCCCAACAAATCCAAGATATTCGAAGTGGCCGATGGTTGCGGTTTCGACTCCATCAAGCAGGGTTCGCAGTGCGTCCGGTATCGCTTCCGGCTGTTTTTCAATCTTGTAAGGCTGGGACATCGATGAGACTCCGATCTGCCCTGTGGTTCACAAATCAGACCGGGCGCTCGCCGGATGTCGTCGTCCGATGCATAATCCGGATCGTGTTCGGGTCGAATGAATCGCGCCGGTGCATCGTGCAACGGTTGTCCCACATCACGATGTCGCCCACGCTCCATTTCTGGACGAAGACTTCAGGCGTAGTGGTGGTGTGCTCCCAAAGCCTTGAGATCAGGTCGTTGCTTTCATCGAGCGGTATGCCGACGATCCACGCCCCCTCTGACGTCCCACCAAGATAAAGCGCTTTGCGGCCCGTCTCGCCGTGGGTTCTAACCAGCGGATGAACGACGCCGCTCCATTCGCGAAAATCCGCGCTCGTCGGTTCGCCTTTCCCGAGGCGCAACTTGCCCGTCTTGTCGTAGACGTTCTGGAAGAAGATCTGCCGCCCCTCAACAGCCCTGCGCAGCTCCTCGGGGAGCGTTTCGAAAGCCTGGTAGGTCGACAGAAAATACGTGTCTCCACCGGAAGGGGGGACCTCGATCGCCCTGAGGATGGCGCCGGCGGGCGGGCGCTCGTAGAACCATGTGTCCGTGTGCCACGTCGCCTCGCTGTTGCCGAGCGCGCCGCTCGGCTTGCCGTCCTTCATCACATTGCTGATCACCAGGATTTCGCGATGGTTCGGGTGTCCGCCTTCCTGCAATTGCTTAGGATGGATGACGAAATCCCCGAAGTGACGGGAAAAGTCGACCTGCTGCTGGTCTGTGATATCGGTCGCCCGAAAGCGAATGACGCCATATTGCAGCCAGTAAGATCGAACTGCCGCAATGTCCGCGTCGTTGTAGTCGGAGAAATCGAACCCGACGATATCTGCGCAGACGTTGCTGTCATTCTGGATTGCCGAAACTCTTGTTTTCATGTGTGTCTTTCGCCTCCGTGTGGGAAGATCCCGGCTCGGGATCACATAGAGCTTAGCGGAGTGATAAATCGGTATTCCAATATCAATTCTTTCGCATTGATAATGGATGACAATGAATGTCACTATTGCTCCAGCAGTTGGACAGCGGAATGGGCGATGGCGAGCTCTACGCGGCAGCCGGCCGAGAGCTTCTCGATGCGGGTCGAGCGGATCATGGACTTCAAGGTGATCCCGCCATCGACGAGCATCCAGGCCTCGAGATAGGCGCCCAGATTGACGACCTTTTGGACGGTGCCTGTCAGGCGGTTTACAGGTTCGTCGAGGGCCCCTGCCGCATCTGCGAGCCTGACGGCCTCCGGTCTGATACAGCAGAAGCGCACATTATCAGGAGCGACGTCGTCTCCCAGCGGGGCTGTGAGCACAGCCTTTCCTGCGCCGAGGGATACCTTCAGGTTCCGATCGCTCCCGTTCTCTGCGGATGCCGGGAGAATATTGGACTTGCCGATGAAGTCCGCCACGAAAGAGGTCCTCGGGCGGGCGTAGATGTCCGCGGGCGCTCCTTCCTGCGCGACCACTCCGCCCTGCATGACGATAATCCGGTCGGACATGGCCATCGCCTCTTCCTGGTCATGTGTGACATAGATGAAGGTCATGCCGAGATCTTCCTGGATCTCTTTCAGTTCGACGCGCATCGCTTCCCGGAGCTTAAGGTCAAGGTTTGAGAGCGGTTCATCGAGAAGCAGCACCGACGGTGAGGGCGCAATCGCCCGAGCGACCGCGACCCGTTGCTGTTGCCCCCCCGAAAGTTCTTTCGGATACCGATCCTCAAAGCCCTCGAGATGGACACTTTTCAAGGCTCGTGAGACACCATCGGCGATTTCCTCCCGGGGCCGACCCTGCATCTTTAGGCCAAAGCCGACATTCTGGGCGACCGTCATATGCGGGAAGAGTGCGTAGTTCTGGAAGACGAGTCCGATTTTCCGAGCTTCGGGCGGGACGCCTTCCTGATCGCGGCCACGAATTCGGATCTGCCCGCTCGAGGGCGCTTCGAATCCGGCGATCATGTTCAGGGTCGTCGTCTTGCCACATCCGGACGGACCAAGAATGCTGACGAATTTTCCCTTCGGGATGGCAAGGCTGATATCGTCGACGATGCGGTTTGCACCAAACTGCTTGCTGACGGAAATGAGTTCGATATCGATGGTTGTCATTTGCTACCTCCGTGGAACTGGGCGGAGAAGCCGCCGATCTTTTCGAAAAGGATGATTACGCCAAGGATGAAGAGGAGTGACGCGACATTCACTGCCGCAAGCACCGGATCGAGGCTGTATTCGAGATGGTTGATGACGGTAATCGGAAGTGTCGTCTGACCGGGTCTGACCAGGAAGACGGAGAGCGGGATGTTATTGAAGGAAATGATGAAGGCGAAGGTCATCCCCGAGAAGAGGCCGGAGCGGATCAGCGGCAACAGCACGTATCGGATCCTCTGCGTGATACTGGCGCCCAGTACGCGTGCCGCGCGGTCCAGCCGCTTGTCGAAGCCGAACATCGCGGTGGCCGCCATACGCACGACGTAGGGCAACGTCAGAATGATGTGAGCCATTACAAGGCCGGGTGTCCCCAGCAGGTCGTAAAGTCCAACCGAGGACAGGAACAGGACGATCGCCACGCCCTTGACGATTTGCGGGACCGACATGGGTGACAAGAGGAACGCCATGATGGCGGTATGCCCCGGACATTTTGCGTAGGCGACGCTGTAAGCTCCAAGGACGCCTAGGAGTCCGCTAGCGAGCGATACGATGACGGCAAGTTCGACGCTGAGTAGTAACGGATCGAGCCAGCGGCTAGTCCATAGTGCCGCGTACCATTGCAAGGTCCATTCGCTCGGGATGAACGTCACGGCCGAAGTTGGACTGAAAGAGGCCGCAACGACGACCACCAGCGGAAGGGTGATAAAGGCAAGAATGGCGGCAAGCGCCATCCTGAACAGATATGTGAGCAGTCGGTTCATTGGAGCCTCCCGAGATTAAAGGTGAAGTTTTTGGTGGAGGCGCGACTCCAGCCTGGATCCGACGAAGCCGGCGGCCAGCATCAGGATGAGAAGAACGTTCGCCATGACCGCCGCGAAGGGCCAATCGAGATAGAACAGCACCTGCTCGTAGACCATTGTGGCCATGACTTTGAAGCCGGCGCCGCCAAGGAGGGCCGGGGTCGCATAAGCGCTTGCGGCCATGGTGAAGCCGATCAAGAAAGAGCTTACGATTCCCGGCACGGAGAGCGGCAGGATGATGTGCCGGATAGCAGCAAGTCGTGACGCGCCAAGAATTTGCGCCGATTTTTCCAGATTGGGGTTGATACTCTGCAGGCTCGTCAGAAGCGACAGCACGCCAAATGGCAGGATGACGTGAGTAAGCCCAACCACGACGCCGAGAAGGTTCTTCGATAAAGGCAAGGGCTCCGTGATCAATCCGGTCCACATCAGGGCGGAATTGATGAAGCCGCGATCTTCGAGAATGATGAGCCAGCCGTAGGTGCGAAGCACGACCCCCGCCAATTCCGGCGCAATGGCAAGTGCGAAGATGACCGTTCGCCAGCGCGATGTGGAGCGTGCCAGATAATAGGCGAGCGGATAGGCCAGGACGGTTACACAGAACGCAACGAGGCCCGACATCACGACGGTGCGGGCGAGGCCCGCAAGGACCAGATCGTTGCTGAAGAAGCGGCTGTAGCTCGCAAGTGTCGGGCTGCCCTCCGTTGGACTTTGAAAGCTGATCCCGATCATCATGCCCATTGGTATCGCGAAGAAGAACACCAGGACGAGCGACGGCGCGATCAGCGGCAGAAGTCCTTTGACAGGGGATCCGACGCGCGGGGGCTTTGTCGGAGTGGAGCAAATAATGACGGCCATGATCTACCTCACTTGGCCGCCGCGACGACATCACGTTCCCATCGTTCGCCCCAGGCGGAGAGCCGTGTTGCGACCGCCGCGAGATCGGGCAACAGAAGGGCCTTCAGATCGGCCTCGGTGGTGATTTGTTTGGCACGGATATCGGCGGGCACCTCGATGTCGATCCGGCCGCTGCCGACTTTGTAGCCGGTGACCCATGCCTCTTGGCTGGTCTTCTCGAGAAAGAAGTTGACGAACTTGAGAGCTGCGTCTCGGTTTGCCGCGTGCTTCGGCACGTTCAGGGTTGCCAGCAAGGGGATCGAACCCTCCCTCGGCAGGACATAGTCGACCGGCAAGCCGCTATCGACGAGAAGTTGCGCGCGCCCGTTCCAGAAGGGCATGGCCCAGACGTCGCCGTTCTTGATGTATGTTTCCATGACGGAGGATGACTGCTCAAAGCCGATCGACTGTCCGGCAAGCTTGGCCATAGCGGCAAAGCCGGGATCGACGTTCTCGAGCAGATCGCCACCATGGGCGACCGAGAAGATCTCCATCAGGTAGGCGGCCATCACGTTTTGGAAGGTCGGCAGGATGATCTTGCCCTTGAGGCCATCATCCAGAAGCGCGTTCCAGGAATTCGGACGCTCCGCCAGCTTGTCCGTCCGGTAAAGAAGCGAGAGATATTGCACTTCGTGAACCGCGCCACAGGGGCCAGCGACGCCGGCGATTACCGACGACAGATGCTCAAGATTGGGAACCTCCTCTGGAGAGAATTCCTCAAGCAGGCCCTCCTTGCATCCTTCGAGAGATTGAGAAGCGGTCATTACGACGACATCGAAACCGGGGCGCCCGTTGGTGGCCTTGATCTTGGCATAATCCTGTGAGGCCGAACCGACGGCGTCATAGATAACCTCGATCCCGAATTTGGCTTCGAAGGGCTCAATGATCCGCTCCCGGATGATGGTTTCGTACGGCCCGCCATAGCTGTTGACGATGAGCGTTTCGGCGTGGCCGTTGGCGGCCAAAACCATTGATACGATCGCAGGTGCGCACAGCGCAGTGTACCTCATGACGATCCCCTTTGTTGGTGTTGTCGGTTCGGTGACATTGCGCCCGCCAGTCTTGCGATTTCCAATATTGATTTCCCGGTATTGATACGGAATCCATATCAATCGTGTTGCATTCGCTGAGCTGGCGGGCGGCTTGCATCGGATTCGGTCTTGAAAGCCCCAAGCTCTATGAATCCGCGCTTGGGTTTATGCGCGCTGCCTCAGGCAGCCGCTTCGTCACCCGGCTGGCAGATTTCGTTGATCAGGTGTGGATCAGATTTCAGAGATTTGAAGATATGAAGCCAGAACCGGTAATGGCTTTCGCGATTGAGGTCCCTGGCCTCGAATGCGCGCTTGGCCGCGGCGGTCACGGCGTCGCAGCCGTAAAACTCCATTGCGAGTTCCACGGCCGCCGCCACCGCGACGTCATGTTGCGCATCCGCCTCGTTTGACGGTTCCAGTACAATCTTCAATGGCTTCGACATGGCGACTCTCCTTTGAGAGTCCGGCGGGGAAATGTGGCCGGACGGTCTCACAGCGAAGATCGCGTCGCCCGGAAACACACGGTGCCACTCATATCGAGCAGGTTGAATCCTATCTGATTTCCCGCTTTAGATGAAGCCAATTCTTCTCCGACATCGTTGTTCGACTTCTTGGACGCCTTGTGGGGCCAACACGGAAGGAATCCCGGCGGAGCTACTTTGACCGCTCGCCTGACGAACTATTCGTAACTCACGATTGCCGTGGCACGATGTGGCGGCGGTTGATGGTCGCGGGGCGGCCCTTGATGGACAGGGCTGTATCGCGCTTTTCGCGTTCGGCCACGACCTTGCCCTTCGCCACGACACAAAGCCGTTCGGCGCGCAGGCGCACCGCCTCGATGGGGTTGCCCGCATCGAGCACGACGAGACTTGCGGATTTGCCTACGGCTAGGCCGAGATGATCAAGTCCCATGATCTCGGCATTGATCTTGGTGACCATGTCGAAGCAGGTGCGCATGTCTGCGGGCGAGGACATCTGGGCGACGTGCAATCCCATGAAGGCGACGTCGAGCATATCGGCTGTACCGAGGGAATACCAGGGATCGAGCACGCAATCCTGACCCCAGCCGGTGCGGATGCCGGCCTTTAGCATGTCCGGCACTCGCGTGAGGCCACGGCGTTTAGGGTAGGTGTCGTGGCGTCCTTGCAGCATGATGTTTATGAGTGGATTGGGGATCACTGAGATGTCGGCTTCCGCAATCAGCGGCAGCAGCTTCGAGACATAGTAGTTATCCATCGAATGCATCGAGGTAAGGTGCGAGGCAGCCACCCGGCCTTGCAGGCCGAGCCTCTGGGTCTCATAGGCAAGCTGCTCGATATGGCGCGACAACGGGTCGTCGGTCTCGTCACAGTGCAAGTCGACCATCAAGCCGCGCTTGACCGCGATCTCGCAAAGTTCGGTAACGGAACGCGTGCCGTCGGACATGGTCCGCTCGAAATGCGGAATACCACCAACGATATCGACGCCCATGTCGAGGGCGCGGATGGTGTTTTCGCGCGCATTCGGCGAGCGATAGAACCCGTCCTGCGGGAAGGCGACAAGCTGGAGGTCGATGTAGGGCGCGATCTCCTTCTTGACCTCTAGCAGCGCTTCCACCGCAAGAAGGCGGTCGTCGCAGGTATCGACATGCGTGCGGATGGCGAGGAGGCCCATCGAGACCGCCCAGTCGCAATAAGCCAACGCCCGCTCCTTGACGGCTTCATGGGTCAGGAGCGGCTTGAGTTCGCCCCACAGCGCGATGCCTTCGAGCAGCGTACCCGAGGCATTGATACGTGGCAGGCCGTAGGACAGCGTTGCATCCATATGGAAATGGGGATCGACAAAGGGCTGACTGACGAGGTCGCCCGAGGCATCGATGACACGACCAGCCTGCGCGTCGATGCGTGGGTCGATCGCGGCGATTCTATCTCCCTTGATGCCGATGTCGGCGACGTTTCCATCGGGCAGCGTGCCCCCTTTTATGATCAGGTCGAAGCTCATCTTTCGCCTTTCTGGTACGGGATCATCAAAGCTCTGGGATATGCAGCACGACGTGCGACCAGGATCAGCGCCAAGATCGACAGCGCATAGGGCATCATCAGGAAAACCTGATAGGGCACGATGCCGCCGGATATCTGCTGCAGACGAACCTGATAGGCATCGAAGGCTGCGAAGAGGATGGCGCCGATCAGCGCCTTACCTGGCCGCCAGGAGCCGAAGACGACCAGTGCGATACAAATCCAACCGCGTCCATTGATCATCTGGAAGAAGAACGAGTTGAAAGCCGAGGTGGTGAGAAAGGCGCCGCCGACCGCCATCAGCGCGCTACCAACGACGACGGCGCCCATGCGAATGCCAGTGACCGAAATGCCCTGCGCTTCGACCGCTGACGGATTTTCGCCTGCGGCACGAACGGCGAGACCGATGGGCGTGCGATAGAGGATCCAGGCAACGGCGGCGACCGACATGAATGCGAGATAGGTCAGTGGTGTCTGAGTAAACAGTGCCTCGCCAACGACCGGAATGCTGGACAAGCCCGGGATCGGCAGGGGCTGGAACGGCTCGATTTTGGGCGGCGACGTCACCTCGGGCAGCGCAAGACGATAGATGAAGTAAGTAAGACTCGTGGCAAGCAGCGTAACACCGATGCCGACCACGTGTTGCGACAGGCCGAGTGGTACCGTGAGCGTGGCATGCAGCAGGCCGAACATGGCGCCGAAAAGGGCAGCGACCAGCAAGCCGGCCCAAAGATCGCCGCCAGAATATACGGTAAACCAGCCGGCGAAAGCGCCTGCCGTCATGATCCCCTCGATGCCGAGGTTAAGGACGCCGGCGCGCTCGCAGATCAACTCGCCCATGGTCGCGAAGATCAGCGGGGATGCTATGCGGATTGCGGCAACCCAAAAAGAGGCGGTGAAGAGGATTTCGAGCGCGTCCATGTCACCTCCACCTGATCCGGAATCGCGTCAGAAGGATCGCGACAACCATGGTCAGTAGCGAGGTCGCGACCATGACGTCGGCTATGTAACTCGGCACCTTGGCCGCTCGGCTCATGGCATCGGCGCCGACGAAGATGCCGGCGACGAAGATGGCCGAGGCGATGACACCGAGCGGATTCAGCATGGCCAGCATGGCGACGACGATGCCGGTGTAGCCGTAGCCCGGCGACAGGTCGAGCGTCAGGTTGCCCTTGAGCCCAGAGACTTCGGAAAAACCCGCAAGAGCGGCCAATCCCCCCGAAAGCAACGCCGTCTTCATCAGAGTGCGGTCGACCAGAATGCCAACAAAACGAGCGCCCTCGGGATTGAGGCCGACGGCGCGCATCTCGTAGCCGAGAACCGTCTTTTTCATAACGACCCAAATGAGGACGGCCGAAACGAGGGCGATGACGAAGCCATAGTGCAGGCGCTTGCCCTGGATAAGGCGCGGCAGTTGTGCTTCGGCTATGACCTTCTGCGATTGCGGCCAGCCGAGCCCCATCGGATCCTTGAGTATACCTTCGAGTAGCATGGATACGAACAGCAGGACGATGAAGTTGAGCAGCAACGTGGTGACCACCTCGTCGACGCCGAAACGCGTCTTCAGCACGGCTGGGCCGAGCAGAAGCAACGCGCCTGCGGCCATGACGGCGACCATGATTACCGGGATGAGAACGACCGAAGGCAGGGGTAGTGCGCCGGTTCCCAGCGCTACGGTGACGACGCCACCGATGTAGAGTTGGGCTTCTGCGCCGATGTTCCAGAGCTTTGCCCGAAAGGCGACGGCGATCGCCAAACCCGTGAAGATGAGTGGCGTCGCCCGGGTCAAGGTCTCCAAGAAGGCGAACTGTGAGCCGGCCGCCCCCTTCGCCACAAGATAGAAGACGGACAGTGGGGAAGCGCCGGCGGCGAGAACCAGTATCGACGTCAGCACCAGCGTGGTGCCTATGGCCGCCAGCGGAAACAGCAAGGTGATCGCCAAGGACGGCGCGGGTTTCGGTTCAAGCCGCATGATCACCGCGCTCCCCGCTGTGGCCTGCCATCAGTTCCCCCAGTTCCCGAATGCTGCGTTCGCCCCTTGCAGAGGGCGTGGAAAGGCGCCCCTTGAACATAACGAAGATGCGGTCGGACAATGCCAGGACTTCCTCGAGGTCTTCCGAAATGAGCAATATCGCGGCACCCCGATCTCGCGCTGAGAGCAGCATGCGGTGAACGTAGGCGACGGCGCCGACATCGAGGCCGCGTGTTGGCTGACTTGCCAGGATGACCGCCGGGTCGCCATCAAGGGCGCGGCCGAGGATGAGCTTCTGCATGTTGCCGCCTGAGAGTAGGCGTATGCGTGCTTCGGGCGAAGGGCATTTGACGTCGTAGTCGGCAATGAGTTTCTCGGCAAAGCGTCCGGCGGCCTTCCAGTTCAGGAAGCCCATGTGGCTGAACCGAGGGCTTCGGTAGCGTTCGGCGATGACATTCTCCGTCACGCTCATGTCGCCGATGCTGCCGACGGCGTGGCGGTCTTCCGGTACGCGGGCCACGCCATAGGCGAGCGCCGCGCGTGGCGACCAGTCGGAGACTTGCTGCCCTGCGATGGAAATGCTGCCGCCGGTTGGGCGCCGTGTGCCGGCGATGAGGGCAGCAAGGACAGCCTGACCGTTGCCGGCAACACCGGCAACGCCGGTGATTTCTCCGGCTGTAAGCGTGAGCGACACTTGGTCGAGCCCCGCGCCATTGTACGGCGTTGCGGAGACCTGTTCGAGTGCCAGCAGCGGTGCTCCCAGTCTCAGCGGGCTGACCTTCGCTGGCTTGACCTCCTGGCCTACCATGAGAGCTGCCAGTTCTTTGCGATCGGTCGTACCTGTTTCGCGCTCGCCGACGAGCTGGCCGGAACGCAGAACCAGCACGCGATCGCTGACAGCCATGACTTCATTTAATTTGTGAGAGATAAAGATTATCGACAGGCCCTTGGCGACGAGCAGCTTCAGCGTCCGGAACAGTACCTCAGTCTCGGCGGGGGTTAAAACGGCCGTCGGTTCGTCCAGGATCAGGATGCGGCCCTCGCGATAAAGGGCCTTCAGGATCTCGACGCGCTGACGTTCGCCGACCGAAAGGCTGGATATGGTAGCCGCGGGATCAACGGCGAGGCCAAAATCAGCGGACAATTGCGCGATGCGACGTCGCGCTGCGGCCCGGTCAAGCCGCAGGCGCCAAAGGCTCTGCGTACCAAGCGCGATGTTTTCCAGTACGGTCATGTTGTCGGCGAGGGTGAAGTGCTGGTGGACCATGCCAATGCCGGCGTCAATGGCTGCACGCGGATCTCCCGGTGGAAGCGGCTTGCCAAAGGCCTCGATAGTTCCCTCGTCGGCGACATAGTGGCCGAAGAGAATGTTCATCAGAGTCGTCTTGCCGGCACCGTTCTCCCCGAGAAGTGCGATGACTTCGCTCTGCTTGAGGTCGAAGGAAATGGCGTCGTTGGCCCTGAGCGGGCCGAAACGCTTGCTAATGCGAGAAAGACGAAGTGCGGGTTTGCTAGACACATCGGCGACCGGAGTTGTTGGGGGCTTCCCTTCCCGTCCAAGTAGAGAATGGTCGCTGAAGGCGAGGGGTAATTCCTCGTCCGGCACTGCCGACCACTCCGATGAACGCGAGGAAGTGGTTAGGTCGACTTCGGCTCGACGTCGTTGATCTCGACGGTAAACGAACCGTCCTTGATCATTTTTTCCTTCTGCGCGACCTTGGCCTTGATGGCATCCGGAACCTTGCTGTCGAAGGTGCCAAGAGGCGCCAGTGAACAGCCGCCGTTCTTCATGAAGGAATAGATGCCGTAGTCGTCAGCCTTGAACGCGCCTGCCTTCACTTCGCTGATCGCTTTGTCGAGTGTCGGTTCGAAATGCCACAGTGCGGAGGCGACAACGGTGTCCGGGTAGTCCGCCTGGGTATCGATAACATTGCCGATGGCCAACACCTTCTTCTCTTTGGCGGCGTCGGACACGCCGAAACGTTCGGCATAGAGCAAGTCCGCACCCCCATCGATCTGGGCGAATGCGGTCTCTTTGGCCTTTGGCGGATCGAACCATGAGCCGATGAAGGCTACCTGGAATTTGGTTTCCGGGGCCACTTCCTTCACGCCGGCCATGAATGCATTCATCAGCCGATTGACCTCTGGGATCGGATAGCCTCCCACCATGCCGATGTTCTTGGACTTGGTCATTGCGCCGGCGACGAGGCCGGATAGATAGGATGCGTCCTGGATATAGTTGTCGAAAACCGAGAAGTTCGGAACGGCGGCATCGGGCTTGAAGCTCGAGCCCATCAGGAAGGCGACATCCGGATAGTCTTTGGCCACCGCGCGGGCAGCATCCTCGACGCCGAATACCTCGCCCAGGATCAACTTGTGACCCGCCTCGCAATACTCACGCATGACGCGCTCGTAATCGTTGTTTGCGGTGTTTTCCGAATAGACATATTCGATGTCGCCGCGTTCCTTGGCTGCATTGGCCGCCTTGTGGATACGGCTGACCCACTGCTGCTCGACCGGAACGGTGTAGATGGCTGCCACCTTTATCGGGTCCGCAGCGAGCAGACGGCTCGGCAGACCGGCCGCTGCCACCACGGTGGAAGCGCCGGCAGCTTTGATCAGGGTTCTTCTGGAAATGGCAAAGTTGAAGGAATTGCTGCGCATTGAGTTCCCCTCTGATTGATTGCGCGTTTGGCGCGCGTCTTTTTTACCACTTGGTCAATGTAGGGGAAGTTGGAGGTCGCAGCAATTGGGTGTGGTGGGCCATTCAACCGGAAATGACGCGGCCGGAGTGACAAGCTCTAAGCAGCCTGGCGCAAGACGTCTCGTGTCCAATTCCGCGCAAAAAGGCAATTCAACTCCCCAGTTTTGGGGCTTCACTTACTTGAAGAAATCTCTGAAAGCCGTGCGTACTTTGGACGCTCTTTCCGGCAACCAGTTTCCTGACTGCAACTGGGGCGAAAAAGTTCCAGTGCGATCGGCGCCGCACTTGGGAAGAAGGCGCTGAAGTCCATGCGCTGCAGCCATGCCCCCGGAAGTCTTTCGCTCTTCTCTTTCGATAGCGGAGATGGTCTAAGATCATGGTTGGGAGACTTTTGAAGGGTCCAGGATCGTGCGTTGTCCAGACGTGTGAGCCGTAGCCGGAAACTGGACCTCCTATCCGGATAAAGAACCTGTGGGGCGCGAATGTTTCTGATCGACCGTGAACTTGAGGCGTTGACGGCCTTCAGGCGTGAGCTGCATCGGCGGCCGGAGGTCTCGGGCGAGGAGCGGGAGACGGCGGAGACGATCTTTGCTGCCTTGGCTGAGACGAAGCCAGATGCTGTCATCACCGGCCTTGGCGGGCACGGGGTGGCTGCGATCTATGAAGGGCCCGAGCCAGGGCCGACGGTGATAGTGCGCGCCGAACTCGACGGGCTGCCGATCGAGGAGATCTCGGACGTCGCGCACCGCTCGGAGATCACAGGCAAGGGGCATCTCTGCGGCCATGACGGGCACATGACGATCCTGATGGCGCTTGCCAAGGGACTGGGGCGCAAGCGGCCGGCGAAAGGCCGGGCTATCCTGATGTTCCAGCCGGCAGAGGAAAACGGCGCCGGGGCGGCAGCCGTGCTTGCCGACCCGAAATTTGCTGACATCAAGCCGGACCTGGTCCTGTCGCTGCATAATTTTCCGGGCATCGGCCTCGGCCATGCCGCACTTCGTTCCGGCCCGGTCAATTGCGCCTCGCGCGGCATGCGGATTTCGCTTTCGGGCAAGACGGCGCATGCCTCGACACCGAGGACGGCATCGCGCCGACCTTTGCCGTCGCGTTGCTGCTTTCCGGTCTGACGGCGCTCGGCAACAACGGGCCGCTTGATGAGAACTACACGCTGGTGACAGTTACGCATGCGCGGCTCGGCGAGGCGGCCTTCGGAATCAGCCCTGGCCATGCCGAGATCTGGGCGACGCTCAGGACGCTGACCGACGCGCGCATGGCCGATCTCGTGGCGCGCGCCGAGGCGCTGGTTGCGAAGGCGGCGGAGGCCGCGGGGCTGAAGGTTGCGATCGGCTATGAGGATGTGTTCCACCAGTGCAGCAATGCGGAGGTCGCCGTCGCCGCGCTCGCGCGCGCCATGGACGAGGAGGGCGTCAGCCATGACCGCCGCGAGGGCGTGCTGCCGATGAAGGGTTCGGAAGATTTCGGGCTTTTCGGGCGCGTGGCGCCTGCTGCGATGTTTTTCCTCGGCGCTGGCGAGAACCATGCGCGGCTGCACAATCCGGACTATGATTTCCCCGATGGCTTGATCGGCATCGGCGCCAAGGTTTTCATGCGGGCGATCCGCAACGAACTGGGATGAGGGCGGCGGAACGTCGCTTGCGTGACGGCCATTGTGACGGCACTTTCTGAAACTGCGCCGTTCCCGCTGGAGAGGCGTTTCACGCAGCGTCAGTATTTGCGCTGAGGAGGAGTAAGGGATGAAGCGTTTCAGCCTTCGTGTCGCGCTTTGCCTGGCGATGACCATGGCGGGACTGACGACTTCTCAAGCGGCGGACACGCCCATTGAAGATGCTGTTCCCGAACCGCGACCGACCGAGGATGCCAGCCTGCAGGACTTCATCAAGGCAAATCCGGATTGCTTGGAATTCACCGACCAATGCTCGCATTGTGTGGTCTTAAACGGCGTTGCTGAATGCTCGACGGCGGAGATTGCCTGCATAAAGCAGAGCAATCAGTGCACCAAGCGGATGGCTAAATGAGGCATTCTGCAACAACGAACGAAGACGTTTGTCAGGATCACCATCATTATGGCCGGCCCAATTTGGCGGGCATCGGCAATGTCAATGACGTCTGCCACACGGTCTAGCGCGTATTCAAGCGGTGCAACCTATTGATCACGCCGTACGCTCATTCTTAACCGCATGCCTTGCTGAGATGTAGGTGTGTGGAGTTACGCTGACGGAGTTACGCTGAGGCCCGCTCTAGCTCCTCCAGCCGCTCGTTACAGACCGTCTCAACAAGCCGGAGAAGATGCTCCGTCCGTTCGATAAGCCAGTCGAGCCCTTCCTCGGTGATATCAAAGTGCTTGGAGTAGCGGGCCTTCACATAGGCTTCGTTGAGAATGTTGTACCAGGCGGTAAAGCGGTGCTGGTCGCGGGGCCAAGCTTCGATAAGCCGCCGGTCGCGATCCTCAGCGAGGCCTCGGAGAAATTTGAGGTTGTGCGAAGGCGGACTATAGTTCGTAAGGACGAGCAGCAGCCCTGAATAGGCCTGCTCTATTGACTGATGCAGCAAAAACGCTGCTTCCTTGAGTCTCCTCCGGCTGACAAAAATCTCGGCGCCATCAGCAAACGTTTTGGCCTGGGGCAGGCGATCATCGAAGTGTTCTTTGGCAAACCGAAAAGCATCCGCCGGCGTCCGTGGACGCGGTTCTGCTAGTGGCCGATCGTCGAGTTCGTAAAGCGAGATGCCTTCGCGCACGATGTCGACGAAGAAATATTGTCCGTCCGCAAGGAAGTTGTTCACCTCCCGGGCGCCATGGACGATCAGCCCAACCGGCGTCGAGACGCTTTTGTCCCATATCAGCCGGTCGGTCGCCTTGTCCCAGTACTCCGGTTCGGCGAGCTTCTTCGAATTGACGATGACGAGGATGTCGTAGTCGGAGCGGTAACCCTTCATCGTATGCGGTTCATCGACCCACGTTCCGCGGGCGTAGGAACCGAACAGGATAATCTTCAGGATCCGGCCGCGCTTCTTGAAGTCGGCCGAACTTCCCTCGAGCGCATCGGCAAACTCCTCGTGAATGATCTCCACGGCGCGGGCAAGCTCGCGCTGCTTCTTTTCGGGAAGATGTTCGAGGCTCGTTTTCATATTCAACCGATAGGATAAAGACGACTCGCCGTCTACTACCGAAATTCATGGGCACTGGATTATAAAAAAACAGCATATTGATATAGGGTGGAAATTAATGAATGATCTACCGGCTTGTAGATTGATTGGCGCGGATACAGAGGACCGGGAATGGAACTCCGTCAGATGAGATGTTTTGCGACGCTGGCTGAGGAGCTTCATTTCGGCCGCGCCGCGGCAACGCTGTCTATGGCGCAACCTGCCCTCAGCTTGCAGATCCAGGCGCTGGAAAGGGAGCTTGGCGTGCAGCTTCTCATTCGCTCGACGCGCCGTGTTCAACTGACAAAACCCGGCGAAGTTTTTTACGAGCGGTGCATCAGTGTTCTGCGGGAAATTGAAAGCAGTTCAGCGATCGTCCGGGCGGTTGCAGGCAAGAATGTCGATCGGATCACGATTGGAACCATATACCCAGCGACCTTCGGTGTGCTGCCGCTCTTTCTAAGCAAGCTCGGCAAGCGATTTCCCGATATCCAGATTCACGTGAGCAGCGGTTCCACGGATGCAATCATCCGCGACCTGGAGAAGGGTCGTATCAACCTTGGCTTCATCCGGCCAGTCGAAAACATCGGATCGCTGCGTTGGCAGAGCATCGCCAACGAGCGATATCTTCTTGCGGTGCCCCTTGGCAGCCGGCTTGAGACGGCGGAAACTGTCACAATGAACGATCTGAAACGGGAGCGGATCATCTCCTTTTCCCGCTCAAATCTATCTTACACGGAAAAGTACTTCTTCGAGCAGTTCAGAAAATTTGGCCTTCTCGATCAGGTCGCCTGTAGTTGCGACGACACACTCTCCTTGGTTTCGCTGGTCGCGGCCGGGATTGGCGTGGGTTTCGTGCCGGAATGGACCAGGGATTTGCCCCACCAGTCGTTTCGCCTTCGGGAAGTGAAGGGGGTGGATTTCACGATCGGCATGGGGCTTGCCTGGAACAGGGAGGATCCGACCGCAAACCGTGAAGAGATTGTAGAGATTGCCCGCACGCTGGCAGCGGCATCAAAATCGCTTAAAGCTGTGGGCGACCATTCCGGAAGAAACAACACCAAGCGCCGTCTGCCGGCGCATAGCGAGTAGATAGGTAAGTGGCAACTTAGGCGGCCAGAGGTTGGCGACGGCGGTCCTCGGACCTTCATATTGAAGGCGAGTTGAGGCAGGAGCACAGCTCGCCGGCTGCTTCGCACGCCGGTCTATGGCTATTGGCCACCGACGAAAGGTCCAGAATGTTGCTGGGCCGGGCATTGCTTCAGTACGACGAGAGGGCAAAAAAGGAGGAGAAGGTGAAGAGCTGGTTTCAGAAGCTAACCGATGTTTCCACCGTGGCGCGCACCAAGGAGATGTTCAACGAAGCGCTCACCGAACTCGCTGAAGAACTCGGATTCGAGTATTACGCCTACCTTAATCTTCAACCCGTCGGAACGTTTGCTGTGTCGAATTACCATCCCGACTGGCAGGATTGGTATTTCTCAAAGGGCTTCAACGAGATTGACCCCGTGATCCACATTGCAAGGGCCACGATGAAAGCGTTCACTTGGTCTTCCGAAAATTCAAGGACAGTGAGATCGACGCGTGTTCGGCAGTTTTATTTGGATGCCGCCGGTTTCGGCATTCGGTCGGGCATCACCATTCCGGTCGCTACTGCGTTCAGACGTATGGCAATGCTGACAGTTGCCTCGCACCAGCCTTCCCTCTCGCTCAAACGGGATATCGATCCGGTTGCAGCCGCGACGGCGGTCGCTCAGCTTCATGTGCGGATCGAGCAGACAGAAATTGAACCCACAGCAAAGCCCAACATCGGCCTAACCGCCAAACAAGCGCTTATGCTCAAGTGGGCATCTGAGGGTAAGTCGATGAGTGTAATCGCCGACATCGAGAACATGACTTACTGGAACGTCAATTTTCACATGAATAATGCGTGCAGGAAGCTCAATGCCTACTCGCTTCCGCAGGCGACGGCGCTGGCGACGAAGCTAAAGCTGATTTGAAACCAACGCATCGTCGGCGAGAAGTCAATTCTCCGGGGAGTACGGATGAAGCAGGCGGAGAACAAGCGCGCGGAGCAAATACGGACGATTTCGCGTGAACGGCTCGAGGCGTTTGTGCTCGAACACGCCGAGAGAGACGAGGACTTTGCCCTTTGGCTCGATACCAGGTTCGCGGTTTCGGTGGCTGATGAGGCGAGCACGCTGCTCGACCCTGTGCCGTTTCGTCGTCGCGCCGAAGCGCTCTTCTCTGAGAGCGGTTCCGTGCGCCATCGGCACGGTTGGGATAAATCTGCGGCTATCGATGAGGCGGCGCTCGAACAACTGATCGATGAGGCTGAACCCTTTCTTGCCGAGGGGCGCGCCGCCGATGCATTAGCGATCTTGAAGCCCGTGGCCTCAGGGTTGACCGCATACTGGCCGGAGAACGCCGATTGGGACGAAACCCTGCACGAGTTCTTTCCTCGGCTTGATAAACTGATCGCTCAAGCCGCGCTCATGGATGAAATCTCAGCGGAGGAGCGCGATGACCTCGCCGACGAATTGACCGGCTGGCAGGGCGAACTCGCTGAATTTGGCGCCGATGATGCCTTTTCTACCGCCATTGCAGCTTGCATGCAGGGTTGGGACGAGCCAGGCCTTCGTGCGACGCCCGCAGGGCTTGGGCAGAGCTGGCCGCCTGGGGGAGGTAGTGATCCGCTCGATGACGATCTGACGCGGGCGAGACTTGCCGCGCTCGAAGCTATGGGACGTAGTGAGCATTTCCTCAACCTTTCCCGTGCCGCGGGGTTCCATTGCGACCATGCTGTGAAGCTTGCGCAGGCGGGGCGTGTCGACGAGGCGGTCGCGCTAGCCCATGTGCGGCTGAAATCGCATGGTGACCTCTTGCGGCTTGCCGAACCCGTCGCTGCTGTCGGCCACTTCGAAACGGCGATCGACCTCGGTGCATGGGGCCTGTCGCGAGCGGGGCTCGGCGAAGGTGAAGAAAATTGGCGTCACAGGACGGGCAGGGCATTGCTGGCACGTTGGCTGCGCCAGGCGGCGCATGAGGCGGGCAACCGGGATATGATGCTCAGGGCAGCGCGCGTAGCCTTCGAAGAGAGCCTTGCACGTGACGATTTCCGCATGGCAGAGAAACTTGCCACTCCGTTGGACTGGCCGAAATTGCGCGAGATGCTGCTCGCGGCGCTGATGGCGGCACCTTACGCCCATGAGCGGATCGAAATCCTGCTCGACGAGGACTTGGTCGCCGAGGCCGTTGCTGGCATTAACCTGGATGAAACCCGTTTCTTCAGTTCGCGTGACCAGACGCTGGCTCGGCTTGCTGAAAGGGCATTGGTGGGTCACCCCGATTGGGCGATTGTCCTTGCATGCCGCATGGCCGATCCGATCATGTCTGAAGGAAGATCAAGTCGCTACGAGAGGGCCGCGCAGTGGCTCGGCGTTGCCGCGCGCGCCCATAAGGTTTGCGGACGGTCCGACGAGTGGCTTGCGCACCTTGATGGGCTCGTCGAGCAGCACCGGCGCAAGCACAAACTGCGACCGCTACTGGAAGCGCTGCGGCGTACGGCCAGGTGAAGAGTGCATCCCCTCTTTGGCAATCTGCTTCAGTAAGTGAATATCGCGGTGCAGGCTTTCGTCCAGCGACCGCGAAAAGCAGATCTGGCAGGGCGATTTGAAGTCTAGGGGCCAAACTACGCCCTCTTGGGTGCCACGAAGCTTCTCGAAGAAGTCCGGTGCATACGCGAATTGACGGTGCTTACGCCCTTCGAGTGGTCAGAGACCAAGGCTTGCCCCGACTATCCCCACGCCGCTGCCGTTGTTAGTGTCGCAAAAAATCCACTACGTTTCAGGTTTTCGCTGCTCCGGGCTTAATCTTAGGCGATCGAAAACGTCCGGGCAGAACTCAAACTGCCTCGCAGTTCCTCGTCCCATCGAGTTCTTCACAATCGTTTCGGTCAAGATGCCTCGCTCAATGAGAGGATCAATCGACTCGGCCACCGCATTGCGTGTCAGCCCGGTAATTTGGCATATATTTGAAAGCGTTAGCTTCTCGTGGTTTTGATGCATCATATAGAGCACCGTCATCATCCCGACCTGCTTCAAACGCGATTGCGGCGTTTCTCCCTCAACCGGTTTGTCGAAAACTTCTTGCAAAGCGTAGGCCGAAAACAGCTGGCTCTGCCAATGAGCATTGAGTGCGCTTGTCATTTTTTAAACTGTCATATATATGATTGTAAAACGCGTCGCGAAATTGCGCCGCTTGTTAGGATTGCACTCTATCGGGTCAGTGAAGGGTGGTGGTCATGAATATGTCTCTTACACGGGCATTGGTCGCTGCAGCCAGTCTAGCGCCATTCTGTCTTGTTTTCGACAGTAAAGCGCGAGCGGCTGAATGGGGTTGCCAAGTTATCCTGTGCCTATCCAATCCGAACGGTCCGACGCAATATGCGGAGTGCCGGCCCCCAATCCACAAGCTCTGGCGCGCGCTTGCAAAAGGGCGCTCGTTTCCCACCTGCAGCGGCATTGGGTTCCAGGCCTCGCGTCCCCGATTTGACCCCTATTACTGCAATGACGGTTATCGCCTGGCAACGCGGTATGGAGATCGCGGGCTCGAAGCGAACTGTGTCTCGACCACGCCCCAGCCTGTCTCGAACGCTGAATGCTATTCCAACGATGGTCGGGTCACCTCGTCGGCAGCGTGGCGGCAGAGAGACGGCCGGACGCGGTGCCAACGCTATGTGACGACGCGACCGAACGTCCGACCGCAACCCCATTACATCGACGTGACCATTGACGGTGTTGGCAAGCAACGAGTGTGGTACTGACATGCCTGTTGCCTTCCTCGAACTGGCGCAAACGTGCGCGCCCATGGTTGCAGCCGAGACACTCGCCGCCATTGTCACCCTTGAAAGCCGGCTCGAACCCTTCGCCATCCGGTTCAACAGCGGCGCACCGCTTTCGGAGCAGCCCACTACCAAGGTGGAGGCGATCGAAATCGCCACGTCATTGGTAGCCGGTCGGCAGGACATCCAGCTCGGTCTCGGCGGCATCGGCATGGAAGAACTCCGGACGCTGAAGCTCTCGATTTCTGACGCCTTCGACCCATGCCTCAACGTTCGCGCCACGGCGACGCTGCTGGACGGATATTACCGGCTGGCGGTGAGAGCCGGGGCGGACCCGACCCGGGCCGAACAGGTGATGCTGCAGTCCTACTACGGACGAGGCGATCCCTCCATCGGCACAATGGTCAAGTACGACGAGCAGGTCCGACGCGAAAGAAGCCGGCTCGCCAGAACCATCACGACTCTCATGATCGGAGATGGCGGGCAGGAGAGGGGGCGGATTGAAGCGCCTCTTGTCCAGGCGATCGTCGATGCCCGCAAGGACGAGGCCCAAGCTAATCAAACGGTGTCGGTGCCGCCTTGGGATGTTTTCAGTGCGAGACGGAGGTCCTCCGTCCTCGTGTTTCAGAACAGCCAAATGGAGCAAAGTGAATGACCATCAGTTCCCGTATCCGACCGAACGCCGCATCCGCTGTCATGGCAGCGGTCATTGTGGCAACCATGGTCGAGCCCGCCTTCGCACAGGCCGCCGGCATCGAGACCGTGCTGCAAAACATCGTCGACATGCTGACCGGCAACATCGCCAAATTGCTCGCCGTCATCGCGGTGATTGTGATCTGCATTGCCTGGATGTTCGGCTACATGGATCTGAGGCGCGCAGGGTTCTGGATCATCGGCATCGGCGGCATCTTCGGCGCTACCGAACTCGTGAACACCATCGTCGGAAGCTGACCCCATGGCGAGTTCGCGGCCAATCCTTGAGGAAGACACGCTGTTCATCGCCTGCACTCGGCCGGCGATGATCGCTGGCGTGACGATGGAAGCCATGGGCGTGAATATTATGCTGACGACCACTCTCTACATCGTCACAGGCTCGGTCGCCTATGCGCTCGTCGGCGTCGTCTTCCATCTGCTGTTCAGCGCACTCGTCAAACACGACCACAACATGTTCCGCATCTTGCTGGCCTGGGTGGAGACACGCGGCCGGTCCCGCAACAGCGGCTATTGGGGCGGAGCGACGCTTGCACCGCTAAAGCTCGCCCGCAAATACGACGAAAGGGACCTCGGACTTGCCTAACCTCGCCACACTCAGATCTCGCGAACTCGGTCCTGAGACCTTCATCCCCTACGTCCGCCACGTCGACGAGTCGACAATCGCGCTCGATTCCCGGGCACTGATGGTGATGATCGCGCTAGAGGGGGTCTCCTTCGAGACGGCGGACGTCCTCGACCTGAATGCTCTCCATCGCGACCTCAACACGCTCTATCGGAACATCGCAGACGAGCGGCTCGCCTTGTGGACCCATCTTATTCGCCGCCGGAATGGCGACTATCCCGTGGGCACTTTCGCGACCGCCTTCTCTACCGCGCTGAACGACAAATACCGCGAGCGCATGGTGGGCGAGGATCTGTTCCGCAACGATCTCTATCTTACGATCCATTGGTCTCCGGCACGCGACCCGGCCGACAAGGCAGCCGCGCTCTTGTCGCGCCTGCGGCGGTCCCATCGGGCGGGTGTCGAACTGGATGAGGAGGCACTCAAGCAGCTTCGAGACAAGGTCTGCGACGTCACGGCGGCGTTGAAACGCTTCGATCCCCGCGTCCTATCGCTCTACGAGCATGAGGGCCTGATCTTCTCGGAGCCGAGCGAGGTGCTGCACCAGCTCGTCGGCGGCCGGCGAGAGCCGGTTCCACTGACGGAGGGGCGCATCGCCTCGGTCATCTACTCCGACCGGGTCATCTTCGGCCGCGAGACGATCGAGATTCGCCACGAGGCCGAAAGTCGCTTTGCCGGCATGCTGAGTTTCAAGGAATATCCGGCCCGCACCCGGACCGGCATGCTGGACAGCGTGCTCACCAGTCCTTTCGAAGTTGTTCTGGCGCAATCCTTCTCCTTCGTGTCGAAGGCGGACGCCCGCGTCATCATGGGCCGCAAGCAGAACCAGATGGTCAGCAGCGGCGACAAGGCGTTCTCGCAGATCGAGGAGCTCGACGAAGCGATGGACGGTCTGGAGTCCAATCGGTTCGTACTTGGCGAACACCACCTGACGCTTGCCGTCTTTGCTCGGTCGGTGAAGGAACTGACCGACAATCTCGCCAAGGCACGCGCCAGTCTGACCAGTGGTGGCGCAGTTCTTGCGCGTGAGGATCTCGGCCTTGAGGCTGCCTGGTGGGCGCAGTTGCCAGGCAACTTTCGCTATCGCGCCCGGTCTGGCGCGATCACGTCCCGCAACTTCGCGGCGCTCGCGCCATTTCACTCCTACCCGATCGGTCAGAAGGACAGCAATGAATGGGGACCCGCCGTCGCCCTTCTCAAGACGGCGTCGGGGTCACCGTACTACTTCAATTTTCATTATGGCGACCTCGGCAACACCTTCGTCTGCGGACCGTCCGGTACCGGCAAAACCGTGCTTTTGAACTTCATGCTGTCGCAGCTGGAGAAGCATGACCCTCATGTGGTGTTCTTCGACAAGGACAGGGGAGCCGATCTCTACGTGCGCGCCGCCGGCGGCACCTATCTGTCGCTCAAGAATGGTGTCCCGACCGGCTGCGCTCCCCTGAAGGCACTTGAACTGACGCCGGAGAACAAGGTGTTCCTCACGCGCTGGGTCGGCAGGCTTGTCGGCTCGGCGATACGGGAAATTACTGTGACCGAACTCCGCGACATCGCCTCCGCAATTGATGGCCTTGCCGACTTGCCGGTCGAGCGTCGCACAATTGGCGCGCTGAGGACCTTCTTGAACAACACTGATCCGGAAGGGATCGCGGCTCGGTTGCGTCGTTGGGAAAGAGGAGGTCCGCTTGGTTGGGTCTTCGATAACATCGTTGATCACATTGGCATCGACGATTTCGGCGCCAGCGGCAAGTTCGTCGGCTATGACATGACCGACTTCCTCGATAACGAAGAAATCCGCACGCCCCTGATGGCCTATCTCTTCCATCGAGTCGAGCAACTGATCGATGGCAGGCGCATCATCATCGTCATCGATGAGTTCTGGAAAGCACTTCAGGACGAAGGGTTTCGCGACCTTGCCCAGAACAAGCTCAAGACGATCCGTAAGCAGAACGGCCTCATGCTTTTTGCTACCCAAAGTCCTCGCGATGCGATCGTATCACCGATCGCACACACGATCATCGAGCAATGCCCGACGCAGATCTTCCTCCCGAATGCTCGCGGCAACCACGCCGACTATGTCGACGGCTTCAAACTCACCGAGCGAGAATTCGAACTCATCGCACGCGAGCTCTCCGTTGAGAGCCGCCGATTCATATTGAAGCAAGGGCATAACAGCGTCGTCGCCGAACTGAACCTCGCCGGTTTCGACGATGAGCTCGCCATCCTCTCCGGCCGTACCGCGAATGTCGAACTCGCCGATGCCATCCGCGCAGAAGTTGGCGACCGGCTTGCGGATTGGCTTCCGATTTTTCAGCAAAGAAGGAGTATGAGCTAATGACATTCAATCGAATTCACGGCGCGGCGATAGCCGCCGCGCTCATCCTTTCCGACGGCACGGCAGCCGGACAAGGAATCCCGGTGATCGACCGAACCGCGATCGCCAAGCACCTTGAGAGCATTGCGCAACTGAAAGCCCAGCTCGATGCGCTCAACCAGCAGATCGAGCAGGCGCAGAAGCTCTACGGCTCGCTCAACAAGATCACCGACATGGCGGACGTTGCCGCCGTCTTGAACGATCCTGCCGTCCGAAAGGCACTGCCTCAGGATTTTGACGCCATCGAGGGGCTATTCAAGGGCAATGGCACGGGCGTGTTCGGTGATACGGCCTCAAAATTCCTTGACGGGAATTCGGCCTATCGGACCAACGCAGATGACTTTTACGCGCAGGAACTTTCGCGCATCCAGAACAAGAATGCCGGGCAGATGAGCCTAGCGCAGCATATCTACGACGCAGCGGCTAAGCGCGTTGGGGGCATTGACCAACTGCGAGAGAAGATTTCGACGGCGGGTGACGCCAAGGACATTGCCGACCTTCAGGCGCGACTTCAGGCTGAAACGGCCTTCCTCCAGACTGATATACTGCGCATGGAGGCCCTGCGGATGGTGCAGCAGGCCCAGGCCCAGCTTGACGAGCAGCGCAAGGCGGAAGATTGGCGCCGACGCTTGGACGCAATGGGGGCGGCACTGCAATGAAGAGGTATGTCGTTCTTTTCGCTGCCCTATTGGTCAGCTGCTCCGAGCAAGCCGAGCGAACCTACACCGTCGATGAACTCCTTGCAGATGAGTCTCTGCTATCCGAAATCATCGCGACGTGCCGCAACAACCCTGGTGAATTAGGCAATACGCCGAATTGCCAAAACGCTGCGGCCGCAGACTTCAAGGCCCGTCTTAAACGGATGTGAAGGGCACTTGGAGGTTGAGGCGTGTATCAGGTGTTCGCCTTCGTCGACGAGCAGTTCAAGTCACCGCTGGAGACCTTTATTTCCGACGGGACCGCAAACGTTTCCGAGTGGATCTCGGGCCCTCTGACTGCAGCGATTACGCTCTATGTTGTGCTCTATGGTTACCTCGTGCTCCGCGGTTCGGTCCAAGAGCCTATCCTTGACTTCGCCTATCGAGCGATCAAGCTCGCCATCATCGTCGTGCTGGTGAAAAACGGCAGCGAGTACCAAACCTATGTCGCAAACATCTTCTTCGACGTGTTGCCACGGGAGATATCGCAGGCGCTGAACACGGGAGCAGCCCCAAGTGCGTCGACCTTCGACAACTTGCTCGACAAGGGCCACGCGTCTGCTAAGGAGATCTGGGCCCGCGGCTCCTGGCCGGTCGATATCGTGACCGGCATTGGGGGCATAATGGCCATCGGCGCAAGCTTCATTGTTGCGGCGATCGGCTATATCGTCTCGCTTTATGCCCGGCTGGCACTCGCCATCGTGCTCGCGATTGGGCCGATCTTCGTAGCACTCGCCATGTTCCAGGCGACGCGGCGCTTCACCGAGGCCTGGCTGGGACAGCTTGCAAGCTTCGTGATCCTCCAGGTCCTAGTCGTCGCCGTCGGTTCACTGCTGATCACCTGCATAGACGCGACCTTCACGGCAATTCAAGGATATAGCGACGTACTGATGCGTCCAACGGCGCTCTGCGCGATCTGCCTCGCCGCCCTCTATGTCTTCTACCAGCTTCCCAACATCGCGTCGGCGCTTGCCGCCGGCGGCGCGTCGTTGACCTACGGCTACGGCGCGGCCCGCGACGCGCATGAGAGCACGCTCGCCTGGGCGGCTTCGCATAGTTTCGGTGCCGCCGGCCGCGGTATTCGCGCGGTCGGGCGGAGGTTCAGGTCGAAGAGTGCCGGATCATGATGATATTTGCAGATAGGCGACTTTCCAATGAATAGAACTCTTCCGCTCTTGTGCATGGCCGTGATCTTAAGCGCATGCGCATCCATGAACTATTCGCTTCCGAAATGCGACGGCTATTCGCGCCGGCCGCTCAATCGCACGATATGGCAATGGGAGGACAACAAGGGTATCAAGCAGGAACACGCCGCCGATGCGCAGCATGTAATCTCGTCACGTTTGGTGGCTGCCCATGCCAACGAAGGGAAGGAGCCGCCGGCCTTTGCCCAATACGGCTCCAGCGCTTCCTATCGTCCTTGCGAAGGATGACGCCATGCTTTCGCACGATGAACTCAAGTCATACTTCGACAAGGCGCGACGTTTTGACCAGGAACGCATGATCCAGGTCGAGCGCTCGGCGCGCATCGCCTGGTCCATCGCCATCGTGGCCGGCGTCCTTTCTGGCGCATCAATCTTCGCCGTCGCGGGTCTGACGCCGCTGAAAACGGTCGAGCCATTTGTGGTGCGGGTCGACAATTCGACTGGCATCGTCGACGTCATCTCGGCGCTGACATCGACGGCCGGCACCTATGACGAGGCCGTGACCAAGTACTTCGCCGCGAAATACGTCCGCGCGCGGGAGGGTTACGTCTGGAGCGAGGCGGAGGAGAATTTCCGCACCGCAGCCTTGCTGTCGACCCCGCCGGAGCAAGCACGGTTCTCGGCGCTCTATCGCGGTAGCAATCCGGAGTCGCCGCAGAACACCTATGGTCGCGGCGCCACTTCGCGCATCAACATCGCCTCGATCTCACTGATCAATCCGCATGTCGTATCCGTCCGCTACATGCGCACCATCACCCGCGGGGAGGAGGTCCGGACGACGCATTGGGTCGCAACGGTCACTTTCTCTTATATGAACGCGCCGATGTCATCGACCGACCGGCTTATAAACCCGCTCGGTTTCGCCGTCAGCGAATACCGGGCCGATCCGGAGGCCATCAACTGATGCGGAATATCGCAACCCTCACTTTCTTTCTGACGGCTGCCGCCAACATGGCGCTTGCCCTCGAAATCCCTCGCGGGGCGTCGCAGGACAACCGTGTTCGTTTTGTTGATTACCAGCCCTACAACATCACTCGCATCATCGGTTCATTGCGTTCTTCGGTGCAGGTCGAGTTCGCGGCCGACGAAGAGATAGCGCATGTTGCGCTCGGCAATAGTGTGGCTTGGGAGGTCGCACCGGCGGGCAATATCCTGTTTCTCAAACCACGGGAAAATCAGCCAGTCACAAATCTGTCTGCCGTGACCACCCGGCGTGACGGCTCGACGCGGAGCTACCAGATGGAACTAACAGTGCGGGATGGTGCGGTAGAGGTAGGGAAGGGAGCATACTTTTACGTCAAATACCGCTACCCGGCCGACGAGGTTGAACGGCGCCGTCAGGCCGTGGCGGCGCGCGCCAGCGCTGCACGGGCGCAGCAAGTCGACAATGTTCTGGCCATGCACGAAGCCTACGGTCCGCGAAACTGGCGTTACTCGGCGCAAGGTTCTCAGGCGGTAGAGCCGCAATCGGTCTACGACAATGGCAAGGTCACGACCTTTTCCTTCGTTGGCAACCAGGAAATGCCGGCCATCTACATCGAGAACTCGGACGGTAGCGAGAGCCTGGTGCCCAATTCCGTCGACGGCAACCTGGTCGTGGTTCACGCGATTAGCCGGAAGTTCATCCTGCGGAGGGGACAGGACGTGCTCTGCGTCTTCAATGAGGCCTATGATCGGGTGGGCATCAATCCTGATACCAACACGACGTCGCCGTCGGTCGAACGCGTCGTTCGGACGGACTCCGGCTCAGCGCCATAGGAGGCTTTCATGGTTCAGGAAGACGAAAGCCGGATACCGGGCGAGCGTGCCGAGACGGTTCCCGGCAGGGTCGATAGCAATCCCGTCCTGAAGCGCGGCGCGGTTGCGCTGACCGTTATTGCCTTTGTCGCCTTCGCCCTGTGGTCGATGAGTGGCGAGAAGACGCCGCCGGACACAACGAGACCGGAGCGGGTTGTCATCCGGCAGACGACGAATTTCGAGCCGGCCAAGGAAAAGGTGCAGCCGGTTCAGCAAGTGCCGGAAGTGAAGCTGCCGACCCCTGTCGCGCCCGAGGAGGTGAAGGAGGAAGATCCGCTGCTCGACTCGGCGCGCCGGGCACCCGTCATGGCCTTCAGCGGCGGGCAGAAGAACACGACGTCGCACCGCGACACTGCGGATCCGGCCATGCCCGGGGACAGCAATTTCGTGCCGCAAGATGGAAGCATGATGGGCCAGAACTCGGCCAACGCCGACGAGCAGCGGTTCAACGAGCTGCTACGGCCGACCGGGCTTGAGGGCTCGCGCGCCGGCACCCTCGGCAATCGGAACTTCATTGTTACGATGGGGACCTCAATACCGTGCATTCTGGAAACTGCACTAGCATCTGATCAGCCCGGCTTCACGAGCTGCGTGATCGCCCGTGATGTCCTCTCGGACAACGGCCGCGTCGTGCTTATGGAAAAAGGCACTCAAGTTCTCGGCGAGTATCGTGGCGGCCTTCAGCGTGGGCAGAAGCGCCTTTTCGTGCTCTGGAACCGCGCGAAAACCCCGAACGGCGTCATCGTCACCTTGGCCTCGCCGGCGACCGATGCGCTCGGCCGGGCGGGCGTGGACGGCTATGTCGACACGCATTGGTGGGAGCGGTTTGGAAGTGCGCTTCTCCTTTCCATCGTCGGCGACGCCGCGCGCTATGCCAGCAGCCGGTTGCAAGACAGTGACCTCGACGCTGAGAACACGACAAGCGCCGGCCAGCAGGCGGCCGCAATCGCTGTCGAGCAATCAATCAACATTCCTCCGACGCTCAACAAACACCAGGGCGAACTCGTCTCGATCTTCGTGGCGCGTGATCTCGATTTCTCCGGTGTCTATAGGCTGCGCGTGACCGAACCTCGGAACAAGGTCCTCGACCGGGCGGCGCTGAGGGATTTCAGCCCGCAGTCGACTCTCGTGACGAAGTAGGGCAGGGGGTGATGATCGAAGGCCCTGACGCAGCGGTCGTTCGTGAGCTGCTGTCTCCGTTCGCGCCGTTCCTGAATGACAAGTCGCTCTACGAAGTGATCGTCAATCGGCCCGGGCAGGTGCTGACAGAAGGCGCCAGTGGTTGGCGGACCCATGATCTGCCGGCGCTATCCTTCGAAAAGTTGCTGCGCCTTGCCCGTGCCGTGGCGAGTTTCTCCCATCAATCCATCGATGAAACGCGACCGATCCTGTCGGCAACCCTGCCGGGGGACGAACGAATCCAGATCGTCATTCCGCCCGCGACCACCAGGAACACCGTCAGCATCACCATCCGAAAGCCATCCTCGGTAACGTTCACGCTCGACGACCTGGAGGAGAGAGACTTTTTCTCCGAGACGCGAGCGGCCAGCGACGGCACCGCGACGCAGGACCAGGATTTACTGGCGCTATACCGTGCCGGCCGCTTCAAGGAGTTTCTGCGCGAAGCCGTCATCGCTCGAAAGAACATCATCATCTCCGGTGCAACCGGATCAGCCAAGACGACACTGTCGAAAGCATTGATCAAGCATATTCCAAATCATGAGCGGATCATTTCGATCGAGGACACTCCCGAACTGGCTATTCCGCAGCCCAACCACGTACGCCTTTTCTATTCGAAGGGTGCTCAAGGACTCTCGGGTGCAGGCCCAAAGGACCTACTAGAATCCTGTCTCCGGATGCGGCCGGACCGAATTCTGCTGCAGGAACTGCGCGATGGCACGGCATTCTACTACATCCGCAACGTCAATTCCGGTCATCCGGGATCGATCACCACCGTTCATGCCGATTCGGCCAAGCTCGCCTTGCAACAGTTGACGCTTCTTGTGAAGGAATCCGAAGGCGGACGTAATCTGGATCGTAAAGACATCGATAGCTTGCTGAGGGTATCGATCGACGTCATCGTCCAATGCAACCGAAAGGATGGTCGGTTTCGCGCAACCGAAATCTACATCACGCCTAACGGATGACCCGATGCCACGGGAGCTTGGGGGTGGCGCGACGTCAATCTGTGCAATGCGCAGTAACGCCTCGAAGGTCTCCACAATGGTGTCGAGTTCGAATGAAAGGCGGGCGTTGAATCGCCATGGGCCAGACATCATTCGCACGGTGAGATCGATCGGATATTCGCTGGAAGCGAACCCTTCTGCACCTGAAAAGTAGTTGCCTCTCCGGTGCCGCTGTCTTGTTGTGAAGGCGTACCTCGCCCCCAGATAGTCTGACAACATTTCCACCGGTTCACGAGGCAGGGAGATTGGCGGCCGAGTGCGCGCATCACTGCTCGAAGAAGAAAGGGGCCATCTCGGTCCTTCTGTCGTCGAGTGCGACCTTGACTACTTCATTGCATTCGCCGCGGCAGACCGCTACGCCTACGGAGAGGTCCATGACGGCCGCGCGCTTCCCGTCCGATATCCGGTCGATTTGGAGAACCGGTACCTCCCGACCTGGCCGCCGTTTCTACTGGACTTAATGCCCCAGGGCCACGCGCGCCGGAAGCTGGCGGAACACATGCGGCTGGGTGTTGACGATCGCGCATCGGACGTTCCGTTGCTGATGCGTGCGGCCGGCCATCCGATCGGAAACATCCGCGTCCGCGAGCAGGAGCACGGAAGACGATATCCTCGGCAGGACCGAACGGTTTATCGAAGTCGTGGATCGGTTCGGAATGATCGCGTCGGGTTCGAGCGGACTTCAAGGGGAATGGCCCAAGGTTGCGCTGACGATGGCTAACGATGGCCTCTACTACGCTGACGCGTTCGTTCAAGACGAGGAGGCAGTCCGTCATGTCATCGTGAAGCTCCTCAGGAGCCGTGAAGAGCGTGACCGGTTGATCCTCGAAGCAGAGGCCGGATACTCTGTCATCGCCCGTGAACTCGGCCTCAAAGTTCATGAGCCGTCGACATACACAGAGGGCGTTCTCATGATCCCCCGGTTCGACCGCAAGATCACGGATGGAGCGACGGTTCGATAGAGAGAGCATGGTATCTGCAATCGGCGTCGCGGCGTACGGACACCTGGCGAACCATGAGGACTATATCGATGTCCTTCGGAAATACTCGTCCGATCCATACGGTGACATCGCCGAATACGTGAAGCGCGACATTGCCAATCAGGCATTCGGAAATCCGGATAATCACGGTCGGAACACCGCGATCTCGAAAGGGCCGCTGGGCGGCGTGTCGATCGCCCCGCTATACGACTTCGCTCCGATGCGGCTCGCTGTGGAGGGGATCTCGAGATCGACACGTTGGGCAGCCATGCGGGACACGCACCGCGACACGGCGCCAGACTGGGCCGAGGTGTGCCGAGCCGTATTTCCCGAAAGCCTTGAGATCGCTGAGAGACTGCTGGATGAGATTTCCGATTTTGGCGAGCGATCGGCGTGGTCAATCGTATCTACGAATTCGGGATTCCGCAGGAAGTCGTCGACCGGGCGATGCAAACGCGGCCGCCATTGCCAAGAGCGTTATCGGCGCGCGCGGGTGAACGACCACGCCGAGGGTAAGGGGAGCCGGACATGCCAAGGTGGAAGAAACCGACGAAGGAGGAGATCAGTGTGCTCCGCGCCCGCCTTCGTGAAAAGGCTGCGTCCGGGGAGCTTCGCTTCCCGGACGGGGTGGTTGAGATCCGTAAATCGCTCGGACTGACACAAGAGCAATTCGCAACGCTCACTGGGGTTACCAAGCGGCAGGTCGCGGAGATCGAAACGGGGAAAGCCAATCAAACCGTCGAAACACTCCAGAGGATCGGTAGTCTGTTCGGCTTTTCCGTGGGCTTTGTTCCGCGGGGCGCGTCCGAAAGCGGTGGCCTGAAAGGGCCGGCGCCAAGGATGTAGCCGCGGGGGCTACATGAGCCCGCGTTTCTCACTCGAAATTCACCAGCTGACCTTAATCGGTAAGAGCCGCCACTCGCGCTGCGTTCTTGGCCCCCCAAAGGGTAGGGCGATGATCGAGGGGGCCTAACGGCGCGACCGTGCGTTGGAGACCTCGACCTATCCGTTGGGTGTTGCGCGCATTGCCAAACCGCGCGCCGCGCCCGATAAACATTCAATGCTGGCCAGTGATTTAAGGAATGTGCTTGAGGAGCTTTACAAGGCTGGTGCCTATCGGGTGCCGGCAGACGAAATCTATTGGCCGCAGGAACTGCATGCGGCGGTCTTTCGCGCCCTCAACATGCAATACATTACCCGCAGAGAAGTAGATGGCGGCGGTGTCCAATTCTCGCTGACGCAAGCCGGCTACGAGGCGATCGATGCCGAGGTGCCCTGGTCCTACATCCTGCGCCGGCGACTGCGAGATTTCTTCCCTTTCGTCAAATCTCGCTAAGCGAGCTCACCAAGGCCAAGACCTTGGCGATCTCGCGATCGCGGACCTCTTTATCCTGGTGATGGCAAGGTATCCGGCAGGCGAACTCCTCGCTTTGTCACTGAAGCCCGGAACCTTGATCGGGATCAAGGAACAAGCCTCTGCCGGCGCTAGGCTCTCTCCGGAACCTGGAAGAGGAGGATCCCATGTTTCGCAACATTCTTATACCCACCGACGGTTCACCCCTGGCAACAATCGCGGTAAACGCGGGCATAGTCTTCGCTAAGGAGAGTGGCGCAAGGGTCACCATTCTTGCTGTTACCGAGCCCTTCCATCTATTTTCGGTCGAACCCGAGCAACTGTCGGGGACGCGCGAGGAATACGAAGCACTCGCCCGCAAGCATGCAACGGAAATGCTTACGGCTTTGGCGCACAAGGCAGAGGCGGCAGGCGTCGCGTGCCAGACCGCGCAGGTCAGCAGCAACGAAGTCTATCGGGCAATTATCGACCAAGCGAAACTAAAAGATGCCGATCTCATCATCATGGCATCGCATGGTCGTAGTGGCGTCGGAAGCCTGATGCTGGGCAGCGTAGCCGCCAAGGTGCTGGCTCATTCGACGATACCGGTGTTGATCTATCGCGCGAAGAAATGACACAACGTCGCTCTACGTGTCGTTATGCGTGCGCCGTTAGTGCGTTGAAAGCATTCAACGAATTGAGAAAGGGACACACTTTTCCAACATGGCTGCGGCCCGGCGATCTTCCGATCCCGAGCCGTGGCTTATCCTTGGGAGGATATGACGCGCCTTAGGCGCGTTGAAGATCATTAGCCGCGGCGCGTGTCCGGGAAGGTCGCCGGGTCGATGCCGAGGGTGCGCAGGTCGCTTGCCTTCGGGCGGCGGTGACCTTCAACAGCGGCGGCGGCAGCGCTGGCAGCGCCGAGTACTGCGAACGCACGGCCGATGAAACCCTTGTGATAAGTTGTGGTTGCCATCTTCTTGCTCGCTTTCGTTTTATCTCTGATGAGCAAAAGATGGGATCTGGGCAGTCTTTTTGCAAGGCACAATTGGACACGCCTGCCATGCAAAGCAAGCAGGCCCGGTCGGAAGTCAACCGACCGGGCCTGCGGATTGGCCTTGGGAGGAGGCGCTATTGCGGCAACTCCGAAAGGGTTCTTCCGGAGTTGCGTTGTCTTGATGGCTTAGTCTTCGTTGGCCGCCAGCTGCGACAGCACCTCGCCGCGACCGCGGGCCCTGAGGATCAGCGGTACGATCAACGCTGCAGCGGCAATAGCCAGGAGCACAGCGGCAATCGGAGAGGTGAACAGCACGCTGAAGTCCCCCTGGCTGATGGCGAGTGCCCGGCGGAGCTGCTGCTCGGCCAGCGGGCCAAGGATCAGGCCGACAACGACGGGGGCAATCGGGTAGCCGAAGATGCGCATGGCGAAGCCGAGCAAGCCGAACGCGAGCAGCATGCCGAGTTCGTAGACCGACGGGTTGGCACCGATCGTGCCGAGTGTCGCGAACAACAGGATGCCGGCATAGAGCCACGGCTTCGGGATCGTAAGCAGCTTCACCCAGAGACCGATCAGCGGTAGGTTCAAAACCAGCAGCATGAAGTTGGCGATGAGCAAGCTGGCGATCAGCCCCCAGACCAGCTGCGGATTGGTGGCAAACAGCAGGGGCCCCGGCTGCAGGCCGTACTGTTGGAATCCGGCCAGCATGATGGCTGCCGTTGCTGTTGTCGGGAGGCCGAGGGTCAAGAGCGGAACGAGCGTGCCGGCGGCAGACGCGTTGTTGGCGGCCTCTGGACCTGCAACACCCTCGATTGCACCATTGCCGAACTCTTCGGGATGCTTCGTCAGGCGCTTTTCTGCTGCATAGGACAGGAAGGTGCCGATCTCGGCGCCGCCAGCCGGCATGGCGCCGATCGGAAAGCCGATGAAGGTGCCGCGCAGCCAAGGCTTCCAGGAGCGTGCCCAGTCCGTCGCATTCATCCAGACCGAGCCACGCACGGCCTCGACTTTGTCTGGACCCTTGTCGCCCTGGGCAGCAATGAAGAGCGTTTCGCCGATGGCGAACATGGCAACGGCAAGCGTCGTGACTTCGATGCCGTCAAGCAGTTCCGGTACGCCGAAGGAGAGACGTGCCTGGCCGGTCAACTGATCGATGCCGATGACGGAAAGGGCCAGGCCGACAAACAACGACGTCAGGCCGCGAAGCGTGGAATCGCCGAAAGCCGATGAGACGGTGACGAAGGCCAGCACCATCAGAGCGAAGTATTCGCGCGGACCAAAGACCAGAGCCAGTTTGACGATGTAGGGCGCGATGAAGGCGAGGCCGAGCGTGGCGATGAGGCCGGCGACGAAGGAGCCGATTGCGGCTGTCGCCAGCGCCGGGCCGCCGCGTCCGGCACGCGCCATCTTGTTGCCCTCGAGCGCGGTCACGATCGACGCGCTTTCACCGGGCGTGTTCAAGAGGATCGAGGTGGTCGAGCCGCCATACATGCCGCCATAATAGATACCGGCGAACATGATCAGCGAGCCGCCTGGATCGAGGCGATAGGTGACGGGCAAGAGCAGAGCCACGGTCAAAGCCGGGCCGATACCGGGCAGAACGCCAACGGCCGTACCGAGCGTGACGCCGATCAGTGCGTAGAGCAGGTTCATCGGCTGCGCAGCAACCAGCAATCCCTGCATCAGGAAATCAAAAGTAGCCATGGTCGTCGGCCCTCTTAGAAGAACAGGCGTTCAAGCGGCCCCGCGGGCAGCGACAGTTGCAGGAGCTTGGCGAAGATCACCCAAACGACATAGCAGATCGCGATGCCGACCGGGATTGAGAACCAGAGCTTGCGCTTGCCAAAGCCACGTGCGGTCAACGCGAACAGAATGCCGGTGGCGATCGAGAAACCCGCGACGTTCAGCAGGAGCATTTGGGCGGCAAGGCCGCCGACGATCCAGATGACCGGAGCAACTTCCTGGTGTTCGCGTTCCGGAAAATCACCGCGAAACGCTTCGACCGCGGTCCAGATCGCGAGGCCGAGAAGACAGAATGCGATCGCATAGGGAACCGTCGTCGGTCCGACCTGGGAATAGCCGGCAGCGCCGGCCAAACGCGATACATCCCAGAAAATGAGCCCCGCGATTGCGGCGAGAGCGACCGCGATGAAGAGCGCCGCCCGATCCGGGCGACGCGTTGCGGTTGAAGGGTGATGCCCCTTGGTCATTTCACCAGTCCAATGTCCTTGAGAACACCTTCGGTGGCTGCAACGTCCTTGTCGAGCTGGGCGTTGAACGCGTCACCGGCGAGGTAGGTGTCCTGCCAACCTTTGGTCTTCAGGACTTCCTGCCAACCGGCGGACTTCGCGAGCTTTTCGATGTCAGCCGATACGGCAGCCTTCTGCTCGTCGGACAGGCCGGGAGCGGCAGCGACCATGCGCCAGTTCTCGACGACGACGTCGAGGCCGGATTCCTTCAGCGTCGGGGCTTCAACGCCCGAGATACGCTCGGCGCTGGATACGGCGAGCAGGCGAAGCGTGCCGGCCTTGACCTGCGATTCAAACTCGCCATAGCCTGAAATACCGGCCGTGACCTGGCTGCCGAGAATGGCTGCAAGAGCCTCGCCGCCGCCCGAGTAAGCGATGTAGTTGATCTTGGTCGGGTCGACGCCCGCAGCCTTGGCAATCAGGCCAACGGCGATGTGGTCGGTACCACCAGCCGAGCCGCCAGCCCAGGACACCGCACCCGGGTCCTTCTTCAGGGCTGCGACAAGGTCAGCCATCGACTTGATCTCCGAAGCAGCTGGAACGACGATCGCTTCGTACTCGCCGGTGAGGCGTGCAATCGGCGTGACGTCCTTGAGCGTGACCGGGGACTTGTTGGTCAGGATCGCGCCGACCATGACGTAGCCACCGACGATCAGGGCGTTCGGGTTGCCCTTCTGCTGGCTTGCAAACTGGGCAAGACCGATGGTGCCGACGGCGCCCGGCACGTTCTGAACCTGAACGTTGCCGGAAATGCCTTCCTGCTGCATGACCGTCTGGAGCGAGCGAGCCGTCTGGTCCCAGCCGCCGCCCGGGTTTGCCGGTGCGATGATGGTGTAGTCAGCGGCAACAGCCGGCAGCGACATGGCGCCGGCGAGAATCGTTGCGAGGAAAAAGTGTTTCAAGGTCAGTCCTCCGTGAGGCGCGTTTTCACCGCGCACGTCGTTGCTGTGTGCGAGCGGGGAGACGGCGACGGGTTCTTTCGACCCTTGTCGCTTGACCAAGTTGGTGGCTTCCTCCCAGTCCGCAACCGGCGACCCGCCTCCACGGGTGCCAGTGACCCTAAGGCACCATAGAAAGCTGACATTTAGCTGACATCAAGCCCCGAATGCGCTTTTCGCGGCGTGGCGTTTATGAAATCTTAGGCTCTTGGCCGTGCCAACAATCGGATAGCGCATCTCTGTCGGCCTGGATGATCGGCTTCGAAGTGATTGGGGCAGTGGACGAAGCGACGAATCGAAAGCCCGTGCTTGAGGATCCATTCCACGTATGCTGGCAGCGATTTCGGGAGGACAGCAAGCTGCGGTAGTATCGCGCCCGACCACCCCGAAGACCTGTTCGAAAGGATGGAGCAATGACCGGGACAGCCAACGCCAAAATCGCCAAGGCGAAATCCAAGAAACCCGCAGACGCCGCGCGAACGAGCGCGTCCATCAAAGAGACAGACGGGGGAGAGGATAAGGGACGGGCGGCCGCGGATCAGCCCAAGCTGCTCTCAGGCGGCAATCCTCAGATCGCCAAGGGTTACGGCGACGCGCCTGTGCAGGCCTACATTACTGCCATGCCGGGCTGGAAGAGTGCAGTTGGACGCCATCTTGACGCGCTCATCATGAGCGCGGTTCCCAAGGCGCAGAAGGCCGTGAAGTGGAATTCGCCGCTCTACGGCATGGAGGACGGCGAATGGTTCCTTGGCGTGCACTGCTTTGCGAAATACATCAAGGTCGCATTCTTCAATGGCGCCTCTTTGAAACCGTTGCCGCCTGTCGAATCCAAGACGGCGAAGGCGCGCTATTTTCATATCCACGAAAAGGATGAAATCGACGAGGCCCAATTCAGGGATTGGGTGAAGCAAGCAAGCCAACTGCCGGGCGAACGGATGTGAACGGAAAACGCATGTGAACGGAAAAGTCATTGGTATTGCGGCGAGCCGTGCACAAAAATCAGCCCTTAGGAACAAGGGATGGTATGGCGCGTAGCGTGTGGTACCGCACTGGAGATGATCGGATGAAAAAGGCGACGCAAACGATGACGAAAAATGATGTGGTTGCGGGAGAAGCCACCGCCTCCGAGCGGATCGACGCCAGAATAGCGGAACTGGGCGACTGGCGGGGAGAGATGCTTGCACGGGTGAGGCGGCTGATCAAGGAAGCCGATCCCGAGGTTGTCGAGGAATGGAAGTGGAGGGGTGTCCCTGTTTGGGAGCATGCTGGGATCATCTGCACTGGCGAGACCTACAAGACCGTGGTGAAGATGACCTTCGCCAAGGGCGCGTCACTCGAAGATCCCGCCGGTCTCTTCAACTCGAGCCTCGATGGCAACACCCGGCGGGCGATCGATATAAGCGAGGGTGGGGAGATCGACGAAGACGCCTTCAAGGTGCTCATTCAAGCGGCAATTCAGCTGAACCTTTCGGCGCAAGCTGCACGTGGCGGTCGGTCCCGCACGAGCTGAAGTTCCTATTTGGGGCGCCGCCGAATTGCCGCGCGCCCTGATTTCAGTGGAGCCTCAGGACCTCGTTCCATTTGGCGATCAGCCGCGAACGCTTCACCTGATCGAGATAGACCATCAGGCCGGGGCTGACGGGAACCGGCCGCAATTGAGCGCCAAGCATCTCCTGCATGGTGTTTGCAGTATTCTCGCCAGCGACATCGGGGCTGACGGCGGCAATCTGCAGTTCGCGCGCCATGATTGTCTGACCCTCCTTGGACATGAAGAATTCGAGATAGCGGCGTCCAAGGTCTGGAGAGGCTGAGGCCTGTGGAACAAGGCCTATTCGCGACATCACCACCGTGTAGTCCTTGGGCAGCACGATCCCGACGTCCGGATGGCGCGCCGCCCAGTCTGCCGCGTAGGATCCGAGGATGTTGTAGCCGAGAACGAAACGACCGTCGGCGACGCGCTCCAGGATAGCTTCGCTGGTGGAGTAGAGCTTGACGCCGGCCGCGCCCATCGCCTGGATCACATCCCAGATATCGCCGAACTGCTCCTGGTCGCGTGACATGAAGAGAAAACCGACGCCCGAGCGTTCGATGTCGTAGGTTCCGATGCGGCCGAACACCGCGGCCCCTTCGCGCTTCAGGTAGCTGATGAGCTCGGCCCGTGTCGACGGCGGCTTTTCCTTCGTGAAACTCGGCTTGTGATAGACGAAGACGGCGGGCTCGAAGGTGAGCGCATAGGCCGTGTTGCGCCAATTCGCCCAGGCCGGCCAGCGGTCGCTCATCGGCAGGTCGCTGCGTTGGGCGTAGCCATCGTTGCTGAGCTTGACCTGCAGGTCCATGGCGGAAGAAAAGGCGAAGTCCGCCGTCTTCATTCCGGCGTCTGTCTCCTTGATGATGCGGTCGTAGATCTCGCCGGTCAGCATGTCTTCGTAACGCACGGTGACATCCGGATTGGCCCTCTGGAAGCCGACGATCATCGGCTTTGCGAGAGGCTCGTCGAGCGAGGAGTAAACCACCAGCGTGCGTGCGTCGGAATTGCCGGAAAGGGCAGGAAATATGATCGGCGCCGCAATGAGCAGCCGCGGACAAAGGGCGAAAAAAAGAAGAGAAATCAAGAACCGCATGAATCCACAATGCCTCAGTGTGTCACCGTTCACAAGCAAGGCGTCGGCGGATAAAGTGGCTCGGGGAGTGACTATATTTGCGTATCTTGCTTGTTGAAGACAACCAGGACCTGGCCGAAGGCTTGTCTGCCATATTGCGTGGCAGCGGCTACGCCGTCGATGTCGTGAGCGATGGCGCCTCGGCCCATGCGGTTGCGGCAACTGAAACCTTCGATCTCGTCATTCTCGATCTCAACCTGCCGGAAATGGACGGGCTCGACGTCTTGCGGGCGATGCGCGCCCGGCAGAACCGCGCCGCGGTCCTGATCCTCACAGCGCGGGGCGCGCCCGAGGAGCGGATCAAGGGCCTTGATCTCGGTGCCGACGACTACATGATCAAGCCGTTCGACGTCGGGGAGCTTGAAGCGCGGGTGCGGGTGCTCCTGCGCCGGCAGGCGGGTCTGCGGGCCTCGACTGTCAGCTACGGCAATGTTTCGCTCGATCTCAACACCCGCAGCTTCTCTTCGGGTGGCGTGCCGATCGAAATCCCGGCGCGTGAACTCGGGCTTCTCGAACTTCTGTTCATGCGGGCGGGCAAAGTGGTCGCCAAGGACGCGATCATGCAATCGCTGACCGGCTTCGACGACGATCTGAGCCCCAACGCGATCGAGCAATATGTCAGCCGGCTGCGCAAGCGCTTGGCGCCACATGGCCTGACCGTGCGCACGGCCCGCGGCATCGGCTACTACCTCGATAAGATGGCCGGGCCGGAATGAGAGCGACGGTCTACTCCCTTCGCCGGCGCCTGCTTGGCTGGCTGCTGATTTCGACGGTGGTCATCGGCATTATTGCGCTCGTGGACACCTACCGTGAGGCGGTCACCACCGCCAACGTTGTCTCTGATCGCGTGCTCGCCGGCTCGGCGTTGGCGATTGCGGAACGCGTGGTCGTTGCGGAGGATGGCTCGCTCGAGGTCGATATTCCCTATGTTGCCCTGGAGATGTTGACGTCGGCGGCGCAGGACCGCGTTTTCTATCGCGTCGACGGCCCACCCGGGCAGTTCATCACGGGCTACCAGACGCTGCCGTCGCTTGCCGAAGAGCCTGGAACATCCACGACCTTTGCGGATTCGATCTTCCGCGGCGAACCGATCCGCATTGCCGCACTTCGCCGTTCAGCCTCGACCGGGATCAACTCGGTACCTTTCGTCGTGACCGTGGCCGAAACGACGATCGCGCGGCGGCAACTGGCGCAGACCATTCTCGTTCGCTCGGCGCTACGCCTCGGCATGATGATCGCAGGTGCTGCCGTGATCGTCTGGATCGCGGTCACGTTTTCGCTGCGACCGCTCTACCGTCTCGGAGACGCGATCGCGGAGCGCAATCCGGATGACCTGCACCCGATCGGCGAACGGGTGCCGAACGAGGTCCAGGGGCTCGTCGACACCGTCAATTCCTTCATGGGGCGGCTGCAATCCGCACTTGATGCCCTGCGCAATTTCACCGGCAACGCCAGCCATCAGTTGCGGACGCCGCTTGCAATCATCCGAACCCAGCTCGCCCTGGCGCAGCGCGCCGGATCCTTTGAGGAGACGAAGGGGGCCGTGAAAAAGGCCGACGAGGCGGTCGCCAATGCCGAACGTATTCTCGGGCAGTTGCTGTTGATGGCGAAGATTGATGCGGCCGGGAAGAACGAGGCCCGCATGCTGGGGCGTGTCGATCTGGTCGAGCTCGTGCGGGAAATCACGGCGGAACACGTGCCGGCGGCGGGCGAGGCCGATATCGATCTCGGCTTCGATGGCGATGGCGATGCTTTCATTCGTGCCGAGCCACTGTTGGTCGGCGAGATGCTCAAGAACCTGATCGGCAACGCCTTGCTTTATGCGGGCCGCGGCGCCGTCGTGACGACGCGCGTTCTCGCAGCCGGGGGGACCGTGGCGCTGGAAGTCGAGGACAACGGCCCGGGCATTCGCGCAGATCTGCGCGAGGCGGTACTGCGCCGCTTTGAGCGCGGGGGAAGCGAAGCTCCGGGATCTGGGCTTGGCCTGCCGATCGTCGAGGAGATTGCCGAACTTTACGGGGCAACAACCCTTCTTAGCGAAGGGGCTGATGGCAGAGGCCTCAAGGTGACCATCCGCTTTTCGGCGGGCTAGTCGGAAACCGGCTCTGTCCGGCGCCGCGATTGCGGGCCGGAGGAGCAGGATCCGTCTGCGGGCGGTCAGGTCGACACACCCACATGGTTGCGGCATTTTCGATTGTCTTGCTTAGCGGCCGCGCTGGCCGAAGAAGGAAGCTGTCTCGCGGGTCTGTACCCGTAGCATCGCGTTCCAGAGCTGAAGAACGAAACGCGGCTGAAACTGGCTCGCAAGCTTGCGCTGCGACAACATGATAAGTCTCCGATAGTTTTGGACGTGCCGCATATAGTGCATTGCCACGATTTTGCCAGAGCGCCCGCGCTGGGGCAGCTCTGCGCGCCAAGCATATGTGGAAAATAGCGCGAGCCCGGCGAAATAGCTTACCTACAAAAACAAAATGCCGGGATGATTTTCATCATCCCGGCCAGTTGGCTTCACTGGGAGGAGAGTTCTTCTTTGGAGGGTCAGGCCTTCTTGCGGTTTTTCTGTCGGTAGACGTCGATGACGACGGCGGCGACGATGATCAGGCCTTTGACGATTTCCTGGTAGTAGGCGTCGACGCGAAGGAAGGTGAAGCCAGAGGTCATGACGCCGAGGATGATCGTGCCGATCACCGTGCCGGTAATACGGCCGACACCACCCGTCAGCGACGTGCCGCCGATGACGGTAGCGGCAATCGCGTCCAGTTCGTACATGACACCCATGCCAGCCTGTGCGGTCTGGGCGCGGGCTGCGGTGACGACGCCGGCGAGACCAGCGAGCATGCCGGCAATGGCATATACCTTGATCAGGTGCGCTTCGACATTGATACCCGAGACGCGTGCCGCCTGGACGTTGGCGCCGATCGCATAGGTGAACTTGCCGTAGCGGGTATAGCGCAGCGCGATGTGGAATATGATCGCGACGACCAGGAAGACGATGACGGGCCAGATGCCGGTTCCGATGAAATTGAACTGCTCGGTGAGGCCAGAGACCGGTTGCCCCTTGGTGTACCACTTGGAGATTCCGCGCGCTGACACCATCATGCCGAGCGTGGCGATGAAGGGCGGGATTTTCGTGCGAGCGATGAGCTGGCCGTTGATGAACCCTGCGAGCAATCCGATGCCGATGCCAAGGCCGATCGGGACGATCGCCGGCATGTCGGTGAGCGACGGATAGAGTGCGCGGGGCCAGGTGGAGGCCTGGGCGACACTTGCAGAAATCATCGCGGTCATGCCGACGACGGAGCCGGAAGACAAGTCGATACCGCCGGTAATGATGACCTGGGTCACGCCGACGGCGATGATGCCGATCACCGAGACCTGGAGGATCATGATCGTCAGGCGCTGCGGGTTCATGAGGAAGCTCTGGCCGACGAAGATCCAGCCGAGAACCTCATAAACGAGCGCAATGCCGATCAGCACCAGGAAGATGTTGAATTCGGGGGGCAGGCGGCGCTTTGCGCCGGTGAGCGATGTGCTCGCGCCCTGTGCGGCGACATTGGTATCCATTTTCATTCGTCCCTTTCGTCGGGTCGCTTCCCGCTCAGCTCGCGGCGAGCTCCATGACCTTGATCTGGGTTGCTTCCGCCCTGTCGAGGAAGCCGGTGACGCGGCCCTCGTGCATGACCATGATACGGTCGCTCATACCGAGCACCTCTGGCATTTCCGAAGAAATCATGATGACGGCGACGCCGTTTCGCGCGAGTTCGGTGACGAGGCGGTGGATTTCAGCCTTGGCGCCAACATCGATGCCGCGTGTCGGTTCATCGAGGATCAGGATGCGCGGATTGGTTAGCAGCCAGCGGCCGATCAGCACCTTTTGCTGGTTGCCGCCCGACAGGTTCTCGATGCGCTCCTGCAGGTTGGGTGTCTTGACGCGCAGCTTGCGGCTCATCTCTTCGCAAGCCGCGGTGATCTGCTTCTCGGTGACGAAACCGCCCTTGACGAAACGATCCTGAAGCACGGCAATCTGCATGTTCTCGAGGATGTCGAGGATCAGGAGACAGCCGGTGTCCTTGCGGTCTTCGGTCAGGAAAGCCATGCGATTGCGGATGGCCTTGTTCGGGCTGTCGATCGAAAGGGTCTTGCCGTCGATTGCAATCGTGCCAGAGCTTGCCGGCGTCACGCCGAAGAGCGTTTCAGCGACGTTCGAACGGCCGGAGCCGACGAGACCGGCGATACCGAGGATTTCGCCGGCGCGGACATCGAAGGAGACATCACGGAAAACGCCGTCGAGGGCCAGGTTCTTGACCGACAGAACGACGTCGCCGATCGGCACTTCTTCCTTCGGAAACATCTGGGTGATTTCGCGGCCAACCATCATGCGGATGATGTCGTCGCGGGTAACGTCGCTTGAGGCGTGCGTACCGATGAACTTGCCGTCGCGGAACACCGAGAACTCGTCGGCGATCTCGAACAGCTCGTTCATCTTGTGGGTGATGTAGACGATGCCGATGCCCTGCTCGCGCAGATCGCGGATAATCTCGAAGAGGTGGGCGACCTCGCGCTCGGTCAGGGCCGAGGTCGGTTCGTCCATGATCAGCACGTCGGATTCATAGGAGACCGCCTTGGCGATCTCGACCATCTGCCGGTTCGCAACGGAGAGATGGCGAACCTCAATCTCCGGGTCGATCTTGATCTTCAGACGATCGAAGAGGCGGGCGGTAATACGGTTCATCTCGCCGTGATCGACGAAGCCGAAACGGTTCTTCGGTTCGCGGCGGATCCAGATGTTTTCCGCTACCGTCATGAACGGCATCAGGTTCAGTTCCTGATGGATCATCGCGATGCCGTTTTCGAGTGCATCGAGCGGCGACTTCAGCCGGATATCGACGCCCTTCAGCTTCACGTCGCCCTTGTCGGGCGTGTAGATGCCGGCGAGGATCTTCATCAGCGTCGACTTGCCGGCGCCGTTTTCGCCCATCAGCGCATGGACCGTGCCGCGCTTCAGCTTGAACTCGACGTCGTCAAGGGCGACGACGCCCGGGAATTCCTTGCGGATGCCTTCTGCCGAAAGAAGATATTCGGCCTTGGGCACCGCGCCGCTGGCGCGCACGGCTGCCATCGTTGTCGGACTGAGCGTCATGTTCCTTGCCTCCACCGTCGTTTCCGGCTGTCGCGGAAAAGTCCTCATCACTGGCGGGTCACCAGCCCATTTAATCGCAGGTCGCATCCAAAAGGACGCAGACATCCGCAGCGGGACTTGCTTTTGAACGAGAGCGCGAGATACCCCGCGCTCTCGATGCAGGCGATCAGTTCTTCGCCTGATACTTGTCGAGGGATTCCTTGGTCACCAGCTCGAAGGGAATGTAGACCTTCTTGTCGACCGCCTCGCCCTTGGCGAGCTTCAGGGCGGCGTCGACCGAACCCTTGCCCTGGCCTGCGGCGTTCTGGAACACCGTTACGTCGAGATCGCCCGCAGCCATGGCGGCAAGCGCATCCTGCGTTGCGTCGATGCCGCCGATGACGACCGAGTCCATCGAACGGCCGGCGGCCTTCAGCGCCTGGATGGCGCCGATCGCCATTTCGTCGTTGTTGGAAATGACAGCGTCGAATTCAACGCCGGCCGAGAGCCAGTTGCTCACGAGGTCGGACCCTTGAGTGCGTTCCCAATTCGCGGTCTGCTCTTCGACGATCTCGATGCCCTTGCACTGGTCGGTCGCCAGCACGTCGTGAATGTCCTTCGTGCGCATGCGGGCGGCCTGGTTGGAGAGTTCGCCCATCATGACGACGGCCTTGCCCTTGCCGCCGAGCATCTTGCAGATTTCCTGCGTCTGCAGCGTACCGGATTCCTGTTCGTTCGAGGCGACGAATGCCTGCTTTTCCGGCAGGGTGTCGACGTTGACCGGCTCGCGGTTGACGTAGACGAGCGCAACGCCGGCGTCGGCTGCGATCTTCGACATGGCGGCCGTCGCATCGGTATCGACCGGGTTGACGATGATGGCGCTCACGCCAGCCGCGATGAAGTTCTGGATCTGGCTTTGCTGCTTCGAAACGTCGTTCTGCGCGTCTTCGATCTGCAGTTCGACGCCGTTGAGCGTCTTGGCGTAATCGGACATGCCGTTACGCAAGACCGTCAGGAAGTTGTCATCGAAACGCGCCATCGAGACGCCGATGGTTTCGGCATGCGCGGCTGTCGACATCATCACGGCCAGCGCAGTACTCAGCACGAATTTCTTCATTGTCTCTCTCCTCCACATGGTGCCCGGCAACACCTTCTCCTGCCGGTAGCGCAATCCTTGCCGATTTGCGCTCATTCACCTTGAAAGCGTCACTCCCGTTACGCCTTCAGTTAAAACGGAATAAACGAACCAGTAAATTGCGATTACGGAATATGTATTCCATTTTATGAGGGCGCCGTCAAGGCCTGTTGCAGCGCTCCTCAACGTTTTCCCGCAGCCAGCAGCAGTGGCTCAGATACGCGTTTGAATGTGATCGACGCTCTGCCTTATCGCAGCCGCCGGATCTGCTACCGCATGAACTTCGGCAGCAAACGGCTCGAAGGAAAGCGGTCCGGCATAACCCTCGGCACGCAGGCGCCGGATTTGTCCGACATTGTCGAGAAGGTCGTCCTGATCGACCAGGACCCGATGCGAATCGCGCAGATCGGAGACGGCGACTTCGCCGTCGGTCACGCCGGAAATATGCACAAGCCCGGTCATCTCGGCATAGGTCGCAGGTTCGCCCGCAAGGTGGTGGTGGAACGTATCGTGCACCAGGCGGAAGGTCTTTTCTCCCCCGATTGCCTTGATCGCTTGAACAGCCTCGGTCTTCGAGCGAAGCGAGCAGATTTCGAAGCCCAGCGGTTCGACCAGACCGATAATGCCAGCCGCGTCCAGCATCGGTTTCAGCGCGCTAAGGGCTTGGCGCAGATTTGCCTGTCGCTCACCATCCTTCTGGCCGGAACCGTCGTTGACGGGCACGAGGACGAGAGCCTTGGCGCCGCAGTCGTGCGCATAGGCGATCAGTTCTTCGGCTTCTTTCTGGCGGTTCGAATTCCATTCGTTGAAGCGCTGGAGCGCATTGATGGAGATGATCGTTATGCCATGGTGGTTTGCGAGCGCCGCAACCTCTTTTGCGGGCGTGCCGTCGACAATGGCATTGCCCGAGAGGTCGTTGCGGATTTCGACAGAGGAGATCCCGAGGGATCTGGCAAGTTCGAAGAAGGTGCCGACCGGAAGGCCGGGTGTCGTCATATGATTAAGGGCAAAGGGCAGGTAATTAAGGGCAAAGGGCAGGGCTGTCACGGGAATGTCTCCTCCAGGGGGATGGGTCAGGCGCTATAAATGGAACATTCATTCCATTTACAGCGTCGGAGACATTTCACCAACTGCTGGAGGACAGTCAAAGAGCGAGTGGCTCAAAGGGCTTGCATTGCCGCAACATTGTCTTTCGTCAATGATGGATTTCTATCATTCTACGCTAGATATTTTCTGGCGTGAAGAGGTCGAAGGGAAGGAAGGTTTGCCCAGGGGCGCCCGTGGGGCCTTTGTCGACTGCCTGGATCATCAGATTGATCGTTTCGCGTGCGAGCGTCGCAGTCGGGGTTGAGATCGCCAGCGTGACGACATCATCTCCAAGGGCCGCCCGGGACTCCGGCGTCAATTCGTTGACGACGGCAATAAGCTTGCCTTGCAGCTTTTCCTCGCGGATCGCCGAGATGGCACCTTCCATGCCCCCGCCGCAGACGTAGAAGCCGATAAGATCCGGATGGCGTTGCAGGAGGTTCAGTGTCGCCTCGTGCGTGATCTCGGCCGTATCGAGATTGACCATGGTATCAAGCACTTCGAATTCCGGCGCATGCTCGCGGAAATAGGAGCGGAACCCGATCTCTCGAAGTTCGTGGCCGAGGAAGCGATGGCTGCCGACGAAGGCCGCGACCTTGCCGGGTCGTTTGGCGGCCTTGGCAATCATCCAGGCTGCGGTCCGGCCAACCTTGTGGTTGTTGAGCCCGACATACCCCTCACGCACACCGGCCGCAAAGTCCGACAGAAGCGAGAAGACCGGGATCCCGCGCTCCTTCAGTTCCTCGATCGCGGCTGTCACTGCCGGATAGTCGGGCGCGACGAGCGCAACTGCCTGGTTTCGCGCCGCGACCGCCCGGAGCTTCTCCGTAATCGCCGTTGGCGTGGAATTTGCCACGAAATCGATCTGCGTGAAGACGCGGGCGTTCGAAAGCGAAAGTGCCGCGTTTTCGATCTCCTTCGCAACTGCCTTGTAGAACGACTGGTCCGGCTTCTGCAGGACAAATCCAAGTTTGTACTGCGGCAGATCTTCAAAGACGCGCTGTCGGATGAGGCCCACTGCGTGGTAGCCGATAGACTTTGCGGCCTCGTAGACACGGCGCGCAGTCTCTTCGCGCACGGGATGTCGTCCGTTCAGGACGCGATCGACGGTCGCGACGCTGACGCCGGCGGTGCGCGCGAGGTCGGCAATGGTCGGACGGTTGCTCATCGATGTCTCCTGATAGGTTTGCATCACAAATGAAATGCTCTGGATGACGTCATTTGAGAGAATATATCATTGCTGCATTGAGACCTAGCAAAAGTCAACCTATCGTCATTGCACGACATCGGACGCTCCTGGCCGGACTGGCCGGATCGCAGGGAGGAGAGCAAATGGCGATGGTTCCAACGAAGCGAGATTACAGTCTCCTTGGGCGTGATGCCCGGGCAGCTGTCGCCAACGGTCTTTCGGCCGCCGAGTGGTATCACACGGAAATCCCGCGCAAGCAGATGAAGGAACTGATGAAGCGTGAGGACGGACCTGCCATTCGCGATACGGCGATCTGGCTCGGTTGCCTCGTTCTTTTCGGCGGGCTCGGCATCTATTTCTGGGGCAGCTGGTGGGCCGCCGTTCCCTTCTTCCTCGCCTATGGCGTCCTCTATGGTTCGGCCTCCGACAGCCGCTGGCACGAATGCGGGCATGGCACGGCGTTCAAGACGATGTGGATGAACAACGCCGTTTACCAGCTGGCCTGCTTCATGATCATGCGCAATCCCGTCACCTGGCGCTGGAGCCACACGCGCCACCACACGGATACGGTCATCGTTGGCCGCGACCCCGAGATCGCGGTCATGCGGCCGCCGGATCTCCTGCGCCTGGTCCTCAACTTCTTCGGCATTCTCGATGTCTGGCATGCGATCGTCGACATGGTCCGCAACACGCTTGGCATCATCAGTGCCGAGGAGGCGACCTTCATACCGGAAATGGAGCAGGCCAAGGCGATCCTCGTTGCCCGTATCTGGTTTGCCATCTACGCCGCAACGATCGCACTTTGCTTCTACCTCGGTTCGATCCTGCCGCTGATGCTGATTGGTTTGCCGCGGCTCTACGGCGCCTGGCACCATGTGCTGACCGGGCTGCTGCAGCATGGCGGTCTTGCGGACAACGTGACGGATCATCGACTGAACAGCCGCACAGTTTACATGAACCCGATCAGTCGCTTCGTCTATTGGAACATGAACTACCACGTGGAGCACCACATGTTCCCGATGGTGCCCTATCACGCGCTGCCGAAGCTGCACGCGATGATCAAGCACGATCTGCCAGAGCCGAACCCTTCAATGCTGCATGGCTATCGCGAGATGATCCCGGCCTTCCTGCGGCAATTGCGCCAGGAGGACTATTTCTTGAAGCGCGACCTACCGGCGACCGCGAAGCCTTACCGGGAAGAGTTTCACAGCGACGCAGTCGTGCACGCAGCCGAATAACCAACGAACTCAGCAAATGGGAGGAAGTCATGAGCGGTAACTGGGTTGAAGTCTGCGCGGCGGACGAAATCGACGAGGAAGACGTCATCCGATTTGATCACGAAGGTCGCACCTTTGCGGTCTACCGGAGCCCGGATGACGAATATTTCGCAACCGACGGGCTTTGCACGCACGAACATATCCATCTGGCTGAGGGGCTGGTGATGGACGACATCATCGAATGTCCGAAGCACAACGGCCGCTTCAACTACAAGACCGGCCAGGCCAAGGGCGCCCCGGTTTGCGTCAACCTGAAAACGTACCCGGTGAAGGTCGAGGCCGGAAGCGTGTTCATCGCGATCGCTTGATCGCGGCTTCGACACGAACAGCTCAAAGAGAACGGCCAGGGAGGTTGAAATGGGTGGAATAGTCATCGTTGGCGCCGGCGAATGTGGCGCGAGAGCCGCCTTCGCCCTGCGGGAAAAGGGCTGCCAAGGGTCAATCACGTTGATCGGTGCTGAGCCGTATCTTCCCTATGAAAGGCCGCCGCTTTCGAAGGACGGTCTCCGTCACGAGGTTCAACCGAAATATGTTGCGGACGCCGAGCGCTATGCAACCTCGGGGATCGACGTGCGGACCGACACGCCAGTCAAGGCAATCGACCGTGTCGCCAAGCGCGTCGAACTCCTCGACGGAGGCAGCATCCCTTACGGCCGACTGTTGCTGGCCACCGGCGCACGAGCACGGACGATCCCCGGAATCGACGATGTGTCGCGCCGCGTCCGAACGCTCAGAACCCACGTGGACGCCGAGGAGATCCGCCGCGAGCTTCTGCCCGGTCGGAAGCTTGCCATCATCGGCGGCGGATTCATTGGCCTCGAACTCGCGGCAACGGCACGCGGACTCGGAGCTGACGTCGTCCTGATCGAAGGGCTGCCCCGGATCCTTTCGCGCGGCGTGCCGGCCGAGATCGCAACCATCGTCGCCGACCGCCACAGCACCGAAGGCGTTGACATACGTTGCCATACGAAAATCGATCAAATCGACGCTGATGAAAGCAGTGTGCGTATAACACTTGCGAACGGGCAATCGGTCGACGCCGATTTCCTGGTCGTTGGCATTGGTGCCGCGCCGAATACGGAACTGGCAGAAGCCGCCGGCCTCATGGTCGACAATGGTATCGCCGTGGATGCGAAGCTCCGGACCTCGGATCCCGATATATTCGCTGCAGGTGATTGCTGCTCCTATCCGCTTTGTCACTATGGCGATCGCCGGGTCCGCCTCGAAGCCTGGCGAAATGCACAGGACCAGGGAACGCTGGTCGCCGGCAATCTGCTTGGCGCCGAAGAGACGATCACCAGCGTGCCGTGGTTCTGGTCCGACCAATATGACCTGACATTGCAGATTGCCGGCCTTGCCGATGGCGCGTCGGTGACGGTGCGGCGCGATCTCGCAGACGGCGCCTTCATTCTATTCCATCTCGACGATACCGGCCGCCTGCTGGCCGCCTCCGGAATCGGGCACGGCAATGCGGTCGCGCGCGATATCCGGTTGGCGGAAATGTTGATCGCGGCCGGAAAACGACCCGATCCCCAGGCGCTCGTTTCACCGGAAACCAAACTCAAGGCCTTGCTCGCCGCATAGAGCGAGAGCGGCCTTCTACATCTCACCTTCGTTATTGATATCGGAGCCTTCTCATGAAAAGCCGCCGCCCGACTGTTGCCGACCTCCTTTCGATGAAGGGCAAGCGGCAGCTCACTATGTTGCGTGTTGAAACGCTCAACGAGGCAGAAGCGGCCGAGGCAGCCGGCATAGACCTCGTTTCCGTACCGCCAGCGCTTTTGGGGCCGCAGTTTCGCGAAGCGGCGCCGACCTGTTTTGCGTTTCCCGGTCTCGAATATGGCGACTACGTTTCGGCGGAAGAATACATCCGGGCGGCATTCAAGGCGCTGAAGGCCGGCGGCGATGCCGTCTATTGCGCCGCGGGCCTTTCGACCGTTCGGCGCATGCGGGAGGAGGGTATTCCGGTTTGCGGCCATGTCGGCCTTATTCCCTCCAAGGCCACCTGGACCGGTGGGTTTAGGGCCGTCGGCAAGACGGCGGCAAGCGCGGTCGATATCTGGAGGCAGGTAAAGGCGCTGGAAGCGGCTGGAGCCTTTGCCGCCGAAATTGAGGTCGTTCCCGGCGACGTCGCAGCGGCAATCAGTGCCCGAACCTCCATGCTGATGCTGTCGATGGGGGCGGGGGCAGGCTGCGACGCCCAATATCTGTTTGCCGACGACGTGCTCGGCAGCAACCGTGGCCACGTGCCGCGCCACGCCAAGACCTACCGCAACTTCGCTGCGGAAAATGATCGCCTTCAGCGGGAACGGATTGGGGCGTTTACCGAATTTGCCGAAGACGTTCGATCGGGCGCCTATCCGGAGCAGCGGCATCTCGTGAGCATTGATCAAAGCGAGTTGAAGGCGTTCCTGACGGAGCTGGAACGCAATTAGCTCCGGACGCGCTTGCGTCGGGGAGGGCGGTTGATATAGTCCATCCACCATCTGAACCTCCCTCTCTACAGCGGATTTCGATTTGAGCGTTCTTCTCGAGGACAGCCTCACCTTTGTTGCCTTGCTGGGCGTCATCTACGCGGCAACGGTGCTGGTCTATTTCATTCTTGGCTATTGCATCACCTGGCTCAACGACCGCAATCCCCATCGTCGCATCCAGAAGGGGCGACGCGGGGAGAAGCGCAAGGCCATCGAAATCCGCCAGAGCATGGCCTCGATCCTTGTCACCTGCACGTCCGTCGCAATCGGCCTCTTCGCACAGCACCAGGGCTGGACCTTGTTTTCGCCCTGGGATTTCAGCTGGTGGACGGCCGTCCCGCTCTTCGTGCTCTGCATGGTGCTGTTCGACGCCTGGTTCTACTTTGCCCACCGGCTGCTGCACACCAAGGCCTTCTACAAGTATCACCTGCTCCATCATCGAAGCGTCGCGCCGACTGTGTGGAGCAACGATTCGATTGGTCTTGTGGATACGGCGTTGTCGCAGGGCTATTACGCCGTGATCACCTTCCTGGTGCCGTTCCCGCCGATCATTCTTCTGGCGCACCGGCTGTTCGACCAGATCAACGGCACCTTCGGCCACGCGGGCTTCGAATATTTCGCCTCACGTACCGCACGACACCCTTGGCCGATGCTTTGCACGACCTATCACGACCAGCACCACGCCGAGTTCAAATACAACTATGCGAACTATTTTTCGTTCTGGGACCGCCTGATGGGAACGGTCGCGCCGAACTATGATCGGCGGGTGGAGGCGTTTGAAGGTGAGGCGCCGGCGCTCAATTTGCGTAGGGCGTCGAACGTGACGGGAGCGGCTGAGACCTCCGCTGCCGACTAAGGCGGCTTGCGCTCCAATCCATTTTTCTGCGATGGCAATGGCTCGACTAGGAACTGAATACCCGCCAGGCGGCGATGGATTGGAGCAGATGGTCGAGCCATCTCATGACGAAATCGAAGTCGCATTGAGGCGTGGCGCCACGCACTATGCGGATCGACCGATCACGCTTTCGGTCTGCGATCCCGACAACCGCCTCGGTTGCCGGCCGCAGCTTGCGTTCAAGCGTCGCGATAGAACCCCTGGTGCGGTCTTCCGTTCCTTCCTGCTCGATCGGCGGGGGCGGGGGCGCTTCTATGGTTGGACGCCGGTGCAGCTTGAGGCAGTGTCATTGCTGCCAGACATCGCGACTGCAAACGCTTCAGCAAGCACAGAGCCGCAGATCAAGATCCGACGTCTGTCTCTCACAGAGGCGGCGCTCCTGATCGCATTCCGTCGTACCCTGGCGTTCTTGCAGATTGTAAGACTGTTCCTCGCGGGCAACAGAAAAGGAGCCGAGTTTCGGTTCGTTCGGCAATGCGACGCCCTTTCCGCCCCCGACTACAGCGATTGGGTCGAAGCCCAAGCGTTGGCGGAGGCGAACGAAACGGGAGATGATGCGCACACGTGGCCGCGAAGGCCGCGGATCCTCGTCTCTATTGAAGGCGCCGATGCAGCCGCGGTTGCGCAGACCAGACAGTCGCTCGAAAGCCAGACGTGGCGAGACTTCCAAGAGGCGCATCCGGCAGAGATCGAACAGGTGTTGGAGCGAGGCGAGGCGAGCGACGACCTCTTATGGCTACGGCTTCCGGCAGGAATGCGCGTCGCCCCAAAGGCCCTGGAGCGATTGGCGCGTCCATTTGCATTCTCTAGGGATGTCGCGGTCGTCTACTGTGACGAAGATCAGATGGACTCCCACGGCGCGCGTGTTGCCCCTTTCTTCAAGCCAGCCTGGAATGAGCCACTCGCCCGCTCCGGATGGCTTCCCCTGGAAGGTGCCCTTCTTCGCCTGGCCTGCATCCCAGATGGCGTTTCTCCGGAATGCGCAACCACACCCGAAATTGTCATCGCGATGGCGCAGGTGTCGTCCGGAGCGATCATGCATCTGCCGAGAGTGCTGCTGCATCAGGGATCATCTTGCCGTCGGAGCGACCGTCGCGACACCATCGTTCAGCCCAAACGCGAGCGCCCTGCCGTCAGCGTCATCATTCCGACGCGCGACAGGGCCGACTTGCTTGAGGCCTGTCTCAAAGGTCTCTTCGAGAACACGGCACCGGCGGACCTTGACGTCATCGTCATCGACAATGATAGCGCCGAACCAGCCACGCTGGCCTTGTTCTCTCTGTATGAGCAGTCGGGACGCATCCGTCGCATACCTCTTGCCGGGGGTTTCAATTTTTCCCGCGCCTGCAATGTCGGCGTCGATGCCGCCCGACATGACCTCATCCTCTTGTTGAACAATGATGTTGAGCCGATTGATTGCCATTGGCTCGAATACCTGGCAGGTGAACTCGATGATCCGACGGTCGGCGCTGCAGGAAATTTGCTGCTGTTTCCGGATGGGTTCGTCCAGCATGGCGGCGTGACGCTCGGTGCAGGGACAGTCGCGCGCCACAGCTTCCACTTTCTCGACCCGAAGGGCGACGGTGACAAAGGGCTTCTGAGCCAACGTCGTGATATGTCGGCCGTGACCGCGGCCTGTCTGTTGACACGCAAGGATCTATGGCACCGCCTCGGCGGCATGGACGAGCGGAAGCTGACAGTTGCGTTCAACGATGTGGACTACTGCCTGAGACTACGAGAAGCAGGCTTGCGTATTGTGTGGACGCCGGCGGCGACGATGTTGCATAGAGAGAGCGTCTCGCGCGGCGCCGACGATACGCCGCAGAAGCTTCAGCGCTTTGCGGGGGAGGAGCGAGCCATGCATGAGCGCTGGAGCGATACGTTGAAAGCCGACCCCTACTACAACCCGAACCTCTCGCTCATTGGCGAAGAATTCGTTCTCGAAGCGCATCCGAGAACTCTTGCCGCGAGGTCGAGCGCTTGAGCCGCTTGCGTGAACGGATGGCCCGCTGGATCGAGCGGCGGCTGCCTCAGCCGCGGCTGCGGGAGGAGGCCACCGGTCGTCCAAGGCAGCCGGTGAAGCGGATCATCGTCTTCGGGCGGATACCGAACCCCACCTTCGACTACTACCTCGCCGCGCGTCTTGAAGCGCCAGACATGCCACCGTATCAGGTGGCCGACATCCGCGGTCGCGAAACGCCGCCCGTGGATGCCGACGGGGCCTTCGTCATCATTTGCCGCTACGCATCGCCGTCTATCCTGCGCTGGATCGAGAGCAATGCGGAACGTCTCTCTGGTGTGGGTTTGTTCCTCGACGACGACATCCCTGCTGTCGTGACCGGTAGAGACGCTGATTTTTTCTACCGGCTGTTCCTTTGGTATCGCGCTCTTTGGCCGCTTAGCCGCCTGAACAGGCATTTGGATATCGTTTGGGCCTCCACGCCACACCTTGCGTCTCGCCTGAAGGAGGCAAAGGCCACAGTGTTGCCGCCGGCGCCCCCAAAATCGCTTTGGTTGAGCGCAAACGATGATGTTGAAACGCTTGATCCGGCGAACCGGGAGGTTCTGATCGCCTATCACGCGACCGCGGTACACCTTGAGGAGCATCGATTCCTCCGGCCGATTATTGCGGAGGTTTTGCGTGAACGCCCGCAAGTTCGATTTGAGGTGTTTGCCGACCGGCGAGCGAGAGGAATCTGGCAGGGCCTCGAGCGCGTGCAGATTCGAGAACCGATGCCTTGGACGGAGTATTTGGCCGACGCGAGCCATCGGCGTATTGACATCATGCTCGTGCCGCTGGCGCCAACTCACGTCAACGACAGCCGCGCCCCAACGAAACGCATTGACGTGGCGCGATTTCGGGCGGCAGGTGTGTTCTCCGATGGCCTCGCATATGGCTCCTCCAATGACCGAGGTGAGTTGCGAATGCGCTATGCCGTAGATGATTGGTGCCGTACCGTCGTACAACTTGTTGATGATTTGAAGTTGCGTCGGAGGGTTGCAGTTGCAACGCACCGAGCAGTATTGCAAATGACCTCGTCAGCGGATACGGGTCTTGAGGTCTTTAAGCAGCGGCAGGCGTAGATGCGCCGTTGTGTATTCGCTGGGCTGATGGCCCTCGGTTTCTGCATGCAGGGTATTGCCAATGACTTCCAAGGTTGTGTTGCTTCGTCCGAAGCGTTTCGGTGACGATAGGGGGTGGTTCTCCGAAGTTTACAACGAGAAGATTTTCTCAGGTTACGGTATCGACGATCGCTTCATTCAGGATAACCATTCTCTTTCCGTTCCTGTTGGAACTCTGAGGGGGCTGCATTTTCAGACTCCTCCTTTCGAACAAGCTAAGCTCGTTCGATGCATCCGCGGTCGGATCTTCGATGTCGCTGTCGACATACGTCGAGCCTCCCCGACATTTGGACGTTGGGTCGGCGCCGAACTTTCAGCGGAGAACGGCAACCAACTATACGTCCCCGTCGGGTTCGCACACGGTTTCGTGACGCTCGAACCTTCGACAGAGGTCACATATAAGGTTTCTAATCTCTATTCTCCGGAGAATGATGGCGGCATTTTCTGGAACGATCCTCAGATCGGAATCGAGTGGCCCTTGCCGCAAGGCGTTGAGCCGCTCCTGAGCCCCAAGGATGGGCGCCAGCCGCTCCTGCGTGATTTCGACAGCCCCTTCTCCTACGACGGGGTGCCGCTCGAACTCGTCGAGGTTTAGATCTGAAAGGACTGATCATGCGTATTCTCGTTACCGGCGGTGCCGGCTTCATTGGATCGGCCCTGGTCCGGCATCTTATCGAGAGCGCCGAACATGACGTGCTGAATTTCGACAAACTGACCTATGCCGGTACGCTGACATCCCTGTCTTCCGTTGCGTCGTCCCCGCGATATCGCTTCAGGCAAGGGGATATTTGCGACGAGCAAACGGTTGTGGCCGCCATCGAAGACTTCCAGCCGGACATCATTACGCATCTTGCTGCCGAATCTCACGTCGATCGGTCGATCGACGGCCCGGGTGCCTTCATCCAGACGAATGTGGTCGGCACGTACACCATGCTGGCGGCGGCTTTGGACTACTGGCGCAAGCTCCCGACGGATCGTGCGCAGAGTTTTCGCTTTCACCACATCTCGACGGATGAGGTTTTCGGTTCACTCGGCGAGACGGGTTACTTCACTGAAACTACACCCTATGATCCTCGCTCGCCCTATTCCGCTTCCAAGGCAGGCTCGGACCATCTCGTCTCCGCTTGGGGCCACACATTTGGTCTGCCCGTCCTGATCACCAACTGCTCGAACAACTACGGGCCTTATCATTTTCCGGAAAAGCTCATTCCGCTTATGATCGTCAAGGCACTCGCAGGCGAGCCGCTTCCCGTATACGGCAACGGTACCAATGTACGCGACTGGCTCTACGTTGAAGACCATGTGCGAGCCCTGCAATGTGTGTTCGAGAAGGGGGTTCCGGGTCAGACGTACAACGTGGGCGGCAACTCAGAGCGTCGCAACATCGATGTCGTGAAGACGGTATGTGAAATTCTGGATCGCTTACAGCCACGCGACGACAGGCAATCCTACGCCGAACAGCTGACATATGTTGCCGATCGCCCCGGCCACGATCAAAGATACGCTATCGACGCAGCCAAGATCGGCAACGAACTTGGTTGGAAGCCGTTTGAGAGCTTTGAAAGTGGAATTGAGAAGACCGTTGCCTGGTACTTGGCCAACCGTGACTGGTGGACGGAGATTCTCGATCGCAGCCAGGCCGCCAAACGACGAGGGCTGGGTACATGAGTAAGCGACGGATACTGGTTACTGGCGGCACTGGGCAGGTGGGGACTGAACTGCTGCGGTGCGTTTGGCCCGACGATGTTGAATTGATCGCGCCGACCCGCAGCGAGTTGGATCTCACTGAGTGCGATACGATCGGTCAATATATTGCGTCAGGTGACTTTTCGGCCGTCATCAATTCCGCTGCTTATACGGCTGTCGACCGAGCCGAAAGCGATGTCTTGGCTGCTTGGAAAGTAAATGCATTGGCGCCCGCGGCGATAGCTGCTGCGACTAAGGGGCTGGATATTCCGGTCATACATGTGTCGACTGACTACGTTTTCGACGGGACAAAAAGTGGTCCTTACGTTGAGTATGATCCGGTCGCGCCGTTGGGAGTGTATGGTGCATCGAAGGAAGCCGGAGAACAGGCAGTTCGGACCGGAAACCAACGACATATAATTCTGCGTACCGCTTGGGTCTACAGCGCGCACGGTGCAAATTTTGTGAGGACGATGCTGCGCCTAGGGCGCGAACGGACATTGATAAGCGTTGTTAGCGACCAAACTGGTTCCCCAACTGCCGCGTCAGACATCGCGTTGGCTCTAGCTTCGATTGCGCATCGCTTGATCGAGGATGAAGGCGCACCCGTTGGCACATACAACTTTGTAAATTCTGGCCAGGCTACCTGGCATGAGTTTGCATGTGAAATATTCCGGCAGCGGAGTAAGGCGGGGTATGTAGTCCCGACCGTGACGGCAATCTCGACACAGCAGTATCCCACACCGGCCCGACGCCCCACGAATTCGCGTCTATCGACCGAAAAGCTTTCGCGGGATTTTGGTATCGAAGCGCGTGAATGGCCTGTTGCATTACAACAAGTCCTTGCTTCTATTTCTGACTGAAAACTGGAAGAAAAACGCGAAACTATGTTGCATCTCACCGGTATAGTATCGGCCTGCGCGCAGTTTTGAGAAAAGAGAGTAGAGGTTTGTATGAAGGGAATAATTCTCGCAGGTGGTTCCGGTACGCGCCTCCATCCCGCGACCCTGGCTATTAATAAGCAGCTAATCCCGGTTTACGACAAGCCGATGATTTACTATCCGTTGTCTGTGTTGATGCAGGCTGATATTCGGGATATATTGATAATTTCCTCACCTGAGCACTTGGAAAGCTACAAGCGGCTTTTTGGCGATGGCGCATCTTTGGGACTTCGAATGTCATATGCCATACAGGCCAAACCCGAAGGGCTCGCGCAGGCATTTACGATTGGTGAAGAATTCATAGGTGCCGATAACGTTGCCCTTGTGCTCGGGGACAATATCTTCTTTGGCGCCGGTCTAGGTGACCTGCTCGAAAAGGCGCGGCATCGCAAGAGTGGTGCGACGGTATTCGCTTATGAAGTCGACGATCCTGAACGCTACGGTGTTGTCGAGCTTGCAACGGATGGACACGCGCTGAGCCTGGAAGAAAAGCCCGAGAAACCAAAGTCGCGCTTCGCCGTAACTGGTCTCTATTTCTACGACAATAAAGTGGTCGAGTTGGCAAAGGGGTTACAGCCGTCTAGCCGCGGCGAGTATGAGATTACTGACCTCAATCGACTCTACATGGAGCAGGGGGCCCTTTTTGTCGAAATTATGTCGCGCGGATACGCGTGGCTTGATACTGGCACTCACGATAGTCTTTTGGAGGCGTCGGAGTTTGTGCGCGTAATCCAGCATCGCCAAGGCACAAACATAGCGTGCATCGAAGAAATTGCATTCGCCAACGGATACATCACTCGCGACGAACTAATCGAACACGGAAAATCGTACGCTAAAACATCGTATGGAAAATATCTTCTTAAGTTGGCTGGAACTTGAGTAATTTCTGGCTACTCAATGAGCGGCAGTTAGCGCCAAATTACAAATTCTTCGAGGAAAAGCGGAAGCTCCGATCACCCTCAGCCTATTAGGGCAAAGCATGTTTCACCCAAGCTTGAAAAGAACTCGCGCCGCCCGAGGATGCTTTCACTATCTGGTGTGAAGCCATTGGTAAAATCGAAATTCAGAGCTAACTAAACATGAAAATCACGATGATCGGCGCCGGCTATGTAGGCCTCGTTTCCGGTGTGTGTTTTGCGGATTTCGGTCACGACGTTGTCTGTCTCGACAAGGATGAGAGCAAGATCGACGCCTTGATGCAGGGGCGTATTCCGATCTTCGAACCCGGCCTCGATCAATTGGTGGCCAGCAACGTCGCCTCGGGCCGTCTGTCGTTCACCACCGATCTCGTTTCCGCCGTCGCCGACAGCGACGTCATCTTCATTGCGGTCGGCACCCCTTCCCGCCGTGGCGATGGCCACGCGGACCTCTCCTACGTGCATGCGGCGGCGCGCGAGATCGCCGTAAACCTCCAGGGCTTCACCGTCATCGTCACCAAATCCACCGTTCCGGTCGGCACGGGCGACGAGGTCGAGCGCATCATCCGCGAAACCAATCCGGAGGCCGACTTTGCTGTCGTCTCCAATCCGGAGTTCCTGCGCGAAGGCGCGGCGATCGAGGACTTCAAGCGGCCTGACCGCATCGTCATCGGTGTTGCCGATGATGACGTGCGGGCCCGCGACGTCATGACCGAGGTTTACCGGCCGCTCTACCTCAACCAGTCGCCGCTCGTCTTCACGTCACGACGCACCTCCGAGCTGATCAAGTACGCCGGCAACGCCTTCCTGGCGATGAAGATCACCTTCATCAACGAGATGGCGGATCTTTGCGAAAAGGTCGGCGCCAATGTGCAGGACGTCGCCCGCGGCATCGGTCTCGACGGCCGCATCGGCTCGAAGTTCCTGCATGCCGGACCGGGATACGGCGGCTCGTGCTTCCCGAAGGATACGCTGGCCCTGGTCAAGACCGCGCAGGACCATGATGCGCCCGTCCGTCTCGTCGAGACCACGGTTGCGATCAACGACAACCGCAAGCGGGCGATGGGCCGCAAGGTGATTGCGGCGGCCGGCGGCGACGTGCGCGGCCACAAGATCGCGGTCCTCGGCCTCACCTTCAAGCCGAACACCGACGACATTCGCGACAGCCCGGCGATTGCCATCGTGCAGACGCTGCAGGATGCCGGCGCCCACATTGTCGGCTACGACCCGGAAGGCATGGACAACGCCCGGAAGATCATCGACGGCATCGACTATGCCAGCGACCCCTATGAAGCGGCCAACGAAGCCGATGCATTGGTGATCGTGACGGAATGGAACGAGTTCCGCGCGCTCGACTTCCGCCGCCTGAAGTCGGCGATGAAGACGCCTGTGCTCGTCGACCTCCGAAACATCTACCGCCAGGACGAGGTTGCCAAGCACGGCTTTGCCTATTCCAGCATCGGCCGGCCCCTCTGAGGGGCGTGAGCGCCTCCATGCGTTCGATGAATGGTTGGTGGGCGGACGGTGGTCGGCTTACTACTTATTGGCCAATGCGCGACGCTGGGGCGAAAAGCTGCTCTTGAGCCTGGCGCACAAAAGCACAAAGCGCCAATTTTGGCCTAGTCCGGGTGCGGGGCCCTGTGATATACGCCACGCCGGCAGCTGTTTCGAACGAATGCGTAGCTTGGTTCGGCGGGGGGTAAGGTGCATCGGATCGGACCTTCAAAGTACCTTCAACACTCGGCCATTCAACAGCGAATACCAACTCGGCGTTCTACTACCGTGAAACTCGGAGCCTGAGGCTAGTAATCAAGCGTATTTGAGTTGGTTGGATAGATAGAGGATGAGGTTGTTTTGATTAGTATTTTTGGCGCAAAAGGGCGTTATGTGAACCTTAGGAATTTGGCCGGGGAGTATTTTGACGAAAAATACTATAAGGAAAGAGTCCGGAGGAAGTATAGACTAACGACCAATGGCTTTCGACATTACTGCAAATTAGGCTGGAAGGATGGATTGAATCCGTCTGAACTGTTCGATACTGAGTTTTATTTAAGGACTTACGAAGATGTCGCAACCAGCGGAATATGCCCGCTGATCCATTATGTCACGCACGGTAAGGTAGAAGGGCGGTTTGCAACTCCGGCCGAAGAATTGTTCTTCAAGATGCGATCCGGTGCGTTCAGTCGATTCTTCGACGAGAGATTCTACTGCGCGCAAAGTCAAGGCCAAGTGACGAGTGAGAATGCAATAGATCATTACTTCAAAATTGGGTGGAAGCAAGGATGGAATCCTTCAAGCGATTTTGACGTAAACTACTATCTACAAAAATATGCGGACGTAAAAGCGGCGGGCGTCGAGCCGTTGTCGCACTACGTCGAGTATGGCGAAGCCGAGCTTCGGTTTACAAATCGTCAGCACGAGCTATCTGCGCTGGAGCAGAAAAAGGCGATAGATGGCTACTTCGACCGGGTCTTCTATATCAATAATAGCCGAAAGCTTAGCAGCAAAGATGACGTAGTTCTTCACTACGTTCTTCTCGGCTGGAAAGAAGGTAACGATCCAAACAGGAATTTTAATACAGACGCACACCTTCGAAAGAACCCGCATCTGCGAGGCGGACAAGTTAACCCATTTGCGCACTACCTCGCCACTTGCGGGAATGACGAGAAGGCTGGCCTACTTAGCGTTCTGGGCGACGTTACTGATGTGGCGCCAATTGCGTCCGGCCGCATAGAAAGTGTGGGTGGCCGAGTAGTATCGGGATGGATTAGCCCTAGAGAGGACACGGATCTAAGTGCTGTCGTGGCAGTTGAGCTTCAAGGCCGTGTCGTCGATAGGTTTAAAGTTCCGTTGAGCAACTCCGGTACACAGCAGCCGAGCCAGCAGCACTTTACCTGGCGCGCTCCTTCAACTTTGGCGGACGGACAACGGCACGAATTGGTGTTCACGAGTTCGGGTGTCCGGCTGCAGGCGGCAGAGGCGTTTCGTGACGGTTTCATCTTTCGTCAAGACTTTCAGGGGGCGGGCCATGTTGACCAGATAACCGATACGTCCGTTACCGGATGGGCCTGCAATCTCAGGGAACCTACGGCCTCGGTTGATGTTACCGTGGAGATTGACGGCGTAGAGTGTGGAAGAATCAAAGCGGACGTCCTGCGCATTGACCTTAGAAATTCGGGTGTAGGGAACGGAAGCCACGGCTTCACTTTCAGCATTCCTGAGCGTTTCAGGGATGGTTTGAGGCACCAAGTGAGATGCTTAGTCGATGGAAAACCGCTCAACCTGCCTGCGGAATACTCGAGGGGAGTTGTGTTCCAGGTGATAGCATCAGCTGTAATTCAGGGCGCCCCACCCAGGACGTTTGAATACTTGCCTCCGACCCGTAATGGGATGCCAGACTTTTTCACGCCGCGATCTAGCGTTAACCGTGCCGGGCATCTGATTGTTTTCGAAATCGGGAGCCATCCGGACTGGAGCGATCTTGAAGAGCAGCTCTCTGTATGCTCGCTCGACTCTTACGACGTGCTCGTGATCTGCGCACATGGCAGTATGTCTTCTGGTCAGGTGAGAGCTGACCTGTCAAAATGCGGGAACTTTTACGTCGCTGGATACTCGTCTAAACTCGGCGAGTGTGAGCGAATTCTCCATGTGGTAAATTCGAATCTACTCTCTGAGTACGATCGTGTGCTCGTGATATTCTCCGGGGCGCAAGCCAAAGATGTTTTCGCTCCCCGAAGTTCAGAGCTGTTCGAGTGCGCGCCACACTTGGCAATCGTTTCGGACGTCACTTTCATCATAGATCCAGGCGCAGACGGAGATACAAGGACGTTTCTAAACACTGTTCTTCCTCGAATCGGGTCTTCGTACACGCCAGGTGAGATCGAAGTTGCTAGCGGGCGAAGGCACTCTTTCGATGCCCTGTTGTTGAAACAGATTGCGGCTTTACGACTATCGCCAAAAGACATTTTGGGAAGACATGGAAAAAATGACAGCCAATGGCGTGATAGATTTTTGGTCCTTGTCAGCTTTATAGCGAACGAGGGCGAGTTTGAAGTTTTAGGTATCCAGTACCAACGGAACGCGGTATCCCTCGCGTCAGGTTCTCAGAACCGAACAATCAAAACGATCGCATTCTTCCTGCCCCAATTTCATCCTATTGAAGAAAATAGTAGATGGTGGGGGGCCGGCTTCACAGAATGGAACAATGTTGTTCGTGCGGGACCGCAGTTTCGAAATCACTATCAGCCACGCCGCCCCAAAGATTTGGGCTATTACGATCTCCGTCTACCGGAGACGCAGAAATTTCAGGCGAAGTTGGCGCGCGATAATGGCGTACATGGTTTCTGCTACTACTACTACTGGTTCGACGGGAAGAAGCTTCTAAACAAGCCCATCGAGCAGATGTTAGGCGATCGCGAGATCGATCTTCCGTTTTGTGTATGCTGGGCAAACGAGAACTGGTCGCGTAATTGGGACGGCCAGGAGAAGTTCGTCCTTCTGAAGCAGAGCTACAGCGAAGAATCAAATCTGGCTCTTATCAACGAATTCATCTCTATGATGCGTGACAGCCGGTACATTCGACATCAGGGCAAGCCGGTCGTGGTTGTGTATCGAATTCGAGTTATCCCCAACTGGTTGGATGTCGCTAAATTGTGGCGTGAGGAGTGCAGGCGGCAAGGTATCGGCGAGATACACTTGTGCGCCGTCAGGTTTGGATTGGAGCCCCTTGAGGGTCCTCCTGAAGATTTTGGCCTGGATGCATACGTAATGTTTCCGCCGCATGAAACCGCACGCCATGATGTCCGATCTGAAATGAAAGATCTCAAATCGGATTTTAATGGCGAAATACTTAGTTACGACGCGGTAGTTGACGGTGATCTAGCACGTTTTGAGGAAGGTTACGAGTGGCCTGTGCACCGTGGTGCAATGATGGGGTGGGATAATACCGCTCGCCGCATGCAGGACGCGCGAATCTTCCACGGCTGTACGCCGATGAAATTCAGAAGGTGGCTTAAAAATATCGTGAAGCAGGAAAATGCGCAGCGTGAGGAAAAAGAGTCACTGCTATTTATTAATGCCTGGAATGAGTGGGCTGAAGGGACAGTGCTCGAGCCGGATCAGCGCTTCGGTGACAGTTACCTCCGTGTTGTCAGGTCCGTGCTAGGAGAATATGCGCCCCGGTGGACAAACGATCCTATTATAGCGATACCACAAACCGGTACTAGCAAGGTCGTATCAGCGTTTAGGCCGACAACAAAACTGAAGGATGGTAGTAGGCCAAAGCTGATCGATGGTTTCGTGATGAATACGGGTCGACCCAACGTACTTCTTTGTGCGCATGTTTCTGGACATCATTTATTTGGTGGGGAAAGAAGTTTCTTAGACGTCGCCAAAGCGCTTTCTGCATGTGGCTACAATGTAGTGGTTACGCTTCCCAGTGGGAACAATCGAGAATACATTTCTGAGCTGAAGAAGTTTTCAGCTAAGATTTATGTGCTGTCCTACCAACAATGGTACGGAAAACGAGACCTCGATCAACACGTTCTCCTGAATTTTTCTGAAATCATTATTCAAAATAACATTGATATAGTTTATGCAAACACGATTGTGTTGCTTGAGCCGCTTGAGGCGGCCAAGCGCCTCAATAGAATTAGAGTAACACACGTCCGCGAGTTGATCTCCTTGGATGCTCCGCTCCAAGAAAGGCTCGGTCTCACGGCTGAGGAAATTATAAGGTTTGTTTTCGAACGATCCGACTACATAGTCGCGAATTCGGAAGCCACTAGCCATCTTTTTTCCCGGCACGGGCGGACGTTCTTAGTGCCAAATGCCGTGAATGCGGCCGATTTTCTTCAAGACAATCCGGTTGATGGGAAGATTAAGTTCGGGATAATCAGCAGTAACATTCCGAAAAAAGGCATAGCAGATTTCATCGAAGTAGCGAAGCGATGCCGCGATTTGGAACACCAAGCGGAATTCGTCGTTATTGGACCCGACAACCAGTACATCGAAGCGCTTAAGATGGATCCGGATCTGCCCGAGAACGTGAGGTTTGCGGGCTACTTTGCGACTCCTTCAATGGCTATGGCGGAGGTGAACGTAGTTCTCAGTCTATCGAATTTTGCAGAGTCGTTCGGCCGCACGGTTGCGGAAGCTATGGCTGCGGGTAGACCGGTGATCGCATACGAGTGGGGAGCAATTGGTGAACTGGTCAAGCACGATGTCACCGGAAAATTAGTTCCGTATCGTGACATCGAAGCTGCCTCAGATGCGGTCCGCGATCTATGCCGAGCACCGCATCTTATAGAAGAAATGGGCACCGCGGGCTACCATCGCGTTGTAAGCGAGTTTTCGTTGACTCGTTTAACGGGGGAATTGGATACGGCTATGTCCGTGATCGCCACCGGCGCGAGGAAGGAAAACATCGCGCCGCAGTTCGGGGTATCGGGTAACGTTTCTGCGCGTCGCGTGACAATTGTTATCCCGATCTATAATGCATATCTTGAACTAAAGCAGTGCTTAGAATCGGTGGCAAAGTACACAGACCCGGATTCGTGTGATATTATTGCCTTGGATGACTGCAGTAGTGATAACAAAGTGACGGAATTACTTCACGAATACGCCAATTCGTCGGGCGTACGAGTGATTCGTAACGAGATCAATCTCGGCTACACTAAGAGTGTGAACAAGGGCATCTCCCTCTGTAGTCCTAATGATGTGATTTTGCTGAACAGCGATGCGATCGTGACCCCAAACTGGGTAGCTGGCCTGCGTGCGGCAGTTTATCGAAGCGAAAAGGTAGGTACGGTTACTGCGATGAGCGACAACGCGGGTGCCTTCTCATTTCCTGAAATGGGGAAACGAAATCGCCTTCCTGAGTTTTGGGATGCTGAGGAGCTGGCGATGAATGTCGTTCAAAATGCTGCGCATTGCGTACCGGTCGAGGTTCCGACTGGATCCGGGTTCTGCATGTATATTCGTAGGCAGTTGTTGGACGAAATCGGGAACTTCGACGAGGTGGCGTTTCCGCGTGGGTACGGAGAAGAAAACGACTTTTGCATGCGAGCAATCGGTGCTGGTTGGCGGAATTGCATTACGCCGTGGGCGTACGTCTATCACGAGCGAAGTGCTAGTTTCAAAGAAGAGAAAACGAAGCTTGTGCAAGCTGGTGTCGATGCCGTTACCAAACGTTATCCGCAATACGCTGAGGAAGTTCGGCGGGCTTTTCACGGCGAGGAGATTGCTCGGCTGCGAAAAACGGTCGCGGCTACATTTCAAGGGCGTGGTGCCTAGGATGAAACCGCTGATTATGACCGTTGGCGAGGTTATACACGCATGAAATCGGGGAAGTTCTTGGTTCCCCGGTCGTCGCGGTCATTAGGGTCGGTCTGGGCGGGAAATTCAGTTAACTGCGTGCCCTATCGGCGCGCGTTCGTCAGTGACGACGCGTATCGATATCTGTGCTATTTCTCCGGAGAGGGGCATATCAAAGTAACTCGGCAACGGTTGAGTGACGGGGAGTTGCATTCCGTTCAGGTGAGGACAGAGCTGCGCCCTTATGACGCCCACCAATCTGTTGCGATGGGCGTTGATGAAGACGGAAAGCTGCATCTCGCCTTCGGCGCTCACGTCAGTGCCCTATGGGGCGCCAGCTCTAAGTCGGATAGGTTTGAGGACGGCTTCCTACCACCAAGGGTACTTTTAACCGAGGCAACATATCCGATGTTCCTCAACGACCTGGATGGTCAACTACTGTTATTGTACCGCAAAGGCCCTCACTTCGACGGGGAGTTGTTGGTCAGCAGGTTTGATGTAGTGTCTCAATCTTGGCGGAACGATATGTTGCCGATTGCCAGCGGTCGTGGGTCGCAATGGACGAGCGGCCCATACGTCAATACCCCGGCGCAGGGTTCTGACGGTGTGGTGCATCTCTTTCTAGTTTGGCGTCAGTATGTCGAAGCGACTTCGGCAGGCGATGCGGTGAACGTCGGCATCGACTATGTTCGATCGCGTGATGGCTGCCGTAGCATAGAAACACTACGAGGTATAAAGCTCTCAAAACCACTCACTCAAACCAATGCCGAAAGAGTAGTGCCAGTGCCGATCGGTGCTAATCTGATGAATCAATCATCATCAGGTATCATGCCGGGCAATCATCCCGCTGCGATGACATACTGGGACGACGAGGATGGAATACCCCAGTATCGGTTGTGCAGGCATGATGGACGCTCATGGCAAATCAGTGTGGCGAGCGACTTCAAGACGCCATTCCGGGTCGCTGGAGGAGGCACCCTTCCTCTTCCTCACAGCCGGCCGGAGTTCGTGGCATTCGTGGGCGGAATCCTGATTATCTATCGTAGCGTAGAGCGGAATAACAATTTAGTTTGCAGACTGCTGAGGGCCCCTGATTTCGCGCTCGAGGAGAGTACCGAACAGGTACTCGTTAACCAGGACCTCGGTCATTACGAACCGGTTGTAGACAAGGACGCTTGGTATCGGCGTGGTGAGTTGGTTGTTTATGTTCAGCCTTGTCAGCAACAGATGGGGGCCGACGGATCAACATTCGTGTCGACTTCAAGAGCTAAATTGATGAGTTGGACGCCCCGACGGAAGGCAGGCGACAACCAAGTTGTTCTCTAACATCACTACGAACCGTGTGACGAGGGCGTTTAGTCGCTTCCAATTCGCGGGTCCACGTACATCGCATCTTGCCGCTCGTCGGCGCAACTGGTAAAGGAATAAGCCCATGTTCGGGTTGAAGAAATTCAGGCGACGGACCCTCGATCGTGGCAGCCACTCGAATGACCAAGTGTTTGGTCAATATAGCCATGAAACACCGAGACACCAAAATGCGATAGACGCACTGCCCGGCTGGAACTCAGCTTTTCCGGCTGAGTTCGGACTTAAGGCAGGCAATCATCCCCTCTTTGCGGATAGCCGCATCATTTGGGCGGTCGAACAGGCAGGGCCGTTGAAGGGCAAGCGAGTATTAGAGATTGGGCCGCTAGAGGGCATGCATACGTACATGCTGAGTAAGCAAGGCCCTGCGTCAATTGATGCCATCGAAGCAAATAAGGGATGTTTTCTACGTTGTCTTGTGAGCAAAGAAGTGCTCGGAATAGAGCGGGTAAATTTTTACTTGGGAGATGCGATACGTTGGCTTGAGGAGACGCAGAAGCATTACGATCTAGTCGTTGCGTCTGGCGTTCTCTATCATATGGCGGACCCGGGACTCTTCCTGTCCGAGGTCGCTAACCATTGTGACAGTTTGTTCCTATGGACTCATTATTTCGATGATAACGCCATGCCAGTGCATGACAGTCGTAGGCAGGCGTTTAGCGGCAACATGGAAATCCGGACGTATGCCGGTTTAGCATTGCGTTATTTCGAACGTGGTTATCATAACGCAAATACCAATGACAACTTCTGCGGTGGAATGAAAGATCGGCACTATTGGATGCACCGCGACGATATCATTTCGTTGCTCGCAGCGCTTGGCTTTGGTGACATCCGAATTGGACAGGAGGATCTGACTCACGGCGGTGGCCCGTGCTTCTCACTCTATGCGAAGAGAACCGAGACGATAAAGTAGACCAGAGTTGCTGTTTAACGTTCAACGCGACACGGGCCCCCTCATTGAAGGCTATCTGATACCGGACGGATTCTCGGAGGTGCCTAGCGTCCTAGTCTCGGACGACGAGGGTGAGGTTGCAATGGTGTTGTGCGACCAACTGCATAAAGCCGTTTTGTCGGCGGGACGTCATGAGACCGGATTGGTTGGTTTTAGGCTTACAGAAGCAAACGTTCCGCGACTGCGCGAACGAGCAAATCTTTGTATTCGCGACAGCAAGACGGGGTTGTTGCTCTATCGGCGACCTATCCAGTCAAGGCAAGTCAATCTCAAGATTGTTCGTTTCGAAACCCAGTTATTTCCGTATTTTGCCTTTGATAGAGAGATGTATAATCACTTCCAATATGCGCTTCCGGCGCTGGATAGATTTGGCAATGAAACGGCTCTACAGGCATTTCACTTAGATAGTATGTCTTCGATGTACTTGAGTGGGCGCCTGCAGGTGAAGAATTTCATGGGATTCTTAGATAAAGGGTTTAAGTCTATAGCGTTGCTTACGGATCCTTACTACGAGATGGCGCTGAGGCTCGCAATGTTTAAGCGTTTTTCTGCAGCGAAGCCGCAGTTTCTCGGCGATCGAGACCAGATGAGCTTGGTACCCGCGATAGGATACTTTAAGGACGTAAATATCGACGATTCAGGCTCGCTAGAGAAGGCCTTGAAGCGAGCTCCCGACAAAGTGCGTACGGCCTTGATCTCACCAGCAACGCGACTATTTGGTTGCTCCGATGGCGATCAACTTCCAAATCGGCGTGATATTGCGGCGGCGATGGATGTCATATCGCGGTTTGACGTAATTGGGCACATCAATGATACAATGACGTTTGCAGCTTCTTTAAGTGAACTGCTGAATATTGAAATGGATATGATCCCCATATTGCAGCGCAACGGGGTGATCAATGCGATTGCATCGCAACTCCGAACACTCCCTGTAGCGGAATTATACATCGAAGATGATCTCATCTTAGACTATTATGTCCGCCAAGCGATGGAGATGAGTTCGTCGCATGAGAATTGACCCGAACGATCCGAAGACCATCGTTGATGATCGCAGAGAGCCGTTGGTAGGCACTTTGCTGAAGGCGAAATCGACAATTGTGGAGAGGCTGCGAAGTGCGGGCGTTATTGGTGTTGCTCAGCCGGAAGTCGATATTGCTATGGCCCCACGCGCCGGCCCTCCAGAAGCCGCCTGGGGAATGCCTTACGCCCTCCTCAGCTTCGGCATTTTCGTTCTCGTACCGTTTCTGGCTAGCATTATCTATTACGCTTTCATTGCCTCGGACCAATACGTAGCCGAAGCACGGTTTGCCGTCAGATCCGTCGCGGAGGAGCGTTCGGACGAAAAGGATGACGCAAGCGTTCTCTCGATGTCCGCCATGTCTCAGGACGGGTATATAGTTACGAGTTTCATTCACTCTACAGAGATATTGCAGAGGATTGGCAAAACCATCGACTATCGCGCGATGTTCTCTACGAATGGCGCCGATATATTTTCACGGTTTGAGAAGGATGAGGCAATAGAAGATTTTCTAAGATATTGGGAGGATCAAGTAACAACTTATATCGATGGACCTTCCGGAATTATCACGTTGAAAACTCGTACATTTTCTCCGGGGGACTCGAGGCAACTCGCAACTGCAATCATTAGTGAAAGCGAGAAACTGATTAACGAATTGTCCGAGCGTGCCCGGCGTGACGTAATCCAGCGTTTTGCCAAGGAAGTGGAGCGGACAACTGAAAATTATCGTCAAGCGCTCAGTGCGCTTAACAATTTTCAGAATACGACAGGCTTCTTGACACCAGAAGCGCGCGCGACCGAGACGGGTTCTTTGTTAGCGGGATTGGTGGCCCAAAAACTCGAACTTGACACCCGTCTTTTCGTACTCAAGGCGTCGAATGCAGAATCCTCCCCAGCCCGCCAACAGCTTTCTTTGGCAAGCCAAAATCTTGAGGGACAGATAGTAAAACTGCGAGAGCAACTTGCTGGTGGAAAAGGGGAGGATGGAAATATTGCAGGTGCCATCAATGCCTTTTCGGCCCTCGAAACTGATCGCCGTGTAGCTGAGAGTCTCTATGAGTCCGCTCAGAATAATCTGGAGACGGCACAGATAGAGGCGGCCAGGAAGTCCTTATACGTGGTTGTATTCGTCCCACCGACCGTCCCGGAGGAATCTCTTTACCCCCATCGCTGGTCTTCACCGTTTTTGATCTTGCTCGCTCTCTCGGTGGCTTGGGTCACATTGGCGCTAATTTGGGCGTCGGTGGAAGATCATCGCTTGTGACTGGGAACGCTATGATAACGTTCCGAAACGTTTCAAAACACTTCAAAACTGAGGGCCACAAAAAGGTAATCCTCGACCGAGTCAGTATCGATTTCCTACCGGGTTACTCCTACGCGCTGCTAGGAGTAAACGGTGCAGGCAAGTCGACCACGATGAAAATGATTGCTGGTTCCGCGCTTCCCAACACCGGGAAGATCACCAAAAACGTTCGCGTTTCGTGGCCATTGGGGTTTTCTGGTGGATTTCACCAGCAAATGACCGGACGCGACAATCTGGCATTTGTCGCCCGCGCATATGGTGAGGATGTTCGGCGGGTTTCTGATTACGTTGAGGACTTCGCCGAGTTAGGGGACTATATCTACGCTCCTGTTCGTACCTATTCTTCAGGTATGATGGCTCGCTTAGCCTTCGGTCTCTCGATGGCAATTGAATTTGATTGCTATCTGGTGGATGAGATTACGGCAGTTGGCGACGCGCGATTCCAAGCGCGTTGCAAAGCAGCATTTGAGCAGCGACGCAAGGACTCGGATATTATTATGATATCCCATAGTATGTCGACTATTAGCGCGTACTGCGACAAAGGCATTGTTCTCGTCGATGGTCAGATGCTGTTCTTTGACAAACTCGGCGATGCCATTGAGACGTACTATCGCCTCAATCGTTGATGAGAAACAGAATTTCGATCGAGATAAGACCCGCCAAAATGACAGACCTAAGACAGGATAATGAGCAGCGAACGGCCCTGCAGAAGAGCCGCGTCGTCGCTATGGCGTTGTCTTCAACCGCTCGAAAGTTGCGCTTTTCAACGTCAAATCGTAGTAGCCTCTATGAGGCTGTCGGACTCCGACCACGGTTTGCTGATAGATTATTTCGTTGGTGTTCGCTCTCATTTTTTGTTTTTATTTTAGTATTGCCGAATATAGCGTCTATGTTATATTTCGGAGTTTTTGCATCTGATCAATATCAGTCCGAATCTAGATTTGTGGTGAGGACTTCGACGCCCGCGATTGGTAAGGACCAGCTCGGTAAGATTACAGGGTTACCATCGGCGAAAATTGCTCAGGACACGCAGATCGTTACGAACTTTATTCATAGTCGTACGATTCTTGAGTTCCTTGAAAAGGAGATTGACGTGCGGCGGAGGTTCGAAGTTGAGTCAGCAGATGTTTTGGCGCGGCTCAAGGTAGGTGCTACATATGAAGAATTTCTCGACTATTGGGATGGCATGGTAAAGACGTACGTAAGTCCGTCGAGCGGAATTGTTACCGTTACCGTCCGCGCCTTTTCTCCTCGAGATGCTAAAGATATTCTCGACGCAATACTTAGAGAATCTGAGCGCACTATTAACCAGCTTAGCGACCGAATCTGGAAAGATGTGGTTAGTACGACAAAGTCGAATCTAGATCGTGCATCCGCAAGGCTGCGCGAGGTGAGGGCGCGCGTGGCCACTGAGCAAAATAAGACTGGAATCCTGAGTGTGGAGGGTTCGTCTTTGATGTTGTCGAATCTCATTACATCACTTCAGAAGGAAAAGCTCGAGCTTGAGCGCTCCTATGCGGTCAAGCTAGACGGCGTCTCAAAAGACGCACCTCAGATGCGCGTTCTTGCAAGAGAGATCCAGAGCAAGGAAGCTCAGATCGATGAACTTCGGAAGCAGGTCGCTGGCACCGGGCAATCAGCCGAAGATAATCTCGCAAGCGTTTCGGTCGAACTTTCGGGCCTTCAATTTGAATTGCAGCTTGCCGAGCAACAGTTCGCTGCAAGCGTTAGATCCTTCGAGCAGGTTCAATTTATTAGCAAACAGCAGTTGATGTATCTGGATAGCTTTCTGGAGCCAAATTTGCCAGACGAGGCGCTTTTCCCAAGGCGTGCATTCTGGATGCTGATCGCAGCTATTTCGTCGGTCATCGCATGGGCGGCGTCCGTTGGCGCACTTGTATTCGCAAGAAGCAAGCTAGCGGGATGAGTTTTCCCATCGAGATGGGCTCTGTTCTCATTGAAATGCGGACCGAAGTCGGCGTAGAGATGTGGGGTAAGAATGCCGCCTCTTCTCCCGTGGGTGCTCCGCCGTGCTTATTGGGGCGCGTGACAGCGACATCAGGGCTGAACAGTGCACGGGGACGGACTAGTTTATGAAGAATGTTGCACGGGCGAGAGCCGCCGATCCACGATCGATCCGCTTTGCATTCAGGCAAAAAACCAACGTGATGCGAGCGGTCATTCTGCGAGATATGCGCACACGCTTCTTCAATCACGGCTTGGGCTTCCTGTTGGTTTCTGTGTGGCCGCTCGCCCACATGTTCGTGCTCCTGTTAATCTATGCGTTTGCTGGGAGAAAGACGCCCTTTGGCGACAGCATGCGGTTGTTTTTTGCTACCGGACTTCTTCCTTGTCTAACATTCATGTATGTGTCCAGATTTATGGCCCTATCGATAGTGATGAATCGGCCTATGCTTGCTATTCCAGCGGTCAAAGTCTTGGATATATTGTTCGCAAGAGCTTTTTTGGAGGTCATCGCGGCCAGTTTTACCGTTTTTCTTACTTTCTTGATACTTCTTTCACTGGGCGATCGGCCGTTCCCTTACGATTGGCTTGAGGCTACGCAAGCATTTTTGTCGTGCATCCTCTTAGCTGTTGGGGTGGGAATGGTGGCGGGTGTCATCACGGCATTGTTCACGTTTTTTGCGACGGTGTATGCGCTTTGCCTAATAGTGGTTTACATATCTTCAGGCACTCTTTTCGTGATATCCGCACTCCCGTCCCAAATTGCATACGCTCTTTCTTGGAACCCGGTGGTTCATGCCGTCGAATGGATGCGATCCGCATTTTATCCCACTTACAACAGCCAGGTGCTTGATAAGCAATATCTTTTAGCATTTGGACTCGGTTCGTTATGTACCGGTCTAGCGCTGGAGCGCCTAGTTCGAAGGATTACCCTGGAAGGGAAGTGAGGAAATATGCTTAGCATCATTGCGCAGAACGAACTCGTCGCCGACCCAGTTGAGCTAGGTCTCTGGCAAGCAGAGGGAGTAGACCCTTACTTCGTTCTACGTTTCCGGCCTCTCCGGGCTCGCTACATCGCCATGAGAATTACAGCACGCGACGTGGAGGTGCGCCCGAGACTGTATGTCAACAAGGGGAGGGGTTTTATTGAAGATGATTCTGTATCGATTGGAATTGGATCGGATTTTTTGATAATTGCAGATGTCGGGACTTTTGGCACAATTTGTAGTTTGCGAATGGACCCCTGCGATGAAGAGTGCAAGTTATTTTTTAGGGCCGAGACATTTCGCAACACTGATGAACTGGAACGTTACGTTTCACTGCAGCGACAAAATGCTGAAGGACTGTCGGTTGCATGGCTTCCTACTCTCCCTAGATTCTGGAAAAGATTTCCGATTGCCCTTTTTCAGAGAAGACGGAGTGCCGTCGCGGAGTATATGTCCAAGGCAAGCAACCTCGCCGACAGCTTGGTAGCGGTCCAGCAGGGTGTCGTCAGGCCGTGGTTGAGCATCGTCGTCCCGGTTTACAATGCGCCCGCTCGTCATCTGCGCGAGCTCGTAGAGTCGTTCGAACGGCAAAATATGGCTGGCACCGAACTAATATTTTCTGACGATGGCTCGGATTCTGTCGAAACCCTGGATTGGTTATCGTCGCGGAAGCATGATCCCAATGTCGTTATAGTTCTTAATGCCGTCAATCAGGGGATCGCAGCCGCGACAAACGCCGGGCTCAAAGCCGCACGGGGGGACTGGGTCACATTACTCGATCACGACGATTTAATAGCGCCGAACGGTCTTCGAGTTATTCAGCATGCCATGTCGGTATGCCCGGAAGCCGCCTTCCTCTATACCGATGAGTTGATTGTCGATGATCGACTGCAGCCAATCAGCATTATGCTGAAGCCTGCCTATGATCCGGTGTTACTGACGGGGGTGAACTATATCAATCACTTCTCGGTTTATCAAAGAGAGCGCTTGGAAGAAATTGGGCTTCTGCGGGTTGGTTTTGAGGGTTCGCAAGACTACGATTTATTGCTTCGATACCTTGACGGTTTGGAGGAGAAAAATATCGTTCACGTGCCTTACCCCGCTTACTGGTGGCGAAGAACGGCGTTGACATATTCACTTCGCTTCCTCGACCGCGCAACGGATAGCGCGCGACGTGCTCTCGTTGAAGAGTTTTCGCGTAAAGGGAAACCGGCCGACGTTGTTGGCGCACTGACAAGCACGCTTCACCGCGTCGAATTCAAATCATCCAGTAACTGCCGGCCAAAAATATCCATAATTATTCCGAACCTCGACTCAACAGCATTAATGACTGCTTTGTTGACCGGTATCTTTGAAACAACGGAGTACAATAATTTTGAGGTTGTCGTGATCGACAACGGTTCCAAGGACCCGACCACCATCGCTCTTTACAAGAGATACGCTGAAAAATTTGCGAATTTCTCGTATTACATTAGGGAATCGTCTTTTAATTTCTCCCGAGCCGTTAACGAGGGTATAGCGCGCGGTCGCGGTGAACATTTTTTACTACTCAACAATGATGTGACCATAGTCGAGGGTAAATGGCTCGATGAAATGGTGGACTGCTTGACGTTTGAAAAGGTTGGGATTGTGGGCGCTAAACTCCTCTATCCTAATCAGCGTATTCAGCACGCCGGGGTGGTATGCGGGCTCGCTGGTCTGGCGGGACATTGGTACGCAAATAAGCCGTCTGACTACGGAGGTCCTATGAACCGGCTGCACGTACGCTCTTCAATGACATGCGTAACTGGGGCGGCAATGCTGATTTCTGGTGCGTGTGTGCGCGTGGTCGGTCGCTGGGACGAGGAAAACTTTGCAGTCGCCTACAACGATGTGGATTATTGTCTCCGGGCGCACAAATCGGGCTTTCGCATTGTTTGGACACCATTCGCGTGCCTGATTCATCATGAGTCCGCCTCTAGGGGGTCCGATGCGCACGGCGAAAGTCGGAGACGATTTGAGCGAGAGCAGAAAAATCTGAGGCGGATCCATCAAACGCAGATCTTCGAGGACCCCGCGAGTAGTCCTGGCTACACTAAGGACAGGTCTGATCCGAAAATCGAAATCTTGGAAGCGCTGCCCGCACCACGTCGATGGTTTGAGTGAGAATATTTGCCGTATCTTGAGAAGCGGCTGATCGTAGTCGCGGTGGCCTGCTTGCGATCAGTTGCACTAACGCTATGCCGAAACCAGCCGAGAAATGGACTAGGAATGCAAAAACTTCTGGGGACGGCGTTGAAACATCAGAAACTCGGTGACGAGGCTTGGTTCGGAAGAATCAAAGGAAGTGGGCGGGCGCCGGCATTCGGTCTCCCCGATGTCGATATACAAAAGAGGACCGTGGGCAAATACGGAGATGAAGCTCTACGTGATGCATGGATGTTTTGGCGGTTCGTGTGTCGCATGGCGGAACGCCATAGCAATGTGATTGGTCGAAAGTCCACCATCCTCGAATTTGGCGTTTCTTGGGGGCGCATACTGCGATTTTTTCTTCGAGATACAGATGCTTACTGTCTGGCTGGGGTCGACGAAACAGCTTCGCTGTTGGCCGAAGCAAGGCGTGTACTTCCCGGTGATTGCGACCTCCGACTTCGACATTCACTCCCCCCTCTTCCGTACTGCGAAAACAGCTTCGACATCATCTACGCGTTTTCGGGTTTTTCCCATCTTCCCAGAAGTATTGCCGATGCATGGGCGTTTGAATTCCGTCGAATTCTCAAGCCGGGAGGGCTTGTTTGTCTGACAACGAGACCAAAGCGTCATTTGCGAACCGAAGAGTGGAAGATCTTAACGGGAGGCAAAGTTGAGGATTATGAGAAGCAATACGATTTGGGTGAGTTTGTCTTCATTGATGGTCGAAACATAAGTACGTCGCGTTCTACGCGCAAAGTTGAATCAATAATTCCGCCAGATTACGCTAGAAAAAACTGGCCATTTGAATTTATAGGATTCGAGGAAAAGTATAGCGAGACCTATCTGCAACCTTGTTGTGTCCTACGAAAGTCATACTAATATAATGATGTATCGCCTAGCAATGGATGCGACGCGACAAGAGTGCGGCTATCTGGAAGCTTCGGGAAGTGGTGCGGCTTGAACTGGCGTCGGAGAATTCTTGAGGTGCAAGGTGGGGGATAAGGGTTGCATTTCCTCTTCAAGGACTAACCCTGTGTGCCCCAGCTGAATGCTCGACCTAGCAAAGGCAAAACCAATCGATCGCGCAAAATTTACAGGAATCGCCCAGTTCCAGCCATCTTGTTTCTGTCGAAGTGGTGGCATTTCAACGTATACGTTCCCGGTTTCAAAAAAGATGATCCAAATACCGCCGTTACACCGTTGGGCCCTCATTGGAACCGTGCTAATGCAGCTTTTCAGCGGCATGCCTGCGAATGCATCTACATGCCAACAAGGTGTTCCCATCGTGGTCGGTGACGGGCGGAGTGGGATCGAGATCGATAATGCTTGGTCGGGGGCTACCGTGGCATTTGACGCTATCGCTCGTGGCAAGTTGATTTACTTTGGCTACTACGATGCCGACAGGTGGCTGACTGTTGCACAACTCGACCCTCTCTCGGGTGTGGTCTGCCGCTCCCGGCTTCCCTCTCGATTTGCGGGGTGGGACAGCCACAATAGCGTGGCCCTTGCTTTTGACAGCGACGGGCGGCTTCAAGTTGCTGCCAACATGCACGTTAGCCCACTCGTCTATGGTGCAGCAGCTAGTTCCGACAGCATCGGCGATATCTCGTTATCTCCAATGATCGGGCGCGACGAGGACCGGACCACGTATCCGAATTTTATGACTAGTGCGGACGGTAGACTCTACTTCGCGTACAGAAGCGGCATGAGTGGAAACGGCGAGTGGTTTGTTAATGTGCGGGACGGCCAAAGCTGGCAACGGGTGTTGAACACTCCAATCTTTGCGTCAACTGGGAGTGGCTCACCGACGAATGCATATCCATCGGCCTTTCGGGTGTCCCGAGACGGCTACTTTCATCTCGCTGTCGTTTGGCGACGTGCCCCTGACTTGGCGACCAATTATGCGATTACCTATGCTCGCACGCGTGATTTTGTGCACTGGACAGACCATAACGGGAAGCCAATCGCTCCACCATTGGATCCTGGCAACAGCGACATGATCGAAGCGACCGGCGAGAACGAAGGCCTCCTTAATTCAGCGCGAGTGAACGTAACAGTTGCTGGCAAGCCTATTGTGACCTACTCACGTTATGGCGAGGATGGAAAAAACATCGTTGTGCTTGCTTCTCCTTCAGGCGGATTGTGGCGCCGGTCAATCATAGCGACCGCCGGACGACAGACAGTTGCTGCAGGCGGCGGAACAGTGCCAAGTATGCCCTCCTTCGGAGATTTGAATGTTAGTGGCAGTGCTGTTGGCAGTATTGATATTGCCTTCCCCGGAGAACCACGGAAACGCGTCTTTTTCGACATTAAGACCCTCAAGGTTGTAGACGCACCGAAGGTACAAGCGAAATCCGTTGGATCCCATCCTCCTAATGTTTCTCCGCCACCCGGTCTTGCCAACGCCCGCAAGAATAGTCGCGGAATTAGAGTCGAAGGAAAGGCCGGGGGGGCTGCCGGTTCAATGATCTACTTCTCTCAAGGAATTAACCGCGATCAGGCCCGAAAGTGCACTTCGTCGCAGCCTAATGCTTGCAACCCCCCACCGTCACCAATCATATTCGTGCCGTAGGGTAAGCCTCTAGTGACGGCCACCTGATGAGGCGCTATCAAACATCGGAAGTCCTAGTCCTAGTATTGGACTGAATTGCCCCCACTTTCGACCGGACACTCAGCATAAGCAGGAAGGCTCAAGCTTCAAGGTATCCTGTTCGGTGTAGTTATGGCGACAATTCGACAATTCTCGACCCGCCGGGGCTCTAGTCGCCGCTGGATGAAAGTTCAGTGGCAGGTCAGTGATCACCTCGATCCGACGATACTTTCCCTCATGCCTGGCTTCAGTGAGCGTCCGGCGAATGCATTTTTTGCCGTGCTCGAGGCGCAGAGTTAGGGCGCGCGCTTTAGCTCGTCGGTCATTATGCGCTCGATCGTTTCAGGGTCGCATTGTTCATCGACCAAAAACTGGCGAACTCCTCCGTGCCATGTCCGGATATCCGCTAGGAACTCCTCGATGCATTCGACGCCTCGGTCCGTGAAGCCGGTTGTGCCCTCTTCGGTCGTGGACGTGCACCATTTCGCCGTAGTCGATATTGTCCGAGTTGGCGGAGATTTCTCTGAGCAGTTCCAGGTTTTCGCCGATCATGGCGGCGACGTTTTCGATCGTATAAATGTGCATCGAACGAGCCATCATACAGCCTTCTGCAGTGCGGAACCTGCTGGGAGCATATTCCATGGCAACAGATCTTCCAGCCTGTCTATTGGGTAATCCTTGATCCGGGTTAGGACGTCCGTGAGGTAGATTTCGGGATTGTGGCCATGCAGTTTGGCCGTTTCGATGATGGTCAGGATATTGGCGATGCGCTCTCCGCCCTTGTCCGAGCCGGCGAAGAGCCAGTTCTTACGGCCAATCCCGAGGGGGCGCATCGCACGTTCGGCTATATTGTTGTCGATTTCGACACGGCCGTCGTCGATGTAAACGCTCAATGCGTCCCATCGCGAGAGTGCGTATCGCATCGCTTCCGCCAGCTTCTGTTTCTGCGGCAACGTCGGAAGCGTATCCTCGATCCACACCTTCAAGTCCCTCAGGATGGGCCTGGCATGTTCCTGGCGCAGTGCGCGTCGCTCATCAGCCGGAATGCCGTGGATACGATCCTCGATATCGTAGAGCGCGCCGATGTGCGTCAGCGCCTCCCCGGCGATCGGTGATGGCTTGAGTTTGATCACGTCATGGAACTTGCGGCGCACATGCGCCATGCACGCGGCCTCGATGATCTGATTGCCGTAAAGCTTCTTATAGCCACCATAGCCATCCGCATGCATCACGCCGCTGAAGTCAGCGAGGTGGTCTGCGGGATGTGCGCCCTTGCGGTCGGGGCTATAATAATAAGCAGTGGCTCTGGGAGTTGGATCTTGATAGCCACTGCCATCGAAGACATAGACCCAGACCCTACCGGTTTTTGTCTTTCCTCGCCCAGGATCGAGAACATCAACCGGGGTATCGTCCGTATGTATTCGATCGACCGCGGCGATATGGGCTCTGATCAGCAAAATGAGGGGCGAAAGCAGAACGGACACACGGCCCATCCAGTCCGCCATCACGGACCGGGAGATGTCTATCCCCAGCCGGTCGTACATCTCGGATAGACGATAGAGCGGAATGTGGTCGTCGAATTTGGCGACCATGATATGGGCGAGCAAGCCCGGTCCGGGTTTGCCTCGCTCGATCGGCAAGGTCGGCATTTCGCCGGATACCGTCGTATCGCAGTCCTTGCAGATCATGCGCTTTTCGACGTGGCGGACAATCTTCACTGACGCCGGTACGTGCTCCATCACCTGGACCACCTTGTCCGCCGCCTTCAGGAAAGACCTGCCACCACAGGTCGGGCAACGGCAGGGGGCCGCATAGACCAGCTCTTCGGTTGCCAGGCCATCCGGCAGAGGTCTGCGCTTCGGCTTACCAGGTGCGTCATCCAACTCCGGCAAGGGGGCTTTCCCGGAGCGCATCTCGGCCTCCGCGCGAGAGGCCTCGATCTCCTCCAACATCAGCTCAAATTGCTCGATCTTCCGATCGATCTTTTCCGAAGAAGGGCCATGCTGCCGATGGCGGAGCAGTTCCAGTTGCGCGCGCAGAAGGCTGATAATGGAGTCGCGTTTGCCGACCTCCGCTTCTTGCTCGCTGAGTTTCGCCGCCTGTTCAGCGACGAGCACCCGCAAAGCAGCAAGCTCGTCCTGACTGTCCAGCGGCGTTGTTTTCATGCCCAAAAACGTAGCCGATTTGCGCCTCAAGCGCTAGCATCTTTGCCTGGATTCCCTTGTAAAATAAGGTGTTTACCCCGTTCGGCCGGGAGCGGAAGTCCACGCCGGTCGACGCCAGTCGATCCCCTCGATAAGCATGGAAAGTTGGGCCTGTGTCAGGTGCGCCACGCCATCCTTCGCCGTCGGCCAAGGAAAATATCCGCGCTCCAGAACCTTGTAGAATAGGCAGAACCCCTGGCCATCCCACCATAAAAGCTTGATCCGATCCGCGCGCTTGCCGCGGAACCCGAAGATGGCGCCGGACCCTGGCGCTTCCTTTATGACGGTCTCGGCCAGCGCCGAGAGACCATCAATCCCACGACGCATGTCGGTCACCCCACAGGCCAAATAGACCCGCACATTCCCCGATGGCCCGATCATGCTGCCTCCACACAGGCGATCAACGATGCCAGCGTCTTTCGCTCGATGTCTGCTGGAACTTTCAAACCCCGCCCGTTTCGGAGCGAGATCTCGATAAACACTGGCGTCGGCGAAGCTACAGGCGGCTGCCCGAGGCCTACTTCGTCGACGAGCTGTACCGGAAGAAACGAGGTTGACGCCTCGAAGTGGCTAAGTGTCTGCCGCCATAAACGGATCTGAGCCGGATAGATGTCATGGCGACGAGCTACATCACCAATGCGGACGCCAGGCCGGTCGGCTTCTGCCAATATCTCCAGCTTAGCTTCTTTCGACCATCGCCGCCTACGCTCAACGCCGGAAATGATCTCCATGCGAGCCATGCCAACCTCTCAGATCTGGAATTAGTGTCAGCACTAATGCTGGTTCTAATGCCAGAACATCGCCTAACTGGCTCGTTCAGCAAAATCCGCTCACCGGACGCTTACTGGCTTCATGCATGCCTTCATCCATGACTTCAAGCATGGCATCAGCGCGATCTCCAACCATTCCGTTCCGCTCCTGTCGATGAAGGAGCTGATCTCGCGGCCTCAATCACAAAAGGAAAGGTGGGATGTTCGTCGCGCTCACGTTCAGTGGCAGGTCACTGAAAAATCGATGGGGCGTGGACGCCGCATACCGAGAAACGCTTCGGTGGCACTCGTGCCCCCCATGCCATCGAACATCTGTCCGATAACGGTAGCGCCTACACAGCAACGTCGAGCCAATGGCTGGACTGGTGAAAACGTCGCGCACCTGACGCGACGTTTACGGCCGAAGAGCCCATATACGCACGCCGCAGCGCTAAGGACAGGCGAGCGCACAAGAGGCTAGATAATGGGGTGTAACTCAATCGGACCTTATGTGATCTGGAGGGGCTATCTTAGGCGGAGATCGTCCTTCTTAAGGCTAAAAACTGTGTGACCGGAATAATTGAGTCGCGCATAGCCTGGGATGTTGGCGTCATCTAAAACTGCCTTTGGGAAACGCTTGGTAATGTCATAAGTGTCTGGAATCCGAAAAATCATGCCCAGAGACTTCTGCAGATCAATCATGCCGAACCTACGAACGTGGTCAAACTGAGCGAATCGACGCTGACGCTCCTCTGCCCCAATTGGAAAAAGCGATTCCTCATAGTAGCCATTTAGGATCGGGATGACCTGCCACGGGTAATTTCCTCCAGATTGGATTAGAGTCCGGCCTGATTAAGGACGGACGCATGAAGAAGCAGAGATTTACGGAAGAGCAGATTATTGCGGTGCTGAAGGAGCAGGAGGCTGGCGCGAAGGTGGCTGAGCTCTGCCGCAAGCACGGGATTTCGGAAGCGACCTTTTATAACTGGAAAGCCAAATACGGCGGTATGGAGGTCTCCGAGGCGAAGCGTCTCAAGGCGCTCGAGGAGGAGAATGCTAAGCTGAAGAAGCTGTTGGCCGAGCAGATGCTGGACGCTGCCGCGCTCCGCGAGCTTCTGGCAAAAAAATGGTAGGGCCTGCCGCCAAGCGCGAAGCCGTCGCGCATCTGAAGACCGTGATGGGTCTTTCGGAACGGCGGGCCTGCCAGATCATATCCGCTGATCGGAAGATGGTGCGCTATCGGTCCTGCCGGCCGCCGGAGGTCGAACTGCGGGCAAGACTGCGCGACCTCGCCAACGAGCGACGGCGTTTCGGCTATCGGCGGCTGTTCGTCCTGCTCAAGCGAGACGGAGAGCCGTCCGGCGTCAATCGCATCTACCGGCTCTACCGCGAGGAAGGGCTGTCGGTCCGCAAGCGGAAAGCCAGACGGCGTGCCGTCGGCACGCGTGCGCCGATCCTGGTCGAAGCGAAGGCCAATGCCCGCTGGTCGCTGGATTTCGTCCACGACCAGTTTGCCTGCGGAAGGAGGTTTCGCGTGCTCAACATCGTCGATGACGTGACGCGCGAATGCCTGGCGGCAATCCCCGACACATCGATCTCCGGGCGTCGGGTCGCCCGCGAACTGACGGCGCTTATCGAACGGCGCGGCAAGCCCGGCATGATCGTCTCCGACCATGGCACGGAGTTCACGTCGAACGCGATCCTCGCCTGGTCAAAGGAGCACAAGGTCGAATGGCACTACATCGCGCCGGGAAAGCCGATGCAGAACGGCTACGTCGAATCCTTCAACGGCCGCATGCGCGACGAACTGCTGAACGAGAGCCTGTTCTTCGGTCTCGGCCACGCTCGCAGCGCCATTTCCGAATGGGCGGAGGATTACAACAATTTCCGGCCACACTCATCGCTCGGATATCAGACCCCGGCCAACTATGCCGGGACCATCGCCGCAACCGGCTCCAACGCTGCGCAAGATGAAGGCTACGCGTTTCCGCCGGTTGCTCCCACCGCGCCAAATGGCGTATCGAAAACCGCCGGGGCTCTAATCGCCGCTGGATGAAAGTTCAGTGGCAGGTCAGGGATACTAAAGACGTGGAGCCCCTCATCACTCAATGCCCGATGAAGATGATAGAGAACAGCCGTCACGTTGCATGGTAGATGTTCCATGACGTGGTTATGAATAATCAGGTCAAAAGCGTTGGTGGGTAAGGTATGGCATGCCTCAACGAGGTCGAAATATGACACCTTAACATGTTGGTATCGCTCGATATCAATGTCACGCGCGTCATAACACTCGTCGCCTACGATACCTTTTATGTAAGTGGCCAAACCTCCTTCGGGAGCGAAATGAAGCACACGTGTTCCTTTTTTTAGAATGCCACTCTCATCCAAGATCATTTTTAGAACTCGAGCGCGTTCCAACGAGCCGCATTTTGCGCATCTGACATTCAAACGGCCATTCATGTCCAAAAAGGTCTCGCCGCCACATACGTTGCATTGCATCCGTTGCTCTCCGTGCTTTTCGATACTCAAGTGTCTAATTGCACCCCCCAACGCGACGGCAATGATATCCCGGCTATTTTGTCCCGACGACTAGGGTGATCCCAATTACGAACGTGCCCCGGAACATGCACGAAATCCAGTCCCACATTCTGAAAATTGATGAGGTGATCAACGACGCTACGCCAGTCCAAGTTGTTCATTCGAGTAAGCGCTAGGGAGCTGGGGTGCGGTCGAGTACTTTTGATTGCACGCATAAAGGCGGGCTGGAGCACGCAGACCGCATCGCAAGCCGCAAGTGTTTCGCTCGCGAACGGCCTATCGTTGGCTTGCCCGGTCCCGTTTTGGCGATTACACCCTTCACGACTGCGTTCGGCTTCGCATCAATGTCCCGGTCGGATCGGGTCGGAGCGGATCGGCGAGCACTCGACTCGGTCGCACGGCCGGCTTCACGCTACAGCGCTGGCATCCGACATGTCGCACACGATCCTGTACACCATGCATCAACGGTTGGAGTGCTCCCCGTTTCAGCGGACAGATCGGCTAGTTTGATTTAGCCCTGATGAACTGCCGAGGGGAAGCCATCTTGAGGGCGGAATGGGGATGGATTTCGTTGTAGTCCTCGATCCATCCGTCGATAAGTCGGAGCGCCGTTGCGGCGTCCGGTAGAGCCGAGATGCGGATGTAATCCCGTTTCAGAGTTTTCACGAATGCCTCGGACATGCCATTCGACTGCGGGCTGGCCACTGGCGTGAAGCAGGGCGTCAAATTGAGCGCCTGGGCAAACAGCCTGGTCTCCCTTGCCGTATAAGCCGAGCCATTGTCCGAGAGATGTTCGATAGCCTGCGGGGCTCGGGTTGCTGCGAACCGCTTCTCGACTGCCTCCAGCATCATGTCGCGCACGTCCGAGCCGGAGATGCCTGCATTGGCAACAGCCGTCCATGCGATGATCTCGCGGTCGAAAGCGTCGATGATGAAGGCGAGACGGATGACCTCGCCGTTCCAGCAGGTGAACTCCAGACCGTCGGAGCACCAGCGCAGATTGGAGCGCATGACCATGACCTTGCCGTCATGGATGCGGCCCTTGCGAACGGCCGTATGCTTCTCCAGCAACATGGCGTGGTTGCCCATGATGCGGTGAACCCGCTTGGCGTTGACGACAGGCTGATCGGCGGCTCGCCTTTCGCGATTGAGGAGCGCGGCGATCCGCCGATAGCCATAGGTTGGCCTCTGATCCACCAGCCTGCGAATGGCGGGCAGAAGCTCTGCATCCTCGGCCTTCCGATAGGGCCCGCGCGGCTTTGATCTTCCTTTCAACCGCTCCACGAGGTTGGAACGGGAGACGCCCAGCGTGTCTGCGACGGCTTTCATCGGGAACCGTCCTTCGGCAACAAGATCGGCCGCGATATCCGTTTTTTTGAGTCTGCTTTCGAAAGGGCTTCGCGGAGTATCTCGACCTCCATCGTCTTGCGGCCGAGCATGCGCTCCAGCTCGCGGACGCGGTCTTCCAGCTTCTTCACTTCCGAATTGCCGACAACCGGCTCGTCTGAATCCACGGCGGCAGCGCCTCCCTCACTCAAGAGCCTGCGCCACCGGTAAAGCAGATTGGGTGCAACGCCATGGCGGCGAGCGGTCGAAGATACCGTCTCGCCTGGTTCGAAACTCTGCTCGATGATTGTCAGCTTCTGCTCGGTTGTCCACCGCCTGCGGCGGACTGAATTAGCCCCCGAAAGGTCCGGACATGCTCCCCCACTTAACTAAGTGGGTAGGAGTAATGTTGGTAATATGACTAGTAGCAACTTTAAGATGGAAGTCCTTTCGGGTCCGGAACGGCGACGGCGCTGGAGCACGGCGGAGAAGCTGGCCATCATTCAAGAGACCTACGAGGCGGATGCGACGGTGAGCGTCGTTGCCCGGCGGCACGGCATTCAGCCGAACCAGTTGTTCGCATGGCGCAAGCTGGCGTCTCAAGGGGCGCTGACGGCGACGGCCGCCGAGGAGGAGGTCGTTCCGGCTTCCGAATACCGGGCGCTTCAGGCCCAGGTGAAGGAGTTGCAGCGCCTGTTGGGCAAGAAGACGATGGAAGGCGAAATCCTCAAGGAAGCCCTCGAAATCGCCACCGGCCCAAAAAAACAGATGTTGCGTTCGCTCTCTCTTCCGAAGGACTTTTTGAAATGAAGACCGTCTGCGAGACTTTGGGTGTCGCCCGGTCGAATATCGCTGCCCGTGCCACAGGTTCCCCTTCCAGAGCCAGAGGGCGCCCGCCACTCCCGGATCGGGAGCTGGTGGAAGATATCAAGGCCGTCATCGCCGACATGCCCACCTACGGCTATCGCCGGGTCCATGCCATCCTACGCAGGAATGCCCGAAAACAGGGCAAGTCATGGCCCAATGCCAAGCGCGTCTACCGGGTCATGAAGCTGCATCATCTACTGCTCGTGCGACATACCGGAGCCGTCGATGATCGTCTTCATGACGGCCAGGTCGCCGTCGCCCGCTCGAACACCAGATGGTGCTCCGATGGCTTCGAGATCGGCTGCGACAACAAGGAGAAGGTCCGAGTGGCCTTCGCTCTCGATTGCTGCGACCGGGAAGCAATCGCCCATATCGCCACCACGGAAGGCATCAAGAGCCAAGATGTGCAGGACCTCGTGATCACGGCTGTCGAGAACCGCTTTGGCCGCATCAACATGTTGCCGCAGCCTATCGAATGGCTCACGGACAACGGCTCCTGCTTCATCGCCAAGGACACCAAATCCTTGCTCCGCGACATCGGCATGGAGCCGTGCTCGACGCCGGTGCGCAGCCCGCAGTCGAACGGGATGGCGGAGGCCTTTGTCAAAACATTCAAGCGCGATTACGTCTCGGTAAACCCAACTCCGGATGCCGAAACCGTCATCGCACAACTGCCCTTCTGGTTCGATCATTACAACGATCTTCAGTAAGCGACAAGCTGGGGCCGTTCAGGCGGCGTAGTTCCACGGCATGAGCGCGTCAATATCGCTGCTGGGCCATCCATTTGCGAGGCGTTCAAGTGTCTGGGTAAGCCAGGCTTGCGGATCGACGGCATTCATCTTTGCTGTCTGCAGGAGCGTCGCGATCGTCGCCCAGGTCCTGCCGCCGCCGTCGCTGCCAGCGAAGAGGCTATTTTTCCTGGTGATGGCCTGGGGTCTGATAGCTCGCTCGACAATGTTGGAGTCGAGCTCGACGCGGCCGTCGGTCAGGAAGCGCTCGAATATGTCGCGGCGCGATATGGCATACCGGAGAGCTTCGGCGAGTTTGGATTTACCCGACACCCGCGGCAGGGTCGCCTGCCAGAGTATGAAGAGGTCACGGACGATCGCCGCCGAACTTTCCTGACGCGCTGCGACACGAGCTTCGGGACTTTGGCCGCGGACGGTTTCCTCGATTTCCCAGAGCCTCGCCATACGCTCGACCGTCTCTGTGGCGACCTTCGAGCTCTTCGCCGCGTGCAATTCGTAGAACTTCCGCCGGCTATGTGACCAGCAACCAGCCAGGGCGATGCCGTCGTTGCCTCCATCCTTGCGGACAAGCTTGCTGTAAGCACCATACCCGTCAACCTGCAGGATCCCGCGATAACCGCTCAGATGTCGTGCGACGCACTCGGTCGCTCGACTGTCTTCAAAGCGATAGGCCACCAACGGCGGACCGCTGCCTCCGAAAGTGCGGTCATCCCTGGCGTAAGCCCATAGCCATGCTGTCTTTGCCGACCCGGACCCAGGCGCAAGTGTCGGCAAGGTCGTTTCATCGGCAAAGATCCGCTTCGCCTTCTTGATCTCGTTCAGGATGTAATCGGCAAGGATGTCGAGTTCGAACCCCAACTTGCCCATCCATTGGGCCATGAGCTTGCGGTCAAGTTCGACCTTGTCTCGCGCGTAGATCGCTTCCTGGCGATAGAGCGGAAGGCCATCGGCATATTTGGAAACCGCGATCTGGGCCAGAAGTGCTTCTGTTGGAATGCCGCCTTCGATGATGTGTGCGGGAGCCGCGGCCTGGATGACGCCGTCCTCGTTCCTAAAAGCGTACTTGGGACGACGCGTGACGATGACACGGAACCTGGCTGCGACGACATCGAGCCGTTCGGAGACGTCTTCGCCGATCAGGATCTTCCGCTTGCCCGCATGCACCGGCAACTCTTCCGGCTCGATCACGATTTCGACGCGCTCAAGATGCGGCGCGAAGCTCTTGCGCGGCCGTGGTGCACGCTTGCCGTCCGCATTCCCGCGGCCCTTCGTGACCCGGGCCTTTATCGCCGCAATGCCGGTCTCGATTTCCTCGAAGACAAAGGCATGCTGCTCGTCATCGACCGGGGATGCCAGCTTTTCCGAACGCCGTCCAAAGCGGGCCCGATCAAAAGCCTTCAGGATTTGCGTCAGCCGCTCGATGCGTTCGTCGGCGTCCGCGTTCCGGGCCTCGAGGTCATCAACCTGTTTTTCCAAAGCCTCGACGCGGGCTGCCTTTTCGGCCATGGCGAGAACCATAGCTTTCAGGGCCTCTACATCATCCGGGAGCTCGATCTCGGGTCGCGTCATGGGTCAGATCAGAGCATATTTTGCCGTGATCCGCCCGCGGTTTCAGGCACCTGATTCACTTCGCCGCAGTGGTTTTACCCAACAATCTCGGGAGGCTTGACGGGCGCCGATCGCACCCGCTTCCAGTCCATACCATCCACCAAAGCCAGAAGCTGGGCATGATTCAGCTGGACGCGGCTGTGGCCGATCCGCGGCCAGCAGAACTGAGCTTTCTCTAGCCGTTTGGCATAAAGGCAGACGCCCGAGCCATCCCACCATACGATCTTGATCCGGTCCGCTCGTTTCGCCCGAAAGACATAGAGCGCTCCGTTGAACGGATCACTGCCAGCGTCCCGCACCAGCGAAAGCAGGCTGTCCGGCCCCTTGCGGAAGTCGATCGGATGGCTCGCAAGGAAGACCTTCACGCCTGACGGGATCATGCCGAGCGTACCGCTCGGATAACGCGCTGCAAATGCGCTTCGCCGATCTCAGCACCGGCCCGGATTACAACGTCGCCGATTACCACCTCGACGACCGAGCTGACCCCGATCATCGATCTCTGTCCACTTTCAGCCGACGCCACATGGTCCGGCTCGCTCTCGTTCAGAAGGTCTCGCCGCCACCGGTAGAGTTGAGAGGGCGTAATGCCGATCCGTCGTGCGATCGCCGAGATATTCACTCCAGGCCGGCAAGCTTCCTCAACGGCCTCGACCTTAAATTCGTCAGACCAGAAACGTCGCAACTGGCGGGGAGAACCCTCAAGTCGATCCGTTACCGCCTCAATCATATGGATCATTCTAGGGCTAGCCGTAGGCGTAGACATAGATCCTCACAGTCAGAGAAATCATATGCCTGCCATAGCGTGATGTCCATCAGCCCTGCCAGATGGGGTCTGCTTGTCGCTTACGATCTTCACCCGCATAAGGCATTAGGATATCAATCACCCCGCGAGTTCATCAGCTCGCAATCTCAAACCTGAGCACGTCCGGTCTTTTGGGGGCAACTCCACCGCCTGCGGCGGACATCTCCCGTCAGCAATTCAACATGTCGATACTCGTTAGACATAAGCCTGTCCTCAAGCCTGTGCTTGAGCCTTTCTGCTTATGCCGACTGTCCGGTCGAAAGGGGGGGCAGTTCAACGGTAAAGCCGAACGCTTCATCCAGGCCTCGCTCAGAGAATGGGCCTGCGCCAAGCTATATCCCTCCTCGACCGCACGCAACACGCAACGGAGCCATCGAACCATGGATCGACGCCTACAACTCACCAGACACCACTCAGAGGTTTGACGCCACTCCAAAGACTGAACAACATTCTTGGAAATTAACTAAGCTGGGTTACTAAAGACTCTTCGCTGGGCCAGGAAGACTTCAGTGTATTCTCCGAGAATACCGTGCTTATGATCGTTGAAACGGTAAACGCGAACATCGAAATGCGCCCACAGTGCGATGGCCTGATGAATGTCATATCCATAGTCGACGGTGACTAGGGCGCCCTTCGCGTCCACTGGGTTGCCGTGCCACTCTTCCGGTTTCAGGTACTCTTTGATGGTGCCGTCCTCATTGAAAGCAACGCGGTGGTCGATCGCCTCCACCTGATACTTACGAACGGGCCACGTGCAGAGCATATAGCCCCCGGGCTTCAGGTGCCGCCAGATTTCGTAAATGGCCGCCTTTGGATCGGGGATGTGTTCCATCACGTCGAGGGAGATGAACAGATCGAAAGTGTTGGCCGGGAACGTGAGTTTCTGAAGATCCTCGTTTCGGAATTTCCTTGTGGTCGAGCCACGCGGCAGATCGGGGTAGAATTGCGTCTGAATGAGGTCCTTGGCTTCCCGCTTAAGCTTCACAGAAATACCGCGGTCAATTGGCGAACACTCATGAATTTTGAGGTCGCGCCAATTCGGCAGCGCTTCCTCTAGAACAAGCGCCAGAGCCCTCTCGCGTGGAACCGATCCGTTAGGGCAAGACATACATGTCAAAGTTCCGCGGAACCAATTGTTCGTGGCCTGATACGTCGTCTTCGTTTGGCAAATAGGGCAAAAACCCTCATAACTTTTGAAGAGCTTGGTCACGAACTACTCCCACTTAAACGCGTTTAAGATGCTTTCGCGAACGTCCGATAGGCGCCCCGATATCTTCCTGACAGTTGGTGGAGCCATGAACCGACGGACGGTTCTATCTGCTCGCCGGCGACGAGGAGCGGAGACCGCAGTCCGCATGAGTGCAATAAATGCGACTCTTGGTTGAGAATTTCTCTTGCTCTCGCTATTTGTTTGCTTCCGTAGTAGTGACCCAATTTAGCGAAATTGTAAAGAATCGGGTCATCATCTATGTTTCGCGCCACCAAACGAAAGACATATCGAAGTTCCTCGGTATCGTCGTGCAAGCCGCTTGCAGGTGGCAAAACACCGGCGCAAGTGCCACGCATCGAGCCTCCGATATGAACGACTAGCCTAAAGTAGGGCCATCGGTTGCTCCTTTGAGAGGAAGGCGCGCTAGAATGATTTCGGGAATGGGCCCAGCATTGGTTAAAATTGATGCGCCGCCGCCTGCATTTCGCTTTGTACGGCCTTGTGCTGTTGCTGAAACTCAGTGGCGCGCAAAAAACAACTATGTAATACAAACTCACCCGAACGAAGGGGCAGTATCAATGCGGGATGACTTAAGCGCCAGTAATTCTGATCTGCTTCAGATGACTTTGCAGGCGGCGGTGCAAGATCAGCGAACTGTCGACGAACAAAGGCGGAGCACAGCGCCTCTGTTGGATGGCATGTCGTTCCACGAGAGTATCAGGCATGATGACGATCGAGGAAGCGTGACGGAGATCTACGACCCTCGATGGGGTTGGCATCCTGATCCACTTGTTTTTTCCTACGTGTTCACAATCCGTTCCGGGATGGTGAAGGGGTGGGGGCTGCACAAGCGGCACGAGGACCGCTATTTCGTTCTGAGTGGCGAATTGGAACTCGTACTGTACGATCCGCGGCCAGAGTCGAGCACGTGCGGCAAAATCTGCAAGGTCTACCTGTCAGGTAGCCGACCTCGACTCGTAAACGTACCCAAGTTTGTTTGGCATGCGGACCGAAACATCGGAACGTCCGATGTGGTAGTGGTGAATTTTCCAACCATCCAATATGACCATTCGAACCCTGATAAGTATAGGCTTCCAATAGATACCGACTTGATCCCGTATAGCTTTGGAAACGCCAAGGGATGGTGAGCCGGCCTCTAGTCTCCATTCTGATGCCGACCCATACGCGGGTCGATGTCATCGGGATCGCGATAGAATCTGTCTTGAAGCAAACCGTTGATGATTTCGAGCTCCTTGTTATTGGGGACGGCTGCGCCCCTGGGACGGCGGATGTAGTTGCCGGTTTCAACGACGATCGAATCCGTTTCTTCGACTTACCTAAGGCGCCTTACTTCGGCTATGCGAACCGGAACATCGCTCTTCGCGAGGCACGGGGGAGGTTCATAGGCTTTGCCGCGGATGATGACATTGTATTGCGGGACCATTTTGAACTGCTGATAAAGGCTCTCGGACACGGCGCCGCAATTGCTCACAGTCAGGCCTTATGGGTTTCGACCGACGGCATAGCTGCTCCATTCCTAACGAACCTTGAAATGCCGGACGAACTCTCGCATTTTATGGAGCGCAAGAATACGATCCCGGCGAGCTGCTTTCTTTATCGAGCTGATAGCCTGCCTTCACTGGATGCTTGGCCGGAAGACCTTCCGGCTGCTGCCGATTGGCGCCTATGGCAGCGCATAGTCCGTGAAAACCCCGAGCCCGCCGTGGCCCATTGTCGGCAGCCCACGGTGTTGCACTTCTCTGCCAAATGGAAGCGCTCTCGAGAATCTGGGATGGGGCAATTGGGGAGTATGCTCTCTATCGCAGATGTTGCTGATTGGTGGCCCGCAGCACTACGGGTACCAATCCCCTCGGGGCAACCGGAGCAGCAAGCGTACGCGGACCTCCTAAACGCCAACCCAGAGGAGTGGACTGCCGCAATCCGGCAGGCGGGGCGAGATCTTACTGCTCGCTTGGCCTGGGACGACCTGCAAATTATTCGCCCAGCATTGAAGGCTGCGAACGAAAAGTCCGCGACTATGCAGAATGAGCTTGCAGCAGCGCGCACGGAAACTGCGACCTATCAAGCCCACGCGCGAGTAGCGGAAGACGGGCGGGCAACGTCGGACATGGAAATAGAAGCGTGCCGAAAGAAAATTCAGTCTTTGGACAATCGCCTCAACGAAGCGTTAAACGAATCCGGGCGTCTGGCGGCCGAAGTCGAACGGTTGGCAGGCGAACTTAAGCGGATGCGGGCATCTCTGGCTTGGCGTGTGCACGAAAAAATTGAGCGACTCCGATGGGGTCGCAACAAAGCGTCCTAATCGGCCTCCGCAGCGGGTGTCGGGGCTCACGACTGACGCAGTTTTGGTGGTGATAGATTTATCCCGTTCCGATGACGCGGGCTTGGAGCAGGTCAATCTTTGTGCTTGATACATCTGGCGTTTAACAAGTTTGAGCTTGGTGATCTTGCCTCTCCGTCAGGCCGTTCGGCCATGGTGAAGTGATTGCGGCGCTGACGGCTGCACGATCTTTGACGACGCCGTTGGCGAATGAGGCGATCAACCCCATTTTGTCTCTCTCCAACTATTATCGAGATCAGCGAGGGATTTCTTGCGGATCATCGCCTGGAAGTCGGCGATGGCTTCCCCCGCCTCAACGAGCAGCAGAACGGCGCCCTCAATCGCCACAACAGTTACGGTCTCAGATTTGGAGAGGTCGTCGCGACGGATGGACATACGACGCGCAATGGTCGTGGCCGAGGGCGCTCGGTTCAAGGCGCCGTCATCGACCTTTCTGCTTTTCGACCGCGTGTGGCCCGCTCGGTGATACTTCGGTTTGGCCAAGCTTTTTGAACACGTCGAGACGAACGTGGCCGTCGAGCAAATGAAAGACGGCCGGGTCCTCGCGATCGCGGCCCCGACGGATGGCACCTCATTTTTCTGGCCAGAAACTCTGATGAAGTGTTGCAGGTAGTGCTTGCAATGGCACACCGCGATATTCTGTCTGTCACACTCGAACTGCGCGCAGCCGAAGTGGCGTTGGCCCGAGCAAGTGCAATTCTCAAAGCATTGCGGTGATATTGATGCGATGAGGCCTTACATCTAACGTTCTGCGTGGAAGGCGCGTCACCACTGAGTGAAACGGCAGTACTGCCGACCAAATCACTCCGGGATTGCATAGGTTCGCGTTCCAAACCCCCTTGCCTTAACGGCCTTGACGTGGCTAGTCTACCAGCGTCTGTGAAGTCGAACGCTCAGACGGAAGGCTCCTTATGCTCTTGAGGCAAAAGGGGCCTTTTTCTGTTTGTATCCTTTAAGGGCCTCCTTCGCCCGCATCGAACCGGCTTACATACGCGCCTGCTGAACTCAAGCAATTGACATCCCCTCCCACGCTCCCATAGCATTCATGCCTGCCGAGGGGCGCACCTGACGGTGCTGAGATGGCGGTGAGCCAGACCCTTGAACCTGATCCGGATCATACCGGCGTAGGAACGGCAAGGGCCTCTCTGGCACCCCCGCGTCTTCGCCGTTCATCTGGATCTCCATCATTTTGGTTTCGGGAGATCGTTGGTGCCAATACGCCGTTCAGAATGTAGCGACGAAGAACTCCGGGGGGCGGGGCGTCCAACCCAAGGGCTCGATCTGTCGGATTCCTCCAGATTGCTTGGAAGACCCACCTCAGTTCGTGCGTGCTTGAGCCGGTGGCTTGAGAGCGCGTTCGCAATCTTTGGAGCTGCTTCTACATTTCAGCGGAACCAGGCATGACCGCTATCGCCGTTACCATCGCAGGCTCAGATTCCGGTGGCGGTGCCGGTATCCAGGCGGATCTGAAGACGTTTTCGGCGCTCGGCGTCTATGGTGCCAGCGTGATCACGGCCATCACCGCGCAAAACAGCCGCGGGGTCGCGGCCGTCGAGGATATCTCTCCGGCTGTTGTTACAGCTCAGATCGATGCCGTGTTTTCGGATCTCGCGGTTGGCGCTGCGAAGGTCGGAATGTTGTCCCGCCAGGAGACCATTGCTGCGATCGCGTCCGGCCTGAAGCGATACGGGCATTTAGCAGTCATCGATCCGGTGATGGTCGCCACTTCAGGTGACATTTTGTTACGTCCGGATGCGATCGCGACGCTCAAGGAGGAATTGCTGCCGCTTGGGCTTATCGTGACGCCCAACCTGCCCGAAGCGGCTCTGTTGACGGGCCGCGCGATTGCCGAGAACGAGACGGAAATGGCCCGCCAAGCGGAGATGCTCCTGAAGCTTGGTGCGCGCGCCGTGCTGATGAAAGGCGGGCATGCCAAGGGCGACGAAGCGGTTGATATCCTCTTTAACGGGGACACCCCCTTGCGCCTGTCGCGCCCGCGGGTTGAAACGAGGAACGATCATGGCACCGGCTGCACGCTGTCTGCCGCGATCGCCGCTGGTCTTGCCCGTAGGCAGACACTTGAAGACGCGGTTATCGCTGCCAAGACCTATCTGCATGACGCGCTTGTTGCCGCAGCAGCGCTCAAAATCGGGCAGGGGCGGGGACCAGTTGATCACTTCCATCGATGGTGGGGCCCAAGCGGCGATTGATTCGATTACGGAGCCGTACACGGCTCGATCGTTCCGCTTCATGTTCAAAAAGCCAGGTCATTCCACTGTTTAATATCGGTTGGAATGATAACGCTGAAAGTTCGTTGCCTGTGGGCTGCAGGGGCGTGACGGGGAGCGTGCGTGCGTTCGGTCTAGGCCACCGCGGTGTTCAGGTGAGCCGGCTGCTCCTCCTTGAGCAGTTTCCGGTAGAGCGCGACATGCTCGCGGCCGCAGTCGACATGGCTCATCGGGCGCCTGAGTGTTGCCCGAAGGTTGTCCCAGGATCGGGGTGTGCTCAGCACGTCGATCAGGCGGTCGGCAAGGTCTTGTGCGCTGCCGGCGCGGAAGTGATAGCCATCCAGTCGGTCGCGGACCTTTTCGGCCATGCCGCCGATGTCGGAGCAAATGATCGGCCGGCCATGGTGCAGGGCTTCCTGGATGACGATCGGTGAGTTTTCCCACCAGACGGAAGGCATGACCACCCAATCGACCGAGCGCATCAGCCTGGGCATGTCCTGGTTATGGTAGGCGCCGTAAAAGCGAACCCGACGGCCGGCGTCCTCGATCAGTTTCGCCACGCGGTCCTGATACTCAGTCGGCTGCCGCTCAAGGTTGCCGCCGAAGATCATTAGCGTGGAATCGTCACCCCAGATATCCTCCGGCACGCGGGACACAGCGTCGATCAGCACGTGAACGCCCTTGAAAGGCGTCATTTGCCCGAAATAGGCAAAGCGGTTGCGCCGCGCTGCCGGAGAAGGCAATTCCCGAGCCGGCGTCTTTTCACCCATGACGATGCCGTTTTCGATCACGAAGATCTTCTCGGCCGCGATGCCCCACTCGACATAGCGATTGGCAAGAAAGGCGCTCGGGGCGATGAAGGCGTCGGCAAGGTTCAGCATGCCTCGCACGAACTGCTCGCGCCGTACGAAGCGCGACACCGGAATTTCGGGAAAGCATGTGTGGCAGCTGATCGGGGAGGCGCTGTTGCAAGGCTGGCCGGAGGGCCGCTTCACCATTTGCCCGTGGTTGTGGCAGATGGAGAGGTATTCGTGGAAGGTCACAACGATGCGCGCTTTCGGCAGGGCGTCGCGCACGGCGTACAGCGCTTCCAGTCCGAAGCCGATGAAATGGTGGAAGTGGACAATGTCTGGCTTGATGTCCCCCACGAAGCGCAAGAGGTCGCGGCCGATCGCGTCGGTATCCCCATTCGACAGAAAGAAATGATCAAAGTCCTCGGCGTGGTAGAGCACCTCGTCCATCGCCAGGCGAAGGCTCATCAGCGCGGAAGCGCCATGGCGCGGCACGGGATTGCCGACTCGGGCGAGGTAGATCGACTCAACACCGGGCAAGCCGTTCAATGCCTTGTGCAAGCCATGGGAGGCGATTTCGGCGCCACCCAGCGAATGGGTCGGGTGGCCGTGGGAGACGACCAGCACGCGGAGTTTTTCGCTCATGCCGAAACCTCGTTGTAGGTAGGATTTTCCGTTTCGACAGTCTGCATCCAGCGGCTACGAAAGAGCGTCTGATCGACACGCTCCACGTATCTCGCTGTAGCCGGTGAAACAGCTCCGGACGGCTCATCGGAGCCAAGCATCTGCAGGGCGGGCAGCCAATAGGATTCGTAGCCGCGGCGGCTCAGCCTCAAGGCGAGATCGAGCCCATTGAGAGAAGCACCGAGATAGGTCGGTGATGCGCCGATCTCGTCGAGAAGCGCCTTGCGAGGCATGATGCAGCATTCAAGGGACGCGGTCGCAACCCGTGTCAGCTTCAAGCGGTTCACGGCGCCGACCGGATAGCCGGCATACCGGCTCGACTGCAGATGATCAGCGCGATCGAGAGCGGCGCTTCCGGCCCAACGGATCGAATGGTCCTCATAGGCAAGGGTTGGCGAGATGATGCTCCCGATCTTGGTTTCATAGTTCGAAATGAGCGTCTGGTACCACCCGGGATTGGCCGGCGTCAGAGATGCGGAAAGCAGGATGACGGTTTCACTGTCGATTGCCTTAGCCGCAGTCCGGGCAAGATCGCTGGCATCGCCTGAACCCTCGACGGACACCAGACGCAGCGGCAAGCGATAGAATTCCGCAAGTCGCCGGATGCCGGCGGCGCGCCGGCGAAACTGTTCCGATTGCAGGACGAGCACGATCGGTGCCTGCCGCGTATGCGGATCGAGCGCCAGAAGGCCCAATAGCGCGGAAAAATCCTCCTCGGCCTCTCCCACGGCGACAAGGATTGCTGCCCCCACAGCCTCACCGAAGCGGCCAATGTCTATGACGGTCTCGATGGTCGGAGCATCAGCGCGAGCCGCACTGATGAACGGAACGATCTGGCGATCGACGATATCGGGCAAGGCCCAACTGGTGGGATCGATCGCGTTCAGCAGCCGCAGCGCCGAATGCCTTGCCGACAGCCGTGTCGGGTGAAGCGGCATATAGGCGCGACGAGAATCGCGAAGGGTGACTTCGAGGTGAAGCGGCGCTGCCGGATCGCCCACGAGGCCATCCGCGAAAGCGATGAAACCGTGTGAACGGCGATGTCCGGATATCGCGCCCTTGAACTCCGGCCGGTCCACGAAGGCATCTTCCACGTCCAGCCGCTCGGTGCGGGTCCAGGCGCCATCAAGACGCGCTTCGGCGCGCCCCCGACGCAGCCGAACGCTCTGCACATGATCGTCCGGATCGAGCATCCAGCCCGAGATCAGAAAAGTGCCTTCATCGCCCTGGTAGAGCGCGTCGATGCCGAGCCGGACCGGAACGGGGAGACTTGAGATCGTTTCGGTGCCATCGAAACCGTTGGCCGCTTCGCGCAGGCGCAGCAGAACCTGCGGTGAACTCTGGCTTTGAAGCAGCATCGTACGGATATGACCGGGTGTTTCTAGGGGGCCGGCGATGACCTTGCGTTCATGGACCGCTGCGTAGCGCCAGGCGCCCCGGCCGCGATAGAAAACCCCCTGGATGTCGCGCGCGCGCGGTAGGCCCTCGGCGGCTAAGAGGCCGAGAAAGCCGACGGCATCTTCCGGTGCGTCGTTGCGCGGGAAGACCGCGATGCTGCATTCGGCAACCGATGTGTTTTCTGCCTTGATGATGGCCCGGCAAGGGCCGGCGGTGATGTCGTGGGCCCAGCCCTTGAGCGCGATCGCATCTTCATGGCTCTCTCCGAGCAATTCGATATAGCCGTCCCTTGCGGTTCCCGCCTTGAGCAGGGTTGTAATCGCCGGGAGTTTTCGTGGATCGAGCGGCGGCTTCAACAAAACATCGACTAGGCGGCCGAGTACGTGGACGACCTGCGGGCCGGCGAGGTCCTTGAGCCTCGCGGCGACATCGTTTGTAGAGACGGTCCGTGGTGCAACGATATAGCGTTTGCCGCTGCCATCCCTTCCGAAGCGCAGGGTCGCAGGCATGCTGCGCGCGCGATCGATAGGGACGAGCGCCGCGAAACCATGGGTGGCGGATGCCTGCGGTGCGGAAAGCCGCCAGCCGATGATGGCGGCGATCGCTTGGGTCCCGGGGTCTTCGTCGATCTCGACCGGCAGTTGATCTGCCAACGGGCCGCCGGCGCCGATTACCAATAGCAGCGCTTCGTCGATCGGGCACACCACGACCCGTCCGCTGCGCATGATCCGGGCAAGCGGTGCGGGGCTCAGTGAAAGGGAAAGCTCTGAATTGGGCATGAGACGCCCTCAGGTCCGCAGTAGAACTGTCAGGATCGCACCCGCGGTAAAGCCCGCAAGCACGAAGAGAAGCAGAAAGGCTGGCTTCAGGTCCCCGTTCGAGCGCTGCTTCAGCGCATTGAGGCTCTTTTCCATGCCCGCCACAACCCCATCGAGACGCATCAGGTGCACGTCGAGATCGGTCAATCGTTGGGTGATTTCCGCGCGCAGGCTTGCAACATCATCACTAACCGCCGCAAGGCCGGCCGTTTCGCCTTCATCGCCATCGTCGAGCTTTTGGCGGATGGCCGAGCGTTGCGAGACCTGAAGCTGGCGCTGTGCCGCCATTAACATGTCGAGCTTGTCGAGGACCTTTGCCAGTGGCGCGGCGATCAAGGCTTCGGCCGCCTGCTCGTCCGGCTTCGGAACACGGAGCGGCAGCTCGCCGCCTTTTTCCGTCGAGGCCATGACGACCAGTTCGGCGGCGCGGGCGCTTGCCATGTCAGGCAGCGCGATCTCGAAGGCGTGGTTGCCGTCGCCGATTCCGTTGCGCTTGAGGTCGGACCGGTTGCGGTCCGCGAGCGCCTCGGCAATCACCTTGCCATCCAGAAGCACGCGAATGGCGAGCCGCTTTTCGGGCGTCTCGGGATCGAATGCCCAGCCGAAGACCCGGCCCTGGTCGATCGCGTCCACGCGGCCCTTCAGGGGCTTTGCATTGTTTTGTTCCGGTGCGACATCGGGTTTGTCGGCTGCTACAGACATGGTCTTTCCTCTAGGCCGCGGCGGTTCGTGCCGGCTCTATCGTGTCGATGAGCGCGAGATAGCGGCGGGCAGTGGCGTCGATATCATCGGGTTTGCGGGCGTTCGCCGAAAGGCGTCGCCTGAGATCCGGGTTTTCCGCGATGCGGCGCATGGCGGCAGCAAGGGCTCGCGGGTCGTTGGGCGTGACGGTCAGCCCGCTCACGCCGTCCTGAACCATCTCGGCCATGCCGCCGATATTGCTGGCGATCAGCGGTTTGCGCTGCGATTGTGCTTCGCCGATGACGAGCGGCGCGTTCTCCCACCAGATGGAAGGCACGATGGTGCAGTCGACCGCGGCAATGAGGTCGGCAATGTCGTCGCGCCGGTAGGCGCCGCGCTGTTGAACGGTGGGTGCCGTCTTTTTAAAGAGGCGGGCGATCTCATCCTTGAAACCATCGCTCTGGAACGGTGCGCCGCCATGGACACGGAGTTCAAAGCGAAGGCCCTCGTCAATCAGTTGTCGCGCCGCCTCGAGCAGGACCGTGGTGCCCTTCCAGGGATTGAGGTTGCCGAAATAGCCGAAGATCGGGCGGTCGTTCTCCTGTCGATCCTTGCGCGCCGGAACGTCACGCCGCGGCAAGCCATTGGCGATGACCTCGATCTGTTCGCCGTCAAGGCCCCAGTCGATGTATCGCTGCCTTAAGAACTGGCTCGGCGATACGAAACGGTCGACTGTGCTCAGAAGGGCTTTCAGATGCTGTTCGCGCAGCACGAAGCGGTCGAGCGGAATATCCTTGAAACAGGCGTGGCACCGGTCGGGCGTCGACTTGTGGCAAAGCTCCTTGCCGGTGGTGCGCACCATCAGTCCGTCATGGTGGCAAAGTGGATAGTAGTCGTGCAGCGTCATCACGATGCGACACTCCGGCAAGGTCCGCCGCACAATGTGCGGAAACTCGGCGCCAAGTAGCAGCAGGTGATGAATGTGGACCACGTCCGGCTTGAAATCGCGCAAGAGCTCCGTGAGGTCAGGGACGACGCCATAAAGGTCGACCTGGCTCATGAAGAAGCGGTCGAAATGACCGGACCACAACAGCACTTCGTCGCCTTCCGAGCCAATTGCCTGGAAGCTCGTTCCCGGACGCACCTGCCGATGGGTCTGGTTGGTGGCGCCGAGAAACAACACCTCGTGGCCGGCGCGTTGATAGGCGCGGAAGAGGTCGTGCGCGAAAATCTCCGTGCCACCGGGGTGGAGTGCGGGGTGATTGTGCGCTGCGACCAGGATGCGCTTCTTCATCCGATTGCACCCCGGCGTTCGGCAACGAAGACATCCTGATAGTGCCCGGCATGCTGCCCGCGCCAATGGCCGAGTGATTTCAGGACGGATGAAAAGCCCGCCCGTTCGAGAGCGCGATCGAGAAATCCATCATCGAAACCAACGGCGGCAAGCGGCGGCAGGCCCGGTACGAACCAGCAGGGACCATCGCCACTGCGATTAAAACCGAGGCGTGGATCCCGCCTCCCATTTTCGTTCTTCGCGGCGACGCGATCGACCACGAATGCCGTCACGAACAGCCGGCCGCCTGGCTTCAGCATCCGGTTGATCTCGCTGAAGTAGACGAGCACCTCGTCCGGCGGCAGATGGGTGACGATCGACGTCATGATGGCAAAATCGAACGTCCGGTCCGGATAGGGAAGCTTCAGAGCCTTGCCGTTGATCTTGCCCATCGGATTGTAGAGTTCGTGGGCAATGTCGACGTGCTCGAAAGTGAAGTTCGTGTAGACCGGCGTCACGGACTTCCGGCACCACGCGACACCGCCTTCGACAGGATCGACGCCGACGTAGCGGGCGCGCTCGGTGTCGAGATATTGGGTGAGCGGAACCGCCATCCGGCCGATGCCGCTACCGATATCGAGCACGCTGCTTTCCGGCCGCAATCCACCCATGCGGATGAAGTGGCCTAAAAATTCGGCGCCGACCGCCCGGTAGTTGCCGTCTCCGACGAACACGCTGTTGCTATCGGGCTGTGGCAGGAAACGATTGTTAAGGACCGTTTGAAGCATCCCGTCGATACGGTCCTCGTTCGGCTGCGATGCCGTTTGCAGGCTGTCTGCGTGGCGAAGTGCGGATTGGTTCATGCGGCGCTCCCGGCGGCAGTCTTGTGACCGCTCGGCGCAGCCGCCGCTTCGACGCCGAGGTAGGCTGGCATCAGCGTACTGATGTCGTCGTTCCAGCGTTCGGTGTGCAGCCATGCATTGTACTGGCTCGCGACACCGCGCGTGTAATCCTGGCTGCGGCTGATCGACCGTCGCTCCAGGTGGTAAAGGCAGGCAGCCGGCTCGTAGACGATGTCGAAGCCGGCCTGCCTGATCTTGAGGCAGAGATCGCTATCCTCGTAGTCGCCGATCACGAAGTCCTCGGCATAGCCGCCGACGAGCTCCCAGACTTCCCGACGCATCACCTGACATGCGCCGGTGATGCCGGGCACGATGCGGGCCTGTTGTGCAGGCGCGTAGGCACCGGGCATGCCCTTGTAGAAATGATGGTTCAGCCAGATGTCCTGCTTGTTGCGGGCAAAATAGAGACCTGCATGCTGCAGCGATCCATCCTCGAAGAGGAGTTTAGGGCCGATCGCGCCGAGCGAACTTTCTTTGAGTACGGGCAGCGCCAGCGTCTCCAGCCACCCGGGCCCGCAGGGCACCACATCCGAGTTGAGCATGACGACGACGGAACCGCGCGCATAGCGCGCGCCGGCATTGCATGCGCGGGCATAACCACCGTTTCGGTTCATCACCACGAGCTTCATCGAAAGCCCGTGCAGCAGATGAAAGCCGCCGAGCAGGTGCTCGGTCTCATCGTGGATTTCGGGAGAATCCAGCACGTAGATGATCTCGGCATTGGCGGCGACGAAGGGGTCGGTGGCAAGGCCCGAGAGCTGGAAGCGCAGGAAATCGAGAACGCGGTAGAGTGGCACGACGATCGAGACTAAAGGCGCCTCCAGCATCGGGCCGAAGTCCTTCGTCTGATCGACCCTGATCGTCTTTCCCAGTCTTTGCTCCACGTCCTTGAGCGCGGGCGCAAGGATCGTGCGGAACGCCGCATCGATTGCGTGCTGAGGCGGAACGGCCCTGAGGATGCGGTTGCGTTGTGTCGCTGGATCGAAGGGCTGCGGCTTCGGCACGAGCGGTTTGACGGCGCCGGAAGCAAGCCGCATCTGGAAGCGGGGCTGCAGCAAGGCACCGAGCGGTTCGCGCATCGGCAGCCAGCTGACAAAGCCCGTTACATCGGTCTTCGAGCCTTCTTCCGCGCCACGAGCCCAGCCGGGAAACTCATACCAGTTGCCATCCAGCGGCAGGGCCGTACCGTCTTCCTGAAGATAGTCGATCCCTGAGAGCACACCGCTTGTGTCGCGCGTCCAACCGCCGACCAGCAGCCCATCAGGCAACGCGAGCGCGAGATCGATCTCCGCCCCCGGGTGGAGAGGAGATTTTCCAGCCTGGCGCGCCGGCAACGGCGAACGAAGCTGCAGGTCGGTCGCAAGCGCCATACCGTTTTCAGGGATGGAAGAAAGGCAACGTACGACGAACTCGCGCAGGCCCGCAGCCGCGCCGTGCTCGGGCCACCATTCCTGGACGCTCGGGTAGCGCGAGCCACGATGGGCGATCTCGCGGATAGCAATCCCGCGCTTGCCCATGATCATCAGCGAAAGCGCCCGCGGGGCGCGCGGCGTTTCGAGCACGAAGTGGCAACGGCGCCAGCCTCGCTCTGCCCGACCGGTGATGGCAAATAGCTGCGGCAGTGGCAGGACGGCATCGGCGCTCAGCGCATAGATCGCACTGATCTCGCCGAACTCGGCGCTGACGGTCGACTCTGCCAGGTATCGGCCATGGGCAAGCCGGCACGAAATCGTCGCTGCGCGCTGACCAAGGTTTAAGGCATGGATCGCGTCGTCGACCAGGCCAGTAAAAAACTCGTCTCGGGAAAGCCGGAATGCACTTCGCCAGACAGTGAGCAGGTTGTTGAGAAACTTGAAGCGTGCCTCCGCCACGAGTGCGGCGAACTGCGCGGCCATGTCCAGAAACGGAAGCCGGCCAGCGGGCTCAAGGACAACCGTCTGAAGGACGTGGTGATCTACGGCAATTTCTGCCAGTTCCCGCTCGTTTCCGGGGCGCATCGCCCAGAAGACACGCTGCCCGCCATCGGCGCGCGGAAGCGCCATGCTGACGAGTGGAACGAGGGACCGCGATGCTGAAAGCGCGTATTTGGTTTTCGCCGGCAGGTCTGCAGGTGCGTCCCATATTAGCACAGCAACATCGAGGCTGAGCCTGAATGCCGCAGCACTTGCGAATTCTTGGGCCAGGCTCCTGATACGGTCGTCTGCCGTCACGCGTTACTCCTGAAGGACGAAAAGGGAGGGCGCCCCACATGGGAGGAAGTGGGGCGCGCCGGTCAATCTCAATGGATCGTGAAGTAGTGGTTCGGGTTCGCCTGGATGTCGTCGGCGTCCGCATTGACGAGCGTCAGCGTATCGCCATGACCGAAGTCGATGATCACGTTGCCACCAACCTGGGTGACGCGCGATGCCAGATCTTCCGGAGACGAAATGTCGAGGCCGTTGATGTCCTTCGAAATCTGCAGCAGGTCTTCGCCGGGCGTGAAGTCGAGGATGACGTCGTTGCCGCCACCGCCGTCAAAGACGAACACGTCGCTGCCTTCGCCGCCGGTCATGATGTCGTCACCGTGACCGCCGTTGATGATGTCGTTGCCGGCACCACCAAACAGGATGTCGCTGCCGCGGCCACCCATCAACAGGTCATTGCCGTCGCCGCCAATGAGAATGTCGTTCCCGTTGTCACCGTAGAGCAGGTCGTCGCCATGGCCGCCGAACAGGACATCGTTCCCGTTGTCGCCATGGAGAACATCATCTCCCCAGCCGCCGAACAGCGTATCGCTACCGTTACCGCCGAACAGCATGTCATCACCTTCGTCACCGAAAATGGTGTCGTCGCCATTGCCTCCGTTCACGAAGTCATCGCCACCACGGGCGTGAATGAAGTCGTCGAAGCGTGAGCCAAAAAGGGCGTCATCATACGCGCCGCCTTCCAACGTGGCCATATGCTACTCCTCTTAGTTGTTGCTTACGCCCATCTCTGGCCTCAAACCTTGGATGAGCGCCGGGACATTGCACTGCAAAAAAACATATGGCAACAGCAAAAACAAAATAAAGACAGCTGTACTGTATTATTATCTTCTACCTGAGATGTATATTGTGTGTCGTTTTGATGATTATCCCTGGGATATAAGGGGTAAGTATCTTTGGTATTACTTGGAATTCAATTCAAATTTAGAAATAAATTGCCGGCGAAATCGAATTTCGCCGGCTTTGGTCGTTGTTTGAAGTTCGCGTTCAGTCTTCGCGGAATGCGCGGTTCAGGCTGTCCGCAATCGGTGAAACCATGTATTCGATCGCCGAGCGTGGCTTGTGGACGATCAGCACCTCGGCGGGCATGCCGGGATAGAGCCGAATGTCGGGGTTGGCGCTGAGCGATGAGGCCACAATGCGGGCGCGCGCGACATAGTAGGAGACGTTGGATTTTTCATCCACCGACTGGTCGGCCGCGACATAGGTGATCTCGCCGTCGAGGGGCAGATGCGTGCGTTGGTTGTAGGCCGTCAGCCGGATCTGCGTCTTCGAGCCGATGTCGATGCTGTCGATGTCGCGGGTGCCGACATGCATTTCGACGAGAAGCGGTTCGTCCTCAGGCACGATGTCGAGCAAGGGCTGGCCGGCCGACACGGCGCTACCTGGTGTGCGTAGCTGAATGTTCGTGACGATACCCGCCTGCGGCGAGCGGATGTCGAGGCGCGTCAGGACGTCTTTGGCGGCGACCAGTCGCTCTTCCACATCGGACAGCTCAAGTCGGGCCGTGGTGATTTCCCCGGCAATCTCCGACTGGAATTCATTCTCGATTCCCGTCAGGCCAAGTTCAGCGCCGGCTTCCGCCTTTTCCGCCTGGGCCTTGTTGCCCGCAAGCTCGCCGCGGGTGGCGGCCAGTTCGCTGAGCTTGGCGTCGATCTCGATCAGCTTGGAGCGCTGCGCGTATTCCTTTTCGACCAGAGTTGCGATCGATGTGCGCTGTTCGGTAATCAGTTCTATCTGGCGATCGGTTGCGCGGATCTGCTCCGCCAGCGATTTCGCCTTTTCGGAAAACTCCTCGATCGTCTTGCCCTGAACCTCCAGGCGACCGGTTTTGGCCTCGCGGCGCCTGTCGAAGAAGTTCGTTTCCGCCTTGATCGCGTCCTCGGCCGTCGCATCGGATGTTGCGATCAGGTCGTTTGGAAAGGCGATTGATTGCAGTCCGGTCTGCTCCGCGCGCAGGCGCGCAAGTTTTGCGATCAGGCCGATGCGGCGGCTTTGCAACGCCTGAAGATCAGAGCGGGCGCGTGTGTCCTCCAGCTTGAGCAACGGTTGGCCCGCCGCGACCCGGTCGCCCTCCTGAACCAGGAGCCGGTTCAAGATGCCACCTTCGAAATGGCTGACGGTCTTGCGCTTCGAATCAACCACGATCGTGCCACTTGCGACCGACGCGCTGCTGAGTTCCGTTGAGAACGCCCAGCCGAAAAAGCCGCCAAAGGCGACGAGAATGGTCGTGAGGCCGGCAAGGACCACGCCGCGCAAAGGGGCAGTGGCGCTGCCCTCGACTTCGGACTGAAGCGCGTGCAGCGGATGCGGCCTGTCGACGATGGCCGGCAGGTTCTCCCGGCCACCGGTCGTCACCACGGTCTGCGCTTCCCGCGCGATCGGCAGTTTTGGCTTGTTTGTCATGCAGAAGCGCCTTCCCGTCTCGGTTCGCCGGGGGTCATGGAGGCAACCACGTCGGTGCGTGGTCCAAACTGGGTGATCCGGCCGTTTTCAAGGACGAGCAGCTTGTCTGCCGCCTGCATGATGGTTGGCCGGTGGGCAATCATGATGACGATTGCGCCGTCGTTGCGGGCGCGCTCGATTGCTCGGATCAGCGCCCGTTCACCGATTGCGTCGAGGTTGGCGTTCGGCTCGTCGAGAACAATGAGGCGAGGGCGGTCATATAGGCAGCGGGCAAGTGCGATGCGCTGTCTCTGGCCGCCGGAAAGCGTGAGATGGCCATCCCCGACAGGAGTGTCGTAGCCGAGTGGCAGGCGGCCGATCATGTCGTGCACGTCGGCAAGGCGAGCGGCGTCGAGCACCTTTTGTGGTTCACCTTCCTCCATGCGCGAAATATTATCGCGGATGGTCCCCTCGAGCAGCGATACGGATTGCGGCAGGTAGCCTGTCATCTGCCCGAACGAGGAGCGCTCCCAAAGATAAACGTTGTTGCCGTCGAGAAAGACGCCGCCGGTGGTCGGTTTCAAGATCCCGACGAGCAGGCGTGCAAGCGTCGACTTTCCAGCAGCCGACGGGCCGACGATGCCGAGCACCTCGCCTGGCGAAAGGGTAAATCCGATTCCCTTGATGATCGGCACATCGAGACCGGGTGCGGCATAGACCAGCTTGTCGACGACGAGATCGCCCTGCGAACGTGGCTGGGGCATCGTCTGGCGTACGGCGAGGTCTTCCTTGAGTGCGGCCTCGATCCGGCGCCAGCTGGCGATCGCCAAAACCCATTGGCGCCAGTTTTCGATCATCGAATCAAATGGGGCAAGAAGGCGGCCAACCAGGATTGTTGTCGCCATCATCGCGCCGGGAGAGATCTCCTGCTTCATCACAAGGATGGAGCCTGTCGCCAATGCCGCCGCCTGAATCATGAAGCGCAGCGAACGCGTGATGGACGCCATCGCCTTGCTTCGGCTGCCGCTGACCTCAAGCGAATCCAGCGCATGCATCTGTGCCGCGCGCCAGCGCCGGGCTAGCGCAGGGAGCATCCCCATTGCTTCGATTGCTTCGGCATGGCGCAAGCTCGCACCAATTTTCGAAACGGCCTCGATATTGGCTTGATTGGCCTCTTTCATCAGCCGGCGAGTCAGCAAATCAGTCAGCAATCCACAACACACGAGCAGGGCAATTGAGATGGCGCCGAGAAGGCCGAACATCGGGTGCAGCGCAAAGAGCACGCCGAGAAAGATTGGCGACCAGGCGGCATCGAGTGGCGCACTGACGGCGGAGGTCGTGAGAAAGCTGCGCAGCTCCGCCAGGTCACGTAGCGACTGGGTCGCCCGGGTCAGCCCTTGATCAGCTGCAGCCTGCACCGCAGCCGTCAGCACCGGCAAATTCAGCCAACGCACGACCGCACTGCCCATCGCCTGGAACGTCAGCGCCCGGATGTATTCGAGTACGCCGTAGATGATGAGCGCGCCGACCACCAGAATCGTCAGCATGGTGAGCGTGTCCATGCTCTGGCTGTTCAGGACCCGGTCGTGAACCTGCATCATGTAAAGCGGCGTGGAGAGCTGCAAGATGCCGATGCAAGCGCTCAGCAGCGCTGCATAAATAAGTGCCAAAACGAACACGCGGCGCGCCTTCAAAATAAGCAGCCGTGGATCGTTTGCTCCATTTTGCGCCGTCTTTGGCCCAATTTGGTTCTTGCTAATCATATTGCCTCGTTTGCTGTCACGCGTGGCGATTTTCTGGATAAGTTCGGTGGGGTCTTGAGGAAGCTATTTTGTTTGTTATCACTTAAATCACAGTGTTGCCGTGATAAGTGTGACACAATAATGGTGGAATGCTCAAGATAGTCGTATTCGGGGGGAGTAAAGGGGGCGAAAAATTGCTTCAAAATTTGAAGTAATTTTTGAATATCGTAGTAATGCTTAGTTGGAGAGAGGGATGAATCAAAGGATTCTCTATCCGTTCGCAGATTTTGGCGGCGCTGTTACCATCCGGCCCGGGGATGACGCCGTTGGTAGTGCCCCTGAACACGAAAGTATTGACCAGGAAAGCGAAGCGTCCGTGGTCAGTTATTTCGAGCTGGCGCGGATGATGGAACGAGCAAGCAGGCGGTTTACCGGCCTGTTGCGCGCCGAACTGACGAAGCTTGGTGTCGATGATATTGGCCCGGCGCAAGCCATGGTCTTGCTCGCGATCGGTGATGCCGAAGTGTCGGTGGCCGAACTGTTGGATCGTGGCCACTATGTCGGCTCCAACGTTTCCTACTACCTGAAGCAGCTGGGCGACGGGGAGTATATCGACCGGGCTGCATCGCAGCGCGACCGGCGTTCGGCTCGCATCCGGCTTTCGGAAAAAGGCAGGCAGCTCTGCGAATCGCTCCGGAAAGCGGCCGGCGCCTATGAGCGGGTCCTCAGCCACGGCGAGCAGGACCGGCGCAATCTCGAAACCGCATTTCAAACGCTGCACCGGCTTGAGCTGGTTTGGGGGAATGCGACGCGCTACGGCATTTGAGCCGCGGCGCGAACGCTGTCCTTTCATCGGTAAAAGGCTAGGAACATGCACGTAGCATTTGTACACCGGCGCGGGTTCTGCCAGTTCGCCGCTCTCGCGGCGCATCTGGCGCAGACGGGAAATGAAGTGACCCTCGTGACGGAAACCGTGGATCAGCGGATTCCGTCCACGCGGGTCATTCGCCACAGGGCGGAACCGGGGCCGCAGGCCAATGCGCAAATGGCAAGGCATTTGGGCGTTCCGGACCATCATGTCCGGATTGGTCACCGGGTGGCCGAGACCTTCGAGGCGATGGCGAAGCAGGGCCAGGTGCCCGACGTCATCGTCGGGCACACCGGCTGGGGCAGCATGATGTTCGCCAAGGACGTGCTGCCTGAGGTTCCAGCACTCGGCTATTGTGAATTCTTCTATCGCGCCGAAGGGGCCGACATTGGTTTTGCCCCTGACGACCAACCCGATCTGGATACACGAAAGCGGCTGCGCCTGCGCAACATGGCGCAGCTCTTGTCGCTGGAAGCATTGGATGGCGGTATCAGTCCCACCCATTGGCAACGAAGCCTCTATCCGACCGAGCATCGCGGTCGCATTGCGGTTTGCCATGAGGGTGTCGACACGCGCGTCTTCCGTCCGGATGCGTCGGCCTCGCTCAAGCTTCCTGATGGACGGGTGTTGAGAGCCGGCGATCCGCCGATCGTCACTTTCGTCGCGCGCGATCTCGAGCCCTATAGAGGCTTTCCACAGGCGCTTGCAGCGGCTGCGAAAGTCGCTCGGGAGCATCCCAGCGCGCTCTTCGTGTTTGTCGGGGGTGATGGCGTCAGCTACGGCGCGCCTCCGCCGGGCGGCGGCGCCTGGAAGGATCACCTCCTTCAGTCCCTGGACGTGCCGGCAGACAGGTTCCTGTTCCCGGGCGTCGTGCCGCATGCCGTGTTGCGACAACTGTTCCAGATTTCCGCGGCTCATATCTACCTGACCTATCCCTTCGTGCTTTCCTGGTCGGTGTTGGAGGCGATGGCTTGCGGCGCACTTGTCATTGGGTCGGATACCGCCCCCATGCAGGAAGTGGTGAGTTCCGGTCGCAACGGCGTGCTCGTGCCCTTCTTCGATACGGATGCGCTGGCGGGGGCTCTTTCGGAAGCGCTCCGTCATCCGGAAAGGCATACCGAGATGCGCGCGGCCGCTCGACGGACGATCGAGCAGCGCTTCCGGTTGGGGGACTGCATCGCGCGACAGATGACGTTGCTCGATAAGGCAATAAGCGGCGCCTCTACCCCCAATATTTCATTGGTGGCATCTGTATAATACTTCAAAAACCGAAGTATTATTTCATGAGAAACTCAAATATCACTTATTGTGCACTGCAAATAACCTTGATATGCTTTTCTTAGAAGCTTGAATTCGCCGATTTATTTCGTTTTGGCGAATTCAACCTCAGAGGGAAGTTGTTCATTTTTTGAAGGTGGCGCGTGCAAGAGTTGATGTCTTCTGGCGTGAGGTATTCGCAGGCGAAGCGAAAGCTGGTGGTGGCATCGGATCACGATAGGGCTGATGTCGCCGGTAGTGGTATCGAGCACCTGGTTCATTTTCTTCCCAAGGGCGACCGGGCCCAGGCCACTCTCGAAAATGTATTCCCGCTGATCGGGGTTGCCTTCTCGAAAGAAGGAGAGGAGGACCTTGCAGAGCAGCTCGTGTCCTTGCGTGCGCTTGGCACCGTGCCGGATTTTCCGGTCAAGCGCTTGAGCGTCCATACTGCGACAGAAAGTGCAGCGCTCATTCAAGCGCTCGTGGATGGCGGTGTCGGCCGCCTTGCGCGGTTCTCAAGCGCAATCACCTCTGAGCTTGCGCTGCTGCGCCGGGAGCGTGAAACGCTGCTCGAAAACTACCGTGCGCTCGAAGACGCATTTCAGGCACGCAACTGGGAGCCGGTCACCGAAGTCTTTGCGCACGACCCCTATGTCGACCCAAAGGACGAAGGAGTCGGCCACCTGATCGCCAATGCCTTCGTCGAACAACTCCTGCCGGTTTCCAGCCACGGAGTGGCAGGCATCGCGCTCCATTTCAATTCCGTGCCGCGAGATGGTGGCGAACTGGTCGTCGTCCTGAGTTATGTCGAAAGCGGTGAAGGCGTGGCCGAATGGGCCGTGCCGTTTTCGCAACTGGTCCCGACCTGGAACTTCTTTGCATTGCCGCGCACCTGTGGGGGCGGCGCGAGAACCTTGCGGGTGAGAGTGTCCACGACGGGCTCGGAAACTATCGGACTTTCGCTCGGCTACCCCATTGCCAGCGAGCACTACACGGCACGCTCAGAAACCCGTCATGCCGATCTCGATCTGCGTCCACTCGCGTTCCGCATCTATACGGGCCTTCCCGGCGTCAAGCCGACACGCATGCCCAACATGATCGCGCCGACGGCACTGCTCGACGGCCACTTCATCGAGGATTACCGGCTGTCGGTGGATCTGCTCAGCCAAATCGTTGACGTCTCCGTCACGCCGGTCGTTCCAGAGTTTCAGACGGTACGCTTCCTGGAGCACGAACACGCCGTCGTCTGCCATCCGCTACCGAGCGGTGTCTCGGCCGGCGCCGTCGGCCGTGCGGTCGAGCCGGGGACCATATCGTTTTCCGCAAGCGCTATCGTCGATCACCCAAAGGGGGCGCCGGCCGCCGTCAGCTTCCTGCTTGCGCCCGCGAATTCGAACCCACGCTCGGAGGTCGCCGAACTTGCCCGCAAGGGCTCGGTGAAGCCTTCGGCCTTCTTCAGCGGCTGGCGCGAGGTCACGAACCAGCAACCGATCAACATCAACTTCCAATTGGACGAGCCGGTACGTCAGCCCATGGATCTGATGATCCTCAGCCGGGCCGTGACCGACTCGGTCGATTTTTCCTGGCTCAAGGTGTCGGGCTTCCGGATGGTGAAGCAGTCGGGGGGGGCGTCTCATGTCAAGTAGCAGCGATCCACACGACCTCATTGCGATAACCATGCCGCTCTATGGGCACGCGGCGCTGGCGCTCGAAGCAATCGAGTCCGCATTGGCCTCGACGCTTTCAGATTGCCGGATCGCCATTGTCGTCTCCGTCGACGGCGATCCGCGGCACGAAACCTTCGATCAGCTACTGTTGTTTTCTGCGGCCCATCCCGACATTCATGTGGTCTTCGGTCGCAATGCGGGGCCTGGTGGCGCACGCAACCGCGCCATCGACTACGTGCTCGAAAACCTGGCCGAAGCGAAGGCCGTCTATTTTCTCGACGCCGACAATCGCGTTCTGCCGGGCACCATCGAGACCCTTTACCGGCAGTTGCGTGAGAGCGGCGCGGGCTGGGTCTACACCAATATCGACACCTTCTCCGTGAGCTGGCGGGCGCACTACGGAAACCACTATTCCAGGTTGGTTCACTGCATTACCGACAACATCTGCGATACCGGCTCGATGATCTCGATCGACGTCTTCCGGGAGGGCATTCGTTTCAACGACGACCGGCAGAACGGTTTCGAGGACTGGGAATTCTGGCTTTCCTGCGTCGAACATGGCTTCGTCGGCACGCCTTGCCACGAGACGACGTTCGAATACCGCCTTCGGGCGGAAAGCCGGTTCAAGGAAGCAAACCGCGACCGCGCGACATCCGTAAGCTTCCTCAGGAAGCGTCACCGGGCTCTTTTCCAGCGACCGATGCTCGTCGACTTCGAACACGAGGAATGCCCGCGCTATCTCTTCGCTCGTACCGAAGACGCGGCGATCTCGTTCTTCACAGACCCGACCAAGCAACCGAAGCGGCTGCGCCTCGACGACATCATTCCAGCCTTCTGGGCAAATGCCGGCGAGCCGGACAATGTGCACTTCCCGCCGTTCGTGATGGCAGGAAGCGGGGCGACAATCGACCTGCTCTTGCGCTCGCGCATGCTGCCGAACGTGCTTTGCCATCTTGAGCGATTGAGCGAAAAGGCCAACGTCGTATTCGTCCACCTCGGCAACGACGCCACGCAGCGCAAGATCGAGCCGACGTTCCTCGATGCTGGGGCCGAGCACGTCGGACAGCCGGACCTCATCTTCATATCGACGGCGCTTTTGCGCGACGTCATTCGCAACAACGCGCTCGACTGGTTCGCCTCGATCGGCAGCCAGCAGGTCTGGCCGACGTCGGCGGTCCTCAATGTGCGGTTCCCGTTCCCAAGAGCCCTGCCGCGCCGGACACTCATCACACCGCAGCAGGTCATGATCAACTGCGTCAACGCGATCGCCACGAGCCCGCTGCGCCGAACCGCCGGTCGCCGCTGGACCTGGCGCCCGCCACGGCTGATGCCCTATTCCGATCTGCATAAAGCCTTGCGCACCGAAATCGGTGGCTCGCCTGTACTGCCTCTCGGGCACAGCGAGGCCGGAAAGAAGACGGCAGCACTACTGGTGCCGAATGCCTCCTTCGGCGGCGCGGAAAAAGTTATCTATGCCGCGTCCCGCGAACTGCGCGCCGCCGGCTATGAGACGCACCTGTTCGCGCTCGGCACCAGCCGGATGGATGTGATCGACGAATTCGATGCGAGCTTCGACTACGTTCATTTCTGGGATCAGGGTATTCCTGCCTGGGGCGGCTCCGGCTCGTTCCTCGGACAGGACTTCATTGCCGAACATCACGAGGTCGACTGGGGCGCGTTGAAGGGCCAGCTTTCGGGCTTCGATCTCGTCATCAACAACCACGTCATGGCGATGCACCCGCTGATCGCGCGCCTGCGTTCCGAAGGGACGCGCACGGCCTGCTATCTGCACGTCGTTGACAACACGCCGTTCAAGCGCCCGGCCGGCCAGCCTTTCGCCGCGATTGCGCATGAGCATTGCTACGATGCCTTCCTGACCTGCTCCGAGCAGCTCAAGTTCTATCTGCACAGCTTCGGCGTGCCGCTTGAGAAAATCTTCGCGGTTCCGAACGGTGCGAGTTTCTCCGTGCCGCCCAAGGTGCTTGCGGAAGTGCTCCAGGTGCGGCGGATCGAGCGCAAGGACGATCGGTTGAGGATCCTCTACATGGGCCGCCTCGACCAGCAGAAGGGCATTGACCGGCTCGCCGCGACGATCTCGGAACTGCGCGCGGCGCATGTGCCGTTTGACGCCCGGGCGATTGGTGGCGAGATCCTGGCCGACGCCAGCTTCTCCTGGACGGATCGGCTCAAGGAGCTTGGTGTGGACGTGCGTCCGCCTGTCTTTGCCAGCCGGGATCTGATCAAGGCGCTCGGCTGGGCCGACGTGTTGGTCATGCCGTCACGCTGGGAAGGTGCGCCGTTGATGATCGCGGAAGCGCAGCAGCTTGGCTGTGTCCCTATTGCGACGGCAGTCGGGGCAGTCGACGAGCTTATCGTTGATCGCGAAGACGGAATCCTGATCTGCGCGCCATCCGACCCTCAAGTCGTGCGGGATATGGTCAAGGCGATCGCCGAGGTTGCTCGTGACCGGAACCTGCTCGCTCCCATCATGGAAGGCTGCCTCAGGACTGCGGCGCGCCGCGCCTGGCCCAACTCTTTCGCGGAGTTCCTTGGTTGGTGCGACACCTCCGTGAGCAACTCATCTCTTTCGCGCGCCAAGGTCATTCGTGCGCGTGAAGCATCCAATACCGGCGTTGCAGCAGCAGTTTGAGCGCGCCGGGCGACTTTTCAACTAGAAGGGACATACGCATGCGTCCAAGAATCCTCCTGACGGGAATTCCTGGTCATTACACGCGCCTCGCCAATGGCGCGAATGGCCTGTCGGTTTCCTATTCGGAACGGCAAAAGCAGCCCGAATCGAAGGACGAGTTTCTTCAGGAGCTTCGCAATATCAGCAATACCGGAAACTATCTGATCGGTGAGGGGGCGCTGCGCGCCATTGCCCCCCATGCCAAGCAGATTCCGTTCTGGCACCTCTACAATTGCCACAAGAACGGCACCGGTTTCGAAGAGTTCAACAACAACTTCGATATCTGCGTCTTCACCTGCGCGAACCTCCTGCGCAAGGGACTCTCTGCGGATGCGGAGGCTGATGTCCTGAGCAAGCTCAACATGCCGATCGTGATGCTCGGCATCGGCCACCAGAACCGCAAGGATCTGGAAACCGGCCTGCCGGAGGGAACGAAGCGGCTGCTCGATGTGCTCAAGGACCGCGAACATTATTTCCTGACCCGCGGTTATGAGACGGCCGGCTATCTGAAGGACCAGGGCTTCAAGTTTGTACGACCGACCGGTTGCCCATCGGTCTACTTCGCGCCGAACAACATGCGTGCGTCGATGCGCAAGCTCCCTAACGTCAAGATCGGCCAGGCAAAGACGATCTTCTCGGGCTATCTCGGCGCCAATCACGACTGCATCGTTGATGCTCTTGCGTTGAACCCCGAAGGCGCGAAGCCGCAATATGTCATTCAGGACGAGTTCCTGCATTTCGACATGAAAGTCGAGCCGGATGCCGACGGCAGGGTCTTCGACTCCTGCTCTGGCAAAATGCTCGGCGATCTGACTTTCCCGGGCGCAGACCGACAGAAGGTGCCGTTCGATGTGCGCACCTTCTTCGATACCAACCAGTGGCGCGCCTGGGCCTCGCACATGGACTTCAACTTCGGCCGGCGGTTCCACGGTTCGATCATCGCCATGCAGGCTGGTGTGCCGAGCCTGATGGTGGCGGTCGACGATCGCATGCGCGAAATGCTGGGCTTTACCGGCCTGCCGGCCGTCGACGTCCAGGATCTCGAAAAGGCGGAGAACCGCGCGCAATTCGTTGCCGAGCATCTGGCCGGCCTGAACGCGTCCGAACTGGTTGACCGCTACTCCGACCGCGAACGCAATTTCCGAACGGTGCTGCGCGAGATCGGCATCGGCCAGTAAATCGCATGCATGCCTCGGGTACGTTCGACCCGGGGCATGCATGCGACCGGTTTCATAAATTTCGGGCGGGATGGGGAAGACTGCACATACGTCTCCTCATGCCGCTCTCGTCCTTCGTCAACAATGTCGGCCAGCCCACAAATCAGGTGTATCGATGCGTATCCTGCTCACCGGAATTCCTTCTTATCTCCAGCGTACCGTCGCGCGCGTTTCCGGTGCGACGGTCCATCACAAGCCCTACTTCGACGATATCCGAAGCAAGAAGGAACTGGTTGATCAGGTCAAAAAGATCGCCAACACCGGCAACTACCTGATCGGCGAGGGCGCAGCCTACGCCCTGCGCGGCCATGACGTGACCTATGTACCGTTCTGGCACCTGGTCAACAGCCGTGGAGCCAACGACGTCTACGAAGCCCTGAACAAGGAATTCGACATGTGCGTGTTCGCCTCGGCGAACCTGCTGCGCCCGGGCTATTCGGCCGATCTCGAGGCCGATGTCTTCGAGAAACTGAAAATGCCGGTGCTGGTGATGGGTATCGGCATCCAGAAACGTGAAGGGCTCAAGGAGAACCTGCCGGCCGGTACTTTGCGGTTCCTCGAGGTGTTGAAGCAGAAAGAGAGCTTCTTCCTGACCCGCGGCTATTTCACCGCGGAGTTCCTGAGGGCCGAGGGCATGAAGTTCGTCAAGCCGACCGGCTGCCCGTCGCTCTTCTTCGCACCGAACGAGATGCGACGCTCGCTGACGTCGCTTGCCAATGCGGATCTCGCATCGGCGCAGAAGCTTGCTCTCGGCGGTTATCTCGGCAGCGTGGCCGACACGATCGTCGATGCCCACGCGCTGCTGAAGCCCGATAGCGTCGCAAGCTACGTCATCCAGGACGAGATCGTCGCCTACAACCTTACGCTTCCCGTCGACGACAACGCCCCGGTCTACGACCGATCGAGCGGACGCATCACCGGCAAGACCGAGTACAAGCACCAGGAGAAATGGCAGCGAGAGAACGAGCTCATGGTGTTCTTCGACACCAACCAGTGGCGCGCTTGGTCGTCGTCGAGGGACCTCTGCATCGGGCGGCGCTTCCACGGTTGCGTCATCGGCATGCAGGCGGGTACGCCGTCGCTGATGATCGCCGTCGACGACCGCATGCGCGAGATGCTCGAATTCATCGGCTTTCCCTATATCGAGGCTGGCGTGTGGAACCGCGAAGGCGATAAGCGCGCCCACCTTGCCAACTTCCTGTCCAAGATCGATGTGCAGGCTGTCACCGAGCGGTATTCGGCCTGCGAGGCGAACTTCCAAAGTGCGCTCAAACAGGTTGGCATTTAATCGCCATATGACGAGAGCAGCGCCAAGGGCGCAGCTCCTTGCCGCCTGGCTTTCCCTGGTGGTGATCGCCTGTGCCCCGCCAGTGTTGGCCGAGGACGGCGCTGCGGCGCGCTATGGGGTCAATCGGCTCAATCTCGCCTGGCTCGACCGTGCCGACCAGGAGCGGGTGCTGAAGGAGATCGCTGATAGTGGCGTCACGCACGTGCGCCTTTCTCTGTCGCGGCCGGTCGACAAGAGCATCGAGGCGGTCGGCATCGCGAGCCGGTTGGGATTGCACATCCTGCTCGAAATCCAGCTTTCGAACAAAAGCTACTACGGCGATGCGGTACGGCCCAGGAGCGGCCAGGAGCGCATCTGGGATATCAATCGCCTGTCGGATCTGGATCTCGACCGATATCGCCTGGGCCTTCGCGATGCGCTCGCGCGGTTGGATGCCCTTGGTGTTCGTCTCGATGCGGTCGAGCCTGGAAACGAGATCAACCTTGCCGGTTACAATGGCGACCTTGCGGTCTATCGGAAGCCCGGCCTGCAGACGCCGCGAACCGTTGCCGATCTCAAAGATCGTGCCGCATTCGAAGAGGGCCTGGATCGCTACATCAAGGCGCTCAAGATCACCCGTGACGAAATGCGCAAAAGTGCGAGCAGCAGTAGCGCCGCCATCGTCTCCGCCGGGCTCTCCGACATGGGTGCCAAGGAGGCGGACAGGCAAGGCATGGAACGGCTCGATCCGGCTGAGGTTATAGCGCTTCTGCGCGCCCGAGGAATGGACGAGCTTGTCGATGCCTACGGCATCCACATCTATCCCGCCCGCAAAGATCCGGAAGCAATTAAGCCCATCGTCACGAGGCTCCTCGATTTTTGCAAGCCTTCGGCGAGCGGTCGGCCATGCTGGGTGACGGAGTGGGGGATTGCCAACACAGCGCGTAGCTGCCCCGTTGACGATCGGCAGCGCGAGGGAGCGATGACCGCCATGCGAACCGTCTTTTCCGAGTTCGCCAAGGCGAAACGGTTGGATGCGGCCTACTATTACGACTGGGATACGCAGCAGTCCTATCGGCTGTGGCGCTGCGGCACGCTTAGCCCTGCCGGTGCATTGGCGATCGCGCCGGAGGGCAACTGAACCTCCTGGCGCGAGGCGCTGCCCGCGGCCAGATCAGCTTCGGGCTGCATTCCTCAACGCCGCGCCGTTCTGCTTGGCGCGGGCTCCAGGCCCTTGCCGCGATAGGTGACGGGGATGCCGAGTTCCTCGTGGGTCCGCGCCAGCGTCTCGAGCCATGTCGCGAGTTCCTCCGGCACCTTCTCCTCGCCAGTCTCCATCGCCTCGATCCATGCCAGGTTGCAATGCAGGGCGCTCGCCAGATTGATCGGCGTCCAGCGAAGAACGAGAAGGCATTGGGTGAAGCGGGCGGGGGTCATCGGTCTAGCTCAAAGGTTGTATGTGGAATGGATGAAGCAGGCTTTACACGCAGAAATAAGTCAAGGTGATGACTTGTCGCGCCCGAAAGCCCTGATCTTTTCGTGAGTTAGAATTGATTGGGCAAAATGCCGCAGAACGGCTGTGGAAAGTGCAGTGCATTGACCTATTCGCGCATTCGCGCGCCCCAACGACAGCGATGAAACGACGGGATTACAAGATCGAAAACTGGTTCTTGGTCTCGGCCCGACGAGGCTGCCAGCCGCAGCGGGTGCGAATCGCGCGTCTTTCAGATTGAATGGCCGCCTATCCCAACAGCCGATTCGGGCTTTCGGGCAACCGCGCTGAGGCCATCGACCCTTGCATGCACCGCTCTACCAGTCCGCGATCAACATCGCCGCCAAGGCAGCCTTCTACCTGTCGTTGGCGATGCTTCTTCCTGCGGCGGTCGACCTGTTTTACGGGCATCCGGACTGGCGGATCTTTGCGGTGTCGGCCTTCATCACCGGGGGCATCTCGCTCCTGACGATGGCGGCGACCCAGGGTGGCCCGCCGCCCTTCAGTCGCAAGATGGGCTTCCTCGTCGTCAACCTTCTCTGGCTCGTCATCTCGCTGGTTGGAGCGGTGCCTTTCTGGCTGTCGTCGCTCAAGCTTGATTTCGCAAAGGCCCTCTTCGAATCCGTCTCCGGCATCACCACGACCGGTTCGACTGTCATCACCGGTCTCGACTTCGCCCCGCCGGGCATTCTTCTATGGCGTTCGCTATTGCATTGGCTCGGCGGCATCGGGATCGTGGCGCTCGGTCTCTTCGTCATGCCCTATTTGCGTGTCGGCGGCATGTCCTTCTTCAAGATGGAATCCTCGGATACGACCGAGAAGCCTTTCGCCAGGATCGTCACCTTCACGCGCGCGTTCATTCTCATCTACGTGGTGCTGACGGTCGCCTGTACGATCATCTACTCCTATCTCGGCATGAGCCGCTTCGACGCGCTGAACCATGCGATGTCGACGATTGCGACCGGAGGTTTCTCCACGCATGACGCCTCGCTCGGGTATTTCAAAAGCCTACCGATCCTCTGGGTCGCCACGTTCTTCATGACCTTGAGCAGCCTGCCGTTTTCGGTACTCATTCTCTTCATCGTGCGTGGTCGCCTCGACACGCTGAAGGATCCGCAGATCATCGTTTTCCTGTCCTATCTGACCGTGCTTGCGCTTGCCGCCAGCCTTTATCAGCGGGTTGCCAACGGCGTTGCCGCAAACGATGCGCTTGCGCATGGGTTCTTCACGGTCTCGTCGATCCTCTCGACGACCGGCTTTGCCAGCGATGACTACATGCTGTGGGGGGAGTTCATTGTCGCGCTCGCCTTTGCCGCCACCTTCATGGGCGGCTGTTCCGGCTCGACAGCCGGCGGCATGAAGGCCTACCGGTTCATCATCATCTTCAATTCCATTCGGGCAGGACTCTTCAAGCTGATCTACCCGAATGCGGTGCATACGGTGCGTTACGGCAAGGGCCTCGTCGATATCGATGTCCAGCGCACGGTGTTCATGTTCTTCACGGCATACATGTTCATCTGGGCGTTCGGCAGCCTGGCGATGGGCGCCATGGGCTATGATCTCGTCACAGGGGCCTCCGCCGTTGCTACGGCGCTCTCCAATGTCGGCGCTGGGCTCGGGCCGATCATCGGGCCGGCCGGCAACTTCTCGACCTTGTCAGATCCCGCCCTTTATCTGCTGTCGGTCATGATGCTGCTTGGCCGTCTCGAAATCCTGACGGTGCTGGTCATCCTGACCCCGCTCTTCTGGAAGGATTGAGCTCGGCCATCAATAGCAACTGGGGATGCTCGCTCGCAACACCCCTGATTTCGTTATGTCATCTACGATCTGATCGCTCTGTTGGCCTCTTGCCACGGCGGCAAAGGCGTGAAATTGCTGCGGCGTCTGTGAAATCGAACGCTCAGACTGGGGGCTTCTTGGGTCCTAAGACTCGCGAATAGCCTTCCTCATCAGCCTCCGAAGGAGAGAACGCTTGAAGCGCATTGGTGTCCTGTTTCTCGTTTCTGCACTGGCATCTTGTCAGTCGGCAGTTCCAGGAGAGGGGCCGCTAACCGGCGATATTCTCTCCGACGCAGGTAAATCGCCGCAGGAATTGCGCCGCGAGAGCGCTACGGTCTATGAGGTCGTAGACGTGGATAGCCGATCCGCAGCCACGATTTCCTCGTATTCAAAATCAACGCTCTCCAAGCGCCTCGGATTCGGTGGTCGTCCAGCGCGTGCGACAATCGGAATAGGCGATCGCCTCTTAATCTCTATATTCGAAGCTGGGACCGATGGACTTTTCTCCACCTCGAAATCTAAGGTATCCAACCTGGAGGTCGTGGTCCAGCCGAACGGAAAGGGTGCCATTCCATATGTCGGCGAAGTGAGGCTTGCAGGTCTCACCCTTGAGATGGCGAGGCAGGGCATTGGCGAGGCGCTGAAGGGCAAAGCTGTTGAGCCCGACGTCATCGTCACTTCGCTGGACACCGCGTCTCGGAATGTAACGGTCACGGGTGCCGTCAACATCGCGGCTGTCGTCCCGCTGAACCTGTCCGGTGAGCAACTCACTGATGTGATCACGAAGGCCGGCGGGGTGCGGGGCGAAACCTATGACACCTTTGTCACCGTCACCCGCGGGAACAAATCTGGTACCATTTTGATGAGTACTCTCATCAACAATCCAGCTGAAAATATCTGGGTTCGGCCCGGTGACGAGATAACGCTTGTCAATGACCCCAGGCAGTTCACCGTTCTCGGAGCGGTCAAAGCAAACAGCCGACAGCCCTTCGGCTCCCGCGATCTCAGCTTGATAGAGGCGGTGGGGATGAACGGCGGCGCCAAGGATTTCGCGACAGACGCCGAGGGGTTCTTCGTTTTCCGCTATGAGGAGGCCGAGATCGCGGCAAGTCTATTGGGCAGGGCGCGGTACGACGCAATGCTTCAAAAGGGGATGCGCCCGGATAGGTATGGGCGAGTGCCCCTCGTCTATCGCTTCGACATGAGCCGCCCAGATAGCCTCCTCGCTGGGCAGACGTTCCCGGTGAACAACCGCGACGTCATCTATGTCTCGCGTCATCTAACGACCGACATCGCCAAGTTCCTTGGCATCGTAGGGAAGCCGCTCCGAATAGCCAACACTGGTGTGGTTGCTGCGCATCGCGCAATGGATATGTCCAACTAGAACGATCCATTCAGCTGGGAGTATGTCCTCTCAACTTCCTGAAACGTATGCGTTTACGCCTCCCGGGCATCACCCTTTGGGCTGCCTTGCTTCAGGTTAATACACACCTATTCTCTCCGGCGGATCGTCTCTCACAGCTAGCCGGCCGCGAATGTTGCCGAGGCGATCTTGCATACCACCTGAGCTTCTGCCGTTGGACGGCAGGGGCTCTTCTTTTCAGGACTGGAAAGCAAAACCCGAGAGGGTAGCCTCGGGTTCTTGGGGATGGTCTAGCGAAGACCCTCGCAACGAAGCCGATGTGTACCAGCCTGATAACGCCGAAGGTTGCCGAGCTTCATGTTGTGATGTCTCGCACAGGCGCCATTCGCTTTATGCGGCTTGCACAGAAGGCAGCCCGATCGCGCGTGCTTTGGTTTCCGTCGCTTGTGATGCATTTCCAACTCCGATCAATGTCGGTGCGCCCTTCTGGCGCCCGAGTATGATCGGCGGGAATTCAACCTTGAATCTGCGACTTCTCATTTCTTCAATCCTTGTCCTTTGGGGCAATGAAACCTAAAAATCGTTGACATGACAAGTCTCCCTCTCCGGGGCCATGGAAATGCCCATACGCAACGCGAAATAGCCCGCCGCACCACTGATGAATGAAGTGACCGCCCTGAACTGCATCCATGGCGTGGCAGCGTCGACGTCTCCGTTGAAGTAGGTGAGGGCGATTTTGATCGCCACCGCGGCGGCGAGTACTGAGCTATCGCGGCTACAATGATCGTTATCAAGACGGCGCGGATGAACGGCATGATCTTGCGCGCGCCCACTGGAATGCGTGAAGAGATTGGATCAGAGCTCGATTAGGTTGTTGAGGTGTAAAATTCCTCGTTCACAGGGGGGGAAGCCAAGTGCACCGGATTACCGAGCCTTTCAGCCGCGGAAGAACCGCCACAATGCGCTCGGCGGTCAAGGCGATTGTCGAGCCCGATTTGGCCGGTCGGACTCTCCTCAATCCTCGCGGCTGTTTGCCGTAATCGTCTTGCATCAAGTGCTTGCACTCGGCATAGTGGAGCAATGCGGCACATACTGCGAAAAGTGGTCGACTACGTCATGTTCGGTTGGTCCGAGCCAGACGAATTGCCGCAACTGACCGCAGAGCAACAGTTCCTTCTTCGGGAGTTCCGCCTCGGGCTTATATCCGAACATGACTGGCGAGATCTACTCGACCGCGAGCCCAACTTATATGCTCACTTCAAAATAAAGGGCGTGCTGGAACATCTGGACGATGACCTTCGGTAGGCCCAATGCGAGTACCGGTCGACTGCAAGCATCGAGGTTCATATTTATGGAGCAAGCTAAAACATTGCAGCGCCGAAGTTCTTGGTAGTCTTGGCTTCCGGCTCGGTCAGGCTATGTCAACCTTTCTCCCTCAGGTTCGGCGCACGGACTTCTAACCAGTAGCGGCGGGCGCCTGATCGACCCTTTCCAGCCGTTGCCTTGTATTTTTCTGACTACGTCGCCGTTGTCTGCGTGGGCTCGGGTGGAAATATCCGGACAGGTTCGCCGCTCCTCGACAATCGCTGTGGCGTAGGATCGCGCGCAGGTCATATGGAGCGCTCATACTTGATGCATGCGCGGCAGATTCTAATGGAAAAACAATAAGCCTCTATTCAACAGCGCGTAATGGCACTTGCTTTCGGTAACCGAGTCCGTGACGCCAAATCGCTTGGATCGACGTTCTCGCACCAAGCCCCATTATTCGCGCTGCCGCCGGTTATGCCTCGTTGCAGGGACATCGTCGCCGTCACATCCTTTTGTTGGATAATTTTCCGCTGGCGCTCCTCAAGGCACCGGGCGGTCGTCAACTGGAGGAGACAACCTATCACGAGCATGGCTATCTGGATCGATAGTGGAGTGTTCGCAGTCGTGCTCAGCAGCATCTTCGCAACCCAGACGAGGAGTACTCCGAGGGAGAAAACAGGTAGGCTGTGTTTGCCGGCTGCACAGATCAGCCGAAAGGCTGGCAGATTGGCTGCAACGAGCACGAAACGGATGTTCCACGCGAGATAGAGAATTGCTACAGCATTTAGGACGCGCAGCGGGCCACTGTTCGTTTTGGAAACGAGTTGATGGTACAGCTCTCCCAGAGGAGGGCCCGTGAGGCCAAGATACACGGCAAGATTTATCGGGATGGCAGCGACTGCAAACGCGGCGGCTGCGATGAACACCAAGCGATCGTACCGCAGTACCGGTCTCGATTGTTTCAGACCGATTCCAATTACGATCCCGATGATGAATAAAAACTGCCAAGAAAACGGATCGAAATACCAATCATGATCATCCAGCGCCCAGTTCCGAAGGTTGATGTGGCCAATGCCTGAAGCCAGCCACACCAAGCAAGAAAGGCCTAGCAGCAGCATTTGAGAACGATGGTGAAGCCAGAAAACTATTGGAACTACGCCTAGCAGCACAACATACAATGGCAGGATGTCGAGATTCCCAGGCATATACGTAAGGAGCAGAGCTTCTGTCCCGTGCTGAGAAGGGGCGTGCCAAAACGATATCATATCGGTCCAAGCTGTTACACCATCGCCTAGCATTAGGGCAGCCGCGATGGCAGCAAGCACTGAAAACAACAGTATATGGACGAGGTAAAGAGTAAGGGCCCGTTTCCACGGTCGTAGCCACTGTATCGATCCATCGGTGCGATAGTAGGCTAGGGCGGCGGATACGCCTGCCAAAAGGACGAAAATGTCCGATGCATCTGCGAAACCGCGAGAATGTTGAACGAAACCGGAAAAGCTGAACTCTGAATGACCGACAAAGATCAGCAGAAGTGCGAGACCACGCAGTAGATCAATCCTGCTCTCTCGTTGCTTCTCCATTCATCTCCCCGTCCGGTTATCGCCGTCGACACTGATGCCGAAGTGATCCATACGAGAAGTTCGTTATTTTCTCGTGTTCGGTGTGGGGATCATTTTTACTGAAACTACGAGGCTGTGCGCCAACCATAGTCACTTACCTTCCCGTCGCACTTTTCGTGCACCCGACGATCAGGCCCGATTTGATAGAGGCGGCGAGTTGGCAGGCGGGTAAGTGATTCGTCCTCGACTTGCGTTCTTCTATATGACGGCAAACAGCAAAGCGCTCGCGACCAGAAGCAGCGTTCCGAGCGTCACTAGAATGATCGAAAGCAGTTCCCTGTCGTATTTCGGCATAGCGGGGTCGCAGAAACATCCTAACGGTACGGCGCACGTAGCATCAAAACCTGATGATAGCTATCGTATTTTATGGGTCTTCTGGCCTCAGGATCACCCACGACCCGGAGGCTACTCTTCAGGCAAGGCTAGGCCGCCTCAGACTTGCGGTAGGTCTCGGTGTTTTCGACGTAGTACTTCTCGAAACGATGGCGGTAATGCTCGGCTCCACCGAAGTCGCTGTACTTCGCCAGTTCGTTCATATCCGTCTTGTTGAGGATCACGCCGAGGATCTTACCGTTGATCTGTGGCTCGGAGTTGAGAAGGTCGCGCACCAGGCGCGACGGCGTGCGGCCCCACTCAGCGACATAGATGAAGCCATCGGCAAGCGGCGAGAACGCCTTGGCATCGACGACGGGAGCAAGTGCCGCAAGATCGACAATCACGTAGTCGAACGATTTGCGGGCGTTGTCGATGAGGTCAGCCATGGCCGGCGAGGCGAGCAGTTCGTGGCTGTCATACGGTTCGCTCTTTGTGCCCGCTTCCCCGCCAACCGGGAAGATCGCCAGCTTCGTCTTCTGGTCGATCTTGATCCCGGCGGGCCAGGAGGCTTCGCCGATCAGTGCCTCGACAAGGCCGGTCTTCGGCGGCGGGTTGACCATCTGGCTGAGGCCGGGCTTGCGGATGTCGGCATCGATCAGCAACGTCTTCTTGCCGCTTGCGGCGAGCAATGCTGCAAAGTTCGCTGCAATGATCGACTTTCCCTCGTCCGGCACCGCCGAAACGATGCCGATCACCCGCGAGCCGTTGCCATGAAGCATCCGGTCGCAAGCAAGCTTGGCGTTGCGAAAGGTCTCGGCAAAAGACGAGCGTGGCGCGTCGAGCACGATGCGGCTGACCCGTTCGAATGGCACGGAGGCCGGCGTCGTCGGCAAGGGCACCTTGCCCTTCATCAGTCTTGCGCGAACCCGGTCGGTCGTTGACGGTTGGCGCGGGCCGATCAGCGGAACATAACCGAAGGACCTGTGTCCAAGGATCGAGCGCACGTCGCTTTCAAGACGGAAGGTCCGCTCGCGAAACTCCTGGAACGCGGCAAACGCGCCGCCTGCCATCATGCCGAGCACCGCCGAAAGTGCCAGCACCAGGGTCTTCTTCGGGCTTGAGGCCGAAGTCGGTACGCCGGCCGTGGAAATGACACGGGCCTTGGCGATCGGGAAGGACCGCTGTTGTGAAGCCTGCTCGTAGCGATTAAGGTAAGTCTCGTAGAGCGTCTTCAGTGCCGCCGACTTCTGCTCGAGCTCGCGCAGATGTACGAGCGACAGGTTTGCATCCGAGTTGCGACCCGTGGTGCCTTCGATATTTTCCCGAAGGGATGCCTCACGCGAGCGGGCGACCTCATATTCGTTGCGGTAGCTTGCCGTCAGTTGCTGCAGTTCCTGGAAGATCTGCCGTCCGATGTCGGACTTTTCCTTGCGCAGCGATACTGCCTGAGGATGATCGACGCTGAAACTCTGTGACACTTCCTGTTCACGCTTGCTGACGGCGAGATAGCGCGTACGCAGCTCGCGAATGACGGAGTTGTCGCCCTCTTTTGCGGAAATCGTTGCGTTCTTGACCGCGTTTTCCGGCCCCTGATCGACGATCGCCTGGAACTGCTTGAACCGCGCAGACGCGCTTGCCGTATCTGCTTGAGCGATGATGAGCTGGCTGTTGAGGTCTGCCAGTTGCTGTTCGGACATGAGTTCGCCGCGCGCGAGTGTCAGGCCATTCTCGCTGCGGTACTTCTCGACCTCAAGGGAAGCTGCCTGCGAGCGTTGCCTCAGATCGGCAAGGCGCTCCTGCAGCCAGACCGAGGCGCGTTCCGTCGCATCAAAATTGGCGTTGAGTTGGTCGTTGAGATAGGCGTCGGCATAGCCACGTACGATGGCTGCTGCGAGTTGCGGATCACTGGAGCGATAGGCAAGGGACACGACTGAGCTTCTGGTGACGCGCTCGACGGACAGCCCCTGCTGGATGAGTGCGGCCGCCTTCTGCCGTCTGCCGTTGCGCGCAGCCTCTTCGGAGATATCGGACCCAAAGGAGAAGACGCCGGTCACCGATCTCAGCCAGTCCTTGGCGACGCCGAAAGGAGAGCGCGGCGGATTGAGAACCGTGTCGTTGTCGTCGAGCTTCATCTTGTCGACGACCCGCAAGGCGAGTTCACCGGACTTCAGGATCTCGACGGCGCTCGCCATCTGGGTGTCGAGCAGCTGGCTGTTTTGCGGTGTAGCCTGTTCCTCTGCGTATTTCGAGAGGTTCTCGTCGAGCAGGATCTGCGTCATCGACGTATAGAACGGTGTCGCGAACATGAGATAGACCGCTCCAAGTACCAGGAACAGCACGACGAACGCGCCAACCAGCCTGGCGCGGCGCACGATGACCGAGAAGAGCCGATCAAGGTCGATGAACTTGTCGGGTTCCTCCATTTCCCTCGGCACGACGCTATTGAAGGGGAGACTTCTTTGGTTCATTGGGTCGCTCTGTCCGTTTCCCTTTGGGTGCAAAGGCTGACGCCTCGAAAAGAGGCGCCAAACAAGCTTTATGCCGCGCGGATGCGGCCTTCATGAGACAGGACCATGTCCTTGACCGATGCATAGACCATGTCGCCGAGGTCCGAGCGCGCGAGCGCGAAGGCGACATTGGCGGCGATGAAGCCTTCCTTGGACCCGCAGTCGAAGGTGCGCCCCTCATAGGGATGGGCGTGAAACGTTTGATTTTGCGAGAGTTTCAGCATTCCGTCGGTCAACTGGATTTCGTTGCCGGCGCCACGTTGCTGGTGTGCGAGAATGTCGAAGATCTCGGGCTGAAGAATGTAGCGCCCATTCAGATAAAAATTCGACGGTGCCTCGCCGGCGCGCGGCTTTTCGACCATTTTCGTGACTTGGAAACCATAGGGAACGGTCGCACCCTTGCCGACGATGCCATATTTCGACGCATCTTCCGGAGCGCATTGTTCGACGCCGACGACGTTGCCGCCGGTCTGGTGATAGAGGTCGACGAGGCCGGCCATGCAGCCGCGCGTACCGTGACACAGCATATCCGGCAGGAGCAGCGCGAACGGCTCGTCGCCGATTACGTCGCGAGCACACCAGACGGCGTGACCGAGACCGAGTGGGGCCTGCTGTCGCGTGAAGCTGACCGAGCCGGCACGCGGCAGCATCTCCTCGAGCTCTGAAACCTGGGCATTCTTGCCGGAACGGGTCAGAGACGAGATGAGCTCCGGCGTATCGTCGAAGTGGTCCTCGATTGCCTGCTTGTTGCGGCTGGTGACGAAAACGATGTGCTCGATGCCCGCCTGGCGGGCTTCATCAACCGCATATTGCACGACCGGACGATCGACGATCGTCAGCATCTCCTTGGGTATCGCCTTGGTCGCGGGGAGGAACCGCGTTCCATTGCCGGCGACCGGGATCACAGCTTTCCTGACGGTCCTGATACGGTCCATGGCTTTATCCTTTGCGTACGTGAGGGCTATTGCCCGAGGTGGATCGTTCAGCCGCCACCGTCGGTGTGGCGGACTTCAAGCGTGCGAGCGGCGCAAGCAAACGGCGCAGGCGCACGGCGATCGGCATTCTGAGGTGCCGAAGCGCTCGGGGGTCGGAGAAGGCCACCCGGGCGGCCCCCACCAACGATCTGGATTTCAGATGATCGACGAGCCGCAGGAAGGCGTGCGCCTCGCGCAGGCTCCTGTCGCGGCGCCGCTGCATTGTCATCGCCGTGGTATCGATCGAGTGGTTTGCGAGGAAATCCCTGTCGGCCGCGATCATCGCCTCGATATGGCCAAGCTCAAGCACCCGGGAGATCGAGCCCTCGCGGATGTGATAGCAATAGCCCGCTGAAGGATCGACGATGCAACGTCCGCCGGACGCGAGCGCAGACGCCAGCAGGATGTAGTCTTCACCAATTCGGATGGTCTCCTTGAAGCGCAAAGCATGCTCGTTCAGGAAACGGCGCTCGAAGATCGGCTTCATATAGCCGAAATTGTAGGTTGAGCGGAAAAGCACGTTGGATTGAATGAAAGCCGAAAGCGTCAACATGCTGTGTTGCTCAAGCAAGGCCTCGGGAAACATGCGCTCGACACGCCCGTCGAGGTTCGCGACCTCGATGTTGTCGACGGCAATCTGGGCGCCAGCCTTTAACGCCAGCTCGATCATGCGGGAAAGCCGTCGTGGGCTGATGGTGTCGTCCGCATCGAGAACGGCGATCCAACTGCCACGTGCCGCCTCAAGCCCGGAATTGCGCGCGCCGCCAGGCCCCCGGTTCGTCGCAAGCCGCAACAGCCGCACGCGGGGATCAGCGATCTCTTCGACCACGGCACAGGTGTTATCGGCGGAGGAATCGTCAACGACGATCACTTCCACATCGACAGCTTCCTGTGCCAGCGCGCTCTCAATGGCGCGGCCAATCGTATCTGCGGCGTTGTAGGCCGCTACGACAAAACTGACCTCTGGTGCGGGGGGCGTCATCAAGCGGTCGCAGCTCCATACTGCTGGAGTTCACGAACGCCGAGAAGCCCACTGACGACGCCTGCATGCATGATGGCGCGCAGCGCGTAGCGCGACCGGGCGACCGGCGAGCCGAGAAGGAGCAGGCTGGCCGTAGCGCAATAGCCGGACTTGGCCATCGCCCGGGCGATTTCTACAATTTGCCTGCTGGCTTGGCCCGGCTCACTTAACAGGCGCCCGTGGGTCTGGCCGGAGCGGAAGCGGCGCTTGGCAAGCCAGGCAAGGCGCGCGCGCTTTTCCGGAACCGGCTCGAAGACCAATGCATCTGGGGCATAGGCGAGACGGCCGCCGGCCGCATGCATATGGCGGAAGAACTCCGTGTCCTCGCCGCCGGTCCGCCCGAGCGCCAGATTGAACCGCCTGTCGAAAAGGACCGGCCGCGTGAGGTCGAGCAGGACATTGCAGGTGTAACCGGTGCGGATTTCGCCTTCGACCCATACGGGCCGGGTCGAATGAAAGTCGCCGCGGCGCATCCAGTTCGGAGCGGACAACGCGTATTCTGCGCGAACCGGCCCCAGCACGACGTCGGCACCGGTTGCCACCGCCGTGTCGAGCAATTGCAGGAGCCAGGTTCGTGACACGGTCTCGTCGTCATCGATGAAGGCGAGATAGTGCCCGGTGCTGTTGTCGAGGCAGGCATTTCGGGCGATCGAAATGTTTGACACCGGGCAATGCACGTAAAGGATCTCGAAGGGCATGGTCGGGCGCATCTGGTTGACCAGCGGCTCGGCACTTGGTGTCGCGTCGTTGTCGGCGACAATGATGCGGATGTCGACGTCGGCGGGCACCGTGATGAGCGCCAGCGAATGCAGCGTTTCCGCAAGCTCGGGACGGCGGAAGGTGCAGACCGCAATATCGATCCTTGTTCTGGCGAGCGTTCCGGTCATGGCGCCACCTTTCTGTTTCGCGAAGTGAGCAACTCGCGCCAGAAGCCGGCCGACCAGGCAAAATGCATCACCATGGCCGAAAGGGCTGCAAGGGGGCCGTAGGGGTTCTTCTGGCCGAGCGCCATCCACATGCCGTAGCCGATGCAGGCGGCGGCCCACAGGATGACCGGCACGACGGCGAGCCAGTTGATGACGGCAAGCAAAGCGCCGATGGCGACGGGGGCCACGGCAAGTGGCAGCAACTGCCTGAGGTTCGGCCATGCCCGGTGCTTCAGGACATTGCGCGCGCGCCCCCGTCCATAGGCGAAGTACTGACGGAAGAGCGGGCCGACCTCGGCGCGTGGATAGTAGATCATGCTCGTCCGGTCGGTCATCCAGATGCGATAGCCCGCCTGACAGAAGCGGTAGTCGAACTCCGCATCTTCGTTATGGCTGAAAATCTCGTCATACCCGCCGATCGCTCGGAAAGCGGAGATCCGCATCAGAGCATGGTGGCCGTGATCGGCCCAATCGCTGGTTGCGCCCAGTCGATGCTTGGCGCCGCCATTGCCGAGCTTGGAGTTCTGGGCGTAGGCCGTTGCTTTCTGGAAGGGCGTGAAGCCGACTGTCTGCATCGCGACGACGACGGAGTCCGCTCCGGTCTCGAGCGCCTCTTCGACAAGGCGCTCGCAGTAGTCGTCGGGATAGGTCCCGTGGGCATCGATGCGGATCAGGTAGTCGAAGGACGTCCCGTATTCTGCGACGGCAAGGTTGATCGCCGAGCTCTGGATGCGCTTGGGATTGTCGAGGGCAAGGACCATGGCATCCACCTCAGCAAGGCGGGCGGCAATCTCGCGCGTGCCATCCGTGCTGCCACCGTCGACGATCAGGATGGCGCCGTTGAGGCGCGCCGCGGCAGGACGCAGTCCCTCAACGAGACCTTCGAGATGTTCGGCTTCGTTGAGACAGGGAATGACGATAAGCGTCCGTGTCGAAGCCAGCGTGTTGTTGCTCATGACAATCCGCTTTCGTTCTGGGGTGTTGGGGAAAGGGTTGGCGCGATCCGCGGCGGCGCCGCGGAGACGACAACAGAAAGTCGGCGCACAAGGCCCTCGCAGTCGCTGCGGTTGAATATCCAGGTTTCGGCCGCGCAGGTCGCAATCCGGCCAGATGCCTCGGCGTAGCGCTCGGGGTCGATCGAGCCGAGAAGGCCGACAAGCGCCTCCGGTTCGGCTTCGTCGAGCAGCATGCCGAGGCCGCGGATGGCTAGGAACCGCGACGTCTCGGTACCGCGCAGCGCAATTGGCACGCGGCCAAAGCGGCACCCCTCATAGAGCCGGTTCGGCAACAGCCATTTCGAGTTCTGGCCTTCTTCGAAGAAATCAATCGCCCAGGTGAAGTGTACGTCGGAGTAGATCGCGCCCAGTTCCTCCGGGCTGCGGTAGGGCCCATGGAACTGCATGAAGGGTTCGTTGCGCACGAAACCGTCGAAGTCGTCAAACTCCGAATGGGCCGGCCGGCCGCGCAGCACGATCTCGAAGCGTCCTTCCATTCTGCGGGAAAACGCCGAAAGCAATGCCAGCGACTTGCGGCAGCGCAGAGCGCCAAACCAGGCGATCCGCCAGGGCCTATCCTTCGGCGGTGTCGCTGCTGCCGCCACCGGTCGCGCTGTCGCATCGTTAAGTTCGAGCACCTTGTTTTCCAGCATCATGGTCGGTGCGGAGATGCCGGAAAGCGGACGGAAGTAGTGTTCGACAAAGGCAGGAGAACTGGTGATCAGCAGTCGGGCTTTGCGCCCGAGAAACGCTTCGCTTGCCCGCATCGCCTTGCCGGCCAGGTCGCGGCGCAAAAGCAGGCGATGAATGTCGAGGCACTCGTAGACGATCGGCACGTCGCCGCCAAAGACGCCGACAGCCTTCCTGGCAACGGCCAGCATGTCGAGATTGCGCGCGATAATCACGTCGGGGCGCTCGACGTTGCGCAGAGCGTGCCTCAGCGAGAAGCAGCTCTTGGCGATTGCCCCGATCCTTTGCACGAAACGCCCGTCATGGGTTGTTCCAAGCTCGATGGGCTCGATGCCTGAGATCGTAGCCAGTGGGTTGGCGTCGCGCCTGAACCCGGCAAGCTTGACCCTTGCGCCTCCGGCGAGAAGCATCAGGACACGCCGGCGAACGGCAGGGTCGGCAAGATCCTGAGCGAAATAAAGTACCTTCAGCATGAACACCCGGTTTTCTGCTCGACCGTCGGCGAGCATGGTTTGTAAGGTCGCGCTTTGTGGTCTGAACGCGTTGCCTATGGATGCGGTTCCTGGTCGCCGGCTAGTTCGTCCGGCAGGCGACCGATTCGGCAAACTGGCATTTGTCGCCCGGTGCGGTGAACGCGATCCGGTCGATCTGCATGGTTGACGGCCCCTTGTAGGAGAAGGCACCCATCCAATCCGAAAGCGTGTCGGTGCCCCAAAGGCTGAAGAAAATCTTCTGCGGGTTGGTGGGAATTTTCGCGGGATCTGTCACCTCGTGCACCAGTTCGCCGTTCACGTAGTAGCGGATACGCTCTTTCTCCCAGACGAAGGCGTAATCGTTAAAGCCCTGGTTGGCGCCGCCCGGCACGTCGACCAGTTTTTCGTTGCCGCCCTTGGCAGCGACATATTGGTTGATCTGAACCTTTGCGGAGTTCTTCCCGAGAACCTCGAAATCGATCTCGTCGTGCGGCTTCTTGTCGGCTGGACCGATATAGGTGAAGAACGCCGAGTTCAGTCCGGAGCCATCGGCCGTTTTGATGCGAGCCTCATAGGTCCCGTAGCTGAACCGCTTGCGCGTCTGGATCTCGCCGCAGGAGTAGTTTCGCTCGCCAAGTTTTCCTTCGGTGAAGGAGAGTTCGGCGACGCCATTCTCGACCTTCACCTGCTTCTTGGACCAGGTGCAGTTCTGGTGGGCACCGTTGTTCCAGCCGTCGGAGACGTACCAGATGCTCGTGTCGAGGCTGTCGAAGTTGTCGATGAAGGACTTTGCCTCTCCTGTGCCTTCGGCATTTGCAGGGCCGGCAAGGCCGACGGCGACAAGGCTCAACAGGGCGAGGCGGTGAGGTCCAGAAGATCTCATGGTCAGGTCCTTTGCTGTGGAGAAAGTTCGCCGCGTTGCTCTGCCGGCCGCGCATTGGCGCGGCTGCCGGTCAGGGTTGCGGTCAGGTTTGGAAGCCAACGGCCGGCAAGGCCGTAGGCGACGACAAGGATTGCGATCGTGATGAACGGAACCGTGTAGTAGAACGCCGGGTAATATCCAAAGCCGGTGCGGTTCCAGATCATCCAGAAGAGAACGAGCAGCGGATAGTGCGTACAGAAGATCCAGAAGCTGAGCCCGCTCCCGCGTCCAAGTCGCGACCCGAGGCTTGTGCGGACCAACCGTTCCGAAACGGCCCAGGAACCCAGGATGCCGGAGAGGGCGGTCAGGCTGCGCAGCATGTCGACCCAGACCGGAAATTCAGGACCGTACTGGAAAAGCACCACCGAAAGCAGTAGCGAAGCACCAAGGACGGCGATGGTGATCGGCCAGGAGAAGCGATCGAGACCGCGAACGTCAACGCGATGCAGGCTCATGTAGATGCCGGTGCTGAAGCCGAAGAGGATCGACTTCTTCAGGAAGATCCCGTTTGGCAAGGGCAGCACGGCATAGGCGAACAGCACGGCGAGCGTCTGCATCGGATAACGCTTGATCAGCCATGCCAGTACCGGCGACAATACGATGCAAAGCAGCAGATCTCGCAGGAAGTAGAGCGGCACATCGATCGGCAGACCTTGGAGCGCCACGGCAAGGTTCAACCATTCCCGTGCGCTTGCACCCACGACCTCCGGCAGGTAGCCGAAGCTGATACCCTTGCTTTGCGCAACGAAGACGAGCGCAAGAAAAGCTATGTTCCAAAGCAGGAAGGGCAACAGGACGGTTCTTGCCTTGGTCTTGAGGGTCTTGCCATAATCGAAGCTGTCGAGGCCACGCCGAAACAGGAGATAGCCGGAGATTGCACTGAGGCACGGGACACCGACACGAAACAGGCTGTCGCCAAGAAAGACGCGCAAGAAATCGAGGACGCCATACGTGCCGAGATACGGGCTCGTCGCCGGATCATGCGGCACATGCACGAAGACGATGCCGGAGATCAGCACGATCCGCATCAGATTGATCCGCGATGAGATGTTCGCGTTCACATCCACGATGTCCGTCACCCCTATCTGCCAGCGCCATTCAGGCGACGGTTTCAACAGAGCAGACCAGAGCCCGCATTCACTCAGTTAAAGGCTAGGCTTGAGCGCGGCTAAAAATATGGCGCCGCAACAAACGAATCGACCGTATTCTGCTGCGTCGCAGCATGAGAAGACGTTACGTTGATAGGAGTATATGCCTATCAGGGGGCGGGTGGCCGGGAAAAAGCCTATTGCGGCGGCGGTTGCGAAATATTATCAGGCGCTTATTTGTTGATGCTTGTGCTTGTGATTGATGATGTTGCACATGATAAAATTGTGCTGTTTTTCTCATTTATCACGCTTCAAAACGGCCGGGTCGGCGCCAGCCAAGCCGAAATGCGGCGAGGGTGAGGCAGTTTTCAGCCGTTGAAATCGGTTATTCCGCCGCCGCGGGCGCGGTCGGCGAGACATTGCGTCTGCGGATCATACCGTAGAGTTTCAGCAACAATGGACGCTCCATCAGAAGCATCAGCACGAGATAGATCAGTCCGCCGACCGCGGTTCCGATAACCACCTGCACGACCGCGTTCGGGACAATTGCACCATAGAAATCCAGCAAAAGCCTGACGGCAACCGCCATCGCGGATGCCGCGATCATCGGCCTGATCGAGACCAGGAGGTTGCGGAAGAAGGGCAGGCGGTCTGCCCGGAATACCACCCAGGAATAGGCGACCAGCGTTGCCAGATTGACGACGCAGAGCGCAATCATCGCCTCAACCAGCGAGCCGCCGATGGCGCCATAGGCGACGGCTGCTGTCGTCACTATAGCGCGGATCACTGCCCACCAGAAGAGAACTGTGCCCTGGCCGATGCCCTTGAGATAGGGGACGTAGGTGCTGCAGGGCGTCAACAGTCCCTTGGACAGCGCAAGCAGGCCGAGGACCGGCCAGGCGGCAGCCCACTGCCGGCCGAAAAGCACCAACATCGCCGGTTCGGCAAGCGCCCAAAGACCGAACATCATCGGCGCCAACAGCACGGTGGTGACCTGCGTGCTCAGCATCAGCGCCTGTGATCGACGCTCGCGATCCTCGCCCATATGGCTGAAAGCGGGAAAGAGCACGCCCATGACCGCCGAAAGGACGATCTGGTTGGGAATACTGGAAAAGCGGTTCGCCGCCGAATAGGCGCCGGCGTCCGAGAGGCCAAGGTAGCGGCTGATCACCACCATCGGCGACTGGAAGGTAATGAAGTTGGCGATCTCGGACCCCATCATGCCGAAACTGAACCGGCTGAGCGTCAGAACGCGACGCACGGAAAAGACCAGCCGGGGCACATAGCCCGAGACTGCATAGAGCCCGGCAAGGCGGATGAATGCGGAAACGAAAAGCTGCGCCAGCAGCGACCAGACGCCGAAGCCAAAAAGGGCTGCGCCGACGGCGACAAGCGCCCCGACGGTCTCGGATAGCATGGTCCAGACGGCGTCCTTGCTGAAATTCATCCGTCGAGCGAGGAGAGAATAGGCGACGTCTCCGCCAAGTTGCAGCGGGATCAGCACGCTCATGATCCGAAGTAGGTAACCGGCTTCGGGTGCTCCAAGCAGGCTTGCCAGCGGATCGGCGAAGACGAAAAGCCCAAGCGCCATCAGGAGCGCGACGGCAAGATTGGCCCAAAACGCCGAGTGGATGAGCTCCATATCTTCCTCGCGCTGGATGATGAGCGCGGAGGCAAGACCGGCGCCGCCGATCATCGCCAGGAACTGCACGACGGTGAGCGCAACGGCCACCGTGCCGAACTCTTCCGGCGTCAGGATGCGCGCCAGAATCGGCACCGTGACAAACTTCAGCCCGAAAGTACCTGTCTTTGAAAGGACGCTCCAGCCGACGTTCCGCGTCACAGACATGGCATTTACGGTTGAGGGCATAAAGAGCATCCTTGATGCCTTTGAAGGATTTCCGACAAAGGACCTGGGCTAAATATAAGGCCGCGACCCGGTGGGAGGAGACCACGCAAGACTCTATTAGAGAAACCGCAGGGGCGAAAAGATGGCGAAGCTGACTGTTATTATTCCGTACTATCAGAAGGAATCGGGTATTCTCCGGCGGGCACTTGCCTCCGTCTTTGCCCAGTCATTTCAGGACTTCCATGTCCTGGTGATAGACGATCGTTCTCCCTATTCGATTGAGGCGGAGTTGGGGCCGTTAAGTGATCAGGAGCGCGCACGCGTGACCGTGATTCGGCAGCCCAATCAGGGACCTGGCGGCGCTCGAAACACTGGGTTGGACCATGTTCCCGAGGATGCCGAGTTCGTGGCATTCCTCGATTCCGACGATGAATGGACCCCGGATCATCTGAAGAATGCCTATGAATGCATGAGCCGCTTCGGCGCCGACTGCTATTGGGCGTCGATCACCGGCGGGGATGCGTTCTACTATCATTTCGATGTTGCCGAGCTAACGCAAACCAACAGCGTCATCAGGCTGCAGGAGGCGCCGCTGGTCGTCGAAATTCCTGATCTGACCAACGTGATGCTCGAGAACTGGAGCTTCCTGCACCTCTCCTGCATGGTGATCGGGCGCAGCCTTTTCGAGAAGATCCGCTTCGATGCGGCGCTGAGGCTGGCGGCTGAGGACGTCCTGTTTTTCTGCGACTGCATTCTTGCCGCCGAACGGGTCGTGCTTTGTGACGAAGCGGGCGCCGAGCGCGGTGAGGGCATCAACATCTTCCACTCGATCGACAACGATTCGCCACAGTTCCTGCAGCAGCAGTTCAACACCTTTGTTGCTCTGGAAACGCTCGAGGGGCGCTTCTCGCGCAAACCCGCGGCAATCGCGTCGATCCGCTCCTATCAGCATACAGCACGCCGTCAGGCGCTGTGGAGCCAGGCCCGTCGGCTCAAGCGACGCAAATCTCCCCAATTCCGACTGCTGGCGCGTTGGGTCCTGCGTGATCCGAGGCTCCTGCGAAGCGCGCTGGAACTCGCCGTCGGCAAGTTTTCGCGATCAAATTGATCAAAACAACGCTCCTTCGAGGAGGAACACCAAGGCCGCTTAGCGCGGTATCCGGACACATGAAGCATCTTGAAAGAAGGGACTGCCCATGAAGCCCTATTACTGGGAATCTCAGCATGGCAATTTCGGCGACGACCTCAATCTTTGGCTATGGGATTTCCTGCTGCCGGGGTTCCGTGACGTTCACGAGGAAATCCTGCTGGTGGGCGTCGGCACCGTGCTCAACCGGGCGCTTTTACCCGACGGCATCCGAAAGCTCGTTATCGGCAGCGGCTTCGGCTACGGCACCCTGCCGGACATGCGCGATCCGAAGGAGTGGGACATCCGCTGCGTCCGAGGGCCGTTGACCGCCGAGAAGATCGGCGTTTCGCCGGACCTTGGCATCGTCGATCCCGCCGTGATGGTCGCGGAAATGCCGGAGTTCAAGACCTTGCCGAAGCTCCACAAGCGCAGCTTCGTGCCACATTGGGAAAGCGCCATTGCCGGCATGTGGCCGGTGACCTGTGGTACTGTCGGCCTGCATTATATCGATCCGCGCGGCGAAGCCAAAAGTGTGATCCGCGAGATTGCGCAGTCGGAACTCATCGTCGCCGAATCGATGCATGGCGCGATCCTTGCAGACGCCTTTCGCGTGCCGTGGGTGGCCGTGACGACATCGGAAAGCATCAACAGCTTCAAGTGGAACGACTGGGCAAGCACCGTCGGCGTCCACTACCGACCCCGCCACGTGCCGGTGTCGAGCCGCGCCGAAGCCATGATCAAGGGCGAACGCTTCTGGGGCATGGACTTCGAGGCGCAGACGGTGGCTGAGGCGCCGAACCTTCGACCGATCGATCATGACGTGATGGTGGCAACGACCGAGCCGAGGCAGACTTTTTTGCGCAGCGCAGCCAAGCAGGTTCTCGCCGCACCTTCCACGCTTGCGCTTTGGCAGGCGATCCGCACGACACCGCAATTGAGCCGCGACGAAAGACTTGCCGAACGGAAGGAACGTTTTCAGGAGGCCCTTGCAGCCGTGCGTCAATCATACTTCTGATGGTCCTGCCACGGCACCTCGAAAGTGCCGTGGCCGGCATGATGACTACCTCTGCCCGTCGGCCGTGGCGGGCAGCAGATAGCGCAGCCCCCCGGCGCCGCCGAGGGCCGCTTGAGCATCCGAATGCGGCTGTCTGAAGCGCTCGGTCTTGTCGGCAAGGATACCGATGGTCACAGCAGGTACCGCATCGGGTTGCTGAATGAGGTAGCCGACGGCAGCCATCGCGCCGCGTTCTCGTTTCAGGTCGAGAAAGTGTCGATGCTGATAGCGGTCCTTGATATGTCGCTCGTGCCTTCGGATCGCGACCGCGGCTTCGCTTTCCAGCGTGCTTCCCGCCAGGATCATCCGATCCGCCTCATAGAGCCGCTTGAGATCCTCGGTGCGGTGGCTGCCGCTCAACGAGTTGCTGCGCACGATGGCGGCATAGCCACAGCTCCGGATGATCTTGTAGCGCGCGCCGTTGGCGAGCGCGCGTAGATAAAGATCATAGTCTTCCCCGAGCCGAAGCGGCTCCCGGTAGCGGATCGAATGCCGCTCCAGGAAGTCGCGTCGCATCAATGGCTTCAGAAACCCCACCTCGCCACGCTTCACGCCACGCCGAGAGATATTGCCCTCAACGAACTCGATCAGGCCGATGAGGCGGGGTTGCGGTTGGAAGGGTTCGATTTTCTCTGCGATATCGGTCGCTGCCGCCTCGTCGATGAAGGCGATATTGTCGGCGATCAGGTCCCAATCGCTCTCCACAAGCAAACGGCCGAGACGACCTGGCAGGAAGAAGTCATCAGCATCCAGGATTGCAAGCACCGGCGAGCGGCTGATCGATAGGGCGTGATTGCGGGCAGCCGATGGCCCGCGATTGCTTTCCAAGCGCACGATCGTCAGGCGGCCGCTGTGGTCGTCGGCGCCGTGCGCCGCGCCTTCGGTGTCATCGCTCGAGCCGTCGTCAATGACGATCACTTCGGCGCATTCTGGTTCTGCAAGGGCCGATGCGACGGCTCGGGCAATGGTACTTTCGGCATTCTTTGCGGCGATGATGACGCAGACGTCTGTGGTCATGAGGGCCTCCAGCATCGTGTCTCACGGGCAGCGCGCGGATCTGCGGGCGCTGCGGCACTTCGGTTCCTGCGTAGCTTTGCTTTTGGGCTAGCCGTGGCCACGCGACGCCGCCAAGGGTGGCGACGACCGGACCATGCATGGCGATCTTGTCGCAAACGCGTCAACTATGAGATTTTCTGGGGCCGTCTCGCGGGCCGCGGATCGGAAAGGGAGGGCCTGTTCAGCGATTGAAGTGGCCAGGACGATCGAGGCGTTGCGGCGCCGCACTGCCGGCTGTCTTGTCGTCGCCGGCCAATCGCGCCATCTCGGCGGCCTGTCTTTCCTTTTCGCGCGCCTTCTTCCACACCAGGTAAAGCACGGCGATGAAATAACCGACCTGCATCAGTACGGCGCATAGGATGGTCTGGATTAGCGTCGACGCCAGCGAGCCGTTTAGGAAATAGGTAACGATCGCAAATACGGCGAGGGCGCCGAGCATGCTCACAAGAACGCGCGGTGCGTACATGGCGCTACCTCGCACTCGGTTCTGTCGACGTTGTGGTCATCGGAGTTCGGCCTTTCCTCCTCAGAGTTCCAATATATTGGCAGCGCCCTTTCGCTTCAACCGTCAAAACCGCGCTGCCCCGCCGCCACTCTGCCTCCAAAGTCTTTATGTCGTGTTTAGGCTACCAACATGCGAATCAAATTGGCCATTTTTCGATCTCGCCACGATTCGCTCCTTGCTACTCCATGGCAATCTCAAGGCAATTTCTCCACCTCCCGGCGCTTTGTGATGGCGGTACCGTCTTTTGGTTGCTGCCTGGGTAACGATTGAGATCACCTTTTGTTACGAAATTAACTTTCGGTGTCTCGTTACGCGTGCAGCGCAAAACCTTGCTGCAATGCACCATTTCCGCGGAAAGACTGATGCCTGTCAATTTCTATCAGCGCCGAACCCGGCTCTTGCAGGTCAAGGCAAACATAACAGATACCAAGATATATTGGCTTTACGGCGACGCCATTGCACGCCGCCAATACAATACACGAAAGTTCCGTACGTAAGACTTCGCCGCCTGATAATATAACGGGTGCCAGGATGGAAATATTACATATTCGAAATCAGTGATATTCGTGATTGGGGTGCCGTTTGGGCACCCGCCATTATTTCGCCCTCAAAAGACAAATTCTCACCACACACTCTTTCTTGAATAGGAGTGCGCCCTTTCGAGGGACCGACCATTCGCCAACGTAAATGGAGTTATCTCTATGAAGTCTGCGACTCGATCGGCAAATCCGCCGTTTTTCAGTGCCGCAGAGACTGCGGCGCTCCCGCCTGTGGGTGGTGTTGCCAAGCGTGGCTTCGACATCTTTGCCGCTTCACTGGCGCTCGTCTTTTTGAGCCCGCTCTTCTTGATGCTGGTTGCGCTCGTCAAGTTCTCTGACGGTGGCAGCATTTTCTATGGCCATCGCCGTATCGGTCACAACGGGAAGTCGTTCCGTTGTCTGAAGTTCCGCACCATGCGGGCGGATGGTGACCGGATCTTGCAGGAGTATCTCAAAAACAATCCCACCGCCTATGAGGAGTGGCGCGCATCGCGCAAGCTGCAGGATGACCCCAGGGTCACCGTTGTCGGCAGCGTCTTGCGAAAGCTGAGCCTCGACGAGCTGCCGCAGCTCATCAACATCGTGCGCGGTGAAATGAGCATCGTCGGCCCGCGGCCGGTGGTGCAGGACGAGCTGGAGCTCTACGACCAGGCCGCCGTATACTACCTGCAATCGCGCCCCGGTCTCACCGGCCTTTGGCAGATCAGCGGACGTAACGACGTTTCCTACGCGGCTCGCGTCGCGTTCGATACCCATTATGTCCAGAACTGGTCCATGCTGAGCGACTTCTCCATCGTCGTGAAGACCATTCCAGCCGTTTGCTTCTCGCGCGGCAGCTACTGACGATCCACGCCTTTGCGCCCGCGCGACCAAAAGGTCGATCGCGGGATCGGCGTTTTTAACGGAAGCCCCTATGAAAAAACACGCTCCGTCAGGGAAATCCCGGATTTCCCGCAAGGTGTCTCGTTTCCTTCACCACACGGTCCTGGTAGCCGCAGTGGTCCTCGGCGCCGCTCAAGCCGGCGCCGAGGACTATCAGCTTGGCACCATGGACAAGCTCAAGATTCGCGTCGCCGAGTGGCAGACCGCCGAAGGTGCGGTACGCGACTGGTCGGTTGTCACCGGGGAGTACACGGTCGGACCGTCCGGCGCCGTATCGTTGCCGTTCATCGGCGATCTGCCGGCGGCCGGCAAGACGACCACAGAGGTCGGGGAGGCGATCGGCGAGAAAATGCAGACCCTGTTCGGTCTGCGTGATCGCCCGTCCGCCTCCGTCGAACTCGCACAATATCGCCCGCTTTATCTTTCCGGCGAGGTCGAAAAGCCTGGCGAGTATCCATTCGCACCCAATCTGACGGTACTGAAGGCCATCAGCCTTGGCGGCGGACTGCGTCGATCTGACAGCGGCCAGCGTTTCGCCCGCGACTACATCAACGCCCATGGCGATTCGAGCGTGCAATCGGCTGAACGCAACAGGCTGCTGATCCGGCGCGCCAGGCTTCAGGCCGAGATTGCGGACAAGCAGGGCATCGAGTTGCCGAAGGACCTGCAGGGCGTACCGGGTATCGACAAGCTTCTTGCAAACGAGACGGCTTTGATGAACTCCCGCGACAGGAAGCAGAAGCTGCAATTGAAGTCGCTCGCCGACTTGAAGGCATTGCTGGAAAGCGAAATCCAGTCGCTGGCAAAGAAGTCGGATACGCAGAAGCGTCAGATGGAGCTGGCTGCTGAAGATCGCGAGAAGGTGGAGAGCCTGGCCGAAAAGGGGCTGGCGCTCAGCCAGCGCAAGTTGTCGCTGGAACAACGGGTGGCCGAGCTGCAGTCTGCTTTGCTCGACATCGACACGGCTTCGCTGAAGGCAAAGCAGGATGTCAGCAAGGCGGCGCAGGACGAGACCAACCTTCGCAACGATTGGGACGCGCAATTGGCGCAGGATCTCCAGAACACCGAGGCAGAACTCGACACGCTGCAGATCAAGCTCGGCACCAGCCGCGACCTCATGGCGGAAGCCCTGCTGCAATCGGCAGAAGCGGCTCAGTCGAAGGACAATACGAAAGATGCCGTCATCGCCTATTCGATCATCCGCGAGCGTGACGGCAAGCCGGCCGAGATCGCTGCCGACGAAAACACGCCAGTGTTGCCGGGTGACGTGATCAAGGTTCAAGCGAACCTCGCGACACAGTAGGACCGACCGTGAGGATTGCGAAGTCGAGCTTGATATCGCCTGACAGCAATGGTTCCTATGGCACCGTTGCGATCGCGCTGTCGTTCTTCGTCTTTGCCTATTCCTCGCGTTTCGGGCAGGCATCGATCCTGCTCTATTACGCCCTTTGGCTGCCCCTCGTCCTTGTCGACTACCGTCGCGTGCTCGGCAACTACGGCAGGCGTCTTTGGATCCTGGGCTTTGCAGTCTTTTCCTGCCTGTCAGTCTTCTGGTCGGAGGCGCCTTCGATGACGGCACGCACAGGCATCCAGTATCTGTCGCATGTGGTGTGCGCGCTGATCGCCATGCGTCTGATCGACATCAGAACGCTGACGCGCGGTGCGATCGCAGGGATCGGGATCGTGCTTGTCTATTCCCTGCTTTTCGGCGTCTACCATCTCGATCCGCTTGACGGCACCTACAGCTTCGTCGGCGCTTTCTCGTCGAAAAACCAGCTCGGTTTCTACGCTTCGCTGGGCATCTATTTCGCCTTCATTGCGCCTGTGGCATTAGGCGAGCGACGTACCTGGCTGCTGGCGTCCGGCGCGGTCGGGCTGCTTGCGGCCTATTCGCTGCTGGCGTCGCAATCGGCCACTTCCGTATTGACCACGGCGGTGATCATCGGGCTGTGGCTTGGCATGCGCGTCGTCGGAATGCTCTCTCCCGGCCACCGAAAGGGGCTGTTCCTGGCCGCCGTCATCTGCGGTGCGCTGGTCGCAGTCGCCGGCGTCTATGGCGGCGGCGTCGATCTGGTGCTTGGCCTTTTCGGCAAGGATTCGACGCTGACTGGGCGCACCTATCTGTGGCAGCAGGGTATTGAGGCGGCCATGGCCTCGCCAATGGTGGGTGTGGGCTATCAGGCCTATTGGGTTCAGGGCTTCTCGGAGGCTGAGCGCCTCTGGGAAGAGTTCTACATTTCGACGCGCTCGGGGTTCCATTTCCACAACACCTACATCGAGGCAATCGTCGAAACAGGCGTTATCGGGCTCGTTTTGCTCTCGGGCATCCTGCTGACCACCGTTCTCGGTCACATCAAGCGCCTCCTCACGGAGGATCACGATATCCAGTCCTCGGTCCTCTTTGGCATCACGATGTTGCTGCTGGTGCGGTCTTTCGTGGAGATCGACATCATGAACCCCTACCACGTCGGTTCGTTCCTGCTCTATTTCGCCGCCGGCAAGCTGACCTTGCCGCAAATCCGCCCGAACGCGCGCTCGGCTGAGATCCAAAGGGCGCGGATCGTGCCGCAGGGCGGGGCACAGCTGAGGTATTGATGGATCGGACCAGCGGGGGCTCGATGAGCACAATCTACGGGATCCAGTACCTGCGCGCTGTTGCGGCGCTGGGCGTGGTCGTTTTTCATGCGGCCGAGCGCACTGGCCATCATTTCGCGATCGGCGCAGCCGGCGTCGACATATTCTTTGTCATCAGCGGTTTCATCATGTGGGTGATCAGCGAGCGCCGGCCGATGTCGCCGTTCTCTTTTTTGCGTGACCGCGTTCAAAGGATCGCGCCGGTTTATTGGCTGGCAACCGCAGTGATGGTCGTTGGCGGCCTTGCCGGGCTCTTTCCCAATCTCGTCCTCAGCCCAACGCACGTCGTGGCATCGCTATTGTTCGTACCGATAGCATCTCCGAGCACCGGGGAGGTCTGGCCGGTTCTCGTCCAGGGCTGGACATTGAACTATGAGATGTTCTTCTATGCCGTCTTCGCTTTGACGTTGTTGCTGCCGCGATCGCGACGATTGTTGGCGATCAGCACCTGTTTCGTGCTGCTGGTGGGCTTGGGCTTTGCCATCGACACCGATAATGCGCTGTTTTCGACCTATACCCGGCCGATCATTCTTGAATTCGTGGCCGGCATGATCATTGCCGAACTGTGGCTGCGGGACAGGGTGCAGGGCGGCAATGCCGGCCTGGCGCTCGTCGCGATAGGGGTCTCAGGTTTTGCGGCGCTCGCCGTGTTTCGTCTGCCTTTCGACGAATTCGTGCTTGGGCCTTTGGCCGTCCTGCTTGTCGTCGGCACCCTGGCGCTCGAAAGCCGGGGCTGGTTTCGCCCTCGTAGGTTGCCGACGCTCCTCGGCGATGCGTCCTATTCCATCTATCTCTGGCACACCTTCGCCATATCGGTCGTGGTGAAGGTATGCGCCAGGGCAGGTTTGGATTTAGCGCTGTCGGCATTTCTGGCCGTCTTGTCCAGGACGGCATTGGGCGTCGCGGCCTACGTCCTACTCGAAAAGCCATTGACGCGGCGTCTGCGCCCGCGGATGACGCCTAAGCCATTGCAGCAGGCAGCTTAAATCTTTTGGTGCGGCGCCTGAAACGCCGCACCAATCAGCTATCAGCAGATTGTCAGGCGCCCTGGTTGCGGCGCGAATGCCAGTTCCAGGCGGTGCGGGTGATGTCCGCCAGGTCGTATTGCGGAACCCAGCCGAGAATGTCGCGCGCCTTGTCGTTGTTGGCGACCAGGGTCGTGGAATCGCCTTCGCGGCGCTCGACCAGATCGACATTGAACTCGCGGCCGGAGACATCGGCGATCGCCGTCAAGAGCTCCTTGACGGTCGTGCCCGTACCGGTACCGAGATTGAGCTCGACGCTGTCGCCGCCCGCCAGCAGGTATTCGACGGCGCGCACGTGCGCATCGGCCAGATCAAGGACGTGGATGTAGTCGCGAACGCAGGTTCCGTCGCGGGTATCGTAGTCCGTACCGAAGATCTTGAAGCTCTGGCGGCGGCCAAGTGCAGCGTCGATGGCAAGCGGGATCGCGTGCGTTTCAGGCTCGTGCCATTCGCCGATGCGGCCCTCCGGATCGGCGCCTGCGGCGTTGAAGTAGCGAAGGATCACAGACCGAAGGCCCTTGTACTGGCCATAGTCCTTCAGCGCTTGCTCGCACACCCATTTCGTCCGGCCGTAGGGGTTGATCGGCGCCTGACGGTGCGCTTCGTCGATCGGCACGCTTTCCGGCAGGCCATAGGTGGCGCAGGTCGATGAGAAGACGAAGGCCTCGACGCCTGCGGCGAGCGCGGCAGAAAGAAGCGTCAGGGTGCCGATGACGTTGTTGTCGTAGAAGGATACCGGATCCTTGACCGATTCACCGACCTCAATCATCGCGGCGAAGTGCAGGATGGCGCGCGGCTTGTGGCGGGCGAGCACTTCGTCGAGCCGTTGGCGGTCGCGGATATCACCCTTTTCGAGCACGCCCCATTTGACGAATTCCTCGTGGCCGTTCGAAAGGTTGTCGTAGACGACAGGCTCGAAACCCTTGTTGGCGAGTTCGAGACACGTATGCGAGCCGATGTAGCCGGCACCGCCGACGACGAGGACTTTGTTGCTTTCCATGATGCTTACGATCCTTGGGAGGTTCAGAGAAATTGCCAAGACTTTTCAACGGATGACAACAATGTCGTCATTGCCGCGCGCAATCAAGCACGTGTGCATGTCGGGTATGTGGCGGTGGTTATCAGCGCGTTTCTTTCCACACGTGCGTGGGTTTGGGTCCGTCAAATTTGGTGGGAAAAACACAAGGAGGGACAATTAACTCGCTGGCGGCAGTGCGCTAGATGCTTCTTTCTGCTGGGTCGAAACATATAGCATATTAATTTACTAGATTTAATTGATAACTGCGACGACAGTCGTACCATAGCCTTCTGATTTTCGAAGGAAGGCTCTCATGACGATGAAACTGAAACGGCTTGCGTTCACCCTCGCGACGCTCGCAGCCACTGGCCTGACCCACGTTAGTGCCCGCGCCGAAGGTTCGGAGCCGGTAAAAGGCGGGACGCTGATCTATCTGGAGCAGCAGGCTCACACCAATCTCTATCCCCCGGCAGGCGGCTTCTATCCGAACGGCGGGATCCTCAATCAGATCACCGACAAGCTGACCTATCAAAATCCGAAAACGCTGGAGATCGAGCCATGGATCGCCGAGTCCTGGACGATCAACGCGGATGCGACCGAATACACGTTCAAGATCCGCCCCGGCGTCACCTTTTCCGATGGCACGCCTCTCGACGCGGCAGCTGTCGCCAAGAATTACGACGTTTTTGGTCTCGGCAACAAAGCGTTGAAGCAACCGGTTTCCGAAGTCATCAACAACTATGAGCGCAGCGAGGTCCTCGACCCGCTGACCGTCAAGTTCTATTTCAAGCGTCCGTCGCCGGGCTTCCTGCAAGGAACCTCTGTCATCGGCTCCGGGCTCGTTGCCGCCAGCACGCTCGCGCTACCCTTCGAGGAACTTGGCGATGCGACCAAGATCATCGGCTCCGGTCCCTTCGTGGTCGAGAGCGAAGCGATCGGCAAGGAGCTGCAGCTCAAGGCGCGCGAAGATTACGTTTGGGGTCCGGCGAAACTCGAGCATCAGGGCCGCGCCTATCTCGATGGCATCACCTATATCATCACCGGTGAAGACAGCGTGCGCATCGGCGCGCTGCTCGCAGGGCAGGCGGATTTCATCCGTCAGGTCCAGGCCTATGATGAAAAGCAGGTCGAGGCGCAGGACTACCAGATCTACGCACCATCGACACGCGGCGTGAACAATAGTGTCGTTTTCCGCCCGGACAATCCGCTCGTGGCAGACGTAAAGGTGCGCCAGGCGCTGCTGCACGCAACCGATGCCAAGGAAATCGTCACGACGCTGTTCTCTGCCAACTATCCGCAGGCGACCTCGATCATCGCCTCGTCCGCGCTCGGCTACAAGGATATCTCGGCAAAGCTCGCTTTCGATCCCGAAAAGGCAAAGGCGCTGCTTGATGAGGCGGGCTGGTCCGTCGGTTCCAACGGTCTGCGCCAGAAGGACGGCAAGGAACTTGTGTTGACCGCGTACGAATCCCTGCCGCAGCCGCAGAACAAGGAGACGCTGCAACTCGTCGCCCAGCAATGGGGCAAGGTTGGCGTGAAGCTCAACGTGCTTGCCGGGGATAGCGGCAGCAGGACGGTCGATGATCTCGATCCGCTGAAGACACCGGTTTCGCCGGCGATGGTCGGCCGTGCCGACCCCGATGTGATCAAGAGCCAGTACTATCCGAAGAACCGAGACGTGCTGCGTCAGAAGGGTGGTCTCAGCGACAAGGTCCAGGGCTTCGTCGATGACAAGCTGAACGGCTTGCTCGACGCACTGGCCTCCGAGGCGGATCGTGCCAAGCGCCTCGCCATCGCCGGTGAGATCCAGGACTACGTCGTGGACCAGGCCTATGCGATCCCGATCTTCGAAGAACCGCAGGCCTATGCCGGTGCGCCTTACGTACAGGGCGTTGCCTTCGAGGCTGTCGGGCGCCCGAGCTTCTACAGCACCTGGCTCGCCGAGCATTGATCGACACGCGGCCACCGCGCCTGCGGTGGCCGCCACTCCCCGAAATTCGCATGCAGAGGAATGGATCCATGTCCGCCTATTTGCTTAATCGCGTCGGACAGGCGCTTTTCGTCCTGTGGGCCGCATTCTCGATCTCCTTCGTGTTGCTGCAGGCGATGCCCGGTGACGCGATCCTCATCAAGTTTCAAAATCCCGATCTCGGACTGAGCGCCCAGCAGGTCGCAGAGATCCGTGCGTCCTATGCCGCCGATAGCCCCATACTCGTTCAATACGTGCAGACGATCGGCAAGTTCCTGACCAGCGATTTCGGCTACTCCGTTCAGGCGGGCGTGCCCGTCAGCCGCCTTCTTGCAGCGCATCTGCCGGCAACCTTGAAACTTGCCACCCTTGGCTTTCTCCTTGCTTCCGTGCTGGCAATCCTCATTGCCTTCCTCTCCAGCCTGACGCCCTTCGCCTGGCTTCGCGGTGCACTGCAATCGGTTCCTTCGCTCTTCATCTCGATCCCCACCTTCTGGCTCGGGATCATGCTGATCCAGATCTTCTCCTTTCGCTTGAAGCTCGTTCCGGTCATCAATCCCGGACCCTGGCAGGAGTTGATCCTACCCGTGTTCACGCTCGCGGTACCGATTTCAGCGCCGCTCGCCCAGGTGCTTGTGCGCAACATCGACGAGGTCATGACGCGGCCTTTCGTCGGCGTCGCCCGCGCCAAGGGCGCGAACCGCCAGTGGCTTCTTTGGCGGCATGTGGCAAAGAACGCGCTCCTCCCGACGTTGACCATTGCCGGCGTGCTCTTCGGTGAATTGATCGCCGGGGCCGTAGTGACGGAAACCGTCTTCGGGCTCAACGGCATCGGTGGCCTTACCGAGCGCGCCGTCGGCAGCCAGGACGCTGCTGTCCTCCAGGCCATCGTCGTGCTCTCGGCGCTCGCCTTCGTGATCATCAACCTTGCCGTGGATCTGCTCTACCCAGTGCTTGATCCGCGCCTCAGGACAAAAGTCGGAGCTGCCGCATGACCACTTTCGATACGCTTGACGATGACATCGCTTCGGATGCTATGGGGAGGTCAGATGGGCGACGCTCTCGCACGGTCTTGGCGCTGCGCCGCGTGCCTCCAGGGCTGGCCCTGTCCTGGCTCATACTGGCAACGGTTTTCCTTTGGGCGGTCGCCCCCTCGCTCTTCACTACCTATAATCCGCTCGAGGGTGTGGGCGGGGCGCAGTTGAAGCGGCCGAGTGCAGAGCATCTGCTCGGGACGGATGCTCTTGGGCGCGACCTTTACGCGCGCATCGTCCATGGTGCCGTGCATTCGCTGACGGGCGCCTTCGTTGCCGTTGGCCTCGGCCTGATTGTCGGCACCGGGCTCGGCGTGATCGCCGGTTCCGTCCGCCGACGGCTTGATGACGCGATCATGCGGCTTGTCGACGTCTTCCTGTCGATCCCGCCGTTGCTGCTTTCGCTCAGCATTATCATCCTTCTCGGCTTTGGCACGGTGAATGCGGCGATTGCCGTCGGCGTCACCTCGGTCGCGGGCTTCGCCCGATTGGCGCGGGCCGAAGTCGTTCGCGTAAGGCGCAGCGACTATGTCGAGGCGGCATTTGGCAGCGGCGGTACCTTTGTATCGGTCCTCTGGCGGCACATCCTTCCGAACTCGCTCACGTCCGTCCTCGCCTTCGCATCGCTGCAGTTCGGCTCGGCAGTGCTGCAAATCTCGACACTCGGATTTCTCGGCTATGGCGCGCCGCCACCGACACCCGAATGGGGTCTGCTGATCGCGGAAGGTCGCAATTACATCTCGACGGCCTGGTGGCTGACAACCGCGCCCGGCGTCGTAGTCGTTCTCGTCGTCCTGGCTGCCAACCGTATCAGCCAATCCTTTGGAAAGGCCGCAGCATGACCGTGATTCCTCAGCAGGTACCGCCCGTTCTCGAAGTCGAAGGTTTGTGCATCGCCTATGATGATGGGTCCACGGCTCGTCGCGCCGTTCACGATGTCTCGTTCCGCATCAATCCCGGCGAGGTTATTGCGCTGGTTGGGGAATCGGGCTCCGGCAAGACGACCACGGCGCAGTCGATCATTGGACTGCTTGCAGCGAACGGTCGTCTAGAACGCGGTACCATCAAGCTCAACGGAACCGACATTGCCCGCTGGACCGACCGGCAACTGGAAACGGTGCGTGGCGCCAGGATCAGTCTTGTGCCGCAGGATCCGGGGAACTCTCTCAATCCGGTCAAGACCATTGGCGCGCAAGTCGGCGAAATCTTCCGGATCCACGGTGCGCTACGTCCTGAAGAGATCGACGATCGGGTTATTTCCCTCCTCTCCCGCGTGGGCTTGAGCGAGCCCGCGTTGCGTGCGCGGCAATATCCGCACGAACTGTCGGGTGGCATGCGCCAGCGGGTGTTGATCGCGATTGCCATCGCCCTGAGGCCGCAACTGATTATTGCCGATGAGCCGACGAGTGCGCTCGATGTCACCGTGCAGAGACGCATACTCGACCTGATCGATGAGTTGCGAGCCGAGTATGGCGCTGCCGTCCTATTGGTGACCCACGATCTGGGCGTTGCCGCCGATCGCGCTGACCGGATCGTCGTTCTTCAGAACGGGCGAATTCAGGAACAAGGCGCAGCGAGCGTCGTTCTGGCGGCACCGCGCAGTCCTTACACGCGACAACTGCTTGCCGCTGCACCGTCGTTTGCCGCGCCGGTGTCCAGGCCACCTAAAGTCCGTTCGGGCGTTCAGGACGATATTGTCGTCGTCGACGGTCTTGTTCGCGAATTTGCGGGCGTGGGCAAGAGCCGGTTTCGCGCGGTCGACGGTCTGAGCTTTCGTGTCCGTCGCGGATCGACCCACGCGATCGTCGGCGAGTCTGGCTCGGGAAAGACGACGACCATCAGAAGTATCGTTGGTTTTGACAAGCCGACTGCCGGACGGATCGAGATTGACGGTACCGATCTTTCTGGCCTTACCGGCGAAGACCTCCGGCAATTTCGACGCAAGATCCAGCTCGTCTACCAGAACCCCTACGGATCGCTGGACCCGCGCCAAAGCATCCTGCAGATCGTGGCGGAACCACTGCTTAATTTCCGCCGGCTCAGGCGCGCGGATCGCGAAGAGAAGGCGAGGGCGATCCTCTCCCGCGTCGGCTTGCCCGAAGACGCGTTTTCGCGACGATCGCATGCGCTTTCCGGTGGCCAGCGCCAGAGAGTGGCCATCGCCAGGGCCCTTGTGCTCGATCCTCAGGTGGTGGTGCTGGACGAGGCGGTATCCGCTCTGGACGTAAGCGTCCAGGCGCGCATTCTCGCGCTCCTTCAGGAGCTGCAGAGCGATCTCGGCCTGACCTACCTCTTCGTGTCTCACGACCTCGCCGTCGTGCGCCAGATGTCCGACACCGTCTCCGTCCTGAAGGATGGGCGCCTCGTCGATGGTGGTGCGGTCTCTGAGGTCTTCGAACATCCCAGCAGCGACTACACCCGCGAACTGATCAACGCCATTCCCGGGCAAAAGCGCCGGGCCGCGGCCTGATGCGCTGACATCACAGATAGGACTGACCATGACAGAAACGACCCCACGCAAGCGCCTCGGCTTTTTCACCCGCCTGCTCGACGACGTTCCCGCCGGTACCCGCTATTACTACGCCAAGGAGCAGATTGTGACGGCCGAACGCTTCGGCTTCGATACCGCCTGGGTGGCACAGCATCATTTCCATGCCGATGAGGGTGGCTTGCCGGCGCCTCTGGTCTTTCTCGCGCACGTGGCCGCAGAGACCACGCGCATCCGACTAGGCACAGGCGTCATCACCTTGCCACTCGAAAACCCGATCCGGGTGGCGGAAGATGCAGCGGTTCTCGATTTGCTTTCCGGCGGCCGGCTAGAGGTCGGCTTTGGAACCGGTGGAACGCCCTCATCCTTCACAGCTTTTGGTCTTGAAAGTGCGGAACGTGGCGCAGTCTTCGGTCGACATCTGCAAACGGTACTTGATGCCTGGGCTGGCCGCGCGCTCGCTGGCGGCGACCGTCTCTATCCCGCAGCGCCGCAACTGCTCGATCGCATCTGGCAGGCAACCTTCTCGGTCGCCGGGGGTGAGCGTGCCGGTCGCGCCGGCGACGGCTTGATGCTGTCGCGCACGCAACCGCGACCGCAGGAAAACCCGAACGCCTCGCTGGCGGAACTGCAAAACCCAATCATCGATGCCTATCTGCACGCGCTTCCCCCCGGTCGTGCGCCCCGCATCCTCGGTTCCCGTAGCCTGTTTGTCGCCGATAGCCGGGCCGAAGCGCTGCGCCTGGCGGAGATTGGGTTGAACCGCGGCGCGGAACGCCTGATCGCCGCCGGCCACAAGGTTGCCGGCAACTCCCTTGCAGATCTGATTGCTGCATTCGACGTCCATGTTGGATCGGTGGACGATGTCATTGAAAGCCTCCGCAGCGACGAGACGCTCGAGCGTGTTACCGACCTTGTGTTCCAGGTTCATTCCGTCGATCCGCCGCATCCGTTGATCCTGCGATCGATCGAGTTGATCGCGACCAAGGTCGCGCCGGCGCTTGGCTGGGCGCCGCAAGAGAAGTTCCACGCGCGCCGCTTCGGCGCCGTTGGCTGAAGCTGATAACCCCCCAAAGGAGACCTATCATGACCCAAGCGTCACCAGACATCATCGATCTGCTTGCCGGCATCACGCCGGGATCGAACCTCGACCGCGTTCGCGCTCAGCGACCCGAGACGCGTGAACAGGCACAGCAAAGCTACCTGGCGCTGTTTCAGCCCAAGACCGTCGGCGACGTGTCACTGGTGGAGCGGCAGGCGGTCGCGGGCTTTGTCGCCGGGCTGCACCGTCAGCCCGATATCTATGAATTCTACGTCAATCCGCTGGAGGAAGGTGCTGCGGGCCGCTGGCTTGTCGAGATACTGAAAGCCGAAATTGGGGCAGGACAAGCGGTTGGGCCATATGGCAATTTCCCTGAGGGGCCACTGAGGGTCGAGAACAAGGCAGGTCTGCTCTACCGTGTCTCGGAGGCAAACCGTGACGTGCTCGGCGGCAAGCTCTCAGCCGCGTTTGAACATGCACATCTGCTGGTTTTCCGTCCGCGCGAGGCCAGCCCGCAAGCGTTGCAGGTGCTGCTCGATGCCGGCTGGACGACCGATGGCATCGTCACGCTGTCGCAACTCGTATCGTTTGTCGCGTTCCAGATCCGGGTGATCGCCGGGCTCGGCCTGCTTTCCGCCGCATCGAAGCGCGCCGCCGCATAAGCCACCGAAAGGAACCGCGACAATGACTGAACTTGCCATTATCCCCAGCGTGGAAAATTCTCCGGTGACCTTCACGCAGGCCGAGATCGGCTGGACACCGTGGCTCCAGCCCTTGCCGGAGGACGATCTGACCGAGCGACATCTCCAAGGGCTTGTCGAGGCGGCGCGTGCCAAGTCTCCCTATTTTCGTCTGCTGGTGCGCGATCCGGAGGTCCTGGAAGCCCGCACGAAGACGGACAAGGACATCTTCTACAATACCCGCACGGGCTTGCCGCGGGCCGAGCGCGAGCTAGCGGCCACGGCCGCCTCGCGCTCCAACGGCTGCATCTTCTGCGCCTCCGTCCATTCGCGCTTCGCGTCTCACCATTCGAAACGTGGCGACGACGTGCAGAAGCTGCTGGATGAAGGTGTCGGCGCCGATCTTGGCGAACGCTGGAACGCCATTGTTGCCGCTTCCGTCGCACTGACTGCGACGCCGCTCGCCTTCGGCGAAGAGCATGTCGCTCGGCTGGCTGCGGCCGGACTAGATGAACTAGAAATCGCCGATGTGATCCATGGCGCCGCCTTCTTCAACTGGGCTAACCGTCTGATGCTTTCACTGGGCGAGCCGACGCCAGCCAATTGACCAACTCCTGATCCGGCGGCTGACGTCCATCGTTGGCAACAAGAAAGCCCGCAACCTCGATCGAGGTTGCGGGCTCTTTCATCGGATGGCGTCGGATTAGAAGTTGCGCTGCAGGCGGACGAAGCCCGAGACGTAGTCGCGGTCGGTCGTGGCCGTCAGGTCTTCCTGGTTGTACTGAACCGAAATACGGGTCGCCAGACCTTCGGTGATCGCGTAGTCGAGCGTTACACCCGCGCGCCACTTGTCGAGGTCGTTGTTGAAGTCGTTGCCGGTGCGCAGGCTATCCCAGTACTGAACGCCGGGGGTGATCTTCAGCTTGTCGGTGGCCTTGAAGGCGTACGAAGCTGCAACGCTCCATTCCGACGCGCGCCAATAGGTGTTCGGGTTGGAAGCCCAGATGCCGGCAACCTGCAGCTGGCCCGGGCCGAGGTCGGCCGAGAGCAGCGCGCGGATCGCGCCTTCTTCCCATTCGGTGTCGTAGCCGCCGAGCAGGTCGATGGAAACGCCGCCGAGCGTGGCCGAAACGATACCTTCAACGCCAACGCCGTTTGCCTTGGTGGACCAGCCCTCAAGTTCGTCAACGGCGATACCAGCCTGGAACGAGCCACCGTCATAGAGGTAGGCGATCGAGTTGAACTCGGTGACGTTGCCGATCGAGTCGGTTTCGCCGTTCAGGCCCTTGTCCCACCAGCTGTAGAAGAAGCCGGCCTTCAGGCCGCCGAGCTGGATGTAGGCTTCGTCGACGTCGATGCGGCTGTCGCCAGCGTCGGTGTCGTTGTCAGCGTTGAACTCAGCGGCGAAGAAGCCCGTGAGCGTGCCATATTCGGTGTCGCTCTTGGCAGAGAACGAGATGTAGGCGCGCGAGAAGGCATCCCAGTCAGACGTGCCAGCCGTACCCCAGCCCTGACGACCGTTGACTTCATCCGGACCGAAGGAGGTCTGGAAGCGGAGGAAGCCGCCGATCTTGAGGCAGGTTTCGGTGCCCGGGATGTAGAAGTAGCCGGTGCCGAAAGCGTCGCAAACGCGAACATATTCCATGGGCTCCGGCTCGGCTGCGACGATTGCGTCGGCTGCCTGGGCACCGGAGACTGCTGCGAGGGCGGCAGCGGAGCCGAGAAGAAGACTTTTGATATTCATACGGACGATCTCTCTAATGGTTTTCAAGGTCAACAAGGCCCGACCCTGGTGTCCCCCAGAGATTATCGGCTACCTCGCTCGCGCTGCGACGAAATGAACCGGCCACGATGACTCGCGGCGGGCAGCGGCGACACCGCTATCATCGCCAAACGACAGTTTTGTAACAATTTTGCTTCGAATCTTCGCAGAAGTTCTTTGATATATACTGTGACAGAATAAACACTATCATGTTTTTCTAAAATAAAAACGAGCGATTCAAGATAGTAATCAATCCGAACGATGTTGCTATACCGAACAATATTGACAAAAATCTCTCATAAAAACTTCACAAACTACACATTGACGGATTAGTTGCTCTGATTTACCTAGTTCCGGCCTTTGAGAAGAGAGGCTTCCGGTGAAGAGCGCCGTCAACGATCAACAGTTGGCGGCGCAGTCATTTTTTAGGGGGGCTACTCTGGGCGCGATTGGTTCTTCGCGATCAGTGGTGCTGTGATCAAGATCCACTGCTTACGAAAGGGGCTGACAAAGGAACCGCAGCGCTGGCGCTCCTGCTGCGTTTCGATAGCCGCCGCCGTTTGATGAAATGAAGCCCGTGGTTGAACACTCTCTGAGGACGCAGGGCGGCAAGGTGGACCAGTCCGCACGGCCGCATCGGAGATTTCGGCATGAATCGATGTGGATCTCGCATGGCCGCGGCAGCCATTTGCTCTTCGAATACATCTTCATCTTTCGCTGCAAAGGACACTACGGCAGTAACGGCCATTGCCTATTCTTGCGAACAGGGTCCGGGTACATTTGCCATGCGAAGTAGAACAGTGAGGAGCCCGCGCTGGCAGGACTTGCGGACAAAACCGTGCAAGTCGCCCCTCACCAACCGCGCCGAGGAGACCTGTTTGTCTCTACGCGGTGACGAAGCAGTTACCGTTGGCCGATTGGGACACGTTCAGCCCGTGGACTTGGCGCGACCGTAAGGCGGATGCCAAGGCGAAGGTTGCGCTCGACCCGTGCCGCCCTCTTTCGAACAAGTGACCGACCTTCTTGGCTGACGCGGGCGGGCTCTGCCGCCTGATTCAGGCGCTATGCCCCCTGACGACGGTCGCCGCACCATCGGCGACCGATGTTCACGCGGGGAGGTGCGGTCCGGGCAGTGCTACTGTGTTGTCGCAACCGGCGCCTCCACGCCGCGCCTGACGACCTTGCCTTCCTCGGCCTTGTAGAAGAACTGGCTTGAGACAAGCCATCCCTTCAAGGGTCGGAGCGGTGGAATACATGTCAGCAGCATGAACGGGCCGGTGACCAGCAAGTGCACCCAGAGCGGAGCGCTGTATTGAACCTCAAGCCAGACGCCGAGAAGCACGCTTGGCACACAGGCGAAACAGATGACGAAGAAGGCCGGACCGTCCGCCGGGTCCGCGAAAGAATAGTCGAGACCGCAGACTTCGCATTCCTTGCGCATCTTCAAGAACCCTTCGAAAAGGTGTCCCTGGCCGCAGCGCGGGCATCGGCCGCGCAGACCGGTCTGCATGGGCGGGATGGGTGGCCACTCGTGATCCGAAGACATCGTCGTTCCTTTCAGGCGTCTCGTCCTGCGCACACTGGTGTTGCGCCGATGTTGCCTGGTATGCGGCCGGCCATTCCTGGGTAGCGCCTCAGGCTCCAGACGATTAAGCGCCCGAAAGCATACATTGTCAATTTATTGTATGCATACATTGCTGCGACAATTTCGCCCGCAGGAGCTATCCACGTCGTCAAACCACGAGGCTCGATGCAGCGGGAGATTGGCCGAGGAGGTCAGCGATAGTCGACAGGCTGCGGCGCAGGTCTTCTTGGGTCGCGGCCGCGCCAAGGCCCAGGCGCACGGCCTCCGGGGCTGCCCTGAGCGCAAAGGCGTCGCTTGGAACAACCGCGATGCCCGCGGCCTGCAGTCGACCGCTGAATTCACCGCGCGTCCAGGGTTGCGGCAGTTGCAGCCAAAGGTGAAAGGCATGCGGGTCCGATATGGCCGCGCCCTTTGGGAGGATGCGGTCGGCGATCTGTTGCCGCACGCTCGTTTCAGTGCGGATCGCGCTGAGGACAGAATCGGCCGTTCCATCCTCGATCCAGCGGCTTGCGATTGCGGCTGTCAGCGGTGAAGCCAGGCCAGCGGTCGCCCGGATGGCGCCTTCGATTCTGACCGAGCTGCGGCTGTCGGGAACGACGAGATAGGCAACGCGCAGCGCCGGCGAAAGGCATTTCGCGAGGCCGCCGATGTGGTAGACAAGTTCCGGCGCCAGCGCGGCAAGTGCCGGCGGTGGCGCCACGGGCAGGGCACCATAGGCGTCATCCTCAATGATCGGTACGTTATGTCGCCGAGCGATCCCGATGATCGCCTCACGGCGCTCCAGCGAGAGCGTGGATGTCGTTGGGTTATGCAGCGTCGGGTTGCAGTAGAGGGCCTTTAAAGCGTGCCTTGAACAAACTTCGTCAAATGATTCGGGAATCAGTCCCTTTTCGTCGATCGCTACCCCCAGAAGCGTAATGCCGAGATGGGCGGCGAGCGCGCGAAGGCCGGGGTAGGCGATGGCTTCGCCGCATATGGTGTCGCCCGGCTTTGCCAGGCTGGTGAGTACCGCGAGTAGCGCGCCTTGCGCTCCGGGGCAGACCAGCATGCGTTCGACTTGCACCTCACCCAGACGCGGCCTTAGCCAGGTAGCGCCAACCGCTCTGTTGTGTAGGGTACCGGCGGGAGCCTGGTAGCGCATCAAAAGGTCGAGCCCGTGCTCGGCCTGGAGTGCAGTCATGTCGTCCCAGAGTCTTCCGGCGAGCGCCGGATCGTCGAAGAGCGGCGGCAGGTTCATGCTCATGTCGACAATACCGCTGGTGGCGGGGCGAGCAATCCGCGAGCGCCGCACCTTGACGTAGGTGCCCTGGCCGACGCGGCCCTCGACGAGGCCGCGATGTCTTGCTTCGTTGTAAGCGCGGCTGACGGTCGTGAAATCGATCGCAAGTGCCTCGGCGAGCACGCGTTGCGGCGGCAATCGCATGCCGTCCAAAAGGCGTCCGTCGGCGATGTCTGAGGCAATGGCGTCCGCAATCGCGAGATAGAGGGGGCCATCTGCCTTGCGAATGGTGGGACGCCACGAGATCTGCAAGCGTTCGTCGTTCATCAGTGCAATATCCGACGTTTATGATTGTATGGATATTGCATGCTTTCGCGTCGTCGGCAAGCAAATGCCTGACGTTCGACGCGATAGCCCTGAGCGGACGGCTTGGTGCGGCTATTGTCTGACCGCACTCGTCGTTGCCAATAGAACGCCGAATCCCACCAACAAGGCTCCGAAGGTGCGGTCGATCCAGTGCCGCAGTCGAAGCAGGTGAACGCGCACCATACCGGTTGAGAAGAACAGCGCCACGAGAGCAAACCAGACGACATGTGCAGCCGCGATGAAGCCGCCATAGCCGACCTGCACCAAGAGTGGTGTCGTCGGTTCGACGACCTGCATGAAAAGGCTGACGATAAAGACCGTCGTCTTCGGGTTGAGCGCGTTGGTCAAGAACCCGGTGCGCAGTGCGCCGAGATCGGAGAGCTCGGAGGCGGCGGCATCTTGCGGCCCCTCTGTGGGCTTTGCCCGCAACATCTTCAGTCCGAGCCAGATCAGGTAGGCCGCACCGCCAAACTTCAGAATGCTGAAAAGCATGATCGATTGCCGGATGATCAGCCCGACACCGAGAATGGTATAGCCGGCATGGATGCAGACGCCTGCGCCGATCCCGAGCGCCGTCAAGACGCCGGCCCGCCGGGATATGAGAAGGCTGTTGCGCGTCACCATCGCGAAATCGGGCCCAGGGCTTATGACGGCCAAGATCGTGATGGTGACTACTGCTAACAGTTCGGTCATTGCTTTTCTCGCTCGTTCCTTTGATGCTACGCCAGACTTAAGCGACAATCGGGTCGGCGACTAACGATGAATCCTGACGTAATTGGTCAGCACAGATCACAGATCGACGCCGTTCGTCTCCCACCTTTGGCAGCGCTCCGCTGCTTCGAGGCGGCGGCGAGGCTGGAAAGCTTCAGCCGCGCTGCGGACGCCCTGCACTTGACTCATGGCGCGATCAGCCGGGCAGTCCGTCTCATCGAGGACGAGTTGGGGGTGGCGTTGTTCGAAAGGCGAAGCCGCCGCGTCTTCCTGACGGATGCCGGCCGCAAGCTCGCCAGTGCTGCGCGCGAAGGCTTTGTGCTCGTTGAAACCGCAGTCCGGGAGATCCAGGAAGAGGTAAGGGCGCCGGCGCTCGTGGTCTCCTGCGAACCGACGCTTCTGATACGTTGGCTCATCCCGCGACTTCCGGATTTTCAAGGGCGGCATCCGGATGTTTCCATACATCTCGTTGCCGGCGGCGGTCCGGTAACGCTGGGGCGCGGCATCGACCTCGCGATTCGGAGAAACGACTTCGTGCGAGCCGAGGCGGTCCACGCAACCCCGCTGTTTCGCGAACGCACCGGCCCGGTCTGTCGCGTCGATAAGGTCGCAGAATTTTTCGACCGGGCGGACTCAGTCCGTCTGCCGGCACTGCGCGACGATGCGGTCCTTCTGCATTCGCGTAGCCGTCCCGACGCGTGGGAAGCCTGGGCAGGACTCGCCGATTGCCGAACGTTCGGGCGGCGTGCGCAAAACTTCGAGCATTTCTACATAAGCCTTCAGGCCGCGGTCGCCGGCATCGGTGTTGCAATCGGCCCCTGGCAGCTTGTTCGCGACGACGTCGAGAGCGGCATTCTGGCCGCGCCCTTGGGATTTGTCGAGGACGGGTCGGTCTATCATCTGCTCGCGCCAGCAGCCATTGTCGAGCAGAGCGCTCAAGCCAAGCTGCGTGACTGGCTGTTGGAAGTCGCTGTCTGAAACGAAGCGTTTTCATTTCTGTTATTTGCATAAAGAGGAGCAACGTCATACGTTTACCAGCGAAGCACGCACAACTGGTGATGCCGATCACGCGACGGGTGTGTATGCCATCTGAAATGCAATCGATTCGACCCCGCGGGTCCCGGAGCGGCGCCATGACTATCCTCAAAACCGATCTCGACCACGGGTGCGGCGCGATGCGCCGGTCCGCTACGCCACGCCGAAGAGCACTGAAAATGGAGCGGCGCACATTGAAAACCCTGCTCGTGCCAGCAATCACGGCATGCCTTGTCACCCTGGTAGCACCGGCTGTGGGTCACGCCGCCAGCTGCAAGGATTCGGCGTCGCCTGGCGCGGATTGGACCGACTGCAACAAGAAGGCACTGATGCTTGGCGGCAGCGATCTTCAGGGCGCGAATTTGGTCAATACGGACTTCACCTTGACTGACCTGCGGGGCGCCAATCTGACAGGCGCCAACCTGGAGAAGGCGACGCTGGTGCGCTCATCGGTGGCCGGCGCGCTGGCCGATGGGGCGAACTTTTCGAAGATCGAAGCCTATCGCTGCAATTTTGCGGGAATCGCTGCCGAAAAGGCATCCTTCGTCAACTCCGAGCTGCAACGCGCCAATTTTAGTGGAGCCCGGTTGACGGGGACGAGCTTCGAGAAGGCCGAACTCGGCCGTGCCAATTTTGACAGGGCGGAATTGACCGGCACCCGCTTTTCTCACGCCAACCTGTCGCGCGCCAGCTTCGCAAACTCGAGCTTCACTGGGCCGATCGATTTCGATGGCGCCTTCATGTTTCAGACCCGGATCGAGGGCGTGAACCTCTCCGAGGCGACCGGGCTTGAGCAGGAGCAGGTCGACATGGCCTGCGGCGACGGCTCGACCAAATTGCCGGCCGAATTGAAGACGCCAACAGGTTGGCCTTGCGCCACCGACTAGAGACGGGCGCTGGCTCCAAAAGAGACAGCGGAGCCTGTTATGTTTAAGTCAGGTGCCGCCTCGCAGCGATGGCGAGGCATTCCTTGAAAGCTTCCAGATCAGTGAAGCGATCGGCCTCAGGCACCTCGCGTTTGATCAGCGCGCCCTCGCGGCGAAGGATGCCGCCATCCAGCATGAGATTGTCGGCCATGTCGAAATCTTCGATGCTGAGGCCGTCGGGGCCAGCCATGCGTCCGTCAGGGCGCAGCGCAGCGTTGCCATTGTAGTGATCGTTGAGGATCCGCTCGTAATAGCTGCGCGAAGTATTTGTATAGGCGTAAACGTGCTTGCCGTGGCCGCACATGAAACCCAGTTCGAACACCGTTCCGACGTCGGCACTGATACCGCGAAACGGCGTCAGATTGGCAATGATCATGTCGGAGGCAAGCATCATGCCCTCGTCGACGGCGTAGATCGCCAGACCACGCTCATGTTTGGTGGGAGCCGGAGGGATCTCGAGATCACCTGGAACCAGTGGCGTGAAGCCAGCCGCGCGCGCCAGCGCCGCTTTCTCCTTCTGGATCTCGACCGAATTGGACAGAAAAACTTCCGGGCCAGCGAGATAGACTTTCACGCTTCATTCCTCCTCACATTGCAAGCGGCCAATCTAGGAAGGCAACCACGCCGCGCCTAGCCATCGTTGGAAGCAAGTGCGCTTACCCACGGAATTTTCGCGCCTTTTGTCAAAACGGAATGGAGGCGAACGTTGAAAGTATGCCGTTCTCGGCCGCAATGGACAGAAGCGTCAAGCATCCGCTATGTCTCGCGAACACAATTCGATCAATGAGGCGCGCGCCATGTCCATCCAGCCTTTGACAACCTACGTCGGTGTCGCCCACCCGTGGATGTGCGACACGATGGGGCATATGAACGTGCGCCACTACGCGGCGATGTTCGATGATGCGAGTTTCCAGCTTCTCGGCCATATCGCCGGGGTCGAGGCCGAATCAGACCCGACCAGGGGCTGGGCGGATGTGCGCGCCGAGGTCGAGTACAAGCACGAGACCAAGGCGGGAACGCTCCTCACCATTCGTTCGCGCGTCATCAAGCTTGGACGCTCGTCGGTCACCTTCGAGCAGGTGATGTCCGGAACGCTCGATGGTGTCGTACATGCGGTCAACAGGACAACGACGGTGCGGTTCGACCTTCAGGCACGCGCCGCGATAGCGCTCGAGCCGGACGCGCGGACACGGGCCGAGACGCTATTGTCGGATGAGCGGGCGCTGTCTCGCGATCAGTCGGCGTAGACCCGCTCTTCGGCCGGTGTCTCGTTAATCAGGCTCTGCAAGCCGGCGATCAGCGCCTTCTCGGCGCGGTTCAGCGCCTTTTCAGGGTTTGTCAGCATGAAGATGTCGATGGCGGGCGGATTGTCGTAGGGCGGCAGGCGCCAGAGGAGACCATCGGCCACATCACGGCGGGCAACGTGCAGCGGCAGCGAGCCGACGCCGAGACCTGCAAGCGTCATCCGGCGCACCTCTTCCAGACTTGACGAAACGCCGACGACGTTGGCGTTGAGCTTGGCCTCGCTGCGCAGCAGAGCGACGGGCCGGAGCGCATCGGCAATGTGGTCGGTGTGGAAGGACACCGAGGTTTCTCCCTTGAGGTCGCCAAGCTTCAACCCTTCCTTTCCGAACAGTCGGTGGTGCGGGCCACAGAAGAAGCCGAAGAATTCCCTATACATCATCAGGTAGTCGAGCGCGGGATCACGCACGCTGACGAGACACAGGCCGAAGGAGGCCCGTTTCTCCCGGAGTTGCCGTGTCACCTCGCCGCTCGGTGCAACGTTGATGGTCAAGGTCGCACGCGGGTAGCTGCGATGAAACTCCATCAGCGCCCGGTCGAAAATCGGCGAGACCACATGGCTCGCCACCGCGATCGTGACGTGGCCCGTGACATCGTCGCTAACGCCGCGCACGAGCAGCGGCAATTGCGAGATCGTGCCGAACACCTCGACGCTTTGCTCGTAGAGCAACTGCCCAACCTCGGTGAGATCGAAACGCGTCGCATCACGCTCAACCAGCCGGCGGCCGACGCGATCTTCCAGTCGGCGCAGAGCGTTGCTGACGCTTGGTTGTTTGAGGTTCAGCCGTTCGGCTGCGCGCGTGATGCTCTTGACTTCGGCGATCACCACAAAGGTACGCAAAAGGTTCCAGTCAAGCTCCCAGACGAGCCGTTCCAATCGAGGTGAAGCCATTCCTCAAATCTATGCCTTCTATTCCCATTATCTATTTGCGCAATGCTGACGCAGAAGCAATCATGAAATTCGGAAGATGCCTCGATGCCGATCCCAAGCGCACAAGAAGGCGCGTTCATTCCAGAGGAGCAAGGAACATTTCATGAAGAGCCTATTCTCCGGCCTGCTGGCCGCTACGCTGACCATTGCTGCGACATTTTCCGCCGTCTCGGCCAAGGCCGACGACCTCGAGAGCGTCAAGGCGGCCGGCGAACTGAAGATCGCGATGTCGGGCCAGTATCCGCCGTTCAACTTCGTCAATGAAGAAAACCAGGTCGTCGGCTTCGACGCCTCGATCGGCCAGGCGATCGCCGAGCGCGTCGGCGTCAAGGGCACGTTGGTGACGACTGCGTGGGACGGCATTATCGCCGGGCTGCTCGCCAACAAGTACGACACCATCGTCGGCTCGATGACGATTACGCCGGAGCGCGAGAAGGTCGTCGATTTTGTCGGCCCCTACTACCATGCCGGTCGCGCCGTCTTCGTAAGCGAGGAGTCGACCGTTCAGAAACTTGACGAACTCAAGGGCAAGACCCTCGGCGTGACGCTCGGCGAAACCCACGAAAAATGGGCGCGCGAGCAGGGCGGCTGGGACGTGCGCACCTACAAGGGTCTGCCGGAACTGCTGATGGAACTGAAGAGCGGCCGTGTCGATGCGATCGTCGTCGACAACATCCCGGTCATGGTCGCCGTCAAGGAAACCGGCGAGAAGGTCCGTCGCCTGGAAACCCCCGACATCGAAGGCGGCAGCGTTGCGATCGGCATCGCGATCCGCAAGAACAACCCGGAACTGAAAGCGGCGATGCAGAAGGCGCTCGAGGACATGCTGGCAGACGGCTCCTACGAGAAGATTGCCATGGAATGGGTCGGCAGCGACATCCGCTGACCTGACGCCTCCCGCACTCCGGCCGCTGCGAAAGCCGCGGCCGGAAGTCACGAGTTTGCCTTCCGGAGTTTCCCAATGGACGTTTCGCTGGTGCAGCGCGTCTTCCCGTTCTTCGTGGAAGCGGCATGGATCACGATCGAGATATCGGTACTTGCGCTCGCCCTCGGCTTGGTGGTCGCGTTCCTGATAGCTGCCGCCAAGATGTCGCGCTCATTCCTGCTGCGGGCCCTCGGCACGGCCTATGTCAGCCTGTTTCGCGGCACGCCATGCCTGATCCAGCTCTTCGTGCTCTATTTCGGCGGCCCGCAGGTCGGTATCAATCTCGAACCGTTTGCCGCCGGCGTCATCGGGCTGGGGCTCAACATCGGCGCCTATATGGCGGAATCCATTCGCGGAGCCGTGCTCTCGGTTGATCGCGGCCAGACGGAAGCGGCGCGCTCGATTGGCTTCAGCCGGTTCCAGACCATGCGCAAGGTGGTACTGCCGCAGGCGGCAAGGCTGATGATCCGGCCACTTGGCGTCAACGCTGTTGCTCTCGTCAAAGGCTCCGCGCTCGTCTCGACGATCTCCGTGGTCGAACTCACCTACACGGCACAACGCTATATCGGCTCGACCTACAAGCCATTCGAGATTTTTGGCGTTGCCGCCGTGCTCTACATGCTCATCGTCTATGTCCTCGCGCGGATCGTCGATCTGCTTGACCGACGCTACGCCATAGCCTGAGGGGGGACGGTCACATGCAAGGTCTCGATTTCAGCGTCGTTCCGCCCTATGCCGATATCATCTGGATGGGCGTCTGGTGGACGGTCGTCCTCACCATATCCGCCGCCGCGATCAGCTTCATCTTCGGCATCGTTTTCGCTCTCGTTGTTCTCTATGCGCCGAAGACGGTGGCCTTGCCGGTACGGGCATTCATGTGGCTGTTCATGGGCACGCCGCTGCTTCTACAGCTTTTCCTGATCTATTACGGGCTCGGACAATTGGGCTTCAAGATCCCGGCGCTGATCGCCGGCATCATCGGTCTCGGCCTGCACTTTGCCGTCTACAATGCCGACATCCTTCGTGCCGGTATCGTCGCCGTCGATGTCGGGCAAACGGAGGGTGCCCGCAGCCTTGGCTTCGGTCGGATGCAGACCTTGCGGTACTTCATCGTGCCGCAGGCGATCCGCAACACCATTCCAGCCATGGGCAACAACCTGATCGTGCTTCTGAAGGAATCCTCGCTGGTCTCGATCATCGGCATCGCCGAACTGGTCCATGCGGCCCAGCTTGCGATCAGCGAGACATTCCGACCGTTCGAATTCTACATCACGGTCGCGGCACTCTATTACATTCTCAATCTCGTCCTCGAAGCGGGTCTGCGCCAGGTCGAAAAGAACGCGGAGGTTTCCCGATGACCGCACAGAAACCCATGGTCGAGGTCAAGGGTGCCCGCAAGAACTACGGCGCTCTGGAGGTGCTCAAAGGCATCGATCTCTCGGTCGCGCGCGGCCAGATCGTCGCGATTATCGGCCCGAGCGGCTCCGGCAAGAGCACGCTTCTCAGGTCAATCAACCACCTCGAGACGCTCAATGGCGGCGAAGTCTGGCTCGACGGCGTCCAGGTCAACCAGCACCTGAAGGGCCAGGCCTTCGAAAGGCACATCAATGCGGTGCGCCAGCAGATGGGCATGGTGTTCCAGCACTTCAATCTGTTCCCGCACCTGACGGTCCTGCAAAACATCACCATGGGGCCGATCGTCCTGAAGGGAATGGCGAAGACCGCGGCACGCGAGCTTGCGATCGAGCTCTTGTCTAAGGTGGGTCTTGCCGACAAGATCGATGCCTTTCCGTCACGCCTTTCCGGCGGCCAGAAGCAGCGCGTCGCGATTGCTCGCGCGCTTGCGATGCAGCCGAAGGTGATGCTCTTCGACGAGGCGACCTCAGCGCTCGACCCGGAGCTGGTCGACGAAGTGAACGCGGTCATGAAGCAGCTCGCAGCCGAGCATATGACGATGCTGATCGTCACGCACGAGATGCGCTTTGCCGGCGAGGTCGCCGACCGTGTCCTGTTCATGGATGGTGGCGTCGTCGTCGAGCAAGGGGCGCCGAGCGAGATCTTCCGCCAGCCGACCCAGGAGCGCACGCGCGCGTTCCTCAAGAAATATCTGGCTGCATGAGGGGGAAATGATGGGACATCAGGATCAATACCCTGATTTCGGACTGACGCCGGAACAGCGCCGTGAGGCGGTGCTCGGTCACTACTACGAATATCCCGGCATGGACGGCGCGCGCGGCGAGATCTGGTGCTACACAGACGCCTATGCCTATCCGCCCGGCGCTACCGTGCGGCTGCAGGTCAGCTCCACTGCGCCTCAATTTTCGATCGAAGTCGTGCGCGACGGAGCCACAGAGCAAACCGTCCTGAAGCGTGACGGTCTTTCCGTCCGCTGGCAGGAAGCGCCGGACCAATGTTCAGTGCTCGGCTGCGGCTGGGAGACGGGCTTCGAATTCAAGATCGACGAAAACTGGCCGTCCGGCGCCTACCGTATCACGCTGAGAGCCGAGGGCAGGGGTGGCAAGTCGATCGGGTGCCACCATCTCTTCATCGTGCGGCCGCTCGCCGGCCGCAAGCCCGGCCGCGTGCTGCAGGTCGCCGCCACCGGTTCCTGGACTTCATACAACACCTGGGGAGGCTCCAACCACTACCAGGGCATCACCGGTCCAAACCGCGATCAGTACGCGACGACGGTCAGCATCGAGCGGCCCTTCTGCCGCGGCTTCGTGATGCTGCCGGCAAATGCGCCGCGCGTGCCGCTCGAGATCTATGCGCCGATGGCTGTCGCACCGCGCTACCCGCATATGGAATGGGCCTATGCCAATGGTTATTCCAAGAAATATGCCTCTTCCGGCTGGGCAAGCTACGACAGCCACTTCTTCCGCTGGGCGGAACGGGAGGGCTATGCCGTCGATCTCGCCAGCCAGCATGAGCTGCATTTCAACCCCGAAATCCTCGACGGCTATGACTGTGTCGTCTTTGTCGGCCACGACGAATACTGGACCTGGGAAATGCGCGATGCGGTCGACGGTTACGTCGAGCGCGGCGGCCACGCAGCGCGCTTTGCCGGCAACTTCATGTGGCAGACGCGCCTCGAAGACGGTGGCAAGCGCCAGGTCTGTTACAAGTATCGCTCACGTGCAGAAGACCCGGCCTTTCGCTCGGATGACCCGACGCGCACCAGCGGCTCCTGGGAGGCGGCCGAGATCGGCCGGCCAGGATCTGCGACCTTCGGGCTCAATGCCACGCGCGGCCTTTATGTTGGCTGGGGTGGCTGCGCGCCGCGCGGTGCGCGCGGCTTCCCGGTCTACCGACCCGAGCATTGGGCCTTCGCCGGAACCGGCATCTACTACGGCGATATTCTCGGCGCCGAAGGCCACGCCTTCGGTTACGAGGTCGACGGCCTCGACTACGTTATCCGCGGCGGTCTGCCGGAGCCGACCGAAGACAGCGGCGCGCCGGACGGGCTTGAAATCCTTGCGCTCGGCATGTCCTCGCTGAAGGAGGAAAGCGCCGACATACCCGCCGACGATCAGTTCCTCTCGGATGCCGACGCCAAATTCGTCGCCGAAACGCTGATCGGCGATCATGGCGAGGCTGCCGTCGAGCGCGTCAAGCGCGGCTGCGGCATGATCGTCAATTTTCCGCGCGGCAAAGGCGAGGTGTTCCACGCCGGCAGTTGCGAATGGGTGGCGGCTCTCAAGCGCGGCGACGCGATGGTCGAGCGCGTCACTGCCAATGTCCTTAATCACTACCTCAATCGCTGACAGAGATTTGCCATGCTCAAGACGACAGCTTCCAACGAACGCCCTGCCTCGCATCTCTTCTACCAGTCGCGGCTGCGCCGGCCGCTGGTCGACCGGGCCGAAGGCATCTATCTCTTCGACCAGGACGGACGCCGGGTGATCGACGGCTCCAGCGGCGCCATGGTGGTCAATATCGGCCACGGCAACCGCAATGTTCTCGATGCTATGAAGCGCCAGATGGACCGCGTAACCTTCGCCTACCGGCTGCATTTCGAGAACGAGCCTGCCGAAGACTTGGCGCGCCGTGCGGCCGAAAAATTGCCCCAGGGCATGGACAAGATCTTCTTTGTGTCCGGCGGCTCGGAAGCGGTTGAATCCTGCCTGAAGCTCGCGCGGCAATGGGCCGTCGCCACGGGCCAGAAGGATCGATGGAAAGTGATCTCCCGCTTTCCGTCCTATCACGGCGGTACGCTGGGCGCCTTGGCCGTGACAGGCTATGCAGCGCTTTCCGAACCCTTCTCGCCGATGATGCGCGAGATGCCAAAGGTTGCAGCGCCAACCGCCTATCTTGACCGGGATAACCTGACGATGGAGCAGCGCGGCATCAAATATGCCGACCTGCTGGAGGAGAAGATCCAGGCGGAAGGCCCGGAGAGCGTGCTGGCCTTCATCATGGAGCCGATCGGTGGCGCCTCCACCGGGGCGCTGGTGGCGCCAGACAGCTACTATCCGCGCATTCGCGAAATCTGCGACAAGTACGGCATCCTCTTGATCCATGACGAGGTGATGAGCGGCGCCGGCCGGACCGGAAAGTTCCTCGGCGGCGACCACTGGAGCTGCCGCCCGGACCTGATCGCTTTGTCGAAGGGCTTTGCCTCCGGCTATTGCCCACTCGGCGCCATGGCCGCACCGTCGCGGATCGTGCAGCCGGTGCTTGACGCCGGCGGTTTCCAGCATGGGTTTACCTATGCCGGCAATCCGCTCGCTTGCGCCGCCGGTCTTGCCGTTCTCGACGAGATCGATCGCCTCGGCCTGATCGACAATGCCGCTGCCATGGGTGAGGCCTTGAAGGCGGAATTGGTGGCGCTTTCCAACCGCTTCCCCTTCATTGGCGACGTGCGCGGCAAGGGGCTGCTGCTCGCGGCCGAGTTCGTTTCCGACCGGGAAACCATGAAGCCGTTGCCGAAGGAGTTGAACGCGCATCAGCGCATGGTCGATCTCGCCTATGAGCGCGGCCTGATCATCTATTCCAGGCGCACGCGCGGCGGCGTCGAGGGCGATCACTTCCTCGTCTGCCCGCCGATGATCATCACGCGCGAACAGATCGGCGAGATCGTTGCCATCCTTGGCGACGTGCTCGAAGTGCTCGCCGAAGAACTCAATCTCCCCGTCAACCGCTGAGGGCTTGACCATGACGAAAGCCAGAACATCGCGCAAAGTGATCATCACCTGCGCGGTGACGGGGTCGGTGCATACGCCGACCATGTCGCCCTACCTGCCTGTAACGCCCGACCAGATCGCCTCCGAAGCGATCGCAGCTGCCGAGGCCGGCGCGTCCATCCTGCATCTGCACGCACGGGACCCTGAGGACGGTCGGCCATCGGCGGATCCGGCATTGTTCATGCAGTTCCTGCCGCGCATCAAACAATCGACCGATGCTGTCGTGAACATCTCCACCGGCGGATCGTCGCTGATGGCGTTGGAAGATCGGCTCGCCGCCGCAATGCGCGCCGAACCGGAAATGTGCTCGCTGAACATGGGTTCGATGAATTTCGCGCTCTTTCCGGCCCTCGACAAGCCGACGGAGTGGAAACATGCATGGGAACCGCAGCTCCTTGAAGCGACGCGCAACTCGATATTCAAGAACACCTTCGCCGATATGGAGTTCATCCTGACGCGGCTCGGCCAGGGCTGCGGTACGCGCTTCGAGTTCGAGTGCTATGACGTCGGCCACCTCTATTCGCTGGCGCATTTCCGCGATCGGGGCCTCGTCTCCGGCCATCTCTTCATCCAGTTCGTCTTCGGTGTTCTCGGCGGTATCGGTGCCGACCCTGAGAACCTGACGCATATGAAGCGCATCGCCGACAAGCTCTTCGGCGGCGACTACAGCTTCTCGGTGCTTGCTGCCGGCCGGCATCAGATGCCGATGATCACCATGGCTGCGGCCATGGGCGGCAATGTGCGCGTCGGTCTCGAAGACAGTCTCTATAACGGTCGGGGCACGCTCGCGACCAGCAATGCCGAGCAGGTTCAGCGCATCCGCACCGTTCTCGACGCCTTGTCACTGGAAGTTGCAACCCCTAAGGAGGCACGCGCGCTTCTCGGCCTCAAGGGCGGAGATCAGGTGGCATTCTGACGCCGGTGGCACGAGGCTTGGTTGGACTTGCGCCTTCGCCTGCTGGCAGTGAAAGGGAAAACAGTGACGACGATGCAGCGTTTAACATCCGATATCCGAATTCGCGCAGGCGAACCGCAGGATGCAGGCAGCATACATAGTGCGATACTGGCCATGGGGCGCGGGCTCGATATGGCGGACAAGGTCACCTGCACGGTCGATGACTTCAGCCGTTTCGGTTTCGGTCCGAATGCGGCCTTCCACAGCCTGCTCGCCGAGGCGGATGGAGACCTTGCCGGTCTTTGCCTGTTCTTCCCGATCTTTTCGACCTGGCGCGGGCGCCCGGGCGTCTTCGTACAGGACCTTTATGTTGAGGGTCGTTTCCGGGGCCTCGGGGTCGGCGAAGCCCTGCTTCGTGAAGTTGCCGCATGGTCAAGCGCGCGAGGCGGAGACTATCTCCGGCTCGAGGTCGACGTGGACAATCTGCCGGCGCAGCGGCTTTACGAGCGGATCGGCATTACCTGGCAGGCGAAGGACCGCGCCCATGCCGCCTATGATGAGGCCTTTGCGGCTCTCGCAGGCGGTCCGAAAGTTTGAAGACGAAGGAGCTGGAGAGAGCATGAAAGCCTTCTACGCACTGGAACAGAAGCGACACAATCCGAAGGCTTTTCTTTCGAGCGGTGCGCCGCAGCCGAACCCGGAGCAACCCGAGCGCGTCGAGCGGCTTTTGAACGGCGCGCGCGCTGCGGGCTGCGAGATCCTGCGGCCCCGCGATCACGGGCTCGCCCCGATCGCCGCGGTGCATACGCCCGAATATCTCGAATTCCTCGAACATATCTATCAGCGCTGGCAGCGTATCCCCGAGGCTTCGGAGGAGGTCATACCGAACATCCACCCGCTCGCGCGCGATGGCCGTTATCCGGCCTCGGCCGTCGGGCAGGCAGGCTATCACATGGCTGATACCGCATGCCCGATCTCGGGGGAAACCTGGGACAGCGTGCGCTGGAGCGCCTGGAGCGCGGTCGACGCTGCCGATGTCGTGATGGCCGGAGAGCGGGCGGCCTATGCGCTTTGCCGCCCACCGGGCCATCACGCCTTTGCCGACGTTGCCGGCGGCTTCTGCTTCGTCAACAATTCGGCCGTCGCGGCACAACGCTTCCTTTCGAATGCGGCCCGCGTGGTCATCCTCGATGTCGACCTGCATCACGGCAATGGCACGCAAGGCATCTTCTATCAGCGGGCCGATGTATTGACGGTCTCGATCCACGCCGATCCGGTGCGATTCTACCCGTTCTTCTGGGGGCATGCGGATGAGCGCGGCGAAGGGGCAGGTCTCGGCTACAACTTCAACCTCCCGCTCGAACGCAAGTCCGGCGACGGCGAATTCCTGGCCGCTCTCGACGTTGCCTTCCGTCGCATTCGTGCTTATGCGCCGGACGCACTCGTCGTCGCTCTCGGCCTCGATGCCTTCGAAGGCGATCCCTTCGGCGGCCTTTCCGTATCGACGCCCGGTTTTGCCCGGATCGGCGAGGCGATCTCCAGTCTCGGCATCCCGACAGCAATCGTACAGGAGGGTGGCTACCTCTGTGATGCGCTCTCCGACAATCTGACGGCATTCCTCACGGGTTTCGGTGCCGCTGCCGCTCGGTAACCGTTAGAGTCCGGCCACCGTTTGACAAAGGCACGGACGCGCAGCCGCGCTCGCAACTCTATCAGGCGACTGACGGGCAGGCGCAATTAGGTGTTCCGCGAGAGCAGATAGCCGTAACCACATATCTTTTCGGGAAATTCCCATTCACCCGACGGCGTCGCGAGACGCCGTCGGGTGATCCGTTTTGGGATCTTGTTCGGACTCGATTCGCGCCTTGGTTGTCTGTGTTCCTCTTTTTTCAGCTCTGGTCGCCCGCAGAATGCCCCCGCATTTTCAGCCTGTATTCCACTTTAAACATTTATGCATACAAAATTGTCGACAAAATAGTTGACATTGTCGCCAACAGCTTCAAATCTAGGGCGGCTTGCTCACGGGTGGGCGAGGACGTCGTGCTGTGGCGACTGACGAGAGAACAGAGGGAACGACATGAAACTGAGAAAGCATCTCCTCGCGGGGTTGGCATTTGCCATGCTCGCATCCTCCGCATCTGCGGAAACGCTGCGCTGGGGAAGCCCGCGGGATATCTTCTCGCTCGACCCCTATTCCTACGGCAGCACCTCGAACCTGGCCTTCCTCAACCACGTCTATGAGGGCCTGACCCGCTACACGCCCGAGTTCAAGGTCGAGCCGGCGCTCGCCACGAGCTGGGAGATGGTTTCCGAAAAGGTCTGGCGCTTCCATCTGCGCAAGGGCGTGAAGTTCCACAACGGCGCCGATTTCAACGCTGACGACGTCGTCGCCTCCATGGCCCGCGTCAGCCATCCGACGTCGCCGCTGCGCGGCAACATTCCGGCCTATGTCTCGACCACCAAGGTTGACGACTACACCGTCGACATCGAGGTGAATTCGCCGAACCCGCTCTTCCTCAACGACATGACCAACATCTTCATGTTCGACAAGGACTGGCTGGTCGACAACAAGTCCGAGCTGCCGACCGACGTCGGCGCCAAGGTCGAAGGCTTTGCCACCTACAACACGAACGGTACCGGCCCGTTCAAGGTCGAATCCCGCGTTCCCGACAGCAAGACCGTGCTGATCAAGAACGATGGCTGGTGGGATACACCGAAGCACAATCTCGACCGCATCGAATTCATGCCGATCACCTCGGCAGCAACCCGCGTCGCGGCGCTGCTTTCGGGCGAAATCGACCTCACGGACGGCGCCCCGGTACAGGACCTGGAACGCCTGAAGAGCTCACCGGAGATCAAGGTCATCGAGCGCACCGACCTGCGCACGGTCCATATGGTCTTCAACCGTCACGAGACCTTCGCCGACGGCCGCGAGAATTTCTTCAACAACATCAAGGTGCGCCAGGCAATCGATCACGCGATCGACCGCCAGCTCATCTTCAAGCGCGTGATGCGCGGCAAGTCGCATGTCGCCGGCACCATGGTCGCACCGGAAATCCCGGGCTACAGCGCAGAGCTCGACGTGCCGACGAGCTACGATCCGGAACTCTCCAAGAAGCTGCTCGAAGAAGCGGGCGCCGTCGGCAAGGAGTTCACGCTCGTCTGCATGAACGACGAAAGCGTCAACGAAGAGGACGTCTGCAGTGCGCTGGTCTCGATGCTGTCGCGCGTCGGCCTCAAGCCGACCCTCGACATCGGCCCGCGTGCCGTTCAGGCGCCGAAGCGCGCCAGCGGCAAGTCCGACGCCTACATGATCGGCTGGGCCAACGAGCCGACGCTCGATGCCTATTCGATCCTGGTTCAGGTGCTTTCGACCCGCGAAGGTGCGGCCGGCGTCGCCAACTATGGCGGCTGGTCCTATCCGGAACTGGACGCGATGGTGAAGAAGGCCGCGGTGGAGATGGATCACGACAAGCGTCTGGCGATCGAAACCGAAGCGCTGAAGTTCGCCAAGGACGAGGTCATCATGATCCCGCTGCACCAGCAGCCAATGGCCTGGGCAATGTCCAAGAACGTGACCGACGTGACCATCCGCGCCGACAACAAGCCGCGCCACTGGCTGACCCGTATCGGCGATTGAGTTTCCTTGCCCCGGCGGAGTGTGCTTCGCCGGGGCTCCTCATTCTGCGAGAAACCCAATGATTGTCTTTCTCATCAAGCGGCTGGCCAATGCCGTGCTGGTCATGCTCGCCGTTGCGCTGCTCGCCTTTCTGATCTTCCGCTTTGCCGGAGACCCGGTCGAGCTGATGGCAAACGAGCAGATGTCACAGGCCGACAGGATCGAGCTGCGCGAAAAGCTCGGGCTCAATGATTCCTTCCTGACCCAGTTTGGCCGGTTCGTCGGCAACGCTGCCCAAGGCGATTTCGGTATCAGCTACCGCAATGGCCAGGACGTGATGAAGCTTATTGCCGAGCGCTTCCCGGCGACGATGGAACTTGCGCTTGTCGCGACCGTCCTGTCGCTGCTGATCGGCATTCCGCTTGGCGTCCTAACTGCGATCCACCGAGGGCGATGGTACTCGGAAGGGCTTCAATTCGTCAGCATCATCGGCGTCTCGTTGCCGAGTTTCGTCGTCGGCATCCTTTTGATCCTCGTCTTTGCCGTAACGCTTGGCCTCGTGCCCGCCTTTGGGCGCGGTGATGTGGTCCAACTCGGCTGGTGGAGCACTGGCCTCTTGACGCCTTCCGGCCGCGCATCGCTGCTTCTGCCGTCTCTTGCGCTCGCGCTCTACCAGATTACCCTGGTTATGCGTCTCGTCCGCGCCGAGATGATGGAAGTACTTCGGTCCGATTTCGTCAAGTTCGCGCGCGCCCGCGGCGTACCGCGCTGGCGGATCTATTTCCGTCACGCGCTCAGGAACTGTCTGATGCCCGTCGTCACCATGACGGCAATGAACTTCGGTTCGTTGATCGCTTTCGCACTGATCACCGAAACCGTGTTCCAGTGGCCGGGCATGGGCATGCTCTTCATCCAGGCGGTAACCTTCCTCGATATGCCTGTCATGGCTGGTTATCTCTGCATCGTCTCCTTCATCTTCGTCACGCTGAATACGCTCGTCGATATCGCCTATGCGGTCATCGATCCGCGGCTGCGCGACGCTACCCGTTGAGGTCGCTGCCATGACAGATCACGTCCAGCAATCCACACCGCCACGCCGGCCCTCGCGGCTTGCCCGCTGGCGCCAGAGCGACCTCTGGTGGTCCTTCACCCACAAGCCTTCTGCAATCATCGGTGCGGCCATCCTCACCTTCCTGATCGTGACCGCGTTTGCCGCTCCGCTGATTGCACCGCAGAACCCCTTCGATCCGGCCCAGCTCGAACTCTGGAATTCCGAGCTGCCGCCGATCTGGGAGGCAGACGGCCAGTGGCCCTATGTGCTCGGTACCGACACGCAGGGCCGCGACATGCTCTCGGCCATCCTCTATGGCTCGCGCATCTCGATCCTGATCGGGGTCGCATCGGTTGTGCTTTCACTTGCCGTCGGTCTTAGCCTCGGTCTCGTCGCCGGCTATTTCGGCCGCTTCATCGACAACGTGCTGATGCGCATCGGTGACGTCCTTCTGTCGATCCCGACGATCCTGATCGCGATCCTCGTCAGCGCCGTCGCACGCCAGATGCTGCCGCCGGAACTGAGGGACGTCGGCTCGGCCGCGGTCCTGGTGTTGGCAATCACGCTCAGCGCCTGGGTGCAATATGCCCGTACCGTCCGCGCCCAGACGATCGTCGAGCGCGGCAAGGAATATGTTCAGGCCGCGCGCCTTCTGAAGACACCGGCACGGCGGATCATGCTGAAGCACATTCTGCCGAACACGCTGACGCCGATCATGGTCGCCGCGACCTTGAACTTCGGCATGGCGATCCTGACCGAGGCGACGCTCTCCTTCCTCGGCATCGGCATGCCGCCGAGCCAGCCGAGCCTCGGAACGCTTATCCGGCTCGGCAACCAGTTCCTGTTTTCTGGCGTATGGTGGGTCGTGCTTTTCCCTGTCGTCCAGCTTTGCCTTCTCGTGGTCTCGGTCAACCTGCTCGGTGACTGGCTGCGCGATGCGCTCAATCCGAAATTGAGGTGAATGATGTCCAATCTTCTGATCCGTAACGTCAGGCCCAACGCCGGCGAAGCGACCGACATCCTCGTTCGCGACGGCAAGATCGCCGCCTTTGGCAAGGAGCTCGCAGCCGAAGGCGTGGCGAGCGAAGACGGCAACGGCCATATCGTGATCTCCGGTCTCGTCGAAGCCCATACCCATCTCGACAAGTCGGTCTGGGGCATGCCCTGGCATGTCAATGCCAAGTCTGCGACGCTGCGCGAACGCATCGATTTCGAACGCGAGCAGCGGCTCGAAATCGGCATCGACCCGCACCGTCAGTCCATGCGCCAGGCGATCATGCTCGCTGCCAACGGTGCAAGCCACATCCGCAGCCACGTCGACATCGACACCACCCATGGCCTGCGGCTGATGGAAGGCATCATGGAGACCCGCAAGGTCCTCGAAGGCATCATCGACATCGAGATCGTTGCCTTCCCGCAGTCGGGTCTCGTCACCCGCCCGGGTACGATCGAACTCCTCGACAAAGCTCTGAGCAATGGCGCCGAAGTCCTTGGTGGCATTGACCCTTGTGGCATCGACCGAGACCCGAAGGGACACCTCGACGCGATCTTCGGCCTTGCCGACAAGCATGCCAAGCCGATCGACATCCATCTGCACGAGCAGGGCAAACTCGGCGCCTTCAGCATGGAGATGATGTTCGAGCGTATCCGCGCTCTCGGCATGCAGGGCAAGGTGGCAATCAGCCATGCCTTCGCACTCGGAGCCCCGGATTATCTGCGGGTCGCCGGCCTGATAGAGCAGATCGCTGAGCTCGATATCCGCATCATCACGACCGGTTCACCCTCCTCGACCGTTCCGCAGATCCTTCGGTTGAAAGAAGCAGGCGTCAAGGTGGCGGCCGGCTGTGACGGCATCCGCGACACCTGGGGTCCGTGGGGACAACCCGACATGATGGATCGTGCCCGGATCCTCGGCATGAAGAACGGCCTGCGCCGTGACGTCGACCTCGAGCATGCGCTCCATGTCTGCTCCAAGGGGGGCGCCGAGGTCATGGACATCGAGGGGTACGGTCTTGAGGTCGGCTGCGACGCAGATTTCACCCTGCTCACCGGCGAGACGCTGGCGCATGCCGTCGTCGACGTCGCGCCGCGGCCGCTGGTCGTCAAGCGTGGACGTATCGTCGCTCGCAACGGCGTTTCGGAGGTAGCCATCCCATGAACAGCATCAAGGATTTGACACTCGGTCAACGTGCGGAGGGACGCACGCTTCTGACCGCGCAATGGGTGCTTGGTCACCGTGACGGCTCCCACCGGCTTATCCCGAACGGCCAGGTGGTGATCGAAGGCGGCACGCTGCTCTATGTCGGTCCGCACTTCGAGGGCGAGGTGGCCCGGCGGATCGATCTTGGAGCGGCGATGATCAGCCCCGGGCTGATCGATCTCGATGCGCTCTCCGATCTCGATACGACGATCCTCTCGATCGACCATCAGCCCGGTTGGGCCAAGGGTCGTGTCTGGCCGCGTTCCTACATCGAGCGTGGGCCTTATGAGATGTACACGCAGGAGGAACTGGCGTTCCAGAAGCGCTTTGCCTTCGCCCAGCTTCTCCTGAATGGCATCACCACGGCCGCTCCGATCGCCTCGCTTTTCTATCGCGAATGGGGCGAAACCGTTGCGGAATTCGCCACGGCTTCGGATGCGGCCGGCGATCTGGGCTTGCGCGTCTATCTGAGCCCGGCCTACCGCGCCGGCGGTATGATGGTCACGGCTCCGGGCCAGCTTGAAGCGATCTTCGACGAGGCCAGAGGCATGAAGGGCCTCGATGAGGCCATCGGCTTCATCCGCGAGCACGAAGGGCGCCACGGCGGCCTGGTCAAGGGCCTGCTGGCCCCAGACCGGGTGGAAACTTGCACCGAGAAGCTCCTGGTCCGTACCGCAGACGCGGCGCGTGATCTTGATTGCCCGATCCGCCTGCATGCGGCGCAGGGCACCATGGAAGTCGATACCGTTCGCCGCCTGCACAACAAGACGGCGCCGGAGTGGCTGGCAAGCTTCGGTTTCTTAAGCGACCGGCTAATCGCGCCGCATGCGACCCAGGCAACGGACAACGACCTGCGTCTCTATGCGGAAAACGGCGTCAGCATCGTTCACTGCCCGCTGGTTTCGGCCCGCGGCGGCAGCACGCTGAATTCGTTCCGCTCCGTCAAGGCTCGCGGCGTCAACATCGCAATGGGCACGGATACGACGCCTCCGGACATGCTGATGAACCTGCTGGTCGGGTTGATCACCTGTCGCGTTGTGGAAGGCGATGCGTCCGCTGTCAGTTGCGCCGATCTTTTCGACGCTGCGACGCTCGGCGGCGCCAAGGCGCTCGGCCGGTCGGACCTCGGCCGGCTGGAAGCAGGTGCCCGCGCCGACATCGCCGTCTTCGACCTCATGGATCACCACATGGCGCCGGCAATCGATCCGATTACCACGCTGGTGGTCGGTGGTTCCGGACGCGTCACCAAGGCTGTCTTCGTCGATGGACGCCTGTCGATGCGTGATGGCGAGGTTGCAGGTTTCGACATGAACGAGGCGCGCGCAACGGCGCAGGTGCAGTTCGATGGCCTGATCGCCAAGTATCCGGAAAGAAGCTTCGGCCATCCCCCGGTCAGCGAGATCTTCCCGCCGAGCTACCCTCTGGAGGTGCAGCGATGACGGAACACCATTCATCGGCCGTGCTTGACGTGCGCGGCCTCTGCGTCGAATTCCCCGGGCGCCATGGAACGGTGCAGGCGCTTTCGGACGTCTCCCTCAATATCCGCCCAGGCGAAATCCTCGGTGTCGTTGGCGAATCCGGCGCCGGAAAGTCGATGACCGGCCTTGCGGTCCAGGGTCTGCTGGAGCCGCCCGGCCGTGTCTCCGGCGGCGAAGTCTGGCTCTCCGGACGGCGTATCGACCAACTCGACGAGACCCAGATGCAGCAGGTGCGTGGCCGGCAGATCGGCGCGATCTTTCAGGATCCGTTGACCTCGCTGAACCCGCTCTTCACCATCGGCGCGCAGCTCGTCGAAACGATCCGTCTTCACCTGAAGCTCTCCAAGGCCGATGCGAAGGCCCGTGCGATCCAGCTTCTCAAGGAAGTCGGCATTCCGGCTCCCGAGGCGCGCTACGATCACTATCCGCATCAGTTCTCCGGCGGCATGCGTCAGCGCGTCGTCATCGCCCTGGCGCTCGCCGCCGAGCCGAAGCTGATCATTGCGGACGAGCCGACGACCGCCCTCGACGTCTCGATCCAGGCCCAGATCACCTCGCTGTTGCGTCGTCTCTGCGACGACCATGGTACTGCGGTCATGCTGGTCACACACGACATGGGCGTTATCGCAGAGACCGCCGACCGTGTCGCCGTGATGTATGCCGGACGACTGGTCGAGATCGGCCCGGTCGACGACGTGCTGAAGAACGCGCGCCACCCCTATACCCGCGGCCTGATGGGCTCGATCCCGGCTCTCGGCCGTCGCGTCGAGCGGCTGAACCAGATCGACGGTTCGATGCCGCGTCTCAACGCGATCCCCACCGGCTGCGCCTTCAACCCGCGCTGCCCGGAGGCAGGTCCGCGCTGCCGCAAGGATCGCCCCGAACCGGCTCCGGTCGGCACCGGCGTCGCCGCTTGCTGGCTCAATGCAGGAGGAGTTCTATGAGTGATGCCCTTACGGTCAACGACCTGACCTGCAATTTCGATGTTTCCGCGCCCTGGCTCAACCGGGTGATCGAGCGCAAGCCGCAGCAGTTCGTGCGGGCGGTCGACGACATCAGCTTCACCGTGCCAATGGGCGGCTGCCTCAGCCTCGTCGGTGAATCCGGTTGCGGCAAGTCGACGGTGGCGCGGCTCGTCACCGGTCTCTACCGGCCGACGGAAGGCGAGGTGCGGTTTGCGCCGGGCAGGGACGGGCAACCGCTTTCGGCCCAGATGATCTTTCAGGATCCCTATGCCAGCCTCAATCCACGCTGGCGCGTTCGCAACATCATCGCCGAGCCGCTGCGCGAGCTGAAGCTGCGCAACTCGGAAGCCGAGATCATGGAACGTGTCGGTGAGTTGCTGACCATCGTCGGTCTCGCGCCCTCCGATGGCGCGAAGTTCCCGCACGAATTCTCGGGCGGACAGCGCCAGCGCATCTCGATTGCACGCGCTCTTGCCGGCGAACCGGAATTCCTCGTCTGCGACGAGCCGACCTCGGCACTCGACGTGTCGGTCCAGGCGCAGATCCTGAACCTCATGCGCAAGCTGCAGGACGAGATGGGGCTGACCTATCTCTTCATCAGCCACGACATGAGCGTGGTGCGCCACATGTCGGACCGTATCGCGGTAATGTACCTCGGACGGATCGTCGAAGAGGCGGACACCGAAACGCTCTTCGCCAATCCGCGGCACCCCTATACGCAGCTGCTGCTAGAGACGATTCCGGACATCACCCATCCGAAGCGCGGACGCAGCATCGCTGCGAGTGAGGTGCCAAGTCCGCTCAATCCGCCGTCCGGCTGCACGTTCCATCCACGCTGCCCCTTCGCTGACCAGCGCTGCAAGAGCGAGCGGCCGGAAATGCGCAGTTTCGCCGATGGCTCGCGAGCCGCCTGCCACCGCATCGAAGAGACGGTGAAGGCGATCCACGCGGCCTGAGATAATTTAGTTCCCTGAAGCCTTGGGCTCCGTGTCGTGCCAGTCGCGGAGCCTCTTTTTTGCGCGGTTCAAGCGAGCCGCTTTGCGAACCAATGTATTTCGCATTCCCGTCGTCAGGTGAATGCTACGGTGCTAACCGGAATTCAACGAAATCGGCCGATGACCATTTCCGGGCTTCGACACTCACGTTAGGGTGGGGCCGCAGGCCAGACCGGACTCGCAGCGAGGTTTGGCTGGGATCGAATGCGTTGATTTGAAGAGTTGGCATATGAACACGACCTCCGATACCGATTTCCCCGTCCTCAATGCCGTTGAAGCCCGCGTTCTCGGATGCCTGATCGAGAAGAAGGAAACGACGCCAGACGTCTATCCGCTGACGCTCAACTCTGCCCATGCGGCGGCCAACCAGAAGACGGCGCGCGACCCCGTCATGGCGGTCGAGCAGGTGGATGTTCATCGCGCGCTCTCTTCGCTGTCGCAGAAAGGACTGGTGCGCCAGGCGTTTGCATCGCGCGTCGAGCGCTACGAACACCTGGTCGCCAACCGCTTCTCACTGACATCGCCGCAGATCGCCATGCTGGGCCTCCTGCTTCTTCGTGGCCCGCAGACTGCCTACGAACTCTGGGCGCGCAGCGAGCGCATGGCGCGTTTCGCCTCGATCGAGGATCTGAAGGACAATATCGACCTGATGATGGGCCGCAGGCCGCCACTGATCGTTCAATTGAACCGGGGAGCAGGTCAGCGCGAGGACCGTTTTGCGCACCTGCTGTGCGGCGAAGTCGAGCAGCCGACGGCCGAAAGGGTGGCGGTATCTTCGGCGCCGAGTGGCTTGGCGCTATCTGCCCTCGAAGAAAGACTGGAAGCACTCGAGCAGAAGGTGGCGACACTGCAGGAGCAGCTTGACGCCTTGTTGCGCTGAAACAGCTATCCCGTGTCAGTGAGATCCACCGGACGGGTCGCCGCCCGGTGGTCGTGACGGCCGAGATTTAACCGGCCACGTCAACCAGCCTGCAGGCCGGGCTTTCCTTGACGCGAGGATAATCATAGGCGCCGACCTTCGAGGTGGCATAGCCGCCACCGACCAGAGCTTCGGCCAGCTTCACCGCAGCGGTCACGCCGTCGATAACGGGCATCCCTGTGCGCGCTTTCAGGCGGTCGCAGAGTTCGGACATTCCCGCACAGCCGAGGATGATTGCTTCAGCGCCGTCTTCCTGCCGCGCCTTGAGGATCTCCTGCACCAGTATTTCCTCTGTGTGGGCGAGATCTTCCTCCAACGCCAGTACGGGCATGTCCACCGAGCGGACCTTACGGCAGCGGTGGCCGGCACCATAGGCCTCGGCGAGATCCTCGATGATCGGCACCGAGCGGGGCAGGGTGGTGATGATCGTAAACCGGGTCGCAATGTTCATCGCCACCTGCACGGCCGCCTGACAGATGCCGATCACCGGACCGCGGGCGATCTCGCGCGCGGCGCCAAGACCGGGATCGTCGAAGCAGGCGATGACGTAGGCGTCGATGCCGCGCTGCTCGCCCTTGCGTATTTCGGCAAGCATCGCCGGCACGGCCATGGCTTCATCGGCGTGGCCTTCAATGCTGGCTGGACTTGACGTTGGGTTAACAGATTCCAGTAGGGTCTGGGGTGCTGCAACGCGCTCGGCGCTTCGATGCGCCTGTTCGGTCATGGAGCGGGTGGAATTCGGGTTGATGAGCAGGAGGCGCATGGATCAGCTCGTTTTCCGAAGAGCAGCAAGGAGGGGGGCGGGCGCCGTATCAGGCGTGAGCATTGTGGACCGCCTAGCGAGAGCGCCGGGACCGCCGCATTCGGCCGTCCGCCGGTGAAATTCGCCAGCAGGCGATGAATAGTCCTGGGCCGGCAGTTCAGTGAAATCAAGGTCCATCGGGGCTCTCAGGTGGCGCCGCGCCTGGGTCTAAAACCCCGTCGCACGGTCGTGTTTAAGCAGTTGCCATTGCACATCAAGTTGCGGTACACAATATTGTCTACAATTTTGTAGTCAATATCTAACTGCAGCGGGTGGAATTGACTTTGAGCGCCGCACGGCGAGAGTAAGTGAACGGCTAAGGGAGATTTCATGTACAACGCGGACGAAGCCGCCGGTGCTCCGACGGCGATCATTTGCGAGAAGATCTGGCTTGCAATCGCAGAACGGCGGCTAAGACCGGGAACGCGATTGAAGGAAGAGCAACTTGCCGAAATATTCTCCGTCAGCAGGGCCCGCATCCGCCAGGCACTGACTGCGCTCGAGCGCGACGGCCTGGTGACGATCATGCCGAACCGTGGCGCCTTTGTCTCCGAGCCCTCCGTGGATGAGGCGCGCGATGTCTTCGTTGCCCGCCGGGCCATCGAGCAGCGCGTGGTCGAGCGCCTTTGCGAACGCGCCAACCCCAAGGATATCGTGCGGCTGCGCGCACATATCGAAGAAGAGCGCATCGCAGGTCGGTCCGGCAATCTCTCTGATATCGTTCGGCTTTCCGGTGGTTTCCACCTGTTGCTTGCCGAACTCTCGGGCTCGGCCTTCCTCTTCGGCATCCTGCGCGATCTCGTTTCCCGTACATCCTTGATCACCGCGATGTACCGCTCGAACCACCTGCACAACTGCGGACCGGACGAACATCTGGCTGTGGTCGAGCACGTTGCGTCGCGCGATGCCGCAAGTGCGATCAAGGAAATGGCCGAACACCTGAACCACGTGGAAGCAGAACTGGACTTGGACGAGGAAAAGGACCAGCCCCGCGATCTGCGCACTGCCTTGCTTTGACGCCCGGCGCCCGACCCATTGCACCGCTCTTTAGAGGAGGCGGTGCCTGCCAGCAGACTGAAGGAAGATATGACCAACCGTAGTTACTATGCGCCCCATGGCGGCAACCCGCCGCAAACCCAACTCCTTTCGGATCGCGCGGTCTTTACCGAAGCCTATGCTGTGATTCCGAAGGGGACGATGATGGACATCGTCACCAGCTATCTGCCGTTCTGGGACAAGACCCGGCTGTGGATATTGTCCCGTCCGCTCTCCGGTTTTGCTGAAACATTTTCACAATATATCATGGAAGTCGCTCCGGGCGGCGGTAGCGAGCGGCCGGAACTCGACGCGGGCGCCGAGGGCGCAATCTTTGTCGTCGAGGGTGAACTGACCGTCACGCTCGACGGCAAGGCGCACAAGATGCAGCCGGGCGGGTTCGCCTTCATTCCGCCGGCCAGCAATTGGACCGTTCGCAACGGAAGCGAAGCGCCGGTTCGTTTCCATTGGGTGCGCAAGGCCTATGAGCAGGTTGACGGCTTGCCGGTGCCGGAAGCCTTCTTTGCCAACGAAGCCGAGATCACCCCGTCGCCGATGCCCGGCACCGACGGCAAGTGGGCGACGACCCGCTTCGTTGATCCGGCCGATCTGCGCCACGACATGCACATCACCATCGTGACGTTCGAGCCTGGCGCCATCATCCCCTTTGCCGAAACCCACGTCATGGAGCACGGCCTCTATGTGCTGGAAGGCAAGGCGGTCTATCGGCTCAATCAGGATTGGGTCGAAGTCGAGGCCGGTGACTACATGTGGCTGCGCGCCTTCTGCCCGCAGGCCTGCTACGCCGGTGGCCCGGGCAAGTTCCGCTACCTGCTCTACAAGGACGTGAACCGCCACATGAAGCTGAAGGCGCGTTAAGGCGACCGACGCTGGTTAAGGCAAAACCGCGCATGCACAGAATGCGCGGTTTTCTAATTCCATTACATTTTACGCCGTTCCGAGCCGTGCGTTCGAGACATTGCCGCGACCGCGCGGACACGATCGCTTGCTTCAATCCACCAGTTGCGGATCAGCTGGCTGGAGGCTCCTTGGCTGCAACCGCCGCAGCGTATTGCCGGCCGGGTTCTTGTCGAGATGCAGCACGCGCGTGAAGAAGTCGTTGCCACGCTCGGTCCTTCCGATATTGACGATCGTGACGCCTTTGAGTTCCTCGTCCATGAACTTCAGGACGCGCTGGTAGGCATCGTCCTCCAGCGTGTCGAGCGCCTCGTCGATGATCAGCCACCGCGGCTTGTGCAAGCTGAGCCGGGCGATGGCCAGAAGCCGTTGCTCCGCCTCGCTGAGGTTCATCTGCTTGCGCGCATCCTGGTCGAGCCGGCCGCTCAGCCGACCAAGTCCGACCTTCGAGAGCACGCCTGCGAGCTCGCCCTTGCCGTAGGTATCTGCAGCACCGGGATAGGCGAGAACGTCGCCAAGGGTTCCGGGCGGGAAGTAGGGTGACTTCGGGACGAAGGCGAGGCCATCATCCACCGGCAGTGCGATGCGGCCATGGCCCCAGGGCCAAAGTCCGGCGATCGCCCGGAAGAATGGCGCCTTCTCCACCTCGGGAGCACCGGTAACGAGCACCCGTTCGCCCGGATCGATCGTAACGCTTTGCTCCCGAAGCTTGATGCAGCCGGTTGGCGAGACGATCTCGACATTGTCGAAGCTCATCTGCGGCGTTTCCGACGTCTTGAAGTCGATACGCTTGTCGCCCTCATGCCTTTCGTCGGTCATCAGCAATGCCGAACGGAAGGCGGCGACACGCAGCAGCGTGGCACGCCAGTCGGCGATCGCGCCGATGTTGTCGACGAACCAGCGCAAGGATGCATGCACCTGGTTGAAGGCGCCGACCGCCATCATCAGCCCGCCGAAGCTCAAGTCTCCCGAGAAATAGACCGGTGCAGCGATGACAATCGGGGCAACGACGGTAATCCAGCCGTAGCCCCCGGTAACCCAGGTCAGCCGCGTCACGGCGCGCAAGAGGCCGTAGCTGATCTCGAGTACCGAAGCAAGATCGCGCTGTAAGCGCTTCTTTTCATTTGCTTCACCCGACGAGAGGGATACAGCCTCTATATGTTCGCTGACGCGCATGAGCGAGAACCGCAGCGCCGCCTCGCGGGCATAGTGCTCTCCATTGAGAGCCACCAACGGCCGGCCGACGAGCCAGCTGAGCCAAGAGGCAGTGCCTGCATAGAGAATGGCAGCCCAGACCATGTAGCCAGGAATGGCGAAGGCGTAGTTTGCGACGTGGAAAACGAAGCCGTCGGAGAGTGACCACAGCACGCCGATGAAGCTCACCAGTAGAATGCCCGATTGGAAAAGACCGATCGAAAGCCCTGCGGAGAGATCGGTCAGATGGCGCGCATCCTCATGGATGCGTTGATCCGGGTTGATGCCGATCGCACCCGCATTCGCCAGCCGAAAAGCACGCGAGGGGCGCATCCATTCGTTGATGAGATCTTCGGTCAGCCCTTCTCGCAGACGCAGCTTTATCACCTGTCCGAGCCAGGTTTGCAGAACGTTGAGGACGAGAAGCACGCCTGCGATCTGGGCGAAAACGACAAGCTGATGCAAAAAGGCTGGCAGGTCGCGGCGCTCGAGCGTGTCGTAGAATGGCTTGTACCATTGATTGAGGATGATTTGGCCGAAGGCTGTCACCACAATGACAACGACGATGCTTATGGTCAGCCAAATGATCTTGTTGCGTAGCGGCGAGGCCATAAAGGCCCGATGCATCATCCGCAATTGATCACCGAGGGATTGTTCGTCGCTGGGTTCTATCCGGCCGTTATTTTTGCCGTTGGTCCGGTTCGACATCGGTGCGAATCTCTCCTTCCCGGTCTCCTCAATTAGAATATAGCGTGCCTCGCCCTCTCACCCTAGAGCGGATTGTCTGAGATCACATGTAACCGCGGTCACAAAGCCCCGCTTGTCCCGGCGCAAAAGTGATTTGTAACGTTTGGCAGCGGGTCCATAGTTTCGCCAGACGAGGGCGAAAACGGCGCCATGGGAGGAACCTGCATGTCCGCGCATCTCGATCAAATCCGCGATCAGCAAAGAGAAACCTGGGATCGATTTTCCGCCGGCTGGAAGAAGTGGGACTCTCTCGTCCTCGGTTGGCTTGCCCCCTTCGGCCAGGCGATGATCCGCCAGGCAGCGATCAAGGACGGCGATCAGGTGCTTGACGTCGCCGCCGGAACGGGCGAGCCGGGACTGACAGTCGCCGCGTCGATCCCGAACGGCCGCGTCACCGTCACCGATCTCTCGGAGCGCATGCTGCAGGTGGCGAGCGAAAATGCCAGGAACCGGGGTCTGTCGAACTTTGAAACCAGGATCAGTGATGCCGGCGCGTTACCTTTCTCCGACGCGATGTTCGATGCTGTCCTGTGCCGGTTCGGGTTCATGTTCTTCCCGGACGTTGCGGCGGCAGCCGAGCAATTGCGACGGGTGGCGAAGCCGGGTGCGCGCGTTTGTGCCGCCGTTTGGGGGGCACCTGACAAGAACGCTTGGGCAACGACGATCATGTGGACCATAGCGCGCCACGTCGAATTGCCGAAACCGCCGGCGGGAGCGCCCGGCTTGTTCCGTTGCGCGCCGGAAGGACTGATGACGGCTGTCTTTACCGACGCAGGGCTGCGCGACGTCCGCGAGGAGGAGGTCACGACCACGATGGTGCACGACACGCCCGAAGACTATTGGGCCTTCATGACCGAAATTGCCGCGCCCGTGGTGGCGGGTCTGGGGCAGGCAGATGTAGCAACACGGGAGCGTATCAAGGTCGAGGTGCTGGGTCTTGCCCGACAGGCGAGCAGGGCGGGCAAAGTCGAACTGCGCTCCACCGCGACCATCGTCGCCGGTACGCGTTAGCCCTAAGGGCATACTTGTGGACTAAGCCTTGACGTCACCTGCAGCGGGCAAGGCCATTGGCCGGATCAGCGTGTGAACGCCGGATCGCGCGGCGTCGCTGCCTGACCACTTTTCCCGGCAGCGAGCATCCGGGCCATCTCAACGAACCCCGCCTCCCGTTGCGGATCCTTTCCTGCGGCATAGGCGATTGGCGATGCCACGGAAATATCAGGCTCGATGCCGATCCCTTCGAGCCGCAGATCGTTGTCGATCACGGCGTCGGAAACCGCAAGTTCGAGCAGGCTGTCATCCGGGAGCACATAGGCGCGGCCTGCGAGAAGGGCACCTGCCGTCCGTTCGCCGACCAGCGGAATGGCGTTTTGCCTAAGTGCGTAGGCGAAAAGTTCCAGGCCGCTGCGCGTGCCCTTGTCTATCAACGCGATCACAGGCTTGCGCCACCGAAAGTTCGCGAGCGTTGCTTCGCCCTTTCGCGGAATCAGCCGGAACGAAGGCGTATCGCCAACGAAAAGCTCGGCTGCATCGGCCGGACCCCCACCCCAACGCCCGCGCAGATCAACGACGAGGCCTTCCGCATCCTTGAGCGCTCCGTTCGCCAGGGCGTCTGCGACGATATCGAGACCATGGCGCGTGGACAGTGTCCACATGCGCACGTAGCCGATCCTGTGGCCAGCTCGTTCGCTCAGTGTCACGCTTTCGTCGATAGCCCGCTCGAACATCGGCAGCGGTCGCAATTGCTCCACCGGGACCCTGATCGACATCGGTGCGGCGCCGCGCTCCCTTTGCAATCGGATATCGACACTGCTGCCGACCTTGCCATCGAACGAGCCGATCTCCCGATAGGGGTCCCCATCGACGGCGAGGATTTCGTCTCCGACGAGCAGGCCGGCCTTCTTGGCAGGGGAACCATCATAGACGTCGACGACGAAACGGTGGCCGTTTTCGACGGTGGTCACCATGCCGATGCCGGGATAGCGGACTTCACCGTCCGGCGGAAACAGGCGGCGTATATCGTCGCGGATCGCGAAACGGAAAATGTCAGAGAGCTCGAAATAGTCGATCATATCGGGCTTGTAGCGCCCGGTATGCGATACACTAAGGCTGGAGAGGACCGACGTGATTGCGTCGTCGACATCGGCGACCGGGCTGGTCAGAGAGATTGGCCTATTCCCGGGGTCCAATTTCGACCGAACCGCCGCGTTGAAGCGGTCGAGCGCCTTGCCGTCGTAAAAGTTCGCATTCACCAACTCGACGACACGGTCGAACACCGGCTGGCCGGAACGCGGCAAGTCATCTGCGTGCGACACCGCCGATGCCGCTAGCAACAATGACAAGGACAGCGCCACAGCCGATAGTCCTGAGGGCATCGCCATCTCTCCCGATTTCCGAGGGGTCGATTATCGGCGAACTCTGCCCGCACCCGTGTTCACCTGTCTGCAAAATCGCGTGATCTGTGGGCAAAGGTCTCATTACCGGTGGCGCGCGGCCGGCTCGACATCGTCAGCGCGTGCCTTTCAGGTTCATGTCAGGTTTCGATGGCCCTCTAGCCGCCAAATCGGTCCCTGACGATTGGCGGGGGCCCGAATGCCGGAAGTGCTTTGGAAGGACAAAGGAACCTGCATATGGCTAGCAAGGTACCGCACCTGCAGGTGCACGAGAACAACAACAGGCGTGACGAGGTCTTCGCGGCACCCGACCAGCCGGTCGGCGACTTCGCGTTCAATGCGACGGTTGCCGCCGTCTTCGACGACATGGTCAGCCGCTCGGTTCCCTACTACGGTGAGATCCAGCGCATGGCCTGCGAACTCGCCGGAGACTTCGCAGAACCGGGTAGCTGTCTCTACGACATCGGCTGTTCGACGGCGACGACACTGCTCGGCCTCGACACTATGGTTGATCCCTCCGTCCGCTTTGTCGGCATCGACAACGCTCCCGACATGATCGAGAAGGCGAGGGAGAAGATCGTCGAAGCCAACACCAACCGGTCGATAGACCTCAGGGTTGGCGACCTTCACCAGGGCATCGACATTCATGACGCAAGTGTCGTGATGATGCTGCTGACGTTGCAGTTCGTCCGTCCGCTCCATCGCGAGCGGATCATGCGCACGATCTATAATGGGCTCAATGAACGCGGCGCCCTGCTGCTGGTCGAAAAGCTCACCAGCGAAGACTCGACCTTCAACCGCCTGTTCATCGAGCACTACTACGACTACAAGCGCCGCAACGGCTACTCCGATATCGAGATCGCCAAGAAGCGCGAAGCTCTGGAGAACGTCCTCATCCCCTATCGTTTGGACGAGAACATGCAGTTGCTCAAGGAAGCCGGCTTCCGCAGTGTCGAGGTCTTTTTCCGCTGGTACAATTTCTGCGGCATCATCGCGGTCAAGTAGGAAATCCAGACCATGATTGCGATCGGCAATTTTCTCTTCCGTTTCCGGAACCAGCTGTTTCCGGCCATCATCATCGTTCTGTTCCTGCTGGCGCCGTCTCCAGCCGTTGTCCTGGATAACCCGGCACTCACGCTGGTCAAGGACTTCGCCGCCGTTCTGGTCATCCTGGCGGGTCTCGCCTTGCGCGCGACCGTGGTCGGCTACAAATACATTCAGCGCGGCGGCCTGAAGAAAAAGGTCTATGCCAAGGATCTCGTGACCGAAGGCATGTTCGGTGTCTGCCGCAACCCGCTCTACGTTGGAAACATGCTGCTCTATTCCGGCGTGTTCCTGCTGCACGGCAACCCGCTTCTGGTCGTCCTCGGTATCGGGCTCTTTGCCTTCATGTACCAGTGCATCGTCTACGCCGAAGAAGCCTTTCTCGACAGGACGTTCGGGGAAGCCTACCGGGAGTACTGCCGTGACGTGCCGCGGTGGGCGTTGCGTTTGAGAAACTTCGCGCAGTCTACCGAGGGCATGACTTTCAATGTGAAACGCGTCATCGGCAAGGACTATTCGACCGTCTCGGCGGCCCTGATCGCGATCCTTGCGACCGAAATGTACAAGTTCGCGAGCAATGCGCCCGTTGAACACAACAGCGGTGCGCTCACAGTCCTCGGCGTTTTGATGGCGCTCGTCGGTATCGCCACGGCGATCATCAGCTACAAAAAAAGGCGCGGTGCGTTTCGCGAACGCGCCGCTTCCTGACAACCCGCCAGCGCCCACCGCTTTGCGATCGCGACCACTTCTGCGTTGGCTCGTGCCGATGCAGCCAAGTGATGCGCAACGCTCAGGGGCTTGACGCCCATCCCCCATCGAACATAGGCAAGGATGAACAAGTGTCCGGTGATATCTTGAGAGTCCTACTAGTCGAAGACGATCAGGTTCTGGGGGAGGCGCTACGCGATCATGTCGCGGCGGCTGGCCACGCAGTCGATTGGTTTACGCGCATAGTCGACGCTACGGCAGCGACGGAGACGGTTCTCTACGGCCTGATACTGCTTGACCTCCGGCTGCCTGATGGCTCGGGGCTATCGCTGCTGCGGGCTCTTCGGAAGCGGGACGACGGCACGCCGGTCATCATCTTGACGGCGCACGACCAGATCTCCGATCGCATAGAAGGCTTGAACAGCGGGGCGGACGACTATCTGGTCAAGCCATTCGACCTCGGCGAGTTGAGTGCCCGCATGCTGGCCGTTTCCAGGCGCTATGTCGGCAATGCCACGCCGACGGTCAGACTTCCCGGCATCGAGATCGACCAGGTCCATCGCAAGGTGCTGGTCGAAGGGGAAAGCCAGAACCTCAGCGCGCGGGAGTGGGCCGTGCTCGACAAGCTCGTCGCCCATCCCGGCGCACTCGTGTCGAAAGAACAGTTGCACGACGCGCTCTACGCCTTTGGCGCTGAAATCGAGAGCAATACGGTCGAGGTCTATATCAGCCGCCTGCGCAAGAAGATCGGCTTCGACCGGATCGAGACCGTGCGGGGCCTCGGCTACAGCATCAGGTGACCGGATGTCGCGCGTCGCAAGCATGGCCCGCAGGCTGACCATCGCGATTACGAGCGTCGTCGCGGTCTTCTGGTGCGTCGCGCTTGGCCTCGGCGTCTTTGTCATGCACGACGAGTTCACCGAGATCTTCGACAGCGGCGTCCAGGAGACGGCGGAGCGCCTGCTGCAAATCGTGGCCGATGACGTTGCTCGTGACCGCAACGACGGCAAGCCCGCCGTGGCCCTCATCGCACCTGCGATGAATTCACAATATCTGACCTATCAGGTCCGCGATCGCGGCGGCAGGGTTCTGTTCGAAGATGGAGCACCAGAGCCCTTCGCAGTTCCGCTCGAAGTCGGCTTCTCGCAGACAGACACGCACCGGATCTACACGGCCGGAGCAGCTGACGGCTCCCTCTTCGTCCAGGTGGCAGACGCTTTCGAGCATCGCACCGAAGCGCTCCTCGAGGGCGGCACGGCGCTGCTCTTGCCGTTGCTCGTGCTGATCCCAACCAGCATTATCGCCATCATTCTTGTCGCGCGCCGCGCACTTGCACCGGTCGAGCAGTTGCGCGAAGAAATCCTCACTAAGGACAGCGGCAACCTGGCCCCGCTTGATGAAGGCGCGCTACCGAGAGAACTGCGCGCGATCGCCCGATCGGTGAACCTTCTGCTGACCCGCCTCAAGGCGGCACTCGAAGCGGAACGCGAATTCACTTCCAACAGCGCCCATGAATTGAGGACGCCGATCGCGGGTGCGCTGGCGCAAACACAGCGGCTGGCGAGCGAGGTGCCTCCCGCCTTTCGGCAACGGACCAGCCAGATCGAGCGCGCACTGCTTCATCTCGGTCGACTGGCCGAAAAGCTGTTGCAGATGTCGCAGGCCGAAGCCGGGATCGCCATATCCGACGAAAGCACCGACCTCTTGCCGGTCCTGGATCTTGTCCTTGAGGACATGGAACGCTCGGCACTTGGTGCCAGCCGCCTGAAGGTCCATGTCGCGGAAGGCGCCGATCTTGTCCGTCCGATCCCCGCAGATGCTTTTGCGATCGTGCTTCGCAATCTTCTGGAAAACGCCCTGATCCACAGCCCGTCCGGAAGCCCGGTCAGGATCAACGTCGATGCCCGTGGTGTGGGTGTCACCAACGACAGTGCCATCATCGACGCGGAGACGCTGGCTGGCCTGACCAAGCGCTTCAGTCGCGGGCCGACGGAAGCTTCCGGCTCCGGCCTCGGCCTTGCGATCGTGCAGCGGTTGGTGGAACAGATGCATGGACGATTGCTGATCGCATCGCCGGCCCCGGGAACGGACCGGGGCTTCCACGTCGAGGTCCGCCTCTGAAGAGTCGGCAGGGCGTTGCCGCCCCGCCATCGCCTTACTGCTGATCCAACGCGCGGGTCAGGCTGAGCGCGGCGATCGTGCAGATCGCGCCGGAAATCAGGTAACCGCCGATGAAGATGATGCCGAAGCTGCTGGCAAGCCCGAGCGCCACGAGCGGCGCGAAGGCGGCGCCCACGAGCCAGGCGAGATCGGATGTCAGCGCAGCACCCGTGTAGCGATAGTACTGGGTGAAGCGCGAAGACACGGCGCCAGACGACTGACCGAAGGAAAGGCCGAGGATGGCGAAGCCGATCAGGATATAGGCGTCCTGACCCTTGCCGCCGGCATCGAGCAGGAAAGGAGCCGAGAAGCTGAAGATCGCGATCAGGATCGCGCCGATCATCAGCTGGTTGCGGCGGCCGACGCGGTCGGCGATCACGCCTGACAGCACGATGCCGATGGCGCCGAGGGCGGCGCCCGCGACCTGGACCCACAGGAATTCAGCGGCCGACTGGCCACCGTTGAGCGTCACCCAGCTCAAGGGGAAGATGGTGACGAGGTGGAACATCGCGAAGCTTGCGAGCGGCACGAAGGCGCCGAGCACGACGTCGATGCTGTGCTTGCTCAGCATCTCGAAGATCGGCCGTGCCTCGAGCTCCTTGGCTTCCATGGCGGCGCCGAATTCCTTGCTGGCAACGATGCGCAGGCGCGCGAAAAGCGCCACGACGTTGATCGCGAAGGCGACGAAGAAGGGATAGCGCCAGCCCCAGGCGAGGAAATCCTCCTGCGAAAGATTGCTGACGAAGTAGCCGAAGAGAATGCTCGCAAGCGCAAAGCCGATCGGCGCGCCGAGCTGCGGGATCATCGCGTACCAGCCGCGGTGATTCTGCGGCGCGTTGAGGTTCAGCAGCGACGCAAGGCCATCCCAAGCGCCGCCGAGCGCAAAGCCCTGTCCCAGTCGGAAGAGCGCGAGGAGTGCTACCGCCCAGTAGCCGATCGTGTCGTAGCCTGGCAGGAAGGCGATGGATGCGGTCGAGCCGCCGAGGATGACGAGGGCGATCGTCAGCTTCGTGCCGCGCCCGTAGTTCCGGTCGACCCACATGAACACGAATGACCCGACGGGACGGGCCAGGAAGGCGAGGGGAAACAGCGCGAAGGACATCAGCGTCGCGGTCACCGCATTGGGCGCGAACGGGAAGATCAGCTTCGGGAAAACAAGGATCGAGCCGAGGCCATAGACGAAGAAATCGAAGAACTCCGAGGTTCGCCCAATGACCACGCCAATGGCGATACTCCCCGGGGACAGCGGCTTGTCGTCCTCATGGATGCGACGCGCATCCCGTTCGAGTCCAGACGATGTGGGATGAGTGACCGAAACCATGAACTTCTCCGACGAACGTGCGTCTTGTCGTTAGAGTGTTGACCAATTGGCGTCTGATATCAAGAATGCCGTGCACGTACTTGCGCACATGCCTCATTCGAATTCGTGCCTAACGTTCGCCTGAACAGCCGGCATCGAACCGACATTAAGCCATTGCGCCCGTACAGACGCGCATAGAGCGATACGGCCGTCACTGCACTGCGGCAAAATGCTGCGCTGCGACGATGGACCTCACTTCCATGCGCGACCATGCCCGAGTAATGCCGACTAGACAAAACGCAAGTTGAGGCCGCAATGCCGAAGCCATTCAGTTTAGCCGGACGATCGATGGTCGCCGTCCTGTTGCTCTCTGTTCTCTCGGGATGCAACATGGTGGTCATGTCGCCCTCCGGCGATATTGCCGCTCAGCAGAGGGATCTGATCGTCATTTCGACGGTCCTGATGCTGGTGATCATCGTCCCCGTCATTTTCCTGACGCTCTTCTTCGCCTGGCGCTATCGCCAGTCGAACACCGCTGCCAAGTACGATCCGGAATGGCACCATTCCACCGGTCTCGAAGTCATCATCTGGTCGGCGCCGCTCGCCATCATCATCGCACTCGGCGCGATTACCTGGGTGAGCACGCACAAGCTCGACCCCTATCGACCGCTCGACCGCATCGATGCGGCGCGCCCGGTAACCGATGAGATGAAGCCGATCACCGTCGAGGTCGTCGCCCTCGACTGGAAATGGCTGTTCTTCTATCCGGACTACGGCATCGCCATGGTCAACGAGATGGCAGCACCAGTCGATGTGCCGATCAACTTCAAGATCACGGCATCCTCGGTGATGAATTCCTTCTACGTCCCGGCGCTTGCCGGCATGATCTACGCCATGCCCGGCATGCAGACCAAGCTGCACGCCGTCATCAACAAGGCCGGCGAGTACGAGGGCCTTTCGTCCAACTATAGCGGCGACGGCTTCTCGCACATGCGCTTCAAGTTCCACGGTGTGGATCAGGCGGGCTTCGACCAGTGGGTCGCCCGCGTGAAGCAAAACGGCACGATGCTCAACCGCGACGCCTACCTGAAGCTCGAAAAGCCGAGCGTCAAGGAGCCGGTGCGTTACTTCGCCTCAGTTGAAGACGGTCTCTATGACGCCGTGCTCAACATGTGCGTTCGCGAAGGGCAGATGTGCATGAAGGACATGATGCACATCGACATGATGGGTGGCGCCGGCGTTGAAAGCCACGAGAACCGCGCCAAGCTCGAGCATGACAACCGCCATGCGGGCGGCGTGGTCGAAGCGGCAGCGCCGGGTGCAACGGCACCGGAAGCCGGCAATGCCGCCGGTGGCGAACAGCCGGCCGCGGGCAGCGATCAGCCGTCGGCGGCCGAACCGATGAACCACGACATGCACAAGACGCACTAGGAATTTCGCGCGCTCGCCGGCCCTGATCCAGCGAGCGCCAAGGTCCTTTGGGCCGCAATTCGAGACATATTGGAAGACCCATGTTTGGTGACACCAGCCTCACGCAATTCATCTTCGGGCGGCTTACGTTAGAAGCGATCCCTTATCACGAGCCGATCCTCGTCGCGACCTTCGCAGCGGTGGCCGTCGGCGGCATCGCCATTCTCGCCCTTATCACGAAGTACAAGCTCTGGGGCTATCTCTGGCACGAGTGGTTCACGTCGGTCGATCACAAGAAGATCGGCATCATGTACATCATCCTGGCGATCGTCATGCTTTTGCGTGGCTTTGCCGATGCGATCATGATGCGCATACAGCAGGCGATCGCCTTCAACGGCAACGAGGGCTATCTCAACCCGCATCACTACGACCAGATCTTCACCGCCCACGGCGTGATCATGATCTTCTTCGTGGCGATGCCCTTCGTCACCGGTTTCATGAACTATGTCGTGCCGCTGCAAATCGGCGCGCGCGACGTCTCGTTCCCGTTCCTCAACAATTTCTCGTTCTGGATGACGACCGGCGGTGCGGTCATCATCATGATGTCGCTGTTCGTCGGTGAGTTCGCGCGGACCGGCTGGCTTGCCTACCCGCCGCTTTCGGGCGCAGATTACAGTCCGGGCGTCGGCGTCGACTACTACATCTGGGGACTGCAGGTGGCCGGCGTCGGCACGACGTTATCAGGCATCAACCTGATCGCGACCATCGTGAAGATGCGCGCTCCCGGCATGACCTTTATGAAGATGCCGGTCTTCACCTGGACCTCGCTTTGCACCAACATCCTGATCGTGGCGACCTTCCCGATCCTGACGGCGACGCTCGCCCTCCTTTCGCTCGACCGCTACCTCGGCATGAACTTCTTCACCAATGACCTTGGTGGCAATCCGATGATGTACATCAACCTCATCTGGATCTGGGGTCATCCGGAGGTCTACATCCTCGTGCTGCCGGCCTTCGGCATCTTCTCCGAGGTGGTGGCGACCTTCTGCGGCAAGCGCCTCTTCGGCTACACGTCGATGGTCTATGCCACCTGCGTGATCATGATCCTGTCCTATCTCGTGTGGCTGCACCACTTCTTCACCATGGGTTCGGGTGCATCAGTCAATGCCTTCTTCGGCATCACCACGATGATCATCTCGATCCCGACGGGCGCGAAGATGTTCAACTGGCTCTTCACCATGTATCGCGGCCGCATCCGCTATGAGCTGCCAATGCTCTGGACCATTGGTTTCATGGTCACTTTCGTCATCGGCGGCATGACCGGCGTCATGCTGGCGATCCCGCCGGCCGACTTCGTGTTGCACAACTCGCTGTTCCTGATTGCCCACTTCCACAACGTCATCATCGGCGGCGTGTTGTTCGGGCTGATGGCGGGCTTGGTCTACTGGTGGCCGAAGGCATTCGGCTACAAGCTCGATCCGTTCTGGGGCAAGATGAGCTTCTGGTTCTGGCAGATCGGCTTCTTCTTCGCCTTCATGCCGCTCTACGTGCTTGGCCTCATGGGCGTCACCCGCCGCGTCAGCCAGTTCGAAGACCCATCGCTGCAGATCTGGTTCATCATCGCCGCCTTCGGCGCGGTCCTGATCGCAATCGGCATCGCGTCCTTCATCATCCAACTGGTCGTCAGCTTCCTCAGGCGCGACCAGCTGCGCGAGACCTCAGGCGATGCCTGGGATGGCCGTACGCTCGAATGGTCGACCTCGTCGCCGCCGCCGGACTACAACTTCGCCTTCACGCCCGTCGTCCACGACCACGACAGCTGGTACGACATGAAGAACCGGGGTTACGAGCGCCCGCTCGAAGGCTTCAAGCCGATCCATATGCCGAAGAACACCGGCACGGGCGTCATCCTCTCGGGCATCAGCGTCGTGCTCGCCTTCGCGCTCATCTGGTACATCTGGTGGCTGGCGGCCGTGTCCTTCATCGCCCTCATCGCCGTCGCGATCGGTCACACATTCAACTATCAGCGTGATTTCTTCATCCCCGCCGAAACCGTTGCGGCCACCGAGGATGCGCGCTCCAAGCTGCTCACGGAACGGATCTGAGACGATGACCCAAACCCAAGTCCAAGAAAACGAAAAGCCGCAGTTCTACCTGACGGAAGAGCATCACCCGGAACACAGCACCATGCTGGGTTTCTGGCTCTACCTGATGAGCGACTGCCTGATATTCGCCGTGCTCTTTGCGACGCATGGCGTCGTCGGCCGCAACTACGCGGCCGGACCGTCGCCGGCGGATCTTTTCGACCTCGGCCTCGTCGCCTTCAACACGGCGATGCTGCTTCTCTCCTCGATCACCTACGGCTTTGCGATGCTCCAAATGGAGCGCAACGCCAAGATGGAGACGCTGTTCTGGCTCGGCGTCACCGGCGTGTTCGGCGCGATCTTCCTGGCGGTCGAGCTCTATGAGTTCTATCACCTGCTTCTCGAAGGTGCCGGCCCGACGCGCTCGGCCTTCCTGTCGTCGTTCTTCACGCTGGTTGGCACGCACGGGCTGCACGTCACCTTCGGCATCATCTGGCTGATCACGCTGATGGTGCAGGTCAGCAAGCACGGGCTGATCCCGGAAAACCGCCGTCGCCTGATGTGCCTGTCGATGTTCTGGCACTTCCTCGACGTCATCTGGATCGGCGTCTTCTCCTTCGTCTATCTCCTGGGAGTTCTCGGATGAGCGCACATTCCGACCACGAAAGCGCGTTCGAACCGCATCACGCGCACAGCCATCACGGCGACGCCGCCGGTCACGGTTCGTTCAAGAGCTATATGACGGGCTTCATCCTCTCGGTGATCCTGACGGCCATCCCGTTCTGGCTGGTCATGGGTGGCGTGCTGGACAGCAAGATCTTGACCGCCGTCATCGTCATGGGCATCGGCGTCGTCCAGATCGTCGTGCACGTGATCTACTTCCTGCACATGAATGCGCGCTCCGAGGGAGGCTGGACGTTGATGGCGCTGATCTTCACGATCATCATCGTCGGCATCGCACTCGCGGGCTCTCTCTGGGTCATGCATCACCTCAACACCAACATGATGCCGATGACCCACGAGATGATGAAGAACATGCCCTGACGACGGGTCAGGGCAGGTGGATACCACGATGACCACCGACGACAAGGTGAAGGGGAGGGACCGCGTATCCTCCCGCGCCCGTCTGATGATGACGGGCGCCCTGTTGTTCCTCGTAGCGGTGTTCCTGGCGCTCGGCACCTGGCAGGTGCAGCGGCTCTCCTGGAAGCTTGATCTCATTGCCCGTGTCGAGGCACGCATCAATGCGCCCGCCGTGCCGGCACCAGCGCGATCTGACTGGGGTGCCGTCACACGGGAGAAGGACGAATACCGTCGCGTCACCGCAAGCGGCACCTTCAGTCATGACAAGTCCACGCTGGTGCAGGCAGTGACGGAGCTTGGCGCCGGGTTCTGGGTTCTGACGCCAATGCGCCTGGAAGACGGTTGGAACGTGCTGATCAATCGCGGCTTTGTGCCCGTCGATCGCCGCAATGCTGCCGAACGCGCTGAAGGTGATACCGACGGAGCCACCACGGTAACAGGGCTACTCCGCGTCACAGAACCTGGCGGCGCCTTCCTGCGCTCCAATGATCCGGCAAACGACCGCTGGTTCTCGCGCGACGTCGCCGCGATTTCTGCGGCGAAGGGCCTGCCTGATGTCGCACCCTACTTCATCGATGCGGATGCGGCACCCAATCCCGGCGGCCTGCCTGTCGGCGGACTTACGGTCGTTCGTTTTCGCAACAGCCATCTGGTCTATGCGCTGACCTGGTTCGCTTTGGCGGCGATGAGTATGGCTGGCGCATATCTCGTCTACCGCCACCGAAACAAGACTTAACGCCGGGGCTCATGCGTCCTATCCAATCCCGCATGAGCGGCGGCGCCCCAACGAGGTGCGGACCGGTCGCCGATCCATTTCAGCAGCACTTTAAAACGAAACAGGGCACTCGACCCTTTCGGGGAGCGCCCTGTTCCAACCCGGAAAGCTCCAATCGCGTGCCAGCGGCACGTCGAACGAAACCCTCGAAACGGGTGATGGTCGTTAGATGGAGGGGATTTCGAAGATTTCAAGGGCGATGCCAATACGTTTTCGGTGTCAGGGTGCCGCTTGAGACGAAAAGAGTCAGGGCTTCTGGCGCTCCTGATTCCCGTCGACCGCCGCAATGACGGGCCTGGGCCTGTCTCCACGGATTTGTTGTGAAAATGCCTCCAAAAGTTGTGGCTACCGCGTACCCTGCGCGCGGCCGGCGAACTGTCCGCGACGGCCGCGTCAGATGGTGTGTTGAATAGGCCACACGAGATTGCCGGTTGATACTTTGAGGAACAATGGAGAGTTGCATCATTGACTTGTTGCCTGCTGCTTTATTAGCTGCGAGCGCCGGGTGGGGCTATTTTCCCGGTAATATTTGGGGGTATTCATGGGGCTGCGGGGCGGCAACGTCGCAGGGGGACGATCGTTTTCGTGCGCGTTTTGGCGAGGTTCTTTTCTGTCTTTCTTCGCAGCGATCGGCATGCTGCTCGTTGCGGCTGCCAGCGCGTCAGCGCAGGTCGTCACAATATCGGCGAGCCCTGCGACCTTCAACGCGGCCGGCGACACGATCAATTTCAGCTATGTGCTGAACCCCGGATCCTACAACATCCTCAGTATCGCACCGGTCTCGACCGCCAATAAGGCCGTGGTGGTTTCGTGCCCACCGATCGCCGGCGGCGGAACTACTTCCCCGGTTACCTGCACCGGTTCCTACCAGGTCGATGCTTTGGATGCGATGTCCGGGCAGTTTGTCGATTTCGTGACATTCACCGGGACGCGCACCGGCGGCAACTATACCGCCAACAGCAACACGATCGTCGTGCGTGCAGCGACCGGCGGTCCCGTCGTCATGGACGTGGTAGCTTCGCCGAGCCCATCGATCCCGGGGCAGCAGGTATCCGTGACGGCGACTGTTTCGTCGATGGGCTGTAACGCAGGTCAATCGCCGCCGGGCAGCGTGACGATCTCCATTGGATCGCAATCGGCGACCCTTGGGCTTACTCCAACCGGACCGGTCAGCCCGGCTTCGTCAGCGACGTTCCAGACGTCGACTCTGCCGGTCGGCGAACATGCCGTTTCGGTAAGCTATGGCGGCGGTAGCGGATGCAGCACCGGCACGAAGACAGGCACGAGCCATTGGGTCGACAGCAAGCCGACCGTCACCATCAACCAGGCGCCAGGTCAAGCAGACCCGAGCGCGAAGGCGTCAGTCCTCTTCAACGTCACCTTCGACAAATCAGTCACCGGCTTCAACGGCAGCGACGTCCAGCTTTCCGGTACCGCCGGAGCAACCACGGCAAGCGTGTCCGGGTCCGGCGCCAGCTACACGGTCTCTGTGAGCGGAATGACGCAGGCGGGCACGGTTACGGCCAGCATTCCTGCCGGGAAAGCCACGAGCGTGGCGGGTCTCACCAACGACGCCTCGACGAGTTCCGACAATACTGTCACTTACGCTCCCATTGCCATCTCAACGACGACGCTGCCGAATCCGGTCTACAATCAGACCTATTCGTCGCAGACGGTGGCCGCCACTGGCGGATCGGGAGCGCTGACCTTCAGCAGAACCGCCGGTGCTTTGCCGGCTGGGATGTTTCTCTCAAGCGGCGGCGTTCTTTCAGGCAAGCCGACCGCGAGCGGGCCTTTCAACTTCACCATCACTGCGACCGACGCCGAAGGGTCGACGGCATCACAGGCATACTCTGTGACCATTGCCGCCCCGACGATTGCGATCGACCCAGTATCGCTCTCCAACGGCACCTTCGGTACGGCCTATTCGCAGACGCTTGCGGCCTCCGGCGGCGCTTCGGCCTATACGCTCACCGTGACGCAAGGGGCGCTGCCCAACGGATTGACGCTCGCAAGCAACGGCACGCTTTCTGGCACGCCGACCGCGGCCGGTCCGTTCACCTTCACCGTTACGGCGACGGATCAATACGGCCAGACGGGGAGCCGTGCCTACGGCATGACCATTGCGCCGACCGTCCCCGGGGCGCCCGTTATCGGCACTGCCGTCGAGGGCGACACGACGGCCGATGTGGCCTTCACCGCGCCGCCGATTACCGGCGGAGCGGCGATCTTACACTATACCGCGACAGCAAGCCCCGGAGGAATGAAGGTAGACGGACTATCGAGCCCGATCCGTGTGCCCGGCCTCGTGAACGGGACTGCCTATACGTTCACCGTGACCGCGACCAACATCGTTGGTGAAGGTGCTGCTTCCGATGCGTCAAATTCAGTCACGCCGAAAGCGACCCAGACGATCACCTTCACCAATCCCGGCGCTCAGACCTTCGGCACGAGCCCGACACTGAGCGCGTCGTCGGACTCCGGCCTCAGCCCCACGTTCACCTCTTCGACCACGTCCGTCTGCACGATCACGAGCGCCGGTGAGTTGAATTTCGAGAAAGCTGGTACCTGCACGATCAGCGCCGACGAGCCCGGCGATGGCACCTATCTTGCCGCAACGACGGTAACTCAGAGCTTCACCGTCAATGCCATCGCTCCCGGCGCGCCGACAATCGGGACTGCAACCGCCGGCGACATGCAGGCGAGCGTAACGTTCTCTGCTCCGTCGACGAGCGGCGGCGAAGTGCCGAGTCTGTATACAGTCATGTCTAACCCCGGCGGTCACAGCGCGACCGGCGGATCGAGTCCAATCACGGTCCCGGGCCTCACCAACGGCTATTCCTACACATTCACGGTGACGGCGGCCAACAGCGGGGGCCTCGGGCCAGTCTCCGCCGCTTCCAATGTGGTTACGCCGAAGGGACCTCAGTCGATATCCTTCACCAATCCTGGCGCGCAGAACTTCGACACGACCCCGACTTTGACCGCCACGGCGAGCTCCAGCCTGACACCGACGTTCACCTCGTCGACCCCAGCTGTTTGCACCATCACCAGTGGCGGCCAGCTTCGGTTCCTTCAAGCGGGTACCTGCACCGTCAGTGCAGACCAGGGAGGGGATGCAGCCTATCAAGCAGCACCGACGGTGACACAGAGCTTCACCATTAACGCCGTCGTTCCCAGCGCCCCGACGATTGGCACCGCGACGGCCGCCGATAGCGAAGCAACCGTATCGTTCACCGCCCCTTCCTTCACGGGCGGCGACGCGATCAGCGGCTATACCGTCACGTCCAATCCAGGCGGCATCAGCGTGAGCGGACCGGCAAGCCCGATCATCGTAACAGGCCTCAGCAATGGAACGTCTTACACCTTCACCGTTGCAGCCGAAAACGGCGTGGGGAAGGGCGCGAGCTCTGGTGCGTCCAATGCCGTGACGCCGATAGCGGCTCCGATCGCCGGCCCAGCTTCGGCGACGGTCGCGGCAAACTCGTCTGCAAATTCGATTACACTCGCACTCTCCGGCGGTACGGCCGCTTCAGTCGCCGTTGCGACCAATCCGACGCACGGTGTTGCGGCCGCTTCCGGAACCTCGATCACCTACACCCCGACCGCGGGATACTCCGGCTCCGACAGTTTCACCTATACTGCAACGAACTCGACCGGGACCTCGTCGCCGGCGACGGTTACGATCACCGTCTCGCGGCCGACGCTGGCCTTCTCGCCGGCCGCAGGCGCGCTGCCCGGCGCTACGGTCGCAGGCGCTTACAGCCAGACGATTTCAGCCGCCGATGGCATGGCGCCCTACAGCTATGCGATCTCTGGCGGCACCGAGCCGCCTGGACTGACTCTCGACGCCTCGACCGGCATCCTTGCGGGCACACCGACCACAGACGGCAGCTACAACTTCACTGTTCAGGCAACCGATGTGAATGGGGCCACCGGGACCGCCACCTATGACCTGACCGTGGCCGTACAGGCGCCGACGACAGCACCGGTTTCGGCCACGGTCGCAGCCAACTCGTCGAACAACGCGATCACGCTGAGTATTGCAGGCGGCACTGCAAATTCGGTTGCCGTTGCAGGTAATCCCGCGCACGGCACGGCTACTGCTTCGGGCCTGTCGATCACCTATACGCCGGCTTCGGGCTATTCGGGATCCGACAGCTTCACCTATACGGCGACCAACGCCACCGGCACATCATCTCCGGCCACGGTCACGATCACCGTGACGGCGCCGACCCTCGTCTTCGCGCCGACAGCCGGAACACTTCCGGGGGGCACGGTTGCGAGTGCTTACACGCAGACGGTCTCGGTCGCCGATGGCATGGCGCCTTACGGCTTTTCGATTTCAGGTGGCGCTCTGCCACCGGGGTTGACGCTTGACGCCGCAACAGGCGAAATCGCGGGAGCACCGACGGCCGACGGAAATTACAATTTTACCGTCCAGGCAACAGACGTGAACGGTGCGGTAGGCACTGCGAGCTACAGCGTGGCCGTTCGCATCCAGGCTCCAATCGCCGGCGCTACGGTGGCGACAGTAGCGGCCAATTCCGCGGCAAATGCCATCGCGCTCAATCTTTCCGGCGGCACTGCGGCAACGGTCGCCGTCAACTCCGCGCCGGCACACGGCACAGCCAGCGCCTCGGGAACTGCCATCGCCTACACGCCGGCCGCCGGCTATTCGGGCTCAGACAGCTTCAGCTATACGGCGACGAACGCAACGGGCACATCCGCCGTCGGAACCGTCACGATCACCGTGTCGCGGCCGACCCTCGCCTTCACGCCGACTGCAGGAGCGCTTCCGGGCACGACTGCAGGCCAGTTCTATGACCAGACGATTACGGCTGCGAACGGCAACGCTCCCTATAGCTATGCGGTCACCGGCGGCGCGCTTCCAGCGGGTTTGACGCTTGCTGTGGATGGCCGCCTTTCGGGAACCCCATCGGTCGACGGTCTGACCAACTTCTCTGTCACAGCGACCGATGCCAACGGCGCAACGGGTGCGGCGGGCTACAGCCTTGCCGTTGCTGTTCAGGCTCCTGCCGCCGGTCCGGTTTCTGTTACGGTTGCCGCAAATTCCGCAGCGAATGCCGTGACGCCCAATCTCTCCGGCGGCGCTGCTGCGTCGATCGCCGTTGCAAGTCCTCCCGCGCATGGAACGGTGTCGACATCGGGTCTATCGATCCTCTACACGCCGACTACCGGCTATTCAGGCTCGGACAGTTTCACCTATACCGCGACCAATGCGACCGGCACCACTGCGCCGGCGACGGTCACGGTGACCGTTTCGCCGCCCGCTCTGGCGTTTTCCCCCTCGTCCGGCAAACTTCCCAATGCAATTTCCGGCGTGTCCTACAGCCAGACAATTACGGTGAGCACCGGAACTGCGCCCTACGGCTACGCCATTACATCCGGCGCGCTGCCGGGCGGCCTGGCGCTGGACGCATCGAGCGGGACCATCTCCGGCCGGCCGGCCGGCGACGGCGATTTCCAGTTCACGGTGACGGCGACCGACGCCAATGGCGCGACGGGACAGGCGCGCTATCAGATCGCCGTCCTTTCCAGCAATTTCGTCTTCAGCCCATCGGCAGGAGCACTGCCGGATGCGATGGTCGGCGAGGCCTATTCGTCGCGGATCTCCGCCACCGGCGGCGTCGGTGCGCTGATCTACAGCGTCAAGAGCGGCGCCCTGCCGAAGGGCATGGTCCTCAACATCTCCACCGGCGAACTGACCGGACCGCTGGCGGCGGACGCGACACCGGATACCTATTCCTTCACCATCGCCGTCGTCGACAGCCGCGGCGCCAGCGGGTCGGCGGTCTATTCGCTGAAACTGAACGGGCGCTCGGTGACGGCGCCGGATATCGTCGTCGAGGTTCCCGCCGGCTCGACACCGAACAACGTCTATCTCAATGCCGGCGCCACCGGTGGTCCGTTCGTCGGGGCGGCGGTGGCCGCGGTCTCGCCGCCGATCGCCGGCAAGGCGGAGATCGTCGAAGGCGAACTAGCGGCTGCAGGCAGCTTCACTCCGGTCGGCTATTACCTGAAGTTCACGCCGAACCCGGCTTATTCCGGCTCCGTCGTCGTGAGCTACACCCTGAAGAGCGCGCTCGGCTCGTCGAATGTCGGCCGCGTCACCTACAGGATCGCGCTCGATCGTGTGGCCGCCGGCGAGGAAATCGACGGGCTCGTGCGCGACTTCGTCCGCACCCGGCAGAACCTCTTGTCCTCGACGGTGCAGACGCCCGGTCTGCTCGACCGGCGGCGGGCGGCGGCCGGTACCGATCCGGTGACGACGGCGGTGACGCCATCGGACAAGGGTGCACGGCTCGGCTTCTCGACCAGCCTCACCCAGATCCAGGCGGCGCGCGATGCGGCGGAAGCGGCGGCGGCCGGCGAAACCTTCGTCAAGACCGACCGGCCCTTCGACATCTGGATGAACGGCAGCTTCCTGTTCCACAAGGACGAGGATGACGCCAGCGACAAGTGGGGCAACTTCGCGCTGTTCTCCGTCGGTGCCGATTATCTCGTCAATGACCGGGCGCTCTTCGGCCTGTCGTTCCACTACGACTACATGACCGATCCGACCGACGAGGATGCCGAACTGAAGGGCAATGGCTGGCTGGCCGGCCCCTATGCCTCGTTCGAACTCGGCAAGGGCGTGTTCCTCGATGCCAACCTGCTTTATGGCGGCTCCTCGAACGACATCGATACCGGCATCTTCAAGGGCAGTTTCGACACCACCCGCTGGATGGCGGATGTGAAGCTGACCGGCGAATGGCAGCTCGACGAGATCACGGTGCTGACGCCGAAGCTCCGGGCGGTCTATTTCAACGAAGAGACCGATGATTACAGCGTGAAGAACGCGCTCGGCGAGGTCATCGATCTCAAGGGCTTCATCGAGGAGCAGGCGCGTCTCAGCATCGGCTTCGACGTCGAGCGGACGCTGGAACTGGAAAACGGCCTGCTTCTGTCGCCGTCGGTCGGTGCCGATGTCGGCTTCGCCTCGCTCGACGGCGAAGGTCTGTTCGGCCGGGTTTCAGCCGGGTTGGCCTTGTCGAACAACGACAACTGGGACCTCGACTTCTCGCTGCTGTTCAACATCGAAGGCGACGGTTCGCAATCGGCCGGCGCCAAGGTCGGTGCCCGCGTTCGCTTCTGATAGGCTATCGTGGGACGTGGAGGGCGCTTGCTGCGTCGTCCAATGCAGCAAGTCGAGGTATCGTGCCGCACCCGGCGCCAGTCGGGTGGCCTGCATTCATCGATGTTCGATCCGACTCCCGAAACGAGGCCGCGCTCCGCAGCAATGGAGCAAACCGGCCAATAGGGACGGTACCAGCTTCGGACATTCTCACGAAAGCGCCGCACACACAGTCGGCGCCGAAACATTGCGTTCGGAGATGCGGACGAGCCATTGAACGTCTATCGCGTCGTGCCGGTGGCGCCACCTAGCGACCCACGCTGGCGCGACGCGCCTGGCAGGGAGAGGTTGTCGTCGCGGCACGTACTCCGGGGGCGCGCGTCTCGTTGCGGCGGGCCGCGAGTTGGATTTCATGGAGATTGATGCGGCGCCGGTGCAAGATGTCACGAGGGCTGCGGCAACTGCCTTGCTGTCGGAAAATGCCGTCATCGAGATCGAACGAGGCAGCAAATCCCTAGCACGTGGCGGGACGATTTCCGTCGACAACAGAGGGACGGTCAGCGCATAGGGGGCGCTGTTCGGCGACGCGGAAATTTCTGGCAGGTCCGTTTACAGGCGCAGGCCTTGCAAAGCTAAAGTGGCCCTCCAGGGAGAGCCACTTCCGATGTCTAGCGGATTACTTCGCGCCGATTGCCTGGAGGCCGGCCGTTGCGCAGTTCGCGTCGATATCACCCGACGGTGCGCCACCCACGCCGATGCCGCCAACCAGTGCCTTACCGAACTTGATCGGCACGCCACCGGCCTGGATCACCATGCGCGCGTCCATGTCGCGGAGGCCTTCATTTGCCGGCTTGGAGGCGATGAACTCGCCGAGGCCGGCCGTGTCGCGGCCCATGGCAGCGGAGGTGAAGGCCTTGCCCTGGGCGCTGTTGCCAGTGTGCGGACCGGAGTTGTCGGCCTTCAGCAGCACCTTGGTTGCCCCATCGCGACCAACAACAGCAACGCTGACACTGTGGCCTTCGGCGGCGCAAGCCTTCACTGCGGCGTCGGCAGCCTTGATGGCCATGTCGAGCGGCAGGTAGGCCGCGGTCGGCAGTTCCTGCGCCGTAGCGGCAACGGGAGCGAGAAGCGCGGCTGCGAGCACGATATTGCGGATCATCATAGGTTCCTTTCCTGTTGATATGAAAAGGTTATCCCGCCGCAGATATCGTGGGTATTCGTAGGGCTTGCGTGCCTATCCGTAGTTCTACGGAGTTTTCGTCCCGTCGAGCCAGATGCGCGTCATTTCCGCCTGTGAGGTGCTGCCGAGTTTGGCGCCGATGGCGGCGCGGTGGCTTTCGACCGTACGGGGCGATAGACCGAGACCTTCGGCGATCTGGCGGGTCGTAAAGCCTGCGGCAATCCGATCGAGAACTTCGCTTTCACGCTGCGTGAGTGCCGCAAGCAGGGCCAAGGTTTCGGCTTTTTCCGCATGGGCGCGCATGGTGCGCTCCAGCAATTCATGGCCTTTGTGGATCGCGTCGATCAAGTCCTGCTCGTCCACCGGCTTCGAGAGAAAGTCGATAGCGCCGTTACGGAAGGCGCGGCGACAGGCCTCGATATCGCCGTGCCCGGAGATCACGATCGTCGGCCAGTCTATCCCGTGTTCCGTCAGCCTTTCCTGCAGCTTCAGTCCAGAGATGGCAGGCATGCGGATATCGAGCACCAGGCAGCCAGGGTCGAGGCGAGAAACCTGTGCGAGAAAGGCTTGCGGATCCGAAAACCCAGTGACCTTGATCCCGACGGTCGAGAGCAACAGGCTGAGCGCTCGACGAACCGCATCGTCGTCGTCAACGAGATAGACCGGAAGCGTCATCACATCGGTTCCTCGGTTCGGCGGGCACGTGGCAGCGTCACGCGGAACGTGGCGCCATGATCACTCTCAACCAGGGCGATTTCGCCACCGGCGCGTTCCACCAGTCGCTGGCTCAGCGCCAGACCGAGCCCGGTGCCCCCGGCGCGGGTCGTCACGAATGGCGTGAACAGCCTTGGGCGAAGTGCTTCCGAAACGCCGGGACCATTATCGGCGACATCGAAGACAACTGCGGTGTCGCGCTCGCTCAGGGTAACAGTCACGCGTCCGCTATCGCCTGTCTCGGCGGCCAATGCCTCAAAGGCGTTACGCACGAGATTGTACGCGACTTGCTCGATCTCAACCGGATCGCCGACGACGGATACCGGTGTTTCCGGAACCTGGAAATCAAGCTGAATTCCGCTTGATCTCGCGTCCGGTTGAAGTAGCGCGTCAACATTTGCAAGCGCGTGGCGCAGATCGAAGGCGGCAACCGGCGCAGCATGCGGCTGCGACCAGTTGCGGAACCTTTCCAATATGGCCGATGCCCGGCGCGCCTGGCTTACGGTGTCCTCCAGCACCGGAGCAAGTGCCGCGTCCTGTCCTTGAGCGAGCAGCCTTCGCCCGGCCTGCGCCTGCGCCAGAATTGCGGTCAGCGGCTGCGTCAGTTCATGCGCCATGCCGCTTGCCATTTCGCCGAGCGCGTTGACGCGTGACGCGTGCGTAAGGCGCGATTCCAGCGCGCTGAGGGTTGCCTGCTGTTCCGCTGCGCGCGTGCGCGCACGTTGGCGCAGTGCCGCCAGGCCTGCGAGATAGGCGAAGCTGACCACTAGAAACGTCAAGCCGGTCTGGACGGGTGGGAACATGTCCGCAAGCCCGATCCCCATGCCTGTTTCAAGAAGCAATGGCTGGGACGCACTGCTCAGCGCCTTGGAAAACAGGATCGCCTCGGGCAAGGCAGTCGGCAGCAGGATATGTCCGTCCGGCAGCGACAGCCGCACCGCGACCCCGGGGCGAGACCAGAATGGCCCGCCATCTCCGATCAATTTCGCCGCGTCGATGCCGAGCATCAAACCATAGCGCGCCTCGTCTGTGTTCGGACTGCGCTTGATCATGATGTAGTGATCGGCCCGTTGCGGATGGGGCAAGAGTGCGATGCGCCCATCCGATGCCCTGGCGGCCGCGCGAATGAGCTCTGCCGTCTTGGCATCGAGTGGACCGGTACCGACCGTTTCGGCGCTTGCATCCAGGGGGACGAGCTGAACTTCGTCTATCCGCGGATAGAACCGCGCAATCGTGCGGGCAACCTCCAGAAACAGGTCGTGCCTGCGCCCCTCGGAGGCAACAGCGACCGCCGAGAGCGCCGTCAGATGTGCATCGTGCTGATCAACCCGCTGTGAGGCGAGGCTATGGAGGAGCGTGCTTTCCCGCTCGAGTTCGGCGACGAGTGCCTGCCGCTCCCAACCCGCCAACGCGACGCCACCGAGCGCCAGGAGGAGGCACCACAGGACGACCATATGGAAGGGGCGTTCGAAGATCGAACGATTGCTGTGCATCATCGGTTGGGCGGTCTTGTTGTCATGCGCTGCCTTCAGCAGAGAGCGGTCGCGGCCAAGCGCGGTCATTGTTCGCCTTGATCATCTCGCCGGTGAAATGCGCTCTGTCAATCCATCGCGGTGCCCAGCGCAGCGTTGCAACACGAGCTTCGCCGACCGCGGACACTGCCCCGTCCACCACGCGAGCCTTTCGGCGAGATCAGATCCGAGCCGCAATGTCTCCGCAACACAGGGCTGCCAAGCATTCTGGCGTGGTGATCGAAGGAGACTGACAATGCATGGCTTGGCTTACGGTAGAATTCTCGGCCTGATGTCCATACTGGCGGCGGCCGTGCCTGCGGCGCCGCCGATCGTCCTCGCGGACGATTTCGATGGCGGACGGCGCTACTGCAGGGACTACCATGGCAGGGACCGCTGGCGCTGCGAGGAGTCACGTCGGGATCATTGGCGCGAGAAACGCGAGAAGCAGGAAAAGCGGGACCTCAAGGCCGGCATCGCCGCCGGCGCGATCGGACTGGCGCTCGGCGCGATCATTATCGGTGCGGCGCAGGAAGAAGAGCGCCGCCGCCAGAACGGCCAGTATCGCCTCAATGAGCGGGACGCCCGCTGCCTCGCCCGCTACCGCAGCTATGATTCACGCAGCCGAACCTTCATCGGCCGCGATGGCAGACGCTACGAGTGCCGCTGAGGCCGCGGTTTCGGCGAATTTGCCTCTTTCGCTTTGGCTTCTTAAAGAGCGTTGCCACCCTACTAGTCCATGCAATCCATAGCTGCACAATCATCAATTTTCGCGAAGCTGTGAGGCTGTTTCACTCGACCGCCGGGCGGGCCGCGCAAAAGGTGAGCCATCACGCGTTTGCCGATGCGGCCTCGAAGACCGCTCGCTGTGCTGCAAAGGCGCGTTTGTACGCGGGTCGCGCTTCGCCACGGGCGACATAGGCGGAAAGGTTCTGAAATTCGTCCAGCAGCGCCGATCCCTTCAGCCGGAGCAAGACAGATATCATCTGTAGGTCGCCCACACTGAAATTGCCGTCGAGCCACGCGGCCTCGCCAAGGCGGTCGGAGAGTTCACGCAGGCGCTTGCGGACACGTTCCTCGACGGCCGGCAGGCGTTGCTCATACCAGGTTTCGTCGCGCTCCAGCAGCCTGGCGACTTCGCGCTCGATGATCGGCGGCTCCACCGTGCTGAGTGCGGCGAACATCCAGGTGATTGCGCGGGCCCGGGCGTTGGCGTCGACCGGCAGCAACCCTTCGTGGCGCTCCGCGATGTGGAACACGATCGCTCCGGATTCGAACAGCGCGAGATCGCCTTCCTCATAGGTCGGAATTTGGCCGAAGGGGTGAAGCGCGAGATGCGCTGGCTCCCTCATCGCTTTGAACGAAAGCAGGCGGACGTCGTAGGGCTGACCAACTTCTTCGAGCGCCCAGCGAACGCGCATGTCACGGGCCAGTCCCCTACCGCGGTCCGGCGAACGTTCAAAGGCGGTAATGGTGATAGGCATCCTCATCCTCCATGGCTGTCTATCCTAAAGACGGCCGGCCGAGCGAATTCCCGACATTCGGCTACGGCGCTCTCGCATTCCACTTGAGCTTCCCCAGGGGGAAGTCCGTTCCGTAACGGGAACTGTTGCCAGCGGCACATGCGTGTGGGGCGCGAAACATGAACAATTTTTAATTGTTTTTCAGCGTGTTGCGCCATTGAAGCGGCCAGATTGGCGCCCAATTTCGGAAGTGTTGGCACGACGCGAGCTTTCTTCCAAAGAGGGAGCCACCGCCGCCCAATTGGTCGAACAGATCAGCAGGGCCCTTTACACGTGCGCTCACCCGCAAACGGACCATGCTGGCTGTGCGAATATCGTCTTTTGGCGCTGAGGTCGCGGCCCTTCGCGGCGGCCGATGCTGCGCCAATCGAGAAATACGGAGGCGCTGATGGCCAGTCGATCAAGTATTGCGATCCTAGTCGCCGCCGGTCTCGTGTGCGTGGCCGCCGCTGGGGTCAGTGTAACCCGGACGGCCCTGCAAAGCGAGGCAAAGCCTGCCCGTGGCGTCTCTACGGACTCCAAACACGGTGGTGCCATCTCCGTCGAAACGGCCACGGTTACGCTCAAGGACGTACCCGTCATCGTCCACGCCCTGGGCAATGTCCAGGCACCCGACACCGTACAGGTCGGTGCTCGTATTGCGAGCCAGATCACAGCCATCCACGTCAAGGACGGGCAGATGGTCAAGGTGGGAGATCCGCTTTTCACATTGGATGACCGAGCGATGCGAGCGCAGCTCGCGCGCGACACGGCAATCGTTGCGAAGGACACGGCATTGCTTTCGGACGCGAAAACAGAACTCGAGCGTGCAAGAACCCTGCGCGACGACAAGACGGGAACGCAGCAGACTTATGATACCGCCCTCTCGGTGCAGCAGTCGGCCGAGGCGACGCTTGATGCTGACCGGGCCTCCGTCGAGGCCGATCAGGTCGCGCTCAGCCTGACGCAGATCACCGCACCCATCAGCGGCCGCCTCGGCGTTGTCCAGGTCACTCTCGGTGATCTCGTCGGCCAGACGGGCGCAACCTCCACCAACCTGGTGACGATTACCGCGATCGACCCGATCGAGGTTGCCTTCCATTTGCCGGAAGAGCAGTTGCAGACGTTCAAGGCGCTGCTGGATCAGGGCAAGCCGCCGCGCGTGCGGGCCAAGCTCAGCGGCTCGGAAACAGCCATAGGCGAGGGCGTGCTCGATTTCATCGACTCCTCGGTCGACGCCACCTCCGGCACGATCACCATGCGGGCGACCTTTCCCAATGGCGCGCAAAAGCTATGGCCGGGTCAGTTCGTCGATGTTGATATCGAACAGGAGCAATTGCACCAGGCGCCGGTCATCCCGAGCGTTGCGGTTCAACCGGGCCAGAACGGCCCCTTCGTCTTCCATGTGAAGGACGACAACACGGTGGAAACACTGGCCGTAAAGCCACTGTTCGATGACGGCAAGCTGGCCGTGATCCCTTCGGGGCTCACGCAGGGTGAAAAGGTCGTGGTCGAGGGACAAGCCCGTCTGAAGCCGGGCGACGCCGTCAAGGTGGTGCCTCCTGCCGCACAACCGCTGACGGATTGAGGAATTTCGGGAGTGAACGAAGATGCCACTGTCCGAGTTCAGCATTCGCCGCCCGATCGCCACAGCGCTGCTGTCGGTTGCGCTCATCCTTGCGGGCGCATTCAGCTATCTCGTGCTGCCGATCGCAGCTCTGCCGCGGACCGATTTCCCGGTCATCAACGTCTCGGCGTCGCTGCCCGGCGCGTCGCCGGACACCATGGCGACCTCGGTCGCAACGCCGCTCATCAAGCAGTTCGCCACCATTGCGGGGATCGACACGATCTCGACGACCAATTCCCTTGGCTCCACATCGATCTCGATCGAGTTCGTGCTCGGTCGCAACATCGACGCCGCTGCCGCCGATGTGCAGGCGGCGATCACCAGGACGCTAAGGCTCCTGCCACAGGACATGCCGGCGCCGCCAAGCTATCGTAAGGTAAACCCGGCCGATGCCCCGGTTCTACTGCTGGCGCTGAAGAGCAATACGGTGCCTCTTACCGACCTCGATGCGATCGCTCAGCAGGTGATATCCCCTACGTTGTCCGTGCTCGACGGGGTGGCCGAAGTGTCCATCTTCGGCAGCCAGCAATTCGCGGTGCGCATTCAGATGCACCCGGATGCGCTGACGGCGCGTGGCATCTCCGTGGATGCGTTGAAAACCGCGGTCGCTGCGGCAAACGACAATTCGCCGCTTGGCACCGCGCGGACGAAAGACCGCCAAGTGGCGATCGTCGCCGATACACAGCGCATGAACGCCGCGAACTTCTCCAACATCATCATCAAGAGCGACAACGGCAAGCCTGTGCGGCTGGGCGACGTCGCGACGGTGATCGATTCCATCGCCAACGATCAGACGGCGAGCTGGCATGATGGATCGCGCGCCATCATCCTGGCAATCCTGCGCCAGCCGGACGCAAACACGGTACAAGTCGTCGACCGGGTGCAGGCGCTACTGCCGTCGCTGCGCCAGTCTCTACCCGCAGCGGCCAGCATCGAAACGCTCAACGACCGGTCGGTCTCCGTTCGTGGCGCGGTCCACGACGTCCAGTTTACCCTCGCGCTGACCGTTGGCCTCGTAATCCTCGTCATCTTCGTCTTCGTGCGCCGCCTCTGGGCCACGCTTATCCCGGCATTGGCCGTGCCGATCTCCATCATCGCCACCTTTGCCGCGATGTATCCGCTCGGCTTTTCGATCGACAATATCTCGCTGATGGCGCTCACACTCTCCGTCGGTCTCGTGGTGGATGATGCGATCGTCATGCTGGAGAACATCGTTCGGCACATGGAAGAGGAAGGTAGCGACGCCTTTTCGGCAGCCCTTGCCGGTTCGAAGGAAATCGGTTTCACCATCGTTGCAATCTCCCTGTCGCTGGTCGCAGTGTTCATACCGGTGCTGTTGATGGGCGGCGTTATCGGCCGGATTCTTCACGAATTCGCCGTGGTCGTTACTGTGGCGATCCTCGCTTCCGCCTTCGTATCGCTCACGTTGACGCCGATGCTCGCCGCCCGGCTGCCTGCCAACAGTGAAAGTGCCGGAGGCGGCGTGCTTACGCGGCTGGACCTTGCGTTCGAACGCGGTTTTGCGCGCATCCTCAAGACCTACGAAGGGCTGCTTTCCTTCTGTATCCGGCAGCGCGCCCTGGTACTTCTTCTCTTCCTGTTCACCGTGGCGATCACCGCCTACCAGATTGTTTCGATCCCGAAGGGCTTCTTTCCTCAGGAGGATATCGGCCAGCTCCAGGTCACCACCCGGGCCCGTCAGGACATTTCCTTTGCTGCGATGTCTGCGCTTCAGTCCAAGGTCGAAGCGGTCTTTGCCAAGTCGCCCTACGTCGCCCATGTCGCAAGCACGATCGGATCGGGCGGGGCATCGACGGCCCTCAACACCGGGCGCCTTTTCGTGGAACTCAAACCGAAGCGCGACCGCCCGCCGCTCGAAACCGTTCTTGCGGAATTGCGCCGGGAGCTTGCGGCAATTCCCGGCATCCAGGCGTTCATGTCGCCGATCCAGAACCTCTCCGTCGGGTCGCGCGCCTCCGCCAGCCAGTATCAGCTGGTGCTCCAGAGCCTCGATCAGCCGCTGATGAACGAGTGGGCGCAAAAGCTCCGCGACGCGATGAGTGCGGATCGCGCGTACTTCACCGACGTCAACAGCGACCTGCAGATCAATGCGCCACAAACACGCCTGGTCGTCGATCTCGATAAGGCGGCAACGCTCGGCGTCGATGCCAGTCAGCTGCGCACGACACTCTATGGCGGCTTCGGCGCAGAGCAGATCTCCACGATCTACACGGCCGGCGACAGCTACGAAGTCATCATGGAACTCGATCCGAGCATCGAGTGGTCTGCCGACAGGTTCGCTGAACTGCGTGTGGGCGGCGCGAATGGTGCGCTGGTGCCCCTCGGCGCCTTCGCCCGCATCGAAACCGTCTCCGGACCACTCACCATCAATCAGCTCGGCCAATTGCCGGCCGTCACCATATCCTTCAACCTGCCGGCCCAGGTCGCTCTTGGCAACGCGCTTGCGGAGGTCGCTCGTCTCAAGACAGAGATCGGCATGCCCTCAGAAATCGCCACCCGAAACTACGGCACGACGCAGCTCTTCCAGGATGCTGCCGCCAACCAAGGTTTCCTCGTCCTTGCGGCCATCGTGACGATCTATCTCGTGCTCGGCGTTCTCTATGAAAGCCTCATCCATCCGCTGACCGTGCTCTCCGGTCTGCCGTCGGCCATCTCCGGTGCGCTTCTCGCAATTTATTTTTGCGGCTTCGACCTCTCGATCATCGCGATCGTCGGCGTGTTGATGCTGATCGGCATCGTCAAGAAAAACGCGATCATGATGATCGACGTGGCGCTGGCGCTGCAACGGTCCGGCAGTCCGGCCCGAGAGGCGATCCAAAGGGCCTGCCTGATGCGTTTCCGCCCGATCATGATGACATCCGCAGCGGCGATCATGAGCACATTGCCGATCGCGATCGGCAGCGGCGCAAGCGCGGAACTGCGCCAGCCGCTTGGCGTCGCGGTGGTCGGCGGTCTTTTGGTATCGCAGTTTGTGACGCTCTTCGTGACGCCTGTGATCTACCTCTACATGGAGGATCTGACACGGTGGATCTCACAACTGTTCCAGCTTGGGTCATTCAAGGTACGGCGTGAACGGCAGCAGCCAGCAGCCGCCGGCCGAGCTGTCGCAGATACTCCGGACCATCAGGCCGATACATGAAAGTTCGCCTGCGGCAGAGGACTCAGATGGATGTTTCCGAACGGCTCCGGCGCGCGAGTTCATAGGCGATGGCCGCAAGGATGGTGAAAACGATGAGCGCCAGTCCCAGCGCATTGACCGCCGGCGTGAGGCCTGTGCGAACCTTCGTTGCGATGTAGACGGTCAAGGGCGTCTCGGTGCCGCGAACGAACAACGTCGTGTTGTAGTTCTCAAATGATTGCAGGAAGGCGATGCAGGCTGCCGCCAGCAAAGAAGGCTTGAGATAGGGCAACAGGACCCGGCGGAAGACCAGGAGGCGGGAGGCGCCGAGGTCGACAGCGGCGTCCTCGAGCGTCCGGTCGAACCGCTGCAGGCGCGCCGCGACCATCAGCATGACATAGGCGGAGATGAAGCTCGACTGCGCGACGATGATAAGCAGCGTACCGCCGCCGACGCCGGCCTGGCGCCACAGCACAAGCGTGGCGATGCCAATGGCGACACCGGGGGTCAGCATCGGCGAGACCATCAGCGCATAAAAGAAGTTGCGTGAACGATCCTGGAGACCGTTGAGGAAGAGCGCGGCGGCAGTTCCGATCGGCAGCGAAATGGCGATCACCCCGATACTAATGAGGATCGATAGCCAAAGCGCCTGCCACATGGCGCTGTCTGCCCAAAGCGCGGCGAACCAGTCGAGTGTCGTGCCGAGCCAGGGTGTGACTGTCGGAAACTTGCTGGTGTTGAACGTCGCCACCGCCATCACCGCCAAGGGCAGGAACAGATAGGCAAAGAACAGCGCCATGTAGGTGGCGAAGATGAACCGCGGAATGAGGCGGCCGAAGGTTGCCAACAATCCGACCGATGGGATCGTCGCAAGAGACACTTTGCTGGACATGCTCATTTGGCCACATCCGCAAGATTGACGCGGAAAATCTTCAACGCCGCCATGACGACGGCCATACACAGCGCGAGCAGTACCAGCGCATAGGCTGCGCCACGGTTCCAATTGCCGCCTTCGAAAAACCAGTTGTAGATGATCTGCGTGAACCAGCGGCTACCGGGCGCACCCAGCAGGGCCGGCGCCACATAACTGCCGGCGGCGAGCATGAAGGTGAAAACGCAGCCGGTCGCGATCCCCGCCTTGGCGTGCGGGATGACGATCCGGCGATGGATCTGAACGGTCGAAGCGCCAAGGTTGCGGGCGGCCTCGATCTGTGCCGAGTCCAGCGTGCTGATCGAGTTGAAGATCGGAAACAGCATGAACAGGATATAGGCGTAGACCATGCCGGCGAGCACGCCGAAATCACCGAACCAGCGCAGCGGCGCATCGATCACGCCCAGCCAGAGAAGGGCGGCGTTGAGCGGTCCGTTGAAGGCAAGCAGAATGTACCAGGCGAGCGTCCGCAGCACCTCGTTGATCCAGAAGGGAATGATGAGGGCAACGGTCACCAGCGCAACCGCCTTGCCCTTGGCGACCTTTGCCAGCCAGAAGGCGATCGGATAGGTGACGACGAAGGTCGTCGCCATCACCAGCGCGCTCGCCCATATGGTCTTGAAAAAGATCGCTCGATGGACCGGGTCTGAGAACAGTGCCGCGAAATGGGAAAGTGTGTAAACATCTTCCGGACCTCCCACCTGTGCTGGCGTCAGGTTCGGCCGGAGCGAGAAGTCGAGCATCATCACGTTCGGCGCGAGAACCATCCCCAGCAGCCAGACGGCAACGCAGATGACGATTGCGCTCCCGAGCCCCGGGCCAAATCGTTGAAACAGGCTATGCATCTGCAAGAACCAGCGCTTGCGAGGAAGAGAACGACAGTCGGACAGGCGTTCCGGCCGCCGGCGCCTCCGCCAGCCGGTGATGCGGCAGGGCGGCCGCCAGACGGTGCCCACCGTCCGTCTTTGCGTGCAGCATTGCGGTCGCGCCTTCGAATTCGAGTTGTTCGGCGACAGCTTTCAAACCATTGCGGTCGGCTTCGCCGGCAAGTGTAATAGCCTCCGGTCGGACGTAGACTGCGGCACGATCCCCGACCTTGAGTCCACCGCCGCTGCGACCGGTGAAAATCCCGTGCTCGGTCTCGATTGCGGCCATGCCGTCGGCAATGCGCTCGACACGCCCCTGGAACGCGTTGGTCTCGCCGACGAACCGGGCGACGAAGGGCGTGGCCGGGTTGGCATAGAGTTCCAGCGGCGCTGCCACCTGCTGCAGCACGCCCGCACTCATCACCGCCACACGGTCCGACATCGCCAGCGCTTCCGACTGATCGTGCGTGATATAGACGAAGGTGACGCCCGTGCGCTTCTGCAAAGCGCGGAGTTCTGCGCGCATGTGCTGGCGCAGCTTCAAGTCGAGTGCCGAAAGCGGCTCGTCGAGCAGCAGGACCTGCGGCTCGACCGCAAGCGCACGCGCGATCGCCACGCGTTGCTTCTGGCCGCCGGAAAGCTCGTGAACCATCCGGTCCCCGTAACCGGGAAGGGCGATCAGCTCGAGCAATTCTTCGGCGCGTCGCCGCCGTTCGGCCTTGCGCACGCCGCGCACTTCAAGCCCGAAGGCGATGTTTTCCCACACGGGCATGAGCGGGAAGAGCGCCAATGACTGAAAGATCATCGAGGTCGGCCGTTGGGCAGCACCGATCCCGGCCATGTCTCGGCCACCGATCAGGACACGGCCCGCGGTCGGCTGGACGAAGCCGGCGATCAGCCGCAGGATTGTCGTTTTCCCGCAGCCGGAGGGGCCGAGGATCGAGAAGAACTCACCGCCTTCGATCGCGACGGACAGTTTTTCAACTGCGCGAGTCTTGCCGAAGGTCATTTCGATGTCTGTGAGTTCGACGGAGCGGGACATAGCTGCTTCCTTGAAAAAGTGGCGGGAGCCAAGCCCCCGCCGTCTGGTGTTCGCCCGCTTAGGCGGAAAGGAACTTGTCCTGGTATTCGTTGCGCAGTGCGACGAACCAGTTCTCCTGCACCGGCCACCACCAGAGCTTCTCCAGCGCATCGCCCGGATAGGCCGCTGCAAAGAAGTTGCGCGACGCTTCGGAAAGGAACTTCTCAGCACCAACGGCCGTGGTGTTGATCGAGGTGTGGTTGGCGTAGAGCGCGCCGGCTTCCGGCGTCAGCACCCAGTTCAGGAAGGCGTAGGCCTGTTCGACGTTGGTTGTGCCGACGGGGATGGAGACGCCCTCCATCCAGGTCAGGGCACCTTCCTTCGGTGCGACGAAACCGATCGGCAGGCCTTCCTTGGCCAGGCCGGCGGCTGACGAATCCCAGGTCTGGCCGATGGTGACGCCATTGGCGCGGAAGGCGCCCTGGGCCTCGTTTTCGTTCGACCAGAACTGCGCGATGTTGCCCTTGCGCTGAATGGCCTCGGCGAGGATGACGTCGTAGTTCGCGCGCATCGTCGCTTCATCCTTGAAGCTGTCGCGCATCGGCTTCGGCAGCTTGCCCTGCACCTCCAGCCAGAGACCCAGGCCAACGAGGCCGGAATGGCCGCGGACGGTGGCCTTCCCGGCCATTTCGGGCTTCCAGATGTCGCCATAGGAAGCAGCGCCATATTCGAGCGGCGCGGTGTTCTTGTCGAAGCTGATGGCCTCGGTGCCCCAATCGGTCGGGACCTGATAACGCTTTCCGCCAACGACGGCACCAAGCGTCTCCGAACCCTTTGCGGCACTGACGAGCACGCGGTCCCAGAGCACCTTCGTCTCGTCGATCGGCTGGATGAGGCCCAGTTCGACGTAGTTCGGCACACGGTCGACGGCCGGCCAGATGATATCGTAGCCGGTACCGTTGCTCGCACGCATCTGGTTGAGCAGTTCGTCGTTGGTGCCATAGGGCGTGTAGACCGGCTTGATGCCGGTGTCTTTCTCGAACGCCGCCAGCATTTCGTCCGAAATGTAGCCCGCCCAGGCGAAGATGTTCACGCTACCCGAGGATCCGGCGGCATAGCCCACGCGGGATACGAACGGGGCTGCGAGCGACAGGCCGGCAACGGCGGCCGCACTCTTCATCAGTCTACGTCGGCTAACAGGCATCATCGGGGAGCTCTCCTTGGTGACGGCCGGGGGATCGGCCGCCTGCTGGGCTCCGCTCATAGGGTTGCTCTGTGACAGTCATGCAAAGGAGACCGTGCCAAAATAGGGGTCGGTCAAAGGTATGTACCCTTTGCTGCAATCTTCATCGAACGGTCATTTGTTTGTCGGCGGACTGACATATTCGGCCACTAGCCGGAGGACCAAATTCAGGGGGCGGTCCGCAACCACCTCCTGGCTTGTTTCCCATGAAAGGTTTGGAACGATGACATCCGCTGGCGTAAAGGGTATCGGCATTTCGGCACACAGGAGGGCGGCTGACCTCTCGGACTTCGGCGCCGAGCTGGACATGATCGAGGCGCTGGGTGTGGACTCGATCGAGATTCCAACCTTCGATCTCGATGTTGTCGTCGGCGGGCGCGTCCGCAGGCCGCAACTTGCCGCCTTGCTCAATGCTTGCCGTGGCCGCGATGTTCTCTATTCCGTCCACGGTCCACTCGCCATCAATTTCATGGACGAGGCCTGGCGCCTGCCGCGCCACTTCGAGGTCCTGGAAGCTTCTCTGGAGGTCGCGGCCGAAATTGGGGCCGAACATTATGTGATGCATTCCGGCCTGGCCCTGCGCCAGCAGGCTGCGGGCACCGAGGCTGCGTATGAACGGCAGCGCCACGCACTCTCGAAGGCTGGCGACCTGGCGCGACAGCATGGCCTGATCCTGTGCGTCGAAACACTGTTTGCAGACTTCAAGGGGGACGGCTATGCCTCGTCTCCGAGCCGGCTCGCCACGGAGCTTGCCGCCATCGCACACGACAATGTCATGGCGACCATCGATTTCAGCCACTCCTATCTGAAACTCGATTTTGACGGCAATCGCGACGGTTTCGTCGCCGAGATTGCGGCATTGGCGCCCTACGCCAAGCATCTGCACGTTCATGACAGCTTCGGCCGCCAGGACGATATCTGGATGTATACGGAAGGCGAGCGGCTTGCCTATGGCCATGGCGATCTCCACCTGCCGGTCGGCTGGGGCGATATGCCGTGGCAGGCGCTCATGGCAGAGTGCATCTTTCCCGAAGGCGTGCTTTTCAACATCGAGCTCAACCAGCGCTACTGGTATGCGGCGCAGGAGTGCATCGAGGCAACACGAGGCCACGCCCGTTCCGCGCGAATTGGCCGCACTGCGGCCGCGGCTTGATTTCAGCAACCTTGCCGGCGTCCGCACCGACGAATTCCTCGGTGCGGTACCGCCCGGTGGGGGATTGGCCAGCAAAGCACGGCCGACTATATTCGCCAGCACGCTCACGGCTTCCTGCTTCCTGTTCCAGGGGGCAGATTATGCCAAAGCGAAGCTCACTTTTCGCAAAGCCGCCGTTCGCCGTAATAGGGCTGGTAGGTGCAGTCCGACGGCCGGAAGGAACGATAGTTGCGGGAGCAGGCCGTGATATTGCAAGACTGCGGGTTAGCCGGGCTTTCGACGAGCGTTCCTGCCGCGGGTGCCTGCATCGCTTCCCGCATGAAGTCCCGCCAGATGTGCGCCGGCAAGGCCCCACCGGTTACCCCCTTCATCGGGGTGTCGTCGTCATTGCCAACCCATACGCCGGCGACCAGTGGTTCGGTAAAGCCGACGAACCAGGCATCGCGATTGTTCTGGCTGGTGCCGGTCTTTCCGGCCGCAAAGGCGCCGGGCGCTGCTCCACGCCCAGTTCCGCGCTCGACAACCAGCTGCAGAAGGCCAACGAGATCGGGTTGGTAAGCGGATAGATCAATGGAAGGCGCGGTCTGTGCGCCGACACGAAACGCCTCCGGCTGTGCGGCCGCCTGGAAATCGATGATGCCCCAGGGCTCCACGGGAGCCTTGCCGAGGTGGACGGAGGCATAGGCGCTGGTGAGATCAAGCAAACTCACCTCCGACGTGCCGAGCGCCAGCGACGGTGTGTTGGCGAGCGGCGCGCTTATGCCGAGTTCGCGGGCAGCGGCGATCACCTTGTCGAGCCCCACCTCCTGCGCAAGCGCCACCGTCGGCGCATTCAGCGACCGGGCGAACGCCTCGGCAATCGTGACCCAGCCGCGATAGCCGCCGCTGGAGTTTTCCGGCGACCAGCCGTTGATGTCGATCGGCGCGTCCAGGACCTGATCGTTCAGGGTAAGCCCGGCCTTCAGGGCCGCATAGTAGACGAAAAGCTTGAACGTGGAGCCCGGTTGCCGCTTCGCCGTGACCGCGCGGTTAAACTGGCTTTGCTTGTAGTCACGACCGCCGACCATGGCGACGACGGCACCGTCCGGCGTCATCGCCACCAAGGCCGCCTGGGAAGCGCCCACCTTCTTTCCTTCGGTGTCCAGAGCATTCCTCACGACCCGTTCAGCGATCTGTTGCAACTGCGGGGACAGTGTCGTGCGAACCGTCGTTGAACCCGGAGATGCGCCCGCGATTTCGCTTACCTGCGGCGAGACCCAGTCGGCAAACCAGCTGCCTGAACGGGGTGTGGGTGCCGTCGGGTGAAGCGTGGCGAAGCTCGCCTTGACATCGGCTGCCTCGGTTGCGGTGATTTTGCCATTGGCGACCATCGTGTCGAGCACGACAGCCGTGCGTTGCCGTGCACCGTCAAAATTGTCGATCGGGTTCCACTGGCTCGGTGCCCGCAACAACCCGGCCAGCATCGCGGATTCCGGCAGATTGAGTGCGCCGATGTCCTTGTTGAAATAGATCCGCGCGGCCGCGGGCATGCCAGTCGCGCCGGCGCCGAGATAGGCGCTGTTGAGGTAGCGTGTCAGAATTTCCTGCTTGCCGAGTTTCCACTCCAGCCAAAGCGCGATCACGAACTCCTGTATCTTTCGCTTTATCGTTCGATCGCTGTCGAGATATTGCAGCTTGATCAACTGCTGGGTGATGGTGCTACCACCCTCGACCACCGAACCGGCTTCGAAGTTCCGGACCAGCGCCCGACCAATTCCCCTGACATCGACCCCGAAATGGTCCATGAACCGGCGGTCTTCGATCGACAGCACGGCATCGATCAGTTGCGGCGGGAGTTGATCGAATTGTGCATAAGGCCCTTGATAGGGCCCTTGCCGCACCAGCGGTCCTCCGTCCGCCGTTTCCAGCACTACGATGGGCTTGAGGGTTCCATCCCGGATCTCACTCCAGGGGACATCCTTCAGCGCCCAGATGAGCACACTTCCCGGAAGAAGGAGGCAGGCGAGGAGAGCCAGACCTATGACAATCTTCCAGCTGCTTGACCTCGCGGAGGTGTTCGGGCGATCTTTGGAGGGCTTTTTGCGTAGATTGCGAAGTCGGCTGCCGACGTTCGCCAGGGCAGCCACGAACCGCTCGCGGGGACCGTCGACGACGGCAGGCGCCGCGTCGTCTCCATTCGAAGGCCCGAACCTCGCTTTAAGATGGGATGCCGCGAGCTTGGCCTTCTCACCGGCAAAGGTCGAGCCCACCTTCAAATCGTGGCCGAGCGCACGCAGCAGATGGCGAGCTGCCTGTCCGCTTTGACCGAAGGGTGTCGGGGGAGAGGTCGGTTCCGCCGATTGACCGGGTTCGTCCGACGGAGCCGGAGCGCCCGTCCGGAGCTCGACATGCTCGACAGTCGATTCCGAGTTCTCGGGGTGATCGGCACCTTTACGGGTGGTGTTGGCAATTTGGGTCGAGGTCTTGGGAGGGCGTGGCATCGGTAACCGCTAAAAGGATATTCCGGAATCTAGCGCGACCTTGTGGCCTGACAATGTTCTTGATGCATTATGGAATTGGCTGCCGGGCAGATGTTTCCAACAGAGAAAATCGCCCTCGAAACGGTGGCCCGGCGGGTTCGAAAGAGCTCCCGCAAAACTTATTGTACGGGTTCGGCCTGCGGCGGCCGCGCTCTGTCAGCGCTGAGGACTGGTCTGGGAACGGGACCGCGTATTGCCGGTGCAAAGGCGACAAGAAACAGGGCCCATGCCAACATCCAGCATGCAGCCGCGGCGGCTATGGGATCGAAATAGGCGCTGCCGATCCAATCGGCGGGAACCCGGATCATCGTGGCAAAACAGATAAGCGTGAAGGCGCATGCCATCTTGCGGTCAAGTATGAGCAAGCCTTCGTCGCGGACCATCGCCGCACGCATCATGAGTGCCGCCATCATCGTTCCCATTGCCCCCATGGTTGCCGCATGCGCGGCAGCCGCCGGGGACAGCCGATCTGGATACATGATCGCGAAGCCGATGAGCAGACAAGCCGCCGGCGTCCAGGCAAAAGCCAGATGCAGAATGAAGAGTGCCGGATAGCCTCGGGCTCTGAGGCTTTGCCAACCGCGCATTTGCGAAGCGAGCGCCAGGCCGGACAACACCAGCGCGATGCCCTCTGCCGTCGATTGTCCGGCGGCGTTGAAGCCGGTCGCCGCGAAGATCCCGCCAATTGCGAGGTACGAAAGTCCGGCCTGATCCCGAACGAGACCGGCCTCGCCGGACCGTTCGAGCCAGGAGCGTGTGAAAGCCGGCGCCGCACGACCGCCGATCAGGATAATCAAGACGAGGAAAATCCGCGGCACGCCGTCGGCTGGGCCCGGTTCTCCGAACCGCCACAGGAGGCTCAACACGCCAATCAGCGCCATCGCGAACGGCGCCCAGAACCGGTGCGCTGCTCCACCAGACACAACGCCACGGAAGAGAACCGCCGCGATGAGCACGAAGTAGGCAGACATCCCGATTGCGGTGGCGACGATCGGCAGACAAGCCGAAAACGCCGTCGCCAGACGGGCCGCGCACCAGAGAACGGTCGCCAACATCGTGACTTCAGGTGAGACCGGGCCCTTCTTTGTCCAGGCGGGCAGGGCAGTCAGCAGGTAGCCTCCCGCTGCCGCCCCGGCCATGCCGAAGAGAAGCTCGTGGCGATGCCAGTCAGCCTTGTCCGGCCCGATCCCATCGGGAAGAAGCCAGACCACAGGCGTAACGAGCCCCCATAGACCCGCCAGAAAGAAGAGGGGTCGGTGTGGCGCCTGCCAGACCGAAGTCGACGCCTTTGGCGGTGAGATCATCAAACCGTCTGGGGGCCGGCCTCGAAGCGCGGAAACAGGACGGAATTTTCGAGATGCATGTGCGTGACGAGATCGTCGGTGAGTTTACGCAACCCGGTATAAAGTGCGGTCCACGAACCGCATGCACCCTCCGGCAGGGAAAGCCCGTGAGTGACATGCTCGATCGTTCTTAGATGTTCCACCTCGTCGTCGTGCTCGCGCCGCATCTGCGTGATCGGATAGGAGATCGCCTCGTTGTCGCCACGCTGCATCATCGGGAAGAGGACGAGCTCTTCCTTCATCATGTGGCTTTCAAGCTCGTCCCGTAGTGCCTCAAGGGCCTGGGAAAGCCCGATCGGTGCCGACGGATGGCCGCCGTGGACGCGCTCCACCTTCTGGGCAAGCGGGATCAGCCAGGTCAGCTCAGCACGATGCGTTTGATGGTACCGGTGAAGGAGATGCGTGATCAGATCGGCAGTCTCCTCGGGTGCATCTCGACTTGCGGAACGCTCAAGCGCTTCCAGTTCCGTCAGCAGCGCCGAAGGGGCGATGCCGGCCTTGAGCGCGGCTTCAGACAGCAACATCTTGCCACCGCAACAGAAGCTGATGCCGTAACGGCGGAAGAGTTCCGCGGCCCCCGGTAGTTCGGCTGCGATCGTGGCGACTGTGCTTTCGAGGTTGAGAGCGGTCATCATCTGTTCCTTGTTGGATGCTTGCTGACGGGATCCGCGCGACGCCAGAACGACCTCGAACGCACTGAAATCGTCTGCGATTGGCGGCAACGCATATTCCCCGTCCTGCGCCGGCAGACTTTCGGGCGGTCGTGCGACGCAGAGGTCGTTCTTGTCTAGGTGGGGGGAGAACCTTCGTCTTTGTGCCGGCGCAAACAGTCCGTGCCGCATATCGGTTCGCGCGCCGATTTGTCGTGCCGGTTGGTTCCGCCCGATGCGGCGAGAGAGATGACGCTTAACGGAAAGTAAATGTCACGCTCGGGTCACGCGACAAGGAGATGAGCTCGCGATATTTTGCAGGGTCATTTCAAACCCTCGCAATGCCGTTGATAGCGCTTTCGGTTGCTTCAGATTGGCCAGAGACGACGCGGCATCCCGTAAGGAGTGGAATATCATGCGCCGCTATCTGTTCAACATCTATGCAGCAGGCGTCGTCAGCCGCGACGAAGTTGGCCGGAAATATCCGTCAGACGGTCCAGCTGTCGCCTATGGCCAGAGGATTGTCGATGAGTTGACCAAGGATGACGACTATCACGACGCTGTCATCGATGTGGTCACGGCGTCGGGGCGTCTGGTTGCGCGGCTGATATCGCGAGACGCGCCTTTGGTGCATCATGTGAGAGAACCCACACGGCAAGTCTCGTTGCATTGAGCCCTTGCCGATCTGGCTCGGGATGTGGCCCGTCCTGGGTGGGCCGAAGCGAAGCCTACGCAGCCTGTTCATGGCCTGCATTATGGTCGAACAGGGCGCGCGCCGCCGCCGCCAACAGGTCAGTTTGCGAGATCAGTCCCAACACGTGATGGTCTTCATCGACGATGATGACCGCATGAATCGCTCCGCTGGTCAGTGCCGGCAGCAGGCTCATCGCGCGCTCGTCAGCGCGAGCGACCACTGGCGCCGCGAGGTTGCTGCCGACAGTGGCACCGGGCTCGGTCAACTCCCTGAGCCCAACTGTGCCAACAAGCCTCTCGTTCCCATCCTTCACGGGAAGGGCGCGGATATTGTGCTTGAGAAGCAAGGAGCGTGCGTCCTCGCTGCTGTCGTCCTGATGGACGCAGATGACGTCGCGCGACATGATATCCCGGCATAGAATGTGAGGCGTCGCCCGGATTGCCGCCTGCAATTCCACCTGGCGCAGCACGCGATCGAGGTCCTCGCGGCTAATGTCGAACGTTTCGTCCAGCGCTTCAAGCGCGGCGTCGACATCTGCACCGGTGAAACCGACCCGGCGGCTGGCTGGCGGATCGATCGTTGCGTGCGTATTTGCCGGCGGCGCGACGACGTGCGGGTAGTTTCGTCTCGCCAGTTTGTGAAACAGGATCCCCAGCGCCACCAGCAGGAACGAATTGAGGGCGACAGGCACCAGCGGGAAGAGAAGCCCCCAACTTGCAACGACGGGTCCGCCGAGCACCGCAGTCAGTGCCGCAGCGCCGCCTGGCGGGTGCAGGCAACGGGTAAACGACATCACCGCAATCGCTATCGCCACCGCAAGACCGGTTGCGATCAACGGGTCCGGCACGAACATCGCGCACAGGACGCCGACGAACGCGGAGATCGTATTGCCGCCGACGATCGACCATGGCTGGGCAAGCGGGCTCGCCGGAACCGCAAAGAGCAGAACCGCGGATGCGCCCATCGGCGCCACGATCAACGGGAGGCTGGCACCGCCACCAAAGATACTGCCACTGATCATGCCAGTCAGGAGGATGCCGACCAACGCTCCGACGCACGCAATCAGGCGCTCTCTCAATGTCGCGCCCGCCAGGATCGGCGCGAAGAAACGACGGCCCGGTGGTTGCGAGGGCGTTGGATTGGGCGAATTGGTCATGCAGTCACCTGTGGCAGTGCGTGGTCGATATTTTCAGTGGACGCCAGCATCGGCAAGCAGTGCGCGGCGCAGGATGTCGATCGCAGGCGACGGGGCCTCCTTGCGATAGACCAGCAGCGTCTGAATCTCGCTCAAGGAATGGATCTGAGCAGCGCCCGGCCAGTCCATCAGTTCAAACACCGATCGAGGCACGACACCGATCGCATCGCCGGCTGCAACGCTCGCCAGTATGGCGTGATAGGAGGAAACCTCCTTCGTCGCAATCGTTGTCGACGACCGTGCCCATTGCTCTGCGACACGACGATAGGTGCATCCGGGTTCGAGTGCCGCCAGCCAATTCACGCGCACGTCGAGTGCGGTCTTAATCGGCGGATGCGATGCGGGCAGGACGATCAACACGTCTTCGCGGTAGATCGGATCGCTATCGAGTTCCTTGAGAAAGTCGGATCCCGGTATCGCGATATCACCTGGTAAACGAGCGATCAGAGCGCAGTCGATTTCTTCCGCGACCACGGCCCGGGTCAGCTCCTCCGTTGACCCCATGGTGAGCCTCAGCGCCAAGCTCGGGTGCGCTCGGTTGATCGTCTGCAGAACCGGCGGCAGACGGCTGGCGGCGGTACTCTCCATGCTACCCAGCCGCAAAATATCCGGCATAGCCGTCGGCTTTAGCGCGTTGCGCGCCTCGTCCGCGAGCGCCACCAGCCGGCTGGCATAGGATCGGAAAACGCGCCCCTCGCGCGTCAGCGTCATCTTCTTGGCGTCGCGGTTGAACAGACAGGCGCCCAATTCTTCCTCGAGTGCGCGAATTCGGTTGGTGACGTTGGATGGTGCACGGCCAATCTCGGCGGCAGCACGGGTCACGCTGGTGCGCTCGGCGACCAGAAGGAAGATCTCAAGGGTCGTGAAGTCCATTTTTATCTGCGAAAGGAATGAAGCTGCTTTATTGTTCTCGAATTGGAAACGATAATCAAGGTGATCCGGTGAAACTGCGTTCGAAACATTCCCGGAAACGGAGAAAGGCCGTCGATCATGTGCACGCCTGATGAGGACGATATTCCGCCGGGCTTTTCGTCACCGCCGTGCCTGATGCATGAGGTGGATCCGGTCTATATGGGCATCGAGTTTCCGAAAGCGCTCCCGGTTGCGCAATGGCGGGAGCTGGAGAGAAAAAGGCTGATACCCGCGCGGCAGGGCATTCCGAGTGCAGAACGGTCGGCAAGCACAGACGCCATCGTCACCGCGCTCGACCAGCTTTTGCCCAACGTTCGAGGCGAAACGATTTCTTTGTATTGGCCGTTCCGTGGCGAACCGGATTTGCGCGCGTGTATGAGCACGCTGATCGCCCGTGGTGCAGACTGTGCGCTTCCGGTGGTGGTCGCCAAGGCAAAGCCTCTGGGCTTTCGGTCCTGGCGCGCCGGCGAGGCGCTTGAGAAAGGTGTTTGGGGGATACCGATTCCCTCCAACGGACGGGATGTTCAGCCGACCATCGTCATTGCTCCGCTCGTCGGGTTTGACGAGAGTGGTTTTCGCCTGGGTTATGGCGGGGGCTATTACGATCGCACGCTCGCTGTCCTTCAATCGAAGCCATTCGTAATCGGCGTCGGCTTCGAACAGCAAAAAATGGAGAGCATCAGACCACAATGGCACGATATCGCGATGGATGCGATCGTGACCGAAGGACGGACCCTTTCATGCGGTCCTGGTCAGGGGCTGAATGGTGCAAGTTCTGCGAACTGCAGATAGAAGCCGAGCGACAGGATGGCAACGGCGAGAGCAACGGTGCGCGAGGCGAACCGTGCCGCCAGCCATGAGAGCGCTATGCCGGCAACGACTGCCATGGCACCCAGCGACGGCCCTTGACGACTGAATGCCAGTCCCAAGGCGGTCAACCCAGCCGTCATCGCGAGCGTCGCTCGCACCGCATCGCCACGCGATTGCTGGCGACCGCCATTGCGCACGAAACTCAACTCCGTCAGGCTGAAGGCCATTGAAACGCTCAGCAGCAGCGACAGCAGCAACCCACTCCACATCATCCGACGATCCCTTGGTTGGATGTTTCAGATGATGTGAAGCAAGAGTTGGGCCATCTGCGCGGAGCCGTGTTTTCCGCGCTGGGGCACCCGATCTGCGGGAAAAACCAGCGAACATGGACCCGATTGCCCGTTCCTTGTGCAATATCACGTGGCGGTGAAGGCCTGGGCAAGGTCGAGTTTCAGGTCGCGTTCGCTTTCGAGACCGACGGACATGCGAAGCAGTCCGTCGCCGATGCCCGCGGCAAGACGCGCCTCGGCGCCCATCGACGCGTGGGTCATCGTGGCCGGGTGCCCAATAAGGCTCTCTACCCCACCGAGCGACTCCGCCAGTGTGATGAGCCTGATGTTCGATACAAAGCGCCGTACTGCCTCGAGGCCACCATGAAGATCGAAGCTCAGCATGGCGCCGAACCCCAATTGTTGCCTGCAGGCCAACCCATACGCCGAATGGGAGGCGAGACCCGGATAGTGAACGGCACTGACCTGTGGCTGTGCTTCCAGAAACTCTGCAAGCGCCATCGCGGTGATCTGCTGTCGTTCGATGCGCGCGAACAGGCTTCGAATGCCACGCAGCGTGAGATAGCTGTCGAAGGGAGACCCGGTTACGCCTGTGAGGTTCGCCCAGTCGCGGAGCGGCTCGACGTCGGCCGCGTTGGCAGCAACGACGACGCCACCGACAACATCGGAGTGGCCGTTCAAATACTTGGTGGTGGAGTGGACGACGAAGTCGGCACCATGCGCGATCGGCCGCTGCAGCGCCGGCGACAGAAACGTGTTGTCAACCGCAACCTTGGCGCCTGGAATGGGCGATTTCGGCAATGGCGCCGATGTCGGTGACCCGCATCAAGGGATTGCTCGGTGTTTCGATCAGCACCAGTGTGACCGTTGGCGAGCAGGCTCTTGCCACGGAAGCATGATCGGACTGGTCGACGAACTGCACGTCGAAATGACCTTTGGCCTGCCTGGACGCCAGGAGACGGTAGACGCCTCCATAACAATCATGGGGAGCAACGACCTTCTGTCCCGGGTTCAACTGGTCGAGAAGCAGGTTGATCGCCGCCATTCCCGACGAGGTCACGACCGCGCCGGCGCCGCCCTCAAGCAAGGTGAGTGTTTCCGGAAGCAGGCTCCGGGTCGGATTGGCTGTGCGGGAATACTCGAAGGCTTCCGGGGCCTCCAAGGCCGGGAATACGTAATTGCTAGACAGGTAGATGGGAGGTGTGACGGCGCCGAACGCGCTGTCGGTTGCAATGCCATTGACCGCTGCGATCGTGCGTGCGTCCCTCGGGCCGATTTCCATCTGTGTCTCCAATGAAAGAATGCAAGGGGCAAAACGCCTTGAACTGGCGGCTTTTCCTTGGGTGCGGTTCAGTTTTGACCGGCGTTTTTGCCGATCGGCTAAAGATGCTCCTTCCGCTGGACGGTTGTTTCCGTCCTTCGGTTCTTGAACCAGTCTCCAATGCGTGACCTGATGCCTTGGCTTCGGTCACAGAGTGGCGTTCGGCTCCCGGTTTCCCATTCTCCTGAAAGAGCGCAGCCCAGTCCTGCCGGGCTCGCTAGACGAACATCAGGACAACCGGGATATCGTCGACGCGCTTTCCATGGGGGTGCCGCGCGGCTCATAGGCGCGCTGGTCACGCAGGATCTGGAAGGCGATCGTCAAAAGCTTGCGCGCAATCGCCACGCGCGCCTTGTTGGTTCCTCTGATCTTCAGGTGCTCGTAGTGGGCGCGCAGCTCAGGATCACTGGCGACGGCCGGCGTTACCGCCTCGACAAAGGCCCAGCGCAGCCACTTGTTGCCCTGCTTGATGATCTTGCCGTGGAAGGTCTTGCCGCCAGACGAATAGGTCGACGGCACCAGTCCCGCATAGGCGGCCAGCTTCTTCGGGTTGCGAAAGCGGGATATATCGTCGATCTCCGCCTCGATCAGCCGGGCGAAGAATTCGCCGATGCCGGGGATCGTCTTCAACAGCTTGACGTTGGCATTGGCCTTGGTCAGTGCCCGGATCGTTGTCTCCGACTGCTTGATCCGCCCATCGATGTCGCCGATGAAGGCGAGGCCACGGTCGATCTGGACGCGGTCGATCGCGGAGAGCTCAATCTGCGCCAGCTGGATGCGGCCGGCCTTGCCAAACAGGTCGCCGAGCTTTTTGAACTGGGCCGTCTGCTCCGGATAACGATCAAACACCGTGACGATGCGGTTCTTCGTCATTGTGCGCAGCCGCACGTAAAACATCCGCTCGCGCAGCGCGACACGCAACGCGCGGGCCTTGTCGCTCGGTGCCCAAGCCTCCGGCACCAGATCGGCGCGCAGCAGATGCGCCAGCACCGTCGCGTCGATCTTGTCGGTCTTGATCTTGGCGTCGGCGATCGCCTTGACCTTCAACGGATGGGCGAGAACGACATCATCACAAATGTCGTCGAGCCAGTCGTACATCACCATCCAGTTGCGGGTTGCCTCGACAACCGCATGGCTGTTCTCGCGGTAGCGCTCGAGAAAGCTGTCCAGCGACTGGCGGTCGTTCTTCACCCGGCCGGATCTGAGCGTCTTACCGCTGCTGTCCTGCACCACCAGGTGGCTATAGGATTTGTGGTAGTCGACCCCGATATGGTAATCATAGGACGCAGTCATGCTTCCAACTCCCGTGTTGAGATCTGCAAAACCCCAACAGGATAAGCCGAAAGGCTGGAAGCGTGACTGTCCCTCGATCATCATCGCCATCTCAATGATCCGTTCTCTCAGCGGGCGTGGCCTCTTTCATGCCACCTCCTGATCTGAGCTTGCTGCGATAAAGCTCCCGGAATCATTCCCAATTTGAGAATGATATCTCAATGTCATTCTCATAGTTGCCAAACGTCAAGTGATAAGCGAGGTTGGGATGGGTAGGGCAGAGGACGAAACGGCGGCGGCTGCACCACCGATTGATAGATGGCCGCCGCAAGCATGCGTTCCCAGCGGTGCAAGATTCTCCACCTCGCTGCGGAGGTGCTGTTTTCGTGATTTGGTTGTAGGCTTGTCGGTAGCTTCCAGAGGCAACCGGGAGGGTGTCATGAGTGACCATGTCTACAAGAAAGTAGAACTTGTCGGCAGTTCGAAGTCTTCCGTCACCGAGGCGATCGAAACGGCGATTGCGCGGGCTTCGAAAACCATGCGAAATCTCGAATGGTTCGAGGTCGATCAGATCCGGGGCCACATCAAGGATGGCGAAGTGGCACACTACCAGGTGGTCATGAAGGTCGGGTTCCGAATTGACGACTGACGCGGGATCTGGCTGATCCCAGCGTTTGTGCCGTGCCATCGACCCTCAAACCTGAATAGGCTATGGCACTCGCTTAAAGCGAGTTCGTTGCCGGCGTCCTGACGTCAGGCAATCGAGCAGGTTGACGAAGCGGCGGGCGCTGCGCCGAGCGCGATGGATCGATGATGGCTGAACGACGATATGGCGAAGCGCCACCGAAGACCGAAATCACCATTGCCGGCGCGGATTGGTATGGCCGGCAGATCGAACGCGAGCGTCACCAGAACACTCTGTTCACCGATCTCGACCTGACCGAGGCACAGACGGTTGGCGTCGTCTTCCACGAATGCACCTTCCGGCGCGCCCGCTTCAATGCCTCGTCGCATCAGGCGAGCGCGTTCGTGAACTGTACCTTCGTGTCCTGCAAATTCTTCGACAGCCGTTTCACCGAGTGCAAGTTCGTCGGCAGCATGTTCGATGCCTGCGATTTCGATCAAATGCAGGTCGCGGGCGGCGACTGGTCCTTCGTCGGCTTGCCCGGTGCCGCTCTCGGCCGCGCGTCCTTCAAGGACACCCGCCTGCGGGAAGCGGACCTGACAGGCGCCTCCTGCAAAGGCGGCTCGCTGCGGGATGTCGACCTCTCCGGCGCCTGGCTACACGGTGTCGATTTCACGGCCTGTGACCTCCGGGGCAGCGACCTCAGTGCGATCGACCCGGAGAATGTCCAACTCAAGGATGCGATCATCACGATCGACCAGACCATCACCATTGCAGAGGCGCTCGGCCTCGACGTACGGCGGAAATGACGCTCTTGAGGAGCGGAGCTGACGCACCGTCTTCCTCGGGTGCCCAGGGGCTCCGAGAGACCAGATCACTCGGCTGTAAGGCCGTCGAAAACCTCGAGCATGGCTTCGCTGATGGCTTTGCCGAGCGCGGCTGCAGTTTCGGCGAGAGTCTCTTCATCCATGTCGCGAGCGGCCATGGCAAAGGCGGCGCCTTCGGCCGTGACGATTTCCTGGGCGCGCTGTATGGCCCAAAGCGCGAAGTCGCTGCGGCCGCTGATCTCGACGGTTTCCATGATGTCTCCTGCTAGGTTCGAGCCTGTGGCATATAGCCAATTTGGCAAACATAGAAGACGCGCTCCGAGTGCAGGTTCGGAATGATCCACATGCGTGTTAGCGCCCTCTGCCTCTTCCGGATGAAGACGCCGCTGCGCAGACCCCAGTCCCCCGCTTCAAACGCTGCACCGGCAAGCGGCTCTGCACAACCGGCGGAAATATGCCTACGCTATTCTTGGAAGACCTTACCCAAATTGAGTAGTTCGACATCCGTTTGATTCGTTGCCTTCGGCGGCAGCCGCTGTCACGTTGATCGCTCGTGAATGGCCACCGGATGGGCGGTATCCCGTGATGCTCGCCGGATTCATTGCCGGTCACTCACGGCATTGCTTGCAGAGACATTCTCAGCCTGTCGTGAACTACGGGACGGAGGAGGAGCCGCCCCGTTTTCACGCATGGCGACACGCATTGAAGGCCCACGACCGTGGACGAGGCCACCTCGCGTTGCAGCGCCGTGCGCACTACTTTCCTGTAGCTTGGGGAATGTAAACGACGGCGCGTTCCCCACCGTCCGAAAAGGCGCCACCGACAGCGAGATAGGCGGTTATGGCCAGAGCTGAAAGAAGCATGATTCCGACCGGCAGTCCGGTTGATGCCCTTTGTTCCGGCCAACGCTCCCTGTCGTACATCTTTGGATCCTTTCGTGGCGCTAAAGCTTCGGGCGGAGCCGCCCGGCGGAATAGGAACGCCGAAAGGCGGGGAGGGTTCCCGACCCTCTTGCAATTGCACGGGTGAGCCCCCTCCAGATGCGATGTGCTGGCTGACCCGAAGATCACTTCGCGCCGCGTTTCTGCGCGCGAGCCCCCCTTTTCATACGGTGACATCCGGCATCGAATCGCATTTCTTCGCCGCTGGCGCTTGGAGGCCCGTCGATGCCTGCAGGACGGGCCAGCAAATGACTGTCGGCGAGTCGGACATCCCGTTTTGGAGCATTTTTCTCGGAATGCTCCGTACTGCATAAAGTTGTAGGTACCCTGGAAATGGAATATCCATAAACTCGCGCTAGACCGATCGTCATTGGTGAATCGGGAGCGATGCATGCGTAGGGAAGTACAGTTCAACGGTCAGAGGGACTGGCGAATCGCGCGATATGTCATCGCTGGCATCGTTGGTTTTGTCGTACTCGCGCAGGTTTTGGTTTATCTCAGCCTGGTCGCTCTCGTCGATCGGCCCTATGCGGCCGCCATGGTTGGCGCCGCCCTGATCTCCCTGCTGATGGGCGTACCGCTGATCGTCCTCGCAGCGACACAGTTTCGACGTGCCCAGCGCCTGCGCAATCAGATAAACCATGTCGTTGCCCACGATGCGACAACCGGCTGCGTAACCGGCCGCGGGCTGGTACAGCAGGTCAACGGCCTCGAACGTCGCCGGCAGCGCGCAGGCGAAGAGCTACACGGTGCGCTCATCCATCTGAGAATCAACAACCTCGATGATGTCGGTGACGCTTTCGGACCGGCCTGGAGCGAAGAGCTGCTCCAGTTCGTCGCCTCCACGATCAGCACGTCGGTGCGCCGTGATGACATCGTTGCACGTACCGGCCCGGCGAGCTTCGATGTTCTCTTGATCGGGGCAAGCGAGTCGGACGCTGAGCAGGTTTCCATCCGCCTGACGAACGCATTGGCTTCCGCACACTTCTCTGCCGACGGCAGCAAGGTCGATCTGGCGCTCAGCGTTGGCGGTGCATTGTTTGACGGCAGCGTTGACCTCGAGCGGTTGCGCCGCGCAGCAGCATCCGAGACGGTCATGGTTGCCAGCGAAGGAACCCAGGGCGTCGATTTCGTCCGGCTGCCTTCCGCGTGAATCACCGGGCGTAGGGGTCGACTTGGGAGACGGTCGAGCTTAGCTCGCAGTGGCTGAAAAGACAGTGGCTAGTTCGCGCGGGCGTTGAGCTGACGGCAACGTTGCAGTAATCCGAGGTGCCTAACGGCCTTGATGCGCTGCGTGTGATTTATTTTATTTCAATGGGTTAACGGAATGTCTTGCGGCGGCTCGGATGTTCCATTTTTGCAACATAGCCGTGCGAAAGGCCCGAGCGCCGCAGGACCACCCCAAAATTGGTGGCCGCTTTATATTACCTCTGTATTATCTATCGGTAAATTTCGGCAGTTGTAACGTACGCTCGGATTAGCCAGCATGACGTACTGATTGCGAGGGGGATAATATTGAAAGTGGGGAAAACTTTTAAGGGTGGGCTTTTTTCCGTTCTGCTCGCGTCGACCGTATTTGCAGGTGGCGCCGCCGAAGCGATGACGCTTAGGGAAGCGCTTCAGGTCGCAATGGAATCGAACCCGGAGATCGGCCAGTCGATCGAGAACCGCGAGGCTGTCGAGTTCGAGCTACGTCAAGCGCGTGGTCTATACTTGCCGAGCGTAGATATGGAAGCTTCGACAGGTGTGCAGCATCTTGAAGATGAAAGCCGGCGGCTTGGCTCCATCGAAAACGATCCACTTTATCCTTCCGACGTCGGTCTGACGATTACGCAGAAGCTGTTCGACGGCGGTGGCAGACGCGCCGAGCTGGAGCGTCAGGCTGCTCGCGTTGACAGCGCCTCCTTCCGCGTCCTTGAGCGGTCCGAGACGATTGGCCTGCAGATCGTCCGTGAATACTTCGAGTACATTCTCCAGCAGCAGATCGTTGCTGAAGCGCGCAAGAACGTCGGCGTGCACCAGTCGATCCTGTCGGACATCAGCTCGCTGATTTCAGGTGGCGCCCTGACCGACGCCGATCGTCAGCAGGCGAGTGAGCGCCTGTTGTCGGCAAAGGCGCGTCTGCAGGAAGCAGAAGAAGCGCTTGAAACCGTCAAGATCAGCTTCAACCGCCTGGTCGGCCAGCCGCTGACGAAACCGTCGATGCCGAAGTCGGTTGCCGGCGTCCTGCCGAAGACGCTCGAGACGGCGATCGGTATTGCCCGCGGCAACAACCCGCGCATCAAGGCTGCCGATTCCGACATCAGCGTTGCCGACTCGCAGGTCAAGGCTGCGCGCTCGAACATGCTTCCGGAAGTCTTCGCGGAAGGGCGCGTGCGCACGGGCAACGATATCGGCGGCGAGACCGGCAACAGCTGGGATGCGCAGGCGCGAATCGTCGCCAAGTGGAACCTCTATCGTGGCGGTATCGATATTGCCAACGAGCAGGAGCAGATGCGCCGTGCAAGCGAACAGCGGCTGGTCTTCCACCAGGCCCATCGCGAGGTCGAGGAAGCCGTGCGCATTTCCTGGGAACGCCGCAACAGCCAGTACGAGATCTCTCGCACGCTGAACGCGCAGGCCCAGATGAACGTCCAGCTCGTCGAGTCCTATCGCGAACAGCTCAAGGTCGGACAGCGTTCGCTGCTTGACGTGCTCGGCGCGCAGAATTCGCGTTTCAACGTCAGCGTTCTCGCGAAAACCTCGCAGTACGCCGCCCTGTTCGCCGAGTATCGCCTGCTTGCAGCGACCGGGCAGCTCCTTTCGACGATGCAGATCAAGGCGCCGGCCCAGGCCGAAGCCTATGCCCGCAACGAGTTCAATGTTCCGGCTACGCCGCCCACGGAAACCTATCGCCGTGTCCCGTCGCGTCAGACGAACGACTTGCCGCTCGACTTGTTGGCGCCGATTCGGCAGAAATAATAGTCCTCGTCAGGATGGACACAATCTGTGGTAGTGCAAAGCATTGACAGGCATGTGCAGATAGGCCCGTCTCTGACCGGCTTTTCCGAGGCGTTCAAGGAGATCTGTATCTTCTTGAATCGTCCCTCGTCGGACAGCGTGCTGTATTCTGACGTGCCTTTCGACCCTCGGTCGCCGAGCGCCGAAGACGTCTCTCGTATCGCAGAGCGGGTCGGCCTGGAAACGGAAGCCGTTTCCGGACGCGCGATCGGCAATCGTGATTTCGTGTACCCGCTGCTGCTCGTCTTTCGCGACGGCAGCGCCATGGCACTTCTGGAAGAGGCGCCGGACGGCACTTTGAGCCTTTCGAACAGGGCCGCTGCACCTGGAGAAGCGGCGGTGAAACTGTCGGAGCTGCAGCTCGGCGGCCTTGCCTATGCTATCTCCTTCTCGGCAACCTATCTCAATACGGCGTCCGGCCGCGGCGTCGGTGAGGCGCGCAACATTGACCGCCGGCATTGGCTGACAGCCACGGTGAAGCCTTTCTGGCAAGCCTATGTGCAAGTAGCGATCGCGGCCTTTTTCATCAACGTGCTGGCACTGGCGGCGCCACTCTTCACGATGAATGTCTATGACCGGATTCTTCCGAACAAGGCGATTGCGACGCTCTGGGTCCTGGCGCTCGGCATCAGTACCGCCATCCTGTTCGACTTCCTGCTGAAGACGGTTCGTGCCGCGCTGATCGACTTTGCCGGACGGAAGGCCGACTTGAAGCTTTCCTACATGCTGTTCGAGAAAATCCTGCATGCGACGATGGCATCGCGGCCACCGTCTACGGGGGAATACGCCAACAGGGCGATGCAGTATGAATTCGTTCGCGAATTCTTCACATCGAATACGCTCAGCACCCTCATCGACAGCCTTTTCGTCTTCGTTTTCATCGCGGCCGTCTATGCGGTTGCGGGCTGGATCGCGCTCATCCCGGCGATCGCATTCCTTTTGAGCGTCATGATCGGCTATGTCGCGCAGTACAAGATCGGCAACCGGGTTGCCGCGGCATCGAACGAATCTGCCCAGCGTCAAGCGCTGCTTGTAGAGACGATCAGCGCGATCGAGACGGTAAAGACGCTGCATTCGGAAAAGCAGCTTCTGCGTCGCTGGAACGAATTGGCCAAGCACTCCTCCAACACGTCCGAGCAGATCAAGGAAATCTCTTCCTGGGCCTCGCACGCGACGCAGTTCGTGCAGCAATTGGTGACGGTCTGCATTGTCGTCGCCGGCGCCTACGAATTCACCGAAGGCAAGATCTCGTCTGGCGCAATCATCGCGGCCAGCATGCTGGCCGGCCGCGCCGTCGCGCCGCTCGGCCAGATCGCAATGACGCTTGCCCGGCTGCGTCAGGCAATCTTGGCGCTGCGCATTTTGAATGCGGTAATGGAGCAGCCTGAGGACCGGCCGGACACCATCGGCTTCGTCAACCGCGAAATCCGCAACGGCAGCATCACGTTCACCAACCTCGACTTTGCCTATCCGGGGACCGACTACAAAGTGGTCAACGGCATGAACGTGACGATAAGGGCCGGCGAACGCGTTGGCATCATCGGGCGCATCGGTTCGGGCAAGACCACGCTCGGCCGGCTTCTCGCAGGTCTCTATGCGCCCAGTGCCGGTCGTATCTTGCTCGACGGCGTCGATATCCGGCAGTTGCATCCCTCCGTCGTTCGCTCGGCGGTCTCCTTCGTGTCGCAGAATTCGGATCTGTTTTCCGGCACGATCAAGGAAAACCTGCTGATGGCGAACCCAACCGCCAGCGATGAAGAGGTGGTTGCGGCAGCACGGCTCGCCGGCGTGGACGATTTCGTGTCACATCATCCGCGCGGCTATGACATGCCGGTCGGTGAACGGGGCTCGCAACTCTCGGGTGGGCAACGCCAGGCGGTCGCCATTGCCCGACTGTTGTTGCGCAAGCCGAAGGTCGTCTTCCTCGATGAGCCTTCGGGGGCGATGGACCTTGCCAGTGAGCGCGAGCTGATCAACAAGCTCTCCAACGTCTTCAGCAGCGACGTGACGCTTCTGATCTCCACACATCGCCACAGCATGCTGAGCCTCGTCGATCGGTTGCTTGTCCTCGACCGGGGACGCCTCGTCGCCGATGGCCCAAAAGCTGCAGTCATCGAACAGCTGCAAAGACGCTCCGGTCCCACTGGGCCGGCGGAGGGGGCGGTATGACAGAGAAACCGCCGCTTGCCGCGCGCGCCGGACTGCTTGTCATCGGCTTGCTGATCAGCTGTTTTGTTGCCTGGGCTGCGATCGCCGAGGTCGACGAAATCGCCCGCGGCGAAGGCAAGGTCATTCCGGTCTCCAAGACGCAGATCATCCAGTCGAGTGAACCTGGCATCGTGCGGGAGATTGCAGTGCAACCCGGGCAGGTCGTCCGTCGCGGCGATCTGATCCTGCGGCTGGACGACACAGCGAGCGGCTCTTCGCTTGGCGAACTAGAAGCCAAGGCGCGGTCGCTGCGTGCACAGATCGCGCGGCTGGAACTCGAGGAAAGCGGAGCCTACGACGCCAAGTACAACTGCCCCGAGGATATCGCAAAGGCCGCGCCGGCGATCTGTGCGAACGAGGAGCAACTGCTTCAGGCGAAGGCCGGAAACTTCAACAATAAGCTGTCGGTCATGCAGGCCCGCGAGGGCCAGCGCCAGAAGGAACTGGCGGAAGCGCAAGCCAACATCACCCGGCTGACCGAAAGCCTGCAGGTCACCGAGCGCGAACAGGGGCTCATCGAGCCGATGGCCAAGCGCAAGCTCATCGCTCAGACGGAGCTGCTGCGGGTTGAGAAGGAATTGACCGACACGCGTGGGCAACTCGCGCTCTGGAAGGAATCGGTCGGCAAGCTGGAAGCCGCGCTCAAGGAGGCATCGCTTCAGGTAACTGAACTTTCCCTGCAGCTGAAGCAGGAAGCGCTGGCGGAAAAGACCGAGGCGCTTTCACAGCTTTCCGTAATCGAGGAAACGATCCGCGGGGCGAGCAGTCGCGTCGCAAACACCGATATTCGTTCGCCGGTCGATGGCATCATCAACACGTTGGATGTCAACACGGTCGGCGCCTATGTGACGCCCGGCGCGGTGATCGGCGGCGTCGTACCGACATCGGAAACGCTGCTGGTGGAGGCTCGGCTTTCACCGCGCGACGTCGCCTTCGTGCGCACGGGCCAGCCTGCGTTGATCAAGGTCTCTGCCTATGACTTCTCGATCTATGGCGGCCTCGGCGGGATCGTCGAAACCGTCAGCGCCGACAGCCTCGTCGACCAGAACAATGGTGAGACCTACTATCTCGTGCGCGTTAAGACCGACACGGCTGCACTGGTGAAAGACGGACGCGAATACGCGATCATGCCGGGCATGATCGCGTCGGTGGATATCATGACAGGCAAAAAGACGATCCTTGCCTACCTGATGAAGCCGATCAACAAGGCGCGTGAGGAAGCTCTGCGGGAGCGCTGATGGATGAACGAAACGCAGGCTCCACTGTCCGATGAGGACCTGAGCGCGCTGCGGTTCCGCGTCGTCACCGTCGACGGTCAGCGCCGCGGGATCAAGCTCGAGGAAATCTATTGGCAGTGCCTCGGCGAACTCGCTGCGCGCCAAGGACGAAGACTTGCAGACATCGTTGGCGCCTGTGAAAGGGACCTCGAAGGCGAGGGCAACCTCACGGCGCGCTTGCGCTATATCGCCACGCGCTACATGCACGATGAGCTTAAGCTCGCCAGGCAACGCAGCAACCTATCTGTCGTCGCCGGTCAGGTTCGCGCCAGTCCGACGCCTGCCTTTGCGCTCACTGGAAACAAGACCATCGTCGCCTTCAACCCCGCGTTCCTCGCCTACGTCCAGTCCCGGGTACTGCGATCGCAACAACCGCAGCCAGCACGTGGTCTGAGGCTGTCATTCGATGTTCAATTCGTCGACCTTGTCCGCCGCCTGAAGGCAGCTCCGGGTGAGCCGCAGCCCGCGGGCTTCACGATCGGCGTTCAGGGGCAGGTGACGCGCGGCAAGCTCAATGCTGCATTGGCTCCGCTCGCCGACCAGGACGTGATCATCGGCTTTATCCTGGCCTGAGCGTTCGGTGGGCAGCCTGTCGCGAGAACGGCTGAAGCGTTGATGGAGAGTGAAGCCGTCGACGTTTAGGGACGACCTTTAGCGGATGGCAATGCCTTCACCGGGCATGACGTCTGCAAGAGGTGCGGCAGACGCGACCTTGTCGTCGGTGGTCTTGATGCCATGGATCCACGAGCGATCGGCGCTCACCGAAAACAGCGGCTGATAGCTCGGAAGCGCACGATCGAGCTTCACCTCGTCACTTAGGTTGTCGAGGATGAAGTGTCCCTGGCTCGTCGTGATGGCGAGTACGGCGTGATAGAGGTTGCGCCGGACATCGCGAAGCACCACGATCGACATGGCCTCAGACGGCAACCCGGCGGCTTTCAGGGCAGCCATCTTCAGGATGGCATAGTCTTCGCAGTCACCCTTGCCGCGGGCCAGAATCTCATCCGGCGTTGCCCAGTAGTCCTTCGCACCGTAGTTTTCAGCGTCCGGTACGTAGCGCACAATTCGGTTCACAGTGCGGTTGATACCGCTGATCTTCTGGCGGAATGCGAGTTCCTTGGCTTTTTCGATCGCCTTGCCGAGAATGCCGCGGGCGGCGCAGCCGCTCTCCTGCGCACAGTGGTTGAAATCCGCTGCTACGACCGCTGGATAGACGGTCTTCCATTTGCGGGCCACAGGGATGGAAGAAACGCGGAAGGCGACCGAATGGAACACGGCGGTGGGCTCCGATGCAACGGGTGCCTGACTGCTGATGCCTGGGCGCGCAGCCACCGCCACCTTCTGGACCTGCTGGCTCTTCAACGCCTCGGAAGCTTCCTTCGACAAGGTATTGAGCGTCTCGGTGGCGATGGCAGCCAAAGGGCTGGCCATGCTCAGCATCTGCTGGAAGAGACCGGGGTGCAGCATACCGGACTGGCCCGCCTGAACGGATGACGTCGCAGACAGCGCCACCAGGCCGAACGCGAAAGCCGAAGTCTTCAGGTATTTTCCGCAGTGCTGCCAGCTTTTCTTGTTCATTGCCGTGTCTCTCGGTTTCGTGAGGACACTGTACGAACGAAAAGAAAAACGCTGGTAAAGCGGCATGTATTATTTAGTATGTCTCGCACCAATACGTTTTGCATAAAATTTTATTCAAATTCTATACTTATGTATTCTTTTGGATCAGGTCGTCGGCAGGGCTTGCAAGTACACCGGCGACATCGTCATTGCCGGCCTGTCGCGGCGGTTGCTGATCACGCCCGTTTGTTTCGCCGATCTCTCCTTGGCTACCTGCAACGATATGAACGCGCGCCCGAACTCCAACGGATGACTGAGGTGTTGGAGCGCGATTTCGGGGGCACCTTGCCGAGTCGCCATCGGCCCACACGACGCATGGTTAGGGACCGACGACCAGAAATACTAAAATTGTACTAAGCTCACCAATTTTGGGTATTGGCATAACATAGTATGCTGTTTTTCGCTTATCTGTCTGGGGCCGATTGCGATCCAAAAAGCTTGGTGTTTTCTTGCCCGCAAAGGTCGAGGGGTATTTCTATGGCAACCGAAGGCACCGCAATTTCCAACGAAGCCGCCGCTACGCAGGCAGAGGCAATCGAGTTCCGCAACGCGCCGGATGGCAAGGCTGACCGATTGGTGGCACAGGCAGCGACTGGAGCGGAGGGAGAACCTCAGCTCGTCGACCCGGCAACCGGAGCGCCGGTGAAAAGCGCCGAGACCGCACCTCAGACGCCACCAATGCCGGCGACGGTCACCGCGGACGCCTCTAACGTGGTGCATTTGCCCGCGGGCGCGTCGATCGAGAAGATCAAGGTCGTCGGTACCGATATCGTTTTGGAGCAGCCGGACGGCTCGACGATCACTATTCACAACGCCGCATTGAAGGTTCCGACCTTCGTCATTGGCGACGCCGAAATTCCGCGGGAAACCCTGGTTGCCGTGCTCGGCGAAAACGGCATCAACGTCGCAGCAGGTCCGGACGGCAGCATCAGCGTGGTGTCGAACCAGAGCAGCGGCGGCGGCTTCTCTGACGAGAATGGCGATATCGGTCAGGCCGGCCCGGTCATCGATCTGCTGCCGCCGACGTCGCTGGATTTTCCGACACTTGAGGCGACCGAGCTTCTACCTTTCACGCTCGATCCGAATGACAATCCGTCGATCACCCCTGATGGTGGCAGCAGCGACCCGAGCGGCATCATTGTGAGCGATCGGCAGGTCGATGAAGCCGGTCTCGCGGGCGGATCGCGCGCCGGCGATGGCAGCGCCTCGGTCAACGGCTTCTTTACGATTTCTGACCCGGATGGCCTCGGCGATGTCTCCAGCCTGACGATCAATGGCCAGACTTTCGCAATCGGCGGCCTCGTCGGCCAGTCGGTCGCCGGCCTGTTCGGCGTGCTGACCATCACTGCCTATGATCCGGTCACCGGCGTGGCGCAATATACCTACGAGCTGACCAGCCCAGTTTCCGGGCCCGGTGTCGGCACGAACGTCGAACAGGACCGCGATGTTTTCAATCTGACCGTCACGGACAGTGATGGCGCAACCGGTGCGGCGACGCTGCGCATCGATGTCGTCGACGACGTGCCGGTGATCGGCATCACGGATCCGGAGACTTCGAATGTAGTCGAAGGTCAGTCGCTTGCCGGCAACTGGACGCTGACGGCGGGTGCCGACGGCGTCAGCACGGTGAACGTCACGGTCGGCAACACGACGCAGATCCTGACACTGACGGCGGGTCAGTCTGTAGTCTTCAAGCTTGCCGAAGGCACGCTGACGGTCAATTCCGACAAGACCTGGTCATTCGACGCGGCCAGCAACCTCAACAATCCGGCTGGCGTCAACGTCACCTTCTCGCTGTCGGCGACGGACGCCGATGGTGACACAACGAGCGACAGCCAGACGATCACGGTGACCGACGGCGCCGGCCCGACGGTAGATCCGGCATCCGCCTCGGCCTCGTTGACGCTCGACGACCAGAACCTTGCCGACGGCTCGACCCCGGGCTCGACGACGAGCGCCGGCACGATCGGCTTTAATGCGGGCTCGGACGCGATCGCCAAGATCGCCTTCGGCGACACCAGCGGCCTGACGGGTTCGCTGACCTGGGAACGCGTCTCCGACACGCAGATCGTCGGCCGTGCCGGTGGTGTTGCGATCGTGACCCTCGACCTGGTGCGCAGCGGCGACAGCGCGACGGTGACGGCGACGCTGAACGACAATTACGCCAGCCATCCCGGCATCGACGCCGACGACCTTGCGAGCCTCGGCGCGGTCAAGGTGATCGCTTCCGACACGGATGGCGACACGGCCCAGGGCACGGTCAACGTATCGGTCTCCGACGATATGCCGGTGATCGGCATCACGGATCCGGAGACTTCGAATGTAGTCGAAGGTCAGTCGCTTGCCGGCAACTGGACGCTGACGGCGGGTGCCGACGGCGTCAGCACGGTGAACGTCACGGTCGGCAACACGACGCAGATCCTGACACTGACGGCGGGTCAGTCTGTAGTCTTCAAGCTTGCCGAAGGCACGCTGACGGTCAATTCCGACAAGACCTGGTCATTCGACGCGGCCAGCAACCTCAACAATCCGGCTGGCGTCAACGTCACCTTCTCGCTGTCGGCGACGGACGCCGATGGTGACACAACGAGCGACAGCCAGACGATCACGGTGACCGACGGCGCCGGCCCGACGGTAGATCCGGCATCCGCCTCGGCCTCGTTGACGCTCGACGACCAGAACCTTGCCGACGGCTCGACCCCGGGCTCGACGACGAGCGCCGGCACGATCGGCTTTAATGCGGGCTCGGACGCGATCGCCAAGATCGCCTTCGGCGACACCAGCGGCCTGACGGGTTCGCTGACCTGGGAACGCGTCTCCGACACGCAGATCGTCGGCCGTGCCGGTGGTGTTGCGATCGTGACCCTCGACCTGGTGCGCAGCGGCGACAGCGCGACGGTAACGGCGACGCTGAACGACAATTACGCCAGCCATCCCGGCATCGACGCCGACGACCTTGCGAGCCTCGGCGCGGTCAAGGTGATCGCCTCCGACACGGACGGCGACACGGCCGAGGGCACGGTCAACGTCTCGGTCTCGGACGACGTTCCTTTGGCTTCGAACGAAGCCGGCGGGTCTGTTGCTGAAGGCACGACGATTGCCGGTTCGTTCGACTTTGCAGCTGGTGCGGATGGTGCAACGCTGACGCAGATCAATGGAGCTGCTGTCGGTGCGTTCGACGCGGTCAGCGGCTGGTCTGGATGGATCGACGTCGGTGCAGGCGAGATCCGGGTGAAGGCGGACGGCAGCTACGAGTTCAAGGCGGATGCTGCGACGGTCGGCGCATCTGTTCCGGTCACCGGCAACTACACGGTGACGGACGGCGACGGTGACACGTCGACGGCAAACTTCGGCTTCTCGGTGACGGATGCCAACAAGCCGACGGGCGGTGTGGCGTCTGCGAATGTCGACGATGACGGTCTTGCCGGCGCCAACCCGGCCCCGGATGCCGCTGCGGCGAGCTTCTCGGGCACGCTCGGCGGCAGCGTCGGTCTGGACGGCGCGGGTGCGAACGGCTTCTCGTTTGCCGGTCTGCATGGCACGAGCGGCACGGTCGGCCAGGAGACGGTCAACTACAGCTGGAGCGGCAACATCCTGACGGCGACGGGTCCGCGCGGCGTTCTGTTCACGGTGACCGTGACGAATGCGGCGACGGGTGCCTATACGGTCGAACTGAAGGACAATGTGCTGCATACGGCCGGTCCGAACGGCGAGGACACCGTCTCGGTCGGCCTCGGCTACACCGTGACGGACGCCGACAGCTCGGTTGCCAACGGCACGCTGACGGTCAACTTCAACGACGATGCGCCTTTGGCTTCGAACGAAGCCGGCGGGTCTGTTGCTGAAGGCACGACGATTGCCGGTTCGTTCGACTTTGCGGCTGGTGCGGATGGTGCAACGCTGACGCAGATCAATGGAGCTGCTGTCGGTGCGTTCGACGCGGTCAGCGGCTGGTCTGGATGGATCGACGTCGGTGCAGGCGAGATCCGGGTGAAGGCGGACGGCAGCTACGAGTTCAAGGCGGATGCTGCGACGGTCGGCGCATCTGTTCCGGTCACCGGCAACTACACGGTGACGGACGGCGACGGTGACACGTCGACGGCAAACTTCGGCTTCTCGGTGACGGATGCCAACAAGCCGACGGGCGGTGTGGCGTCTGCGAATGTCGACGATGACGGTCTTGCCGGCGCCAACCCGGCCCCGGATGCCGCTGCGGCGAGCTTCTCGGGCACGCTCGGCGGCAGCGTCGGTCTGGACGGCGCGGGTGCGAACGGCTTCTCGTTTGCCGGTCTGCATGGCACGAGCGGCACGGTCGGCCAGGAGACGGTCAACTACAGCTGGAGCGGCAACATCCTGACGGCGACGGGTCCGCGCGGCGTTCTGTTCACGGTGACCGTGACGAATGCGGCGACGGGTGCCTATACGGTCGAACTGAAGGACAATGTGCTGCATACGGCCGGTCCGAACGGCGAGGACACCGTCTCGGTCGGCCTCGGCTACACCGTGACGGACGCCGACAGCTCGGTTGCCAACGGCACGCTGACGGTCAACTTCAACGACGATGCGCCTTTGGCTTCGAACGAAGCCGGCGGGTCTGTTGCTGAAGGCACGACGATTGCCGGTTCGTTCGACTTTGCGGCTGGTGCGGATGGTGCAACGCTGACGCAGATCAATGGAGCTGCTGTCGGTGCGTTCGACGCGGTCAGCGGCTGGTCTGGATGGATCGACGTCGGTGCAGGCGAGATCCGGGTGAAGGCGGACGGCAGCTACGAGTTCAAGGCGGATGCTGCGACGGTCGGCGCATCTGTTCCGGTCACCGGCAACTACACGGTGACGGACGGCGACGGTGACACGTCGACGGCAAACTTCGGCTTCTCGGTGACGGATGCCAACAAGCCGACGGGCGGTGTGGCGTCTGCGAATGTCGACGATGACGGTCTTGCCGGCGCCAACCCGGCCCCGGATGCCGCTGCGGCGAGCTTCTCGGGCACGCTCGGCGGCAGCGTCGGTCTGGACGGCGCGGGTGCGAACGGCTTCTCGTTTGCCGGTCTGCATGGCACGAGCGGCACGGTCGGCCAGGAGACGGTCAACTACAGCTGGAGCGGCAACATCCTGACGGCGACGGGTCCGCGCGGCGTTCTGTTCACGGTGACCGTGACGAATGCGGCGACGGGTGCCTATACGGTCGAACTGAAGGACAATGTGCTGCATACGGCCGGTCCGAACGGCGAGGACACCGTCTCGGTCGGCCTCGGCTACACCGTGACGGACGCCGACAGCTCGGTTGCCAACGGCACGCTGACGGTCAACTTCAACGACGATGCGCCTTTGGCTTCGAACGAAGCCGGCGGGTCTGTTGCTGAAGGCACGACGATTGCCGGTTCGTTCGACTTTGCGGCTGGTGCGGATGGTGCAACGCTGACGCAGATCAATGGAGCTGCTGTCGGTGCGTTCGACGCGGTCAGCGGCTGGTCTGGATGGATCGACGTCGGTGCAGGCGAGATCCGGGTGAAGGCGGACGGCAGCTACGAGTTCAAGGCGGATGCTGCGACGGTCGGCGCATCTGTTCCGGTCACCGGCAACTACACGGTGACGGACGGCGACGGTGACACGTCGACGGCAAACTTCGGCTTCTCGGTGACGGATGCCAACAAGCCGACGGGCGGTGTGGCGTCTGCGAATGTCGACGATGACGGTCTTGCCGGCGCCAACCCGGCCCCGGATGCCGCTGCGGCGAGCTTCTCGGGCACGCTCGGCGGCAGCGTCGGTCTGGACGGCGCGGGTGCGAACGGCTTCTCGTTTGCCGGTCTGCATGGCACGAGCGGCACGGTCGGCCAGGAGACGGTCAACTACAGCTGGAGCGGCAACATCCTGACGGCGACGGGTCCGCGCGGCGTTCTGTTCACGGTGACCGTGACGAATGCGGCGACGGGTGCCTATACGGTCGAACTGAAGGACAATGTGCTGCATACGGCCGGTCCGAACGGCGAGGACACCGTCTCGGTCGGCCTCGGCTACACCGTGACGGACGCCGACAGCTCGGTTGCCAACGGCACGCTGACGGTCAACTTCAACGACGATGCGCCTTTGGCTTCGAACGAAGCCGGCGGGTCTGTTGCTGAAGGCACGACGATTGCCGGTTCGTTCGACTTTGCGGCTGGTGCGGATGGTGCAACGCTGACGCAGATCAATGGAGCTGCTGTCGGTGCGTTCGACGCGGTCAGCGGCTGGTCTGGATGGATCGACGTCGGTGCAGGCGAGATCCGGGTGAAGGCGGACGGCAGCTACGAGTTCAAGGCGGATGCTGCGACGGTCGGCGCATCTGTTCCGGTCACCGGCAACTACACGGTGACGGACGGCGACGGTGACACGTCGACGGCAAACTTCGGCTTCTCGGTGACGGATGCCAACAAGCCGACGGGCGGTGTGGCGTCTGCGAATGTCGACGATGACGGTCTTGCCGGCGCCAACCCGGCCCCGGATGCCGCTGCGGCGAGCTTCTCGGGCACGCTCGGCGGCAGCGTCGGTCTGGACGGCGCGGGTGCGAACGGCTTCTCGTTTGCCGGTCTGCATGGCACGAGCGGCACGGTCGGCCAGGAGACGGTCAACTACAGCTGGAGCGGCAACATCCTGACGGCGACGGGTCCGCGCGGCGTTCTGTTCACGGTGACCGTGACGAATGCGGCGACGGGTGCCTATACGGTCGAACTGAAGGACAATGTGCTGCATACGGCCGGTCCGAACGGCGAGGACACCGTCTCGGTCGGCCTCGGCTACACCGTGACGGACGCCGACAGCTCGGTTGCCAACGGCACGCTGACGGTCAACTTCAACGACGATGCGCCTTTGGCTTCGAACGAAGCCGGCGGGTCTGTTGCTGAAGGCACGACGATTGCCGGTTCGTTCGACTTTGCGGCTGGTGCGGATGGTGCAACGCTGACGCAGATCAATGGAGCTGCTGTCGGTGCGTTCGACGCGGTCAGCGGCTGGTCTGGATGGATCGACGTCGGTGCAGGCGAGATCCGGGTGAAGGCGGACGGCAGCTACGAGTTCAAGGCGGATGCTGCGACGGTCGGCGCATCTGTTCCGGTCACCGGCAACTACACGGTGACGGACGGCGACGGTGACACGTCGACGGCAAACTTCGGCTTCTCGGTGACGGATGCCAACAAGCCGACGGGCGGTGTGGCGTCTGCGAATGTCGACGATGACGGTCTTGCCGGCGCCAACCCGGCCCCGGATGCCGCTGCGGCGAGCTTCTCGGGCACGCTCGGCGGCAGCGTCGGTCTGGACGGCGCGGGTGCGAACGGCTTCTCGTTTGCCGGTCTGCATGGCACGAGCGGCACGGTCGGCCAGGAGACGGTCAACTACAGCTGGAGCGGCAACATCCTGACGGCGACGGGTCCGCGCGGCGTTCTGTTCACGGTGACCGTGACGAATGCGGCGACGGGTGCCTATACGGTCGAACTGAAGGACAATGTGCTGCATACGGCCGGTCCGAACGGCGAGGACACCGTCTCGGTCGGCCTCGGCTACACCGTGACGGACGCCGACAGCTCGGTTGCCAACGGCACGCTGACGGTCAACTTCAACGACGATGCGCCTTTGGCTTCGAACGAAGCCGGCGGGTCTGTTGCTGAAGGCACGACGATTGCCGGTTCGTTCGACTTTGCGGCTGGTGCGGATGGTGCAACGCTGACGCAGATCAATGGAGCTGCTGTCGGTGCGTTCGACGCGGTCAGCGGCTGGTCTGGATGGATCGACGTCGGTGCAGGCGAGATCCGGGTGAAGGCGGACGGCAGCTACGAGTTCAAGGCGGATGCTGCGACGGTCGGCGCATCTGTTCCGGTCACCGGCAACTACACGGTGACGGACGGCGACGGTGACACGTCGACGGCAAACTTCGGCTTCTCGGTGACGGATGCCAACAAGCCGACGGGCGGTGTGGCGTCTGCGAATGTCGACGATGACGGTCTTGCCGGCGCCAACCCGGCCCCGGATGCCGCTGCGGCGAGCTTCTCGGGCACGCTCGGCGGCAGCGTCGGTCTGGACGGCGCGGGTGCGAACGGCTTCTCGTTTGCCGGTCTGCATGGCACGAGCGGCACGGTCGGCCAGGAGACGGTCAACTACAGCTGGAGCGGCAACATCCTGACGGCGACGGGTCCGCGCGGCGTTCTGTTCACGGTGACCGTGACGAATGCGGCGACGGGTGCCTATACGGTCGAACTGAAGGACAATGTGCTGCATACGGCCGGTCCGAACGGCGAGGACACCGTCTCGGTCGGCCTCGGCTACACCGTGACGGACGCCGACAGCTCGGTTGCCAACGGCACGCTGACGGTCAACTTCAACGACGATGCGCCTTTGGCTTCGAACGAAGCCGGCGGGTCTGTTGCTGAAGGCACGACGATTGCCGGTTCGTTCGACTTTGCGGCTGGTGCGGATGGTGCAACGCTGACGCAGATCAATGGAGCTGCTGTCGGTGCGTTCGACGCGGTCAGCGGCTGGTCTGGATGGATCGACGTCGGTGCAGGCGAGATCCGGGTGAAGGCGGACGGCAGCTACGAGTTCAAGGCGGATGCTGCGACGGTCGGCGCATCTGTTCCGGTCACCGGCAACTACACGGTGACGGACGGCGACGGTGACACGTCGACGGCAAACTTCGGCTTCTCGGTGACGGATGCCAACAAGCCGACGGGCGGTGTGGCGTCTGCGAATGTCGACGATGACGGTCTTGCCGGCGCCAACCCGGCCCCGGATGCCGCTGCGGCGAGCTTCTCGGGCACGCTCGGCGGCAGCGTCGGTCTGGACGGCGCAGGCGCGAACGGCTTCTCGTTTGCCGGTCTGCATGGCACGAGCGGCACGGTCGGCCAGGAGACGGTCAACTACAGCTGGAGCGGCAACATCCTGACGGCGACGGGTCCGCGCGGTGTTCTGTTCACGGTGACCGTGACGAATGCGGCAACGGGTGCCTATACGGTCGAACTGAAGGACAATGTGCTGCATACGGCCGGTCCGAACGGCGAGGACACCGTCTCGGTCGGCCTCGGCTACACCGTGACGGACGCCGACAGCTCGGTTGCCAACGGCACGCTGACGGTCAACTTCAACGACGACGTTCCGAGCATTCAGTCCATCAGCAATGCCTATATGGCCAATGGAGTCGGCGCCCTCGAAGGTGTCATCAATGCGACGCCCGGCGCAGACGGCATCGCGATCTACAAGATCGACAGCGTCAACGGCCTGCCGTCGGGCTGGAGCGCATCTGGTACGGGAACCGGCCAGGTGTTGGTCAAGGATAACCTGGGTAACGACGTGTACCGTCTTACGACGAACGCCGACGGGACGTATCAGCTAGAGCAACTGAAAGAACGTCCAGGGACGCCGGTAACCATTGAGGCTGCCAATCAGTTTAAGAACAGCCCAAGTTATAGTTACGATTTTGGGTTCGCAAAATTCACAGTAATAAACAACAACAACGGTCAGCCTGTATTTAATGGAACCACCTCCCAGACCGGAGGAAATGAATTCGGCGTCGGAAATACCGCGTTTACCGTGGGAGAAAGCTTCAAAATACAATTTGACAATTTCGTTTCCACCATATCATTGCAACTTGGCAAAGTATCAAATCCGGGCGTTCTTCGATTTACTGTTAGAGATGGACTTGGATCCGAAAAGGAAATTGATGTACAAGTTGCATCTGGGCAGACAAGCGTAACAATACCCCAAAGCGCCGTTGGGTTCAAATTCAACTATGTGGAAGTATTGGGACTAAACCAAGCCGGTTCAGCAAACGATATCGACCTTGCATTCAAAACCGTAAGCTACACGGAGACAGTGGCCGCCACGGATCTGACGTTGACGTTCGGTATTGTGGGACGTGATCAGGATGGTGACCTGTCGAATTCTTCCACGCTCACATTCGTGTCCGATGGGCACACCACAACGGACAACACGATCACCGGAAGTGCACAGGACGACGTCATTTATGGCGGTGTCGGCAACGACACTCTCAACGGCGGTAACGGCAATGACGTCATCTATGCGAGTACCGGGAACGATAAGATCGACGGTGGCGCCGGCGTCGATCTGCTCGATCTGTCCGATGCAACGGGGCCGGTCACGTTTACGCTGGTCCAAAGCAGCTCCGACGCGTTCGTGAACCTCACGAGCGTCGGCCTGGGTAACGAGACCTACAAGAACATGGAAGGCGTTAAGGGCTCGGATTTCAACGACACCCTCAACGGCAGCAGCAGCAACGACGTTCTCATGGGCGGTGCGGGCAATGACACGCTCTACGGCAATGACGGCGACGATCTGCTTTTCGGCGGCATCGGCGACGATACGCTCTATGGGGGCAATGGTGCCGATACGCTCTATGGGGGGACTGGCGACGACACGCTCTACGGCGGTGTCGGCAACGATCTCCTCAATGGCGGCTCCGGCTCCGACCACATGACCGGTGGTGCCGGCGCTGACACCTTCGTGATCGACTCGGACTCCTTGCTCCCGGGCATCGATGACGTCATCACGGATTACAAGTACGCCGAAGGCGATAGCGTCGATCTGACGGCTCTCCTGGGCAACCTGCCGTCGGGAACTGCCTTGCAAGACAACTTCGTACGCGTTCAGGACGCAGGTGGCGGCAATGCCAACCTGCAGGTGGACACGGACGGCAGCGCCGGCGGCGGCACCTGGCATACGGTCGCCGTTCTGGAGAACTTCCAGGTCTCGTCCGATGTGGTGAAGGTCCTGTTCAACGAAAATGGGACGAAAACGCCACAAGATGTTCATTAGCATCTTATCGATCTCGACAGTTCAGCGGTTCTCGGTAATCATCCGGGAACCGCATTTTCCAGGGGGAATGTTTTCATGATCAGAAGCATGCTGGTGGGGGCGATGGTCGCTCTGATACCCGTTTCAGGTTTCGCGGCCGATCTCATCGTCGATTATGCGCCACCCGCGCGGCAGTGCGCAGAAGCCAGCCAATCCTCGCTCACCGTTGACCAGGACGTCTCGACCCTGACCAAGGAGGTCGTATCGCGCATGGACGAGGCGATCGCGGTCGCCGATGACCCGCACTGGATATCGTCGACCCGGCCGACATTCGTCTGGGCATCCGAGACCAAGGTTGCTTGCGGCAAGGCCTATGGCTACCTGCAATCCAACTGGCGCGACGAGGACTACATCTCCAAGTGCGATTGCTTCTACACCAAGATGCGGAATTACATGAATTGAGGCTGGCGGTTTGATCGTCATGTTCCACGCTGTGGTTTCACCGACCAGGCGGGCGTCGTCCTGTCGGCGGTGGCTAGTCGTTGGCGTGCTCGCGCTTGGCACACTTGCAGGCTGTCAGGGCGCGCCCACACCCCAGGACGTGCTCGACGTGGAATCGCCGCAGGCGAGGCACGCACGACGCGCGGCCGAACATGCGGCGAAGCCGCAGGAAACCTTCGGCAATGGCGCTACACGGATCGCGCTGATCACGGCATTGATGGCGCCGTCAGGGGAAACGGTACGCGAACGCGACATCCGCGACGGCGCCTCGCTCGCGATCGAGGAAGTGGGTGGCGGCCAACTCTCGCTGCTGGTCGAAAACACCGACGGTTCGCCACAACAGATCCAGGAGGCGGCGAAGCGGCTTGCGGACCAGAACGTCGCGCTCGTCGCTCTTTCGGTCGCCGATGTGCCGGTCAGCAGCGTGCGGCAAGGGCTCGGCTCTTCCCGCGCACCGCTTCTGGTCATGCGCGGCAACGGCGCCGAACGGCCACCGGGCACCTACGCCTTCGTGTCCGACCGTATCGATAGTGCGGTCGAGGGGGCATCCTATGCGGTGGCGTCCGGGCGCAAGCGGCTCATTGTGCTCTTGCCGAGCGATATTTCCGCCGCCGAGCGGCAAAGGCTTGATCGCGGGCTCGCCGGTTATGGCATCAAGCCCATACTGGTTGCCGTAACGGGAACCCCAGCATTCACCGGCGACGCAGCCTCCAAGACCAAGTTGAAGGACACCGATAGTGTACTCTTGATCGGTTCGGGAGACCCGGATGTCGGCGCGGTGTCGCAACTCAAGGCCAACGGCTACCTGAAACCGGACGCGATGATCATCGGAAGCTCGGGTTGGGCGAATGCCGCTTACAAGCGCCCCGAACTTTCGGGAAGCCATCTCTGTCTCTTCGGCCCGGAAAACGGATCGCGGATGACCTCGCGCTATCTCGATCGGTACGAGCGGGCCGCTGGCACAGATGCGGCCTATGGCTTCGATGTAATCGCGCTTGCTGCCGGCCTCGTGCGCAGCCAAGGCGAAACCGCCATCACGCAGGAAAGCTTGCGCTCTCCAAACGGCTTCATCGGCGCTGCGGCCGCCTTCCGCTTCGAGAAGAATGGTTCGGTCGAACGAACCTGCGCGGTCTATCAGGTCACTTCCGGAAGCGTGAAACTCCTCGATCCAGCGCCACGCTCCTTCTAAAGCACGGGTGCGGGCCTGGAACGCCGTTCATCCAACTGTCTGAAGCGCGGCGATCCATGGGCTTGCCGCGCCTCTCGTTTGGGGGCCATGTCGTGCGCGCTTCGGGCACGCCGAAGTCGCTCGTTGAGGGTCAGGCGTTGCGCTGACCTTTCTCGAGCGTCGACGGCGTGTTCGTGCTCAAGCTGCCATTTGCAGCGCCCTGATCCTGACCTTGTCGATGTTGCGACCATCGAGCGCGACGACCTCGTAGGATAGCCCACCGAAGCTCACACTCTCGCCCTGGTTCGGCAGGTGCCCGAGCCGCCAAAGAATAAGCCCTGCCAGCGTGGAATAGCGGTCGGCCTCGTCGACGAGATCGACCTCCAGCAGCTTCGAGACATGCCGGATGTCGATCCATCCATCAACCAGCAGCGCGCCATCCTCTTCGTGCTCGACGGTCAACTGATCGTCGCCGTCGTCGGCAAAATCGCCCGCGATCGCTTCGAGCAGGTCTGTCGGCGTGACCATGCCTTCCATCGAGCCATATTCGTCAAGGACGATCGCCACCTGAAGCGGCGACTGACGCAGCTGCTCGAGCAGGCGGAGCGCGCTGACGGTCTCGTGCACGACCAGGGGCTGGCGAAGCGATCGATCGAAATCGATCTTGCCCGTTTCCAAGAGGTCTCTCAAAAGGTCCTTCGCCAGCGCGACGCCGAGGAACTCGTCGAGATTGCCGCGTGCGATCGGGAAACGCGAATGCCCCGTTTCGATGATCTTGCGGCGCAGTTCGTCGTCACTCTCCTCAATGTCCAGCCACTCGATATCGAGCCTCGGGGTCATGACCGACTTTGCGGGCCGGTCTGCAAGTGTCAGCACGCTCTCGATCATCTCGTGCTCGACCGGCGTGAACAGTTCGTCTTCCGTCGCCCTTTCTGCAATGACATCGGCCGTATCGCCCAGGGACGTCTCACTCTTGCGTCGGCCAAGCAGCGAAAGAACGGCATTCGCCGTGCGCTCGCGCAAGTCGCCTGTCGTCATGAAGCGCTCACGGTTGCGACGACCGATCTGGTTGAACGCCTCGATCAACACCGAGAAGCCGATCGCAGCATAGAGATAGCCCTTGGGGATATGGAAACCGAAGCCTTCGACGATCAACGAGAAGCCGATCATCATCAGGAAGCCGAGGCAGAGAATGACCACTGTCGGGTGCTTCGAGACGAAGGCCATCAGCGGCTTCGAAGCGAGCAGCATCACGCCGACGGCGACAATGACCGCGATCATCATGACGGAGAGATGCTGGACCATGCCGACGGCGGTGATGACGCTGTCGAGCGAAAAGACGGCGTCAAGGACGACGATCTGCACGAGGACCTGCCAGAAGACGGCATGCTCGACCTTGCCCTCCTTGTGGCCGGAATGCCCCTCAAGGCGCTCGTGAAGCTCCATCGTCCCCTTGAACAACAGGAACAGACCACCGAACAAGAGGATCAGGTCCCGGCCGGAAATTTCCAAGCCGAGCACGGTGAACAGGGGCGTGGTCAGCGTCACGATCCAGGCGATCGACGCAAGAAGGATGAGGCGCATGCCAAGCGCCAGACCGAGGCCGATCAGTCGGGCCTTTTCCCGTTGATGCTCAGGCAGCTTGTCCGCGAGGATGGCGATGAAGACGAGGTTGTCGATACCGAGCACGATCTCGAGAACGATGAGGGTGGCGAGACCCGCCCAGGCGGCCGGATCATTCATCCATTCGAACATCATTGGGTTCAAAGGCCAGCCCCAAGGGCAAGGCCAATCCTTCTATTGTTAAGGGGAGAAAACAAATTTCGCCCGACGCCTGATGAACAGCCGCGAGCGAGAGGGCAGTGTGATTTTGGGCCGCGCGCCAGCGCGGTCGAAATACGACCTGGTAAACGTTGGTCAGGTTCGGCGTCGTCAGGCATCCCGTATAGTCCACCGTGCCGGGCATGCCAGGGACCGTTCGGCATTCAGCAGGCCGAAAACTGCGCATTCTCCGCGTCCGGGAAGATGGTTGCCCATCGTTTCCGGAAAGGTACTAGATCGAGGGTTTGGCGTAGATGGGGTCATGAGGAGGGTTGTCTCTGAGGGGGCTGGCTTCCGGGGGAAGGGGATGAGACCCCGGAAGCCAAAAGCGGCATCAAATGTCTTCGTCGCCGCCGAAGTCCATGTCGTCAGCCGGTTCTTCCGGCTCCGGGGCGGGGGCGGCGGGCTGAGCGGCCTGGGCCTCGTTACCACCGAACCTGCCCGCGATCGCATTGCCGAGCAGGACGCCACCTGCGACGCCCATCGCGGTCTGCGCGGCACCAGCGAGGAAGCCGCCGCCGGTGCGCTGTTGCATCGGCTGGCCGTAGGCCTGGTTCTGGTTACCCCATGGCGAGCCAGGTGCGGCGCTGCCATAGCCCGGCTGCTGCGGCGCCTGGCGCTGCGGGGCGGCGTTGCTCCCGAACATGGAGGAGAAGAACCCGCCGCGCTGTTGGCTCTGGGTGCACTGAGCCTCCAGTTCGTCAATCCGACGTTGAGCCGCCTCCAATGCCTGCTCCTGCACGACAATCGTTTGCGCCATGTAATAGGGCGCGCCCGGCTGCTGGCCGATCCGCTCCTGAATGAAGCGGTCGGCTTGCGCGTCGCGCGGGGCGGATTGGCGCTCCGCCTGGGCAAGTTTGGAGAACAGGCCGTCAATGGCCTGCTGATCGTTGCGATCCATGAGATATGTCCTTGATATCGACGACGGTTATTCTTCGCGCTGGCCGGTGAAGTTCAGCAGCAGCTGGAAGATGTTGACGAAGTTCAGATAGAGCGAGAGAGCGCCGGAGACCGCCAGCTTCTGCTGGGACTCCTGGTCGAAGTTGTCGGCATACTGTTCCTTGATGTTCTGCGTGTCCCAGGCGGTCAGGCCGACAAAGACGATGATGCCGATCACCGAAACGGCAAACTGAAGAGCGCTGGAGCCGAGGAAGATGTTGACGATCGAAGCGATCATCACGCCGATAAGGCCCATGATCAGGAACGAACCGAACTTCGCGAGGTCCCGTTTGGTCACGTAGCCGTAGAGGCTCGTCGCTCCGAACATGGTGGCGGCGATGAAGAAGGTGCGGGCGATGCTGGCGCCGGTGAAGACCAGGAAGACCGAAGCAAGCGACAGGCCCATGACGGCGCAGAAAGCCCAGAAGGTCATCTGTGCCGAGGATGCGGACATCGAATGCATCTTGAACGAAAAGAAGAAGACGAAGGCCAGCGGAGCCAGCATCACCACCCATTTCAGCGGCGTGGAGAAGATCGGCACGTAGAGCGCCGGCGTGGTGCCGACGATGAAGGCCACAAGGCCCGTGACGACCAGGCCGAGGCCCATATAGTTGTAAACGCGCAGCATATGCTGGCGAAGGCCCTCGTCGAGGGCGGCGGTAGACGCCCGGCTCATGCCGCCGAAGCGGTTGTGATTTGAATACATGAAGGTTTCCTCAGTAAAGTGAGTTCTTGAGAAGCTCGGCCTCATCGCTGAGGCCGATGCCCGGCGTGCTTGAAACGACGGCATAGGCAACCTCGCCGACCTGCCACCAGGCAGCCTCGGCGTTGGAAAGGTTGAGGTCCTTTACGGGCTCCACCGCGAAGTGACCGGGCCTGCCGGCGAAGAGGGAGATGAGTGTGCCAGCATCGGTCTTGACGCTCGTCTCGACGCTGGGCCCGAAATCCGAGGGGAAGACCTGGACATCGACGACATTCCAGTCTTTCGGAAGTTCCGGCATGACAATCGCGGTCGCGGCACGAATGTCGTCCCGGTCATAGGTCTGCACTTCCGGCTGCGACGGCATTCCTGCCCTGAGGGCAGAGGTCTGGTGCGCGCGGATGGCCTGCTCGACGAAGGCCGGCGGGTGGGCCGATGCATTGACTTCGCTCGGACCGACCGACGAATGTGCGATCCAACCCACCGAGACCATCAGGCCGACCGCCGCTACCTTCTGCAGGGCGTTCCACACACGCGCGTTCGCCAGTCCCGACGAAAGGCGCCGGGCCGCCTCGCGGGTCTCGGGACGGCTGGCAACGACATCCGACGTCATCGCCAGCTTGAGCGTGGTTCGCATGCCGAGGTCGGCCATGACGCGGGCCGCCGCGTCCGGGTTCCTGGCAAGCCAGGTCTCAACGCGGATGCGGCCGGCGGCGTCGAGCTGGTTGTCCACATAGGCATCGAGATCCGTATCGATAATCGTGTCGACGTCAGTCATTGCCGCCTCCGACAAGCCTCAGGTGGTTGGGCTTTTTCGTTCCGTTTTCGAAGTCTCTGAGGCTCGCTCTGGCGCGGGAGACGCGCGACATCAATGTCCCGACGGGAATGTCGAGTATGTCGGCAGCCTCCTGGTAGGAGAGATCCTCGACGGCGACGAGATGAAGGGCTTCGCGCTGCTCTTCCGGCAGCATCATGAACGCTTCGCGAACCTGGGCGAGGCGTACGCTGTGCTCCTGGTGGGCCGGATAAGATGCCCCGGCCTCTTGTGCCGTCTGATCGTCACGCTGGCCGCGGGAGATCGCGGATCGCACCCGGTCGATATGCGTATTGCGAACAATGGCGAAAAGCCAATGCCTGAGGCTTGATCCTGAACGGAAGGTCGAGCGCCGCTCAAACGCTCTCACCAGCGCGTCATGTACGAGGTCTTCTGCATCGGGCGAATTGCGTGCAAGCGAGCGCGCATAGCGCCGCAATGCGGCCAGCTGCCCGATAACGTCAAATGCGCCTTTCTTCGAATCCATACCCGCATATACGGAGCCGATGCGGTTTCTCATCCATCGCGCAGAAAAAATTCTGAAAAAATCTTATTGGCGCCACCGCGACGCCGATCCAAAAGGGTGGATCGCGACCAAATTGTAGGCTTCCAGAAAGCCCTCGGCCGGTGATGCCCATGCTCCTTTCTGCTGCGCCCTGCAAACGGCCTCGGACCACCGTGCTTAAGCACGATGGTCCGAAGCCTCTGTTGTCTCCTCAAACCCGCTGAGATGCGGGGAGTATTTCCTGGCTCATACTACGCTGGCTGCTGCGTCTGCCGGCTGACCTTGCTGACGAAGCCAACGATCAGCAGCAAACTGCGCGAAATCTTCTCCGATCAATTGCTTGTGCGCGGTCGCGACGGAATGGTGCCGACGGAACGCGCCCTGGCGGCCGTGTCGCGCGCGCAGGTGTTGCTGGCCGATCTCGTCGATGCCACGGCGCCGTTCGACGCCTCGTCAAGCAACCACGGCTTCACGATCGCTTCGCCCGACTACATGGCTCCGGTGTTCCTGTCGGAGATCGTCGACCAGATCAGGCGAAAGGCCCCGAATGCGAGCCTGGTGATCCGGGCGCTCGGTCCCGACTTTGACTTCGAGGGTGCGCTTGCGCGGGGCGAGGTCGATGTCGTCATCGGCGACTGGCCGTCTCCGCCCGCCTATCTCAAGCGCCCCATCCTCTTGCAGGACGATATTGTTTGCCTGATGCAGGACTCTCATCCGCTGGCAGAGGGTGAATTCACCGAAGCCGATTATCTGGCGGCGGCCCATATCGTGCCGGTAGCCTATTCGATGGCCCATCGCGGTGTCGTCGAAACCCACCTGTCGAGCCTGCGCGTCAGCCGGGCGCGCACTGTGGCGCTGTCCTACTTCACGACCGCGCCCCGCCTGCTGCTGCAGTCGGACCTGATCTTTTCCACCAGCCGTCATTTTGCCAGCTTCTTCGCGGGGGCTCTTACCGCTCGTCGTGCGCCAGCCGCCGATCGAGTTCCCGCAGATGGTCTTTCACATGCTCTGGCACGATCGTTCGCATCATTCACCGATGCACCGTTGGTTGCGCGAGATCATCATGCAGGCGCGCAACAGGATCGCCACGTAGGTTTCGGTGTGAAGCCGGTCGTACCGCAGCGACCGCAGGTGCGCGGCCATAGGCGCATGTCATCGCCTTGCCGGTGGCGGACCCACAGAGTTGCGGACCACCAGGTCGGGTCTCAACAGGATTTCCGTTTCTGACGGTGTGCGGTCCGAAAGCATCTCGAGAAGCAACGCCATTGCGTGCTTGCCGATCGCGGTGCGCGGCTGCCTTATCGTGGTCAGGGAAGGGGTCATGAAGCTGGCCTGCGGGACATCGTCAAAGCCGGTGACCGAAAAATGGTCCGGTATGTCGTAGCCACGTGCCTTGAGCCCAAGCGCAACACCAAGGGCAGTCTGATCGTTGACGCACATGAATGCGCTCGGGAGGTCGTCGCGCATGAAAAGCTGTTCCAGCGCCAGCCGGCCGCTTTCCACCGTTCCATCACCTTCGAGGATGAGGCGGCGGTTTGGGGGGATGCCGGCCGCGGCAAGTCCGGCTTCGTAGCCCGAGCGGCGACGGCCATAGGCCAGCCGCGTATGGGAGTCGCCGATGAATGCGATCCGCCGATGCCCTTCGGCAATGAGGAGATCGACCGCCTTGCGCGCGCCTTCGACGTCGTCGACGCCGACGTAGGGAATTCCTCCGTTGAAGACCGGCTCGAATACCCCGACGGTCGGCGGTAGGCGCGGTGTCACTTCCTGATGGCCGAAAGGAAGAATGCCCGTAAACAGAATCAGGCCGGCTGCCTGGTTCGAGTTGAAGAACTTCAGATATTCCAAGCCGCGCTGGGCATCATTCTGGGTATGCCCGATCAGTACGCCGTAGCCATGGGCGCGGGCTTCGTTCTCAAGACCGACCAGAATGCTGGAGAAATTGGGATCGCCGATGTCGGGTGCGACCACGAGGATCATGTTCGAGCGGCCCAGCCTCAGGCTCCGCGCCATCGCGTTGGTGGTGTAGCCCGTCAAGGCGATTGCCTGGTTGACCTTCAGCCGCGTCGACTTGGCAACCTTTTCCGGCATGTGGATTGCCCGCGAAACCGTCGCGATCGACACCTCGGCGATCCGTGCGACGTCTTCAATGGTTGCGGGGGTGGAATCGGACACTCGGCTGGCCTCGGGCTTGGTTGCGAGACACTACACAGACTTGCCTGACGTTCAAACGCGCAGGCCGAAAAAATTGTCGAACAAGCATGATGTAAACCTTTACATCGGTCAGTGTAAAGGTTTACATCATTGAAAAAGCGGTGGAGGCCGCAGGGAGGGGAAAATGACCACGGAGGTTGTCGACGGGGCTCCCGTCGTGCTGTCCGCGCGCCGCATCAGCAAGTCCTTCAGCGGCGTGCAGGTGCTGTTCAGCGTCGATTTCGAGCTGCGGCAGGGCGAGATCCACGCGCTGATGGGTGAGAACGGCGCGGGCAAATCCACGCTCGTCAAGATATTGTCCGGCTTCGAACAGCCGACCTCAGGCGAGATCCTGCTCGACGGCCAGTCGGTAAAGCTCCCGGCAAACGGTGCTGCCGAGGCGCTCGGCATCGTCATCATCCATCAGGAATTCAATCTGGCCGAACATCTCACGGTGACCGAGAGCCTGTTTCTCGGCCGCGAGGTGACGCGCTTCGGCGTGCTCGACCGCAAGTTCATGCGTGCCGCAACGCGCCGCGTTCTCGATCTGCTCGGCTCCCATGTCGACGAGAATGCGATGATCGGCTCGCTGTCGATCGCCGAAAAGCAGATGGTGGAGATTGCCAAGGCGATCAGCCGTGATGCCCGTGTCGTCTTCATGGATGAGCCGACGGCCGTGCTGTCTCGTGAAGAAACGAACTTCCTGTTCCGCCTTGTGCGCAAGCTGCGTGACAAGGGCACGAGTTTCGTCTTCGTGTCGCACAAGCTTGACGAGGTCATGGAACTGACCGATCGCGTGACGGTGCTGCGCGACGGCCAATGGATCAAGACGTCGCCGACCTCGATCCTTGATGGCGAGGCGATCGCCCAGTTGATGGTCGGTCGCGAGCTTTCGAGCCTCTATCCCGCCAAAACCGAACCGGACATCGACGAGGAAGTCGTGCTGCGGGTCAGCGGGCTTTCGACCGGATATGTTCGCGATGCGAGCTTTGAGGTCCGCCGCGGTGAAATCCTCGGCTTTTCCGGAATGATCGGCTCCGGCCGGACGGAACTGATGGAGGCGATCGTCGGATTGCGCGCGCGCACCGCCGGTGAAGTCCTGGTTCGTGGCCAGCCGGTGTCTTCCGGCGACGTGCACGCGGTCAACGATGCCGGCCTCGCCTACATGACCAAGGATCGCAAGGCGAAGGGCCTTCTGCTCAATGCGGGCATGATGGCGAACCTGACGCTGCAGTCGCTCGACCGGCATACCCGGCTCGGATACCTCGATCCCGGAAGCGAAGAGGCCGCACTCGTCAAGGCGCGCCGCCGGTTTGATATCCGTGTCCGCGATGACAGTGTCGTCGCCGGTCGCATGTCGGGCGGCAACCAGCAGAAGCTGCTGCTTGCCAAGGTCATGGAGACCGACCCGAGCATCATCATCATCGACGAGCCGACGCGCGGCATCGACGTCGGCACCAAGCAGCAGATCTACCATTTCATCTCGGCGCTCGCCCGGGACGGGCGCTCGATCATCGTCGTTTCATCGGAGATGCCCGAGGTCATCGGTCTGTGCAGTCGGGTGGTGGTCATGCGCGAGGGCCATATCGCCGGCATCCTCGAAGGTGACGAGATCTCCGAGCAGGAGATCATGCGCTACGCCGCAGGCCTGAAGAAGAAAACGGCGGCTTAAGGCAGGGCCGGCGCATCTTGAGCAGGTGCCGAGAACAATAAAATTCCCAAGAGCTGGGACGGAGGTTCAATTGGATATGAGCGTAAACGAGGAAGGCAGCCAGGGCGCAATTCGCCGTCGCAGCTGGCGCGACATTGATCTCAGGGCGGTGGCGCCGTTCGTCGCGCTGGCATTGCTGCTTTTGGTTGGCGCCCTGGTCAATCCCAACTTCATCAGCATCAACAACCTTGCCAACGTCGCCACACGCAGCGCCTTCATCGCCATCATCGCGGTCGGCGCCACCTTCGTGATTTCGTCGGGTGACCTCGATCTCTCCGTCGGGGCCATGGTCGCCTTCATCGCCAGTCTGATGATCCTGTTCATGAACTCCGGGGTCATCGCAGATCCCGTGCTCATGCTCCTGGCTGCGATCCTGTTCACCATCGTTGCCGGCGCGCTCTGTGGTCTCACCAACGGCCTGATCACCACGGTCGGAAAGATCGAGCCGTTCATCGCGACACTCGGTACCATGGGCATTTACCGCGGCTTGACGACCTGGCTGTCGCAGGGCGGCGCGATCACGCTCAAGGAACCGGAACTCCAGGAGATCTACCGTCCCGCCTATTTCGGCACCATCTTCGGCGTGCCCGTTCCGATCGTCGTCATCCTCGCCGTGACCGCGGTGGCCGCCTTCATTCTCTACCGGACCCGTTACGGGCGGCATGTCGTCGCCGTCGGCTCCAATCGCGACGTCGCGCGCTATTCCGGCATTTCCGTCAACCGCGTCCGCACTGTCGCCTTCGTTATCCAGGGCCTCTGCGTGGCGGCGGCCGTGCTTCTCTACGTACCGCGTCTCGGCTCCACATCGGCAACGACGGGCATCCTGTGGGAACTGCAGGCGATCACCGCCGTGGTCGTCGGCGGCACGGCGCTCAAGGGCGGGGCAGGTCGTGTCTGGGGCACGATCTGCGGCGCGTTCATCCTCGAGCTGGTCGGCAACATCATGCTGCTCTCCAACTTCATCAGCGAATACCTGATCGGCGCCATCCAGGGTGCGATCATCATCATTGCGATGCTCGTCCAGCGCTCGCTGGTTCGGAAATCGTGAGACGGCCGGGTCCACAGGTCTCCCGGCCTGCAACAGGCTGACCTGATATTTGGGAGGAACTTAATGCGTAATAAGCTATTCGGCCTGACCCTCGCGGCGATGACCGCCCTTGCTGGCGTGTCGCACGCGCAGGAAGAAAAGAAAGTGACGATCGGTGTCTCGATCCCGGCAGCCGACCATGGCTGGACCGCCGGCGTGGTCTTCCATGCCGAGCGCGTCGCCAAAATCCTGATGGAACGCAACCCGGGCCTCAACGTCATCGTCAAGACCTCTCCCGATCCGGCGAGCCAAGCCAACGCCGTACAGGACCTCGAGACGCAGGGCATCGACGCTCTCGTCATCCTGCCGACCGATCCGGATCCGCTGGTCAACGCCATCAAGGAAGTGAAGGGCAAGGGGACCTTCGTCGCTCTCGTGGACCGTGCGCCGAGCGTCAACGACAACTCCGTGCGTGACCTTTACGTCGCGGGCAACAACCCCGCACTTGGTCAGGTTGCCGGCGAATACATCAAGGCAACGACGCCGGAAGCCGAAGTCGTCGTCATTCGCGGCCTGCCGATCCCGATCGACCAGCAGCGCCAGGACGGCTTCGACAAGGGCATCGAAGGCTCGAAGGTCAAGGTTCTCGATCGCCAATACGGCAACTGGAACCGCGACGACGCCTTCAAGGTCATGCAGGACTACCTGACCAAGTACCCGAAAATCGACGTCGTCTGGTGCCAGGACGACGACATGGCCGTGGGCGTACTGCAGGCGATCGAGCAGGCAAAGCGCACCGACATCCAGTATGTCGTCGCCGGTGCAGGCTCGAAGGAAATGATCAAGAAGGTCATGGACGGCGACAAGATGATCCCGGTCGACGTTCTCTATCCGCCGGCGATGGTCGGTACGGCGCTTGAGATGACCGTGGCCAACTTCTACGGCCAGGTCCCGGTCCGCGGTGTCTACACGATCGATGCGACGCTGGTGACAAAGGACAATGCCAAGGACTTCTACTTCCCGGATTCGCCATTCTGATCCGGAGTTGAGGCAAAAGGCGGCCCGCGATCTGCGTGGGCCGCCATCAATCCGCGCATGCGCGCAACAGGCCTGTCAGGCTGGCAGCGCTACCCATCCGGAAATCCGATGTGACGTCGTCTTGGGCCCCGTGACGGTTCCGGGGGCGTCTCCGATCGTCCGGCAAAGCTTTCCAACGGAGGAGACGAGACATGAAAACCATCAAGGGGCCAGGGCTCTTTCTTGCGCAATTTGCCGGCGATGCGGCGCCGTTCAATTCCTGGGACGCGATCACCAAATGGGCGGCCGATTGCGGTTACAAGGGCGTGCAGGTCCCGAGCTGGGACGCACGGCTGATCGATCTGAGACAAGCCGCGACCTCGAAGACCTATTGCGACGAGTTTGCCGGCAAGGCCCGCGACAACGGCGTCGAGGTGACGGAGCTTTCGACCCATCTGCAGGGCCAGCTGGTCGCCGTGCATCCGGCCTATGACGAAGCCTTCGACGGATTTGCAGCACCCGAGGTGCGTGGCAACCCGAAGGCGCGCCAGGCCTGGGCGGTGGAGCAGGTCAAGCTGGCGCTGACCGCCTCGAAGAACCTCGGCCTCAGTGCGATGGCCAGCTTCTCCGGCGCGCTCGCCTGGCCCTTCGTCTATCCCTGGCCGCAGCGACCGGCCGGTCTCGTCGAGACCGCCTTTGATGAACTGGCGAAGCGCTGGAGGCCGATCCTCGAACATGCCGAGGAGAACGGCGTCGACATCTGCTACGAGATCCATCCGGGCGAGGACCTGCACGACGGTATCACCTACGAGATGTTCCTGGAGCGCACCGGCAACCATGCCCGCGCCTGCATGCTCTACGATCCCTCGCACTACGTGCTGCAGTGCCTCGACTATCTCGACAACATCGACATCTACAAGGACCGCATCCGCATGTTCCACGTCAAGGATGCGGAGTTCAACCCGACCGGGCGCCAGGGCGTCTATGGCGGCTACCAGGGCTGGGTCAACCGCGCCGGCCGCTTCCGTTCGCTCGGCGATGGCCAGGTCGATTTCGGCGCGGTGTTCTCGAAGATGGCCGCCAATGATTTCGCCGGTTGGGCGGTGGTCGAATGGGAGTGCGCGCTGAAGCATCCCGAAGACGGTGCGCGCGAGGGGGCCGACTTCGTCAAGCACCACATCATCCGCGTCACCGAGAAGGCGTTCGACGACTTTGCCGGTGCAGGTACGGACGATGCAGCGAATAGGCGGATGCTGGGGATTTGAATAGAGTTCCACTGTTCAAGCTACTCTCGACACTGGTTCGCTGCCGTGCGGCACTTGGCACACGCCTCTGGCACACGCGAACAGATGCTGCCGGCTTAGGGCGGGGCACGGCCACAATACCGCGCCCCAAACTGCCTTTCCGGTGACGCCTCCGGTTACCGGGCTCTCTGCCGACGCTCGTTGTCGTGCCAGCGGCGGATGTCCTGCGGGGTTGCCTTGCCTGCCCGTGGGCCGTGGATAGTGACGGAGCGGGAGGCGGCGGCTACGGAGAAGTCCAGTGCTTCCTCGATTGTCTGGCCCTGCGAGAGACACCAGGTCAACGTGCCGCCGAAGGTATCGCCGGCGCCAGTGACGTCGACCACTTCGACCGGAAAGCCGGGTACGCGAAGGACCGTGTCGCCGTTGCGGGCCTCGGCGCCATCTGCGGCAAGGGTGCGCACGACCCAGTCGATCGCGTGCGCCTGCATCCAGTCGCCGATCATCGTGATGTCGTCATGGCCGAAGGCAGCGCGGAAGCCAACCTGGTTGAAGATGACGACCGCAGCACCGGTCAGGTACGGCATGTCCTGTGGCGTGCAGCCGCCGACGTCGAGATCGAAGATGGCCCGGCGGCCATGCTGGCGGAGATCGGCAAGCAGAACGGCTTGCTTGACCACGCCTTGCTCCGTTCGCGCATGGAGACGGCGGACGCGATAGAGCGTCGTGTAGAGAAAGCCTGGCTGGCGCAAAGCGTCGAGAGCAGCGGGGTCGAGCCACATCGGCTGCTCGCCCATCTCCACCGTCAACACGACATGTTCGCCATCGACGAGGAAGATGAAGTTCCGCGATTCGGGAATGGCAGGATCGATCAGCATGTGATCGACCCCGACGCCATTATCCTTCAAATCGGCGATCAGCCGTTGCGACAGAGGGCTGTCGTTGAGCAGCGAAATGAACTGCGTCTCTCCGCCGAGGCCCGCATGCACGACCGCAGCGTTCGCGATGGAACCTCCGGCTTCAGCAGGGAGCTCCTTGACCATGCCCTTGTCGGCGCGGCCCGGCCAGCGATCGGCGGTGTAATATTCGTCGAGCGCGACGTCGCCGATGAAGAAGCTTGTCATACACTCGCTCCTCCGGCTGGGATCGCCTGCACCAGCTTCGGTCCACCGGTCACCGGCACCCAGGGATTTTCGCCGAGGCCGCAAATAGCCATCCAGTAGTAGGGGGTCGGTCCCGAAACGCCGCGGCAGGCGTCGTGCCAGACGTTGCGGTCCATCACCACAGCTTGCCCCGGGGCGACCACGAAGGCCTCGATCTCATTGCGATCCGGCGCCGCGGCATTCGACGCAGGGGCGACGGCGAGGACAACCGGTTCGGCGAGGCAGAAGATGGCCTCTTCCGTTTGCGGATGCCGCTCCATTGCGCGGCAGTGCCACGGCGCGCCGCCGCCGCGCGTAATGCCGAGATGGCCCGCGCCATCGATCACCGGCGTCTTGGAGAAGCCATCGTTCCATCCGTCACCGGCGGTCCAGACGACCTTGGGATCGGTGTCGCCGGTCAGATCATAGACCTTGCCGTAACGCGCGAAATTGTCCGGCGACACAGGCCTGGCGAAAACACTGTCGGCCGCGCTCATGCCTCGCTCCTGATGGCCCGCACCACGCGCATCAGCCCGGCGACATGGGCGGCCTCGACGCGGCCGGTATCCTTGTGGTCGTGCTTGAACCAGCTCCCGACGACGGCGCCATCGGCTTTGGCCAATTGCTCGGCGGCATTGGCCTCGGTGAGGCCGGCACCGATCAGCAGCGGTGTCGCGCCGCCGGTTGCGGCACGGAAGCGCGCGACCTTTTGGAGGTCGGTCTGCTGGCCGGTGGCGTCGGAGGTGACCACCAGGCCGTCGCAGCGTGAAGCCCCGATGCGCACATCTTCCGATTCCGGCCGCCCGGACAGAATTGGCTGGTACTTGAAGCGAACGCCGCCGAGCAACAGCGCTGAAACGTCTTCGCGGCGTGCAGCGAGTTCGGTTGCGAAGGGTTCGTCCGCATCCGGCGGCAGATGGCCGGCGACGGAGTCCACCTGGATGAAGGAAACCGGGTATTGTTTGGCAAGCGCAAATGCGCGCGCGTCGTCGCGCAGCACGTTGACGCCGATACGCGTGCCGAGGTCGAACCCGAACAGCCGGTCCAGCACCCGCTCGACGTCTTCGGCCCCGCCAAAGTAGTTCTCGACCACGACCCCGTCCACGCCTTCGCCAGCCATGATGCGAGCCTCTTCCTCGGCCTGGGCAAGTTTGGCGGCGGGGTCGTCACCGGCAAGGTGCAGCATGCCGAAGATCGGCTTAGGGGTGGTGAAGGTGTCGCCGAAGCGGCTCATGTCTTGTTCTCCTGCATCGCGCTTGTCGGCGCGGTCTCGCGCCCCCAGCGCGTTGCGAATTTCATCTGGACGGCCGGCGAGTAGACGATCGACGTGCGCTCGACCAATCGGTCGTCGGCATCGAGCACGTCCCCGCTGGCGCAAAGGTAGCCCGGCACGCCAGGTGCCGGGGCAAAGACCTCCCTCAAGCGATCGGAAGGCGGCACGACGCTGAGCAGCAGTTCCGAACGCAAGGGGTGGCGGTCATAGTCGCGACGCAAAACCTCGTAGAGCGATTGCGTCGCGAAATCGTAACGGTCGATACCCGGATAGAGGGCGAGATCGAGCTGTGAAGTGTCGACGTTCAGCCAGCTCACGATGTCGCCATTGGCAAGCCCGCGGGCGCGCACCAGCAGGAGCTCGCCATTCTCCACGCGATGTTCCAGCACCCGCGTCACCGGACGTTGGCCCTGGCGACGGGCAAGCTCCGTAAAGCTCCCGAAGTTCCAGATGTTGTGGCTGATCGGACGGTGTGACACGATCGTGCCGCGACCGCGAACCTGCTGGACCAACCCTTCCGACACCAGAAGCGCCATCGCGTTGCGGACCGTGGTCCGGGCAATTCCGAACTGGTCGCGCATCTGGTTCTCCGAAGGAATGGCTTCGCCTTCGGAGAAATCACCGCTCAGGATCGCGGCGCGCAACGCCCGATAGAGCTGCCGGTAGAGCTGTTCGCTCGAATAGGAGTCGAGGCGCAGCCGGGACAGTCTGTCATCCGGGTTTTCACCGTTTGCGGTGGAGGCGTCTGGCGTGGAAGGGTGGGTCAAGTGAGGCTCCGGCCGAGGTTGACTACTTGGTGGCTCCGTTGATCTTGAACTCTTCGACGGCAGCTTGTTTCAAGCCGTAGCGGTCCAGGATCTGTGCATAAGTGCCGTCGGCCTTCATCGCATCGAGCGCGCCCTTGACCGCATCGCGCAGCTCGCCATTCGCCTTGGCGAAGGCGATGCCGTAGTGGTTGACGTCACCCATTTCGCCGATCTGGTGGAACTTGTCCGGCTCCTGCTTCATCAGGTCCAGCAATCCCTCTAGGCCAATGACCGAAGCCTGGGCACGGCCCTGACGGATCTGCATGATGTGTTCGGCCTGGGTTGGGATCTGGATGACGGTGATCAGCTTGTCGGGTGCGCAGTTGGCCTTGCCGACGTCTTCCGCCCAGGTCACCCAGCTCGTGCCCGTCGCGACAGCCACCGTCTTGCCGCAGAGATCAGCTTCGTTCTTGATCTCGTCTTGCTGGTCTGCGGTAGAATAGAACACGTTGCCGGTCTTGAAATAGTCGATGAAGTCGAGCTGGGTCTGGCGCTCCACCTTGTCGGAGAACGCGGTCATGATCAGGTCCGACCGGCCGGTGACGACCTGCGGGATCAATTGCGGGAACTCGACGTTCTGGAATTCTGCCGTCAGCCCCAGACGTTCGGCGATCGCCTTGGCGAGATCGATATCGAAGCCTTTCAGTTCGGTCGATCCCGCGTCGCTATATTCCATCGGCGGATAGGCAAGGCTGATCGTGACGTTCAGCTTTCCAGCCGCCCGCACTGCTTCCGGCAGAGCGGCCGCCAGCTTTTCGTCCTTAGCATGAGCCAGGCCTCCGGCAGCCAGGCTGATAAATGTTGCTGAGGTTAGCCCCAGAACCATTGGCAGCAGTTGTTTCATTTCCGTTCTCCCTCTTTTTGAACTCTTGTCGTCAGGCCAGCACACGGCTGAGGAAACTGCGCACGCGCGGGTCGCCGGGGCTGCTGAGAACCTGTGTGGGGGCGCCCATCTCGCGAATTTCGCCTTCGATCATCACGACCACGCGGTCGGCGACCTCCCGGGCAAAGCCGATCTCGTGGGTCACCACGATCATGGTCGTTCCGCCGCGCGCCAAGTTGCGCATGACTTCCAGCACCTCGCCGACAAGTTCCGGATCGAGCGCACTGGTCGGCTCGTCGAAGAGCATCACGCGCGGCTCCATGGCCAGCGCCCGGGCGATCGCCACACGCTGTTTCTGGCCGCCTGAAAGCTGCGACGGATAGCTCGATGCTTTCGCGGCCATACCGACCTGCTCAAGCAGACCCATGGCGCGGGCTTCGGCTTCAGCGCGGCTCAAGCCGCGCACCACCATTGGCCCTTCGATGACATTGCCGAGCACGGTGCGGTGCGCGAACAGATTGAAATGCTGGAACACCATGCCGAGTTGGCTCTGCTGCGCCCGGAGCCGCTTGACCGGAAGTTCCTGAAGCGCGCCGCGACTGAGCTCGTAGCCCATGATCGCACCGTCGACCCAGACATAGCCGGCATTCGGCGTCTCCAGATGGTTGATGCAACGCAGAAAGGTGCTCTTGCCGCTGCCCGACGGCCCGAGAATGCAGAGCACCTCGCCATAGGCGACTTCCAGATCGAGGCCCTTCAGGACTTCGTGGCTGCCAAAACTATTGCGGATACCGACCGCCTTGACTGCGAGACTCATGCTTCCCTCGGGGCGACAGGACGACGGGCCCATCCTTTGAACCAGCGGCGTTGTCCGGCTGCGGGCGCTGCATCGCGCCCGAAATGGCGTTCGAGATAGTACTGACCGATGGAAAGAACCGTGGTTCCCGCCAGGTACCAGACGGCGCAGACGAACAGGAGTTCGATGACGGCACCGTTGATGAAGTAGATGCGTTGCGCCGCGTTCAGCATCTCGCCCATGGCGATGGTGGCGGCGAGCGACGAGAATTTCAGCATGCCGATCGCGCTGTTGCCGAGCACGGGCAGGATCAGCCGCAAAGTCTGCGGCAAGATGATGCGGCGCATCGTCTGTCCTGGCGTCATGCCAAGCGTGTGAGCCGCTTCCTTCTGGCCCTTGTCGACCGAGCCGATACCACCGCGCACCACCTCCGTCAGATAGGACCCTTCATTGACTCCTAATCCGAGCACTGCCGCGACAAAGGGCGTCACCACATCGACCATACGGGCATCGATGAGCCCGGGGATGTACAGGCGCGGGAAGACCAGCGCGATGTTGAACCAGATCAGCAGCTGCAAGAGCACCGGTGTGCCGCGGAACACCCAGACATAGAGCCATGCGGCAAAGCGCAGGATCGGGTTTTCCGACAGACGCATGATGCCGAAAGCGAAGCCAAGGAAGACGCCAAGTACCAGCGCACAGGCCGAAATCAGCAGCGTCCAGCCGAAGCCGGTGACGATGACGCCCGCCGTCAGAAACTGACCGACCACCGTCCACTGGATTTGCCCGACGGCAAAGGCGCGGCCGATCACGGCAAGCAGCAGGATGACGAGGCCGCCGCTGACCCACCGGCCCGGGTGACGCAGGCGACGGATAGCGACGTCTGGACCGGGCAGGTCTGCGAGTGGCAACGCGGACGTTGAAGTTGATTGAAAGTGGTGCATGGCATCCAATTGTAGGGTTAGGCCTACAACTTGATAGAAGCACGCTTTGAGGGAGTCAAGCTGGCTGTCTGAGAATATTTGCGGCTGTGCATATTCGCGCTCAACGCGCGGAGGGCTTGGAAATCAGCGGTCGCGAGGGATGAGCTGATTAAATGGAATTGTCGGCGGCGCGGAGGGCAGGCGAGGGGATCCAGATTCGGAAGCCCCAGGTGCCATAGGGAATTGGCACCTGCCGGGACGCATGCGCATGATGGCAGTACCGGGGGCAACGGAGGCAAGCTGGCCGTTGAAGAACGACGGGTGAGGTTGCGGCGCGCATTGTAAACGCGGCGCTTGCCGATGGGCCGCGCCGCTTCGGCGAGCGAGACGTCGAAAATCTCGCTTACACGGATGCTCTTTGTCGCAATGCCGTCCGGACGCAGTCTGTCCCCAGGCGGCCGGTTGGTCCTACACCAAGCCGCGCGCGGACGGCATCAGGGGGCGGGCAAGCGGATTGTCGCGCCTTCCAGCTATCTGCTCCGCCAGCAGGAAGGCGGTGGTTGGGCCCAATGTGAAGCCCTGATGGCCGTGGCCAAAATGAAACCATAGGCCTTTGTGGCGGGTCGGGCCGACGACAGGCAGCATATCGGGCATGCAGGGGCGGGTACCCAACCACGGTGTTGCCTCGATGGGTTCATGCAGGGCAAAAAGCTCGTGGGCAGCTTTGGAAGCATTCAATATCTGTCGCGATGTCGGCGCTGTTCCCGGCGGCGCCATGTGTGCACCGGTCAAAACCCGCCACCCCGCATTCATCGGTGCAACCAGCGTGGCACTATCGACATCCAGCATCGAGATGCGCGGCCCGCTCGGGCCCGTAAAGTGCCGGTGATAACCGCGCTTGAACACCATGGGTATGCGATAGCCGAATGTCTTGGCGAGCATTGGCGACCATGGCCCCAAGGCGACAACCGCATTTTCGGCGCTGACAGTGCCGTCCTCGGACAAAACCCGCCACCCGGCGCCATTCTGCTGCAAGGTCAATGCATCGCCGCGAGCCAGTTTACCGCCGCGCGCCACGAAGAGAGCGGCATAGCGGGCGACCAATTCGCCGGGGTCACGACAGGTCCAGGGCGATGTCCAATGGACGGCACCGGCAAGCCGGCGCTGCAACGCGGGTTCGCTCGCAGCAAGATCGTCTGGACTGAGCACATCCGACGGCACGTCGTAGACGCGCTTCAGCCGTTCCGCCTCGATGGCAGCCGCCTGGAAACTGGCGGGCGAGCGATAGACAGCGCGCCACCCCGTTCGCACGATCAAGTCGTCGGCCGCGGCCGGCCCGATGAAGTGCGCATGATCATCGCTCGCACGCAGCGCCAGCCGCGAATAAGCCGCGATGGTCCTAGCATAAGGCGCCGGTGCAGATTGGGCGAAGTACCGCCAAAGAGGCCCCGCCAAACGTGGTATGTCGCGCAGCCTCCAGTCGACATCGTTGCCGCGCTTTAGTGCGACCCTGGCGATCTCGCTCACCGAGCGGGGGAAGGCATAGGGCTCGACGGCCTCGGTCTGAATGATACCGGCGTTGCCGTAGCTGGTTTCGCGGCCCGGCGCCTTGCGGTCCAGCAGCACCACTTGGTGCCCGCTCTCTTGCAATGCGAGCGCGGTTGAGACGCCGACCATGCCGGCGCCAAGGACGATGGAGGTAGTCATTTCTTGTTTCCGAAAAAAGGCTTGTCAGAAAGTCAGGCGCGAATTGTAGCCGACCACGAATTGGATGAAGCGCGAGACATCGACCATGTCGTCACCCTGGTACCGGACTGTATAGCCATCGGTGCGCTCGACGCCCTTGAGATAGGAGAGGTACTCGGCGGGCAAGCGATTTCGAAACACAATCTCCAGGACCGGATTTTCCAGTTTGAACGGTTTGGCTGAGCCGGCTTTCGCCAGCGCCGCCTTGACGCCTTCGCGAATCCGGCGATGCGCAACGGCCGGCGTCAGCGTAATCGCCGACTGCGTGCTGTAGACCTGCTTCACCGGCACGGTCACGATGTCGCCGATGCGTTGCCTGATCTCCTCCAGGGCCACATTGTCGCCCGAAGCCAGTAGCACCGGAACGTCGAAGTGCCCGGCAATGGCGGCGTTGATGCCGGCCTCCGGCATGACGACGCCGTTGATCCTCACTTCGGCAAAGGCTGTGCCGCCGATGGTGTGCGACAGCACGCCGCCCACATGGCTTGCGCCCGCGTGATAGCCGAGAAGCATGGCGCCGACAAAGGGCCCGAGCTCGACGCCCTGCATCATCATCAGCGGGCGCGGCCAGCTACGCACGACCTGCACATAGTCAGGCAGATGGTCGATCAGGATGCTCTCGCCATTTCCGTGAGAATCGCTGAGGATGACCTCCTCTACGCCTTCCTCATGCGCAGCCTCGCAAGCGTGGACCACGGTGTCCGTCATCCAGCGCCGGGCGTTCTCGTACTCGAAACCTTCGGGCATCAGCTGGTCGCGGCTCACCACTCCGACGATCCCCTCGATGTCAGCGGAAATATAGATGCGCATTCCTGCCTCCCCGGCCAGCCGCGCGATGGCGCGGATAATGCATTTGACTTTCCGACGATAAACATAGTTTTATGATTAGAAAATATCTTTCTTGAGGGGCGAGAGGCGAAAATGAAACTTTTCATCGCAGGGCTGGATACCGAAACCAATACCTTTTCGCCGATGCAGACAGGCCTCGAAGCTTTCAGGGAAAACCTCATCGCCTATGGCGACGCCACCAGCAAGCCGCTCAACTGCTGCTCCTCGCAGATGTCCGTCTGGCGCAATGCCGCGCAGGAAAAGGCCTGGGACGTGGTGGAGAGCCTGTGCGCTGTGGCCGAACCCGGCGGCAGGACAACCCGGGCAGTTTATGAGAGTTTCCGCGCCACCATCCTCGATGATCTCAGGGCAGCGCTTCCAGTCGACGCCGTCATGCTCGCCCTCCACGGCGCCTGCGTCGCGGACGGCTACGATGATGTCGAAGGGGACCTGATTGAGCATGTGCGCGGCGTGATCGGTCCGGATGTGCCGATTGCCGTCGAACTTGATCTCCATTGCCACATCACCGACTGCATGCTCGCCAATGCGACCATGATCGCCACCTACAAGGAATATCCGCATACTGATATCGAGGAGGTTGCCGGCCAACTGTTCCGGTTGATGGAGCGCACGCTAGCGGGCGAAGTGCGGCCGACCATGGGTATCCATGATTGCCGCATGATCAACACATTCCATCCGCACCGCGCCCCCTTGCGCGGCATCGTCGACCGCATGAAATCCATGGAGGGACAGGACGGCGTGCTTTCAGTCTCATTCGGCCACGGCTTCCCTTGGGGTGACGTCGAAGATGTCGGCGCCAAGATGCTGGTCGTGACCGACAACGACCCGGAAAAGGCCGCAAGGACCGCCCAGTCCTTCGCCCGGGAGATATTCGATGCACGCGAAGAAATGCGGGGAGACTATCTCAGTATCGACGAAGCGCTGGATCGGGCCATTGCCGCTAAGAGCGGCCCGATCGTTCTGGCCGACGTTTCCGACAATGCAGGCGGCGGCGCGCCGGGGGACTCAACGTTCATCCTGCGCCGCATCATCGAGCGCGGCATCGGGGACGTTGCCTCCTGCCTCTACTGGGATCCGATTGCGGTGCGCATGTGCCGCGAAGCGGGAGAGGGGGCGACTCTGGCGTTGCGAATCGGCGGCAAGGTCGGGCCTGCTTCCGGCGACCCGCTCGATCTCACGGTGACGGTCAGACGCGTCGCTTCGGGCGTCACCCAGCGTTTTGGCCCGACACCGCTCGGCATCGGCGATGCCGTGTGGGTCTCGGCCGGCAGCATCGACATTGTGCTCAACACCGTACGCACGCAGACGTTTCACCCGGAATGCATGACCGCCCTGGGCCTGGACCTGGCGCAGAAGAGAATCGTCGTGGTGAAATCCAGCAACCACTTCCGTGCCGGTTTCGAACCCATCGCGCGCGACATTCTCTACGTCAGTGCACCGGGCGCCTTGCAGCCGACTTTCGAGGATCTGGCCTTCACCAAGCTGAAGCGTCCCTATTGGCCCAGAGTCGCCAACCCGTTCGAAGCGTAGGCAAAGGCGGATTCCATCCGACGGACGACGCGGGCTGCGTTGCCGCCGGCACCGATTGCCTTCGAGGCAATGTTGATTTCGGCCACGTATTATAGGAAATGGTTTTCCTATAATACCGATTGGATTCTACCGTTTTCCGGGCGCATGGCCCGGCCGGCAATCCGATGGCTGCAGGCAAAGCGGAGACGCCAACGATGACCGACGCGAAATCCAGCCTCGGCGATATCCTCAAGGATATTCGCAACCGCAATCGCTGGACGTTGGCAGAAGTCAGTTCCTTGACGGGCCTTGCGGTTTCGACCCTTTCCAAGGTCGAGAACAACCAGATGCAACTCACCTACGATCGACTGATCCAACTGGCGCAAGGGCTGAAGGTCGACATCGTCGAACTTTTCGGGACCATGGCCGGCGCCGAGGACGCCCCAAACATGCTCGGGCGTCGCACGTACAACAGATCTGGCGAGGGGCGGGCGATCGTCACGCAGAACTACGACTATCTCTATGTTTGTACAGAGATTTCGAAGAAGTCGATGGTTCCGATCGTGGCTGTGGCACGAGCCCGCACGATCGAGGAGTTCGGGCCGCTTATCCGGCACAAAGGCGAGGAGTTCTTCTACGTACTCGAAGGGGAACTGGAACTCCACACCGAGATCTATGCGCCCTTGCGGCTCAAGAAGGGCGATTCCTGCTACTTCGATGCCATGACCGGGCACGCCTATCTCAGCGTCAGCGAGGAGCCTGCGCAAATCCTGTGTGTCTGCTCGACCCCGGAAACCGAATTGGTCTCCACCCTGGCAAACGCGCAGACGATCAAGCTCAAAAGCTGACCTAAACTAAAAAACAAATACGATAAGAAAAATTATTACACTTAGGAAAATCGTTTCCTACTCTAGCGCTGCGGTGGATGCCGGGAGGGCATCGCAAGCCGCAGTTCTGGGGAGGACTACGAGATGAACGGTTCCAAGTGGAAATCGATTGGCGTTGCCTTGCTGCTGGCATCGACGCCGCTTTCCGGCGCGATCGCTGCGCAGGACGTGCTGGTGCTGGCGCGCGCGGAAGATCCGCCGACCGCCGATCCGGGCATAGAGATCAGCAACAGCGGCTACACGCTCATCTACGCAGCCTATGAGCGGCTCGTCGCCTACAAGGGAGCCTCGACGGAAGTCGGACCGGAGCTCGCCGAAAGCTGGACTGCCGACGATGCCGGTCTCGTCTGGACCTTCAAGCTCGCCAGCGGCCACAAGTTCGATGACGGCTCGCCGGTCGACGCTGCAGCCGTCAAGTTCAGCTTCGACCGGTTGATGAAGCTGAAGGCAGGGCCATCCGACGCGTTTCCGGTACTGAAAGAGGTCGAGGTCGTCGACCCGCAGACCGTACGCTTTCACCTGACGGCGCCGTTCGCGCCCTTCATTTCGACGCTGGCTGTCTCCGGCGCTGCGATCGTCAATCCCAAGGTAATGGAGCATGAGAAGGACGGCGACATGGCGAAGGCCTGGCTTGCCGAGCACTCGGCTGGCAGCGGCCCCTACCGCATCACCTCCTGGGAGCGAAACCAGAGCATCGTTCTCGACCGCAACGAACATTATGCGGGCAGTCAGCCGGCGCTGAAGCAGGTCGTCATCCGCATCGTCGGCGACGTGTCGGCCCGCCGCCTTCAGCTGACCAACGGCGATGCCGACATCATCGAGCAGATCCCGCTCGATCAGGCCGAGGCGCTACAAAAGGACGCCTCTCTCGTGGTCGAGAGCAATCCCAGCATGTATGTGAACTACATCTACATGAACAACCGACAGCCGCCGCTGGACGACGCCAAGGTTCGCCAGGCGATTTCCTATGCGGTCGACTATCAGGGCATCATCGACGGCATCATGCTCGGCCAGGCCAAGCAGATGCGCGGCGCAGTGCCGAGCGGCATGTGGGGGCACGATCCGCAGGGGTTCCAGTACAGCTACGACATCGAGAAGGCCAACGCACTGCTTGCCGAATCCGGCAAGAGCGGCATCCACCTGACCTATACCTTCTCACAGGCCGATCCTGCCTGGGAACCGGTCGGCCTTGCGCTGCAGGCTTCGCTGGCGGAAATCGGCATCAAGCTCGATCTGCAGGCGGTCGCGGACACGACCAAACGCGAACTGGTGGCCAACGGCAAGTTCGACATGGCACCCGGTGCCTGGACGCCCGATTTCGCCGATCCCTACATGTTCATGAACTATTGGTTCGACGCCGACAAAATGGGCGGACCGGGCAACCGTTCATTTTACGGCAACACCAAGGTGACCGCTCTTGTGAAAGAGGCCGGATCCATTGTCGACGAGGAGAAGCGCAAGGCGCTTTACATCGAAGCACAGAAGCTTTCGACGGAGGACGCGCCCTATCTCTACATCATGGAGAAGAACGACATCTTCGCCCGCCGCGCCGCGGTGAAGGGTTATGTCTACAACCCCATGCTGATCCAGGTCTACAACTTCGGAACGATGTCGAAAACGGAATGAGAGAACAGGATCTCGCCGATCCTGTCGCCTTAACAGGCCTCATTCCACGGAATGCCTGCCGCCGGCTCCTAGGGCCGTGGCGGCAGGGTTTCATCGTTTCCGAAGCAAGGTCAGGGTTCTCCTGCGGAAGGGCTGACGTCCATGACAATCACCCGCATCATCATCCCGCGTCTGGTGCTTTTGCTTTTCGTGGTGTTGGGCGTCGCCATCATCACTTTCACCATCTCTCATCTCATACCGGGAGATCCGGCGCGCATGATCGCGGGGGACCGGGCGAGCGCCGAAACGCTTGAAAACGTCAGGCGCAATCTGGGGCTTGATCGCCCGGTCGTCGAACAGTTCACCATCTATATCGGCAATCTGCTACAGGGCGATCTCGGCACGTCGCTTCGGACCAATCGCCCGGTTGCGGCCGATATCCGTACCTTCCTGCCGGCAACGCTGGAGCTCGGAACGGTCGCGCTCTTCATCGCGATCTGTCTGGGCGTGCCGCTCGGTGTGCTGTCGGCCGTCTACAAGGACGGCCCGATCGACCAGATCGCGCGGACGGTGTCGGTTTGCGGCATCTCGATGCCGGTATTCTGGTTCGGCCTGATCCTGATCTATTTCTTCTACGCCAAGTTCCAGATACTTCCGGGCAGTGGGCGACTGGCCATGGGCGTCGTCGCGCCCGAACGCATCACCGGCTTCCTGTTGGTCGACTCACTGCTGCAGGGGCGCTTCGATGCCTTTCGCAGCGCCCTTTACCACATCATCCTGCCCGGCTTCGTGCTGGCCTTCGCCAATATGGGCGTGATCACGCGCCAGATCCGCGCCTCGATGCTGGATGTGCTGCAGGAAGACTACATTCGCACCGCGCGCGCCAGCGGCCTGCGCAAGGGCGTGATCATCTTCAACTATGCGCTTAGAAACGCGCTGATCCCTTCGATCACCCTGCTCGGGCTGGCGCTTGGTGATCTGCTTTATGGCGCCGTGTTGACCGAGACGATTTTCGCCTGGCCAGGCATGGGCACCTACGTCGTCACGTCCATTCAGACGCTCGATTTTCCCGCCATCATGGGTTTCACGATCGTCGCATCCATCGGCTATGTGCTGATCAACCTCCTGGTCGATCTTGCCTACATGCTCGCCGACCCGCAAATCAGGGAGGTCTGATCATGTCCGCCGTCATGCCGACTGAACCTGCTGCCGCGAGTGCCGCCATGCGCAGGACCAAATCCCTCTCCGAACGCCTGCGTTATCTTTGGTACCTCAGCCGCCGCAGCCCACTGACCCTGGTTGGCGCTGCCATCATTCTGCTCGTGCTCGTGATGATCATCGCCGCGCCGGTGATCGCGCCGTACAATCCGGACAAGGTGTCGCTGACGGCGCGCCTGTTACCGCCGAGTGCTGCCCATTGGTTCGGCACGGACGAAGTCGGCCGCGACCTGTTCTCGCGCGTGATCTACGGGGCGAGGGCGTCCTGTGGTGCCGCCTTCATGATCGTGCTGATTTCGATGTCGGTCGGGGTGCTGATCGGTTGTTTTTCCGGCGTCGTCGGCGGACGGGTCGATACCGCCATCATGCGGCTGATGGACGTCGTTCTTGCCTTGCCGGCGCTGGTGCTGGCCATGGCGCTGGCGGCAGCTCTCGGACCCAGCCTGTTCAATTCCATGCTGGCCGTGGCGATCGTGCGCATTCCCGCCTATGTGCGCCTGGCGCGCGGTCAAACGCTGTCGCTTCGCGAGCAGGTCTTCGTGAAGGCGGCGCGCACCTTCGGCGCCTCGCCATTCTACATTCTCCGCTGGCATATTCTGCCGAATGCGATGTCGCCGATCATCGTCCAGGCGACGCTCGATCTCGGCGGCGTCGTGCTGATCGCAGCTGCGCTCAGCTTCATCGGCCTCGGTGCCCAGCCGCCGACCGCCGAATGGGGCGCTCTGGTCAGCAGCGGCCGCAGCTACATGCTCGACCAATGGTGGTACGCGACCTTCCCGGGTCTCGCCATTCTGATCACGGCCATGGGGTGCAATCTCGTCGGCGACGGCATCCGCGACATGCTCGACCCGCGCTTGAGGGGCAGATAAATGACTGGCACAGCAGAAGGACGCGGCCAGGCGCTGGCCATTCACAATCTGTCACTGGAGTTTCCAACCTTCAGCGGCGCGATCAAGGCGCTCGACAATGTGTCGATCAGCGTCGGAAAGGCGGAGATCGTCGGGATCGTCGGCGAGTCCGGCTGCGGCAAGTCGGTCACGACCATGGCGGCAACAGGGTTGCTGCCCAAAGGGCGCTACAGGATCACCGGCGGTTCCGTCACGCTTTTTGGCCACAGCACGCTTACCATGGATGACAGTCAGCTCCAGGACGTGCGCGGCAAGGTGGTCTCGACCATCTTCCAGGAACCAATGAATGCGCTGAACCCGACGATCCGCATTGGCCAGCAACTGACTGACGTGATCATGCGGCACGAAGAGACAAGCTTGGCCGACGCCAAGCGCATTGCGCGGGATATTCTTGCCGACATGCTGATCGGCGAGCCCGAGCGGGTCATGAAGCTCTACCCCTTCGAACTCTCAGGCGGCATGCGGCAACGCGTGCTGATCGCCATGGCCTTCTCCTGCAATCCCGGCCTCATCATCGCCGATGAGCCGACGACCGCACTCGACGTTACCGTCCAAGCCGTGATCCTGCGGCTGATCCAGAACCGCGCGCGCCGTACCGGGACCTCGGTCATCTTCATCTCGCACAACGTCGCCGTCGTGTCGCAGCTCTGTGACCGGCTCTATGTGATGTACGCCGGGCGGATCGTCGAGCATGGCGCGACGCGGACCGTGCTCGAGGCGCCGCAACATCCCTATACCCAGGCGCTGTTGCGATGTCTGCCGGAGCGGGTAGTGCCGAAACAGGAGCTCGAAGCGATCCCCGGTGCGGTTCCGAACCTGCTGCATCCGCCGGCCGGTTGCTATTTCCAGCCGCGCTGCAAGGAAGCGGTTGATCTCTGTCGATCTCAATCTCCGCAGTTGGTCGGGGCCGATAACCAGCAAGTGGCATGCTGGAGGCGCAGCGTCGCGTCAGAAACATCAGGGCAGGGGGGCCGGCAATGACGGAAGGCATTCTTACGATGGCGCGGCCAGTTCTGGAGGTTTCCGATCTTCATGTCCGCTTCCCTGCCTCCCGCAACTGGCTCGGCCGCCCAACCTCGCATGTACACGCCGTCAACGGTGTCACCCTTGGGGTACGGGCAGGCAGAAGCCTTGGCATCGTCGGCGAATCCGGTTGCGGCAAGAGCACGCTCGCCCAGGCGATCATCGGCCTTGCGCCTTACGAGCAGGGTAGGGTGGCGATCGACGGTCAGGATTTTCAGGCGGCGCAGGGCAAGCAGAAGCGCGAACTGCGACAGAGGATGCAGATCGTGTTCCAGGATCCACAATCCTCGCTCGATCGGCGCCTGCCGGTCTGGCGGCTCATCAGCGAACCGCTGCACATTCGCGGCGGGCACAGCAACGCCGAACTTCATGCGAAGGCGGAGCAACTCGCCACCGCGGTCGGCCTCAGGCCGGAACATCTCGATCGCTTGCCGCACGAGTTTTCTGGTGGCCAGCGGCAGCGCATCGCCATCGCCCGCGCGATCAGCACGGACCCTGATCTCATGGTTCTGGACGAACCGACATCGGCGCTCGACGTGTCGGTGCAGGCGCAGATCATCAACCTGCTTTTGAAACTGCAGCGGGAGCGGGGGCTCACCTACCTGTTGATCTCGCACGACGTCGCCCTGGTGCGCCATTTCTGCGATGATGTCGCGGTGATGTATCTCGGCCAGATCGTTGAATCAGGCTCGGCCGAAGAGGTGCTGAGCAACCCACGTCACCCATACACCCAAACGCTTCTGGCAGCGGCCCCGAGTTTCGCAACGCCCTTGCCGGCGATCGCGGAGGTGCGGTCGGGCGAGTTGCCGAACAACCGGAGACTGCCGGCCGGTTGCTTCTACAAGGAGCGGTGCGGCAAGGCCGCCGCCGGTTGCGAAGCGCCGCAGGTTCTTCAGCGGTTCGGCAAGGGCAGCCGGCAGGCGAGGTGTCATCAGGCGCAAGGTTGATGCGCGAAAAAGGTAACAGGTGCGCTCCGCTGTCCGCTCGCATGGGCGGACGATGGAGCGTTCTGTATCATTTGATGCGCCGGCCCGTTATTTTAAGAAAGATAATTTTCGTATCGGAAAAATAATTTGATTGATATTGCCGACTGTGCAAATTTGGAGTGGATCGCACCGCTGCGCTTGAACGAAGCGTGACCTACCGCTGCCGGAGACGAGATTGACCTGAACCAAATCCGATCGGCGCCATCTGTCGGCTGCCGCTTCCGTAACGTTCCGAAAGACGGCGGACGCTGTCCCGCTTATGGCCGGTCCATGTAGCTGCGACCCGAAATTAGTTTGATCTGTTGAAAGAGGCCTAACATGAAGAAGGAAGTCGAATGGGCGCGCATGACCGCACCCAGCCTGCGTGAAATAGCCGGAAAGCCGGGGGCGCTCGCCATTCTGCCGATCGGTTCGCTGGAACAGCACGGGCCGCACTTGCCGGTCATCACCGACACCGCCAGCGCATCGGCAGCGGCCATTCGCGCCGCCCGTCTGGTTGCCGATGATATCCCGGTCGCCGTTCTGCCCGGCCAGTGGCTCGGCATGAGCGAGCACCACCTGCCTTTCGGCGGCACCATCACGCTCGACTACGATACGCTGAGCCGCGTCATCCGCTGCATCGTCCGTTCGCTGAAGACGCTCGGGTTCTCGCGGCTGTTCATCGTCAACGGTCACGGCGGCAATATGGATCCGCTTGCAGTTGCCGTGCGCGAGCTGGCGGTTGAGTTCTCCATGCCGATCGTCGCCACCACGCCGTGGATGCTGGCGCAGGAAGAGGCTGGGAAGATCTTCGAGGTCGATACCGGTGCGCACCATGCCTGCGAGGGCGAGGCATCGGTCATGTTGGCAATCGTCCCCGACGCCGTGAAAACCGAGATGTTCGGGCAGGCCTTCGGCAACCAGCAGCATCCCGTCGACGTACCGGCGGACGTGTCTCGTTTCTATTCCTTCGCCGAGCGTGCGCCGATCACCGGCACCTGGGGCGATCCGCGCAGCGCGACCGCCGAAAAGGGCGAGCGCTTCCTCGACCTGCAGGCGCGCGAACTGGTGAAGCTGATCCGCAACGACGTGCTCTGGACCGCGCCGGATCCGGTCTGGACGCCCGGACGTGGTCTCGGCACGACTGCCGGCAAGGCCGACTGAGCTGCATCGGCGAGACGATCGCCGGGCATTCGCATTTCATTCCTATGGGGGATACGCCAATGACTTTGAAATTCGCGCGGACGCGCAAAACCCTTGTTTCCCTGTTTGCAGCAACCATGCTTTCCGGCGTCGCTCTGACGCCGGCCATGGCGAAGACGCTCGTCTATTGCTCGGAGGGTTCGCCGGAAGGGTTCGATGCGGCGCTCTATTCAGCCAACAGCACCTGGGATGCTTCGGCGGAAACGGTCTATGACCGCCTCACTGAGTTCGAGCCCGGTACCACCAACGTCGTTCCGGGGCTTGCCGAAAGCTGGACCATTTCCGCCGACAATCTCGAATATACTTTGAAGCTGCGGGAAGGCGTGAAGTTCCAGACGACGGATGATTTCACCCCGACGCGTGACTTCAACGCCGACGACGTGCTCTTCACCTTTAATCGACAGCTGGACAAGAACGATCCGTGGAACAGCTACTTCCCCGGCGCAAACTGGGAAATGTTCAACGCGATGGAAATGCCGGCGGCCATCAAGGCGATCACCAGGGTCGATGACAGAACCGTTAAGTTCGTGCTGAATCAGCCGGACGCGTCGCTGCCGTCAAAGCTCGCGCTGAACTTCGGTTCGATCGTATCCAAGGAATATGCCGACAAGCTGGCGGCAGAGGGACGGCGCGAGGACCTAGACCGCAAGCCGGTCGGCACAGGGCCGTTCCGTTTTGTCGACTACCAGCAGGACGCGGCGATCCGCTTTGCGGCCAATGCGGATTACTGGGACGGCGCGCCGAAGATCGACAATCTGATCTTCGCGATCACCACCGATGCGACGACGCGCATGCAGAAGCTGCAGGCCGGTGAATGCCATGTCGCGCCATATCCTGCGCCAGCCGACGTGGCCGGGTTGAAGGCAAATCCGGACCTGAACGTGCTGGAACAACCGGGTCTGAACGTTTCCTACCTGGCAATGAACACGCTGGTTGCGCCGTTCGACAAGCTGGAAGTGCGCCGCGCCATCAACATGGCGATCGATCGCAAGGCGATCGTCGATTCCGTCTATCAGGGCATGGGCGAGATGGCCCAGAGCGTCCTACCGCCGACGATGTGGGGCTACAACGGCAGCATCGATGGATATGGCTATGATCCGGAAGCGGCGAAGAAGCTCTTGGACGAGGCGGGCGTCAAGGATCTGAGCATGAAGATCTGGGCGATGCCCGTCAGCCGTCCGTATATGCCGAATGCGCGCCGCGCGGCGGAACTGATGCAGGCGGATCTCGCCAAGGTCGGCATCAAGGTCGAAATCGTCTCATACGAATGGGGCGAATACCTGAAGAAGTCGCGGGACAAGGCGCGCGACGGCGCCATCATCCTCGGCGGCACGAGCGACAACGGCGACCCGGACAATCTGCTGAGCTACTTCTTCAGCTGCGTCGGCGTCGGCGGCAGCAATAATGCGAACTGGTGCTACAAGCCGCTCGACGAAATCTTCCAGAAGGCGCGTAGCAGCTCGGATCAGAGCGAGCGGACCAAACTCTACGAAGAAGCACAAGCGATAATCAGCGATCAGGCACCTTGGGTTCCAATTGCCCATTCTACCGTTGTGCTGCCGATGTTGAAGAAGGTGAAGAACTACGTGATGGAACCCTTGGGTTCACATCGCTTCGACAAGGTCGATATCGAAGAATAAGCCAAACCCGTCGGACATCTGCGCGCCTGTTCCGGCAGGCGCGCAGCGTTGATACCATTCAAACCGTTTCACAATTCAATCTCGTCTCGGCAAGGCAAGGATCAGCCGCAATCCATGTTTTCCGGTAGATGGTGTGGGTTCCAAAGAGTGTAATTTCGGGCCGTGTAGCTGAGTGAGTGAGTGGATGAATGCTCGCCAGGGCAGGGGCTGAAGACCGTGCCAAGGCCGTTGTTGTTTTTTTACGGCCTTTCGAAGTTCGGGGCACTGTTCCGTTCCAGGCTCTTCGAAGCCATGGAGATGACCTCGTTGAGGAGGTCCGGACCCCGACCAAAACCACGGTCTCGGCGGCCCAAGTGACGGCAGTGTAAAGCATGGTCCTGCCCAAGAGCCTGGATCGGACCAGGGGCATGATGACCCGGCGGCGGCCGATCGCGGTTCGCGCCCGAGGCGGTTTCCTCGAAGATGCTGGTACACGCGACCTTGCGTAGCGCGTCGAGCGTGCCGCGACGGTTTGTTCGCGGGTGGAAACGCGCGTAGCCGATCAGTGCCAACACTTCCTCATCACGCTGCGGCGCTCACATCGTATTCGAAATGAATGCGATCATAGGGAAACTCGATTCCATTCTCTGTCCGGTCGATGACACCAGCATTGACGAGCGTCGTCACGTCACGATGAACGGCCTGCACATCGCGGTTGACCCGACGCGCGACCTCGCGGATCGACAACGCCCCGTGTCCCGCGAGCGCCTTGACGATAGCGAGGCGGGAAGGCGCGAGCACTCGGTGCATGTCATCGTAGGAGGTGAAGTTGACCGAAGGTACGGCCTCTGCTGTCTCCCCTGCAAGCGCCCGCCTTCCGGCCTCGACAAAGCGAGCCTTGGCATCCGCTATGGTACTCAAGCGCACAGTCAAAGTTGTCATCTGAGCATCCTTTCCATGTCAGCTTGGAAGGCATCGTAAAGTGCTTCAAGGGACGTAAATTCGATGGCTTCTTCGCGGTTACCTAAGTGACGGTGATCGCCTTTCCCGCGTTCATTGTCGTAGCGGAGAACGCACTCACCGGACGATGAAAGTGCCTGAAAAGGCATTACGAGGCAACGCGATGTCCATGCCGAAAAGCCACAGCCGAAACCGCACTTGATCGAGGAATTCACGGCGGCTTAAACAGCGGTATAAGCGCAAAAAGCAACACTTCCCAAATGACCGTTAAGTTCCAAAGAATGCCGTTTCGGCAATGAAGCTGGGTGAGTGAGTGAAAGATTTGCTCTGGAATACAATGCTTTGGCGACCGCGCGCATAGGATTGGCTGTTGCAGGAGCGGAAATGGGCTGTTTGTTGCTTTTTCGCTTTCGCTCGATCCTCACAGGGCCAGGAGGAACAGGGCTTTGAAGGCGCTCGGCTTGGTCCGAAAAGCAACACGACTGAAATGACCGTCTGGTTCCAAAGAGTGCGGTTTCGGCAGTGAAGCTGGGTGAGTGAGTGAAGGCGATGCCTTATTCGGCATAGGCTTCCGACCTCCGGAGTTCGAACCTGCTGTTGCATACCTCTTTTGCAGGCGTTTGTTGCTTTTTGTCCGAGAAGGAGTTGCAACATCTTTTGCCAGTGTTGCAGCGGCGAGAGAGCCGAGTGTTGCTTTTTACACGCCGCTGAGCATGCCTCTCTAGGCTCGCGCATGCGAGGCCGGTCACGCGCAGGTCATCGCCGAAGTGCTGACAGGACGCCGATGCGATGGCTGTCATCAGGGGAACGCAAGCCAAGCCTTGACCCGCAACCGGCGTTCCGTGCTATAATGTGTACATGTAAACACAGCGGAGAGTGGAGCATGAGTGCGACGATGACGATCCGTGTCTCGGAAGACACCTTGGCCAAGCTGACAAAGATCGCCGAAGGGACGAAGCGCAGCAAATCCTTCCTCGCGGGGGAGGCGATCTCGGCCTACGTCGAGCGCGAGCTTGCCATTATTGAAGGCATCCAGCGCGGGCTGGGCGACGTGGCGGCTGGCCGCGTCGTCCCGCACGAGCAAGCGATGGCTGAAGCCCGCCAGATAATTGCGGAAGCACGGCGCAAGAAAGCGCAAGGATGAGGCGAGTTGTCTGGTCGGCTGACGCACACCGCGACTATCTCGACATCCTCGCCTACATCGCCGACGATAATCCGGATGCAGCCGAGCGGGTCGTTGACGCCATCGAAGACGCGGGCAACAGGCTCAGTGAGTTCGCCACCGGCAGGCCGGGGCGCGTGACTGGCACTTACGAGAAGGTAGTGACGGGCTTGCCCTACATCATCGCTTACGCGCTGACGGACGAGGCAGTAGTGATCGTCCGCGTCATCCATACGGCCCGCGACTAGGGATGCGAGATGTGATCCCGACCACGTGGACATCCGCGAACGAACGCTATTTTTGGAGCCGCGCACATGGAGGTATTGATAGCGTCATCCTGAGGGAAGCCCCGATTTGCAGCGACGTCCGAAAGCGATCAGGAACAATCAAGCTCACGACCTGTTAGAATTCGAAGGCGCATCCGCAGGGAGAGAATTGAAGCTCAGGTATGGTCTAATATTTCTGGCTGGCGCTGCCGTGTTTTGCGAAGGCCTTGAACCACTGGGACCGCACCAGGGACCTGACCGTTTGGCCTTCATTCTAAACATTTCTCAGATACCGCCGTCGGTTCGCAACCTTGACTGCAACGCCAACGCCACCACTGACGTGATCGTCACCTGCTCGTTTGAGATTGACCCAAGCGAGTTCGACAAGGTGCTGTCTGGTTGGCAATTTGCGGACAAGGAAGTTTTGGGGAAGCGTGCCTTTTACGACCTTGAGGCAGCCGACGGATACGTCTGGCTCATGGGGAATAATGAAGGCACAACAGTGGTCGCTGAGCGATACGAAGAGTGATCTCCAGCGACGTCCACGCACCGCAACGTCACGGGTCCGCGCCGCGCGATTGTCGGCCAGCAGGGGTGCCTTCTTGATGGTCTGAGGAGCCGGTGATTTAACCGGCATGTTGACCCGCGCTCCCGAACGCGGGCAAATGTCACAATGCCGCCTCGGAAAAGCAACAGGTGAAACCGCCGTTTATCGTGGAAATCCCCAGAAACACAACAAGCGGTTTAGGCAGCAAAAGCAACAGAAGCAAAACCGCTCGGGTGTTCCATAATGTATGTTATGCGATGGATGGAGTGTAGCCGGTACATTCTATTTCCAAGTGCGACATGCCAATGATTTCAATGGTTTCCCCTTGGAGATTTTGGCATGTCCCGCCGCTATTCGCAGCTGAATCTGGCCGATCGACGCCGGCTCTTCCACTTTGTCGAACGCAAACTGCCGATCAAAGAAATGGCGCGCGAACTCGGGCGTCATCGATCGACGATCTACCGTGAGATCCGGCGCAACACCTTCCACGATCGCGAGCTGCCCGACTATAGCGGTTACTTCCCGACCGTTGCTGACGACATCCGCAAAGAGCGGCGGCAGCGTTTGAGGAAACTTGTGCGGCACCCGCGATTGCGCGAACTGGTGATCGAGCAGCTGAAGGCACTGTGGTCCCCGCAACAGATCGCCGGTCGTCTGCTCGCCGATGGCGTGAGCGCCGTGCGGGTCTGCACCGAGACGATCTATCGCTTCATCTACGGCAAGGACGATCAGGCGCTGGAGCTCTATCAGCATCTGACGGAAGGCCGCCGCAAACGCCGTCCCCGCGGCGCGAGGAAACCGCGCGGCGGCACTTTTCCCGCTGCCTGCAGGATATCGCAACGTCCCGATTTCATTGGTGATCGTTCGCAGTTCGGGCATTGGGAAGGCGACTTGTTGATCTTCCAACGTGACCTGGGCAACGCCAACGTGACCTCACTGATCGAGCGCAAGAGCCGCTACACGGTGATGATCAAGAACCACAGCCGGCACTCGCGGCCGATCATGGACAAGATCATCGAAACGTTCTCTCCCTTGCCAGCCTTTGCCCGGCAGAGCTTCACCTTTGATCGCGGCACGGAGTTTGCCGGATTCAGGGCTTTGGAAGATGGCATCGGCGCGCGGAGCTGGTTTTGTGACCCCAGTGCACCGTGGCAAAAAGGTGCCGTGGAAAACATCAACAAGCGCATCCGTCGATACATGCCAGGCGATACCGATCTTGCAGGCGTGTCGCAACGCAAGCTCATCCAGCTTGCTCGCCATCTCAACGACCAGCCGCGAAAGTGCCTCGACTACAGGACGCCGGCCGAAGTGTTCCGCGCACATTTGCAAGAGGGAGGCTGAACCCCTACCCTGAAAACCGGCGTGTTGCACTTCAGTTAGGATCTCCCGCCGCAAAGTTAAAGTGTCCTGATCCTGCAAAGTAAGAATGTCACTCTCCCCGGGTTTGATGACCTGGGAGATTGCGGATGGGATTGATTGCGATGAGTGAGCGTGATCTGCAGCGGATCGAGGTTTTGTCGAAAGTTATCGCCGGGCGCATGACACTGGTGTCGGCGGCACATGTGCTGGGCTTAAGTACGCGCCAGGTGCGGCGTCTGTTGGGTCGGATCAGCGTCGACGGTGCGGCGTCGATCCGACACCAGGCGATTGGCCGGCCATCGAACAATCGAATTTGTGACGGCATGCGCGATTACGCCATGGCGATCGTGCGCGAGCGCTATGCAGACTTTGGCCCGACGCTGGCGGCCGAGAAGCTTGCGGAGCGTGATGGTCTGACGGTGTCGCGTGAGACCTTGCGCCGATGGATGTCGGAGGCCGGCCTGTGGCTGTCGCGCAAGCAGCGACGGACGTTCCATCAGCCACGATTGCGGCGCGAGGCCTATGGCGAACTGGTGCAAATTGATGGATCCGAGCATCGTTGGTTTGAGGATCGCGGTGATCCCTGTTCATTGCTGGTGTTCATCGATGATGCGACCGGCAAGCTGATGCAGTTGCGGTTTGTGCGCTCGGAAAGCGCGTTCAGCTATTTCGAGGCGCTCGAGCTCTATCTGAAGGCGCATGGTGCTCCCGTCGCCTTCTATTCCGACAAGCATTCGGTGTTCCGAGTGGCAAAGAAGGATGCCAAGGGCGGTCAGGGCATGACCCAGTTCGGGCGTGCGCTTTGCGAGCTAAACATCGAGAGTCTTTGCGCAAACTCGAGCCAGGCCAAAGGCCGGGTCGAGCGAATGAACCGGACGCTACAGGACCGGTTGATCAAGGATCTGCGTCTGGAGGGCATCTGCGGCATGGATGATGGCAACGCTTTCCTGCCTCGGTTCATGGAGCGCTATAACCGCCAGTTTGCCATTACCCCTGCCCGAGTTGAGGATCTGCATCGACCGCTGAACCTTGCCCCGGATCGGCTACGCGACGTTCTGTGCAAACGTGAGCAGCGTTATGTCGGTGCCCAGCTGACGTTTTCGTTCGAGCGCCAGCGGATCATGCTGGAGGAGACCGCGGTGACGCGCGGGCTGGTCGGTCGCTATGTCGAGACCTACGCGCTTGCCGACGGCAGGCTGGATGTGCGCTGGAAGGGGCATTCCCTACCCTACCGGGTGTTCGACAAGGACCAGCGGGTGACGCATGCGGCGATCATCGAGAACAAAAGGCTCGGTGAACTCCTGACCTACATCAAGGAGCGGCAGGACCAGAAGGAAAAACCGGTTGTGAAGAGCAACAGCGAGAAGAACGGCTACGTTCGACGCGCGCGCGGCCCGGGACGTCGGAAGGATTTCATGAACGATCCTGCGGTCATTGCCCGACGGCGACAAGCGCTCTCTGACCTTGGTGCGGCGGAATGACTGGCTGCTCCAGCTGTCCAAGCTAAAGCCGATGGCTGCGTCTCACCCGCCCCCTCCCTTCCCTTGCAACCCGGCCCAGCTGGTCCGGTCGGGGGCTTGCCGCAGCGCCAGTGGAGATGTCGAGTGTCGCATGTCTAAATGGCTGAAGACGTATCCAAAGTGACATTTTAACTTTGCGCAGCGGCGGACAGTTCAACCTTGCCGCCACAATAGCAACCTTGGTACATTCTAATTTGAAGTGCGACATGCCAATGATTTCAATGGTTTCCCCTTGGAGATTTTGGCATGTCCCGACGCTATTCGCAGCTGAATCTGGCCGATCGACGCCGGCTCTTCCACTTTGTCGAACGCAAACTGCCGATCAAAGAAATGGCGCGCGAACTCGGGCGTCATCGATCGACGATCTACCGTGAGATCCGGCGCAACACCTTCCACGATCGCGAGCTGCCCGACTATAGCGGTTACTTCCCGACCGTTGCTGACGACATCCGCAAAGAGCGGCGGCAGCGTTTGAGGAAACTTGTGCGGCACCCGCGATTGCGCGAACTGGTGATCGAGCAGCTGAAGGCACTGTGGTCCCCGCAACAGATCGCCGGTCGTCTGCTCGCCGATGGCGTGAGCGCCGTGCGGGTCTGCACCGAGACGATCTATCGCTTCATCTACGGCAAGGACGATCAGGCGCTGGAGCTCTATCAGCATCTGACGGAAGGCCGCCGCAAACGCCGTCCCCGCGGCGCGAGGAAACCGCGCGGCGGCACTTTTCCCGCTGCCTGCAGGATATCGCAACGTCCCGATTTCATTGGTGATCGTTCGCAGTTCGGGCATTGGGAAGGCGACTTGTTGATCTTCCAACGTGACCTGGGCAACGCCAACGTAACCTCACTGATCGAGCGCAAGAGCCGCTACACCGTCATGATCAAGAACCACAGCCGGCACTCGCGGCCGATCATGGACAAGATCATCGAAACGTTCTCTCCCTTGCCAGCCTTTGCCCGGCAGAGCTTCACCTTTGATCGCGGCACGGAGTTTGCCGGCTTCAGGGCTTTGGAAGATGGTATCGGCGCGCGGAGCTGGTTTTGCGACCCCAGTGCACCGTGGCAGAAAGGTGCCGTGGAAAACATCAACAAGCGCATCCGTCGGTTCATGCCAGGCGATACCGACCTTGCAGGCGTGTCGCAACGCAAGCTCATCCAGCTTGCTCGCCATCTCAACGACCAGCCGCGAAAGTGCCTCGACTACAGGACGCCGGCCGAAGTGTTCCGCGCACATTTGCAAGAGGGAGGCTGAACCCCTACCCTGAAAACCGGCGTGTTGCACTTCAGTTAGGATCTCCCCTTGCCCTCTTGTCCGCACGCGCGCTCAATCGAGATGTTCCCTCTAGCAAGCTCGTCGCGAACATTGCTTCGACATGAGCCTCACCGTTTCGGCATCAGGCCATCGAGCAGGAAATCGAGCCCTTTTCTGAACGTGCCACACCAATCGTCGTCCAGCAGCAACCGAGAGCGCTCGATTGTCGGATAGCGTTCACTGAGCTGTGTCAGGCGCTGCTGCGCGGCAGCCTTGTCGTCGTCCGAGAATTCGAAGCTCGCGCGCGTGATGGTGGCGCCCAGGACGTGGTTCCAAAGCGACCAGATCACAACGTTCAGATCTGCGTCAGCGACGCCGGCCCTGGACAAGGCACTGCCAAGCCGTTCCAGGCGATGGAGGACGTTCGGACCAAGGGCTCGGCGCGGCAACAGCGATGCCGACCAAGGATGACGCAGCATGCTGGCGCGCCAGTCTTCGAGCATATGAATGACGTCTGCGCGCCAGTCTTGCGGCTCTCCCATTTCCGAAGGCCCGCAATATTCGAGCACCGAGTCAAGCGCGAGGTCAAAAACATCCTCCTTCGTGTCGATGTGCCAATAGAGGCTCATCACGCCAGAGCCACAGCGCTCGGCAAGCCGGCGCATCGACATTCCGTCGACGCCTTCGTCGTCCAGCAGATTGATGGCGTTGTTTACAATACGTTCGAGAGAAAGCGATACGTCACCGCGCGGTTCCCGCCCGGATCGCCGTTTCGCATTCATCCGTTGTGATTGTTTCCTCGCTCCGCCGCCACTCTTGGCTGCCATTCGCCTTCCCCGTCAATCTGTCATTCGTATTTGACCGGAAACACCGGCGATGTCGACCCACACCTGTTGACTCGTACGCTGTACGATGCAATTTAATCGTACAGCGTACGAGTCAACCAACCGTGACCTGTCTAGAACAAACCCAGCCGACCGCGAGACAGGTGCTCACGGCGTTCGGAGCGAGAAGATCATGTCACATGCAGCCAAGCATCTGCTTTTCGGAGGCCTAATCATCATGACCATCGGAGTGCCCACCACGACGACAGCCAATGAGCACAATCTCAAGCTGAGCATCGTCAATCCCAAGACCCTCCACGACCCGACGCCGAATGGGTATAGCACCGCCGTGGTCACGCCCCCCGGCGCGCGCGTAGCCTACATCTCCGGACAGGGCGGCCAAGACGGGAGCGGCGCTTTGTCACCGGATTTTGCCGTCCAGGTCAAACAGGCCTATGCGAATTTGCGCACCGCCCTCGACGCGCTCGGTGCCCGGCCGGATCAGGTAGCCAAGCTGACGATTTTCGTGGTGGATCACGATATGGCACAGCTCGGAGTGCTGACCGAGAACGTCAAGGAAATTTTCGGCACGGCGCTCCCAGCACAGACGCTGGTTCCGGTTCCCAAGCTCGCAATCGACGCGATGCTGTTCGAAGTCGAGGCCGTCGTCGTGATGCAGTAGGCATGCGCGGAGAAGGTCGGCGGGAGATAGAATACCCTCTCCGGCAGGGCGTGAGATGCCAGCCGAACCGGTGGACTTGCGCCCTCTCCGCCCACTCCACGTAATTGAGCTGTACAATCAGCCAGGCGCTACTGTTTGGGTCTGAAACGTGCGGTCCGCCAACCGCGGCAGCATGAGCCGGAAAGCAACGCTGCGGGCACTTTGGAACAGGATCAGTGCGATCCACAGTCCATCATTGCCGAAGAGAGGCTGCAGGATCGCCCAGGCCGCAAAGTAGATCACCAGAGACGCCACCATCAGGTTTCGCATCTGCCGCGACCAGGTGGCGCCGATGTAGACGCCATCCATCTGAAAGGCGACGATGCCGAAGACCGGAAGTGCGACGACGTAGGGCAAGTAGCCGTGGGCAAGCGCGGACACGCTCTCTGTCGGAGCGGTGATGCCGATCACCCAGTCACCGGCGGCAAGTAGCGCGAGAGCCACCAGACCGGCGAAGACGAAGCCCCACACTGTCGTCAACCCAATCGCGCGGTCGAATGCCGGTCGGTAGCGCGCGCCGACCGCTCGACCCGCGAGCTGCTCCGCTGCGGTCGCCACACCATCGAGAAAGGCGACGCCGAAGAAATAGAAGCGCAAAAGGATCGTATTGGCGGCAAGAACTTCGATACCGAGCATGCCGCTCTGGCGGGTGAAGAAGGAAAGCCCAATCAGCAGCGCGAAGGAGCGGATCATCATGTCGCCATTGACCGAAAAGGCCCTGCGAAAGGCCGTCAGATCCGGAAGGTTCCACGCGTTCCGGTCGGTCTTTGCCCAGATGAGATAGAGCCCCGCCACCGCCGTGACGGCTTCGGCTACGAGAGAGGCGGCCGCAACACCCGCAACGCCCCAGCCGAGGCCGAGGACCCAGTGCACGCTCAAGCCGGCATTGAGCGCATTCAGCAAGGTTTGCAGGATCATGCCCCAGAGTGCGTCGCCGCGCCCGATGATCCAGCCGAAGACCACGAAATTGAACAGCACGAAGGGCGCCGACCACACGCGCCAGGCAAAATAAGTAGCAGCCGCCTCCGCCACCTTCCCTTCCGCTCCCATGGCGGCAAGACCAAGCGCGCCGATCGGCTTTTGGAGCAGAAGCAGCGCCAGCCCCGCCACGAGCGCGATGATGAGGCCGCTTGCGAGCATGCGCTGTTCTTCGCGCCTGTCACCGGCCCCCAGCGCCTGGGCGGTGAAACCCGTGGTCGCGCCGCGCAGGAAGTTGAAGGTGACAAAGATGACGTCGAAGATGACGGTCGAAAGCGCAACCCCGCCGATCAAAGCCTCGTCGCGTAACTGACCGATGACGCCGGTCGCGACGAGCCCAACGAGTGGGCTCGACAGATAGGCGACCATCATCGGCAACGCGATGTGCAGCACGTCGCGGTGCGCGATATCGAAGGGCCGGACTGTAAAGTCCACTTGGTCCGAAGGCGTTTGTTTCACTTAATCCAGCCGGTGTGGTTCGCCGAGCGTATGCATCAGCCGGTTGGCCCAGCCGAAGATCGCGACCGCATGGATGAGATCAAGGATCTCGAGATCATCGAGGCCGATCTCACGCAAGTGGTAGAACTGGTAGGCGCCGACATTGTCGGGATGGGCTGTCAGGTCGACGCCGAAATTGAATAGCGCCTGCTCGAACTCCGGCAGGTTCGCGTCAAGGCCGCTGCCATAGATTTCGTCCACCACCTCCGGCCGCTTTTCGAGCTGGATGTAGCGTGCCGCGTGGACCGAGGCGCAATAGATGCAGTGGTTGACGAAGGATGCGGCAAGCGCGCCGATCTCGCGGCCACCGCGGGAAAGCCCGCCCTCGCTATACATGATGTCGTTGAAAAGCGGCGTGCGCTCCTTCAGGGTTTCCGGCTCGTTGGCGAGAACCAGCACATAGTCCGAAATCTTCTTGTTGGACGGCGTGATCTTCAGCGCGTCGAGCTGCTCGGGGGTGGCGGTCTTGAGATCGACCGGCTTGACATAGGGCTTCCAGTCGAGCGCCTCGACGGTGAATTCGTGTACGGCTTGCGACATCTCAGTTGTCCCTCAGCATCTTGAGGCCGGCCACCACCAGCACCTGATAGTTGACGAAGGCGATGAGACCGGCGAGCGTGACGATGTCCCGGTCGTCGAGACCTGCTGCGGAAAGCTTTTCGACATTGGCACGCGTCGCTTCCTTCGGGGAGAGCGTCACCAGGTCGACATGGGCCAGCATCGCGTCAAGCCGCGGATCGGCAACGATGGCTCCGTGGCCGGGATCGGCGATCGGCAAAAGGGCGGATCCCCCCTCCTCGCTTTCGAGCAACGTCCGGAAATGCGCGGAAAGCTCCTGCGACTTCCAGAGTGCCGCCATGCGCGCCGCAAGCGCGGCTCTGAGCGCATAGGAGAAATTGCGCGGATCGGCAGGACGGAGGGCGGCCTGATAGCTCGTCTGGCTCAAGTGCTTCAGCTTCGCCCGTTGTTGGCGTAGCGCCTGGAGATCAGGGAAACGATCGAGTCCGAGAACAGTGTCGATCACGTCATTGGTCGGTAGAGCGGTCATTGGTTTTCCTGTCATCTGAAACACGGGAGGTTCAGGCCGTCTTCTGTGCCGGCGTCGGCGCGTCGGCATCCACCCATTCGGTCCCGTCGAGCTCCGGCTTTTCGTAGGCGATCAGCGCTTCCCAATGGTAGTCGACGTCACGAATGAAGAGCGAAGCGGCAACCCCGCGCGCCAACCACAGGGCGCCCTCGCTGATGGCCGGGATGTCGCCGCTGACCTTGCCGACACTGACGGATGCGCCGTAGTTGAAGCAGTGGATGTCCTTCAGCCAGGGGGCCGCTCCCGGTTCCTTCTCGGTGAAGGAGAAGTCTCCGTTCAGCCAGGGGAAGCGGCCAAGTCCGGGGTTGTCCTCCCCTGCCGGTGGCGTATACCGATCCTCCCAGCAGGCGATCTGGTCCTGATAGGGGGCAAGCTCGCTGCGGCTCAAGGGATCGATGGAGAAGCCAGTACCTAGAATGACGAAGTCCGTGCGGAAGATGCGGCCGCTGGTGGTGGTGATGACGACTTCTCTGTCCTCCTCCTTCATCGAGCGGATTCCGCAGTCGAAGTGGAAGTGAGCGTTCGGGTGCCGGCTGACGCGGAGCGTCGAGTTGTGTGGCGCCGGCGTCTGCTGCTTTGCCGCATAATCCATCAGTCGCCAACGCCATTCGGGCGAGATCTCGGCAAAGCCTGCCGTGACGCCATAGGAGCCGATGCCCATCAGCTTGTTGACCGTCGGCATCTCCTTGCGGCGGGCAAGAAGCCGCACCTCCCCTGCCCCCTGCTCCAGCGCCTCGGCGGCATTATCGACCGCCGAAGCGCCTACGCCGATGACGACGACGCGTTTGCCCCTCAGCCGGTCGAAGTCGATTTCGTCGGCCGAATGCGCCCAGGAGGTATGCCGCTTCATGCCCTTGACGAAGTCAGGGATGGTCGGTTCGCCCAGCCCATCGCGACCGGTCGCCATCACCAATTTGCGCGTGACGAGCGCAGGCTTTGCACCATCGGCGATTTCAAGTTCCAGCAGGCCGTCGGCACGTGGCACGACGCGGGTGACGTGTGTGTCATTCTCCACCGGGATGTCCATGACATCGCGGTACCAGCGCAGGTAATCCATCCACATCGGCCGCGGAATGCGGAACAGCTCCTCCCATTCCGCCTCGCCGTGGAGTGCCGTGAACCAGGCGCGGAAGCTGAGGGAGGCAACCCCAAGTGCCGGGCCGAGGAGGATCTTCGGTGAGCGCAGCGTTTCCATGCGCGCATAGGTAACCCAGGGACCCTCTTGGCCTTTCGGCGCGCGATCGACGATGCGCAGATTGGCGATACCGCCGCGCGTCAGAGCATGCCAGGCGACAAGCCCGCACATGCCGCCGCCAATGACGACGACATCGCTCACGGGCTCGCCATCCGCGGTGGTGACTGGCTTCGACCAGTTGGCCGGCGGATAGTTGAGGTAACTCAGATCCTGCCTTACCCGCGCATTGAGGGTGGCAAGCCGTTGCTGCTTTTGACTGTCGGTCATACCCGATCTTCCTTTCACTTCGCCAGCAAGACGGCATCGCGGTCGCGCCACCCCACCCAGACGTCGTCCCCTTCGATATGCGAAAGCGCCACCGGATCGATCTGCGCCACGAGTGTGCTGCCATTGTCGAGCGTGACGCTCAGCGACGTGTGGGCGCCCTTGAAGACACGCTGATCGATGCGCCCTTTCAACGACGGACGGTCCTCGGGCTTGCGCGACAGGCAGAAAACCGCCTCCGGACGCAGAGCAATCGTGGCGTGGTCTCCGGGGATCGGTGACGTCCCGTTCACGTCCGCGTGCACGACATTGCCGCGCCACTCGATCGCGGCGACCCCATCGAAAACCGAGGTCACCGTGCCTTCGAGGAAGTTGCTCTGACCAATGAAATCCGCGACGAAGCGGCTGCGCGGCCGGGCGTAGAGCTCGTCCGGTCCGCCCATCTGCTCGATCCTGCCCTTGTTCATCACCACGATGACATCGGACATGGTGAGAGCTTCCTCCTGGTCATGGGTGACGAAGATGAAGGTCTTGCCGGTCTTCTGCTGGATCGACTTCAGCTCGATCTGCATCTGCTGGCGCAGCTTCGCGTCAAGCGCCGAAAGCGGCTCGTCGAGCAAGAGCACGTTCGGATCGGGTGCCAGTGCCCGCATCAGCGCCACGCGCTGGCGCTGCCCGCCGGAAAGCTGCGCCGGCATCCGCTCGGCATGGTCCTGGAGCGAGACAAGGGAGAGAAGATCGGTGACCCGCTTGTGGATCGCGGCGCTCTCCATACCCTTCAATTCCAGGCCGAAGGCGATGTTGCGGCCAACCGTCAGGTGCGGGAAGAGCGCGTAGTCCTGGAAGACGATATTGACGTTGCGCTTGTTCGGCGGCAGGTGCGAGATCGGTTTGCCTTCGAGGTAGATCTCCCCCGAAGTCGGATTGTCGAAGCCGCCGAGCATGCGCAGCGTCGTCGACTTGCCGCAGCCGGATGGGCCGAGCAGCGTGACGAACTGGCCGGGCGCGATCGCGAGATCGAGATCATCGACGGCGGTGAGCGCCCCATAGGACTTGTTGACGTTCTTGAAATGGACGACAGGCTGCATTTGCGTCAGCTCCTGGAACGGCGGGTGAAATGCTCGGCATAGAGGCCGATGGCGGTCGTGACGACGAGCACGATGGTCGCCATGGCGTTGATCTCCGGCGACATGCCGCCTTGAACCTTGGCAAAGATCAGCATGGGCAGCGTCGGCTGGTAGCCGCCGAGGAAGAAGGTGCGGACGAAGTCGTCGATGCTGGTCAGCACGCAAAAGATCATGCCGCCGAAGAGCGCCGGCATCAGATAGGGGATGGTAACGCGGAGGAAGGCGATGAAGGGATCGGCGCCGAGATCGCGCGCCGCATCCACCAGGTTTGCCGGCATCGACCGTAGCCGCGTCAAAACCATGATGACGACGAACGGCACGGCATGAACCGCATGAGCCAGAATGATCGCGAAGGTTCCGGTCGGAATGTCGACGGTGCGGATGAAGATGCGCATCGAGATCGCGTTGATCAGCCCCGGCACGACGGCGGGCAGACAGGCAAGTGCGAAAATGACCGCCTTGCCCCATATGTTTTCCGCCGACACGAGCAGTGCGATCCAGACACCGATGATCGTCGCCGAGATCGTGGTGGCGAGTGCTATGCCGATCGAATAGAGCGAGGCTTCGAGGAACTGCTTGTCCTGAACCACCTTGCCGTACCAGGAGAGCGTCCAGTTGCCGATCGGGAAAGCGATAAAGTTCGCGTCCTTGAAGCTCATCGCCGTCATCAGCGCCAGCGGCAAGACCAGATAGACGGCGAAGATCCAATAGGACGCGCCGAGTGCGGTTTTCGGAAGGTCGTTGAAATAGGTTCGCATCAGCCCGCCCTCACATCAGCCGGACCGAGCGGCCACCGACGATCCGCATGAAAAGCCCGACGGTGGTCAGCGACACCACGAGCATGATCATCGAAAAGGCGGCGCCCTCCGGCCATTTGTCGTTCGACCCGTGAAACAGAGTCGCGATGACTTCGGGGAAGATGACCGAATTGGGACCGCCGAGCAGCAGCGGCGCGGCGAAGACGCCGACGGCGGTCAGATAGACGAGGCTGCAACCGGAGACGATGCCATCCTTGGAGAGCGGCAGGATGACCCGGCGGAACCGCTGGAAGGGTCCGGCCCCGAGATCGGCGGCCGCCTGGATCAGCGGCGTCGGGATCTTCTCGATCGCCGAATAGAGCGGCAGGAGCATGTAGAGCGCAAGCAGGTAGATGACGCCGAAGCTCAGCGAGAAGAAGGTGTAAAGCATCGGGATCGGCCGGTCGATGAAACCGAACTCTCTCAGAAGCACATTCAGCGCTCCGCGATTGGCAAGCAGCATGATGACCGAGAAGGTGCGGATCAGTTCACCGGCCCAAAAGGGTATGAGCAGCAGCAACAGGGCGCGCATCCGGTTCTTCGGCTGCACGACTTTCGCTACATAGTAGGCAACTGGATAGACGATCACCAGGGTCGAGATCGTGACCACCGCTGCGAAAACCAGGCTGCGGACAAAGGGCAAAAAGTAGAGCCGATCGGAAAAGAACAGCCCGTAATTCGCAAGCGTGTATTCGCTGCTTTTGTCGGGCTGCGGCGGATAATTGGCGAGAAGGCTGATATTGGCCATCTGCAGGATGGGTCCGATGTGCAGCATGGCAATCCACAGAAGCGGCACGCCTGCAAGCACGGCAAGACGCACGCGTCGGCTATCGACGAGAAGCCCGATCGTGTTGCGATATAGCCCCGAATTCGCCGCCCTGCCGATCCACCCGGCATAGTGCGGCGCCGTCGACAAACCGACGGGTCCCGGTTGCGTTGTCGTATCCAGCATTCTTTTGTTCCCGGCTCTGGAAGAGTCCATTGTTGAGGGGAGACCGGCCGGAAGACCGGTCTCCCCTCTGCAACCGTCAGGCGGCCTTGATCTCCGCGGTGGCCTTGTCGATCATGTCGTTCTTCATGTCGCGGTTGACCGAGCTGAAGAACTGGATGCGTTCGACTTGTTCCGGCGGCAGCGCCAGGGCGGCACGCTCCTTGTCGTCAAGCACCTTGTCGACCCCTTCGAAGGCGGAGGAGAAGCCGGACTGGCGCGTCATCGCTGCGCCGATCTCCGGCGACGACAGGATTGCGTCGAGGAAGGTGTAGGCCGCATCCGCGTTCGGCGCGTTGTTGACGACGTTGAACGAATAGAGGAAGCCGAAGGTCCCCTCCTTCGGAACCGAGATTTCGATCGGATGGCCGTCCATGACGAGCTTGGCAGCCGGACCGGACCACGCCTGCGCCAGGTAGATGTCCTCGTTGACGAACATCTGCTGCAGCTCGGAGCCGGCATCGTAGTATTTGCGCACCTTGTCCTTGTGCTGGATGAGGAAATCGCGGGCCTGGTTGGTTGCGGTCTGCGCCACATCGGGCTTGTCGCCATAGGTCACATAGTCGCCGTCGTTGCCCTGGTAGCGCATGACGATGGAGAGGAAGTCGCTGACGATGTAGGACGTCAGATTCTTGTTCTCGTCATCGAACATGATGCTCCAGCTATCGGAGGCCTTGGCGTATTCCGTATTGCGCACGAGACCTTCGAAGCCCGCAAGCAAGGGCACGCCGAAGGTCTTGCCGTCGACGGTGAGCTGCGGCGCACCCTTGTAGGCTGCGGCGAGCTTGTCCCAGTTCTTCAGCCGCGCGGTGTCGAGCGACGCCAGCAGGTTCGACTTCATGAACTGCGACAGGCGATGGCCGGTAACGGTCACGATATCAGTGGAAGGAGCAGCACCTTCGGCGGTCAGCAGGTTGTACTGCTTTCCCTGGTCGTCGGTCAGGCGGATGCGGACCTCAATGCCCGTATCCTTCTGGAACTGGTCGATGAAGGACTGCGGGACGAATTTGTCATAGGTCGTGATGTTGACGACCTTGCTCTGGGCAAAGGCAGGGCGGATGATCGACGGCGCGGCCAATACGCCCGCGCCGGTCGCCAGCAGTTTCAAGGTCGAGCGGCGGGTTACGTCCAAGTTTTTCATTTGGTTCTCCTCATTTTACGAGCTCAGTTTTCGTTCTCGGGCATGTCGAGCTTTTGCTCCCCTTTATTTCACTGCCGGTTGCCCGGCAGCGTGCCATCGCCGGCATTGCGGCCGGCGAAGGTTCTTTCGGCGATACGCGCCATCTGTCGCGGATCGTGGACGGTGAAGTCCGGCATGCGCTCCGAGGCGATCCGCGCGATGCGCTGGACCAATTCCTGGACGCCGGCCGAGAGCGGACGCGAGGCCGCCGACAGGATCGCCCAGAGGAACGGAACTTCGACATCGAGAGGTCGCACCACGACGGGTGCCGATGGCAGCCCATAGGCCGTGGCCGGCTCGATAATCGCGATACCGAGACCGAGCGACGCCATCTGCACGGCATTGTTGGCGGCATTGGTCGCGATGACGCGATTGGGCCGCACGTTCGCCGCCTCCAGTGCTTCATCGATGCGGCGGCGCAGACGAAACGGATTGGCCATGGTTATGAGCGTGCGGCCTGCGAGATCGGCGATCGAGATCACATCCTTCGCGGCCAGCGGATCATGCGGCGCCAGAGCAGCCACGCAGCGCCCCTCGAAGAACCCCTGCACCTCCAGCCCTGGCTGATCGGCTGGGAGTGAGGTCACGCAGAAATCCGCGGTGCGCGCAAAGACCGACTGCACGGCGGCCTCCGCCGGCATACTGCGCAGATTGATCGTGTGCGGCAGCAGGTGTTCCGGCAATTCCGCAAGCGCGATCGGGATGATGCCGCTCGCAAAGGCCGGCGTTGCGGCAATCTCGATTGGTTCTGGTTCCTTTCCTGCGATCGCCTTGGCGCGGTTGCGCAGGTGGCCGATGCCGCTGACGAAACGCTCCGCATCGTCATGAAAGGCAATGCCCTTGTCGGTCGGGCTAATCTTCGGGCCGTTCCGTTCGAACAGCGCAAAGCCGAGCGAAATTTCCAGATCCTGAATAAGGCGCGTCACCTGCGATTGCGATCGGTCGAGCATCCGGGCAGCACCGGTGATGCTGCCTGTCGACATGACTGCGAGAAACGCCTCGAGGTCGCGAACTTCCATGGACTATCATGCGCTCCATGCATTGTGATTGACTCATAGTGCATAAAACGCATTCTATGCGCTAGTGACAAAAGACAAGTTTTCTTTGTTGGGGCCGTTCGTAGAAAATCCGCTCAAGCGGCATCTCCTCGGACAACAGCAAACCAAGTCCATCTCAAAGGACCCGTGAGGGCTGGTCCTCGAGAGCGACTGAAGCGGACTATCGGGAGGAGTTTCATGCGTATTGGTATTCTCGGCGCGGGCGCGATCGCGTTCGGCATGGCGGCATTCCTCGCCAAGGCCGGTCATCAGCCGGTTCTGTGGTCGCCATCCGGAGTGCGGACGCGGCGCCTGATGGAAGGGGCGGCACTCACTGCGACCGGTGCCGTGGAATTTTCCGGGCCAATCGCAATCGCGCAAAGCGGTGCCGAAGCCGTTTCAGAGGCGGACGCCGTCGTCATCGCTCTACCCGCCAATGGGCACCGACTGGTATTCGACGCGGCCCTGCCGTACTTGAAGTCCGGTCAGCCGGTCATCATCAGTTCGCACAGTTCCTTCGGCGCCCTCTATCTGTCGCGCCGGCTGGCTGAGCGGGGCGTGAGCCTGCCCATCATCGTCTGGGGCACGACACTTCTGACCGGTCGTCAGGAAGCCGACGGCACGGGCGTTGCGGTCAACACCGTGCGCCAGAAGATCGATGTCGCGACCTTGCCGAAAACGGCGGCCAGCCAAGGCAAGGTGCTGTGCACCGAACTCTTCGGCGATCGCTTCGTCGAGCGTGACGGGCTTCTCGCGATCGCGCTGTCGAACCTCAATCCCCAGAACCACCTCGGCATTGCCCTGTTGAACCTCACGCGTATGGAGAAGGGGGAAAAATGGGGACAGGGCGAAAACGTCACCCCGGCCGTTGGACAATTGATCGAAGCGCTCGATCTTGAACGCCTGCGGATAGCCGAGAGTTTCGGCCTCTCCGTACGCACGGTTCAGGAGCACTTTTCGCTCTCCTTCCATGTGCCGAAGGGGACCGTTTCGGATATGAACCAGCAGATGCACCGCGAGGGGCGCGGCGGATTTGGTCCGGTAACGGCCGATAGCCGCTACATCTACGAGGATGTGCCATTCGGCCTCGTGCCGACCAGCCTTCTCGGCCGCATCGTTGGGCAGCCTGCTTTGCTGCACGAGGCCGGGACCAGTCTGTTTTCGGCGGCAATGGGCCGCAATCTGGTGACCGACAACGACCTCTTGCCCGACCTCGCACTGGAGAGGCTCTCGCCGACGGCCCTGGTGGCGCTCTGCGAGGAGTGGCCGTCGGCGTGAGGCCGGTGCGCGAATGCGACGGGCCGGTCCGGCGGGCTCGGTCGGCGAGCCGGCCGTGGTGGCAGCATTAATGGGGCAAGTGGCCGCTATCGGTTCAAGCGCTCCGCCACCCAATCGGCGACAAGCGGGCGATAGAGCCAGGGGATGTTGTTGCAGACGTGGTTGCCGTCCTCGAAGATGTGCAGTTCGGCCCCGCCTGTGCAGATGTCGGCACACTTCACCGCCTCGGAGGGTGGGAAGATCTTGTCGCGTCCGCCGTGAAGGATGAGGGCCGGGATAGTCGGCGGCGGGCAGCGCGCCAGGGTGAAGCGGTCGGCCCGTTCGCGAACGTCCGCGCCCCCGAGCGAGAAGCGCATGTTGTCGCGATAGACCTGCGGCAGCGCATCCCAGAAACCGCCGAGATCGAAGAAGCCGTTGATGGAGACGACACCGGCAAGCGTCGGCACGGACGCGGCGGCGCGTAGCGCGAGAAAGCCGCCGAAGGCCATGCCGACGAGCGCGACCTTGCCCGACAGGCGCGGATGCGCCGCCACCGACCGGAGGGCCGCCTCGACGGCCGGGCCGATATCCGGACGCAGGGCGCCCATCGAACGGCCCTCGCCCTGGCCGGGGCCGTCGAGCGACAGGGTCGCAACGCCGCGGGCATGAAAATGCCGCTCGAAGGCCGGAAATTCCTCCTTGGTCGAATCCGAGCCAGGGATGATCAGCGCCAGCGGGTGCCTGCCGTCTCCGGTCGGCACGCGAAGAACGGCCCGGAGTTCTCCATCTTCGAAGGGAACGGCGATCATCTCAGCCGGCGGATCGAGCAAGGGTGTTGCGAGACGGTAGAGTTCCACCTTTCGCGCGGCCGCCCTCGCCTTTGCCTCAAGGTCCTCGAAAGCCATGAACTGTCCGAAATGATAGAAGAGGCTGGCGCGGGCATAGGCCTCGCCGGCGGTCACGTTGCGGCCGGCAGCATGAGCCGCAGCGCCGAGTTCCGCGTGACGCTCGCCTTCCTCGCTCCAGGTGGCAAGCCAGTTCTGCCAGACGCCGGCGCGCTCGATGACGGCGCGTGCCGTTGCCGACGGGATCCCGGCCACCTCCATGCGCGGGAGCCAGTGCTCGACGACACTGACCAGTCGGTTCTCATTCTGCGTCATGCATATCCTCCCGCATGATGTCATTGCCTTCGTCTGTACCCGGCGTTGCTTGCCCGACGGATACCGGTTGAAGGTCCCCAGGGTAGCTCTGCGCCTTCGCACGGTATCGCTGCGCCCCGGTCGACAGGCCCTCGGCCACTTTCGCGTCGAGCGTGCGGACGATCTGGGCGGGAACCCCAAGGACCAGCGAGCCATCCGGGACGACCATGTTCTCCCGCACCAAGGCGCCGGCACCGATCAGGCATCTCTCTCCGATCTGCGCGCCGTTCAGGATCGTTGCCCCCATGCCGACGAGACTGCCCTTGCCGATCCGGCATCCGTGAATGGTAGCGTTGTGTCCGACGGTGACATCCTCGCCGACTTCCACGGGATAACCCGGATCGGTGTGGACGACGCACCCGTCCTGCACGTTACAGCCGCGCCGAAGAATGATCGGCTCGTTGTCGCCGCGCAAGACGGCGTTGAACCAGATGCTGACATCCTCGCCGAGCCGCACGTCGCCGATCACCACGGCACCGGGCGCGACGTAAAATCGACCGCTGGCGGGAACGCGTGGCGCACGCGCGCCCAGCCGGTAAAGACCCGTTGAAACCATCCAAGATTCTCCGTTCTGCGACGCTCAGGTCGGCATGGCGAGCAGGATGGACGCCGGCGCATTGGTGCGGTTGACCAGCGCACGCGCCTCGCCGGGCGCCAGGCGGCAACTGTCGAGAAAGCCGAGCGTGACGCTCTCGCTGCCGGTTTCGACCGTCACTTCGCCGGCAACGACGATGTAGATCTTCTCGACCGCGGCGTCCTTCAGCGACGTGTGACCGCCAGGCAGGAGGTGCGACAAGCCGATCCAGATCGTATCGGTAACCGTCGCCTCCTTTCCCTGGAGCCGCAGGCAGTGCATGCCGTAGTGCTCCGGCGCCTCATAGGATCTGGCCTCGCCGTAGCGCGTCACCTGCATCGTCGCCTCCTCCTCAGGGCACCAGCAGCACGCGCTCGGGGGTGCCGCGCAGCACCGAGGCATAGGCCTTGGCGGCATCGGCAAAGCCATAGACGGTCGCCGGATTGATCGGGAACGGCTTCAGCTTGCCCTCTTCGAACTTCGGCTTGAGCTTGTCGAAGATGCGCGCGCCCTCGACCGAGGACAGCGCCAGCGTGTCGATGCCGATATATTTGTGGCGGCCGCGGAAGAAGTTGAAGATATCGAAGGGCACGGCGCGGTCGAAAGTGGAAATGAACACTTGGCGCGCCTGCTTTGCCATCGCGTTGTTGGCGATCTCGAAATAGGGACTGCCGACCGTATTGAAGACGATATCGGCACCATGTCCGCCGGTCTTCTCGCGCACGATCGCGGCAACGTCATCCTTGGCGCTGTTTAGCATCTCCACTGGCGCGTTGCTGTGCGCCAAAAGCGGCTGCTCGTTGTACTCGACCGCAAAGACTTTGGCGCCGGCCATGGTCGCGAGCTGGATCACCGCCTGCCCGACTTTGCCGTTGCCGCCGCAGACGAGCACGACATCCGTCGGCTGCACGCCGCCGGCCTCGCGCAGGCCCTCAAAGGCGGTGATGAACGGCACGCCGATCGAGCCCGCTTCCTGCATGGTGAAATTCGCAGGCTTGGCGCGCACGGCCTTCTGGTCGAGCACCATCCACTTGGCGTGACTGCCGTCTTGGGTAATGCCAAGCTCGCCGCCGCCGCCCCAGATTTCCATGCCGATCATCGACGACGGCCCTTCGCGCACGATGCCGCCGAAATCGCGACCCGGCGTGCGTGGCCAGACGGCGTGCGGCATGTGTCCGAGCGATGCCTTCACGTCACTGGGATTGACCCCCGCCGCCACGATCTCCACCAGCACTTGCCCGGGACCCGGCCGCGGGACAGCGACATCGACGACGTCGATCTTGAGATTGTCGAGATCGGGGGATTTTTCCGTCACCCTCAGCGCCCGGGCGATCTTCGCGTCCACCTGAATGTTCATTCTATGCCTCCTTGCAGATATCGATGCTTATGCACGCAGTCCGAGGATCTCACGGGCCTGGGAGGGCTCGGCGATCCTCCCGCCGAGCTTCTCGATCAGGTCCCTTGCCCGTTCGACCAGTTCGCCGTTGCCTTTGGCCAGTACGCCCTTGGAGATGTAGGAGTTGTCCTCCAGCCCCACCCGGACGTGACCGCCGAGCAGATAGGCCTGAACGGCCATCGGGAACGACATTCGCCCGACGCCGAAGCCGGTCCAGACGGCGTCGCCGGGGAGCATCCGGGCCGCGGTCGCCATCACGTCGGTGGTCGAGGGGAAGCCGTATTTGACGCCTGTTACGATCGTGAACATGGCCGGCGACTTCAACACGCCCGCTTTCAACAGGTCGTGGGCGAGCTGAATGTGCCCGGTGTCGAACACTTCGAGCTCCGGCTTCGAGCCCGCCTCATTGATGATGTCGGCCATGATCTTGACATTGGCGGGCGTGTTGATGACCACTTCCGACCCGAAGGTCATGGTGTTGAGGTCGAGCGTGGCGATATCAGGCTTCAGCGCGACAATGTGCTCGACCCGCTTTTCCGGCCGCATCAGCGTGGTCCGCGGTCCGGCAACCGCGGGGTTATCGTCGCTCGGGTGGTAGCGGCCACCGGGGCCGGTCGTGACGTTGAGGATCAGCGCTGTGTTCTTGGCCCGGATGCGCTCGACGACCTCGCGGTAATATTCGAGCTCCATGGAAGGCTTCGCGGTAACCGGATCACGCACATGGATATGGGCGATTGCCGCACCGGCATCGGCCGCTTCCAGGCAGGATTTGGCGATCTCTTCCGGCGTGACGGGGAGCCCGGGGTGGTTCTCCCGCGTCGTGAGGTTGCCCGTGACCGCGCAGGTGATGATGACGTTCTGCTGCATTACATGCCCTCCGCACCGCAGCGCGCGTTCGATCTCTCAGCCATGGTGTGCCCCCTTCTTTCCGGAGATGGGCGGCAGCGGCAGGATCGATTGGCCCTCCACCAGCTTGAAATGATAGTTGCAGCTGTAGAAAGGTGCCTCAGCGCCTGGAAATTCGGAATCCGGGCTAACGTGGCGGAAGAACTTGCCGACGATCTGCTGCTTCGCGCCGAAGACCACGTCGTTGACCAGGGCTTCGTGACTGTCGGAAAAGATCTGGGTGACGAGGGTCTTGTAGCCCGGCGCCGAAACGATGAAGTGGATGTGGGCAGGACGCATCGGCGTGCGCTTCTGCGCCCGCAACAGGTCGCCGACCGGCCCGTCGGTTGGGACCGGGTAGCCTGCGGGCTTCACCGACACGAAGTGAAAGTTGCCGTCGCTGTCCGTCGTGAACCGGCCGCGCAGGTTGAAGTCGTCCTGCGTTTCGTCCTGGTTCTCGTAAAGCCCTACCGGGGACGCCTGCCAGACATCAAGGGTCGCCCCTTCGACGGGTCGGCCCGCAGGATCGGTCACCCGCCCCGTAAAGTAGAGCTGCGATCCCGGCGTATCCGAACGGGCGATGCAGTCGCCGTTTAAGCATTTCGGGGCGCCGCCGCGATAGAACGGCCCCAAGAGCGCGGACAGCGTCTCGCCTTGCATGCCGTCATTGTTGATCAGGTCGATCAGTGTCGAGGCGCCGAGCACGTCGGCGGCTAGCACGGTTTCGTTATGGGCTTCGTTGGTGGCCTGCCCAACCGCCGTGATCCAGCGCAGGGCATATTCGAACTCCGCCTCGGTCGGGCGCGCTTCCAGCAGGAAGGCATGCAAATGCCTGACCATCGCATCCATGATCTGCTTGAGCCGCGGATCGTCGCCGCGCGACATGGCGGCAAGCACCGTCGGCGTGACGTCGGCCTCCTTGGAGATCAGTTTTGCCTCGGGGCTGATATGGCTGTTCATCCCAGTTCTCCTTTCCGCGTCACAGACCGGACCCGACGACCCGAAGCTCGGGCTTGGTCGTCTTCAGGTGCGGATATTTTTCGGTCAGCAGCGACCCGTAGTAATAGGTTTCGGCGAAAGCCCCGGTTGCGCGGATGGCATCGAGCCAGCCCTCGATCGCCGGCGTCTCCGCCCACATCGAGGAAAGCCCGATATCGTCCATCCGGGCAATCACCGGCATGATTGCGATATCCGCCAGCGTCATCTGGTCACCCATGACCCACGGCCCGCCATTGTCGGAAAGCCAGGTCGCCATGCGCTGAACGCCGCGCACAAGCCGGCCGAGCGCCTCGTTCATCTCCTGCTCGGGAAAACCGGTGCGCCCCATCTTCATCAGGAACTCGCGGCGAAGCGGCTTTGCATCGCAGACCGCCTGAAATTCCTCGGCCGTCATCGCCTGATAGTGCGGCAGGAACGCAAGGTTATAGGACGGTACGCGGATTGCAGGGGTCGGCACTTCATCGATGAAGCGCATCATTGCCCTCATCTTCGCCGCACCAAAGGCATCCCGTGGCCGAAGCGCACCCGGAAGAATGTCCTCCAGATACTCCATGATCACTGCGGAATCGGTGACCGCACGGCCCTGGTGAACGAGCGAAGGCACGACGCCGTTCGGGTTGATCGCCAGATAATCCGGCTTCAGTTGGTCGCCGGTGAAGAGATCGAGCTTGTGCTCCTCAAAGGCGAGGCCCTTGGCGTTGAGAACGTATCGCACCCGCTGACTGCACGTCGATTGAGGGGCGTTGTAGAGGATGAAGTCCTGCATCATCGCCCCCTCAATCCCAGTTGAGGACACGGGGCAGCTTACCCTTGCGGGCGAGCGTACCGATCACGCCGTTGGGGAAGAACATCAACCCGAGAACCATGACGAAACCGGTCGCCAGAATGTTGATCTCGGAGGCACCGAGGGTCGCCACGAAGATCTCGTTGAAAGCGACGATCAGGATCGCGCCGACGACCGGCCCGGCAATCGTGCCCTTGCCGCCGAGAATGCACATCAGCACCAGGTTTGCCGAAACGAGGATGATCAGGAAGATGTTCGGCCGGAGATAGGTGAGATATTCGCCCCAGACCGCCCCTGCCATGCCGACGAAGAAGGCCGAGAGCGCGAAGGCGAGCACCTTGTAGAAGCGGGTGTTGATTCCCGCACTTTCCGCCTTGACCTCATCCTTGGATAGCGCGCGAAGGCCGAGCCCAAACTTGGAATGCTTGATGCGATAGGTGGCCCATACAGTGAAGGCGGCCATCAGCACGAAGGCGTAGTAATAGGGCAATTTGGCGGTCTCGACCGGTAGGTCGGTGACCGGCAACGACATGCCGTTGGCGCCGCCGATGAACTCCCAATGGTCGAACAGGATGCGGGCGATCATCAGAAGCGCGATCGACGAGATAATGAAGCTCGGGCCACGGACTTTCAGCGTGATCAGGCCGACGAGATAGCCGCAGGCCGCAGCCGCCAATCCGGCGAGCGGCGCCGTCAGCAGCGTCGAAATCCCGTACCGCGCTAGAAGCATGCCGGAGAAATAGCCGCCGATTGCGAAGAAGACCGCATGGCCGAGCGAGATATAGCCGGCGAAGCCGCCGATGATGTTCCAGCCGCTGGCCATGACCGCATAGGAGGCGGTGAACAGCACGAGATGCAGCAGGTAATTGTAGTTCCCGGTCAGTTGCAGGAGCGGCAGGGCGAGCAGAAGACCGAGAACAGCCAAGGGAAACCATGTGGCACGGGTCTGGTCATGCTGGCGCGCGAGCTTCTGGTTGTGAATGCGACGGGCCTCGAGCACCGATCCCGCGTCGGCTTGTTGCAGGTTTACGGCCATTATACCAGCTCCGGTTTTTCGCCGAACAGGCCCTGGGGACGGATCAGCAGGATGACGAACAGTGCGAGGAAGAAGGTCATGGTTGACCAGGTGGCGCCCACCCAGGTGCCGACAAACGCGGCAATGACCGACAGAAGAAGGGCGGCGACGACGGTGCCAAGCACGCTGCCCATGCCGCCGAGCACGACGACCGACATCAGCATTGCGATCCATTCCCACTGCTTGGCGGGGAAGAAGCTGAAGACGAAGCTCACCAGCGAACCCGCAGCACCTGCAAGCCCGATGCCGATTGCAAAGGCGATCATGCTGATGAGGTTGACGTTGACGCCAAGCAGTTCGGCGGCCTCACGGTTCTGCGTGGTGGCGCGGATGGCGTAACCGAGCCGCGAGTAGTTGAGGAAGAGCGTTAGCGCGCCGATGATCGCCAGCGACACACAGCCGGCATAGAGTTGACCCTTCGGAATGAACAGGCTGCCGATGAAGAAGGCATCCGTCGCATAATCCGGCGAGGTCACGCGCTGGGTGTTGGTGAAGGCGGCGCCGAGGAAGCCTTCAACGATCATCGCCAGAGCGAAGGTCAGAAGCACCGTCATTTCCGAGTAGCGCGCGCTTTTCGCCTGACTCTCGAACATCTGGCGATAGAGCAGCACGCCGATCGCCGCCATGATCAGTGCCGCGATGGGGAGCGTGGCGATCGGGTCGAGGCCCCAGAGCTTGAAGGCCCAATAGCTGACATAGGCGCCGCAGATGATCAGCGACGGATGCGCCAGGTTGACGATGCGCATGACACCGAAGACCAGCGAGAGTCCGGACCCCATCAGCGCGATTACGCCGCCGAGCGCGAGGCCGAGTATCAGTATCTGAAGAATGTCTGTCATCACGTCCTCCGCTACGCGACCTTGCGGCCGCCGAGGTAAAGTTCCTGGATGCGCGGGTCCGCCAGAACCGCCTCGGCCGGCCCCTCGAAGAGAGTGCGGCCGAGATCGAGCACAACGCCCCAGTCGGAATTCTTGAGGCCCATCAATGCGTTCTGCTCGACGAGCAGCACGGTGACGCCCTCCTGAGACATCATTTTCATGATGTCGAACATCTCCTGGACGATCTTCGGCGCGAGCCCGAGCGAGGGCTCGTCGAGCATGACGATGTCAGGCTTGACGATCAGCGCACGCGCCATCGCAAGTGTCTGCTGCTGGCCACCCGACATGGTTCCGGCATGCTGGTCGGCGCGCTCGCGCAGCACCGGAAAGCGCTCGAGGATTTCGTCGATGCGGCGGTCACGAAGCTTTGCGTCGTTGAGCACATATCCGCCCATGCGCAGGTTCTCGCGCACCGTCATCTTCGGAAACAGCGCCCGTTCCTGCGGCACGAAACAGATGCCCTTGCGCAGGATCTGGTCCGGACGCAGGCCGTTCAGCCGCTCGCCCTTGAAGATGACGTCACCCTTGCGGATCGTCAGCATGCCGCAGATCGCTTTCAGCAGCGTCGACTTGCCAGCGCCGTTCGGCCCGATGATGCAGTGGACCTTGCCGGGCTCGACCGTCAGCCGCGCGCCATCGAGAATGGCCGGACCGTCGCCATAGCCGGCGGTGATGTTGGTGACTTGCAGGAGATCGCTCATCAGGCCGCTTCCTCTTCCAGTACGCCGCCCAGATAGGCTTCGAGCACATGCGGATCGCGACGCACCACGTCGGGCGTGCCGTCGCAGATCACCCGCCCGTGCGCCATGACGACGACGCGGTGCGAAAGCCGCATGATCAGGTCCATGTTGTGTTCGACGATCAGCACCGTCAGCCCCTTGGCGTTGAGCGCCCGGATATGGCCGACGATCTCTTCGAGCAGCGTCGGGTTGACGCCGCCGGCCGGCTCGTCGAGCAGGATGATCTTCGGATCGGCCATCAGCAGTGCAGCCAGATCCATCAGCTTCTTCTGGCCGTAGGACAGGTTGTGCCCGTCCTCGTAGGCGATGCGGGTGATCCCGAGAAAATCGAGGATCGACATCGCCTTGTCCCGCTCTTCCGCTGTGACCGCCGGCCGGAACAGATCGGCAAAGCCGCGGCAGCGCGCCTGCACGATCACGTTTTCCAACACCGTCATGTCGCCGAGGTTGCGCGAGATCTGGAAGGTCCGGCTGAGGCCCTTGGCCGTGATCTTGTGCGGGCGCAGATTGTCGATCCGCTCGCCATCCAGCCAAACCTCGCCAGAGGTCGGAACGACGGTGCGGCTGATGCAATTGAAGGCCGTGGTCTTGCCGGCGCCGTTCGGGCCGATGAGTGCCGTGATCGAGCCTTTCTCGACCGTGAAGCTTGCGCCGTCTACGGCGCGAATTCCGCCGTAGTGCTTGCACAGGTTCTTAACCTCGAGCATCCGCGCGATCTCCTTGTACTAGAAATTGGGTAGTAGATGCCTGTGGAACGGGAGGGCGCCTCGCGGACGAAACACCCTCCCCTGCCTTGCAAAGGGTCAGAAACCGGACTTGGGATAGCGGAAGGGCACGATGCCCTCGAACTGGCCGGTCGGGTAGACGAAGGTCAGCTTGCCATCCTGCCACTGGGTCATGATGTGCGCCTTGTCGACCGGAAGGCCTAGATCGTCCCAACTGAAATCGCCGAGAACGGTCTGAACAGGCTGTTCCTTGGTGCGGGCGTGCAGCCATTCGCCCATCTTGGCATTGTCCGTGGTGCCGGCGCCGACGATCGCCTGCTCGATACCCTGGCAGACGGCGAAGGGGATGGCGCTGTCTTCGTCCGGCTCGACACCATATTCGGCTTCGAACGCCTTGACGAAATCGGCGTTGTCGAAGGGCTTTCCGGCAAGCGTGCTCTTGAACGGAACATCCTTATGCCAGGTGGTGTGAATGACGACGCCGTCGGCGGCATCCTTGCCAACACCCTCGATGAACTCCGTCTGGGCGCCCTGGCTGAGATAGACGAGTTTTGCCGATGCGCCGACCGTCTTGAGTGCACGCATGAGCTGCACCGCTTCTTCTGCCGAAGCCGTCAGGCCGACGATCATTTCTGCGCCCGAGCGTTTGATCGAGTTTGCTAGGTTCAGCCAGTCGTTGAACCCTTCCTCGGGCCACTTCTCCTCCATCACCGCATCGATCCCGGCTTCCTTGAAGTAGCCGGGCGCGAGGTCGGCGATTTCCTTGTCGTTCGCGGGATCGATCACCTTCTGGCCGAGAAGGCCGGTGGCGATCGCATTGGCGAAGAAGTCGTCGGCATGGACGACGGCGACGGTCTTCGGCGCATCTGCCGGATCCTTGATCTCCTTCAGGAGGCCGATCACGTCCTTGCCGGTGTATTCGGCCGCATTGACCTGGAAATAGAAGAGGTTCTTGTAGCCCTGGGCATAGATCCGGAGCGCCCCGCCCGAGGGAACCGGATGAACCATGTTGTACTTGGACAGAACGTTGCCGACCGGAAAGGTCAGGCGGCTCGAAAACGTGCCGTACACGGCGTCGACCTTGTCGACATTGATGAAGCGTTCGTACTGGTTGATGGCCGTCGCGGGATCGGAGCGATTGTCGCTAACGATCAGCTCCACCTGCTTGCCGAGAACGCCGCCCGCTTCGTTGATCAGCTTGTTGCAGAGCTCGTAGCCCCGCTTATGCTTCTCGCCGCTGACCGAAAGGCCACCGGTGATCGGCAGCGATGCGCCGATCCGTATTGTTTCCGCAGCGCTCGCAACGGTGCTTGCCGAAAGCACACTGACGGTTGCTGCCGCGATCAGCCGATTGAGTCCCATTTTGTCTCCTCCCAGACATTTGCGCGCAATCGTTTGCATAGCAGCGAAAAACAAATCGCCCGGCCACGCCGGACGCCACCTGCACACTGTTAGATCGACAGCAGGCCAGCTCCTCAACTGCCCTGCCGCAAACTGAATATGCAAACGATTGCACATTGGCGATTATGCGCAGCGTTTGCGCTTTGTCAAGCATCTATGCGAACGATTGCAAAACCTCTTGCAAGATTTTAAATGGAGGCGAGAGGTGACACATGCAAAAGAAACGAACCACGCTGAAGGACATTGCGCGCGCGACCGGCGTTCATGTGTCGACCGTATCGCGCGCGCTTGATCCGACCGAACGAAAGAGCATCACCCCAGAGGTCGTGGCAAAGATCCAGGCAGCAGCGGAACGCCTGGACTATCGCCCCAACCGCATCGCCTTCGGACTGCGCACCAACCGGACGATGACGGTCGGCGTCGTCATCCCGGATATCACCAATCCGATTTTCCCGCCGATCCTCCGAGGGATAGAAAGCGTTCTGGAACCACTCGGCTATGCGTCGATCATCGTCAACACGGATAGCGAACGTGAGCGCGAGGTTCGTCTTCTCGAAGTGTTGCGCGACCGGGGTGTGGACGGCCTCATTCATGCGGCGGTGCTGAGAAGCGACCCCTCAATCGCAAAGGCGGCGCAAGACGGCCTGTCGGTGGTCACGCTGAACCGGCGCGTGGAGCATTCGAACATTCCCTATGTCATCAACGACGAGGATATGGGCATCTGCGAGATGCTGCGCCACCTGACCAAACTCGGGCACCGGCGGATCGCGCATCTTGCCGGGCCACAGGATCTCTCGACCGGTCAATTGCGCCTTGCGGCCTTCCGCAATGCCGCGGAGCGGATGTCGATCGACATCGATCCACAGCTCATCGTCACCGCCATACGCTTCGACGAGGATGAGGGCGCCCCTTGCACGCGCGACCTGCTCGCATCCGGGCACGATTTCACCGCCGTGCTCTGCGCAAACGACCGCCTGGCGCTCGGCTGCATCGACGTCTTGCGGGAGAACGGCCTCGACTGTCCGTCGGACATTTCCGTCAGCGGCTTCAACGACATGCCGTTCCTGCAACTGGCGCGTCCGAGGCTGACGACCGTCCGCATCCAGCAATATGATGCGGGCATCACTGCCGCATCGATCCTGCTGCGCCTGATGAATGCCGGCGCTGAAGACGATATCCCGCTCGAGACCGTGCTGCCGGTGGAACTCGTGGAGCGTGAGAGTACGGGGCCGGTGGCAGCGCAGAAACGCTGACAATTCTCCCGGCCGGCAATTCACCAGTTCATCGGCTTCGGTCTGCCCTCCGCATGCTAGGCGGCGCCTGTGCGCGAGATTTCGCCGGCGACATGCATGCAATCGATTGCCTATTGTTTCGTGCAATCGATTGCCTTAAGGTCACATCGATAAACCGTCAATGCGCCGGGCAGTGTTGCCGCCGGCCGAAAGACATCGCGTCAAGAGGGAGGAACTTATGGCGTATCCGCGATCCTTGATTGGAAAGACAGTTCTCGTTACCGGCGGAAACGGCGCGATCGGCGCCGCGACTGGGCGCCTGTTCGCAGAAGCAGGAGCGACGGTCCTCATCACCCATACACCGGGCGAGCAGAGTGCCGCGCGTGCCGAAGCAGTGCTTTCCTCCTTTGCCAACCCGGAACGTCATGAGCGATTTGCCGTCGACATCACGGAATCCAATGCCCTTGGAAGTCTCGCCAGTGCCATCGAACGGAAATTCGGTCGGCTCGACGTACTGGTCAACGCGGCGGGCTTCACCAAGCCGATCGCCCACCGGGATCTCGATGCCCTGACGGATGAGCTGATCGACGATATCTTCAAGGTGAATTGGCGAAGCCAGTTCGCCGTGATCCGCGCCTTCGCTCCGCTTTTGAAAAAGTCCGGCGACGGGCTCGTCGTCTCCATCTCGTCGATCGCCGCCTTCACCGGTATCGGATCGAACATCGCCTATTGCGCAGCCAAGGCCGGTATCGACGTGATGACCAAGGCGCTCGCACGCGTCCTGGCACCGGAAGTCAGAGTGCTTGCCATTTCCCCTGGCGTTGTCGACACGCAATTCGTTCCCGGGCGAGGTTCGGACTTTAACGAGAAGGTAGCGGCTTCGACCCCGCTCGCGCGCATCGGCGAAGTCGACGATATCGCCGCCGCCATCCTGGCCAGCGCGACGTTGCTCGGCTTTTCGACGGGCCACATCATCCAGGTGGATGGCGGCCGGGCACTCTGATGGAGCGACAATTGAGCACCCCCCGGACCGGTCGCGCGGGCGCCCTGCCCTTCCTATATTGTCAACTATCCCCGGCGGTGGCGGCCGATAACATTTGCAGGAAGGCGGAGATCGAAATGGTCGAACAGGTCATCGACAACAGGCAGGCTTCCCGATTTGAACTACCGATCGGCGACGAGATCGCCGTGGCCTACTATCGACTGGAGGACGGCCGTGTCGTCCTTACGCACACGGAAGTACCGCAGGCCCTGTCGGGACAAGGGATCGGCACGCGGCTTGCCACCGGTGTCTTCGACATCCTTCGCGCGCAAAACGCGCGCGTCATCGCCAAGTGTCCCTTCATGGCCGCCTTTGCAGCCAAACACCCCGATTACATGGCGCTGCTCGACGGCTGAGCGCCCGGCAATGCCGCACCATGGCGGTGGCCGCGACCGCCGCCTGACTGGATGACGGGCAAAGCCAAAGCGCTCAGTTTTGAGGCAGAGCCCCGTCCAGACCGTCGAGCAAGGCGCGACGGATTGCGAAAAGCTCCGGCGGCAATCTTTGGCCGAAGGACTGCAGCAAGGCGTCGTGGCTTTGCAGCTCCCTTTCGAGTTCGGCCGGATCGAGCTTCATCAGCGCGTCGAAGGTCTGACGGTCGTAGTCGAGACCATTCCAGTCGATGTCGTCGTAGCCCGGCACCAGGCCGACCGACGCAGCTTCTCCATCGCCGGTGTTCTCCGTCCTTTGCACGATCCACTTGAGCACGCGCACGTTATGCCGGAAGCCGGGCCAGAGAAATGCACCACCCTCGTCGCGACGGAACCAGTTGACGCGGAAGATTGCTGGCACGTTCACAAGCCGGTCGTCCATCGAAAGCCAGTGGGTGAAATAGTCGGCCATGTTGTAACCGCAGAAGGGCAGCATCGCGAAAGGATCGCGGCGCGTGGCCGCCTGGTTTTCGGCAGCGGCCGTCGCTTCCGACCCGAGCGTTGCCGCCCAGTAGACGCCCTCGCGCCAGTCCCTTGCCTCAAAGACGAGCGGAAAAGTGTGAGAGAGGCGCCCGCCAAAGATGAAGGCCGAAATCTGCACGCCGGTGGGATCGGCGGCCGATGGGTCCATGCTCGGGCAGCGATCGCGCGAGACGGTGAAGCGCGCGTTCGGATGCGCCGCCGGGCGGCCGGCCTGAGGCGTCCAGTCGAGACCGCGCCAATCCACCAGCGCCGGTGGCGGCACGTCCGTCAAACCCTCCCACCAGACGTCGCCATCGGGCGTGAGCGCGCAATTCGTGAAGATGGTATCGCGCGCGATCGCCGCCATCATGTTGGGGTTGGTCTTTTCGTTGGTGCCCGGGGCAACGCCGAAGAAGCCGGTCTCCGGGTTGATGGCCCTCAAGGTGCCGACCGCATCCGGCCGGATCCAGGCAATGTCGTCGCCGATGGTCTTGACCTTCCACCCCGCAAAACCCTCGGGCGGCAGAAGCATGGCGAAATTGGTCTTGCCGCAGGCAGACGGAAAGGCCGCGGCGACATAGGTGGTTTTGCCAGTGGGGGCCTCTACGCCCATGATCAGCATGTGCTCGGCGAGCCACCCCTCCTGTCGGCCCTTCAGCGAGGCGGTCCGCAATGCCAGGCACTTCTTGCCGAGAAGCGCATTGCCGCCGTAGCCGGAACCGAAGGATGCGATCGAGCCGTCGTCCTGGAAGCTCACAATATATTTGTGCTCCGCGTTGCAAGGCCACGGCACATCGCGATCGCCGGGCGCAAGCGGGGCTCCGACCGAGTGCAGGCAGCGCACGAATTCGCCCGTGCCAAGCGCACGCAGGACCGGCAGACCGATATGCGCCATCAGCTTCATGCTGACAGCCACATAGGCGGAATCGGTGATCTGGACGCCGATCATCGAGAGGTCCGAGCCCGGTTGCCCCATGGAGAACGGGATCACATACATGGTGCGCCCGCGCATCGATCCCTTGAACAGCCGCGAAAGCTCGACGCGCATGCTGGCCGGATCCGCCCAATTGTTGGTCGGCCCTGCATCTTCCCGGTTGGACGTGCAGACGAAGGTGCGATGCTCGAGGCGGGCGACATCGCCGGGATCGGAGCGGCAAAGGAACGAGTTCGGGCGCTTGGCTTCGTCCAACCGGATAAAGGTGCCCGCGGTGACAAGGGTCTTGCAGAGACGTTGATATTCCGCCTCGCTGCCGTCGCAGACATGGACCTGATCCGGTTCGCACAGGGCCCGAACCTCGTCGATCCATTGGTTGAGCGCGGGGTTTGTCATGGTTGTCGGATCTTGCATGGATAGGTCTCTCACTTGGCACCAATCAAGGCTGCGCTCAGGGCCAGCCGCCTTCTGAGCGCGGAAGCGCCCTCACATGTTCGGATAGACCGGGCCTTCGCCGCCTTGGGGCGGCACCCAGTTGATGTTCTGGTTGGGGTCCTTGATGTCGCAGGTCTTGCAGTGCACGCAGTTCTGCGCGTTGATGACGAAGACTTGCCTGCCGTCTTTCTCCACCCATTCATAGACCCCGGCCGGACAGTAGCGGGTCGACGGGCCGGCATAGACGTCGTGCTCGGAGCGCTTCTGCAGGTCCATGTCCTTGACCTGCAGGTGGACCGGCTGGTCCTCCTCATGGTTGGTGTTCGACAGGAACACCGAGGACAGCCGGTCGAAGGTCAAAACCCCATCCGGCTTCGGATAGTGGATCTTCTGGTGCTGGGTTGCCGGCTCCAGGCTCTGCGCATCGGTTAGCCCATGTTTCAACGTGCCGAAGAAGGAGAAGCCGAACAGCTGGTTGGTCCACATGTCGAGACCACCGAGCCCAACGCCGATCGCCGTACCGAACTTCGACCACAGCGGCTTGACGTTGCGAACCCGCTTCAAATCCTGGCCGATGGCACTGTCGCGCCAGCCGCGCTCGATCTCGATCGGCTCGTCATTGGCCCGGCCGGAGGCAATCGCCGCCGCCAGCTTCTCGGCGGCGAGAATGCCCGACAGCACCGCATTGTGGCTACCCTTGATGCGCGGCACGTTGACGAGGCCGGCCGAACAGCCGATCAGCGCGCCGCCGGGGAAGGACAGCTTCGGCACCGACTGGTAGCCGCCCTCGGTGATGGCACGCGCCCCATAGGAAAGCCGCTTGCCGCCCTCGAAGGTGCCGCGAATGGCCGGATGCGTCTTGAAGCGCTGGAACTCCTCGAACGGGAAGAGATAGGGGTTCTTGTAGTTGAGGTGCACGACGAAGCCGACGGCCACCATGTTGTCTTCGAGGTGATAGAGGAACGAGCCGCCACCGGTCTTCATGCCGAGCGGCCAGCCGAACGAGTGCTGCACCAGGCCCGGACGATGGTTCTCGGGCTTGACCTGCCAGAGTTCTTTCAGGCCGATGCCGAATTTCTGGACGTCGCTGTCCCTGGAGAGATCGAACTTGGCGATCAGCTGCTTGGCGAGCGAACCGCGCACGCCCTCGCCGATCAGCGTGTATTTGCCCAGGAGCGCCATGCCGCGGGCGAAGTTCGGTCCCGGCTCGCCATTGCGCTCGATGCCCATGTCGCCGGTGGCAACGCCGATGACCGCGCCCTCGTCGTTGTAGAGCACTTCGGTGGCGGCAAAGCCCGGATAGATCTCGACGCCGAGTTCCTCCGCCTTCGTCGCCAGCCAGCGACAGACGTTTCCGAGCGAGACGATGTAGTTGCCGTGATTGTTCATCAGCGGCGGCATCAGGAAATTCGGCAGGCGAATCGAGCCGGCGGGGCCCAGGAACAGGAAGTGGTCGTCCTTCACTTCGGTCTTGAACGGATGGTCGGCGTCCTCGCGCCAATCCGGCAGCAGCCGGTCGATGCCGATCGGATCGACGACAGCACCCGAAAGAATGTGCGCACCGACCTCGGCACCCTTTTCGAGCACGACGACCGAAAGCTCCGGATTGACCTGCTTCAACCGGATCGCTGCCGCAAGACCCGCCGGTCCCGCACCCACGATCACAACGTCGAACTCCATGCTCTCGCGTTCAACCATCTGCATGCGCCTATCAATTGGCGGCCCCACTGAGGCGAGCCGCGCGGAACGCGACGGCCGCCCTCGCCGAGGACCGCTAGAAGTTTGCACGGCGACGAGCCGAAGACGGGGGCGTCGTCACCGTGCTGGAGGTTCGGTTCAATAGATCTGGTTCAGGAAGAACTCAGTCCTTCGGTGGCCAGGTCGGGATGCTCCCCCGGCCCGACGGAAACCGGATGTTCTTTGAGCGCGTGAACTCGCGCAGCGTTTCCACCGCATTTTCCCGACCGAAGCCGCTTCCCTTCTGGCCGCCGAAGGGCGAGCCGAGGAAGGCCCGGCGCATGTAGTTGTTGACGAAGATCATGCCCGCTTCGAGCTTGGCTGCGATCTTACCGGCATGGGCCTCGTCGGTCGTGCAGATCGCCGCCGTCAGACCGTACTCACTGTCATTGGCGATGCGGATCGCCTCTTCCTCGGTCGAAAACCGCATGATGCTGGCGATTGGACCAAACATCTCTTCGCGCGCCGGGGTCATGTCGGGTGTAACGTCAGCAAGAACCGTCGGTGCGACCCAGTAGCCGTCCTTCAAACGCTCGTCGGTCGGCAGCTTGCCCTGGGTGACGAGACGGGCTCCCTCCTTCAGCGCGATATCGAGGTAGCTGAGAACCTTGTCGCGGTGTTTCGCGTCGACCATGGCGCCGATATCGGTCGCCGGTTCAAGCCCGTCACCGACGACGAGCTTCTCGGTCGCCCGCGCGAACCGCTCCAGGAACTGATCATGGAGGCTATCGTGCACGAGGATGCGCGACGTCGAGGTGCAGGCCTCACCCTGATTGTAGAACATGCCTTCCAGCGCGACGTTGATCGCGACGTCGAGATCGGCATCGGGAAGCACGATCAGTGCGTTCTTGCCGCCCAGTTCCATCGTGGCATAGGTGAGGTTCTGCGCGGCCGACTGCAGCACGCGCCGGCCAGTCATCGTCGACCCGGTGAAGGTGATGCGCTCAACCAGCGGGTGGGAGGCAAGTGCCGGGCCGGAGGCCAAACCAGCGACAGCATTGAGAACGCCCGGCGGCAAGATCTCGTTGGCGAGTTCGACCAGCCGCAGCACCGTCAAGGGTGCCTGCTCGCCCGGCTTGATGACAACGGTATTGCCGGCGGCGAGTGCCGGCGCGCATTTCTTGGAAAAGTGGATCGGCGGCCAGTTGAAGGGCAGGATCGCGGCCACCACGCCATAGGGCTCGTAGTTGATGCGCGCCTCGATCGGACCCTGGTCGAGGATCTCTCCGTGGATCGTATCGGCGAGACCGCCGAAATAGTCAAAGCAGGCATGGCAGAACGACACGTCGAAGCGGAGCGCATCGCGACGTGGCTTGCCCACTTCGCGCGCCTCGATCTCGGCAAGTTCGTCCACGTGCTTGCGGATATGGGCGGCGACTTCGCGCAGGATCTGGCCGCGCTCGCGCGGAGAGCGGTCGCGCCAGGCCGGGAAGGCGCCGCGGGCGCTTCTGACTGCCTGGTCGACGTCGGTCTCCGATGCATTGGTCACATGCGCGATCGTCGCCCCGGTTGCCGGCTCCTCGACGCTGAACGTGGTGGCGCTGCCGTCGTCCAGAAATTCCCCGCCCACGAACAGGCCGGACATCCGGAGTGGCGCTCGCGCCTGATCCTCGACATTCTTAAGCATTGCTACTCCTCTCATTTTGCAATCAACCGCACATGCCGGACCGCCTCCCGGTCAGGCTTTTCTCTGTCCGTCGGACAATCCCGTTGTCCGGCTGGTTTCGTGTACGCCTAGCTCCTGCTCCTTGGCATCAGGCCCGGGGCCTGCGCGCTGAGGCCGCGCCGCGTCGTCGCGGGCACGGCGAGGTCGCTCAACCGTTTCGCCCGATAGGCCGTCGGCGTCATTCCGACCGACTTTCGAAACGCCCGCAGGAAATACTTCTCGTCGTTGTAGCCGACGGCATAGGCGATCTGGCCGATCGGCTCGTCGGTCAGCACCAGGCGTTCGCGCGCGTCATCGATGCGCATCTCGCGGATGAGCGCGTTGAAGCTGGTGCCCGTGTGCTGCCGCAACAGCGCGCACAGGCGGCTGCGGGAAAGCCTGGCATAGGCGGCCGCCTGATCGAGCGTCGGCGAACGCAGGTAGTTCTCGGCAATGAAATCGGAGATCCGGCGCATGTGCCCGCTGTCCCGGCCGATCGCCGGCAGCACCGGTGACAATTCGTCGAAACGATCCTCATAGGCACGGCAGATCCTGCCGAGCATCAGCGTCAGCTCGGCGCGAATGATCTCCCCGGTGCAGATTCGATCTTCGGCATGCTCAGTGATCATCACCCGGCAAGCCTCCTCGACGCGCGCAGCCTGGACTTCGTCGAGGTTGAATTCGATGTGCCCCTGCCAGGCGAAGGGCGTGAGCTCGGGGGCGATGCGCACCAGTTCCTGTATCGGATAAGAGCGCGTGATGCCCGGCCGGAGGAAATCGAGGTCGAAGTAGATAACGACGGACCGCGACGCGCTGCTGAACCGCATCTGATGCGGGGTCATGGGCGCGATGAAATAAACCGAGCCAGGCTGCGGCTTGTAGGATCTGAGACCGACGCGCGCCGTCGGCGCTTCGGTCATGAAATAGACTATCTGGAAGTAATCGTGCTTGTGGGCCGGATAGAGCCTTTGGGTCTTTTCGACCAGGCGGATATGGAAACGGGGCGCATCGGCCCGTTCGAGCGCGTAGGAACGAAAGGGCGCCGACAGGGTATCGTCAACGTCCTGATCCGCATCGCCGCCCGGCTGCCCATCTGTCGTCACCATCTCGTCCTCCCCGTTTGCCTCAGTGCCGATGCCACCTGCTCAAGTCGCGCTCGCGAGCGTCCCTTTCAACTCGGGAACGGCCTCGAAGAGATCGGCGACGAGACCATAATCGGCAACCTGGAAGATCGGCGCCTCCGCGTCCTTGTTGATCGCGACGATCACCTTCGAATCCTTCATCCCCGCCAGATGCTGGATCGCGCCGGAAATGCCGCAGGCGATGTAGAGGTCTGGCGCAACGATCTTGCCGGTCTGGCCGACCTGAAGGTCGTTCGACACATAACCGGCGTCAACGGCCGCGCGGCTCGCTCCCAATGCCGCCCCCAGCGTGTCGGCGAGCGGCGCGAGCACCGTCGCGAAATTATCGGCCGAGCCGATGCCACGCCCGCCGGACACGACGATACGCGCCGATGTCAGTTCGGGCCGTTCCGAAAGTGCGACAGCATTGGCGACGAATGTCGACCGGGAGGAGCCAGGGCTAACGTCGACTGTCTCGATTGGCTTCGCCTCACTCTGGCCCACCGGTCGGAATGCCGACGCCCGGATGGTGAGGACACGTTTCGGGTCTTTCGAGCGCACCGTCTGCACGATGTTGCCGGCATAGATCGGACGGCGAAACAGGTCGGGACCGCCGATCCCGATCACGTCCGAGATCTGCATGACATCGAGCAGTGCCGCGACACGCGGCATCACGTTCTTGCCGGTCGAGGTGGATGCCGCGACAATGGCGTCGTAATTGCCCGACAAGGCGACGATCACGTCGGCAAGCGACTCGGCGAGCTGGTTGGCAAGGCTTTCCCCATCCGCGACCAGGACCTTGGCGATGCCGTCGAGGCGGGCGGCAGCCCGGGCTGCGTCATGACACCCCTTACCTGCGACCAGCACATGGATGTCGTTGCCGAGGCCAAGGGCGGCGCTGACCGCCCTTGCCGTTGCCTCGTCCAGTTGCGCATTGCCGTGTTCGGCCAAGACAAGCACGCTCATGCCAGTACTCCCGCTTCCGTTTTCAGTCGTTCGACAAGCTCCGCCACCGATTTCACCTTGATGCCGGCGGCCCTTGTCGGCGGCTCTTCGAGGCGGACGACCTCCAGGCGCTCTTCGATAACCAAGCCGTAGTCCGAGGGCTGCTTTTGCTCCAACGGCTTCTTCTTGGCCTTCATGATGTTCGGCAGCGACGCATAGCGCGGCTCGTTCAGGCGCAGATCCGCCGTCACGATCGCCGGCAAGGCGAGCGCGATCGTCTGCAATCCGCCGTCGACCTCGCGAACAACGGTGGCGCGATCGCCATCGACGGTGAGCTGCGAGGCAAAGGTCGCCTGCGGCCAGCCGAGTTTTGCCGCCAGCATCTGTCCGGTTTGATTGCAATCATCGTCGACGGCCTGCTTCCCAAGAAGGATCAGAGCCGGCTGTTCTTCGCCGGCGACGGCGCTCAGCACTTTGGCGACGGCGAGAGGTTCGGTCGTCGCCTCCGTCCTGACAAGGAGGCCGCGATCAGCCCCCATCGCGAGCGCGGTCCGCAATGTCTCCGCCGCCTTTTCGGGGCCGACCGAAACGACGACCACCTCCGAGGCGATGCCCGCCTCCCTGAGGCGGACCGCCTCTTCGACCGCGATCTCGTCGAACGGGTTCATCGTCATCTTGATGGCGGCAAGGTCGAGACCGCTGCCATCGGACCGTAGCCTCACCTTCACGTTCGGATCGGCAACGCGCTTTATCGCGACCAGTATCTTCATCTTCGTCCTCCCGAGCCCGCCATCTCCTCCGGCAGGCCCTAGTTTTCAGGGCCTGCGTATTTGCCGGCGGTCGCCGGGAACATGGTCTTGATGATCTTCATCCGGCTGACGTCGACGGTCGCATCCATGTGCAGGAAGATCGCAGCATCGCGGAACAGCTTCTCGATGCCGAACTCCAGCATTGCGCCGTTGCCGCCATGCAGTTCCAGCGCGTGGGTCGCAACCTTCATGATCTCTTCCGAGGCGTAGACCTTGGCCATGTTGCAGAGAACATCCATGTCCGGGTGGCCCTCGTCGACGGCCCGCGACGCCCGCTCGATCAATGCGCGCACCGCCTCGATCCGTGTCGCCATGTCGGCGAGCCGCAGGGCCACCGCCTGGTGCTTGATGAGAATGCGCCCACCCTGCACATAGTTCTGGACATAGTCGGCCGTGCGCTCGAAGCAGGCGACACCGACGCCGAGGTTCTTGGCCGCCTGGATGATCTTGCCGGCCCGGAAATACTGCCCGGCGCTGCCAAGGGCTGTGTTCTGGACGAGAAGGTGATCCGCCGGCACGCGGCAGTCTTCGAAGACCAGCTCCCCGTTATTCATGAAACGGCAGCCCATGGTCTCGTTGCATTTCGTCACCGTCAGGCCGGGCGTGTCGCGCGGCACGAGGAAACTCGAGGTTCCCTGCAGCATGCCGACGGAGGAGTCCGTATTGGCATAAACGACGTAGAGGCTCGCATCGAAGCCGTTCGAGATGAACTGCTTGCGGCCGTTGATCACCCAATGGCCGTCCTTGAGCACCGCCTTCGTGTGCATCGCAGCCTCGGGCACGTTGTAGGGGAGCCAACGATCGGAAGCGCCGCGCGGCTCGGTAAGGCAATGGGCCAGCAGGAACTGCGGGTCCGCCAGAAGGCGCGGGAACCACTTGTCCTGCAGGTGCTTCGGAGCGAATTCGCGCAGGAGGATCGAAACCTTCCAGTTCTGCACCAGCTTGTCGGCAAGGCCGGAGTCGCCGCGGGCGATTTCCTCGGAGATCAGCGCGAAGGTCCTAACCTCCGTCTCCCGCTCCAGATCGACGCCGCCATAGGCTTCCGGCACGCCGAGCGTGCGGACACCGATCGTTTCGGCACCCTCCAGGATCGAGCGCGGCAGCCGCTCACCCGGGCTCATGTCCCATTCGCGCTGCCAGTTCGATCGAATGAAGGGCGTCACCGCGTCGTCGACGAAGGCGCGGCAGCTGTCGCGCATCATTCGCTGTTCCTGGGACAGTGAGCCGTCATCGGCGTGGATCATTTCTCGCTCCCTTGGTTCTGATCTGGCGGGTTCCTCATCCTGCCGACAGATTGGTAGCTTGCCCCTCTCGTGGAGATGAGGTTCGAGTGTGCTCTTTTGGTGGACTATCGTCCAATTCGACGTGGATTTTCTGCGCACCATAGGAAGCAATTGACCGCCGGACTTCGCCTCAACGGCTCCACATGCCATCGCAGTCTGGATCGGGACTCCCCGAAATCATTGTCCTATTTTTAAGGCACTGTGGCTCGATGTCAGCAACTAGCGCCGGTTTGTAGCGTCCGTATCTTTTTGGGCCCGCTTTCTCAGGCGTGGCGAAGACGGCTCGGCCAGCATCCGACGCCGCACCTGCCGGAGAATGCAACGCGAACCACCCGCGCCATCCGCCAGGTTGGTTTCAACGATCCTGTTGAGGAGAGTGCCTTGATCCGCCGATTTTCGACCTTCTGCCTCGCCGCGGCGCAGCTTGCCGTTTTCACGCAACCGTCATTGGCAAACGATCGTGCCGACCTCGTGCTCAGAAACGGCACCATCGTCACCATGGACGAGGTCCGGCCGGCGGCGGAAGCGCTTGCCATTGCCAATGGCCGCATCGTGGCGGTCGGCAGCGACGAGGAAATCGAAAAGCTGGTGCAGCCTGACACGGAGGTCCTGGACCTTGGCGGCCGCACCGTCATTCCCGGCCTTGTCGACACGCATATCCATGCGATCCGCGGCGGCCAGACCTATCCTTTCGAGACCTACTGGCACGACCAAACGAGCCTTGCGAGCGCGCTCGAAGCCTTGAAGACTGCGGCGCGGGATCGCGCCAGGGACCAGTGGGTCGCGGTCGTCGGCTCCTGGCATCCGGACCAGTTCGCCGAGCGCCGTCCGCCCGAGCTTGCCGACCTCGACAAGGCCCTGCCGGACACCCCGGCCTATGTGCAATATCTCTATGACTACGCACTCGTGAACATCAAGGGGATCGAGCTGCTTGCGCTCGACAGCCCCACACCGAAACTACCGCCCGGCGTCAGAGTTGAGCGCAACGGCGAGAATCGCGCGACGGGCAAGCTCTTCGGGAACATCGGCTCGTTCAACGTGCTCTTCGGACAACTCAGCGCGATTGGAAAGGAAGAGCGCAAGGCGAACCTCAAGGTGTTCTTCTCGCATCTCAATGCAGCCGGGGTTACCGGCTTCATCGACCCTTCCGCAGGGCCGGCGGCCGGCTACGAACCGTTCTTCGCGCTCCGCGACGAAGGCGGCCTGACGCTGAGGGCCGGCTACCGCATTCCGGCGTCCCATCCCGGCAAAGAGGCTGAATGGTTCCGCGAGATCATGTCGTTCCGTCCCGCCGTCCACGACGACGGCACGCTGAGCTTCCTCGGCATTGGGGAATCCCTGGTCTTTGCGATGAACGACGGCGTGCAGATGGGGCCGGGTTTCGCGCCGCCCAAGGAAGCCCGCGACGAACTGCTGAAAGTCGCGCTGTTCGCTGCGGAACGACACATCCCCGTCGAGATCCATGCCTATACCGATGATGCCGCGAGCGCGATCCTCGACGTCTTCGAGGAGGTGCACAAGACGCACCCGCTCAATGACCTCAGGTGGTCGATCGCCCACCTCAACACCGGATCGGAACGAACCCTCGACCGAATGCAGAAGATGGGCCTCGCCTACACCGTCCAGATGGGGCCGTATTTCGAGGCTCCTGCCATCAGGGAAGCGAACGGTGCCGCGGTCGCTGCACTTTCGCCACCGACGCGGCTCGCCATCGACAAGGGGATCATGGTGGCCGGTGGCACCGACTCTACCCGCATCGGCGTCGCCGGCGTCTGGCAGGCGATAAAATATCACCTGACGGGGCGTTCGCTCGGAGGCACAGTGCAAAAGGCGGATGATCAGTTGTTGACGCGTGAGGATGCGCTTCGCCTCTATACCCGCAACGCCGCTTGGATCGGCTTTGCGGAAGAGGACCGCGGCACGCTGTCCACGGGCAAGTTCGCCGATCTTGCCGTGATTGACAAACCTTACATGACCATGCCGGTGGACGAGGTCGATACGGTCCGCTCCGTCCTGACCCTGCTCGGCGGCAAGATCGTGTATGACTCAGGCGTCGTCGAGACAGGGCGACCATAGCGCCGAGCGACGCCTGTCGGGGGACGGCCTTCCATCAGCAGCCATCGAACAGGCGCCACATTCTCACCACTCGATAACCCGATTTACGCACCCGTCTAATCCTTGACGGGCGCGTGCACTGTGAGACGCTATGACTTCACGGTTGTAGTGCGTAGGGGGCATCCAGTGAAATTCTCAAAGTCCAAGAAGAAGCATCCCGGAAAGATGCACAAGGCAATTGTAGCTGTCGGCCGCTATGATGACGGGTTCGTCGGCGCAGGGCGCACCACCCCCGGTTTCTCCTATCGGGGACGATGGCTCAACGAAGGATGCCCGGGCACCTTCGAGACATGGCTCGTCAACAAGGGCGTCATGCCCAAGGTGTAGCGCGGTCACTCAGAACCGGCACCTCGATGAACTGCGCCGTTCGGTGTAGTGCGCCCATCTTGTACCTCCGTCGCAACGGGATGATGCAACGCGCAGTCACTGGCGCATCATTGCAGTGCTCTACGGGCTCGTGTGGCTGGCACACGAGACAACACCGGCGCGCGCAGCTCGACTTTAGCGTTGGGCCAGAAGCCTTCCAAGCGCCTCCTCCACCAAGGCGGGAATCCTCGCCGAATCATCCAGATATGCGGTTTCGAGAACGCCGTCGTATAGTGCGACCAGCAAAGATGCAGTGGCGGATGGGGCTGCGTCGCCATCCGCCACCAGCAGTTTGCTGAATACGGCGTGAAACCAAGCACGCTGCGCCTTGATGGCTTGCCGAACGGGGCTCTTCGCGTCCGGGTATTCCGCGGCCGCGTTGAGGAATGGGCAGCCCCGATAATCCTCGCCGACGACGGCGGCGCTGATGCGTCCGAAGATCGCTGTGATCGTCTGGCGCGGAGGTTGCTTGGGCAGCTCTGACACAGCCTTCCGTCCCAATTGGTCCTGCTCTTCGATGTATGCGAGAACCAGATCGTCCTTCGACGGGAAGTGGTTATAGAACGTCGCCTTTGCGGCGCCCGCTTCGGCGATGATGCGATCGATGCCCACGCCACGGATGCCCTCGGCGTAGAAAAGACGAGTTGCGGTATCGAGCAGGCGGCGGCGCGCGGGGCTTGCTCCAGAATCGGTTTGCGGGGCGCTCTTGTTCATGTCGTTGACTCTAGCAGACAGATCTGTATGTTGAATATACAGACCTGTCTGTCTTTGAGGAAATTATGCAGACCAACGAAACGGCAGAAGTCATCGAGCAGTTCAACCGGGTATTCCTCGATCGCGATCCCGCAAAACTCAAAGACCTGATCGCACCTGACTGCGTGATGGAGTCTATTCAGCCGGCCCCCGATGGCACGCGATACGTAGGCTATGACGCCTGCCTTGCGTTCTGGGAGGCCCTCGCCAGCAACACGGTTGCCCATTTCGAAGTCGAAGAAACGCACGCACTGGGCGACCGTGCCACCATTCGCTGGCGGTTCCACTTCGGCGACGACCAGTCGCTACGGGGCGTCAACCTGATGCGCGTCCGCGACGGCCGGATCATCGAAGCGCTGGGATACTCGAAATTGCCGGGCCAGTCGGCTCCCCTGCCGGATTGACCCAACCGCCCGAGCCATTGGCCCCAGCAGCCGACTACGTCGAGCCCCCCCTTCCAGGGCGAGGCTCTATCTCACTCAGCGAGGAAGAAAGATGAACGCCGACAGCGAAATGACCCGCAAGCTCATGGAGCGTTTCAACACCGCTTTTCAGCAGCATCGCCCTGAAGACCTCGATGATCTGATTGGCGAGGGCTGTGTTCTCGAAAATACGGCGCCGGCCCCCGATGGAGCACGCTACGAAGGGCGTGAGGCCTGCCTCAATTTCTGGAAAGGGATTGCGTCCTCCGCGGACCTTGTTTTCGAAGAAGAGGACATATGGGCGAACGAAGACCGTGGGATCATCCGCTGGCAACTTCGCTGGAGCGAAGACGGAGCTGACCGGGTACGCGGCGTAAACATAATGCGCGTTCGGGACGGAAAGATCGTTGAGGGTCTGGGATACGTCAAGGCATAGGTGCACGCCCTCACCGCCCCTCAGCTATCCTGCGGGGTGGTCAGCGCGACGATATCAGGCAACCTCGGGCTGTAGAAATCCACTGCGGCGGGTGGACGGAGAGGCCGCCGCGTGCCGCTGCACGGCGAGATCAGACGCAGCACACGTTGTAGAGGCTTTGGCCTCCTGGCCGCTGCAACTTTTGCGCATTATGCGTGATGAGGCAAAACGAAAAGTTTTGCATCTCTAATATTCTCGATGTTATGGTCCGTTCGTGTGACCCTCCCGTTCGGCACGGTATCGTTGCTGGCAGGAGGAGACATAGTCCGGGGGCATAAGCATGCCGTTTAATCTGCCTCGCCTGCCGTTGCTCGCGAACCTGGATGGTTACCGTGCCGGCTGGCTGCGCAACGATATCTCCGCAGGACTTGCCATTGCCGCCGTTGGCCTGCCAAGCGCCATCGCCTACCCGGCCATAGCTGGACTGCCTGCCGAAACCGGCCTCTATGCCAGCATAACGCCGCTCATCGCCTACGCACTTTTCGGGCCGTCGCGCCAACTGATCGTTGGACCGGATGCTGCGACGATGACCGTGCTGGCCGCGGTTCTGACAACGGTTTTCGCTACGCCCGGCACCACGGTCGACCGCGTGACAGCCGCTGCGCTGCTGGCGCTGATCGTCGGTATCCTTTGCCTGATTGCCCGCCTCGTGCGGCTCGGTGTGTTGGCAACCTTTCTGTCACGTCCGATCCTGACCGGTTTCTTCGCCGGCATCTCCCTGTCCATCCTGGTTGGGCAGATCAAGCGGTTTACCGGCGTCAGCATCGAGTCCGAGGGTCTGATATCGCCGGTGGTCGAACTTCTGCGCCAAGCCGGTTCGATCCATTGGCCCACCCTGGCATTTGCCTTGGCCTGCTTCGCGCTCCTGCAAGTGGCCCGCATCTATCGATCGCCCATACCAGGACCGGTCATCGTCGTCTTCGTCGCCGTGCTGCTTTCCTTTCTCTTCGACTTCGAAGGGCGCGGCATGGCGGTTGTCGGCGACATACCGCAGGGGTTACCGTCGTTTACCCTGCCGCGCCTCGGGAACCTGCCGATTGACGCCCTACTGACGGGCGGAGCCGCCATCTTCCTCGTCAGTTTCGGCTCCGGTGTCATCACGGCGCGCAGTTTCGCGACGCTCGGTGGCTATCGTGTCGATCCAAATCGCGAACTGACAGGCTTCGGTGCAGCAAATTTCGCCGCCGGGCTGTTCGGGGCGTTTCCGGTGACCGCTTCGGATTCCCGTACCGCCGTGAACTTTGCTGTCGGTGGTAGATCGCAAATCGCAAGCCTGGTTGCCGCTGCGACCCTGATGGCCGTGCTCCTGTTTCTCGGCAACATTCTGCGCGTCCTGCCGATCGCAGCGCTCGGCGCTATCCTTGCGGCGACCGCACTCAGCCTGATCGACATCGAGGGCCTCAGGCGGATATGGCGCGTCAACCGGATCGAGTTCGTTTTTGCCCTGATCGCGCTCTGGGGGCCGATCGGCCTCGGCGTCTTGACCGGCGTGGTCATCGCGATTGCCGCGACACTGATCTATCTGCTGCTGCAGACCATGTATCCGCACGACGCGATGCTTGGCAGAATCCCCGGCCGGGACGGTTTCTACAAGCTGCATCGAGCACCGGACGCACGCCCGGTGCCGGGCTTTGGCGCCTGCATGATCCAGGACAGTCTGCTTTTCTACAACGCGGACTATGTGCGGGCGCGCTTGACGGCGATCGCCGACGAACTGCCGCCCCCTGCGCATTGGCTGGTCATCGATGCCAGTGCGATCCCGCAGATCGACAGCACCGCAGCCGAGATGCTCGGGGATCTCGCCGAGGAACTGAAGGCGCGCGACATTGCGCTCGGTACGGCGGAACTGCACACGGATGCCCGCGCCCTGCTTGAGCGAGCCGGCATCATCGAAAGAATCGGACCCAACATGATCTTCGAGGGCATGGAGGACGCGCTCGACGCTTACGAAGCCCGGTACGGCGAAAGCCAGGTACCGAAAGGGGAAGCTGTGGCGAACTCCAACGCCATGGGAACTGCACAAAACTTCGAAACGGGAGAGACAGATGGGAAAACACGAAGGCAAGAAAAAGAATAAGGACAAGAACGGCCCCGACAAGGTTGTCGAAGCGTCTGCACCCGCAGAAGAGCGATCATCCGGTGGCTACGCCAAGGAGCTCGCCCGGCTGCAAGAAGAGATTGCGCACCTGCAGGCCTGGGTGAAAAAGACCGGCGCCCGCATCGTCATCATCTTCGAAGGCCGTGATGCTGCCGGCAAGGGCGGCGTGATCCGGCGACTTACTGAGCGCGTCAGCCCCCGTGTCTTCAGGGTAACGGCCCTGCCGGCGCCGACGGAGCGGGAAAAGTCGCAGATCTACATGCAGCGCTACATCCAGCATCTGCCGGCAGCCGGCGAAGTGGTGATCTTCGACCGCTCCTGGTACAACCGCCCAGGTGTTGAGCGCGTCATGGGCTTCACCTCCGAAGACAGCGCCCGGCGCTTCCTCGAACTCGCGCCGCGCTTCGAAGCGGCAATGGTCGAAAGCGGCATCGTCCTGCTGAAATACTTCCTCGACGTCAGCGAGAAGGAGCAGGAACGCCGGTTCCGTCAGCGCATCGCCGATCCATTGCGCCAGTGGAAGCTTAGCCCGATGGACGTCGAGTCCTATCAGCGCTGGTGGGACTATACCCGGGCTTACAACGAGATGATCCGCATGACGGACACGGAGTATGCCCCCTGGTGGATTGTGCCGTCGGACGACAAGAAGCGGGCGCGGATCAACTGCATCTCGCACATTCTTGCCTCGATCCCCTACGAGCGCGTGAAGTTCACCGAGCCGGACCTCGGCAAACGCCAGAAACGACCGGATGACTTCGAGCACGACGACCACGTTCGCAGAACGGTGCCTGACGTTGCTTAAAGCGCATAAGCCCGCGCCGAAAGGCGCGGGCTTACCGAAACGGTCGATCGTTCCCTGAGCACCGGAAATGTAGTGCCGCCGCCGCCACCGCTCACTCCGACGCCGATGGCGGTGATGCTCAGGCCTTGTCCGGAGCCCAGTTCAGGAAGAACCCGACGTCGCCGGGCACGCCGCCCGGAAAGTTGATGATCATCGCCTTCAACTTGTAGCCTTGCGGCTTGCCGTGCTGCTGATAGCGATCGAAGAACTCCTTTGCCTTGCCCTGCAGGGTCTGCGGCCAGTCGCGGTCACCGCTGTTGATGGCGCGGCCGCTGTCGGTGCATAGCTCGGACGGGAAGCTATAAACCATAGCTTCGAACTTGCCGGCCTTGACGGCGTTCGTCACAAGGCGGCGAACGATGGCGATCTCCTCCTCGGTCACCTGCTTCTTGAGGAAATCTGCGGCGAAGTCGGCGTGTTTCTCTTCCTCAATCGTCCTCAATCGCCGATCTTTGTCCATCTCCTCCATTTCCCGCTGGAGGATCTGCATTCGGAGGTCCTGTGCACTCGGAGGTGCGCCGGCATTCTTATTCTCAGCCATCACGTCGATCCACTTCAAGCAAATGGGACCACTGTGACATCGGACTACACGGTTGCCGTGCGCCGCAAGCCAAAGACGTCCCGCAAGTACATCCAAGGGAACCCGATCGGCATACCAATTCGGGGACGAAGCATTTTCGAATATGAGCCGCCTCTTGTCCGAGGTCTCTCTATTTGTTGATCTTTCTCACTTCCAAACGGGATAGCCGATGCGGGCTAATCCCCCACAAGGCTATCCTAAAATACTACAACCGCAAGAGGACAGTGACAATTCGGAATGAGCGATGAAATTCGCCGAAACGCCGGGGCGATCGCGCTTCGCCGACACACATTTCGGCCAATCATTGGCACCCCACTACAAAGCAGTCCGATCCAGACCATTGCTTATCGCCTGTGACAGGCCCGGCCCCGCCGCAACACCAAGTACCTGGAGAAGCTTCGGGTCGTTCTCGCCAAGACGTTCCTCGATCCAGCGTTTCGTCCAGTCATAGGCGTTGACGTAAAGTTCGGAATGCCGGCTCCAATCCATGAAACCGATTGCGCTCGAAATTGGCGGCGAGACGAGCATGTCCCGCTCGCCGAGCATCACCTCCTCCGGCCTGTGTGCCAACACGCTCGCCGTGATCACCTGGATCACACTCGGAACCTTCGGCAGATTGGCACGACCAAACGGTGTGAGCATTCGCACCGCCAGTTCGGACGCCCCGGGAATGCTGTCATAGTCGATATGATGCCTCCTCGGCCCGTCGGACCCCAAGCTCACGACGACGTTGGGTCCCGTCTTGAGTTCCTTCATCTGCTCCAGCGGCAGATTGTTCATGATGGCGCCATCGACCAGCATGTCGCCATCGGCCGTGAAGAACGGCGGCAGGACGCCGGGGATCGAGCCCGACGCCCTGACGGCGTGCCAGAGCTTGCCCCTCCGGTGGACATATGCCAGCCGGCTGCTGAGATTGGTCGATAGCGCGAAAAACGGGAGCCAGAGGTCCTCAATCAGGCTATCGCCATATTCGGCCTGAAGCGTGCGGTCGAGCACCTTGTGATCAAGCAGCGCATACTGCGGCAGGGTGAGACGGCGAAACGCGCGGCTCTTGACGAAGATGAGGTGCGTACCCCGGTCGATTTCGTCGGCGTCCAGTCCGCTTGCAAAGCCAGCCATGATCGCGGCGCCCGAACTGGTCCCTCCGAGATAGTCGAAGGAAGCTCCTGCCTCGACAAATGCCCTGTAGACGCCGATATGCGCGCAGCCGAGCGAGCCCCCGCCGGCTGCGACAAAGCCTCTCGCCTCGCCCAGAATGAAACGGACCAGGCGTTCGAGATCGAGCTGGTCTTCCAGGGAAACGTGGTGGTGTTGGCGGACGCCGGGCCGTACGTCGAGCCATGCGGCAGTTCCGGAGACCGTTGCGGTGCGCTTCCCATGAACGAGCACCAGCCGAAGGTTGGATGGCGTATGGACCGAGAGCGCCAACGCTTCACAGGGGCTGAGGTCAGGCGGGTCGGAAGCATCGGCATACAACAGGACGTTGTCGGCCTGGCGAATACACACACGCGTCCAGTTGCTCGGCTCATCATCCGCAACATAGACAATGACATCGGCCTTGACTTCGAGATGGTTCAACCAATCCAGAACGGCTTGGTCGTCGAACGGCAAGTTGGCGAACCGGTCCTCGAGTTCTGTTTTGGCCAGAAAGATGATCCGCTTGTCCGGGGCAAATGCGGCGCGGAGCTGCGCGATGAAATCAGCTGAAATACGGCTGCTGCCGGCAGGAACAATTGCCAGCGTCCGAAGCTTGCAGGGTTGCTTGATCTGTGTTGGCGGCGGAGACTGCATCGCAAACCGGCGCGCGAGGAACGTCGTCACCGACTGGCGCAGGCTGGGCAGTGCTTGAGCGGCCCTCTCGAACTGGTCGTCGCGAATTTCGAGTACGATGGAATCGCGCGCCGCAACGACGGTCGCAATGCGCGGCAGCGCGGCAAAGAAGCCGACTTCACCAACGAGTTCGCCCTGGCCAATCTCGGCAACAGGCTCAAGAACACCCTCGCGGATTACTGTGAAGCGGCCCGACAGAACGACGAAGAAACGGTCCGACCGGTCTCCCTCTCGCACGAGAACCTCGCCGCGACGCAAGATCCTGCGGTCCGAGTTGGCGGCCAGGGCCTCCAGGGCAGCCAAAGAGGTCTGGTCGAACAACAGCGTCGCCGACAGCAGCTTGGCGGCAAGGGAACCGGTGGAGTCCATCGAACCTTCCTTGGTACAGGCTTATGTCGACATTAGCGGTTCCGAGAAGAATTGCCGAACGGATTTGCTGCAGGCCACCCTTGGTGCGTGGCTCGACGTACTCAAGCAAACGGATTCATTCTGCGCGACCCGACCGACCTGAAGTCCCACGGGACCGGCGACGCAAGTCGGCGGACCGACGCCCGTTCGATCGCGTCGCCTGGCAGCGATTGCTAGCGCTTGGTGTGGTTGTTGCTCGCCCGGTCCTGCGGTGCCACATCCGGCTTTTCGTGCCGCGTTGCCCGCGCCTCGAAAGAACCGATGACAAAGAGGACGGAGAAGGCGGAGGCGACGGCAAGGCCGGCGACGATCCAGTGACCGAAGCCCACCGCAATGCCGATAGCTCCGGCGAGCCAAAGGCTCGCGCCAGTCGTAATCCCCTGAACTTCACCTCTGGAAAGCACGATGGTGCCGGCGGCGAGAAAGGCGACACCTGCGGTCACAGCCTCCACCACCCGCAGCGGATCGATACGGACACGGTCGTCGAAGAGGCCGTTCAGCCGGACGCTTTCCAGCGAAATTATACCGAATGCGCATGCGGCAAGGCAGACGAGCATGTGCGTCTTTAGACCCGCCGGACGTGCCTTTGCCTCACGCTCAAAGCCGATGACTGCACCAAAGATCAGTGCGCCGAGGATTCGCGCCAAAATGATGGGATAGGGAATCTGTGAAGGCGGGAACAATTCAGCAGTGATCTGATCCATGCGGAACCAACGCGAAGCCTCCGCATTGGTTCCGCATGATGGCGTCGCGCCTCACCCAGTGCGCGGACGCCAGGAGCGGCCTGTCCCCACCCCGCTCCGAAACGAAGTCTGTTACTTAGTTGCCAAGTGCAGCCAGCGCGGCGTCCAGGCGCTCCTGCGCCTTCTTGGGATTCTTGGCTGCCTTCACGGCTTCGAGGTTGGCAGGGGCATCGCCGACCTGAACCACGCCGACCATGCCCATTCCGTAGTGCGGCGTGCACTTGACGCCGTAGACGCCGGGAGCCGTGAAGGTCACTTTGTAGTTTTCATTGACCTTGCTTTTGAAGGCCTCGGCACCATCGGGGATCATGCCCTTGATGGTTTCGACATTGTGGCCCTTGTCGGTCGGGATGAAGGTAACCGTATCCCCGGGCGCAACCTTCACCGAAGCCGGCTCGAACACCATGGCTCCGTCTTTGCCCTTGTTCAGCATGTGCACTTCGAAGTCTGCGGCGGCTGCAGGTGCTGCGACAAGCATTGCCGCGATGGCGATACCCAATCCGCTCTTGATTGCATTCAACATCGTCTTCTCCATTTGAGCGACCAGCCCGTGCTCGGGTTGTTCGAACAGAGAAATAGGCCCGCAATGTCCCCTCTACTTTGATGCGCGTCAAATTCGCGGTGCTTTTCCGCCCCTCATTGACATTAAATAGGATTCCTATGTAAATAACCACCATGAGCAAAGAAGCTGACAAAATTCCCTGTTTGGTCGACCGGATTGGCGACGGGTTATCGCGTGTGGCAACCGCCATGCGAAGCGAGGCCTGGACGGCGGCGGAGGCGATCGGTCTCAATCCGACGCAATTACAGATCCTCACCTTTCTCGTGGCCCGCGACCGGAACGGTATGCGCGTCAAGCAGATTGCCGCCTATCTCGGCGTCAGCCAGCCGACGACGACGGACTCGGTCAACGCGCTCCTGCGCAAAGGCCTCGTCGAGAAGCACGCCGACCCCAGCGACGCCCGGGCTCTGTCAGTCGCGGCAACGCTCCGGGGCGAAGCCGCCGTGCGCCAGGCCGGTCAACTGGCATCGGCGACCGAGGACGCCATCGCGGCGCTCTCCAAGCTCGAGCAGGAGGACATGCTGATGCATCTCGTCAAGATCATCCGCCGTCTGCAGTCGGCTGGCGCCATTCCGGAACAGCGCATGTGCGTCAACTGTCGCTATTTCCGACCCCATGTCTACGACGATCCGAAGGCGCCGCATCATTGCGCGTTCGTCGATGCCGCCTTCGGGCCGGCGGAGTTGCGCGTCGATTGCGGTGAGTTCGAAGGTGCCGACGCCGCGGACCGGGACGCCGCGTGGCGGATTTTCAACCGCGGCGCGGCCTGAAATGAGTTTGAAAGGAAACACAAGCGCCGGCAACCGAACCCGGCGAAAGGCCGAGAGAGCGGCCATGCTCTCGCCCCCAGCTTCAGCATCGGACTCCGCAAGCAACGCTCTCAGTACTGCGAGCGGGCGCCGATGATGTTGGCGCCGGTCCGACGACTGCCATCGGCGGACCGGCAATTTTCTCCCTCCACGCAAATAGAAAGAGAAAACCATGAGCAGAATTAATCTAGTTGACCCCAATTCGGCAACCGGCGCAGGCGCCGAGTTGCTTGGCGAGATCCGGTCCGCCTTCGGCATTACGCCCAACATGTTCCGGGCGGTCGCCAACTCGCCGGCAGCGCTCGCCAGCATGTGGGGTTGGTTCGGTGCGCTCGGAAACGGCCGCCTCGGTGCCAAGCTCGGCGAGCAGATCGCCGTTGCCGTGGCCGACCGCAACGATTGCCACTATTGCCTGGCGGCTCACACGGCACTCGGCCGCAAGGCCGGCGCGACCGCAGATGAAATGGCGAGTGCACAACGGGGCAAGTCATCCGATCCGAAGACGGCGGCGGCGTTGACCTTCGCCCAGAAGCTCGTAGAGGCACGCGGCAAGGTCACTGACGCGGACGTTCAGGCGCTGCAGGTCGCCGGTTACGACGATCAGGACGTGGTCGAGATCATCGCCCATGTCGCGCTCAATCTCTTCACGAACTACATCAATGTCGCGCTCGCCGTACCGGTCGATTTCCCCGGTGTGAAGCTCGTTCGCGAAGCAGCCTGACAAGGCGGCCGGACGGCATCACCGTCCGGCCATCCTCGGAGATGACAATGAACAGCAACTATCGGATGACCGCACCGGAACTCGCCGCTTCAACCTGGTTCAACACGCCTGAGCCGCTCAACCTCGAACGGCTTCGCGGACGGGTCGTTTTCCTGCATGCCTTTCAGATGCTCTGCCCGGCCTGCGTCTCGCACGGGCTGCCGCAGACCCAGCGCGTCCAGAGCGTCTTCCGCGAGACCGACCTTCAGGTCATCGGCCTGCATTCGGTTTTCGAGCACCACGCGGTGATGACGCCCGACGCGCTCAACGCCTTCATTCACGAATACCGGCTGACCTTCCCGATCGCAGTCGATCAGCCATCGGACGATGGGCCGATACCGAAGACGATGGAGCGTTACGGCATGCGCGGCACGCCGACGGCAATCATCATCGGCCGTGACGGCAACGTTGAATATCATCGCTTCGGGATCGAAGACGACATGGTCATCGGCGCCCGCCTGGCCTCGCTGCTCGCCGCACCAATCCCGGATTTCGCTGCCCCGGGCCCGGAAGCGCCCGGATGCACGAGCGAAGGCTGCACGATTCCGGATACCCCAGATGGACGCCGATAGAGGAGGCGAATGATGACTGAGAAGATGGCGGTCGCCATACGGCACGTGCATTTCGAGGATCTTGGCACCTTTGCGGAACCTCTGAGCGCGGCGGGGTTTACCATCGAGTATCGCGATGTCGGCCATGCAGACTATCTTTCGTTCGATCCGCTCGAACCTGATCTTGTCGTGGTGCTCGGCGGCCCGATCGGTGTCTACGAAGACGCCGCCTATCCTTTCGTCGCGGACGAGATCGCGATGCTGCAGACGCGCCTTGCCGCCGATCGACCGACCCTTGGCATTTGCCTCGGCGCGCAGCTGATCGCCCGGGCGCTCGGCGCTCGCGTCTATTCATCGAGCATAAAGGAGATCGGCTTTTCGCCGCTGCGTTTCTCCGCTACAGGCCTCGCCTCACCGCTCCGCCACCTCGCCGACGTTTCCGTGTTGCACTGGCACGGCGACACCTACGACCTGCCGTCCGGTGCGGACTTGCTGGTATCGACGCCGCAGATCGAGCAGCAGGCTTTCAGGCGCGGGCGCAACGTCCTCGGCCTGCAGTTCCATCCGGAGGCTGAAACCGGCGCGGCCTTCGAACGTTGGTTGGTCGGCCATGCCTGCGAACTGTCGGCCGCGGCAGTGAACGTGGCGAATCTGCGTGCCGATGCCGAACGGCTTGGGCCCAGCTTGAAACACGCCGCCGTCGCGATGATCGGCGCTTGGCTGGAGCAGATCGATGGTTGACCGGCAGCCCGTCGCGCTTGACGCCTTGCTTGTCGGCAACCTCTCGCCGATCGACGATCGCGGAACCCAGAGCGGTATCGACAAACATCCGATCTACGGCTCCGTACAGTTGGGGTCAACGGGCTTTACTGGCGACCATCAGGGGGATCTCAAGAGGCACGGTGGCGTCGACAAGGCCGTCCATCACTACCCCTGGGATCATTATCGCGCCTGGACAGACGAGATCGGCCCTCTGCCACTGTTGAAACGGCCGGGCGCCTTCGGCGAGAACCTCTCGACCCTCGGGCTGACGGAAAGCGATGTGGCAGTCGGAGACCGGTTTCGCCTCGGCGGCGCTCTTCTCGAAGTGAGCCAGGGCCGGCAGCCCTGCTGGAAACTGAACCGCCGCTTCGATTTGCCCGACATGGCGCGGCGTCTTCAGCATACAGGCCGCACCGGTTGGTACTATCGCGTAATCGAGGGCGGGCTGGTTTCGGCTGGTGACCGAATGCACCTCGTCGAGCGTCGTCATCCGGTGTGGACGATCGGCCGGCTCTGGCACTTCCTCTACGTCGATACGCTCAATCGCCAGGCGCTTGAGGAGATCGCCAATCTTGCCATTCTGCCATCCGGTTGGCGGGAGTATGCGGTCAAGCGCCTACAGACGCGCAAGGTCGAGGACTGGTCGCGGCGTCTCGATGGAGAGACCACGCCGGTCAACGGCTAGCGGCGCCGCCGACGGTCGTCATCGACCGTTGCTGGATTTCTGCCAAAGGAGCGGCACGCGGGCCGCTTCGCACCGGCTTGGTCAGCATGTCTGCAATCTGTTCGGCGACGAATATTGCATGATCGTTGACCTGAGGCAGGCCCATGAGTTCGCCGAAAGTGCCGCGTGCCAGTGGTCCCGCAACGATCAGCGATCGCTCCGCTGTGCCATTCGCCCCGATCGCGCGACTTTCCTCGTCGCAGGCGAGACCCAAACCCACATCATCCAGACGCAGCCATCCCTGTGAGGCAAGATCGGCAAGCCAGCCCTGGCTCGACAGGATGCCGGTATGAGCCGGGCCGGTCGTCACCACACAGGCATCAAACAGCAGGCGCTCGCGGCGGCCGGTGTGCCGGTGACGGATATCGACGGCAATGATATGGCCGCGCCTCTCGACCTCCTCGATCGCAGCTCCGAGAATTCGGATCCGCCCCTGCTCTTGTCCCGCCAGGATCGCTCCGTCGACCTGCGGCGCCACGCGAAAGCGGTGAACATCCCAGAAAGGCCGCAGATGACGCACGAGGCGGCGGCGTTCCGTCACTGGCAGGGCTCGCCAGATCTGGCCGCCCTGGCTGCGAAGCGCGTCGAAAACCCCATGCCAACTCGTGCCGATGTCGGCCGCGTCCCGCACTGCTTGCCGGACCCGCTTCAGCAATCCGAGCGCGGTTCGTGCTGGCTCGCTGGCGAAATCACCAAACAGCTCCTGGGGCAGCCCAGCATGGCCGCGCGACCGCAGGCCGCGGCGCGAGAGAGCGACGATCGGGCCGCAGTGATCGGCAAGCCCCAGGGATGCGATCACATCGGCCGCCGTCAGCCCGTTGCCGACGACCAGGACGTGATCGTCGGTGCGGATGCAGGCCAAGGCGTCGACAACGGTGGAGTCGGGCACGTAGCGCGGATGGCCGCATAGCGCCTGATCCACGCGCCGCGGCGCGCAAGGCGCCGGATGAGTGGTCGCGACAACAACGATATCGGCCAGCAGCTCCGTGCCGGCGGAACTCCTCAGCCGCCAACGGTTCTCGCGGCGTTCGATTTGCTCGACGCGCTCACGCCGGTGCTCGACCTTTCCACTTTTCAGGAAAGGGGCGACGAACTCGCAGACGTAGCGCCCGAAAACCGCCCGGCGCGGATAAAGATTGCCATCGACCGCCAAAACCTCCGGATCGCCGCGCGGTTCACCTTTTGACGCCATCCAATTGAGGAAATCATCTGGATCATCCGGGATCAGGCTCATGCGGGCCGCCGGCACGTTGATGCGGTGCGCAGGATTGTCCGTATCGTAGGCAAGGCCCGCACCGAGCCGCGCCCGCGGTTCGAAGACGATGATGGTTGCGCTGCCGCTCGCTGCGCTGCGCGCGAGATTCGCGGCGACAGCCGCCCCGGTGAAGCCGCCGCCGACGATAGCGATCACGGGTCGGCGCGTCGGTCCTGTCACGATTGGGAAACCTTCAGTTTCGGACGATGGTCGCCCGCGATCGTTTCACCGAAAGGCCCGGTGTTGATGGACGCCTCACGGGCCGGAACCGCATGGGCAAGCGGCAGGTACGGCAGCACCAGCTCGCCGAAACGGTAGGCCTCCTCCAGATGCGGATAGCCGGACAGGATGAAACTATCGATGCCCGCCTGACGGTACTCTTCCATGCGCACCCTTACTTGGTCGGGGTCACCGACAAGGGCAGTGCCCGCACCGCCCCGCACCAAGCCGACCCCGGCCCAGAGGTTCGGAGCGACTTCCAGCTTGTCACGTCGGCCGCCATGCAGGCGGCTCATACGGCTCTGACCAACCGAATCCATACGCTCGAACACCTTCTGTGCGGCGGCAATCGTGTCGTCATCGACATATTGTATCAGTTCGTCCGCCGCCTGCCATGCCTCCTTGGCCGTTTCGCGCACGATCACGTGAAGACGGATGCCGAAGGTCACGTCCCTGCCCTCGGCATCGGCGAGCGCACGGACCTCGGCGACCTTCCTGGCCACGTCCTCGACGGGCTCTCCCCAGGTCAGATATTTGTCGATCGTGCGCGCCGCGACCTCTTGTCCCTTGCCGGAAGAACCACCGAAATAAAGCGGCGGATGCGGCTGCTGTACGGGCGGGAACAGCAGCTTGCCACCCTCGATATCGAAGTGGTTGCCCTTGAACTCGACCTCGTCGCCGCGAAGCACGGCCTTGTAGATATTGAGGAATTCCTCGGTTACCTCATAACGCTCGGTATGCGAAAGATGGATGCCGTCGCCCTTGTTCTCGATCGGATCGCCGCCGGTGACAACGTTGATCAAGAGCCGTCCGCCCGAAAGCCGGTCGAGCGTTGCGGTCATGCGGGCCGCCAGCGTCGGCGACAGGAGCCCTGGCCGTACCGCAATCAGGAACCGTAGCTTGTCCGTCAGCGGAGCCAGCGCCGAGGCGACGACCCAGCTGTCCTCGCAACTGCGACCGGTGGGAATGAGAACGCCATAATAGCCGAGCGAGTCGGCCGCCTGCGCCACCTGTTTCAGATAGTTGATATCGACATTGCGGCCGCCACGCGTGGTGCCGAGATAGCGGCTGTCGCCATGGGTCGGCAGGAACCAGAGCACATTGATCTTTTCCGGGATATTTCCAGGCGCAGTTTCCATTGGCGAATGCCTCCTCGTGAAACTCTGCTTCGGCAGTCTTGGTCGCCACGCCGAATATTAAAAATATAAACTCTATAAAATTTATTGACAATGAAAAATCAGACGACCATCCTTTGCGCGAGGAAAAATTTTTCCCGCATCGACGTTTTGCGAACGGGAATTAGGCGAAAATTTCGAGGGATTGGCCATGACGATCGCGCTCGCCGCGTCTCCAGCATTCGACGCAAGTATTCCAACCAGCAATGGCTACGAACCGATCACGGCGCCTGTCCTGAAGGCCGCGATGCGCAATTTCTCAGGGGGTGTTTCCGTGATTACCGCCGGCATCGGCGATGACCGGACTGGTGCGACCGTCACGTCGGCAACGGCCCTCTCGGTCGATCCGCCGACCATGATCGTCAACATCAACCGGACGTCCTCGACCTGGCCGATCATCCAGCGCTACCGGCACTTCTGCGTCAACGTCCTCTCCCGCGAGCAACAGAGCGTGGCGGAGCGCTTCTCCGGTCTGCATGGCGCCAAGGGCGTCGCCCGTTACGAGGGAGCCGACTGGGTGCGACTGGCAAGCGGTGCATCCGCATTGAGCGGCGCATTGGCTGCGGTCGACTGCGAGGTCGAGGAAATCATCGAGCGCCATAGCCACGCCATCATCATCGGTCGGGTCGTCGCCATCACAGCGGGCTCCGGCGAGCCGATCGTCTACCACAACGGCCGCTATGGCGGGCTCGATCTTTAGCGGCATTGTTTCGGCGAGCGCACGAAGCTCCGCCGAAACGCCACAACTTTGGAATGAAGCCCACTGCGGGCCAGCGAATTGCGGAATAATTTATCTATATAAAATACATCTTTTTAATCAGCATTGTGACGAGGCTCCACAAGCGGGGCCAGGACCCAACCGTTGAGGAGCACACAATGACGATCCGCAGACGCACCCTTCTTGCCGCAAGCGCGGCCTTGCTTCTGGCCAGCCAGGCCACCTTCCCCGCTTTCGCTGCCGAAACAACCCTGACGATCGGCTATCAACCGATCGTCGAGCCGTCTCGCGTGCCGCAGGCGGATGGCACCTACGAAAAGGTCACCGGAGCCAAGATCACCTGGCAGAAGTTCGATGGCGGCGCCGACGTGATCGCCGCGCTCGCATCCGGTTCAATCGACATCGGCTATGTCGGTTCCTCGCCGCTCGCGGCCGCCGCTAGCCGGCAGCTCCCGTTCGAAACCATTTTTGTCGTCGGGTTGATCAGCGATGCCGAGGCGCTGGCGGTCAAGGGGATCGACAAGCCGGAGCAGCTTGCTGGCAAGAAGATCGCAACGCCCTTCGTATCGACCGCGCATTACAGCCTGCTGACCGCGCTGAAACACTGGAACATCGATGCAAAATCTGTCGAGATCCTCAACCTTAGGCCGCCGGAAATCGCGGCTGCCTGGCAGCGTGGCGATATCGACGGCGCCTATGTCTGGGATCCGGTCCTCTCCGAACTCAAGAGGACCGCGACCGTGCTTGCAACCTCCAGCGATGTGGCGAAGTGGGGCGGACCGACCTTCGACGCCTGGATCGTCAGCAAGAAGTTTGCCGAGGAGCACCCGGATATCGTGACCGGTTTCGTCAAGGTGACGGGCGACGCCTATGCGGATTACCGCGCAAGGCCGGAGAGCTGGAGCACCGGGTCGCCCGCGGTGGAGAAGATCGCCCGCCTCACCGGTGCGAAGCCCGAGGAGGTTCCGAACCTGCTCAAGGGTTACTACTTCCCTTCGCTTGAAGAGCAGGCAGGCTCCGATCTTCTCGGCGGAGCAACGGTGAAGGCGGTCGCCGAGACCTCGGCGTTCCTTCTCGAGCAGGGCAAGATTCCGGCGGTTCTTCCGGACTACGCCCCCTACGTTTCCGCCCGCTGGGCACAGGAAGCGGCCAAGCTCTCGTTCTGAGAAACTTCAATCGGCATGCTCGCTCGGTGCACATGGCCGGGCGTGCATGCCGACGTGCCACCCAGCCGGGAACAGCAGGATGTCCGTTCTTTCCCTCGATAATGTCACGCTGCGATACGCAGCGTCCGATAACAGGGCCGCGCCGGTTCTGGCTTCGATCAACCTCAAGGTCGCACGCGACGAATTCGTCGTCGTCATCGGTCGCTCGGGCTCGGGCAAGACCAGCCTTCTCAACCTGGCAGCCGGCTTCTTGGCGGCCAGCAGCGGGCGCGTCTGCGTCGATGGCCGATCGGTGGCGGGGCCTGATGCAGATCGCGCCGTGGTTTTCCAGGACGATGCACTCTATCCATGGCTGACCGCTGTCGACAATGTCGCCTTTCCGCTTCAGCTCCGGGGCGTTGCCAAATCTGAGCGATTGGACCGCGCGCGGATCCTCCTCGACCGTGTCGGCCTGCCGGGCGCAGCAAACCGAAACGTCTGGGAGCTCTCCGGCGGCATGCGCCAGCGGGTCGGTATTGCCAGAGCGCTCGCCTCGGACCCGAAGTTTCTGCTGATGGACGAGCCACTTGGCGCACTCGACGCGCTCACGCGCAGCCGGATGCAGAGCTTTCTTCTCGACGTCTGGCAAAAGAGCAACGTCGGTGCGCTCCTGATCACCCATAGTATCGAGGAAGCGCTGCTCCTTGCGACCCGCATTATCGTTCTCGCGCCCAATCCTGGGCGCATCGCCAGCGAGATCACAACTACGTTCGGCCGCGATCTGCTGGCCGGGGTACCGCTCGCCGAGCTCCGCAGTTCGTCATCGTTCCGGGGGCTTCACGACGAACTGACCGCCATCATCCATGCCGAAGACGAAGGGATCGCCGCATGAGTCTCTCCATCGAAAGCGCACCGCTGGAGTCGCATCAGCCGCGCGACACCATCGAGCAATCGGAACTGGGTACGGTGAGGTCACTGATATCGCTCGCCTGGATATCTCTGGCGACGATCGCTGCCTTGCTCGTCCTGTGGAGCCTTGTCTCCAGCTATGGCGTCGTTTCGGCACTGTTTCTACCCTCTCCGCTCGCCGTCTATCAGGCCCTGCGGAGCCTCACGGTCACCGGTTTCGTCGATGCGACACTTGCCCAGCATCTGGGCGCCAGCCTGTTGCGGATTTTCGGTGCGCTCGCCGTCGCAATCCTCCTCGGGGTGCCGGCAGGCATTGCCACAGGCACGAGCCGCGTCGGCAAAGGTATCCTCGATCCGATCGTGGAGTTCCTGCGGCCCCTGCCGCCGCTCGCCTACCTGCCGCTCGTGATCATCTGGCTGGGGATCGGTGAAGCCTCCAAGATCGCGGTGATCGCGCTGGCAATGTTGCCGCCGATCATCCTGTCCACGGCGACCGGCGTCAAATCCACCTCAAGCGATCATATCAACGCGGCCCGCGCTTTCGGTGCTTCGCGGCTGCAGGTCCTGCGCCACGTCATTCTGCCGAGCGCCCTGCCTTCGGTCCTCACCGGGACCCGGATTGCGCTGGGTGCAGGCTGGTCGACGCTGGTGGCGGCCGAACTGGTGGCGGCAACGCGCGGCCTCGGCTTCATGATCCAGTCTGCTGCTCAGTTTCTGGTGACCGATGTGGTGATCGCCGGCATTGTCGTCATTGCAGCGGTCGCCTTTGTCTTCGAGATGACCGCACGCCTGCTCGAGCGATGGCTGGTACCGTGGGCGACACGGCGCTGACGCCTTAGGATTTGCGGCCGTCAGGCGGTCTTAAGTGTCACGCGGTGGCGCGTGGCGATCAACCGCGCGGCCGCATAAGTCTGGGTCACAATTTCGGGCACCAGGTCGATGTCCGGTAGGCTGCCGACGCCGAGCGGTCCGATCGCATAGAGATTGCGCGTAGCTTGGCCGCCCACCAGCGCTTCGCCGGCCGGGCTGACGGCAACCCCAAGGCTGAGCTCGTCCGGCTCCGCCAGGCCGCCGGCAAAAAGGCTCTGCATCAGCGGCGCCCTAAGGTCCGGCGCCGAACAGCGACAGTCGATCACCTGATCGGCGGTAAGCAACGTCTCCTCGTTTTCGCCCGCCCAGCGCACCAACAACCCGTCCGGGCGGCGCTTGCCTGCCCAGCCCTTGCGAATGGTGGTATGCCCACCGGCGAGCTCCTGCTGCAAACGCAGGTGCAGAGGCGCCGGCAAGCGGTTGCGGTGGCTGTCATAGATCGACCGTAGATGCCGGTTGAACCGGCGTTTTTCCTCTTCGGGCAAAGATTGCCAGAGGGAGCGTGCCCGCCGACGCAGGCCATTCATGGCCGCCTGCCAGCCAAGTCCCGCGGCTTCCGCCTCCGCGCAGGCCTGACGGACGAAGCGGACGATTTCGCCGAGCCGCGTCGGCATCGGCTCGACCGGAAATGTTGGTGCCGCCGCAAGGCGCGTATGCGGCTGCGGCAGAAAACCGTGCCGGGAAAGAATGGTGACTTCGCCGGCAAAACCGTTGTCGCGCAATTGCAGCAGACGGTCGACCACGCGGACGCCGCTGCCGAGCAGGACGGTATGACGAGGCACGACCAGGCGGCGGGCGCGCACCAGGGGCTTCTCCTCCTCGGCAACCTCCATTTCGCCCAGGCGCAGGCCGAAGCCGGTCGCCAGCACGACGGCGTCACACTCCACCGCTGCCCCCTCCTGCACCACAAGGAAACGGCCATTGGCCTGCTTGCGCAGTCCCAATACCGCCTGACAGGAAAGCTGAATCGAAATATCGGGCCTGCGCGTCAGCGCTTCGGAAAAGCGCTGATAAACGTAGTCGCTGAAGATGCTCTTCGGCACAAAGATCTGCTGGAAACCGGGAATGGCGGCAGAGACCGCCGCGCGAAACTCGGTATTCCCCAGCAGCCAATCGTTGAAGTCCTCCGGCTGGCCGGCGGCGACAGAAAGATCGCGCACCCGGCTGTTGAGGATCTCACCGCTCTGGGCAGCGGCCAACACCTGCCCGCCGCTGATCGTCGGCTGCGGATCGAAAAGATGGACGTGGAACGCCGTTCGCACCGACTTCATCAGCGCGATGGCCATCATCACCCCGGAAAAGCCGCGGCCGATGATGGCGATGTGCGGTTTGGCGTTGGCGCCGGCTCCCTCTGAAGCGGCCTTCGCAAACAATCCATGGACAGTCATCTGCACTCTCCCATGGCCGGTTCTACCCGGCAGAGTCTGAAATGCATGGCTGTTTCGGCTCGGACTGCACAGACCGACCCAGTTTTGAAAAATTGTCGCCCGCCTCGCGCAATCGCCGATCTGCGCCATTACAGTGGGGTCGGGAAAACATAACGACCGCCGCCGCAGCGGTCGAGCCCTTATCCGTTGTTCTGGTTGGCCTGGCACTTTTGTGCATGGTCATCCCTAGACGGTATACTCTATAAAGTTAGTGCGCTATTAGAGCGCGAAACGATCCCAACATCAAGTGCCGTGTGAGTGATCAAGTCGAATGGGCTCTCGATGAGGCATCAGGCAAGAGCGCTCGGGACGGGCGACCGATCGACGACGTCAGCTTCGATTGCCTGAACGCGCGGTGCATCTCGACGCGCGATGCCGTTCAACACCCGCAACAGATCGTAGCCATGCGACCAGCGACCGAAGCCACTGGCGATGTTGATATGGCCGGCATGCCCAAGATCGACGAGGCGGCTGCCCCATCGGGTGGAGACATGCCGCAGGCGATCGAAGGGCATATAGGGGTCGTTGAGGCTGCCTACGACAAGGCTGGAGAAAGGCAACGGCAGGTCGGGCATCGGCCCGAAATCGATGACGCCAGGATGCAGGCTATCGGTTGGCCCAAGATCGCAGGGCGCGACAAGCAGTGCGCTGCGCACTTGCCTTGCCAGGGGGCGGCGCGCCAAATTGGCGACAAGAACCGAACCGAGGCTATGAGCCACCAGATCGACGGTCCCGTGCCGGAGGATTTCGCGTTCGAGAGCGTCGCGCCAATGATCAAGCCTTGGCCGGTCCCAGTCGATCTGTTCGACGAGAACTGCATCCGGATGATCCCTCAGCCAATGGCGTTGCCAGTGTCCCTCGTCCGACCCGAACAATCCCGGAATGATGAGCGTTTTTGCCATGACATCAATCTCTTGCGACGATGACCCAGGAACTGCAACGACTCGTTGCAAGCAGATCCCATCCTGGATCAACTATGCGCAAGCGACAGACGGCAGAGAAGCAAGGATCACCTAATATCCATAAAATCGATAGTATTTATTTCTTTGACGGAAGTTCATGTGCGCGCGATCGCCGAAGCGGCATGGAACAATATTCGCAGTAGAGTGTTTCCATCGACGCGGCTCAAAAGCGAAATCAGTTTCCTTGTGACCCGTCCCAGCGTCAAAAATTTGCGTTGTTGGAGCCCGCGAAATTGTTAGTTTGGCGCCGAATGCACCGGCGCTCTGACAAGCCGGCCAACCGGCGACTTGACGATCGGTTTGGATAAGGGGATGGCGCGACCGTTTACGGTTGCAGGGCTGAAAAGGTGACCTGAAGTTGACGGAGCGACGCAATGGGAACCGCTGGCGGTTTCGCCAGCCGAGTGTTTTGCCTGGATTTGGGTTGTCGCTCGGGATCACGCTGAGCTGGCTGGTTCTGATCGTGCTGATCCCGTTGTCGGGCCTGGTGTTTCGGGCCAGCGGATTGGGCTGGGCCAAGTTCTTTGAGCTGGCGCTCGATCCGCGCACCTTGAACGCGCTGAAGATCTCGTTCGGCACGGCCTTCCTCGCGGCGATCATCAACCTGGTCTTCGGCGTCATCCTCGCCTGGGTGCTGGTGCGCTATCGCTTCCCCGGCAAGCGGGTGATCGACGCCATGGTCGACCTGCCGTTTGCGCTGCCGACCGCGGTTGCCGGCATTGCCCTGACGACGCTTTATGCCCCGAACGGCTGGATCGGCCAGTTCATCGAGCCGCTCGGGTTGAAGATCGCCTTCACCCCCGCCGGCATCGTCGTCGCCTTGATCTTCGTCGGCCTGCCCTTTGTCGTCCGCACCGTGCAGCCGATCATGGAAGAGATCGACAAGGAGGTGGAGGAGGCCGCAGCCACGCTTGGCGCCAGCCGCTTCCAGACGATCAGCCGGGTGCTTTTGCCGGGGCTGCTGCCGGCCGGCCTCACCGGCTTTGCCCTCGCCTTTGCCCGTGGTGTCGGCGAATACGGCTCGGTGATCTTCATCGCCGGCAACCTGCCCTACGTCTCCGAGATCGCCCCGCTGCTGATCGTCATAAGGCTGGAAGAGTTCAATTACGCCGCCGCCACGGCCATTGCCGCGGTGATGCTGGCGATCTCCTTTGCCATGCTGCTCCTCATCAACTCGATCCAGGCCTGGAGCCGGCGGAGATATGTCTATGTCGCATGATCTGACCGCCGGCGCTGGAACCATGCCCGCAGCCAGGCCGCTGCAGGCGGCAACTTCGGAAAGCCGCTTTGCCCGCCTGACGCTGACGATCACCGCTCTTGCCTTCGTCGCACTGTTCTTGCTTCTGCCGCTCGCCGCCGTCTTCACCGAGGCGCTGCGCAAGGGACCGGTCGAGTTCATCGCAGCGCTGGGCGATGCCGAGACCTTCTCGGCGATCCGCCTGACGCTGACGGTCGCGGCCATCGCCGTGCCGCTCAACCTCGTCTTCGGCGTGGCCGCCGCCTGGGCGATCGCCAAGTTCGAGTTCAAGGGCAAGGCCTTCCTGACGACGCTGATCGACCTGCCGTTCTCGGTCTCGCCGGTAATCTCCGGTCTCGTCTTCGTGCTTCTGTTCGGCTCGCACAGCCTGATCGGCCCCTGGCTGCAGAGCCACGGCATCCAGATCCTCTTTGCCGTGCCCGGCCTGGTGCTCGCCACCGTCTTCGTCACCTTCCCCTTCGTTGCCCGCGAGCTGATCCCGCTGATGCAGGAACAGGGATCGAGCGACGAGGAAGCGGCGCTCTCCCTGGGGGCGTCGGGCTGGCAGACCTTCTGGCATGTGACGCTGCCCAACATCAAATGGGGGCTGCTCTACGGCGTTCTGCTCTGCAACGCCCGGGCCATGGGCGAGTTCGGCGCCGTCTCGGTGGTCTCCGGCCATATCCGCGGCGAGACCAACACCATGCCGTTGCAGGTGGAAATCCTCTATAATGAATACAACTTCGTCGCCGCCTTCGCGGTGGCGGCGTTGCTGGCGCTGCTGGCGCTGATCACCCTGATTTTGAAGACGGCGCTGGAGATCCGCTACAGCGCCGAGATCGCCGCCAGCCGCAGGCACTGAAAGGTCAAACGCTATGGACGTGCGCGTTCACAATATCCGCAAGGAATTCGGCCGCTTCCCGGCGCTCGACGACGTCTCGCTCGATATCCGCTCCGGCGAGCTGATCGCGCTGCTTGGCCCCTCCGGCTCCGGCAAGACGACGTTGCTGCGTCTCGTTGCCGGGCTTGAAAGCCCGACCGGCGGCACGATCTACTTCGGCGACGAGGATGCCTCGCAAAAGACGGTGCAGCAGCGCAACATCGGCTTCGTCTTCCAGCACTATGCCCTCTTCCGCCACATGACCGTGCTCGACAACGTCGCCTTCGGCCTCAAGGTGCGTCCGTCGGGCCGCCGGCCGCCGGCGGCCGAAATCCGCAAGCGGGCGCTCGACCTGCTCGATCTCGTGCAGCTTTCCGGCCTCGACAAGCGTTATCCGGCGCAGCTTTCCGGCGGCCAGCGCCAGCGCGTGGCGCTGGCCCGCGCCATGGCGGTCGAGCCCAACGTGCTTCTGCTCGACGAGCCCTTCGGCGCGCTCGACGCCCAGGTGCGCAAGGAACTGCGCAAATGGCTGCGCGAGATCCACGACCGCACCGGCCACACGACGATCTTCGTCACCCACGACCAGGAAGAGGCGCTGGAGCTCGCCGACCGGGTCGTCGTCATGAGCAAGGGCACGATCGAACAGGTCGGCACCCCCGACGAGATCTACGACCATCCGGTCTCGCCCTTCGTCTTCGGCTTCATCGGCCAGTCGAACTGCCTCGCCGTGACGCTGCAGAACGGCGAGATCTGGTTCGAGGACCGGCCGATCGGGCTCAGAGCCCCGGCCGAGCCCGACGGTCCGGCCAACCTGCACTTCCGCCCGCATGACATCGAGCTGATCGACGGCTGCGGCGGCTGTCTTGCCGGCCTCGTCGCCGCCAGCCGCCGTGTCGCCGGCACCCGCCATCTCGAACTCGACCTCGGCCGCAACCATCCGCATGTCGAGATCGAACTCTCCCCCGAACGCGCCGCCGCCGGCGACCACAGCCGCATCGCCTTCAGACCCACAAAGTGGAAACTCTTCAGGGATAAGAGGCAGCAGGCCGTAGCCTCGGAGGCGAAGACCGAGAGCCGCCCGATCGAGATGCAGGAACCAACATTGGTTGCCCAAGCCTCCTAAGAAGCATCGGACATCGGGGCGTCCGTCTCAAGAAGTCTCGAGCGGCCAGACCTCTACCACCCCGTGGGCAACCGCGCACGGGGTGCGCGATACCATATCGATTGCCTCCGCCAGATTGGCCGCCTCGATCACCGCGAACCCTGCCACGGGCAGAGAAGACGACATGAACGGACCGTTCCTCTTCTCCATCTGCGCCGCGTTGGCGTTGCGGACCTGGACTGGCGTGCCGGCGATCCCCATCAACGCTCCTCCTGCTTGAAGTTCGGCGTCATGGGCATGCGCCGCGTCGCGGACGGCTGCCGGTGTGCGGTCGTAACCCGCACGGTCTCCATATCCGATCGTCACGAACTTCGGCATGAGCAACATCCTCCTGGCAATGGCATTCTACTTCCGACGGGCTAATTGACAGTCGGGCCGACGAGGCCTTCCGTGAGGGAACGCGGATACATTGGAAAAGTTGCGACGGATCCGATGTCCGCATCACAACAGGGAGGTTGCAATGCCGACCATCATCGCCCACCACAAGATCACAAAGAGTGCGGAACACTGGCTGAAGTCCCCAAAGCGCAAGGAATTCTTCGGTTCGCTCGGCGTGACAAGCCTTCGTACCTTCGTCGATCCTCGCGATCAGACGCATGTGGCCATTCTCATGGACGTTCCCGATATGGACACGCTGGCGAAAGCCCTGCAGGGCCAGGCCGCTGCCGACGCCATGGCCTTTGATGGCGTGGTGCCGGAATCAATCAAGATCCTGGTTGAATCATAGGGCACATTCGTCTGCATTCAGCATAGCGCTTGAGCGAGTTTGCCGCGGGATGGACGGCTTCCGCGGTCACTTGGCCATGGTCTGAGCCAGAGCCAACGCAGCAGGCTGGATTACCAAGCGGCAGATCGCCCTGCCCTACATTGCGGTACATATCCTGGTGAAGCCCGACATACCCGGGATACCTCTTCGAATGAAATTGAGATCGTCACTTCATGAACACAGAAGGAACGATCGCATGCGCCGCCGTATTCTCTCCACCGTTGCTCTTGCGTTTGCAACGAGCGTGGTCGCCTTCGCTGCTCAGGCGACAGATATCAAGAACATTGTCATCGTGCACGGCGCCTTCGCCGACGGTTCGGGCTGGCGCCAGGCCAGCGACATCCTTGCGCGACGCGGCTTCAACGTGACCGTCGTGCAGGAACCGTTGACGTCGCTGGCCGCCGACATCGAGGCGACGAACCGTGTCTTGGACCTGCAGGACGGCCCGACCTTGCTCGTCGGGCACAGCTACGGCGGCATGGTGATCAGCGAAGCCGGCCATCACCAGAAGGTCGAAGCGTTGGTCTATGTTGCGGCGTTTCAGCCTGAAAAGGGCGAGGACTTGGCAACGCTTGCCAGTTCGAAGCCGTCAGCGGCGATGAGCATCAAGGAAACCGCCGACGGCAAATATCTCTATCTCGATCCGTCAGCCTTCGCTGCGGATTTCGCCGCCGACCTTCCAAAGGCGGAGGCGGCCTTTGCGGCGCGGTCGCAAGTCTTTGCCGCAAAGGAGGTTTTCACTGCCAAGGCCGGCGATCCGGCATGGCGGACAAAGAAAAGCTGGGCGATCGTGGCGACTGAAGATCGCGCCATCAATCCGGAGCTTGAACGAAGCATGGCGAAGCGCGCCGGCAGCCAGGTGAGTGAAGTCAAGGCAAGCCACGCCGTTTTCGCCTCGCAAGCGCAAACGGTCGCCGAGATCATCGAGACCGCAGCCAAGGACGCCGGCAAATAGCCCGAACACGCCGCGCGTCTGCGTCCTGAGTGCGGCGCCCTTCCGCACTCAGGACAGCGGGCCTCAAGACGTTCTACGTTTCCTGGCTGCCGGCTTGACAGCCCGGTGAAAGAGCGGAAAACTTCAAGCATGGGGGTGCGATCACCCCATGAGGCGCCAGCCGAAGCATCGCGTCCATAGAACCGCTCATCCGGAGGACGCGTCATGTCGTCATTTCTTGAAATTTCCTCGGAAAAACTCTCCCGCCTCATCGGCACACCGCACTGCCCTGAATTGATCGACGTCAGGATCGATGACGATTTCGATGCCGATCCCCGGCTCATCCCGGGTTCCTACAGGCGCGACTATCGCCAGATGCAGAGTTGGATCGACGATGTTGCCAAGGCTTCGGCAATCATCATCTGCCAGCAGGGTAAGAAGCTCAGCCATGGCGTTGCCGCCTGGCTTCGCAATGCGGGCATTGCTGCCGACGTGCTCGAAGGTGGCTTCGAGGCCTGGGCCAGCGCCGGCTATCCGAGCGTGCCCGTTTCCGCGATACCCGAACGGGATGCAAGCGGACGGACCGTCTGGGTTACGCGAGCGCGGCCGAAGATCGACCGTATCGCCTGCCCCTGGCTGATCCGACGCTTCGTCGATCCGAAGGCGGTGTTCCTGTACGTGGCGCCGTCGGAAGCCGAAATGGTCGGCGAACGCTTCGGCGCAACGCCATTCGATATCGATGCGCCGATCCGTTGGAGCCACCGCGGCGAACTCTGCACATTCGATGTCATGGTGGAGCAGTTCGGCCTTGCAACCACGCCGTTGCTCCGGCTCGCGACCATCGTGCGCGGAGCCGACACCGCGCGCCTCGAGCTGGCGCCCGAGGCGCCGGGCCTGCTCGCCGCTTCCCTCGGTCTCTCCCGCATGTATGCCGACGACCTGGAGCAGTTGGAGGCGGGAATGCTGCTCTACGATGCCTTCTATCGTTGGTGTCGGGATGCGACCAATGAGACGCATAACTGGCCCTCGCCCAAGAAGGACCTTTGAGATGACCGATATTGCTGACAAGGCCGCGCCCGATGTGGCGCGGCAAGGGCAAAGCCACGGCATCTCGTTCGGCGAAGCGGTGCGGGTCTGGGCGCGAATTGCGGCGCTGAGCTTTGGCGGACCAGCCGGTCAGATCGCGGTCATGCACCGTATCCTCGTCGATGAAAAACGCTGGATCGGCGAGCATCGCTTCCTGCATGCGCTGAACTATTGCATGCTTCTGCCCGGCCCGGAGGCGCAGCAGCTTGCTGTCTATATCGGCTGGCTCCTGCATAGAACGGCCGGCGGCCTTGTTGCCGGACTTCTGTTCGTGCTTCCGGGCTTCCTGGCGATCCTCGGCCTTAGCTACATCTACGCCGCCCTCGGCAATGTCACTGTCGTCGAAGGCCTCTTCTTCGGCCTCAAGGCCGCCGTGCTCGCGGTCGTCGTCCAGGCCGTCTTTCGCATTGGCGGCCGCGCACTCAAGAACCGAATGATGATCGGCATCGCGACGGTTGCCTTCATCGCCATCTTCTTTTTCCGAGTGCCCTTCCCGCTGATCATCCTGGCAGCCGGCGTGCTTGGCTACATCGGCGCCCGTTCCGGATCTCCGCTCTTTCGCATCGGTGGCGGGCACAAGGGCGGCAGCGGCCCGGTTCTGAAGGACGAGGATTCTGCGCTCGGCGAGGAAATCCCCGCACATGCCCGCCCGAACCTTGCATGGTCGCTGCGGATTTCCGGCGTCCTGCTCGCGCTATGGCTCGTGCCCTTAGCGCTGGTCGTCATCTTCCTCGGCCGGGACAACGTCTTCAGCCAGATCGGCCTGTTCTTCAGCCAGATGGCGGTCGTCACCTTTGGCGGCGCCTATGCCGTGCTTGCCTATGTCGCCCAGGAAGCCGTCCAGCACTACGGTTGGCTCAAACCCGGCGAGATGCTAGACGGGCTCGGCATGGCCGAGACGACGCCCGGACCGCTGATCATGGTGGTACAGTTCGTCGGATTCATGGGCGCCTACCGCGCTCCCGGCGCGCTCCACCCGATGATGGCGGCGACTTTGGGGGCGATGCTGACCACCTGGGTTACCTTCGTGCCCTGCTTCCTCTGGATCTTCCTCGGGGCACCTTTCATTGAGCGGCTGCGGAGCAATGCCGCGCTAACGGGTGCAATGTCGGCGATTACCGCTGCCGTCGTCGGCGTAATCCTCAACCTCGCCGTCTGGTTCGGGCTGCACACACTGTTTGCGGAGCAAGTAACGTGGCAATTGGGGCCGTTCGCACTCGACGTGCCGGTGCTGAAGTCGCTGGTGATGCCATCGCTCCTGCTGACGCTTGCGGCCGGCGTCGCGATCTTCCGCTTCAATGCCTCGGTGATCACGACGCTGCTTGCATGTGCGCTTGCAGGCATGGCCTGGACGCTTGCAAGCAACTGATTGCGAAAATGGCGTTTAGTCGTCGTAGACCGATTGCGGGAGATGAAATCCCTCCGGCAGTTGCGCGCCATAGAAGCGCTCTTCCGGCGGAGGCGGTGGCGGTTCGCGATGCTTCACGGCGCAGGCGGCGAGCACGGCCTTCAACTGTACCGGCCGATAGTTGTCGATCAGGCGCGGAGGTGGATCTTGTTTGTCCGTCTGTTGCGACATCAGTGTCCTCATGGGAACGGTTCAGCATGCATGACAGTGCCAGCCAATCGACCTCACGGCAACCACGCGCCGCAAGGTTGGCGATCCCACAGCGCGACCGGCGAAAACCCGACAAAGGTCGAGACGCGTTTCCATGGAGCGCACACATCGCAAGATAATCGCGCGAATAGCGGCGGCTCATCTTGTGTCGACTGCATCTCACCCTAAGTCTGCACCGCCGCCACATGGCAGGCAACAAGCAGCGAGGACATAGAACATGCGCGATCCCCTGGCGAAACTTGGCCTGAAGTACCCGTTGATCGTCGCGCCGATGGCCGGCGGCCCCTCGTCGCCGGAACTCGTCATAGCATCGTCGGAAACCGGAGCGCTGGGCTCCATCGGCGCGGCCTACTCGACCCCGGCCACCATCACTGGGTTCGTCGAGAAGGTTCGCGCGCGCACCGACCGTCCGTTCGCGATCAACCTCTTCATCCAGCACCCGCAGCCGCAGGTTGAAGCTGCAATGATCGAGCGGGCCGTGGCGGCAACGGCCAAGTATCGCGCCGAACTGGATCTGCCAAAGCCGCAGTTTTCGACGCCCTACGAAGAGGACTTCGATCAGCAGTTCGATGCCGTGCTGCAGGCAAAGCCGGAAGTCCTCAGCTTCGTCTTCGGCGTTTTACCTGCCGAGCACATGCGGGCCGCGCGCAAAGCAGGGATGCTGATCGTGGGCACGGCGACGACGCCGGAAGAGGCGCAGGCACTCGAAGAGAGCGGCGTCGATGCAATCACCCTCCAGGGTTTTGAGGCCGGTGGTCACCGCGGTATTTTCGACCCGAGTGCCGCGGATCCCGAACTTGGTCTTGCGGATCTGTTGGCGCAAAGTCGTGGGAAGATGAAGGTTCCGCTGATCGCAGCAGGCGGCATCATGACCGCCGCGGATATCCGTTCGGCGCTCGCCATGGGCGCCAGCGCCGTGCAGATGGGGACGGCCTTTCTTTCGACCACCGAAGCCGGAACCTCGGCACCCTATCGCACTGCGCTGCAAGGCGTGGAACGGATAACGCGCACGACACGCGCCTTCTCCGGGCGGTTTGCCCGCGGCGTCGCGAACCGCTTCATGAACGAGGTGGACGCCGCTGCGGTGATGCCCTTCCCCGCTCAGAACAAGTTCACCCGCGATATCAGGGGGGCATCCGCTGCAAAGGGATCGCCAGACTTCCTTTCCCTTTGGGCGGGTACCGGCAAGGGTGAACTTTGGCAGGGCTCGGCCGCTGACCTGATCGGGAAGCTGTTCGCCGATTGATCGCCATCATGAAGGATCGTGGCCTGGTCCCTCTGACGCGAGAACCGAGCCTGCCTCTTTACTTCCACCGGACTGCGGGTGGATGCTTGCCATCTGGCAAGGATCATCGCGAAAGGCGGCAGAATGGATCGTATCGATGCAATGAAAGTCTTCGTGACCGCGGTCGACGAAGGCAGCCTGGCGGCGGCCGCCCGACGGCTGAAGCGATCGCCGACGGCGGTCAGCCGCGCCCTGAACCTGCTTGAAGCTCACGTCGGGGTCGAATTGCTACATCGAACGACGCGATCGCTGAAGCTCAGCGAAGCGGGTCAGCGATATGCGACGGCCTGCCGCCGGGTGCTGATCGATCTCGAAGAGGCCGACATGCTCGCAGGTGGCGAACGAGCGGCCCCTCGCGGCACGCTGACGATTTCCGCGCCGCCGATCGTCGGCGAGGAGGTACTGCGTCCTATCCTCGACGACTTTCTCAACCTCAATCCAGCGGTCTCGGCCCGGCTGCTCCTGCTTGATCGTTTCGTGAACCTTGTCGACGAGGGTGTCGACATCGCGCTGCGCATCGGCCACCTCGCCGACTCCTCGCTGATCTCGACACGGATCGGCGGCGATATCAGGCGCGTCGTCGTCGCCTCGCCCCGCTATCTCGCCAACCACCCGCGGATCGACGAGCCGGCCGATCTCGCCAAGCACCATATCGTCGCCTTCACCAACTTCGGCCTCGATTCCTGGGCATTCACGCCGGCCGAGGGCTCCTTGATCCCGCGTACGGTGCAGTTCACACCGCGATGCATCGTCAACAGCGTACGTGCTGCCGCCGACTCCGCCGTCGCCGGTACTGGCCTCACGCGGCTCTACTCCTATCATGTCGCCCGCCATGTCTGTGACGGACGCCTGAAGATCGTACTGGCTGATGCGGAACATCCCGCGATGCCTGTGCATCTTCTTGCGCCGCAGGGCCGCATGTCGGTTCCGAAGGTCCGGGCCTTTGCAGATTTCGCGCTGCCGCGCCTCAGAACCGAGTTCGCACGCATGGCAACGGACGCCGGCACGTTCAGCTAATTATGCCGATTTACGGCCGACTGAGCGCCGTATGGCATCAATTCTCCCACACATCGGATGGGTCTAAATCTGATTGCACCAACGCCGAGGGCGGAGGACGGGCCAAGCGAAACGCCCGTTGCAATCGAATAAGGATCACATCCATGAGCAATGAGCAGAAGGTCGCCATCATCACCGGTGCATCGCAGGGTATCGGCGCCGCCCTGGTTCAGGCCTACCGCGATCGCAACTACCGCGTCATCGCCACGTCCCGGTCCATCCAGGAAAGCTCGGACGCCGGAATCCTCAGCGTCGCGGGCGACATCAGCAAGCCGGAGACTGCCGAGCGGGTCGTTCGCCTGGGTCTTGAGCGGTTTGGCCGCATCGATACGCTGGTCAACAACGCCGGCGTTTTCACCGCCAAGCCGTTCACCGAATTCACCCAGGAGGACTACGACCTGAACCTCGGGGTGAACGTCGCCGGTTTCTTCCACATCACCCAGCACGCGGCCCGCGAGCTGCTGAAGCAGGGCTCCGGCCACATCGTCAGCATCACCACCAGCCTCGTGAACCAGCCGATCGCCGGTGTTCCGGCGGCGCTTGCATCTATCACCAAGGGTGGCTTGAATTCCGTGACCCAGGCGCTCGCCATTGAATTTGCCAAGACCGGCGTTCGCGTCAATGCCGTCTCGCCGGGCATCATCAAGACCCCGATGCACGCACCGGAAACCCACGCAGCATTCTCGACGCTGCATCCGGTCGGGCGCATGGGCGAAATCCGCGATATCGTCGACGCCGTCCTCTATCTGGAGGGCGCCGGTTTCGTCACCGGCGAGATCCTGCATGTAGACGGCGGGCAGAACGCCGGGCGCTGGTAAGCAAGACTGAGGCGCGAGTGGCCCAATCTTAGCCGCCCCGCGCCTCGCTAGCCATCGCACAAGTAGGCGGCACCTGATGGTGCCATCACCATCCAGATCTGAAGAGGAAACGACAATGCCGATCGTAACAGTTCAGGTGACCCGCGAAGGTACCACGCCGGACCGCAAGGCAGTCACGGCCGAGGAGAAGGCTGAAATCATCAAGGGCGTGAGCCAGGTCCTGCTCGACGTGCTCAACAAGCCGCTGGAATCGACCTATGTGGTCATCGAGGAAGTCGAACTCGACAACTGGGGCTGGGGCGGCCTTCCAACCGCGCAGTATCGCGCCAAGCTGGTAGCTCAGGCAAAGGGCTGACGCCGCGGACAGGGCGATCTCGAAACCCGCCGCCTGACAGCAAGCGGCGGGTTTCGTTTGCAAATTTGTGTCGAAATGTATCTGGAGGTGCTTGCATTACATTCTCATGCAAGTCTGGATGTTGCGAACACACCGAGGACATATCCCAGGCGCCAATGGGGCTGCTCGGATGCCTTCGACCTTGGCCGGGTAAAGCCGCCAGGGAAGCCAAGACCAAACCGGATTTGAGGAGTTTGCTCGATGGAGCATATCGACCACGTGTTGATTGTCGATGACGACCGCGAGATCCGCGAACTCGTGTCGGGTTACCTCAAGAAGAACGGGTTGCGCGCAACGGCCGTTGCCGACGGGCGACAGATGCGCAGCTTCCTCGAGGGCGATACCGTCGATCTCATCGTGCTCGATGTGATGATGCCAGGCGACGACGGGCTCGTGCTCAGCCGTGAACTGCGCGCTGGCAAACACAAGGCGATCCCGATCATCATGCTGACGGCCCGCAGCGACGAGATGGACCGGATCCTGGGCCTCGAGATGGGTGCCGACGACTATCTCTCCAAGCCGTTCTCCGCGCGCGAACTGCTCGCCCGCATCAAGGCGGTGCTCCGGCGCGCGCGCATGCTGCCGCCGAACCTGCAGATTTCGGAGGCCGGACAGCTACTGCGCTTTGGTCAGTGGAAGCTCGACACCACCGCCCGGCACCTGATCGACGCGGACGGCACCGTAATCGCGCTCAGCGGCGCCGAGTATCGGCTGCTGAAGGTATTCATCGACCACCCCCAGCGCGTGCTCAACCGCGACCAATTGCTCAACCTCACCCAAGGGCGCGAGGCCGAACTCTTCGATCGGTCGATCGATCTGCTCGTCAGCCGGGTCCGCCAGCGGCTCGGCGATGACGCTCGCGAACCGATCTACATCAAGACGGTGCGCAGCGAAGGTTACGTCTTCTCGGTGCCCATCGAGATCGTGGAGGCGCGTGAATGACGACTAGCGCAGAGCCAAAAGGCATCCGGCTATGGCCGCGCACACTTAGGGCGCGGCTCTTCGTTATCCTGCTGGCCGGTCTCACCATCGCGCATGTCATGTCGTTCACGGTTCTGTTTTTCGAGCGCTACGTCGCGGCGAAGTCCGTCATGTTCAACACGCTGGAAAACGACATCGCGACGTCGATCGCGATACTCGATCGCCTACCCGCGACCGAGCGCGGCGCGTGGCTCAACCGCCTGAGCCGAGACAATTACGGTTTCATTCTCGGCCCAGGCGTTCCTGGCAACCCGTCACTCGATCCGGCAACCATAGAGCTCTCCGCCAACATCCAGCGTGCGACCGGCCCGCAATATCCGGTCAAAGTCGAGACGGTTCCCGGCGATCGCCGCCACGTGCAAGCGCATCTGACCTTGAGCGACGGGTCGCCACTGACGATCGACGTCTATCCCAAGGGGGTGATGCCGCTAGCTGACTGGCTGCCTTTCGTGTTGCTTGCCCAACTCGCGCTCTTGATTTTATGCAGTTGGTTTGCGATGCGCCAGGCGGTCCGCCCACTCGTCAACCTCGCAGCGGCGGCCGATACGCTTGACCCCAATCGCAATACGCCGCGGCTCAGCGAAACCGGGCCGACCGAGGTCGCCTATGCGGCGAGCGCGTTCAACGCGATGCGTGACCGCATCGCCCAGTATCTCGAAGAGCGCGTTCAGATCCTCGCCGCCATTTCCCACGATCTGCAGACTCCGATTACCCGCATGAAGCTGCGCGCCGAAATGGCGGACGACTTTGCCGACCGCGAGAAGTTGATCCAGGATCTCGGGCAGATCGAGAGCCTGGTGAAGGAGGGTGTTGCCTATGCTCGCAGCGCCCATGGCAATGTCGAAAAGGCGACACGCATCGATCTTTCCTCCTTCATCGAGAGCCTCGTCTATGACTATCAGGACACCGGCAAGGCGGTGACCGCCAACGACGTCGATGGCGGCGCGATCATCACCCGCCCCCAGGCGCTCAGACGCATCCTGACCAACCTGGTCGACAACGCGCTCAAGTTCGGCGGCAGCGCCGAGATCGAGGTCAGGCGGCTTGCTGACGACAGCGTGACGATCAAGGTGCTCGACCACGGACCCGGCATTCCCGAAGATCAGCTGGATGCAGTCCTCAAACCCTTCGTCCGGCTGGAGGACTCCCGCAACCGCGATACTGGCGGAACAGGCCTCGGCCTTGCCATAGCCCAACAGCTTGCCGCCTCCATCAACGCCTCTCTGACCCTGAAGAATCGTACCGGCGGCGGTTTGGCTGCGGAGCTTACCATTCGTCCTCACCGGGCATGAGGCATAACAGGGGGCGGTGGCTTCACACTCCCGTACCCACCCCACGCCAAACGCAGCCAGTCCTCCAATCAAAAAAGCGGCGGCCTCATCGGCCGCCGCCACCGTTGGGTGATGCTATAGGGTATTCCGCAGTCGGAGCACGTTCAGACGAGATTGATCGTCACATCGATGTTGCCGCGCGTCGCCTTGGAATAGGGGCAGGTCTGGTGCGCAGCATCGACCAGTTGACGCGCCACATCCGCATCGACCCCCGGCAGGCTGACATTGAGCCGCGCCTGCAGGAAATAGCCGCCGTTGCGATTGCGCAGGTCCACCTCCGTGTCGACGGCAAGGTCCGAGGGGAGCGCAACCTTGCGCTGGCCGGCCGCCAGCCCGATTGCGCCGATGAAGCACGCCGACCAGCCGGCAGCGAAGAGCTGCTCCGGGTTTGTGCCCGGCCGCGAACTGCCGGGCGTAGAGAGCCTGACGTCCAGGCGTCCGTCGTCGCTCCGGGCGGCGCCGTCGCGCCCGCCGGTCGTGTGGGTCTTGCCGGTGTAGAGTACCTTTTCAGCTTCGATCATCGTGTTCTTCCTTTCGACAGGAGTTCCTTTCGGGCCCGATTGCCCTTTGCGACTGTCGAGACACAGATGGCGCTCCGCAGGTGTATGGGATGTTTCATCAGGGAAGCGGAAATGTGTGGCAGTTTGCCAAGACCCGGAATGGATACATGCTGATACGAAGGCGGCCACGGAACATGGACCTGCGCGCTTGCGGCTGGTCCCTGGCCGGGGTGCCACACACTATGCCGGGCAGGCTCCAAACGCCGCATCAGCACGCAAAAAAAGCGCGGGACCGGCGAACCGGAACCCCGCGCCTCCACGCAAGCTGCGGGAGAAGAACTAGAAACGATCGACGTCGACGATCGCCCTGGCGAAGGCCACCGGTGCCTCCTGTGGCAGATTGTGGCCGATGCCGCCGGTGATCAGCCGATGCTCGTACTTGCCGGAGAAGCGCTTGGCATAGGCCGCCGGCTCCGGATGCGGCGCACCATTGGCGTCGCCCTCGAGCGTGATGGTCGGGACAGTGATGGTCGGGAACTGCGCCAGTTGCTTTTCGAGGTCGTCGTACTGTGCTTCACCCTCGGCGAGGCTGAGGCGCCAGCGGTAATTGTGGATCGAGATGTCGACGTGGTCGGGGTTCTCAAGCGCTTCGGCGCTGCTGTCGAAGGTGGCATCGTCGAAGTTCCACTTGGGCGAGGCAAGCTTCCAGATCAGCCTGGCGAACTCCTTGTGGTTCTGCTTGTAACCGGCATACCCCCGCTCGGTGGCGAAGTAGAACTGGTACCACCAGGCAAGCTCTGCCTGCGGCGAAAGCGGCTTCCTGTTCACCTCCTGGCTGCCGATGAGATAACCACTGACGGAGACGAGCGCCTTGCAGCGTTCGGGCCAGAGAGCGGCAATGATATTGGCTGTGCGAGCACCCCAATCGCAGCCGCCAATGACCGCCTTGTCGATCTTGAGTGCGTCCATCAACGCAATGATGTCCGTGGCAATCACCGCCTGTTGGCCGTTTCGCAGTGTATCGGCGGAGAGGAACCGGGTGGTGCCGTAGCCGCGCAGATAGGGAACGATGACGCGGTAGCCGGCATTTGCCAAGAGCGGCGCCACATCCACATAGGTATGGATGTCATAGGGCCAACCGTGCAGCAGAATGACGACCGGAGCGTCACTCGCGCCAAGTTCGGCATAGCCGACGTTCAGGACACCCGCATCGACCTGCTTGAGGGTGGGGAAGGACTTGTTCGTCCCGGGGGTGATGGCCGGCAGGCGTGGCGTGGCGCTGTCTCCCGATTGCGCTCTGGCAACGCGTGTCAAAGCGAATTGCGTCGCCGCCAGCGAAAGCGCAATTGCGCCGATGAAACGACGCCGTGGATGGTTGATTTCGTCCGACATGGGGTGCCTCCGGTGAACTGAACTGCATCAGAAATGGAGCGCCAGTGTATCCCGGGCGTGTTCCCTGCGGCCCCGATTGAAAGCAAGTGTAGAACGGCAGGCCGCGGATACACGGCGATACAATTCTACCAAGGCACGGCAAACCGCAGTGGCGTCCGGTTCAGGCGATGCCTTCACGCGCATTGCGGCGGATCGTCTGAGGCGGTTGGCCAAGCGTGCGCAGGAAGGCGCGGCGCATGCGATCGCTGTCAGCAAAACCTGTTTCCTCGGCGATCACGTCCATGGAATGTCGCCCCTGTTCCATCAACAGGCGCGCCGCCTCTACGCGCAGATGTTCGACGGCCTTTGCCGGCGACTGGCCGGTCTCGGAGCGGAAGGCGCGACTGAACTGGCGCGAACTCAAGCCGGCGGCATCGGCGAGCTCCTCCACCGACAACGCATTGCGCAAATTGGCCTTGGCGTAGTTGACCGATTTCTGAATGCGATCCGACTTTGGATCCAGTTCAAGCAGGGCGGAAAATTGCGACTGCCCGCCGGCGCGCCGGTGATAGACGACGAGCTTGCGCGCGACCTGGCGCGCGACGTCCTCGCCATGATCCTTTTCGATCATCGCAAGCGCCAGATCGATGCTGGCCGTCATGCCGGCCGAGGTCCACACGCTGCCGTCGACGATGAAGATGCGATCTTCCTCGACTCTAATCTCCGGGAAACGCTCTCGGAGCTGACGCGCAAACACCCAATGGGTCGTGGCGCGACGGCCGTCGAGCAGTCCGGATTCTGCAAGGATGAAGGCACCGGTACAGGGTGCCGCCACCCGCCGCGAGGCTTTGAGTGCATGGCGCGCAAAGGCAACCAGCCCCGGAGTAACCGGTTCGATCTGAGTGCCCGCGCCGAACATGACGGTGTCATAGACCGTATCGTCGACGGCTTTTGTGAGCACACCGAAACCGGCGGACGATTTGATCTCGCCGCCCGCCTCTGACAGCAACTCGATCCCGTAGGCCTGCTCTCCGAGCGTCAGATTGGCGATCTCGAAAGCGGTGACCGCCGCGAACCCCATGAGCTGGAATCTTGGAAAGACGACGTAGCCGATCCTGTGCATGTCAAAGCCATCCCTGTCTGGAATGATCGCTTATAGCAGATTTCCGCCATGAAGGGAACGCGACGATCATAGCCGCATCTCATTCGGGAAGCGGTTTGCCCGCGTGCTCTGCGACCATGTACGTCGCATACCAGTCCGGCCAGTTGTGATCGTGCTGGCCACCCGTCCGCTTCTCGTGCTCGCCATGGGCAGTTGCGGCGCGACGCAAGGCCGCCGCAAGGTCTCCCACCGAAGCGAAGTCCGTGACATCGGCATCCACACGGCCGGGCAAACGCTCGGTCACTTCCTGCAGAAGCCAGCCGTTGCCGTCGGGGTCGCTGAAGGTGGCATAGGAGCGGTAGCTGCGGCGCGCGGGGTCACGGCCGCTGATCGGCGGCTTTCCGGGACCTTCCCGGTGAAAGATCTGGCTGACTTCCGCGCCACGCTCGATAAGCTCGGCGCGCGCGGCTTCGATGTCCGAAACGACGAGATAGAGGCCACTGGCGGAGCCGGGCGCAGCCGAGGTCAGCCCATCGCCAAAGTGGATCGACGCCGGCGAGCCCGGTGGGGTAAACTGGACGACCCGGAACGTATCACCGACCGGAAAATCGGCATCGAGCCGCCAGCCAAGGCCACTGTAAAAACTCTTGGCCCGATCGACATCCGAGACGGGAATGACGGCGACCTCGAACTTCAGATCAACCGATGGGGTTCTGTTGGCACTTTCTGAATTTGTCATGGCACTTCTCCTTGGTTGGAACGGGAGGGCGCGCCTTCGCGCGCCTCTTCCCTTCAGCTCGGTTGACGCAGTGACTTGAACGAGGCCCTCAGCTCATCGACCAGGGCGGCAGGCTGTTCCCAGGCTGCAAAGTGCCCCCCCTTGGCGAGGCGATTATAGTGTATGAGCTTGGGGAACGCCTTTTCCGCCCAAGACTTCGGCGCCTGATAGAGTTCGTCCGGGAAGGCGCTGACGGCCACCGGAATCTGAATGCCCTTCGGCTGGAAGAAGGCGAGCTTGTTTTCCCAGTAGAGCCGCGCCGAGGAGACGGCCGTGTTGGTCAGCCAGTAGAGCGTGATGTTGTCGAGCACGTCGTCACGGCTCAGCCCTTCCAATTGACCATCGAAGACACGGGCGATCAGCTCGTAGCTGCGGGCGTCATGATCGAGTATCCAGCTGGCAAGCCCGATCGGCGAGTCCTCGATGCCATAGAGCGTCTGCGGGCGCTTGCTCATCTCCTGGGCATAGGACAACCCGTTCCTGTAGAAGAAGTCGAGCTGGTCATAGGCACGGCGCTCGTCGGTCGAAAGATTCGAGGGGGCCGGAGCGCCGGCATCCAGGCTCTCCTGGATCTCGGAGGGAACCGTCGCCGGCATGTTGGTGTGGATGCCGAGCAACCCGGCCGGCCGCTGCAACGCCATCTGCTCCGTGACCGCATCACCCCAGTCACCGCCCTGCGCAACATAGTGGGTGTAGCCCAGACGCTGCATCAGCACGGCCCAGGCCTTGGCGATGCGGACCGGGTCCCATCCGAGTTCGTTGGGTTTGCCGGAGAAGCCGTAGCCGGGCAGCGAAGGAATGACGATGTCGAAGGCATCGGCTTCGCTGCCGCCGTGGGCAGTCGGATTGGTCAGGGGATCGATGATCTTCAACTGCTCGATGATCGAGCCCGGCCAGCCGTGGGTGACGATGAGCGGCATCGCGTTCTTGTGCTTGGACCGCACATGAATGAAATGGATGTCGACGCCGTCGATATTGGTCACGAACTGCGGCAGGTCGTTGAGTTGCTTTTCCACCCGGCGCCAATCGTAGTTCGTCGCCCAATACTCGGCGAGTTTCTGCATGGTGGCGAGCTGAACGCCCTGGGTTCCGTCCTTAACCAGTTCGCGGTCCGGCCATTTGGTCGCCGCGATGCGCTGCTTGAGGTCGGCAAGTGCGGCATCACCGGCATGGAACTGGAAGGGGCGGATGGCTTCGTCGGTCGCCGGCTTTGCTGCGGCCACGATCTGGGTGCCGCCCGCCGAGGAAGCGGCCCCGGCTGCAAGCGGGGGAAGCAGGATCGCGACCGCTCCCGACAGCGCGATGGCGGCCAAGCGGCTACGCTTGGCATCTGGCAAATAGCGTCTGGACATCATCATTCTCCTGGTTCGGTTGTGGAAGCGATGCCTCAGGCATCGCCAGACGTTCCGGGTTGGGAGCCCGGTGGAAATCGGGAGCTATCCCCCGGTGTTGTAGCGAGCAGCAGGTGCGCTCCTGGAAAGGTTGGGCATGAGTTTCTGGCGGGCTGCCTCATAGGCCGCCCAGTCACCGGCATCCGGCAGCGCCGGAATGGTGATCACTTCGCCCTGGTCGAAGCCGGCAAGCGCTGCGTCCACCATGTCTTCGGCCCGCATGACGATCTCGCTTGGAACGTGCTCGAGCGGCGTGCCGGCAATGCCCCAGAAATCCGTGGCGGTCGCACCCGGAAGCACAGCCTGAATGCGGACGTTGCTGTCGGCAAACTCCTTCTGCAGCGACAGCGTAAAGGCCAGCACGAAGGCCTTGGTCCCGCCGTAGACGCCGTTCAGAAGCTCGGGCGCCACGCCGACGATGGAGGCGATGTTGATGATCGTACCCGTGCTGCGCGCGGCAAATCCAGGTGCCGCCGCATAGGTCAGCCGCGTCAGTGCGCTGACGTTGAGCGTGATCATCTCTTCCATCTTGTCGACATCGGAGGCAAGCAGAGGCGCGGTGGCACCGACCCCGGCATTGTTGATCAGCACCGTGATGCTCGCATCGCTCTGGAGGATCATCTCGACCCGCCTGACATCATCCCTGTTGCCGAGGTCGGCCGCGACGACTTCGATGGCGCGCCCCGTCTCGTCCGCCAGACGGCTGGCGAGACTATTCAATCGCTCACGGTTGCGGGCAACGAGGATCAGGTCGAAGCCGCGGCGGGCCAGACGATCGGCGTAGATTGCACCGATGCCGGAGGACGCGCCGGTGATCAGTGCCGTACCCTTGGAATTCCTGCTCATTTCAAGCTCCTTTGCCTTGGTTGGAGCCTCGATGGTAAGGCCAAACGTCAATGGCTCAAATGTCGTAATTCCTTCATTTCAGGACATAAACATCGGCTGCCGAAGGTCAGGATCGCATCTGCGCGATGCAATCCAATTTCGCCGTGACCATGCGTGCGCGGTGTATCCGTGATGTGTTCGGGAGCAGCGTCTGTGTATCTCAATGTTTGGAGATCCGGCATTGCGGCAGAGCGATACGAATGCCCCCGGAGTTCTCCCGCTAACCTTTGACGTCAGCAAAAAAAGAGCGGGGCCGACATCACGTCGACCCCGCTCTCATTCGCAATCGGCGCCCTGCAAGACGCAGGCGGTTCAGAGGTTGTAGAGACTGCGCGCAAAGGAGCCGATGCCCTTTGCGTCGAGCAGGCTGAGCGGAGCGCGGAACGTCACCCGCGCCACACCCGGGTGGCGACCGATCTCGATGGCACCTGCGATCGTCACCCGGTTCATCACTTCGGGAACGCTAAGGCCGAGCAGGCCTGCCGCCCGTTCCAGCCCGTTCGTGGTCGCATCATTGAGGTTCGCGCCCGTGCCTATGAAGGTGACCGGGGCGTCGGTTTCGACCTCTCGGACACCGTGCTTGCGGGCAAGTGCCGCCACCCGCGTGCGTTCCGCCGCGTTAAGCGGACGCGCAAGGAACGGTACATCATCCAGCACCGGCAGGAGGATCGGCCCGTCGATCTTGAGCCCCTTGATGACATGGACCTCCAGGGTCACCGTGCCGGCGACGTCGCAGGTATGACCGGCAATTTCGCCGTCTCCCTGCAGGGCATGCATGTCGCCCATATAGATGCCGCCCCCCGGTACCTTGACCGGGCAGATCAGGATCGCGCCTTCCCGCACGGTGTTCACGTCCATGTGGCCGTCAGTCTTATGCCGAACGAGTTCATCCGCGGTCAGGGAATAGGCATGTGGTGCGTCGGTCAGAAACTGGCCGAAATCGCCGGCATTGTGCGAGTCCGGCATCGCCTTCGACGGCGTCGTGCCCAATTGGCCAAGGAATGGTCTGAGCCTTGTGGCAACACCGACGAGGTCGGCCGGTGCAAAGGTCAGGATGGGGTGCTGGATCGAGCCGTCCGGCAGCGCCAACAGCCGTTCCGCGTCCGTGGCGAAGGTCTCCGCCATCGCTTTGCCGACGGTCAGGCCCACCTGGCGCTCATCGTCGAAGGCGATCGTATAGCCGTTTGTGAAGACGAAGGGCGTCGCGTCCGCGCCGCATGTCTCGCAGCGGATCGCAGTCTGGCCGATGCCTTCCACACGCGTACGCGGCCATTCCGTGCCGCAACCCGGGCAAACAGCCGCGCAGAACGGATCGCCGTTGAAGCGTCCTGCCACCACCTCGTCGTTTCCCGAAGCCGTCGCCGCGGAGGTGACGATGAGCGAGCGGATCCGGATGGCGATCGCATCGCCGACCTCCGCGCCCGCGACCGCCACAGGGCGCGTCACCTCATGTCCGCCGCGGATCTCCGGCGTGATCATCGGGCCCCAACATCCCGGCGCTGTGTTCGCGATGATGACACCGCCATCGGCGACGGGCCCCAGCATCGACTCGGCCGGGTCGAGGATCCCATTGGTCAACTCGTTGACAAATACAGTCCGAGCCCCGGTCGTCTGCCGCTCTTTCGTTTTCTCCAGCATCTCACTTTCCTCCAGGTTGATTGGCATCAAAGGTTCAGGCCACCCGTCTCGGCGGTACTATCATCAGTTGAAGAACGGCTCGGCAAGCTCCTCATGCGGCGCCTCCTGCAGCAATCCTGCTCCCTGCTCAGCAACCGTCGCGGATCCGGAACCCGAGACGAGTACGGCAAGAGGCGAGGGTTCTCTCGGGTCGCTATCCCAGGCGCATGGTGCCGCCGCGAGCGCGGCGATGGCGAAAACTGTCGCGAAGATACGCATGATGGCTCCTTCCGTTATTGATGTCAGCAGCGGCGTTTCGCCGCCAAAGGCTCGAAACGTGCTCGCGGCTAGAGTGTCTCTTGGGTGTATCGCGGGTGTGTGCAGCCGGCCGCGAAACTGTATCCTTGTGTAAAAGGCTGAACTGGCTTGGCCCGCCGGGAGGCCCCACGGCGTCTCATCCGCTAGGCAGCGCTGTCCGCTACAAGCACGGGCTTCTCGAGATAGAGGCCCGGGAACAGGCGGTGCAGCGCGCCGATCTTCGGTTTCTCGTAGATGACAACATAGGGCTGGCCGGGATTGTTGTAGACGTAATCCTGGTGATATGCCTCGGCCCGATAGAAAGCCTTGCCGGGCTCGATCGTCGTCGCAATCGACCGGGCGAAGACGGTTGCCGCGTTCAGTTGCGCGATATAGTCGGCGGCAACCTTCGCCTGCTCGTCATTGCGCGGAAAAATCGCTGACCGATATTGCGGTCCGCTGTCGGGTCCCTGCCCGCCAAGCTGCGTCGGATCATGGGCAACGGAGAAGTAGATCTCGAGCAACTTGCCGTAGCTCACCTGCTTCGGGTCGAACGTTATTTCCACCGCTTCGGCATGCCCGGTGGTGCCGGTCTCCGTCTGCTCGTAGGTCGCCGTACCCGCGCTGCCGCCCGCGTATCCTGACGTGACACCCTTGACGCCGGCCACATGCTGGAACACCGCCTGCACGCCCCAGAAGCAACCGCCGGCCAACACCGCCGTCTGGCGTCCTTCGGCCGGCCAGATATCGTGAAGTGCTTTCGGCACAGGCTTTGCCTCCTGTGCCGCCGACTGCCCATTGAGCGCGAAGGTCAATCCACCACCGACCATGGTCGCGGCGACGAGAAGACGTTGGGTGAAGACGGGCCAGCCGCGCCCGTGCTGCTTTTGTTTGTCGCTCATGTCAAACTCTCATCCAAAGGTGAAAACGAAGGCTTCCGCACCGGGTTCCAGAAAGCGGATTTCGAACGTCCGTTCCCGCGAAGCGCCTGACTGACGCACAAGCTGGTAAAGGCGGGTCTCCGTGACGGCGCCTTTGCCGCTCGCGTCGATATCGGCGCCGTGGTCCGCGCCGGGCACGACCCCATCGACAGTCACCTGAAACGGTATTGGCTTGCCGCCAGCGCCAGGCCCGAGCACCAGGTGCAGGTCGCGGGCCCGGAACCGGTAGGTGATGCCCCCACCTGCCGCATTGAGGCGCGCCTCTTCGGCGCCGACAGTCCAGTTGCCGGTGAGGCCCCATTCGTTGAGGCGGGGCTCGCCAACGGTGTAGCGCTGGGCGGCGTCGGCCGAAACGCCTTCCGGCGAGACGAAGTGTTCGGCCCGCGCATAGCCGATATAGGTCTCGCCGGAGCCGAGCCGTGCGAGGTCAGGCGCGGCTTCCGCGCCCGCGGCCTTTGGCGCGACGAGCCCGTTTTCGGTCTTCCGCTTTCCCGCCGCCTCCGCCAACAGTTCCTGGATCACGCGCTCGGAACCTTCATAGTCGCCCTCGCCGAAATGGGTGTAACGGACCTGTCCCTCCGCATCGATGAAGTAGTGGGCCGGCCAGTAGTTGTTGGAGAAGGCGCGCCAGATGATGAAATCGTTGTCGATCGCCACCGGATAGTTGATCTTGAAATCGCGCACCGCCTTCTCGACGTTGCCGATCTGCTTCTCGAAGGCGAATTCCGGAGCGTGCACGCCGATGACGACGAGGCCCTGATCCCGGTACTTCTCGGCCCAGGCCCTGACATAGGGGATGGTGCGGATGCAGTTGATGCAGGAATAGGTCCAGAAATCGACGAGGACGACCTTGCCGCGAAGCTCGGCAGGCGTCAGCGGCTTCGAATTCAGCCACTGAACTGCACCGTCAAGCGACGGAAACTGTCCTTCGACCGGAAGGTCGCTGCGATAGGCCGCCTGTCGCGTATCCTTTGCGGCAAGGGTCATACGGGTGCTTGCGACGTCCACGGGCGATGCAGCGCTGCGCAGGCGATCGAGGATCGACTGTTCAACGCCCGACGTGCTCGCATAGGAAAGCTGCGCCAAAAGTCCGGTGTCGAGGCCCAGCGCGATCGAGCCAACGCCGGCAAGCACTGCAACGCCGAGACCTTGGCGGATGCGGTCGCCGATGCCGAGGAAGCGCTTCATCGCCGCGAATACTCTGGCGCCTGCCAAAACAGCGAGCGCCAGCGAGGTCGCAGCACCGGCCGCATAGGCGACAAGTAACAGCGTCGTCTGCACATTCGCGCCGTTCAGCGCCGCCCCGGTCAGCACCAGACCGAGCACCGGCCCGGCACACGGCGCCCAGAGCAATCCGGTTGCAACACCAAGCAGGATCGAACCGCCGACGCTGCCCTTCCTCCCGGTGGCGGCCTTCCTCGACAGTCGGTTGCCGAGTTCCACGAACGGACCGGTCACCAAGGCGGCAGCCCGCGTCGAGAGCAGCGTTACACCGAAAGCGGCGAGCATCGCGATCGCTGCGTAGCGGCCATAGGCGTTCGCCTGCACCGCCCAGTTGCCGCCGAGGGCTGCAAGCGAGGCGATACCCGCGAAGGTCACGATCTTGGCGAGCAGCATCGGGAGAATGCTGGTGGAAAAAGGCTGGCCGGCGCGGGCAAACACGAATGGCAGCACCGGCAGGATGCACGGGCTGACGATCGTCAGCGCGCCGGCAAGATAGGCTACAACAAAGAGGATCATCACCGTCTCTCCGCATGGGATCGATGCCCGAGGCACAGATCGCTTGTCACGTGCGGCAGAGGACCATCGCGACGTATCGCGGATGTTTCCGACAGGAGCGGATTTGTATCGCAATGCATCAGGGTGCAGCCCCACCATCGCAAATCACGCAATCAATATATTCCATGAGATATAACGGCATGCCATAGTGCGGCCCGACCGATCCCTCTCGCTATCGTGGCCTCCATGTTGAAATCTCTTGCGATAATCTTTTCCGCCATGCTCGGCCTTGCCTCAGGCGCAGCCGAGGCGCGTACGATCACCGACGCCGCCGGACGAAAGGTGGAGGTTCCCGATACCATCACCCGCGTGCTTACCGCCGGTCCGCCGGCCTCGGTGCTCACCTACGTCCTGGCTCCGGACAAGCTCGCCGGCTGGGTGCGCGAGCCGACGGAGGAGCAAAAGGCATATTTCATGCCGTCGGTCCGGGACCTGCCGACCTACGGCCAGCTCACGGGCAAGGGCGGCAGCGCCAATGTCGAGGCGGTGCTTGCCGCCAAGCCGGACATCATCCTCGACGTCGGCACCGTCAACGACACCTACCGCTCGCTCGCCGACAAGGTGCAGGCGCAGACCGGCATTCCTTACGTGCTGATCGACGGCCGCTTCGCCGATAGCGGCAAGACGCTGCGTGACGTCGGCGCCCTGCTCGGCGTGACCGAACGCGCCGAAACGCTGGCAACCTATGCCGACCAGCGGATCAAGGACCTGAACGACAGTCTCGCCAAGATACCGGCCGATCAGCGGCCGCGCGTCTATTATGGTCGCGGCCCCGAAGGGCTGGAAACGGGACTTTCCGGCTCGATCAATGTCGAGATCCTCGAAGCCGTCGGCGCCGAGAACGTAGCGGCGGCAGCCGGCAAGGGCAGCCTGACCCAGGTGTCGCTCGAACAGATCCTCTCCTGGAACCCGGACGTCATCATCGCTGCAAGCGGCAAGTTTGCGGCCTCGGCCAAGAAGGACCCGCTCTGGGCCGACGTTAAGGCCGTCACGACCGGTCGGGTGTTCACCGCGCCGTCCCTGCCTTACGGCTGGTTCGATTCGCCGCCTGCGATCAACCGACTGATCGGCGTCGCATGGCTGCAGAAGCTGTTCTATCCCGACAGCGTCAAGGGCGATCTGACGGCTGAGACCCGCGATTTCTACAAGCTGTTCTATCAGGTCGACCTGACGGACGAACAAGTGGCCACGCTCCTGAAGGGGGCGGTGCCGGCTTCGAAATGAACCGGAGGCAGCAAACATCGGAAATGACGGCCGACAGGCGCAAGGGCAATCTCTGGCTCCTCGTCGGCCCCCTCCTCCTGCTGGCCTTGGTCTCGATGTCGGTCGGCAAATATGCCGGCCCGTCGGAGATCGCCGGGGCGCTGCGCGCGGCCCTATTGGGACAGCCGAGCGATCCCGTTCTTTCGACCGTGCTCTGGAACGTGCGGCTGCCGCGCGTGGCCGGCGCGATCCTGATCGGCGCGGCACTCGCCGCGGCCGGCGCCACCTATCAGGGGCTTTTCCGCAATCCGCTCGTTTCGCCGGATATTCTCGGCGTTTCCGGCGGCGCAAGTCTCGGCGCCGTCATCGGCATCTTTCTGTCGCTGCCGGTCCTCGCAATCCAGGCGATCAGCTTTGCCGGCGGGCTGCTTGCGGTCGCTGCGGTCTATGCCGTCGGCATGGCAATCCGCGGACGCGATCCAGCCCTGACATTGGTCCTGGCCGGGATCGCCATCGGCGCCCTCGTGGGTGCCGGCATATCGCTGATCAAGATCCTCGCCGATCCCTATGACCAGTTGCCGGCGATCACCTATTGGCTGCTCGGCAGCCTCACTGCGATCACGCGTCTCGACGTCGTTTCGATCCTGCCGTCGCTTTTGATCGGGCTGGTGCCGCTGGTGCTTTTTCGCTGGCGCATGAACCTGATGACGCTCGGCGACGAGGAAGCGCAGACCTTGGGCGTCGACACACGCCTTACCCGCGGTGTGCTGATCGCGGCGGCAACACTGATCACCGCGGCGGCCGTCTCCGTCAGCGGCGTCATCGGCTGGATCGGCCTCGTCATCCCGCATATCGCGCGCATGCTTGTTGGCCCGGACTTTCGCCGCCTGCTGCCGGCCTCGATGATAGCAGGTGCTGCCTATCTGCTCGTTGTCGACATGCTGGCGCGCAGCATTGCGCTCATCGAAGTGCCGCTCGGCATCCTGACGGCTGCCGTTGGCGCGCCCTTCTTCCTCTGGCTGCTCGCCTCCGGCCGGAGGGCCTGGCAATGACGCTGGAGATCAGGGAGCTCGCCTTCGGCTATGGCGGACGCACGGTGGGCGAGAATGTCTCCCTGTCGCTTGCATCCGGCGAGGTTTTGGCCCTGCTCGGTCCCAACGGCGCCGGCAAGACGACGCTGTTCAAGACCGTCCTCGGCCTCCTGCCAGTCAAGGCTGGAGACATTCTCCTTAACGGACGACCGCTTTCCGCCTGGTCGCGGCGCGAACGCGCCAAACAGATCGCCTATGTACCGCAAGCGCATGCAGCACTGTTCCCGTTTACGGTCCTGGAGGTGGTGTTGATGGGGCGAGCCCCTCACCTCGCGCCGTTCTCGTCGCCTGGCGCCCGCGATCGCCGGATCGCCCTGGAGGCACTTTCCGGCCTTGGCATGGCCCACCTTGCCATACGTCCCTATACGGAGATCAGCGGTGGCGAGCGCCAGATGGCGCTGATTGCCCGCGCGCTGACGCAGGAACCCTCCATCCTCGTCATGGACGAACCGACCGCCAATCTCGACTACGGTAACCAGATGCGGGTGCTTTCTCATGTCCGGGCATTGGCGGAACACGGGCTTTCGGTCGTGCTTTCGACGCACAATCCGGATCACGCCTTACTGGTCGCGGACCGCCTCGCCCTCCTTCACGTATCAAAGCTCATCGCGCTCGGCTTGCCCAAGGACGTGTTGACGCCCGCTGCCCTCAAACAACTCTACGACATCGATGTGGTGATCGGCTCGATCGACGGCAGTGAGGCCCGCCTCTGTGCGCCGCGCCTCACATCTCCCTCTGCAAGGAAAGGAACAGACCATGTTTCGCCAGAACGAAATCCGTGAGAACGAGGTGGCCGTGGCACCGCCCGCGGCAACCGATGCCGGCCTCGTCTTCATCGGCCGTATTTCGACGCCCTGGACGTCGCGTATGGAAACTCCGCGCCAGGGCCGACATGACGGACCACTGTGCCGCATCGAAATCTTCGAGCCCTGGGTCCTGGCGCTGAAGGGCGTGGATGCGTTCGAACGGCTGGAAATCCTCTACTGGCTCGACCGTTCACGGCGTGACCTGGTGCTGCAAAGCCCCGCCAGCAACGGCGAAGTGCATGGGACATTTTCGCTGCGCTCGCCGGTCCGCCCCAACCCGATCGGCACCTCGATCGTCAAACTCGAAACGGTGGAGGGCTCGACCCTTCTCGTGCGCGGTCTCGACTGCCTCGACGGCACGCCGCTCATCGATCTGAAGCCCGACCGGACGCTGTTCAAGCCGATCGCGCCGCCGCAGAGCGGCGATTTCGAGACCGGTGACGGTAACGTGCATCATTGCCAGAAGGCGTGATCCGGCTGCGACTTGGCAGGGCGCGACGGTCGATCCGCACGCCCTTGCCGCAAGCGTATCAGTCGATCCCGACCATAACGTCCGAAGCCTTGATGACCGCGTAGGCTTCGCCGCCAACCTTCAGGCCGAGTTCGTCGACCGAATCGTTGGTGATCGCTGCGGTCACGATCGAGCCGCCGACGTCGATCCGGACATGGGCGGTGGTGGCGCCGTTGACGACTTCGACGATCTTGCCCTTGAGGCGGTTGCGCGCGCTGATTTTCATGCGGTTCTCCTTCGTGTTGACTAGGCTGAATGTCGCGATCGCCGCTTTCATCCACTAGACCGGACGGGGTTTACCCCGGATCGGGGCTGCGATTAGCAACCTACGAGGCGAAACAGTATCATCGTCAGCATGGACGTGCAGTTTCTCCCGCGGCATTGTCATGTCAATCGCGAAGCGTGATCCACACCGGCGCATGGTCGCTCGCACCCTCCATGCCACGAACCTGGCGATCGATGCCGGCACCGTTGAGCTTGCGGGAAAGCTTGCGGCTGAGCAGCATATGGTCGAGCCGAAGCCCCGCGTCGCGCTGCCAGCGGTTCCGGCGATAGTCCCAGAAGGTGAAAAGCTGGTCCTTCGGGTGGATCTTGCGCAGCGCGTCGAGCCACCCCTGGTCGAGAAGTTCGCCGAATGCGGCGCGGCTTTCGGGCTGGACCAGCGCATTGTTGTCGTAGGAGGTTGTCGGGTAGATGTCGCGCGGCTCCGGCACGATGTTGTAGTCGCCGGCGAGCACGACAGGCAGATCGAGCGTGCAGAGTTCGGCGGCATGTTTGGCCATACGCTCGTGCCAGCCGAGCTTGTAGGCGAATTTGGGGCCGGTCCGCGGGTTGCCGTTGGGGGCATAGAGGCAGGCGACCAGGATGCCGCTGACGGCGGCCTCGATGTAGCGAGCCTGGCGATCCGAGGGATCTCCGTCGAGCCCGACGCGGGTCAGGACAGGTTCGTTGCCGCGGGCGAGGATCGCAACACCGTTCCAGGCGGATTGTCCCTGCCAGACCGCGCCATAGCCGGCCGCCTCGATCGCCGAGCGCGGAAACTGCCGATCGGTGGCCTTCAGTTCCTGCAGACAGACAACATCCGGCTTGGTTTCCTCTAGCCAGGCGATCAAGTTTTCAAGGCGCTTGTTGATGCCGTTGATGTTGAAGGTGGCAATCTTCATCCCGGCGATCAGTTCAGCGCGTCAGCCGGGCAGCCCAGGCTGCCACCGCATCGGCCACGGTCCTCAAGTGATCAGCAGTCGAAAAGCCGGAAAGGCTCTTGCGCGGCTTGAGATCATGGTCGCCGTCCTCAAGCCACAGGACTTCGATTGCGTCGGAAAGCGTGTATCCCGGCACCTCCTCACGCGTCCCGAATTCGTCGCGGGTCCCCTGGCAGATCAGGGTCGGCGTCCTAAGGTTGGCGAGATGCTTGGTGCGTAACTGCTCTGGCTTTGCCGGCGGATGGAAGGGATAGCCGAGGCAGAGCAGCCCGGTGATCTTGCCAGCCGCGTGCAGCTGATCGGCGACCATGCTGGCGACGCGCCCACCCATCGATTTGCCGCCGATGATAAGCGGTCCTTCTGCTCCAAGCGCCTCGATAGCGGCCAAATATTCCGGGTTGAGTGTTTCAGCGCGGGGCGGCGGCTTGCGCCCGTCCGACGTGCGTCTTGCTGCCATATAGCCGAACTCGAAACGTGCAACGCGAAAGCCCGCTGCGGCGAGCGCCTTGGCGGTCGCATTCAGCGAGGCGGAATCCATCGGCGCGCCGGCGCCATGGGCAAGAAGAATGGAAACCGCCGCATCCTCAGGTCCGTCAAAAAGGAATCTGTCGCCCATTGTCAGCCCGCTGTCCTTGGCCGGCCCTGCAGATCGACATATTGCACGCCGCGCTCGGCCGTCCGCGCCCATTCGCTATCGCTATCGAGTTCGAGATAGCGGCTCCACCATCGCCTGGCCTCTGCGAGGTCGCCAGCATCGAATTCAAGTTTCGCCAGATTGAAGACGGCATCGGCATAGTCGCTGTCGAGCTCGATCGCCTTCTTCAGATGCCTGCGCGCGGCGTCGATCCGCCCCCTTTCGCTCATCAGCCCGGCAAGGTTGAACCAGGCCTCGACGAAGGAGGGATCGAGCTTGATCGCGCGGGCATAGTCATGCGCGGCGTCCAGCTCCCGTCCCGCCGCCTTCAGGCAATTGGCGCGGTTGAAAGCCGCGACCGAATCCGTCCGGTCGATCGCGAGATAACGCTGATAGAAGGCGGCAGCCTCCTCGTAGTCGCCATTTGCTTCCGCCTCCTCGGCCAGATCGAACAGGTCTTCCAAGGCGGCATCATCGGGAGTGCCGAGATCGAAGAGCAATTGCCCATTCAACTCGCTCAGTCCCTCAGCGCTCCGGGCGTAGATCGCATCGCTACCACCGTGATGCAGCGAAAGCGCCGTCAACGAAGCGACCTGTCCCGAACGATGTACGGACCGGGCAATCGTGCTCCAGCTTGCCCCGCTGGCAATCAACTCGGCATATTTCCTGGCGAGGATCAGGTCGCGGAACGAATAGGGCTCGCTGTCATGTTCGAAGGCATCGAACAGGGAAAGCAGGTCGAAGACCCGCGGAGAAAGCCTGGCCTGATCGATCAGCGACTGGCGCGTGAGAGCGGACGCGACCGGCACCGACATCAGGCCCAGGAGGCGAAGAAAGCCGTTCTCGCTGATAGGCCAGCGCCCGGCCGCAAGTTCGGCGCCGAAACGGGCTTCGATCTCCGCTTCGCTCGATTTCGCAAGCAGGCTGCGGCCGAATACCAGATAGGTCGTTTGGCGCGTGACGCCACGGCGCAAGTGGCCGTGCTGGCGTTCGACCTCCCGCGCCACAAGCCGGCGCGGGAAGGCCGCAAGCGACCCGACGATACCAAATGTCTGACCTGCAACCGCCATCAGGCTTTCTTCTTCGCCGCCGGTTTTGCCGTCGTGCGCTTAGCAGGAGCAGCCGCCTTGGCAGTTTCCTTTGCCGCTGGTTCGGCCTTGGTCTTGCTCTTTGCCGGCGGCTTCGACTGCGACAGGCTCGCCTTCAGGGCATCCATGAGATTGATGACGTTGCCGCGTTCGGGCGCTGCAGCAATGATCGGCTTATGGCCTTTGAGCTTCTCGCGGATCATCTTCATCAGCGCGATCTCGTAACGGTCCTCGTAGTTCTTCGGATCGAAGACCGTCATCTTCTGCTGGATCAGCGCTTCGGCAAGCTGCAGCATTTCCGGATCGGGATGTCCGACCGGAACGTTGCCAAAATATTCCGCAGTCCCACGCACTTCGCTCGGGTTTCTCAGCGTACACACGAACATGCCGGTTTCACGCGCGCCGATGGTCACGACGCGTTCGCGGCTCGAAAGCACGAGGCGCGCAATCGCCACCTTGCCGCTTTTTTTCAGCGCTTCGCGCAGCACGACGAAGGTTTCCTCCGCCATCGCGCCGTCGGGGGCGAGATAATAGGGCGCGTCCTGGTAAATCACGTCGACAGAGCCTTCATCGACGAAGGCCTCGATGTTCATCGTATGATTGGACTCGATCCTGACGCTGTCGAGATCGCTGTCCTCGATGATGATGTATTTCTTGTCTTCGTATTCATAACCCTTGACCAGATCCGAGCGCTCGACGAGGCCGAGCTCGGGGTCGACCGGTTTCATGTTGATCCGGTTATGGGTGTCCTTGTGCAGCTGATTGAAGCTGATGCGTTCGCTCGAACTGGTCGCCGGATAGAGCCTGACGGGGCAACTGACGAGACTGAGTTTCAGATAACCTTTCCAACTTGCCCTGGGCGCCATTGATGTCTCCTACGCGGCCAAACGCATTACGTCCTCGTTTCGGACAGAAGCGGCAAATCCTTGGCAAAGTCGTCAATATCGGCCCAGGGATCGCCAAAAGTATCCAGAAGTCCAGGCAGCGAAGAATAGTTCAAATCCTCCGGAGCGTCGATAGCCTCCAAATCAGGCCAGTTGAGTGGCGTCGAGGCGGGCAGATTCGTGCGTGCACGCAACGAATAGGGTGCTGCCGCCGTGTGGCTGCGGGCATTACGATGGAAGTCGATGAATATCCGCTTGATGCGGTTTTCCTTGCCCATCGTTGTGGTGAAGGTCTGGGGCGCAGTCGCCGCCAGACGCGTCGCGATTGCGCTCGTCGCGTTGTGCGTCTTCTTCCAGTCGAGTTTCGGTTTCACCGGCACGACGATATGGATGCCGCTGCCGCCAGACGTCTTCACGAAAGGAACGAGGCCCAGCGCCTCAAGCTCATCACGAATATGAACCGCGGCCTCGACCACGTCGCGCCAGGCGATGCCCTGGCCCGGATCGAGGTCGAACACGACGCGATCAGGTTTCTCCAGCCGTTCGCGCTTCGTACCCCAGGCATGAAGCTCTATGACGCCGAACTGCGCCAACGCGAGATAGTCCTTCGTGCCTTCGATCGAGAGGAAGGACTTGCTCTCGCCTTCTGAATTGGCCGACATGAAGCTGACGATCGAAGGCGGCATGCCGGTGAAAGGATGACGCTGGAAGAAGCAATCCGCGTGCTTTCCGGTTGGACAACGAAAGAGCGAGACCGGCCGGCCAAGAATGTGCGGCAACATGAAGTCGCCGACAAGCGCGTAGTAGACGGCAACATCGAGCTTGGTCGGCCCGGATCTGCCGAACACCCGGCGGTCAGCGTTGGTCACCTGGATGCTTGCAAGATCCGCATCCGTGATCAGCCGCTTGCGCGGCGCCCGTGCCGGCGCCGAAAGCTCGACGTCGCGCAGCCCCTTGAACACGGCATGACGCAGGAGATTGTCGGTCGTCCGGTTGGAGTAGTGGATGCGAGCGCTCAGCACCGGCCGAACCCAGGTGATTTCCCTTGGTGCACCCTCGAGCGCGGTGGCATCGCCGCGCAACGCTTCCAGCCGGATGAGCAACTGCTTGGCGGTCTCCGCATCGAAACCGGTCCCGACCTTGCCGCGGTAGTGCAGCTCGTTCTCTTCCCATTCTCCGAGAGCGAGAGAAGCAAGACCTTCGGCTGCCTGCGAGGTGGTATAGCCGGCGATCACGAAATCACCGAACTGAAGCGCCTTCGTCTTGGTCCAGGTCTGCGTGCGACCGCTCCGGTAAGGTGCCGAGGCGCGCTTCGAGACGATCCCTTCCAGCTCCAGCTCTGAGGCGTGCTCGTAAAGTCCACGCCCATCACCTTCGACATGGTCGCTGTACTGGATGGCCGAGCGACTGGACACCTGCCCTTCGAGCAGTTGGGCCAGCAGCGCCTTGCGTCTTTCCAGCGCGACCTCGGTCAGGCTCCATCCGTCGAGATGGAGGATATCGAAAGCATAAAAGACGAGCTTGCTGTCGACGCCGGTCGAAAGTGCGTCCTGCAAAAGCCCAAAGCGGCTGATCCCCTTGTCATCGAGCACGACGATTTCGCCATCGATGATCGCTTCGCGGCAGGGCAGCTTCCGAAACGCATCAGGCAGATCGCCGTACCGCTTCGTCCAGTCCAGCCCGCTGCGGGTGATCAGCCTCACGTTGCCGTCCGAGATATCCGCCATGGTGCGATAGCCGTCGAACTTGATCTCGTGGAGCCAGGCCTCCTTGCCCGGCGGCGCGCTCGGCGGCTTTGGTGTCGGGCTGGCAAGCTGCGGCTCGATCCGAGGCGGCTTCGGGCCTTTCACCGCGCCCGGCAAGGCGCCGGGTTTGAGAACGGCCCATTTCGCTGGCTTCTTCGGCTGCTCAATCAGTTCCTCGATCCGCCGTCCGCTTTTCACGCTTTCGGGACGTAATGTCAGGATGTCAGCATCAGCGTCCGCCGCAAGGTCATGCTCCTTGAAAAGCAACCAGTTACGCTGGTCTTCCTCACCCGGTTTCGATTTCAGCCGCGTCAGCATCCAGCCGCCATTGAGCTTCTCGCCGGCCAGTCGAAACTTGAAAGCCCCGGTCTTCAGGCTCTTTTCGATATCGTCCATCGGCGCCCAGACGCCGGCATCCCAGACGATCATTGGACCGCCGCCATACTCGCCCTCCGGAATGACGCCCTCGAAATCGATATAGTCGAGCGGATGATCTTCGGTCTCGACCGCCAGGCGCTTGTCGGCCGGGTTGAGCGACGGCCCCTTGGGAACCGCCCAGCTTTTCAGCACGTCACCGACCTGAAGCCTCAGATCATAGTGATCGGCGGTGGCATGATGCTTGTGCACGACAAAACGATTGCCCTCCCCGCCGGTTCTTCCGGCAGGCTCGGGCGTCCTGGAAAAGTCCCGCTTGGCGCGGTAGGTCGTGAGCTTCGACGTCGCCATATAGCGAAGCTAGGGCGTGTTCCCAAAGGCCGCAATATCCCACCGAAGGCAGCCACCATGTATATGCCGGCTTCGGAAAACGTTTGCTTTCCTGCGTGATGCCGACTAAAAATCGCGAAAGAATTTGGAAAGTCGCGATGGTCGAAAAACAGAAATCGCCGCGATCCCGCGGTCGTCCGCAGGTCCGCTCCGACGACGAGACCCGGCAGGTGATCATCCTTGCCGCCGAAAGGCAATTCTGCGACCACGGTTACGAGACCGCCAACATCAACGTCATCGCCCAGAATTCCGGCGTCTCCACCAAGACGCTCTATCGCCTCTTTCCAACCAAGGCCGATCTCTTCGAACGTGTCATCTCCCTCAGGATCGCCGAGTTCGTGCTCGAAGCTGATGAGGAGCACTTTGACGCCGTGAGCTTGAAGACCGGTCTCGTGCGACTGCTCGCCGCCTATGGCCACCTCGTGCTGGCCGGAGACACGATCGCCATCATCCGCCTGGTGCTCGCAGAGGCCGAGCGCTTTCCGGAAATCGCCGCCACCTTCTGGGAGCGGGCGATCGAGCGGACGAACGCAACGCTGGAGCGCTGGCTGAGGGTGCAGTCGACTCACGGCCGCCTCGCGATAGACGACCCCCATATGGCGGCAGGTATCTTGCGCGGCATGATGGCGATGGAGCCGCAACGCGCCGTCATGATGGGCCGCATCCACGGCATCGATGAAGCGACGGTCATGGCGCGCGCCGAGCGTTGCGCAGAAATCTTTCTCAACGGAACCCTACCGCGATAGGTTGACAGGCCAAACTTCGGCATTGTCATCCAAGCGTCATCAAACTGTAACATCGGACCGTATAACTCTCCGCGCGGGAGCTCTCCCCGCCGGGCGCATGAGGCGTCGCGACCAGCCCTTCGGCATGGCCCATCTTCCCTCGCACGTCCGGTGATTGTTATGCGTTTGTCCGCGAAGCTACCCCTCGCAGCGGCGGCTCTGGCTGCCTTCTCCATCGCTGCCACCAGCCTTGCCGGCCTGACGGTCAGTGGCGACCTGTCGTCGCGCGCGGCGATCGAGAAGCTGGAGGCGCTCGCCGATGCTCGCCGAAACGAGCTTCGCCATTACCTCACCACCGTGGAAAACGATCTGCGCAATCTGCAGGCTCAGAAATCAGTATCGAAGGCGCTCAGCGACCTGAATGGCGCGGCCGCAAAGTTCGGCGACAAGGCCGAGAGCGAATTGCAACGCCGCTATCTGACCGAAAATCCCAACGCCGAAGACAAGCGTGCGCTCTACAGCACCGCCGGCGTCGACGACTACGACGCGCTCCATGCCCGTTATCACCCGTTCTTCCGTCGCTTCGCGGAAGCTCACGACTACCGCGACGTACTGCTTGCCAATCTCAGCGGTGACGTCGTCTACTCCCTCAACAAAAAGGGCGACTTCGCCGTCAACCTCAAGGGCGCGTCCTGGAAGGACACGGGGCTCGGGCGCGTCTTCCAGGAAACGGCCGAAGGAACAGACAAGAGCAAACTGGCCTTTGCCTCCTATGAGGCCTACGCGCCACTCGGCGGCAACGCCGCCGCGTTCATCGCCATCCCCTTGGAATCGATCGACGGCAAGATCGGAACCTTGATCCTGGAGATGCCCGACGCGCGCATCGCAGAGATCGTCGGCAACCGCACCGGCCTTGGCAACACAGGCGAAACGATCCTTCTCGACAGCGACGGCTTCTTCCTCGCCGACAGCGCTGCCACAACTGACAACGATATGCTCAAAGCCCGGATCGCGTCAGGCCAGCCGGCAGAAGACGGCATTGTCAGCAGCAAGCTTGCCGATTTCCGCGGCGAGGAAGCGCAGATGGCCGCCACCAGCCTTGACGCCTTCGGCGCCCGCTGGACCATGGCCGCGGTCATGACCTCGCGGGAAGCCTTTGCTGCCGTCACCGCCTTGCGCAACTGGACGCTCGCAACCGCGCTCGCCGTCCTTGCGGCAGCGCTGGTGATCTCCATCTGGTATTCGCGCCGGCTGACGCGCCCGATCACCGGCCTTGTTTGTGACATGAGCCAGCTCGCCGATGGCGACACGACGATCTTCGGCGTCGGCCGCAACCGCAAGGACGAGATCGGTGACATGGCCCGCTCCGTCCTCGTCTTCCGTGATGCGCTTCTAGACCGCGCCCGCCTTGAAACCGAGGCTGCGGAGACGCGCACCATGATCGAAGGGGAGCGGCAGACCCGCGAGGCGAGCCAGTCCGAGGTATCGCGCCAGATCAACGAGGCGGTAGAGATGCTGGCGTCTGGGCTCGAACGGTTGTCTCATGGTGATCTGACTGCCCGCATCGACCGACCCTTCGGCGCCGGTTTCGACCGCCTGCGCTCGGACTTCAACCTCTCGCTGGAGAGCCTGGCCGTCACCCTTGGCGACGTGAAGACAAGAAGCGCTGACATCGACGGCGAGACCGACGAGATCCGCGACGCCATCGATCAGCTCGCCAAGCGCACTGAACATCAGGCAGCAACGCTGGAGGAAGCGACGGCGGCGCTCAGCGCAATCACCGCCACCATCGGCCGCACCGCCGAACACGCCACATCGGCCACAACGATCGCGGCTGCCGCCAAGGCAAGCTCCGATCGCTCGGGCCAGGTGGTGATGAACGCCGTCAGCGCCATGGCCCAGATCGAGAAGGGATCGCTCGCGATCTCCCAGATCATCGGCACGATCAACGATATCGCGTTCCAGACCAACCTCCTGGCGCTGAATGCGGGGGTTGAAGCGGCCCGTGCAGGCGAAGCGGGCAAGGGTTTTGCAGTCGTCGCCCATGAGGTGCGGGAGCTGGCGCAGAAGTCGGCGCTGGCCGCACGCGAGATCAAGGCGATCATCACCACCTCCGCCGAGGAAGTGACGAAGGGCGTAACGCTGGTGCGGGCAGCCGGTGACGCGCTCGACGAGATCTCCGGTCAGATCCATGCGATCAACGAGCAGACTCAACAGATCGCCGGCGACGCGCGCGACCAGGCGAACGACCTCCAGCACATCACCCAGACCATGCTGTCACTGGACGCTGTGACCCAGCAGAACAATGCGATGGTCGAAGACAGCACGGCCATGACCCATCGGCTTTCAAGCCAGGCGTCTGGCCTGTTCGATCTGGTCGAGCGATTCCGAACGACATCCGGCGTGAAGCAAGAGACGGGGACCGATGCGCGTCTCCGCCTGATCGCCTGATATCCCTCCGGCCCCGCACGGTCACGGTCCGCTTGCCAAAGCGATGTCAGCCCGCCCTGGCAAGCGCCACGGCGTCGGCGCCGGCTGGGAAATGGAGCTGGGCGGACAGGTCGTTGGCCGCCCGCCACACAGCCTCGGCGACGTCTGCCTCCGTCGTCACCAAAGGCGGTGCGGCAAACTGCGCGAAGATGGGCGCTGCGAACTCGGCATAGGCCTCGGGGATCAGGTCCTCGACACGCAGAGCCGTGTTGTGGGCGAAGCGGGTCGTCGGCGCATAGCCCGGCTCCACCAGCTTGACGCAGACGTTGAACGCCGCCAGCTCGTGAGCAAGCGAACCGGTGAAGCCGCTGATCGCCGTCTTGCTGGCAGTATAGGCCGCGGCCAACGGCATCGAGGCAAGTGTCACACTGGAGGTGACGTTGACGACCACGCCCGACCGACGGGCGCGGAATTGCGGTATCACCGCCTGCGTCATTGCCATCACGCCGAAGGTATTGGTGTCGAAAACCTTGCGGACATGAGACATCGGCGTCACCTCGAAGGCACCCACGACGCCGACGCCGGCATTGTTGACCAGCGCGTCGATCGGGCCGCTTTCCTCGATCGCAGCCGCAATGCTGTCGGGATCGGTGACATCGAGGGCCAGGACACGCAACCGGTCGGCGCTCGGAAGGACGTCTCGCCGCGGCGTGCGCATCGTGGCGATCACGTTCCAGCCTTCGGCATGAAAGCGCCGGGCCGTTTCCAGCCCGTAGCCGGAGGAGCAGCCAGTAATCAGTACGGTCTTCATCGCGACTTCCTGTCCTTTGTTTCGATGGATAAGGGATATTCCCGCGAACGCGGACGATCTACGGCTTGAAGTCCTGATTTCATTTGCTATCGTCCTGATATGATCGATCCGCTCTCGCAGCTCATTCAACTTCTCCGCCCGCGCACGGTCTTCACCAAGGGCATCAGCGGCGCAGGCCGCTGGGCGGTGCGCTATGCCGACTCCGGACAGCCAAGCTTCTGCACGGTGGTCGAGGGCGCCTGCCGGCTCGCCGTCGATGGCGAGATACCCGTCACGCTGGAGGCAGGAGACTTTGTGCTGCTGCCGACGACGCCGGGCTTTACGCTCTCGGGATTCGAACCGGTTCAGCCGACTTTCATCGATCCCAAAGTGACCCCGGCTCCGACAGAAGAGGTTCGCCACGGCAGGCAAGACGGCGAACCGGACGTGCGCCTGCTCGGCGGCTATTTCGTCCTCGACTCGCCCGATGCCGGACTGCTGGTTTCGCTGCTGCCGACATTGATGCATCTGCGCGGGATCGACCGACTTTCGACGCTCGTACGTCTGGTGGGAGAAGAGGCGCGCGAAGATCGCCCGGGGCGCGACCTGGTTCTGGCGCGGCTTGTGGAAGTGATGCTTGTGGAGGCACTTCGCTCGATCCAGGGCGAAAGTGCGACGCCCGGCCTGCTGCGCGGTCTGGGAGACCCGCGGCTGGCGGCTGCCATTCGCCTGATCCATGCCGATCCGGCCCGTGCCTGGACCGTGGCGCAACTCGCGCGCGAGGCGGCACTCTCCCGCTCCGTCTTCTTTGAGCGCTTCTCCCGCGCTGTCGGCGTGCCGCCGATGGAATATCTGCTCGTCTGGCGCATGGCGCTCGCCAAGGATCTGCTGCGGCAACGCGATGCCGATCTCGCCTCCATCGCCGAACGCGTTGGCTACGGTTCCGCCAGCACTTTCAGCACCGCCTTCAGCCGCCATGTCGGCCAATCGCCGAGCCGTTTTGCGCGTATGGCCACTGCCTAGCGACGACCACGCTCGCCATTCGTGAGAAATCCCTCAAATGCCGGAGGCGGTCACATTTACACCCCGCTCGGTCGGCTATAGAGAGGCTTACCACCAACAGCGAACCTTAACCCATGCTCCGACGCCTCTATGATTGGACGATGTCGCTCGCGACACGCGAGACCGCCATCGTCTGGCTTGGCATCATTGCCTTTGTCGAAAGCTCGATCTTTCCGGTCCCCGCGGATCTGCTCCTCATCCCCATGGCGCTGGCGCGCCCGGAACGGGCATGGCGCTACGCGCTGGTCGCCACCGTTGCTTCGGTGCTTGGGGGTATCGCCGGCTGGTATCTCGGCCACTACGCCTTCGACACGCTGGCAAGGCCGCTCCTGGAGTTCTACGGCAAGCTCGACACCTTCGAGCATTTGAAAGCGTCGGTCGACTCCGAAATGTTGGCGTTGCTGCTCGTGACTTCGGGTCTGGCGCATCTGCCGCCGATCAAGGTCGTAACCATCCTCTCGGGCGCTGCCAACATCAACCTCGGCTTCTTCATCGTATCGGCGATCGTTGCGCGCGGTGCACGCTTCTTCCTGCTCGCATGGCTGTTGCGCCGATTCGGCGAGGAAATCCGCGACTTTCTCGAGCGGCGGCTCGGCGCATTGGCCGGCGGGGCGGCGGCAGTGCTGATCTGCCTTTTCGCCGCCCACCGCCTTTTCTACTGATCGATTCCCGCCCGCCCCTTTTCGAAGGCATCGAAGGGCGGGCGACGCCCTTCACTAACCGGCAGTGGGCAGGGAGAGCGGCGCCAGCGTCCGCATCCCACGGCCCTTCGGATCGTTTCCGGGCGCCTTGCGGCAGGCGTAGTCCTGCGCTTCCTGAAGCTTTGCAAGCGCGCCGTCATAGTCGATCAGGGTCGGCCGTCCGCCGCTGACGACACAGGTACCATCGACATAGACCCGCTCGATCGCCCGCTCGGCGGCGCAATGCAGGAGACTGCGCAGCGGATCGTAGACCGGCTGCATCGCATGGTGACGAAGATCAACCACGAGGAAGTCCGCCTTGGAGCCGACGGCGATGCGACCGATATCATCGCGGCCGAGCGCCCGAGCGCCGGCGATGGTTGCGGCTTCCAGAATGTCACCGGTCGCGACGTCGAAGACGGACTTGCCGGACAGCCGCGCGCAGATCATCGCCTGGCGCATTTCTTCCAGCATATTGAAGGGGTAACTGTCCGTTCCCAAAGCGACGTTGACGCCCGCACGCCGATAGCGGCCGACCGATTCCAGCGCCATGCCGCTCCGCGAGAAAGTGACCGGGCAGTGGGCGACGGTGGTCTGGCGATCGGCCAGGAGACGCAGGTCGACTTCCGTGCGCTGACGCGTCCAGGAATGGCTGTCGACGAAGATGCAATGGCCAAGGATCAGGTCCTTGCCGAGCAAGCCCAGGCTTTCGAGATATTGCACCGCCGTCAGCCCGTGCCGGCGCAGGAGCTCCTCGTGCTCAGCCATGGTCTGTGCCGCATGGATGGTGACCGGAACCCCACGCTTGCGCGCTGCCGCCACCGCATCCTGCAGCAGTTCCGGCGAGCAGGTCTCGATCTGCGACGGTGCCACGACGCCGCCGAGGCGGCCCGAGGGGTGGGCAGTCGCCGTATCGACGACCTCCAGAGCACGCTGAAACGCATCGCGTCCGCGCGCTTTGTCCCAACGGAAGTCGAGACGGTGGCTATCTTCGACATGCCACTGCGCCTCCCGGAAGCCCGGCGCGACGAAGGCGCGTGCGCCGCTTCGCGCGAGCGTCGGCAACCAGCTTTCATGCGGGCCGGCGATATCGAGCAGCGTGGTAACGCCGCTGCGCATCAGGTCGCCGACCATGACGGTCAGCGACGCCTCGATCGCGTCGTCATCGATCTCCAGAAGGTTGGAGTATTCGTAGAGCGCGTTGCCCCAAAGCGCTGCCGTGCCCATGTCCTCGAAGATGCCCTTGGAGATCGGCTCTTCCCCGGAGTGGCAATGGACGTTGACAAAACCCGGCATGATCATCCGGTCGCGGCCGGAACTCTCGCTGTGGTACGGCCCGTCATAGCTACCGCCGACGTGGACGAAGCCTTTGTCGTCGTAGGCGATGTCGACGTCGTGCAGGTAGACGTGGCCATTGCGCTCGCTGTCGAAGGCGACGAGCGTGTGCACATTGCGGATGACGTGGATTTCTTTAGTCATGCGTGGTCCTGAAATAACGTTCGAGGAAACGGCTGTAAGCTCCCATGAGAGCACTGAAAACGAAGTAGACGACGGCCGCGAAGACGTAGCCTTCCAGCACCGCGATGCCCTGCCATTCCGGATCGCGCATGGCGGTGCGGACGGTGTCGAGGAAGTCGAGCAGGCCGACGATGGTTACCAGCGTCGTATCCTGGAAGAAGCCGATGAAAAGGCTGACGAGCGGCGGGATGACCTTCTTTAGCGCCTGCGGCAGCACGATCTTGCGCATGATCTGCCAATAGTGCAGGCCCAGCGAATGTCCGGCCTCCACCTGCCCCTTGGGCACCGCCTGCAAGCCGCCACGAACGATCTCGGCGATATAGGCTGCGGCGAAGAGAATGATTGCCACCTGTGCGCGGATGAGCTTGTCGATAGTGATGCCATTGGGCATGAACAGCGGCAGCATGACCGTTGCCATGAACAGGATGCTGATCAGCGGCACGCCGCGCACGATCTCGATGAAGCTCACCCCCAGGATACGGATTGCCGGAAGGCTGGAGGCCCGGGCGAGCGCCAGCGCGATCCCGAGCGGCAGCGCACAGGCAAGCCCGATAAAAGAGAGCATGAAGGAGAGCGGCAGGCCGCCCCATTGCGTCGTGGGCACGACCGTCAGACCAAAGTACCCACCCGCCATCAACACATAGAGCACCGGGAGGACGACCGCGATCCAGGCGATCAACAGCCCCCGTCCCCAGACCCTGGGGACCATGGAGACGATGCAGGCACCGAGAAACAGGAGCATCGCGGTCAGCGGCCGCCATTGCTCCTCGAACGGATAGAAGCCGAAGAAGATGTAGCGCATCTTCGCCGACAGGAACGGCCAGCAGGCGCCGATCGTCGCCTTGCACTCCGCCGGCGTGCCGACGAAGGTGGCGTCGATGAACAGCCAGCCGATCGCAAGCTTGGCGAGCGCGAAGATCGTTCCAAGGCACAGGATGGTGATCAGCGCGTTGCCCGGCGTTCCGAAATAGGCGCTGAGCCAGCGGCCTTTCGGGGCCGGTGGCGCTTCGCGCTGGGACGTAAGCGACGGATCGCCGATGAGGGTATCGATCTGTGTCATGACTCAGCGCTCCCTCAGCGCGACCTTGGCGTTGTACCAGTTCATCACCAGCGAGATGAGGATCGACAAACCGAGATAGACACCCATGAAGATGGCAATGGATTCAATCGCCTGGCCGGTCTGGTTCATGATCGTGTTCGAGACCATCACCAGGTCGGGGTAGCCGATGGCGATCGCGAGAGAGCTGTTCTTGAAGACGGTCAGATAGGTGTTGGTCAGCGGCGGAATAATGATTCTGAGCGCCTGCGGCAGGATCACCAGCTTCAGAGTGCGCGCACGGGACAGGCCAAGCGCCGTCGCCGCTTCCCATTGCCCCTTGCTGACCGCCTGGATGCCGGCCCGGACGATCTCCGCGACATTGGCCGATACGCTCAGCGTCAACCCGAGGAGAAGCGCCACGAACTCCGGACGCAGGTGATAGCCGCCGCTCAGGCGAAACCGGCCGAGCTCAGGCACGTCCCAGGTGACGGAAATGTTGGCGAGCAGCAATGCCGCCACGAGCGGTAGAAGAAATGCGACCGTCGCGATCAAGGCGACCGGTCTGTCCTTGCCGCTAACGACGCGCTGGCGGCCGAGCATCCGGGCGACGAAGGTGGCCGCAACGATGCCGACAAGGATTGCCGTAACCAGGGCCGCAAACCCGCTTTCCCAGTGCAGCGCGGGCATGACCAGGCCGCTATTCGACAGGAACACACCCGGAAGCATCTGGATCGCCTGCTTGACCGGCGGAAACGTGGAGATGATCAGCGAGTACCAAAGCAGCAGATAGAGCAGTAGCGGCACGTTGCGGAGCGCTTCCACATAGGCAAGCATCAGCCGCGACAGAACGGGATTGTGAGACAACCGCCCGATGCCGACGAGCAGGCCGAAGATGGTGCCGAGGATCGCCGCGAGCAACGAGACCTTGACCGTGTTTGCGATGCCGACAAGGATCGCACGACCGATCGTATCGGTCGGTTCGTAGGTGATCGCGGTCTCCGTAATGACGAAGCCAGCTTGGCGCGCCAGGAAGCCGAAACCGGTCGCGATGTCCTGCTTGGCAAGATTGGCGCTCGCGGTGCTGAACATCACCCAGGCGACGAGCAAGACGAGGCCGACGGCGATCACTTGATAGAGATAGGCGCGAATGCGCGCGTCATAAAACAGGGGCATCGGCACCCGTCCCTTAGAGCATGATGATCTTGGGTCGGCGCGACCCAAAATCATAAATCTGATCGATTTTCATCGTTTAGAGCGGGGTGCGGGCGGAAAACCGCGCGCACTTTCCTCATCCCGCCCAGGGCAGAATGGGGAGAGGTGGGCCCGCACCGAAGCGCGGGCCCGTCAATCCTCAACGGAACGGCGGTGCGTAGAGCAGGCCACCTTCGCTCCAGCGCGTGTTCGGACCGCGCGTCAGGCCAAGCGCAGTCTTGGTGCCGAGGTTGCGCTCGAACACTTCACCGTAGTTACCGACGCCCTTGATGATGTTGTAACCCCACTTGTTGTCGAGGTTCAGCATCTTGCCGAGTTCTTCGTTGACGCCGAGCATGCGCTGGATCTCCGGATCCTCGCTCTTGGTCATCTCGTCGACGTTGGCCTGAGTGATGCCGCGCTCTTCGGCCGCCATCAGCATCCAGGCGGACCAGGAAACGATGTCACGCCAATTGGAGTCGTTCTGGCGAACGGCCGGCGCCAACGGCTCCTTGGAGATGGTTTCCGGCAGAACGACGTAGTCGTCCGGGTTGTTGGCGACGGCGCGGATCGAAGCAAGGTCCGAACGGTCGGACGAGATCGCTTCGCAACGGCCGGAGAAGAAGGCATTGCGGTTTTCGTCCGGGTTTTCGAAGACGACCAACTCGAACTTGCCGCCGATCGTGCGGAAGAAGTCGCTGAGGTTCTGCGCGGTCGTGGTGCCCGGCAGCGTGCAGATCGCCGCATCGGTCAGTTCCTTGGCACTGTTGACGCCGAGCGACTTCGGCACCATCAGCCCCTGGCCGTCGTAAAACACGGTCGGGCCGAAATCGAGCCCGAGCGACGTTTCGCGCGAAAAGGTCATGGTCGTCTGGCGCGACAGCATGTCGATTTCGCCGGACTGAAGCGCCTGGAAGCGCGTGTTGATGTTGGTCAGGACGAAATCGACTTTCTCCGGATCGCCGAAGACAGCGGCAGCCACGGCGCGGCAGACGTCGACGTCGAAGCCTTCCATGTGGCCCTTGGCATCAGCGGTGGCAAAGCCCGGCGTGCTCATCGAGACGCCACAGATCAGCTTGCCGCGCGCCTTGACCGTTTCGAGCGTCGTCGCCGCGTTTGCAGACGTTGCCGCCACAAGTCCGACCGCAATGCCCGCGACCGTCGCGCAGAGCTGCAGAATCCTGCTTTTCATGAGTTCCCTCCCATTGGCTGTCCTCGTTTTCGCCTGCCCAGGTCGCGCGATCCTCTTCGCACGCCTCCTCCTGAACCGGCTGGCACCGACGTTGTTTTTTCAGCGCCAACAATTGCATACGACAATAGAATACAAACATCAACATTATTGTATACAATATTGACGACCATGTGGACGGGAGCTATCGAGGATATTGGACATGTTCGGCCGGTCCTCGATCGGCCCGTTGAGGGGAGGCAACCTTGTCTGAGAAGTCGAGCCGCAGCGACGTCGTCTACAAGCTCCTGCGCCAGGCTATCCTGGAGCAGGCCTTGAAGCCGGGCACGAAGCTTTCCGAGGACACGATCGCCGATCACTTCAAGGTCAGCCGTACCAGCGTTCGCGCGGCCCTGGTCAGGCTGAACGCCGAGGGCATTGTCGAACTGAGAGCCAACAAGGGCGCTTGCGTAGCGGAGCCGACGCTGGAGGAAGCCCGCGATATCTTCGCGCTGAGACGCATGCTGGAGGCAGAGGTGATCCGGCGGCTGGTGGCCGATCTCGGCAGCGCCGACGTCAAGCGGCTGGAACAGCACGTGAAGCAGGAAGAGGCAGCCTTTTCCGATCACGGCCCACTGTCAATCCGGCTCGCGGGCGAATTCCATATTCTGCTTGCCGAACTCACGGGCTCGCAGGCGCTGACGCGCTTTGTCCGGGAGATCGTCTCGCGCTGCTCATTGATCCTTGCGCGTTTCGCCCGACTGCATTCGCCGGAGTGCGCCGTCGACGAGCATGTGGGCATCATCCGCGCGCTGCAATCGCGCGACACCGCCACGGCGGAACGGATCATGCTCGAGCATCTGGATGCGGTCGAGCTGCGCGCCGAACTCGATGTAGACAAAACCGAGCCGGATATCTCCGCCATTCTGCAACGTTACGCCCGCAAGGGTTGATCCCGTCTATCGCCGCCGGCGGTGTCGGCGGTCGAAGACACGACGTTCTTCAGTCGATCTGCGGCACCAACTGTCGCGCGGCAAGAATCCATGCGCGATATCTGCCTCCAATATCCTGCAACGATACCGGTGCGCCGGGCGGGTCTTACAAGGGAGGGAGTGAGCCATGCCAAGAGAACTGGAATTCATGAGCCAACAGGTGGCCGCAGGAAGGCTGTCGAGACGGGAGTTTCTCGGGCGCGCTGCAGCGCTCGGCGTGACCGTCGCGTCGGCGAACCTGCTGCTCGGGCAGGCGGCCCGTGCGGCCGGGCCGATCAAAGGGGGGACACTGAAAGCTGGCCTCGTCGGCGGCGAATCGACGAACAGCCTTGATCCCGCGACCTGGGCGAGCCAGGTCCCCTACACACTCGGGCGCTGCTGGGGGGAGCAGCTTCTCGAGGTCTCGCCGGCCGGTGAGATCGAGTACCGCCTTGCCGAATCCTACGAGGCAACGCCCGACGCCAAGACCTGGCGCTTCAAGATCCGCAAGGACGTCACCTTTCACAACGGCAAGGCACTGACCCCGGCCGACGTGGTGGCGACGCTTGAACGTCACGGCGATGCCGATTCCAAGTCGGCCGCCCTGCCCTTCGTCCAGGAATTCGAGACGATCAAGGCCGACGGCGACAGCGTGGTCATCACGCTGCGGGCACCGAACGCCGACCTGCCCTATGTCGTCAGCGACTACCACCTGATGATCCAGCCGAACGGCGGCAAGGACGACCCGACCGCGGGTATCGGCACCGGCCCTTACAAGGTCGTTTCCAACGAGCCGGGCGTCAAACACATTGCCGAACGCCACGAGGGCTACTGGGGCTCTGCCGAGCGTGGCCATGCCGACCAGATCGAAATCGCCGTGATCAACGATTCGACCGCGCGCACTGCAGCACTCCAGAGCGGCCAGATCCACATGATCAACCGCATCGAGCCCAAGGTCGTCGCACTGATCAAGCGCCTGCCGGGCGTCGTCATCCGCAACGTGCCGGGCAAGGGCCACTATGTCTTCATCGCCCACTGCAACACGGCGCCCTTCGACAACAACGATCTCCGGCTGGCGCTGAAATACGCCGTCGACCGCGAAGAGATGGTCGCCAAAGTGCTCGCCGGCTATGGCACCGTCGGCAACGACACGCCAATGATCAAGGGCTACCCGCTCTTCGACAATGACATCGAACAGCGGGTGTTCGATCCGGACAAGGCCAAGTTCCACTACAAGAAGTCCGGCCACAGTGGCGCAGTGCTGCTTCGGACATCCGATGTCGCTTTCCCCGGCGCGGTCGACGCGGCACAGCTCTTCCAGATGAGCGCCGCCAAGTGCGGGATCACCATCGACCTGAAGCGCGAACCGGGCGACGGCTACTGGTCGGACGTCTGGAACAAGCAGCCCTTCAGCATGTCCTACTGGACCGGGCGGCCGACGCAGGATCAGGTCTATTCCATCGCCTACCTGTCGAAGGCCGAATGGAATGACACGCGCTTCCAGCGCGAAGACTTCGACAAGCTCATCTTTACCGCGCGCGGCGAACTCGACACGGCCAAGCGCAAGGCGCTTTATCGCCAGGCGGCCGTGATGCTGCGCGACGAAGGCGGCGTCATCGTGCCGATGTTCAACAACTACATCGACGCGACCAGCGAAAAGGTCGGCGGCTGGGTCGATGATCCGAACGGCGAACTGATGGGCGGCCACGCGCTGACAAAGTGCTGGCTCAACGCCTGATCCGGATTGGGCAGAGCCGAAGGTCGGCGACGACCTTCGGCTCGTTTGGAGCGTTCAGAGCGCCTGACGCAGCGACAGCATGCCGTCGCTTGCGAGTTCCACCTCGATGTCATGGTAGCGGGCAAGCGTCAGGTGCGGAGTACCTTCTGCAGCCTCATGGGCGCCGGTGACGACGACGACGTCGGCGCCGGCTGCAATGCCGGCGAGAATTCCGGCAGGCGCGTCTTCGAAGACCAGGCAATCCTCCGGGCGCACGCCCAGACGCTCGGCCGCCATCCGGTACCCTTGCGGATCGGGTTTGCCGGCAGAAACATCTTCACCCGTAATCATCAGCTGCGGCGTCGGGATGCCGGCAGCGGCAAGGCGGCGCACCGCCAGATCGAGCGGCGCCGACGTGACGATCGCCCATTTTTCCGCCGGCAGGGAATTCAGGAAGGCGACAGCGCCCGGAATTTCAACGATACCCTCGACATCGGCGATCTCCGCGAGCGCCAGATCATGGGCTTCCTTTTCCGGATCGACATCGGCCAGCTCGAGATTGCGGATCGTATCGACGGCGCGAACGCCGTGGACGGTCTTTATGAACTCGACCGGGTCGATCCCGTTGCGCACGGCCCAGGCGCCCCAGACGCGCTCGACGACGGCCATGGAGTTCAGCAAGGTGCCGTCCATATCGAACAGCAGGGCAGCAAAATTCTTCGTGAACACGGATGAAGGCGCAGCGTCCAAGGCAATCCCCTGAGATGGTGAAACGGGCGGCAGCAGACATCGCCCTATGGAGAAGGCACACCTACTACCGGATGGCCCGGCGCACAATGAAATTTGCGCCGCAAGCGCCAGCGATGCCGCTCAGCTTGCAGCCTGGATTTGCGTTGCCATGAGGAAGTCGATCGGGCCACCCGGCTGATCGTCATCGAAGACGGCACAGGAGAGCACGCCACCGAAGACGGCGCCGGAGTCGACATTGGTGCGGTTGCCGACGGTGCGCGGATTGGCCAGGCTGGGCGTGTGCCCGTGGCAGAGATGCTTCCCCCAATAGTCGCCGGAATAGTCGTCGGGCCGCCTGATCCACAGGAAGATCTCGTCGCCTTGCTGCTCCAGCGGCAGCGTCTCGTCGATACCCGCATGCACGAATATGCGGTATCGTTCTACCAGGATCGTCGGCAGTTCCTTGATCCACTTCAGATGCCGACCGGGAACGACGCCGTTGTAGGAGACCAGCGTCTCCTGACCGCCGTTCATCAGCCACCAATCAACGTCGCTCTCGCCTCTGCTGGCACCCCATAGCATCTCCTCATGGTTGCCCTTGAGGGTCAGCCAGGTCCAACCGGGCTTGGACGGGCCGGCCATGACCAACTCGACGACACCGCGGCTTTCCGGCCCTCGGTCGATCAGGTCGCCGAGAAAGATCACCCTGCCCGCCGGCGCGTAGGCTTCAATCTCGTGCAAGAGCACGCGCAACTGGTCGAGGCAACCATGGATGTCGCCGATTGCGAAGGTGAGTTGCCGGACGGCCATGCGTCTACTCTCCACACATACTCCATGCCCCCGAACCGAGCCGATCCAAGGGAAAATATCGATAAATCAAAACACTATAGCAAGTCTTCCGTCGAAACGTATGCGCGCGATGTCGATTGAGACAACCGACTCGCGTCCAAGCGCCCGACAATTTTGCCGATAGTCCGCCGAAATGGCCGAAACTGGGCGGAGGCACGTTTTCGAACAAGGGCGCGAAGGCGCACTCGCCGTCTTCACGAGGACGGCGGGATTGTCGTTGGGCCGTCAGCGGCGGGAGTGGCCTTTTGCAATCGTCGAAGTGGCGATCGATACCGGGTCGCTCGCCGGAAATGTGTCTTCGAGCCCCTCATCGAGTTGCTCTTCCATCACATTCTGGTCGTGGGCCTGACGTGCAGTCGGCAATGCTCCGCGAGTGGAGGCCTTCGCACCGCTTGCAGACTGAAGCGCTTCGTCTGCGTCCAGTGCTGTTCTGAGCATATCCTTTGCCTTCGCGACCGCATTGAGCCGATTCAAGGAGCCCGCACTATCCTGCGGGCACATCACGGTCACGACTTCCCCGCCATCGCCGACGAATTCGACGCTGAACCCGGCCCGCCCGGCTCCTTCCGGGGAAACCTGTATACCGACGACGTGCATGTAATCCTCCTGCGAATAGCACCTCGATCCTTCGGACCGATTGGCAAAAGGAGGTCGCCGACCATCCGGGCGTATCGAGGACATCTATGCAAGGAAGCGTCGAAACGCGCTTTTGTTCCGTGAGCCGCAGAAAAATCGCGACCGCGGTCGCGATTGTGATCACAGTGCGCCTGGAGAGGCGGCGGGGCGCACCGTATTGGCTGGCAGGTCTTTGGCGGTATCAGCGGACTGGAATGCCGGGCCACCTGCCGGCTGCTTCCTCGTGCAATTCGCGAATGCGTCGAGGTCCTGCTTGTAGACCTTGGTCTCGACATTCATCATGCCGAGAACGGTATGGAAGAGATTGTCGTGCGACTTGGGCTGTGCCGTGTCCTTGGCAAGACAGGCCGTGTCGACCCCCATGGCCGCCTGATAGGGCTTCGAGAACCAGGCGACGAACGGCACCTGCGTCTGTTCGCGCGGGGCGATGGCGTACGGCGCACCGTGCAGATAGATGCCGTCTTCGCCGAGCGACTCGCCGTGGTCGGACATGTAGATCATCGCGCCGGCGACACGGTCCTGATGCTTCTCCAGCAGACGCGCGACACTTGCCAGCACGTAGTCGGTGTAGAGGATCGTGTTATCGTAGGCGTTGGTGATCTCGGCGACCGAGCACTTCATCAGCTCCGGCGTGCGGCAATCCGGCGTAAACCGGCGGAACCTTTCAGGGTAGCGCAGATAATAGGAAGGGCCGTGGCTACCGAGCTGGTGGAGGACGATCACGCTGTTGGAAGTGGTCGCCTGAAGCTTCTTGTCGAGTTCGCCGAGGAAGATTTCATCCAGGCATTCCCCGTTCTTGCAGAGCGGGCTGTTCTTCTGGTTGGTCATGCTGGCGAAGTTGATGAGATCGGCAATGCCCTTGCTGCCGGTGTTGTTGTCCCACCAGGTGGTCGCGACGCCTGCACGTGTCAGCACGTTCATCAGATTTTCCGTAGAACGCGCCTTCCAGTCGCTGTATTCACTGCGCGGATAGACGGAGAACATGCACGGTAGCGAGGTCGCCGTTGCTGTCCCGCAGCTTGTGGTATCGGTATAGTTGACGACGCCGAGGGCCTTCAGTTCGGGATTGGTCTCGCGCCCGTAGCCGTTCAAGGAGAAGTTCATTGCCCGCGCGGTCTCGCCGGCAACGACGACGACCACCACCGGCTTGCCGGCCGCCGCAATCCGCGGGCCCTGACGGGCGTCGGTGCCAAGGGGCTGCACGACGATGTTGCGCTCCTTGTACGTCGAAGCGGCATACCGTACGGCCGCCGAGACCGGCCCTGTCGGATTAAACCGCTTCATCAGGTCCTTGTGCTCGCGAATGACGTAGGCGACGTTCGCAAAATTCGCATAGACGAGCCCGCCGCTGACGATGAGGCAGGGGATGATCACCGCAAGATTGACGGCCGCATTCGCGAGGAAGGGCCGACGACGGACCTTGAGCCAGATGACGAGAAGCGAAGGCAGCAGGCCGTAGAGCAGCAGGTGTATCGCCAGGCTGCCGGTCAAAAGGTGGCCAGCTTCCGCCTGTGTCGTCACAGCCGCATTGCCGATCATGTCCTTGTCGATGATGACGCCGAATGTGTCGATGAAGTAGGAGGCAGACGCCGACACCATGATGAAGAAGATCAACACAGGCTTCATCACATATTTGACAGAAGCCATCGTGAACGCGGCAAAAGTCAGCATACAAAGCGCCACGCTGAAGGATACGAGCGCCACGACGGAATCGTTGAAATAGGCAAGCGTATGTGTCCAGAAGGATTTATTGGTGGCGACAAGCAGATAGGCGCTAACGAGCGCGCTCAGAGCGATACCACCAATCTCTGGCCGACGAATTCTCAAAAATGTCAAAGCAGTCGTCTCCGGCCGCAACTGTATCACATCCGAGATGATCGATACAGGCGCAGGCATTTCAGTCGAAGCGGAGACCGCGATACGGCCACCTGTTCAGTTGCAGCCTCCCCCTCACCGGTCGAGATACGACGTGCAACCTGTCCAAACCCCGTCAAGATTGCTCATCGATGGGTTTATGCACGCGGTGGTGGGTATTGCGACCGGGAGTTGGCAGTCCACGCGAAAGCCCATATGGTCGACAGCGGCCCCTGTAATATCGAGACGATTCAATGCGCCTGCTCCTGGTTGAAGACAGTCCGCGACTGGTAGAACTGGTCGGAGAAACCATGCGGGACGCTGGCTGGCGCCTCGATTCCGTTTCAACCGTTGCGGACGCCGAAACGGCTATCGCCGGGCGGGAGCACGACCTCGTGCTGCTCGATCTCGGTCTGCCCGATGGCGACGGCCTATCCCTGCTTCGTCGCCTCCGGCACGATTACCCCGGACTGCCGGTGCTGATTATCACTGCCAAGGGATCCGTTGACGAACGCATAGCCGGGCTCGATGCCGGCGCCGACGACTATCTGGTAAAGCCGTTCCATCATCGGGAGCTTCTCTCCCGCTGCCGCGCCATGCTCCGTCGCAATCCGCAGGCCGTGCAGCCCGTGCTGGAGGCCGGTGCCTTGCGCTATGATCCGGCGACTGCAGACCTCACCTGCGACGGCGCCGTGGTGCCGTTGCCGCCGCGCGAGCGGTCGCTGATGGAAATCCTGATGCGCGAAGTCGGGCGCGTGGTGCCAAAGCGCAAGCTCGAAACGGCGCTTTCCGAATATGGCCAGGAAGTCACGCCCAATGCGCTTGAGCTCGCGGTGTCGCGCGTGCGCAAGCGCCTGCAGCCGCTTGACACCGGTGTGCAGATAGAGACCGTACGCGGTATCGGCTATCTGCTCAGGCGCGCCTCATGAAACCCCGGAATCCGTCGCTGATCGGCATCGTCGCCCGCCGCATCATCGCCTTTTCGCTGGTTGCCATGGCCATCCAGATCGGCGTCGTCCTCGCCGACTACTGGTTCGACGACGACAAACTGAGCGTCCTCATGCTCCAGCAGGAAACCGAGAACCTCGCGGCCTATGTTCAAGTCCGCAATGGCGTCGTGACCTATGAACCCAATCATGAGATGCGCGAGCGCTATCAGGACCGCCATGACGACGACGGTTCGATCTTCCTTCGTATCCGCACGGCCGCGGGCGTCATCGTCTATTCGAACTGCACCAGCGAATGCGCGCAACATTTCCTGCCCGTCGGCGTTGATGCGCCGCAGTTCTGGAAGCGGCTGATCGCCCCGGGCAAGCCCTTTAGTGTCGCCGGTGGCCAGACCTTTGAACGGGGCGGCACCACCGTGCTCATCGAACTTGCGATCCTCAACGATCCGAACGGCTTCGTGTATGGGGCCCTGCTGCACGAGATGTTCGATTCCATGATCGTGCCGATGACGCTGATGTTCTGCCTCGTCATTGGCGCCACCATCTGGTCCATTCGCAGCGCACTGAAGCCCGTGGCGATGGCGGCTCAGGCAGCCGACGCACTGGACCCGCGCGACGGCAACGCGCGCCTGCCGGTGACGCGGATGCCGCAGGAGATCGCGCGGCTGGTCACCGCGGTCAACCGCATGCTCACGCGCGTTGCCGATCTCGTCCAATCGCAAAAGCTGTTCTCGTCCTCGATCGCCCATGAGATCCGGACGCCGGTCGCGATCGCCAAGATGGAATTGAGCCGCATCAACGATCCTAGGGCCCGCAACGCCGAAAGGGACCTCGACGCTCTGACCCATATTCTGGAGCAGCTCACCTCTCTGGCACGGGCCGACGCGGTCGATCCCGCCGCCTATCAGCGCACCAGCCTGTCTCAGATCGGAGCCTCCGTTGCCGAAGCGATCGCGCCGTTTGTCTTCGATCACGACAAGTCGCTCGAATTCCTCGACGACGGCACGCCGCCGGTCACGGCGATTCCGGCGCTGGTCGAGAACATGCTGCGCAACCTGATCGAGAACGCCGTCAAGCACAATCCTCCGGGCACGCGCATCATTCTCGCGTGCGGTCCCGGCCCGGTCGTCTCGGTCGAGGACAATGGCAAGGGGCTTATCGACCTGCCCGAACACCACGAAGACCTCGGCTACGTGAAGAGTTCCGGCCAGCTCGGGCTCGGCCTGAAGATTGTCCGCCGCATCAGCGAACTGCACCAGGCAACCATCGCGATCGATACCGCCCCGGAGCACGGCACCAAGATCTCGATTGATTTTTCAGCCGCAGTCTAAGCATCGCCGAACGGCCTGGTCTGCCCGATATGCCCCTCCCTTTTGTGCGCGCACTTCAGTCGCAGTGAACGCCTGCCTGCGCCGCACGGCGATACCCACCTCTGCGTCGCTCGATCGCGAGACCGCAAACACTCCGGTGATCCGACTTCGATTGCGCCCTGCACTACAATTCATTCGATTGACTTAATCAATGGAATGATGTAATTTAAGGACATGATGAAGAACAAAACCTCGACCCAAACACCCAAACAGGACCGCGGCGACGTCACGCGCGAGAAACTTCTGGCCAGCTCCATCGATGTCTTCGGCCGCTACGGCTTCGATGGCGCAAGCACACGCATGCTTGCGGAAACCGCCGGCGTGAACCTGCAGGCGATCCCCTACTATTTCGGCGGCAAGGAAGGCCTCTACATTGCCGCAGCGGAACACCTGGCGTCGATTATCGTCGGCCACGTCGGCGCTCTTAGAAACGTGATCCTCGAGCGCCTTGCCCGCCTCGACGCCGAAGGCCAGGCAATGTCGGCCGAAGAAGCCCGCGAGCTGTTGACCCAGATGGCACAACACATGGTCGCGATCTTTGTCAGCCGGCAGTCTGAGAGCTGGGCGCGTTTCATCATTCGCGAACAGATGGAGCCGACCGAAGCTTTCGAACGGGTCTATTCCAATGTCATGGGTCCGATGATCGGCATGGCCGGCAGATTGGTCGCAACCATCCTCGGTGAGCCGCCGCAATCCGAACATGTCCGCCTGAAGACCCTCTCCTTCGTCGGCAGCATCCTCGTCTTCCGCATGGCCCATGCCGCCATGCTCCGGCAGATGAACTGGCAGGCCGTCGGCTCCGACGAGCTCGACATGCTGCGTCGCCACGTCGCCGAACTTGTCGCCGCACTGGGCGGCACGAAGGAGGGGCGGTCATGAACAAGCCCGCAATCGCCCTTCTGTTGCTCGCCGGCGCCACCGCCGGCAGCTGGTGGTTCGACGTACCCCAGCGGCTCGGCTGGACCGAGACGGTGCGAACCTCTGTGCTCTACGGCAATGTCGATATCCGCCAGGTCTCTTTGGGTTTCCGCGTCAATGGCCGCATCGCGAGCCTCGGGGTCGATGAGGGTGACGCGGTGAAGCCCGGCGATGTCCTTGCAACTCTCGACGCCGTGCCGTTCGAACAGGCAGTCGCGGCAGCCGAAGCCGAACTCGGCGCGCTCAAGGCTAGCCTCGCGAAACTGAAGGCAGGCGCTCGACCGACCGAAATCGCCCAGGCCCGTGCCGCCCACGACGAACGCGTCGCCGACCTGCAAAATGCCGACCTCGCCTATGAGCGCGCCCGGCAGTTGCGGCCGAACGGCACAATTTCCCAGGCCAATCTCGACGAGGCGAACGCCAACAGGGCGGCAGCCGCGGCGCGCGCCACGTCCGCCCGCGAGGCGCTGGCGCTCCTCGAAGAAGGGAGCCGGATCGAAGATATCGAGGCGGCTCAGGCACAGGTCCTGGCGGCCGAGGCCAAGCTCGAGAGCGCCCGCACATCACTTTCGGACACGCGCCTTCTCGCCCCAAATGCCGGAACCGTGCTCTCCCGAGTTCGCGAAGTCGGCGCAATCGTCGCGCCCTCCGACATGGTCTATGTCGTCTCGCTGAACGAACCCGTCTGGGTCCGGGCCTATGTCGCGGAACCGGATCTTGGCCGGGTGCATCCGGGCATGGCCGTAGAGATCACCTCGGACACTGCACCGGATCGCCCCTACAAGGCCACGGTGGGCTTTATCTCGCCTGTCGCCGAGTTCACCCCGAAGTCAGTGGAAACGCCGGAGCTTAGGACCGATCTCGTCTACCGCCTGCGCATCGTCGTCGACAAGCCGGGTCCCGATCTCAGGCAGGGCATGCCGGTGACGGTGCACCTGCCCGAAGCCGCAGAGGCAAAACGATGAGCGACGAAACACCGTTCGTCCGGATCGCGGACGTGGTCAAGCGCTTCGGCGATGCCCCGCCGGCACTCGACCACATCGATGGCGAAATCCTGGGCGGGCGGATTACCGGGCTCGTCGGCCCTGATGGCGCGGGAAAGACTACGCTTATCCGGTTGATGACGGGGCTAATGGTGCCGGACGCCGGCAAGGTCGAGGTTCTCGGTTTCGACACGGTGACCAACGCGGCCGACATCCAGGCGGCGATCGGCTACATGCCGCAGCGCTTCGGCCTCTATGAGGATCTTTCCGTTCAGGAGAACCTGAACCTTTACGCCGATCTGCGCGGCCTGCCGCTCGCCGAGCGTCCTGCGACGTTCGACGAACTGCTCGAATTCACCGATCTCAAGCGCTTCACCGCGCGCCTTGCCGGCAAGCTATCCGGCGGCATGAAGCAGAAGCTTGGCCTCGCCTGCGCACTGCTGCGGAAGCCCCGTCTGCTCCTCCTCGACGAACCGGGCGTCGGCGTCGATCCGATCTCCCGTCGCGACCTCTGGAAGATGGTCGAGAACCTGACGGCCGAAGGCATCGGCGTCGTCTGGTCGACGGCCTATCTCGACGAAGCCGAGGCCTGCGACAGTGTGCTGCTGCTGAACGAAGGCAAGCTCCTGTTTGCCGGGAGTCCCGCCGAACTGACCGCTCGCGTCGCCGAACGCGTCTTCAAGGTTTCGGGCATCGCGCATGGACGACGCCAGAAGCTCGCGCGCTTTCTCGATGACGATGATGTGGTCGACGGCGTCATCCAGGGTGAAGCGATCCGACTGGTGATGAAGCCCAACACCAAGCCGCCGACACCGGGCGACGGCTCGTCGACGCCTGCGGTGACGACCACGCCTCCCCGCTTCGAGGATGCCTTCATCGACATGCTCGGCGGCGGTCCCCGTGGTCGCTCGAAATTGGCGGAAACGCAGACACCTTTCGCAATGGAAGACAGCAAGCCCGTCATCGAGGCCCACGGCCTGACGAAACGCTTCGGGGATTTCACCGCCGCCGACGACATCACCTTCGACATTCCACGCGGCCAGATCTTCGGGCTTCTCGGCCCGAACGGCGCCGGCAAATCGACGACGTTCAAGATGCTCTGCGGCCTACTGAAACCCTCGGCCGGCGAAGGCCGCGTTGCGGGCTTTGATCTTCGCCGCGATGCGGCCGAGGCGCGCAATCGGCTCGGCTACATGGCGCAAAAGTTCTCGCTCTATGGAGACCTCAGCGTCGCGCAGAACCTCAGTTTCTTTGCCGGCGTCTACGGGCTTTCCGGTGCGCGCAAACGCGAGCGTATCCAGCTGATGACCGATATCTTCGCCTTCGGCCGCCTTCTCGACATGTCGGCCAAGGATTTGCCGCTCGGGCTCAAGCAGCGGCTGGCCCTTGCCTGTGCCGTGCTGCATGAGCCGGAAGCGCTGTTTCTCGACGAGCCTACCTCCGGCGTCGACCCCATTACGCGGCGCGAATTCTGGACCCATATCAACGGGCTGGTCGAAAAGGGCGTCACAGTGCTCGTGACCACGCACTTCATGGACGAGGCCGAGTATTGCGACCGCATTTCCCTCATCTATCGCGGGAAGTCGATCGCGCTCGGCTCGCCGGACGAATTGAAGGCCCAGGTCGCCGGCGACAAGCTTCCGGACCCGACGATGGAGGATGCCTTCATCGCCCTGGTTCAGGGGTCGGAGGAAAAGGAGGCGGCATGAGCGCGCAGTCCTCAACCATAGAAGGCGGTGCCACCCGGGCCAGGCGCTTTGCCGCGCTAGTGCGCAAGGAAAGCTACCAGATCGTTCGCGACCCGAGCAGCATCCTGATTGCCTTCGTGCTGCCGATGATCCTGCTCTTTCTCTTCGGCTATGGCGTATCGCTCGACACGACGCAGACCCACGTCGGGCTCGTCATAGAAGAGGAAGCGCCGCTGACGCGAGACCTCGCCGCCGGGTTTCAGGCGTCGCGCTATTTCAAGGTGACGGTCGGTCGCGACCGACGGGATTTCGAAGAGGATCTGGTGCTCGGCCGCGTGCGCGGCATTGTCGTGATCCCCGCCGGCTTTACGGCGGACTATTCTGCCGGACGCCATCCGGCGGTGCAGGTGCTCGTCGATGGCTCGGATCCCAACACCGCAAACTTCGTACAGAACTACGCGCAAGCGACCCTTGCCAACTGGGAGCGCCAGCGCTTGAGCGAAGGAGCCGGACGCCCACCGGCAATTTCGGCCGAGCAGCGCTTCTGGTTCAATCCGGAGCTGACCAGCCGAAACTTCCTCGTACCCGGATCGATCGCCATCGTCATGACGCTGGTCGGTACACTGCTGACCTCGCTCGTGGTTGCCCGCGAGTGGGAACGCGGCACGATGGAGGCGATGATGGCCACCCCCGTCTCGGCCGCCGAACTCTTGGCCGGCAAGCTGCTACCCTATTTCATCCTCGGCCTCACCTCGATGACGCTGTGCGTGCTGCTTGCCGTCTTCCTCTTTGGCGTCCCCTTCCGCGGCTCCGTCGCAGCGCTCTATGCGCTGTCGGCGACCTTTCTGATGCCGGCACTCGGCCAGGGCCTGCTGATCTCGGCGGCGACCAAGAACCAGTTTCTCGCCTCGCAGCTCGCGTTGATCTCTGCCTTCCTGCCGGCGTTCCTGCTCTCCGGATTTCTCTTCGAAATCAACTCGATGCCGAGGGTCATTCAATGGATCACTTTCGTCGTGCCGGCCCGCTATCTGATCCCGAGCCTGCAGACCGTGTTCCTTGCCGGCGACATCTGGCCGATGTTCACGCGGGCGATCGCCGTCATGCTCCTGATCGGCTGCGTTTTCTTCGCGCTCGCCGCCCGCAGCACCCGCAAGAGGATTGGCTGAGATGTGGTGGACAAGACTGAAGGCACTGATCGTCAAGGAATTGCTGGCGGTACTGCGCGATCCCAAAGGACGCACGGTGCTGATCGTCCCGCCGATCCTGCAGCTGCTGGTGTTTTCCTATGCCGCAACGCTCGAAGTGACGAATGTCGACGTCATGGTGCTGAACCGCGACAATGGCCACTGGAGCCAGGACCTCGTTGAAGAGATCCAGGGGTCGCCGACTTTCCGCAGCATTCGCTTCACCAACAGCCCCGACGAGGTGCGCGCGGCAATCGACACGCAAACCGTCATTGCCGCGATCGAGATCGGCCCCACCTTCTCGCGCGAGATCGAAGCGAGCCGGCCGGCCGAAGTACAGGTCATCCTCGATGGGCGCCGCTCAAACGCGTCGCAGATCGTTGCAGGATATTTGAGCCGCATCGTCGGAACGCTTGCCTCCGAAACGCCGGCCGGGAAGCGCATGGCTTCCGGCGCAGTCGCCGTCGTTGCGCGGAACTGGTTCAATCCGAACCTCACCTATCAATGGTTCATGGTGCCGAACCTGGTCGCGAGCATAGCGCTGTTGATCGGCCTCATTGTAACCGCGCTGTCGATCGCCCGCGAACGCGAGCTCGGCACTTTCGACCAGCTCATGGTTTCGCCGCTTAGGACACATGAGATCCTGATCGGCAAGCTGATCCCACCAATGATGATTGGTCTCTTCCACATCACCATCTATATCCTGGCGGCAGTCTTCATTTTCGGGGTGCCGTTGCGCGGCTCGCTATTGCTGCTCTATGGCAGCGCGATCTTCTATCTCGCCTCCGTCGTCGGCCTCGGCCTCTTCATTTCGGCCCTTTCGATGACGCAGCAGCAGGCGATCCTCGGCGCCTTCCTTTTCATGGTGCCGGCGATGCTGCTCTCGGGCTTCGCGACGCCGATCGAGAACATGCCCACCTGGCTGCAGCCGATCACCTACATCAACCCGCTGCGCTATTTCCTCGTGATCGTGAAGGGTGTGTTCCTCAAGGACATACCGGCGGTCGAGGTGGCGCGGCAGACGATCCCACTGTCTATGATCGCCATCGTCACACTCTCGGCCGCGTCCTGGCTCTTCCGCCGTCGACTGGAGTAACCGGAGCAACTCCAGCCAAGGTGCGCAGTGGATTTCCGGTCGGAGTTACGCAATCGGCCCTTTCCAACCGGAAACGTTCTATTCCTTCAAGAAGCGCGTGATCGCAGCAATTTCGTTCTGGCGAATGTCATGTCCGCCTGAGTGCCACTCCGTCTGCGTTGCCGCACCCTGCCCCTGGAGATAGTCGGCCAATGCCTGCGTCAGCGGCGCCGGGCAGATCGGGTCGCGCTCGCCCGCGGTAATCAGCACGCGACGGCCTTTGAGCGCCGGATTGTCCTTCGGCCGGAATGGGATCAGGGGGTGCATGAGCACCGCCTTGTCGAAGACGCCTTTTTCGATGAGCACATTGGCGAGAATGTTCGCACCATTGGAATAGCCGAGGCCGATCACCTGCGAAGCCTGGTGCTCCGTAGCCAACGCCTTGACGAAGCCGGCCATCTTTTCGGTAGCCCGGGCAAGATCCGCCATGTCATAGACGCCCTCACCCGTGCGCTTGAAGAACCTTGCTGCACCATGCTCCGAGACGTCACCGCGCGGCGAGACGATCGTCGCATCGGGCAGAAGCTCGGACGCAAAGGTGAAGAACTGGTTTTCATCTCCGCCCGTTCCGTGAAAGACGAAGAAGATCGGCTGGCCGGGCTTGCCGGCCTTCAGTTTGTGGACGTAACCAAAATCGACCATTTTTGTCTCCTGGAGCAGTTCTTCGAAACGGGCCAGAGCCTCAGTCCGAAACTGCCTGATTTCAAGGCGTTGGATTCACCGTTTCGACGAAACAGTGAAGCGATCTTCATAGGGTGCCAAAGGCTCGCCGGTACGGCGAGCCATCTGTATCGACGATTAGTCGATCTTCTGCAGGTGGCTCTCCAGGATCGGACGCAGGTGCTTGTGCTGCTGCGGCAGCTTCAGCGCCTCGCCGAGGTGCGCGAGATCCTCGTCCCGGTCGAAGCCCGGCTCGTTGGTGGCGATCTCGAACAGCACGCCACCCGGTGTGCGGAAGTAGATCGCCCAGAAGTAATCGCGGTCGATAACCGGGGTAACCTGGTAGCCGGTATCCATCAGCGCCTTGCGCACCTCCAACTGCTTTTCGCGGTTTTCGACGGCGAAGGCGATATGGTGCACCGAACCGGCGCCCTGCGAAGCGCGGCCGATATTCGGCATCGTCTCCAGGTCGATGACGCGCGCATCGTTGCCGCCAGGCACGATCAGACGCGTGACACCATCCTTGCGGTCAAGCTCCTCGTAGCCCATGAACTTCAAGAGTTCGGCCGTAGCGCCTTCATCGCGAAGACGAAGTGCGGCGGAATGAAACCCGCGGATCGCATGATCCGCCGAAATGCCGCCTTCCGTCCAGGGTGCGCGCTGATCATCCTTGACCTCGACGAGCGCAAAGCCGTCACCATCAGGGCCGGCAAAGTTCAGGCGCTTCTCGCCGAAGGTTTCTTCGTCCTTGAGGCCGGAGACACCCGAAGCCGTCAGGCGATCGCGCCAAAAGCCGAGTGAACCTTCGGGCACGGAGAACACGGTGGTCCCGACTTCGCCGGTACCGGCGCGACCACGCGGCATGTTCGGGAACGGGAAGTAGGTCATGACGGTACCGGGCGTGCCGGCTTCGTCGCCGTAATAGAGGTGGTAGACGTCCGGCGAGTCGAAGTTGACCGTCTTCTTGACCCGGCGCAGGCCGAGCGACTTGGTGAAGAACAGGTTGTTTTCGCGCGCATCGTCGGCCATCGAAGTGACGTGATGCAGACCCTTGATCTGATTGAGCATTGCCGTGATCCTTTCGCTCCGGCGCCACCGGGGCGCTTCGTTGGGAGATAGATGCGCTCTTCCGGGCCGCAGCGAAAGCCGACCAAGGCCAAACGCATTGTCAACATTACATTGACAGCGCAATTGACTCGTCAACAATCGAGAGACCGGTAGCCCTGCGCTTGTGGCCCGTTGCGCCGGTGCATAAGATCGCCTTGCGGCATGTCGTCGTAAGCACGCGAGGAGGCGCGCGGACATCTGTGAAACATCGCTTGGCCCTTGGATTTCTGCTGTTGCCGCTGCTTGCGACCATACTGGCCTGGAAAGGCTATGCAGTCACGACCGACAGCTATCTGCGCGAAGCGACTGCTCAAGCCACCACTGCTCTCCGGCTCGCCGTCACCGCGCTCGATGGCCACCTAAACCGCTATCAGGCGCTGCCGGCGCTGATTGCGGATCACGAAGACGTCCAGGAACTGGTCACCCGCCCGCGCGACCGGCGCCTGAGGGAGGCGGTGAACACCTATCTGAAAGACATCAACGCGCTGCTTCACTCCTCGGATATCTATGTCATCACGCCTGACGGCGATACGATCGCTGCCAGCAACTATGACGGGCCGACGAGTTTCGTCGGCCAGAACTTCAGCTATCGCCCCTATTTCCAGGAGGCGCTTCGCGGGCAGCAGTCGCGCTTCTATGCGCTCGGCACCACGTCGCTGAAGCGCGGCTACTATTTTGGCTCGCCGATCCAGATCGGTGACGAGATCCGCGGCGTCATCGTCTTCAAGGTCGATGTCGAAAGCATCGAAGCCTCCTGGCAGGGCGGTGAATACAGAATCTTCGTTTCCGACCCCGAGGGCATCATCTTCATGTCCGGCGACCCGGACTGGCTCTATTCCTCAATCCTGCCTTTGACCCCAGACCGGCTCGCGCGCACCGAAGCCTCGAGGCGCTATGCCGACGCCACGCTACAGCCGCTGCCCATGGCAGACAGGACCTCCTCAGGCCATCGCTTCATGACCGTTTCCTCCGGCGGCTCCAGCCGCGAATATCTCGTGCTGTCGCAATATATGCCGGACGCCGACTGGACCGTGAACGTGCTGGTGGATACGGCTTCCGCCCATACGCAGGCGCTGACCACAGTCGCCGCAGCTTTGCTGTTGATCTGTCTCGCCGGCCTTGGCGTGGCCATCATCCTGCAACGCCGCGCACGGCTCAACGAACGCATCTCGATGCAGGCGGAAGCGCAGACCGAACTCGAACGCCGTGTCGACGAACGCACCGCCGACCTCGCGCGCGTCAACGCCCAGATCGAAGAGGAGATCGCCGAGCGCCGCCTGACAGAACAGCAGTTGCGCCGGACACAGGCCGATCTCATTCAGGCCGGCAAGTTGGCCGGTCTCGGGCAGATGTCCGCCGCCCTCTCGCACGAATTCAACCAGCCGCTTGCCGCCGCAAAGACCTATGCCGACAGCGCCGCATTGCTGATCGAGCGCGGTCGATCCGACGAGGCAAGTGACAACATCCGCCGGATCTCCGGCCTCGTCGATCGCATGGCAGCGATCAGCAAGCACCTGCGCAACTTCGCCCGCAAACCGAACGAGAAGCTCGGGCCGGTTCCAGTCGAAGAGGTGGTGCGCGATACGATGGAGATCGTATCGGTTCGGCTGAAGGCTGCGTCAGCAACCATCGACATTGATCTCGGCGATCAGCCGCTCGTCGTTCGCGCCGGATCGGTGCGCCTGCAGCAGGTGCTCGTCAACGTCATCTCGAACGCCGCAGATGCCGTCGAGGGACTTGAAGACCGGACCATTCGCCTACGAGCTAGACAGGATGGCGGCAAGGTGTTGCTGACCGTCAGCGACCGGGGACCAGGCGTCCCGCCGGCGATTGCCGAACGCATTTTCGATCCGTTCTTTTCGACCAAGGGCGTCGGCAAGGGGCTGGGCCTCGGCCTTTCGATTTCCTATAACATTATCAAGGATTTCGGCGGCAGCCTTGTTGCCACCAATCTTGCGGAGGGTGGCGCCGAGTTCCGCATCGAACTTGCCGCCGAAGATAGCAATGCCCGGGAGGCTGCCGAATGATCGAGAGCCGGATCCTGCTCGTCGATGACGAAGAGGATGTACGCCATTCGAGTGCGCAAGCGCTGGAACTTGCGGGCTTTCGAGTCGAGACATTTGCGGCAGCCGAACACGCACTGGAATTCATCAGCTTCAGTTTTTCCGGCGTAGTCATCAGCGACATCCGCATGCCCGGCATGGACGGCATGACGCTTCTGCAGCGGATCCGCGAGATCGATGCCGAAGTGCCTGTCATCCTCGTCACCGGCCATGGCGATGTGCAGCTTGCCGTGCGCGCGATGCGCGAAGGCGCCTATGATTTCGTCGAGAAGCCCTTTGCGACACAGATGCTCGCCGGCACGATCCGCCGGGCCCTCGACTGGCGCGCGCTCGTCCTGGAAAACCGCCGTTTGAAGGCCGTGGCCGGCAAACGCGACGATATCGAGCAGCGGCTCCCCGGTCGCAGCCAAGTGATGGTCGATCTGCGCTATCGCATTCGCGCGATCGGCGCCGCCGACGCCGACACGCTGATCATCGGCGACACCGGTGTCGGCAAGGAGGTGCTGGCCCGCACGCTGCACGATCTGAGCGCACGGGCCAATAGCCCCTTCATTGCGATCAACTGTGCGGCACTGCCGGAAAACCTGATCGAGAGCGAGCTTTTCGGCCATGAGCCCGGCGCCTTTCCCGGTGCCATCCGCCCGCGCTATGGCAAGTTCGAGCATGGTCGCGGTGGTACCATCCTGCTCGACGAGATCGGCTCGATGCCATTCGACCTTCAGGCTAAATTCCTGCGCGTCCTCCAGGAACGCGTCATCACCCGGCTCGGATCGAACGAAGTCGTGCCGCTCGACGTGCGCTTCATCGCGACCAGCAAAGTCGACCTCGAAAAGGAGGTTGTCGCAGGGCGCTTCCGCGCCGATCTGCTCTATCGGCTCAACGTCGCGACGCTTCGTGTTCCCTCGCTTGCACAACGCCGCACGGATATCCCGCTGCTCTTTCTGCAATTGGTCAGGGAATCCGCCGCGCGCTACGGCCGGGACGAAGTCGAGGTCTCACAAGCCATGCTGGCGGAAATGGCAGAGCGCGACTGGCCGGGCAACGTACGCGAACTGCGCAATGCCGCCGAACGGCTGGTGCTTGGGCTTGATGCCTCGCCGCACGATGCAGCCAAGGAAGATAACGGCCGGCTTGCCGACAAGGTGGCAGCCTATGAAAAAGGCTTGATCGCCAGCGCCATCGCGGCCCACGGCGGCGCCCTGAAACCGGTTTATGAGTCGCTCGGCATCTCGCGCAAGACGCTCTACGAAAAGATGCAGAAATTCGGGCTCGACAAGAAGCTCGTCGCCGCGGACTTTCCCGCAGACGGCGATCTCTGATCGCAGCCGGCATCCGAACCCCAAGCGCAGAAATGAATTCAGGGACGCGATCGCTCGCGTCCCTGTCAACGATGTGTCCAAAGTCTCAGATGTTGAAGGCAGCGCCGATCAGCGTCTTGGTATAGGGCTGTTTCGGCGCCTCGAAGATCGCGTCAGTTTCGCCTTCCTCGACGATCTTGCCGTTCTTCATGACGATCACATAGTCCGACATCGCCTTCACCACCGAAAGATCGTGGCTGATGAAGATGTAGGAGAGCCCATGTGAGCGCTGCAGATCGCGCAGGAGTTCGATCACCTGCCCCTGCACCGAGCGGTCGAGCGCCGAGGTCGGTTCGTCGAGAATGACGACCTTCGGCTTCAGGATCATCGCGCGGGCAATCGCGATACGCTGCCGCTGGCCGCCCGAAAACTCGTGCGGGTAGCGATTGCGCGACGCCGGATCGAGCCCCACTTCCTTGAGTGCCTCGGACGCCCGGCGGTCGCGGTCAGCGCGGCTGAGCTCGGGCTCATGCACGTGCAGACCTTCGGTGATGATTTCACCGACGGTTCGGCGCGGCGAAAGCGAGCCGTAGGGATCCTGGAAAACGAGTTGCAAGGTGCGGCGCAACGGCCGCATTTGGCCGCGGTCGAAACCGGAGATGTCCGTCGTCCCGAAGCGATAGTGACCGCTGCTCGGCAGCAGTCTCAGCAGCGCACGGCCGAGCGTCGATTTTCCGGAGCCGGACTCTCCGACGACCCCGATCGTCTGCCCCTCTTTCAGGCGCAGATTGACGCTGTCCACGGCGCGGAAGACCGACTTGCCGCCTTTGAACAGTCCGCCGCCGATCTGGTAATCGACGCAGACATCGCGACCTTCGAGAATGATCGGCGCGCCGTCGGGCGGCGAAGCCTTGCGACCACTGGGCTCGGCGGCAAGCAGCATCTTCGTGTAATCGGCCTGCGGCCGCTCGAAGATATCTGCCGTTGTGCCCTTTTCCACCACTTCGCCACGGCGCATCACGGCCACGCGGTCCGCGAAATGCTTGACGATGCCGAGGTCGTGGGTGATCAGCACGATCGCCATGCCGAAGCGCTGCTGCAGCGACTTCAGGAGATCGAGGATCTGCGCCTGGATCGTCACGTCGAGTGCCGTCGTCGGTTCGTCAGCGATTAGCAGATCAGGCTCGTTGGCGAGTGCCATGGCGATCATCACGCGCTGGCGCTGGCCACCCGAAAGCTCGTGCGGGTAGCTGTCGATGCGACGTCCCGGCTCGGGGATGCCGACAAGTTCGAGCAGTTCGAGCACGCGTGCCCGCGCCTGCTTGAACGAGCCACCGCGGTGGTGAACGATCGGCTCGGCGATCTGGCGTCCGATCGGATAGAGCGGATCGAGCGAGGTCATCGGCTCCTGGAAGATCATGGTGACCTTCGCGCCGCGGACCTGATTCAAGGCCTTCGGCGGCAGGCCAACAAGCTCCTGCCCACGGTAGGTTGCCGAGCCCGTGACCTCACCGTTCTTGGCGAGCAGGCCCATGATACCCATCATCGTCTGGCTCTTGCCGGAGCCGGATTCGCCGACGACTGCGAGCGTTTCGCCTGAGCGTACGTCGAGATCGATGCCCTTGACCGCTTCTACGGTGCCGTCAGGCGTCGAGAAGTTCACCTTGAGTCCGCGAACGGCCAGGATGGTTTCGTTGGTATCTGCCATGTCAGCGATCCTTCGGGTCGAGCGCGTCGCGCAGGCCGTCGCCGACGAAGTTCAGCGAAAACAGCGTCAGGACGAAAAAGATGGCCGGGAAGATCAAAAGCCACGGCGCCGACTGGATGTTGTTTGCGCCTTCCGAGATCAGCGCGCCCCAGCTCGTCAGCGGCGCCTGAACGCCAAGGCCGAGGAAGGAGAGGAAGCTCTCGAGCAGGATCACCTTGGGCACGACGACGGTCACGAAAACGATGACCGGACCGATCGTGTTGGGGATGATGTGCCGGCGGATGATCTGCCAGTCGGTAAGACCGAGTGCCTGCGCGGCGCCGACGAATTCGCGGCGTTTGAGCGCAAGTGTCTGGCCACGCACGATACGGGCCATGTCGAGCCATTCCACCGCACCGATCACCAGGAAGATCAGGATGAACGAGCGGCCGAAGAACACGACGAGCACGACGACGAGGAAGACGAAGGGCAGAGAGTAGAGGATCTCCACCAGACGCATCATGACGTTGTCGACGCGGCCGCCGATATAGCCCGAAGTCGCGCCATAAACGACGCCGATGCCGAGCGACACGAGACTGGCGAGCAGGCCGACGGCGATCGAGATCTGGCCGCCGAGCATGACGCGGACCAAGAGGTCGCGGCCGTTGGAGTCGGTGCCGAAGGGGAAATACTCCCGGTCGACCTGACCGGTGACCTTCAGCGTCTTCCCGTCGTCTTCCGTTGCCACTACCTGGGTGTCACGAAACTCGTTGGCGCGATCGAAATAGCGCGTGGCGCGTGCGTCGATCGGCTGTTCGGAGGTGATCGTCGCGGTAAAGGTCTCGCCCTCGACGGCGAACTCCTTCAGCGTGACGCGCGCTCGCGTGGCAACGCCTTCCATAACGTCCTGAAGCGTGGACGTATCGGGCCGCGGATCGAGGCTCGGGCTGATCGAGACGTAGGACGGAAACACCTGGTCATAGGTGTGCGGAACGAAGAGCGGTCCGAGGAACGAGAACAGCGCGATCAGCGCCAGCATGAAGCAGCCGGCCATTGCGGCGCGGTTGCGCCGGAAGCGCATGGCGGCGAGTTGGAAGAGGCTTCGCCCCTTCGTTTCCGGTGTCAGCACCGGGGTCTGGGCGATATCAGTCATGGCGAACCCTCGGATCGAGCAGGCCGTAGAGAATGTCGACCAGGAGATTGAAAACGATGACGAAGATGGCGACGAGGATAACCGTGCCCATCACCAGCGTGTAATCGCGGTTGATCGCGCCGAGGACGAAGTAACGACCGACGCCAGGAATGGTGAAGATCGTCTCGACGACGGCCGAGCCGGTCAGAAGGGCCGCAGCGCAAGGCGCGAGATAGGAGACGACCGGCAGCATCGCGCCACGCATGGCGTGGGTGACGACAACCGTGCGTGACGGCAGACCGTAGGCCTTGGCCGTTCGGATATGGTCGGTATGCAAAGCCTCGATCATCGAGCCGCGCGTCAGGCGCGCAAACACCGCAAGCTGCGGCAGCGCCAGCGCGATCATCGGCAGGATCAGGAAGCGCAGCGATCCGTCGCCCCAGCCGCCTGCCGGCAGCCATGCGAGCACGATCGCAAAGACCAGCGTCAACACCGGGCCGACGACGAAGTTGGGCACGGTGACGCCCATGGTCGAGACCGACATGATCGCGAAATCGAGAATGCTGTTCTGCCTGAGCGCGGCGATCGTACCGGCGGTCACGCCGCCGATAAGTGCAAGCAGCAGCGCGTAGAAGCCGAGCTCCATCGAATAGGGCAGACCCTTGCCGATCAACTCGGCGACGTTGTTGTCCTTATAGACATAGCTCGGGCCGAAGTCGCCGGTCACCGCATTGCTGAGATAGTGCGTGTATTGGCGCCAAAGGGGCTGGTCGAGCTGATACGTCTTCATCAGGTTCGCCATCGTTTGTGGCGGAAGGGGACGCTCGAGGTTGAAGGGGCCCCCGGGGGCGAACCGCATCAGAAAAAAGGATATGGTGACGACGATAAACAACGTCGGCACCGCACTCGCCAATCGGCGAAGGATGAAGGAAATCATGGACGTGCTCCGGAAACGACGCGCGGCGAGAGGCCGCGCGTCGTCTCAGTTCGTTATTCGGCGATGCTCAGGAACTTGCTCAGGTGCTCGTTCGGAGCATTGTCCGCCCAGCCCTTGACGCGGCTGGCAACGAGCCACAGGTCGGCCTGGGTCAGAAGCGGAGCGATCGGCTGTTCCTTCATCAGCAGCGCTTCGGCTTCGTGCAGCAGCTTGGAGCGAGCTGCCGGATCCTGCTCGTCGTAGGACTTCTTCATCAGGCTATCGAATTCAGCGTTTTCGAAATGGCCGTAGTTGAAGGTCTTGTTTGAGCCGACGCTGAGCGCCAGGAAGTTCTCGGCGTCCGCATAGTCAGCCTGCCAGCCGGCGCGGGCAACGTTGAACTTGCCGCCTTCCTGCAGGTAGGCGTAGTGCGAGGACACGTCGAGGTTCACCAGCGACACCTTGGCGCCGAAGGTGTTCTTCCACATGTCGGCGACAGCCGTCGCCACGCGCTCGTGGTTCGGGTTGGTGTTGTAGCGCAGCTCGATATTGAGGGGCTTGCCACCTTCGCCGTAGCCAGCTTCCTTCATCAGGGCGATGGCCTTGTCTTCGCGGTCAAGCTGCGACAGCGTGCCGAAGTCAGCCTTGGACGGCTCGCCGTAGCTTTCGATGCCCGGAGGAACCATCGAATAGGCGGGGAGCTGCGAACCGGCATAGATCTCCTTGGCAAGGAAGTCGCGGTCGACAGCCATCGAAAGGGCCTGACGAACGCGAACGTCGCTATAGGGCTCCTGGCGGGTGTCGAATGCGTAGTAGTAGGTCGCAAGCGACGGCGACACGTGGACCTGGTCGTTGTAGGACGTGCGCAGGCGGTCGATCTGGTCGGCCGAGAAGTTATAGACTAGGTCCATTTCCTTGGCTTCGAAGCGGCGAACCGAAGCCGCCTGGTCGTCGATCGGGTAGAAGATGACCTTGTCGAGCTTGACGTTGGCCGCATCCCAGTAGTTGGCGTTCTTGACGACGGTCAGGCTGTCGTTCGGAACGTGGGCCTGGAGCGTGAACGCGCCGTTCGAAACCATGACGCCCGGCTTGACGAAGTCTGCGCCGTTCTTTTCGACGCTTGCCTTGCTGACCGGAAGTGCGGTCTGGTGCGCGAGCAGTTCCAGGAAGAACGGGGTCGGACGCTCAAGCGTAATTTCGACCGTCTTTTCGTCGATCGCCTTCACGCCAAGCTGGTCGGTCGGCACTTCGCCCTTGTTGACCTTTTCGGCGTTCTTGATCGGGAAGAGGATGTTGGCGTAGCCGGCCGCGGTCTTCGGATCTTCAACGCGGCGGAAGGAGAAGACGAAATCTTCGGCGGTTACCGGCGAACCATCCGACCACTTTGCATCGGCGCGCAGCTTGAAGGTATAGACCGTACCGTCGTCCGAAAGCTCCCACGTCTCAGCGACACCCGGGACGATCTTTGCAGAGGCGTCATAGATCGTCAGGCCTTCGTAGAGATCCTTGAGGATGAACGCTTCGATGTTGATCGAGGTGTGGTGCTGGTCAAGCGTTTGCGGCTCACCTGCGTTGCCACGATGCAGGACAGCTTCGGCGAGTGCCGGGCTTGCTCCGATGAGCAGCGAGCCGATCAGTGCGGCAGCGCGCAGGTTGAGTTTGAGTGAAGCCATTTTGTTTCTCTCCTTCCCCTTGTTTTGGGTTTGTGATCGCAGGAGAGAAGTGCAAATCTTCTTCAAACGCAAGGCGGATTCTGCGGCTGTCTGCATCTTTATCTATAGGACAGAATTCCTTCTATCCCATAGGTTGTATTTCGTTTGCGATTCTTTTCGTCGCCTTTGCGACGGACATATGACGGAAGCAGGGCAATTTCGGGAAATCTCCTGCAACGTTTTAGGTCGGCAAATTTTGTCGACAAAACCCGCCCGGAGCCGGCCTCGAATCATCGCCTATGCAAAGTTTGTGAATTTTGCCGGCAGTTTACGTAATGTGCGCAAAGAATGGCGCCGTTCGCCGCAATCTTCTTGCGACCCACTCACTTCCTGTCGACAAATCGTTTCTATCTCACACCCGACCGACTGGTGTGCAGTGCAAAAGAAACACGCCCAGATTGCGTTGATTACTCTTGTCCCACTCCCCTCGGAGGCACCACCAGAAAGTGAAACCAGTTCACTCCAGGGGTGTTGCATCCAGTCCACAGTAAAATCGATTGAAGCGAGTTTCGACCTCTGGCAACCTGCCTTTTGCCCGGTTGTCAAACCACTTCGATGAACTATTGTGCGCCTGACTTCGGTGGGCGCGACCAATTCGCGCGCGCCGTCACGCCGCACGGATATTCCGGCCATCGCCTGCCTGCGATGATGTTCATGCGGCGCTTCGTGCCGGATTGTTTTTGTGGTGCACCGAAGATGGCTGCGCCGAACACCAAGGGAGAATAGCGAATGGCATTGATCACATTGCGGCAACTGCTCGACCATGCGGCGGAGAACGATTACGCGCTGCCGGCGTTCAATGTGAACAATCTCGAATACATTCAGGCCGTCATGCGCGCCGCCGATGCCACCGACAGTCCGGTGATCCTTCAGGCAAGCCGCGGCGCCCGTTCCTATGCAGGCGATGCGTTCCTGCGGCACCTGATCCTGGGCGCGGCCGAAGAATACCCGCATATCCCCGTCTGTCTGCACCTCGACCATGGCGACCAGCCGTCGACCTGCATCTCGGCCATCACCAACGGCTTCACCTCCGTCATGATGGATGGCTCGCTGGAGAAGGACGGTAAGACCGTTGCCAGCTATGACTACAATGTCGCCGTCACTGCAGAAGTGGTGAAGATCGCGCATGCGGCCGGCGTTTCGGTCGAAGGCGAACTCGGCTGCCTCGGCAACCTCGAGACCGGCGCCGGCGACAAGGAAGACGGCCACGGCTTCGAAGGCAAGCTGTCGCGCGAAGAGCTTCTGACCGACCCGGACCAGGCGCTCGATTTCGTCACCAAGACCGGCGTTGACGCGCTCGCTGTTGCGATCGGCACCAGCCACGGCGCCTACAAGTTCACCCGCGAGCCCGATGGCGACATCCTGTCGATCGAAACGATCGCCAAGATCAACAAGAAGCTGCCGAACACCCACCTCGTCATGCACGGCTCGTCGTCCGTGCCGAAGGATCTGCAGGACCTCTTCAACACCTATGGCGGCAAGATGAAGCCGACCTGGGGCGTTCCGGTATCGGAAATCCAGAAGGCGATCCCGCTCGGCGTGCGCAAGGTCAACATCGACACGGACCTGCGCCTTGCCATGACCGGCACGATCCGCAAGAACTTCGCCGAGAACCCGGAAAACTTCGACCCGCGCACCTACCTGAAGCCGGCGACTGCGCTGATGACCGAGGTCTGCAAGGAGCGTTTCGAAGCCTTCCGCACCGCCGGCAAGGCATCGAAGATCCGCACGCTGCGCCTGCCGGAAATGGCAAAGCGCTACGCCGCTGCCTGATCCATAAATCCGCCAGCCCTCTTCGGCGACAGCAGACAAGGGCAACTGGATAATGAGACACAGATCGGCGCGCGCTCCGGAAACGGGGCGCGCGCCGATCTTTTTGCGGCGGTTTTTCTGAGACCGGCAGAAGGCTCAAACCGCAAGCCGTGCGGCCGGACACCTCGGGTCAATCGGCAACAAACGTCGCGGACAGTCGTTGGACAAGCTTAAGCGCTACTACTCATGCCTGTAGCTGCGCTGGCTTTTCCCTAATCAGATAGGATGAATTGCGCGCCAATCCGGCAGATGTACCATGCACGGCTGTGGTTGCTTCGGAGGCGTGACGACCACACTGCATCTCAAGCCTCTGCCCTAGCAGAGGCCCGTCTTCCAGCGGCCGCTGCCTGGTCGGTGATGGCGGACCGACAGTTGCATCTGGGACCTTGAGAACTGATCCCTTGACTCGCGTAGGCCGACCCAAACGGCCAGCGAGACTCAAGAATTCCACGCCACTAGCGTTGCAAGTGCATTGTAATTTAATTCTCAGCAACTTGAGAAGGATCGTTGCGATGTCGAGTGCGCCAGCCAACCTGCCTGACTACGGGAAACCCCTCAACGTCCGCAGGGTAATCAGAGAAGACACATCGATCAGGAGACGCCTCGTCCGAGGAGCGCTGGCACTCCTTATCCTTTCCGCCGCGCCATGTGCGTCCTTGGCCAAGGACGCGGGCGGCGCGAATATGCAGCACAGCAAGGAAGCCTTGGAGCAGGCACTACAGACAAGAGAACAGTACGACATGCCTGGCCTGCGCTTCGCCATAGCAAAGTCCACCTTGCGGGCAGGCGCAGAACAGCTTCTTGATAACGTTGCGGCCGTGCTCAAGAAGTTTCCCGACTGGAGCTTGAGAATTATCGTCCACACCGATGCGAGCGGCAACGCGGAAACCAACCAACGTCTTTCGCAAGAACGTGCTGACATGATCAAGGCGGCGCTTGTCAAAAGAGGAGTTTCCGCCGACAGGTTGATCGCCTCCGGTGCAGGTCAGACTATGCCAGTTGCCAGCAACAACACGGCTGAAGGTCGAACTCGCAACCGTCGGGTCGAACTCATTCGGGTTACCGACGCGCCGGAAGCCAAAAAACTGCTCAAATCCATGTCGGACTATCTGGCTGCCCAGAAGACCCTGTCGTTCAGCTATGACTCCAACCTTCAGGTTGTCACCAGTTCAGACCAGAAGCTTGGGCTATCGAGTTCCGGCACCGTGAACCTTAGCCGGCCAGACCGGGTGCATACGACCCGCTCCGGCGGGTTTGTCGATACCGAGACCTTGTTCGACGGCAAAACGCTCACCCTTCTCGGGAAGAACGTCAACAAGTACACGCAGGTGGAAATGCATGGAACGGTCGATCAATTGATAGACGAGTTGAAGGACAAGCACGGCCTGCCATTGCCGGCTGCCGACTTGCTGATGACCAATTCATATGAGGAGTTGATGAAGGGCGTCTATGACTCCAAGGACCTGGGAAGCGGCTTCGTGAACGGCAAGGAGTGCGATTCACTGGCTTTTCGCAAGGACGACGTGGACTTCCAGATCTGGGTCGCACAGGGCGATCAACCGTACCCCTGCCGGTTGGTCATCACTTCCAGCAAGGTCAAGGGTGGGCCGGAATACAGCATCCAGATCAGGGACTGGAAAACTGGCGACGGTGTGCCCGCGGATGATTTCGCCTTCAAGAACACGACCAACGCCGAAAAGGCCGACGTGAAAGACCTCAAGCAGAATCTGAGTGAAATGCCGGATAATTTCGTTGTGGGAGATAAAAAATGAGCTTCTGCAAACGCACTGGAATCATCTGGCTCGTTTTGGCCGCTGCGCTCTTCATTGGCGACCTGACGGGCGAAGCGCTGAGTATAGCGCTCCCCAGCTTCGTCTCTCCCGCCATTGCCAGAGTCGGCCGTCCGCTGACACCGGTTAGCGTCGCCGGCGTTGCTCGCCGGACGACGCGGCGTTGCGCCGCCGGTGTCTATTACTGCTAGGCAATGGCAATTCCGATCCTCTGGTGTTCCGTGATCAGCTTGTCCTGTTCACGAGAAGAGGATTGGCACGCTTTGACGAGGTCAACGAAGACCGCTGCGGGATCATGATCTCGCCGAACTCTTCGAAGCCATCGGGTTGTTCTGTCATCCCTTTCTTCGCGCTCGTCGTAGAGCAGATCCTCTTCTGAGGGGCGCGTGCGCTTGATACTGCGACACCCGAATGGGAAGACTTCGTGCAATGATCGACAATCTTGAAGTCTTGGCCGACTGCCGAAAACCGGTGCTGCGGATCGAGCGAGACCTGCTCGACCGCATGATCGACAAAGTTATCTGGTTCCAGAAGACGTTGCGCTTGCCCCCATCGCTGACACGCAAGAACCAGGTAGGGCTGTGGAGGCGTGAGCGCCAGATGGAGAGGCGGCCCAGCGTCAGCCGGCCCGATGGCCGCTAGAACGTCGGCGGCGTGTTGACCCAAAGCAGCACGGTTTCACCGTCGTGGCGGTTCGTCCAGGCATGGCGCCGCTTGCTCTCGAAGTAGAGCGAGTCGCCGATGCCGAGATCATAGAACTGGTCGCTGTCGAGGATGAACTCGACGCGACCCGAGAGAACATAGACGAATTCCTCGCCCTCGTGCCGGTAGGCGCCCTCGCTGGAAGCGCCGGGCTCGAGCACGAAGCGGTGGCAGTCCATCTGGTTGCGGCCATCGGCCAGCAACTGCACGGTGACGCCGGGCGTCGTGCGCGGCCATGTCCGCCATTCGCCAGCCCGAACCACGGCGCGCGCATCCGCCTCCTCCTCGCCGGAGAGACTGGAAACGGTGGTTCCGAAGTACTCCGCTATGTTGTGCAGAACGGCGACCGAGACGCCCTGCGAGGTGCGCTCGAGCGTCGACAGCACCGATGCGGCGATGCCGATATCGCCGGCCACCTGCTCCAGCGTCTTGCCGGCTGCGTGCCTCAGGCTTCTCAGCTTGCGGCCAACCTGGTTGTCGGCGCTGTCAACTGCTGCCGTACCGGACTGATCCTCGGCCGCGCCTTCCGCTTCGAGCGCCTCGCGGATCGCCGCAGGGTTCAGCCCACGCTCGACGCGGAACCAGGAGATGCGCTTCAACCTCGCAAGATCGCTCTCCGTATATTGCCGATGCCCTGTCGGGGATCGTTCCGGCACGACGAGGCCTTGCGTTTCCCAAAGCCTCAGCGTCGAGGCAGAAACCCCCGCCAATCGCGCCGCCTCGGCGACCTTGTAGCGCACTGCGCCCATTCCAAATTTCCCTTTATCGCCCACCGGCGCTGCCCGAATCCGTGCAATTCCGGTGTGTTCGCAACCTTAGCCGTCGCGATCAAGATCTGACAAGAACGCCGCATCAGCGGCCGTGGTGTCTCGATCACCAAATTTGATTTGCAATCGACTGTGAAAGGTGTACCACTTCCCAAATAAAGTTGCAGAAAAAATGCAATATATTAAACTCCAGACGTGACAGGAACGCGCCATGACCAGCCTCACCGATCGCAAGAACGCCGCCATTTCTCGCGGCGTCGGCATGACCACACAGATCTACGCCGATCGCGCGGAGAACTCGGAAATCTGGGACAAGGAAGGCAACCGCTACATCGACTTCGCCTCCGGCATCGCGGTCGTCAACACGGGCCATCGTCACCCGAAGGTCATCGAAGCGGTCAAGGCGCAGATCGATCGCTTCACCCATACCTGCCATCAGGTCGTTCCGTACGAAACCTACGTGCACCTAGCCGAGCGCCTTAACGCGCTGACGCCGGGCAACTTTGCCAAGAAGACGATCTTCGTAACCACCGGCGCCGAGGCTGTCGAAAACGCCGTCAAGATCGCCCGCGCTTCGACTGGCCGCCAGGCGGTCATCGCGTTTAGGGGCGGCTTCCACGGCCGCACCTTCATGGGCATGGCGCTCACTGGCAAGGTCGTTCCCTACAAGGTCGGGTTCGGCGCTATGCCGGGCGACGTCTTCCACGCCCCCTTCCCGATCGAACTGCACGGCATCACGACCGAACAGTCGCTAGCAGCACTGAAGAAGCTCTTTGCAGCCGATGTCGATCCAGGCCGTGTCGCCGCGATCATCCTGGAACCGGTGCAGGGTGAAGGCGGTTTCTATCCCGCGCCCGCCGCCTTCATGAAGGCGTTGCGCGAAATCTGCGACCAGCACGGCATTCTACTCATCGCCGACGAAGTCCAGACCGGTTTCGCGCGCACCGGCAAGATGTTCGCCATGGACCATCACGATGTCGCGCCTGACCTCATCACCATGGCAAAGAGCCTTGCCGGCGGCTTCCCGCTCGCCGCCGTCACCGGCCGCGCCGAAGTCATGGACGCTCCGGCACCGGGCGGCCTTGGCGGTACATACGGCGGCAACCCGCTCGGCATCGCCGCAGCCCACGCCGTTCTCGATGTTATCGCTGAGGAGAAGCTCTGCGAACGTGCCGAGCAGCTCGGCGGCCGGCTCAAGCAGCGCCTCGCGGCAATCCGCGAGCAGGCGCCTGAAATCGCCGATATCCGCGGCCCCGGCTTCATGAACGCCGTCGAGTTCAACGACGTGAAGACCAACCTGCCGAGCGCCGACTTCGCCAACAAGGTGCGTCTGATCGCTCTGGAAAAAGGCCTGATCCTCTTGACCTGCGGCGTCCACGGCAACGTCATTCGCTTCCTGGCGCCGATCACCATTCAGGACGAAGTTCTTGCCGAAGCGCTCGACATTCTCGAAGCGTCGATCCTCGCTGCGCGTGGTTGACCTCCGACCGGGCGACCGCCGATGCGGTTGCCCGGTGCATAACTCCTTAAATCGGGGTCGACTTAGGGACAAAATTATGCAGCAATTCAACGGACTACAGCGGCGACCTTAGCGCGTCTTGAAGGACGCGCGGCGCTGTGGGTGCTGCGCGTCAATTCAGGCGCGCAATGCTCGGGGGCCGGCGTCGATCGGCACCCGCAAGAACAAGCAAAAGCGGGCCTGCCGCCTCGCGGTGGGCCATCGCCGGAGGATGCCCGCCATGACCTTGACCCCCGCCTTGACCAAGCACCTGCGCGCCGCCGAACTTTTCGCGCCGCTACACACCGTTGCGCATGCCGCCACAGGCTGGACCGGCGCGACCTTCGACGTCTTCAACCCTTCGACCGGCGAACTGCTGGCGACGCTTCCGGATATGGGGATTGAAGAGGCGCACACCGCAATCGAAGCTGCTGCGAAGGCGCAGGTTCTCTGGGCGGCGAAACCCGCCAAGGACCGGAGCGCCGTGCTTCGGCGCTGGTACGATTTGATCGTCGAACATGCAGACGATCTCGCTGCGATCCTGACCGCCGAAATGGGCAAGCCCATTGCAGAATCGAAGGGCGAAGTGCTGCATGCCGCAGCATACGTCGAGTGGTATGCGGAAGAGGCGAAACGCATCTATGGCGAGACCTTCCCGGCCCCGGCCAACGACCGCCGCATGCTCGTCATCAAGCAACCTGTCGGCGTCGTCGGCACGATCACGCCCTGGAACTTCCCGGCATCGATGGTCGCCCGCAAGATTTCGCCGGCCCTTGCCGCCGGTTGCACGATCGTGCTGAAGCCGGCCGAACAGACCCCGCTCGTCGCCGGCGCCATGTTCGTGCTCGCCGAAAAGGCAGGCTTCCCCACGGGCGTCGTCAACCTGCTCTATGCCGCAGAAGGTGCAGCGATCGGCCGCGAACTCTGCAGCAACCCGAAGGTGCGCAAGATCAGCTTCACCGGATCGACGGAAGTGGGTCGGCTTTTGATGCGCCAATGCTCCGACCAGATCAAGAAAGTGAGCCTCGAGCTCGGCGGCAACGCCCCGTTCATTGTCTTTGACGATGCCGACATCGACGAGGCGGTGGATGGCGCTGTCCAGGCGAAGTTCCGCAACGCCGGTCAGACTTGCGTTTCGGCCAACCGGATCTACGTGCAATCGGGCGTGCATGACGCCTTCGCCGAGAAATTCGTCAGGCGCGTCGCCGAACTGACCGTCGGCGATGGTTTCACGCCTGATATCACCATCGGCCCGATGATCGACAAGCACGCGATCGAGAAAATCGAGGCCCATGTCGCCGATGCGGTCTCCAAGGGCGCCAAGGTGCGCGCCGGCGGTCACCGGATCGGCGCGTCAGGCACCTTCTTCGAACCGACCGTTCTTACGGGCATTTCGACCGACATGCGCGTCGCCCAGGAAGAAACCTTCGGCCCGATCGCCCCGATCATCCGCTTCGAGACGGCAGAGCAGGTCATCGCCGAGGCCAATGACACGATCTACGGTCTTGCCGCCTATTTCTACGCCGAGAACCTGAAGCGGGTCTGGCATGTGGCAGAAGCGCTGGAATACGGCATGGTCGGCATCAACACCGGCCGCATGTCCTCGGAAGCAGCCCCCTTCGGCGGCATCAAGCAATCCGGCATCGGCCGCGAAGGCTCGCGCCACGGGCTCGAGGACTATCTTGAGATGAAATATCTCTGCATGGGCAACATCTGACCATGCAGAGACCCGGCAGCTAGTCGATGATGTGGTAGCCGCCGTCAACATAGAGCACCTGGCCCGTGATCAGGCGGGCGGCGTCGTGCGCGAGGAAGGCGGTGGCCGCGCCGACGTCGTCGATGTCAATCAGCTCGCGGCTCGGCGATTTGACCTTGGTCTTTTCGAGCAGCGCGTCGAATTCCGGAATGCCGGAGGCGGCACGCGTCGCCAGCGCCCCCGGCGAAATCGCATGCACGCGGATCCCCTTCGGGCCGAGTTCGGAGGCGAGGTAGCGCACGGCACTTTCGAGTGCTGCCTTGGCGACGCCCATGATGTTGTAGTTTTCCACCACCACCTGGGAGCCGTGATAGGTCATCGTGAAGAGCGTGCCGCCGTTCTTCATCAGCGGCTCGGCGAGATGCGCCATGCGGATGAAGGACCAGCAGGAAATGTCCATGGTCTTCAGGAACCCCTCGCGCGGGACATCAACCACGCGGCCGCCGAGCGTATCCTTCGGCGAAAAGGCGATCGAGTGCACGAGGAAGTCGAGCTCACCCCAGGTCTTGCCGATCTCCTCGAAGACGGCTTCCATCTGGCCCGGGACGGCGACGTCGAGCGGCAGGAACAACGGCGCTTCGATTTCCCGAGCCAACGGCTCCACATGGGGTTTTGCCTTGTCGTTCAGATAGGTGACCGCCACCTCCGCCCCGAAGGCGCGAAAGGCGCGGGCGCAGCCCCAGGCGATCGACCGATCGTTGGCGATCCCGACGATCAGGCCCTTGCGGCCATCCAGAAGTTTGGCCTTTGCGACAGGAATGGACATGAATTGTCTCCGATGGTCAGGCTGCACGAGTTCGAAGGAGTGCCAGCGTGTGGCGCGCGATCATCAACTCCTCGTCGGTCGGGATGACGTAGAGCTCGACGCGGCTTGATGGCGTGGAGATAACCGTGGCACCCGCCTCGTTCGCGGCCGGATCGAGTTCGGCGCCGAGCCAGGCGAGGTTCTCCACGACCCGGGCACGAATCTGGGCGGAATTCTCGCCAACGCCCGCGGTGAAGACGAAGGCATCGATACCGCCGAGCGCAGCCGCTAGCATGCCGACGTTGAGCCCGCTGCGATAGAGGAAGTGATCGATAGCAAGCTTGGCGTGCGGGTCCTCGCTCGCGAGAAGATCACGCATATCGTTCGAGACGCCGGAAAGCCCCTTGAGCCCGGCTTCGTGATAGAGCAGATCCGAAACGGCCTGGGCGCTCATGCCGCGCTGGAGGATCAGGTAAAGCACGACACCCGGATCAAGCTGGCCCGGCCGCGTTCCCATCGGCAGGCCGTCAAGCGCGGTAAAGCCCATGGTGCTTTCGATGCTGTGGCCGTTGCGCAATGCGCACATGGAGGCGCCGCTGCCGAGATGTGCAACGATGACCCGGCCGCCCGCCACGACAGGCGCCACGTCCCTCAGACGCTCCGATATGTATTCGTAGGAGAGGCCGTGGAAGCCATATCGCCGCACGCCGTCTTCATAGAAGCTGCGCGGCATGGCGTAGCAGTTCACTTCTTCCGGATGGCAATGGTGGAATGCCGTGTCGAAACAGGCGACCTGCGGCACATCCGGGTTGATCGCCATGGCCTGGCGGATCGGCGCAAGGTTGTTGGGCTGGTGCAGCGGGGCGAGGTCCTGATAGCCAGCCAGGCGTTCGAGCACGGAGGCATCGATCAAGACAGGTTCGGCAAAGTCGGGCCCGCCATGCACCACCCGGTGGCCGACCGCCCGCAATGTGAAGCCTTCAAGGGTCAACAGCCAGTCCCGCGCTGCGGCGATGGCGGCCGGCAGGTCGCCGACGATGGCGGCCTCATAGTTTCGGTCCACGAGCACAGTCCCATCGGCTGCCTTCGCCTGGAGCCGCGGACGCGTACCGATGCCGCCGATCTGCCCCTTCACCCGGCGTTCGAGACCGGCATCCGTGATCCCGAATACCTGAAACTTCAGGCTGGACGATCCCGCATTGACAACGAGAAGTGCATCCATGGCTACACCGCCGCAACTTGCGCCGCGCGCCGCCGCGCCGCGTAGAGCGAGGCGACCGCGCAGGAGGCGAGACGCGTGCGCACGGAGTCCGCCCGCGAGGTCAGCACGATCGGCACGCGCGCACCAAGGACGATGCCGGCCGCATCGGCACGCGAAAGGAAGGTGAGGTTCTTCGCCAGCATGTTGCCGGCCTCAAGATCCGGCACCACCAGGATCTGTGCCCTTCCGGCGACGGGAGACTTTATCCCCTTGATCTGCGCGGCCTCCGGATCGATCGCATTGTCGAAGGCCAGCGGTCCTTCAAGCAGGCCGCCGGTGATCTGGCCGCGTTCTGCCATCTTGCAAAGCGCAGCCGCCTCGATCGTCGACGGGATCTTCGTCGTCACGGTCTCGACAGCCGAGAGTATGGCGACACGCGGCTCGCCAAGGCCGATCGTGACCCAGAGGTCGATCGCGTTCTGCACGATGTCGCGCTTGGCCTCGAGGTCCGGGAAGATGTTGATGGCGGCATCGGTGATGAAGAGCGTCTCGGCATGGCCCGGCACATCCATGATGAAGACGTGGCTGATTCTTCGATCGGTCCTGAGGCCGGTCGCAGACGCTGCAACTTCCTTCATCAGTTCGTCAGTATGCAGGCTTCCCTTCATCAGCAGCTCGCCGCGACCCTCGCGGATCATCGCCACCGCCTTCGCCGCCGCCGCATGACTGTGCGGCACATCGACGATCTCGTAATTTCCGAGATCGAGCCGGTGTTCGGCAGCGACGCTGCGGATTTTCGCTTCCGGGCCGACGAGCACGGGCGTGATCAACCCCGTCTCGGCTGCCTCCAACGCGCCGCGCAGCGAGGTTTCGTCGCAAGGGTGCGCGACGATGGTGACCGCCGGCGTTTCGTCTCGCGCGGTGGCAATCAGGAGATCGTATTTGGACTGCTCAAGCGGCAGTGCGGCTACGTCGGACACGTCGGTACTCCTTCTACGATCAGGATGCGGCACGATTACGGACGGTCTTGCCGGCGCTGATCGCGACCGGCGGCTCGCTCTCCAGCCGGAACAGCGTCGCCACCCGTTGCAGCCGCTCGGCCGCAAGACCTGTCAGCGCGCCGGAGACCTCCAGCACCTCGCGAAGCGCGGTGAAGGCGGCGCGACGCTCCTCGATCGGTTCCGGCAGCAACTTCGGAAGCGCCGCAAGTGCGGCCTCCTCGTCGATCAGCAGCATGAAATACTGTTCGCGAATGACCGCCTTGAACTCAGCGAGCGTCAACTGCTTTGCGGAGGCGTGCGCGCGCCGAAGCCTGCGAACGGCCTCGAGCCCGCGCTCGTCAGCGCCGCCACGCGCCATGCCGACAAAGATCAACGCCCGGGCAAGCCCCTCGCATGTCGAGCCGTCGGCAAATTTCGTCTTAAGTTCCGCGATCCGTGCTTCGACGAGGGCTTTATGAAGCAGGCTTTTCTCGGCTCTTCGCGGTGGCTGGTTCGAATTCGTGTCGATACCGAGTGCCGCCTGCAAAGTCGGAGCACCATAGATGGCGTGGAAGCTCTGTTCAGAAAGATATTCGGCCGTACGACGCCAGGCGTCGAGGCCGTCCACGATCTGCTGCGACAAAGCCTCCTGCCAGGCGATGAACGGGTTGCCTTCCGCGGCAGGCTCGCGGTTCTCGCGCACATAGTCTGCAAGCGCCGACGTCCACGCCATGAAGGGATTGTCCGGCCCGAAAAGCGCATATTGCAGCCGCAGCGGGTGCATGCTGCGCATCGCCTCCGCCACAGGCGGCGTTGCCGCCGCCTTGACGATCGGCTGCAGGTAGGTGCGGTAGAGCGCCAGATTGACCTCCGAAAGCTTCGCTGCGGCAGCGAAACGACGCTCGTCCTCAATGTCGTTGCCGCCGAGCGCGCGGATATCATCGAGCGTTCGCGCTTCGCAGCGCATCAGCCATTCGCCAGAAACAAGGTCCCTGCCCTCGACCGCCTCGCTTGCGGGTGTCAACACCGCTTCGTAGAGCCCCGGGGGAAGAACGTCGATGAAATCGATGTTGGAAGCAAACTCATCGTGCTCTTTCCGCGCAACGCCAGCGGACACGAAAATACCGAGATGCCCTACCGTCTCGTGCACGGTGTAGACGATGGTCTGCCCGTAGGCACGGATATCGTCGACGCTGTCGTAAAGGTCGAGAATCCAGTCGAGCGCCTGCTGCGGCGGGGTGATGTTGTCCCCCTTCGAGCAGAACACGACGATCGGAGAGCGGATGTTGCGAAGGTCGACCGCTGTTCCATCCGAGGTGCGGATCTCGCCGGCTGCGAGCTTGTTGCCGACGAAAAGTTCATCGACGATGAACTGCATCTCCTCGGCATTCAGCGTCACATGCCCGCCCCACCAGCGCTCGAAGCCGAGGTAGCGCGCGGCTTCCGTGTCGATCTTCGAATAGAGGTTGTACTGCTTGGTCCAAAGCGTATTGGCCGGATTCTGGTTCTCGAAATTCTGCACCAGCCAGGCGCCGTCGAAGACACCGGCGCCGAGATCGCCGGTCAGCGCCGTCAGCCAGCTGCCGCCAAGAAGCCCGCCGGAATAGCGCATCGGGTTCTGCCCCTTGACACCTGCCCAGTAGGAAAGCGGCGCGCCGGCAATGATGATCGGGCCGAAAAGCTCCGGCCTTAGCGCGGCAACGATCGTCACCGCCCAGCCTGCCTGGCAATTGCCGATCACGCAGGGCTTGCCATCCGCATCCGGATGACGGGCGATGACGGTTTCAAGGAACACGGCCTCGGCAACAGCGATATCCTCGATGGTCTGCCCCGGAACCGGATCAGGAAGAAAGCCGATAAAGTAGCAGGGATGGCCCGCCTTCATCGCCACGCCGATCTCGCTGTCCGCCTTGAAGCCGCCAATGCCGGGGCCATGACCGGCCCGGGGATCGACGACGACAAAGGGACGCTTCGACGGGTCGACCACGACGCCATCAGGTGGAACGATGCTGACCAGCGCATAGTTCACCGGCCGCGCGAGCGTACGCCCGTCGCGGACAAGCTGGGCCTCGAATTCCAGTACGTTCGGCGCAGTCTGCGTCCTGTGTTCTTCGTACTGCGCGCCGCGCTGGCGCATCACGTCGAGAAAAAGGACCGAGCGCTGCCAGGCATCGAGCGAATAGGAATAGGCATCGGCGAAAGTCGGTATTGTCGGGCTCGTGGAATGCTTGGGCATGGTGTCCACTCCTCGGTGCGATTGAAGGCCGGCCCCGTCACCAAGGCCAATAGAACAACGTAATTCGTCTCGCATTGACCTTAGTCAAAGAGATAGGCGGCAAAGCTGCGATATGAACTCGGCATAGATGACCCGAGAACGTCTGCTCGGGTCGCAGGAACATAAAAGTGGAGTATTACGGCGATTTGTCGCCTTCACGAATTTTCGCCTTCGACCCCATCGAAGAAGCATACGTTTCGCCAGTATTCAGCGCCTCTTCGCACTGCAGCATTATACAGAAATGGGTACCGCGCAAGACGACCCTTGAAATTCAGGACGCAGCTTGCCAATTGGGGCGCAAAGCAGAAGGAGTTGCCAAGGCGATGAGCGAAACTGAAATGTCCGTAGAGAAACATGTCTTCGAAGCCGATGTGGCGCGACTGCTCCATTTGATGGTGCATTCGGTCTACTCCGATAAGAACGTCTTCCTCCGCGAACTGATTTCGAACGCCGCGGATGCCTGCGAGAAGCTGCGCTACGAGGCGATCGTCTCCCCCGAACTCTTGGCCGGTGACCCGAGCCCGCGCATCACTCTGACGCTCGATGAAGAAAACAGCCGTCTCGTCGTCGAAGACAATGGCATCGGCATGGGCCGCGACGAACTGGTCGAAGCGCTCGGCACGATTGCCCGGTCGGGCACGCGCGCCTTCATGGAGCGCATCGAGGCCGCGCAAGGCAAGGAAGGCGCACAGCTGATCGGCCAGTTCGGCGTCGGCTTCTATTCCGCCTTCATGGTCGCCGACAAGGTCGATGTCGTTTCGCGCCGTGCCGGTACCGAACATGCATGGCTGTGGTCTTCCGACGGCAAGGGCAGCTATACGGTTTCCGCCGCCGAACTCGCTGACGCCCCTGCGCGCGGCACGCGCATCACGCTGCATCTGATGGAGGATGCCAAGACCTATACCTCGCGCTGGACCGTCGAGCGCATCGTCAAGGATCAGTCGGGCCATGTACCGGTGCCGATCTCTATTCTGGAAAAGCCCGATGCCGAACCGGTACAGGTCGGCGACGGCACAGCGCTCTGGACCAAGCAAAAGAGCGAAATCAGCAAGGAAGATTACGCGGATTTCTATCGCGGTGTCGCCGGCCAGTATGACGACCCGGCGCTGACGGTGCATTTCCGCGCCGAGGGCCGCCACGAATATACGGCACTCGCCTTCGTGCCCGGCTCGAAGCCCTTCGACCTCTTCGACCCGGACCGCAAGGGTCGGATGAAACTCTACGTCAAGCGCGTATTCATCACCGACGAGGCGGAATTGCTCCCGCGCTACCTGCGCTTCGTGCGTGGCCTCGTCGATACCTCCGACCTGCCCTTGAACGTCTCGCGTGAGATGATCCAGGAAAGCCCGCTGCTCGCCAGCATCCGCAAGGGTGTCACCAACCGTGTGCTGACGGCGATCGAGAAGCTGGCGGAAAGCGAACGCGAAACCTTCGACAAGGTTTGGGAAAACTTCGGCAGCGTGCTGAAGGAAGGCATCTACGAGGACTACGAGCGTCGCGAACAACTGATCGCGCTATCGCGCTTCCGTACCACCACGTCCGACGAAGGACAGCGCAGCCTCGCCGACTATGTCAAGGGCATGAAGGACGGCCAATCGGCGATCTACTATCTGACCGGCGACAATCTCGGCCAACTCAAGGCCTCGCCGCAGCTCGAAGGTTTCCGCGCCCGCGGTATCGAAGTCCTGCTCCTGACCGATCCAGTCGACAGTTTCTGGGTCACGTCCGCACCGGACTTCGACGGTAAGCCGCTGAAGTCGATTACCCAAGGGTCGGCCGATCTCAGCGCGATCGGGAAGCCGGAGGGCGACAAGGAAGAAGCGCCGCAGGCGAGCCAATTGGTCATCGATTTCGTTGCCTTCGCCAAGGAAACGCTCGGCGCGGCGGTGTCCGACGTCCGCACGTCCGACCGCCTGACGGAAAGCGCCGTCTGCCTCGTTGCGCCGGAACACGGCCCCGACCGCCAGCTCGAAAAGATGCTGCAGGGCGCCGGTCGCCTGGACGACGCGGCCAAGCCGATCCTCGAAGTCAATCCGAACCATGCGTTGATTACGGCGATGGCCGCCAGCCCCGCCGGCGACACGGCGTTCCGGACGGACGCCGTTCAGCTTCTGCTCGACCAGGCCCGCGTGCTTGACGGCGACAAGCCGCAGGATCCGCGCGCCTTCGCCGAACGGCTGTCGCGCGTCTTCGATCGCGCACTCAAGGCCTAACAGAAGGGCCCTGGAAATCTCTCGGATTTCCAGGGCCTTTTGCTGTTTTCTACAGCATCGCTTGAACGTGCGCCGTCAGAGACTAACGTTACGCTAGTCCGCCTTTAGGGCTTGCATCCCGATTTCCGCCAACACCTCGTCCGTATGCTCCCCAAGCCGCGGCACGCCACGGTCCAGTGCAAGCCCGGCGGCTGAAAAGCGAATTGGCGTCCTCACCCCGGGAGAGGTACCGGCAGCAGCGCCGGAATGCGGCGTATCGACCCGCATCTGCCGATGCTCGATCTGCGGATCGGCAAAGACGTCGGCAACGGTGTTGATCGGTCCGCCAGGCACGCCGGCATCTTCCAGCAACTTCAACAGCGTGTCGCGCTCGATCTTCGCCGTTTCAGTGGCCAGTTCCGGCGTCAGGGTTTCCCGGTTCTGCACCCGCAATGCGTTGGTCAGATAACGCTCGTCGGTGGCGAGTTCAGCTCGCCCGAGCAATGTGCAGAACTTCACGAACTGCCGGTCGTTGCCAACAGCAACGATCAAATGACCGTCCGATGTCGGGAAGACCTGATAGGGCGCGATGTTGGGATGCGCATTGCCGAGCCGGCGCGGCGCCTTGCCGGAGACCAGGAAGTTCAGAGCCTGGTTGGCGAGCACGCCGGTCATGCAGTCGAGCAATGCCATGTCGATCTGCTGCCCCTCACCGGTGCGCTCGCGCTGGGCAAGTGCAGCCTGCACGGCGATCACGCCGTAAAGGCCGGTGAAGATATCGGCAAAGGCAACGCCGATCTTCTGCGGCTCGCGATCGGGCTCGCCAGTCAGGTCCATGATGCCACTCATGCCCTGCACGATATAGTCGTAACCGGCGCGATGGGCATAGGGGCCATCCTGACCGAAGCCGGTGACCGAGCAATAGATCAGCCGCGGATTGACCTTCTTCAGGCTCTCATAGTCGAGCCCGTATTTGGTAAGCCCGCCGACCTTGAAGTTCTCGAGCAGCACGTCCGACTGGGCGGCAAGGCGGCGCACCGCTTCCTGCCCCTCCTCCGTCGTGAAGTCGAGCACGACAGACCGCTTGCCGCGATTGCAGGCGTGGAAATAGGCGGCGTCGAGCTTCTCGCCGCCTTCACCCGCGACGAAGGGCGGGCCCCAGGTGCGGGTGTCGTCGCCTGCCGGGCTTTCAACCTTGATGACGTCGGCACCAAGATCGGCCAGCGTCTGGCCGATCCAGGGGCCCGCGAGAATGCGGGCCAATTCCAGGACACGAATGCCCTTCAGCGGCGCTTCCATGATGGCACCGCTCAGAAGAAGGCCTGAAGGCCGGTCTGGGCGCGGCCGAGGATCAGCGCATGGACGTCGTGCGTGCCCTCGTAGGTGTTGACGGTCTCGAGGTTCACCATGTGACGCATGACCTGGTATTCCTCGGAGATGCCGTTGCCGCCGTGCATATCGCGGGCCATGCGGGCGATATCGAGCGCCTTGCCGCAATTGTTGCGCTTGACGATCGAGATCATTTCCGGGGCCATGCGGCCTTCGTCCATTAGGCGGCCGACGCGCAGCGACCCCTGCAGGCCGAGCGTGATTTCCGTCTGCATGTCGGCAAGCTTCTTCTGGAAGAGCTGCGTCTGCGCCAGTGGCCGGTTGAACTGCTTGCGGTCGAGACCATATTGGCGCGCCGCGTGCCAGCAGAACTCGGCAGCACCGAGTGCGCCCCAGGAAATGCCGTAACGGGCACGGTTGAGGCAGCCGAACGGACCCTTGAGGCCTTCCACATTCGGCAGCAGCGCTTCTTCGCCGACCTCGACATTGTCCATGACGATTTCGCCGGTGATCGACGCGCGCAGCGACAGCTTGCCGGCGATCTTCGGCGCAGAGAGGCCCTTCATGCCCTTTTCGAGAACGAAGCCACGGATAGCGCCGCCGTGCGCTTCCGACTTCGCCCAGACAACGAAGACATCGGCGATCGGTGCATTGGAGATCCACATCTTCGAGCCGACGAGGCGATAGCCGCTCTCGGTCTTGATCGCACGGGTCTTCATGCCGGCCGGGTCGGAACCCGCGTCCGGCTCGGTCAGGCCGAAGCAGCCGATCCATTCGCCGCTGATGAGCTTCGGCAGGTACTTCTGCTTCTGCTCCTCGGAGCCATAGGCGTAGATTGGGTAGATCACCAGCGACGACTGCACGCTCATCATCGAGCGGTAACCCGAATCGACGCGCTCGACTTCGCGGGCAACCAGACCGTAGGCGACGTAGGAGGCGCCAACGCCGCCATAGGTTTCCGAGACGGTCACGCCGAGCAAACCGAGTTCGCCCATTTCGCGGAAGATCTCGGGATCGGTCGATTCTTCGCGGTAGGCGTCGATGACGCGCGGCTGCAGCCGGTCCTGCGCATAGGCCCGCGCGGTGTCGCGGATCATGCGCTCGTCCTCGGTCAACTGATCGTCGAGTAGGAACGGATCATCCCATTGAAATTGCGTCTTGCCGGCCATGTTTCTCTCCCATCGGATTATTCCGCATGTCTTATCGCAAGGGGTGCATGCCGTTTCAAACGAAATTGAGGCACCGCCTCATGCGTTCAGGGAATGGCCTGTCATTCGCCCCGGGGGGCCCCGTGTTGCAAATTCGCTAGAATATGACGACAAGAACGGACGCCCTTCGCTCCGCCGTCCCCGTTGCAGAACGAATGGCCAGTGCAACGCCAGAGATCAAAAGCAAGCCACGACCATGGCCAATGACCGCCTCGAACGCTTCGCCCACAATCTCGACTGGAATCTGCTGCGCACCTTCGTCGTGCTTGTCGAGGAAGGCAGCATCACTGCCGCCGCAAACCGGCTGCTCCTGCAGCAGCCTGCCGTCAGCATGGCACTGAAACGGCTAGAACAGACCGTCGGTCAGAAGCTCATCGACCGGCGTCCCGGGCGCTTCAACCTGACGGACGCAGGCGCCCGCCTGCATGCCCAGTGCCGCGACATCTTCGCAGCCGTCATCCGGCTGCCGAATGTCCTTGAAACCGCCGGTGAAGAGATCACCGGCCACCTCAACATCCACTCCGTCAGCCACGCCCACAACCCCGCCTGGGACCACAAGCTCGAAAGCTTCTTCCGTCTGCACCCGAAGGTGACTCTTTCTGTCACGGTCGCAACGACGGTCGACGTGCTGAGCGCGGTGGAGCGAAACATCGCAACCATGGGCCTTTGCGACGGTAACATCCCTGACTGGCTCCACAAACGTTTCCACGTCCGCGAGCGCTATGCCCTTTATTGCGGCCGCAGCCACCCACTGTTCGGGGTCGAGGGCATCGACTTCAACGATCTCAGAGGCAATCCCTATATCGCCTTCATCGCCGATGTGCTGGGTGGACAGCACATGAACTCTGTGACCGCGGTGCGTGCAGTCGGGTCCTTCGGCCAACAGGTCCGCGCCGTCTCCTGCAATGTCGAGGAGGTCATGCGGCTGATCATGTTCAATGTCGGTATTGGCATGCTTCCAGATCACCTGACGGCGCCGGCCGTCGCAGGAGGTCAGCTTTGGCAGCTGCCGCCCTATGCCGATCTGCCCACGACCGATGTCTTCCGCATCTGGAACCCGAACGCGATCCTCAATCCGGCCGAGGCTGCGTTCCTTGCCCATGTCGCCGATACGGAACCGCTCGACCACTGCCTTGATGAGAGCCCGTGACCATCACGAGAATTGATAGTCGCCTTTCCGGTTATAAATTTGAACGCTGATAGCCGCTTATCTATGGTCCCGCCAACAATCAATGGAGGCGGGATATGCGGGACTACGATGTGGCGATCATTGGCGGCGGGATCGCCGGCCTGTCACTCGCCTATTTCCTGGCGCCACATCGCTCCGTCGTGGTGATCGAGCGGGAAGGTGGGCTCGGCTATCACAGCACCGGCCGCTCGGCAGCAGAGTTCGTGCTGCGCTACAACGCACCCGAGGTCTGCGGGCTTGCCGCCATCTCGAAGTCCTTCTTCGACAATCCGCCTGAGGGGTTTTCCGAGGTAGCGCTGCTCAAGCAGCGCGGTGGCGTCATGATTGCCAACGCCGAGAAGGCTGACCGCTTCGAAGAGGTGTTCATTGAAGAGAGTCGCGCCAACGCCGAAATTCGGCGTCTGACGGTCGACGAAGTCATTGCACGGGTACCGATTCTCCGGCGCGACTATGTTGCCGCCGCCTACTACGATCCGCATTTCTGGGACATCGAGGTGGAAAACCTGGTCCAAGGTTACGTCCGGGGCGCCCGCCGCCACGGTGCGGCGATCATCGAGCGCTCCGACGTGCTGGCTCCGCGACGCGACGGCGACCGCTGGGTACTCACGACCAGTGCCGGCGATATCAGCGCCAAGACGATCGTCAATGCCGCCGGCGGCTGGGCAGATCCGGTAGCGGAACTCTTCGGCGTCACGCCCGTCGGCATCGTTCCGCACCGCCGCACGGCGATCACCGTCGACCTGCCCGACGGCATCGACGCGCTCACCTTGCCGGAGATCAACGAGATCGACGAAAACTTCTACATGAAGCCCGAGGGCGGGCGGCTGCTCGCTTCGCCGGCCGACGCAACCCCTTGCGAGCCGACCGACGTCCAGCCGGAGGAGATCGACGTCGCCTGGGCAGCCCACTACATCGAAGAGGCAACCACCGTGCCGGTTCGCCGCATCTTCAAGAGCTGGGCCGGCATGCGCAGCTTCTCACCCGACAAGTTGCCGGTCATCGGCTTTGCCCGCGACCGGCCGGATTTCTTCTGGCTCGCCGGCCAGGGCGGCTACGGTATCCTCACCTCCCCCGCCCTTGGCGCGCTCGCCGCAAACCTCGTGATCGGTGCCGCAACGCCGGAAAGCTTCGGCGCGGTGGGCCTCGATGCCTCGAAGTTCAGCCCGGCGCGCCTGGAGAAGTAAACAGGACATTTGCCGTCACACATCGATTGTTGGCCGACCTCAAATCGGCCGCATCACTTCCGCGCCAGGCTGAAGGAAAAATGGCTGCCGCGGTGATAGTCGAGCGCGTAGACCACGGGCACGCCAGCGGCATTGAAACAGGTCTCGCGGATCAGCAGTGCCGGGCCGAAATCGCGTAGATCGTTGCGCTCCACCACATCATCGGGAAGCAGGACGGCGGCGACGATCGCCGCCGACATCCTGGGCCTGCTCCGGTGCTGGTCCAGCAGGTCGAGCAATGAACCTGTCCAATCGATATCGTAAAGACGCAACGGGATGATGCTGCGCGGAATAAAATCGACGCAATAGAGGATCGGCTCGTCCTTGTGCAGCCTCAGCCGTTCGAGGCGGATAACCCGCTCCCCCGGCTGGAGCCGCAATTGCTCAGCCGTGGCGGCGTCGGGCGTTTCCTCTGCCACGGAGAGAACCTTGTTGGCCGTGGCGTAGCCATAATGCCGGGCCATGTCCGTGACGCTTTCGAAGACGGTGATGGGCCGATCGACCTGAACGGCCGACATGGCCGAGACAAAGCGTCCCCGCCCGTGCTCGACATAAATGATGCTGTCCTGTTCGAGCAGCTTCAGCGCCTCGCGCAGTGCGGGACGCGAGATCTTGAAGCGCTGCGTCAACTGCGCCTCGGTTGGCAGTTTGTCGCCGGGATTGAGCCCTTCGTCGCGAATCAGATCAGCGATGCGGTCGCGAAGCTGAATGACCAGTGTGCGCGTATCACGAAGGGGTTCGTCCAATTCCTCTCACTCCGTCGAACAATCGTAATATGTTCTTGTCTGACAAATTCTGGAAGGTCAAGTGCGCCCTGGTCCACCCAGATTTTCGCTGCTTCTCAGCGGGCATCACGATGCACATTGGTACAGCAGAGATATCGCCCTTGACACCGTTTCGTATTGTTGTCAGTTGTCTTACAACATTGGGGAGGCGGCGAACAACCATGACCGCCAGCCGAAGCAACCATCGGGAAAACGTGTCATGCTGAACTTTGACGAACAGAGATTTCTTCGCATCCAGTCGGGCGCCGCCGCCCTGCACCAACAACTCGACGACACCATCGCGGCCTGTCTCGCCGCAGGCGCTGAGAACATCTTTTTCACGGGAACAGGCGGCGCCGCCATCTTGATGCAGCCGGCTGCCCAGCTCCTTCAGCGCCAGTCCCGTTTCCCCACATTTGTCGGCCTGCCGGCCGAGCTTGTCCTTTCCGGATCGGCAAACCTCAATTCAAGGTCGATCGTGGTCATTCCCTCCCTCTCCGGCACGACGAAGGAAAGTGTGGCGCTGCTCGAGAAAGCAAAGTCGGTCGGCGCGACGGTATTGACGCTCGTCGGACATAAGGACACGCCGCTCGGCCAAGGCGGCGACCACGTCTTCGTCAACTTCGCCGAGGACGACACCTCCTGCGAATCCTTCTATCTGCAATCGCTCTTCATCGCGCTTTCGATCATGCACCACCGCGGAGAACTCGAAAGTTACGAGCAGATCGTGGGCGAACTGGAAACCCTTCCGAAATCGCTGCTGGAGGTGAAGCGCAGCTTCGAATCCCGGGCCGAGGATTTTGCGAAGGTTCTCGCCGGCTCAAGCTATCACATCATCACCGGCGCCGGTAACGTCTGGCCGGAAGCCTTCTACTACGGCATGTGCATTCTCGAGGAGATGCAGTGGATCCGTACCCGTCCTGTGCACGCGTCCGACTTCTTCCATGGAACGCTTGAACTGGTGGAAGAAGATGTCAGCGTCATCCTGTTCAAGGGCGAAGATGCGACGCGCCCGCTTGCCGACCGCGTTCAGAACTTCGCGCCCGGCTACACGAACAAGCTTGCCGTGCTCGACACGGCGGAATTCGCCCTCCCCGGCCTTTCTTCCGACGTGCGCGGTCTCGTCTCGCCGATCGTACTTGCAACGGTGCTCGAGCGCATCAGTGCCCATCTCGAGGTGATGCGCAATCACCCTCTGACGACGCGGCGTTACTACAAGCGCGTTGCCTACTGAGCATTCGATACGTAATCGTTCGTCAGATGGTCGCGGATGCGAGAACGCGTTCGCGACTTCCATTCGCCTGCCGGGAGACGTCATGACCACCTTTCGCCTTGCTGCCGTCGGCGACAATTGCATCGACCGCTTCCAGGCACCGGTAAGCGAGGCCTATGTCGGTGGCAACGCGATCAACGTCGCCGTCCAGTGGGCGCTTCTCGGACACCAATCGCACTACTTCGGCGCCGTCGGCGGTGACCGCGACGGCGCGCAGGTGCGGCAACTTCTTGAACAGAACGGCGTGCGGCTCGCAGGCCTCAAGGAGCGCGATGTCAACACCGCCTATACCGATATCGGCATCACTCCGGAGGGAGAGCGTGTCTTCCTCTACGAGAATTTCGGTGCCTGCGCCGGCTATCGACCCGACGCGGGCGACCTCGCTCTCCTGAAAACCATGGATCACGTGCATATCGGCTGGCTCGACGACGGCGGCGCCTTGCGAAGGGCGCTGGCAACTGCAGGCGTCAGCGTCTCGCAGGATATGTCCGTCAACGCCGCCCCGGCCAACCTTGGCGTAGAAGGCCTCAGCATAGCCTTCGGCTCCGGCAGCGACGGCGATCAGGACGCAGAACGATTGGCCGGTGATTTCCTTGCTCGCGGAGCCGGGCTCGCCGTCGTGACGCGCGGCGCCCTCGGTTCGCTTGCCAGCAACGGAGCCGAACTGGTGTCAACCGGAAGCCGCCCGGTCGATGTGGTCGACACCACAGGCGCGGGCGACAGCTTTATCGCCGGCTTCATTCTCGCTCAGCTTCAAGGCCGCCCGCTCGTGGAACGGTTGGAGGCCGGGCGCGACCTCGCTGCACGTACATGCACCCATGTCGGCGGGTTTCCGCAACAGCCGCACGCTCTCTAGCGTAGTGGCCCGCCATGCACCCGGCCCAACTCAACGGGCCAGGTAGACGGCGGGCGCCACAAACCTTGGTCAAGATATTCGCGTGCTCACCCTGCTCAGCGGGCATTGTACCGCCCGAAGCGGGCTTCGACACGCGACTGCAGGAATTCGAGGCCAATCGACAGGATCCAGTAGATCATCGAGGCGGTGATCAGCATCTCGATGTGGCGGAACTCGGTCTGCCCCTGGGTGCGGGCGAGATACATGATCTCCCAGACACCGACGACGGAGACGAGCGACGAGTCCTTCAGCATGGCGATGAACTGGTTGCCGGTCGGCGGGATGATGACGCGCATCGCCTGCGGCATGACCACCAGCGCCATCGTCTGGTTCGGGCTGAGGCCGAGCGCGGTCGCGCCTTCGGTCTGGCCGCGCGGAATGCTCTCGATGCCGGCCCGGAAGATCTCGGTCATGTAGGCGCCATAGCAGAGCGACAGCGCCAGGATGCCGGCCGGCACGGCACCGATGACGTAGCCGACCTGCGGCAGGCCGAGATAGATGATGTAGATCTGCATCAACAGCGGCAGGCCGCGGAAGAGCGAGGTGTAGAAGGTGGCGAGCCCGTAGATGACGCCGTTCTTCGACAGCTTGGCAATGGCGCCGACGAGCGCGATCAGGGTGGCGATCGCGATCGAGATCACCGAGATGTAGAGCGTCGTGACGACGCCCTGGGAGACCAGGTAGCCGATCTTCTTGGCGATGAAGGCGAAGGACAGATCGAACGAGTAGAAGAACAGCATCAGGAGCACGAAAAGCTCGACCCAGACGCCGATCACCTGGCCGCGGCGCGGCAATTGCCGCAAGGCCTTCCAGTTCGCCGCCGCGATCAGCGCGACCAGCCCGGCGCTGACCAGCCGGGCGAGCGCCGGATTGGCCTCCAGCCATTCCGTCGACGGCGGCAGCAGATGGCCGATCCAGGCGGAGCTGATGCCGAGCCCGTAGATCGCCAGCGTGACGAGCGCCAGCATGAGAAACAGGCCGGACCGTCGCGCGACATCCGGATAAGTCAGTATCAGACGACCAATCATCTCAAATCTCCGGCGTTCAGGCCGCGCGCTCGCGCCACCAGTCCTGTGCCTGCAGTTTCCAGTAGGTGAGTTGGGCCACCGCCAGTCCGGCATAGCCGCCGGCCCAGACCAGGCCGAACGGCCGGAAGAGCTTGTAGCGGTCGGACTGGCCGAGAATGCCTTCGGCCACCAGCTTGCCGCCGATCGCCGTGGTGTTGAGACCATGGCCGCCGAAGGCGGTGCAATGCCAGACGCCCGGCCGCATCTCGCCGATCTGGGGCATCAGATGGCGGGCGTAGGACATCAGGCCCGACCAGGCGAGTTCGGTCTTGAGACCTTTCAGCTGCGGGTAGGTGCCGGTCATCTCGCGGCGCAATTCGGCGGCAAGGGCGGCCGGCGAAGCGGCGCGGGTGGTGATGCGCCCGCCCCAGAGCAGCCGCTTGCCGCCATCGACCAAGCGGTAATAGTCGCCGGCGCGGCGGTTGTCGCCGATCGCATCGCGGGTGGCGATCGCCGACCGGATCAGCTCCGGCGCTTCCTCGCTCAGCATCACATAGGTTGCGATCGGCAGGAAAGCGCGTTGCAGCCGGCCATTGAGCGCACCGGTATAGCCACCGGTGGTGAAGACCACCTGGCGCGCCTTGACCCGGCCGCGAACGGTCGACACCGTCTTTTCGGCACCGTCGAGCATGCTTCCCGTTGCCGCCGAGCCTTCGTAGATCCGCCCACCCAGGCGCTCGATTTCTTCCGCCACCGCCCGGAGGTAGTTCAGCGGATGCATGTGGAACGCCTTGGGGTCACGCAAGCCCTGGAAATAGCGCTTCGACTTCAACACCGCGCGAATATGCTCAGTGTCGAAATACTCCAACTCGTACCCATAGTTTTGGCGCATCGCATCGGCGTGCGCCTTCAAGCTGCCGCCGTCGTCATAGCGCAAGACACTCGTGATGCCGGGCTGCGCATGGGCGCTCTCGATCTTCAGCGCGGCGATCGTATCACGAACGAAGTCCACGCCCTCGATAGACAGACGGTGGATTTGGCGTGCACCTTCGGCACCGGTCGCGCGAGCGATATTCTCGCCACCGGTCGCGAAACCGGGGCTGACGAAGCCGCCGTTACGGCCCGACGCGCCGAAGCCGACGCTTTCGGCTTCGAGCACGACGACCGACTGCCCGGCGCGCGCAAGCTGAAGCGCCGTTGTCAGACCTGCGAGGCCACCGCCGACAACGACCGTGTCACATTCGATGGCATCCGAAAGCACTGGCCTGACCTTCCGGTCGACCATCGTGTTTTTATAGTAGGTATCGGGATAGGACATGTTCTTGCGCCCTGCAGACAGCGATTAGGGGGTGCGGGCGGCACGATCTGCCGCCCCACAGACTTGTCCACTTCAGTCGGCGCTGTAGTCCTTGCCGTACCACTTGGTGGTAAAGCTTGCGAGCGTGCCGTCCTTCTTCATCTCAGCGATGAGATCGCCAATCTTCTTCGTCCACTCCGGATCGGTCTTTTCCGCGATCACGACAAGCGGTTCCTTGAACGCGTACTCGCCTTCGAGCACCTTCAGCGGATAACCGTTCTTGATGGCGTTGAGCGCGGTCTGTTCCGGCGCAATCACGGCATCGAGCCGCACGCCGTCGCCGAGGCGGAGGTCGTCGAAGGGAAGCATGGAATCGGCGAAGGTGCGGATCTCACCCGGTTCCAGCTTATATTCGATCGGCGGCAGGCCCGGCGCGTCGATTTCCAACTGACGACGAATGAAATCCTCCGAAGTCGTTGCCGTTTCGACCCCGATGACCTTGCCGTTCAAGTCGGTGACAGCCTTCGCCTCGCTGTCCTTGTGAACGACGTAGACATAGGGGCTGTAGTAATAGATGCCGGCAAAGTCGATGACCTGGGCGCGTGGCTTGGTCGGGGTGACCGAGCCGACGCCGACGTCATAACGTCCCTGCCATCGGCCGCCGGTCAAAGTGGCCCACTCCGGCGTTTCGAAGCTGACTTCGACGCCAAGGCGCTTGCCGATCTCGCGGGAGACATCGATGTCGAAGCCGACAAGCTGGTTGCTGTCATCGAGATAGCTCTGCGGCGGCCACCCGCTGTTGGTGGCGACAACCATCGCCTTCTTGCTCATGACACGGTCGAGCGTCTCGCCTGCCTGCGCGGCGGTGGCAAGCGCCAGCGCGGCAGCGCCGACGGCGAGCTGTAGAACCAGTTTCCTCACGCATTCCTCCTGTTTGAACGTCAGCAATGGGTTCCCGTTTATGTAAGATGTCTGACAACATAAGTTAGAAAAGATCGATAAAGACGAGTCAAGGGCAGAAGCGCGCCCAACTCCATGAAACGAAGTGATGGGACCATATGTCTCCGTGATGAATGAGCCAAAGGGACGAGAGCCGCCCGAACTGCACCGAGGCCCGGCCACCGTGTCGCCACATCGTTCTGGAAACCTTCGCCCCGCTGCGCGCCCAAGATGGGATCATCAAGGGCCGCCTGAATCGAGATTCTCTAGTGACGGATATGCGATGTCCACCATGAAGGAATATTCCCGCCAGTTCCTGGCGCGGCAAGCCCCCGATCTCCTTACCCATCTCTACCGTTGGTCTCGCGCCAATCGTTTTCGCGGCGAGCGGCGGATCAACACCCGCGAGTTCATAGAGATGCAGTATCGCGCCCGCACGGGAAGAGAGTTGCAAGTCGATGAGCCGCGAGGGCTCAGCGAAAAGCTCAACGCGTTGAAGCTGATGCCGGCGACCGCGTTGCAGACGATCTGCGCCGACAAGATCAAGGTGCGCGATTATGTTGCCGAGCGTGTCGGCCCGGATATTCTCATCCCGGCGATCCTGTCCACCTATCGACTGAGGGACATCACGCCGGAGAACATCCGAGAAGAGGCCTTCGTCCTCAAGACGAATCACGACTTCGGCGGTGTGGTGATATGCCGTGACCGGGACACGTTCGACTGGGATGCCGCCCGCGCCAAGCTCGCCGACCACCTGGCATTCAACCATTGGTACCGGCATCGCGAGCCGGTTTATCGCGATATCCGGCCGGGTGTCCTGGTCGAGGCGTTTCTGGAACCTGACTCGGCCGACGGCCTGCGCGAATACAAGATCTTCTGCTTCCACGGTCGCCCGCATTTCATCATGGTCATCCGCGAGAAGGACGGCTTACGCAGCAAGACGGTCTTCGACACCGATTGGCAGCCTTTGCCGGTGCGGCGGCGCGGTGCGCCAGCCGAAGCGGACGGCCTAGAGCCTCCCCAGTCCCTTCGGTCCCTGCTCGACATTGCGACAGAACTCGCCGCTCCATTCGCGTTCAGCCGGGTCGACCTCTACGAAAACTTCGGCCGTATCCGCTTCGGCGAGATCACCTTCTTCCCCGAGGGCGGCACAGATATTTTCGAACCTTATGAGTGGGAACTGCGTTTCGGTGACTTGCTGAGATTGCCTGGAGAGCAACCAAGAAAGGGAACCCACGCTTGATGCTGCAAAGTCTGGTTGACCAAACGATCGACAAGCGCCGCCTTCGCTTCCTGAAAAGCCACGCCCGTCGCTACTGGGCCGACAGTGCCTCGGCCGACGACCGGCAACTGGCACCGCTGCAGCGGATCCAGGACATCCTGGCCGGTTTCGATCCGAAGGAGGCCGATTGGTATCGCCAGATACGCGGCGACCTCGACGGCGTCGTGACCAATTGCGAAAGGGAACAGCATCTGCACGGGCTGAACGGGCACTATGCCTATGTTCTCGACAACAAGGCGGTGTTCGGAGAACTCCTTGCCTCGATGCGGTTGCCGACCCCACAGATATTCTCCTGCTATTTCGGAGACCGATGGCATTGGCGGGACGACAGCCGGCGCGCCTTCGGCGATGAACTCGCGACCCATGGCCGTTTCGTCATCAAGCCGGCGCTGGGTTCGAAAGGACGTTCCGTGCAGATCGGCACGGCAATGGACCACGTCAACAATTACCGCGGCGAAGATGCGATCCTGACCAGCTTCGTGCAGCAGGCCGACTATGCGCAGACGATCTTTCCCGACGCCTTGAATACCATACGCCTGCTGATGCTGCGGGACGATGATGGCGCTCCGGTCGCAGCCGCCGCCATTCACCGCTTTGGCGGCGCCCGCTCGGTGCCGGTCGATAATTTCAGCGCGGGCGGGCTGGTTTCGAAAGTCGACCTACAGACGGGACGGCTGTCCCGCGCCTTATCGATCGCGGATGGCAATCTGGTCCGCTATCACGATGTGCACCCGGACACGCAAATGGCGATTGCCGATGTCGAGATTGCCCACTGGCCTGCAGTCCTGCGGCTTGTCGAGGATCTCGGCCGCGCCTTCCCGTATCTGCATTATGTCGGATGGGACATCGCCGTAACGGCGGAAGGACCGATCGTCATCGAAGGCAACGCCCATCCGAGCCTGCGCTTCTTTCAACTTTACGATCGCCTGCTCGATGAGCCGCAACTGCGTCGGATCTTTGCCCGCTACATTCCACGAGCCAAGGATGGCCCACTCTGATGGGCGCGCTCCCGATCGTCGGCGTGGTACGCCACCGCCTCTCGCTCCTGCAGCACTTCTGGGCGCTGGAGCGGCGCGGAAATCGCGGCCTTCCCAATCTGCGGCTGATGAGCCGCGGCTTCCTCTCCAACCGCGCCTGGCTGTATCCGCTCGACCGGTTCGACGCTCACCTGTTTCTGACCGACCTCGAGGCGGAGGCCCGGTTGCCGCGGCTGAACAGCACCGAAGCCATGGCGCTGCTCGGCGACAAGCTCCGGTTTCATGAATGGGTCCGCTCCGGAAGCTTCCCGGGGACCTGCCCGGAATTGATTGGGCTCGTCGAGGACGGCCGTGCCACCACGCTCGATGGCAGCCCGTTGCCGCGCGCCGACGTTGAAGGCCGCGCTATGATCTCTAAGCCGGTCGATGGCAGCGGCGGCCGCGGCGTGCGACGCATTTCATCAGTCGACGAGGTCGATCGGCGCGGTCGGTTCTTGCTCGAGGCCGCAGTGGTGCAACACCCTTACGCATCGGCGATCTATCCGCATGCCGTCAACACGATCCGGGTTCTAGTCGGCCATGACGAAGCGTCCGGCAAGACCATCCTGCTCGGGGCGGCCCACCGGTTCGGAACGGAACGCTCGCGGCCGACAGACAACTTCAAGGCCGGCGGGATCGTGTCCCTGATCGAACTGGAAAGCGGCACGCTATCCGATGCGATTTCCGATGACGGCGGCCCAAGCCGAACCACGCTCCCCCGCCACCCCGAAACCGGCACGCGCATCGGCGGCACGATGATCCCGCATTGGAATGACATCAAGACGCTGGCGCGCGCATGCACGCGCTCGATCGCGGGGCTCGTCTATGTCGGCTGGGATATCGCCTTGACCGAGGACGGCCCGATCGTGATCGAGGGCAATGGGACGCTTGCCAATCCCAACCTCATCCAGTTTCACGAGCCGATGCTGCTGCGCCAGGAAGTGCGCGATTTTTTCGCGGCAAAGGGCGCCATCAGCCCAAACCGACTGGAGCGCATTCGCGCATCACAACGCCACAGGTCCTTCAAGGCAGACTAAGCTCACGAACCACTGGTCTGCATTGGACGCGCGCTCCGGTTTATGGGGCAGACATCGTTCCGAGAATGAGTGGGATCCGCGATTTCGCCGAAGCCCAATCCCCGCGGACGAGGTCAAAGACCGCTTTGAACACAAGCACAGTCTCGCGCGGATTGAAGGCCGCCCAAGCCACCCCGTACACAATGACACCGATCGCAACCTGCAGGCAGAGCATCGGGACGGGCGTAAGGCCATCGATCATCCGCCCGGCGGTCCAGACAGCGCCCGCCATGATCAGGGATGGCATCGCGGCGACGAAGAGCGTGCGCAGCTGCCCCAGGGGATGGAGGGCGGACACGCGATAGACCTGCATGGCGCCAACGGGCCAGAGAGCCCATTGCCTCAGCGACAGCGCTGCCGCGACGCCGACGAGGCCGTATTGGACGCCGACGAAAAGGAAGGCGACACCCAGCACGATCGACAGCACCGAAATAGAGGAGACCGAACCCATCCGCCCGAAGGCCACCAGCACGGCCGTGTTGAAGCTCGAGACCGGCGCCCGCAAGGTTCCAAGAGCGAGTACCTGCAGTACCGGGACGGCTTCGGCCCACCCCTCGCCGAAGGCCAGCGGCACGAGGATCGGTGCGATCATCGCAACGCCGAGAACGACTGGCCAGAACACCCAGGTGGTCAGCCGGACCGACGTATCGATCAGCTTGGCAAGCCGCTCGCGGTCATGCTGCAATTGCGATGCTGCCGGAAAGGCGACCGCGGCAACGGGGCCACTCAGAATATTGTGCAACTGGTCGAGCAGCCGGCGGGCAACCGCAAAAAGGCCGAGCGCTTCCGTCCCGAGCCACTGGCCGATGAACAGTCGCGGCAGGGCGTTCTGGGAGATGTAGGTCAGTCCGTTGTTCTCGACCCTGCGGGATGCAAAACGCAGCACATCGATGAGTTCCTGGCGGACAAAGCCGAAACCGGGCGACCAGCGCGCTGCGGGAATCAGCATGATCAGGTTCACCGAGCGCCGCACGATCTCCATGATGACGAGGCTCCAGATACCGGCGCCCGAAATCGCCAGCACAACGCCGACCGCGACCGCCAGCACACCCGATACCGCCCCGATGCGGGCAAGCTCGTTGAACTGCAGGCGCCGCACGAGGATCTGGTTGGGGACGCTTGCCAGCCCCGTGAGGATTGGCAGGACGAGCATCGCAAGCAGCGGCGCCTTGAGCTGCGGCGCCTCGAAGAAGGCTGAGGCCACCCCACTGCTGACACCGATGACGACTGCCGAGAGAACGGAGATGACAACCAGAGCCGCGAAGGCCGCATTGCGATGTCCGGTCGTGGCGTCCGGTTTCTGCACGACGATGTCGGCCGCGTGTCCCCCGACGAAGATCTCGGCGAAGCCGACGATCAGCAGCCCCAGAGCAAAGACACCATAGGTTTCGGCGCCGAGGATTCTCGCCAGGATGATGGTGCTGATGGTTGCAAGCAACGCCTGCGCCAATTGGCCCAATGAAGCCCAGATGGCTTGCCCGGTCAGTTTTACTGCTCGGCTCAATAGAAATGCCTTCCGTCATTCAGCTCACGAACCACAACACCGCACGTCATGAGACGCGTTGCGGTCGATATAGCTGCGTTGCCGCAGGTCTTTGTCCTCAAAACGCGGTCGATTTAAGGACAAAGACTTTCAGCGATCGAAACGAGCCTGCATTCTATCTCACGATAGATTTTGGCTTGTTGTCGAAATTGAGGGCGGCCCGCCATTTTATCAACGCTTCACACGTTGAAGGTGCATCGATCGCCCCGAAAGAACCTTGGGGAACTGGGAAGGCGCCAAGAGGGGAAGCTGCCATTGAGGAGGAGCACAAGGCATGAAGCTATCGGACGTATCTCGCAACGGCGCCAGCATCTCCATCATTGTTCCCACCTACAATCGGGCCCAATATCTACCAGCTTCGCTCGATGCATTGTTGCCGCAGATTGGACGCGATGACGAGATTATCGTCGTCGTCGATGGCTCGACCGACGAAACGGCTGACGTGCTTGCCCGGTACGGAAACCGGATCGAGGTCATAGAGCAGGCCAATGCCGGCAAGGCGCGTGCATTGAACGCCGGGCTGCAGAAATGCAGGGGGCAGTTCGTCTGGATCGTCGATGACGACGACGTTGTTTGCCCCACGGCGCTCGGCGATCTCATGCAGGTCTTCGAGGCCGATCCATCGGCCGGCATCGCCTACGGGCGCTATGTGCGTTTCCAGCACGAAAAAGATGGCGCTGCCAAGTTCCTGGACACGGGCTACTGGAACGACTGTCCGACGAACGAATTCCTGATCGCCACGCTTGAGGATTTCTTCGTCCACCAGCCTGGCATGCTCGTCCGCCGCAGCCTCTATGACGCTGCCGGGGCATTCGATGAAGCACTGCCGCGATCCGTGGACTACGACATGCTGATCAGGCTTTCTCTCCTCGGCAAGGCGGCTTCGACCGCCAATGTCATCTTTCACCAGCGCCTGCACGACGGCGACCGGGGACCGGCGGCGAGCCGTTTCCAGGCGCAGCGACGCGATCAAAACTGGATCAGCAATGATGCGCTGATCTTCGATCGTTTGCACCAGACCTTGCCGCTCACCGACTATCTGCCGTCGCGGCGCATCGAGAGTGGCGATGAAGAGCGCAGCGCGCTCCTGCAGCGGGGTGCGATCATGGCCCGCAAGAAGCGCTGGGACATCGCCATCTCCGACTTCGGTCGCGCTCTTGAGCAAAGCCGGAGTCCGCTGACGCCCTATGAAAAGCGCATCCTCCGGCGCGCGACTGGATCGAAATACGACTGCGACGAGGTCTTCGGGAATGCCCTGATCGACGAAGGACTGCGCTCGCTCAGCGGCAGTTTTCCGCCGGGGCGCGAACTCGCCCGTTCGCTCGCCCGCGGCCTTGTCTGGAGAGCGCGCCAAGCCGCGGCGCAGGGTCAGCTCAAGCGCAGTTCGCGCATCGCCGCCCAGGCCTGTCGTTGGGCCGCCGCGTCCTGGGGCTGATTTCCAAGCGAGAGTTGTGGCCACGAACCTCGCGCGCCGATTGAAGCCGCCAGCGAAACCTGACAGGAATACGTCCGGGAGGACGGTTCATGTATTATGCAATCTTGGCTTATCACACGGCAGGCGTGGTCGAATCCTGGAGCGCGGAAGAGGACGCGGCCCTGATGTCCGACCTTCTCGAGGTTCATGAGCGCTTCGTTCAGCAGAAAGCCTTCGGACCGGCCGCGCGGCTCGGGCCTGCCGAAGGTGCGGTGACGCTCAGGGGCCAGGGCGAAGGCATCGTCACCGACGGACCTTTCGCCGAGACCAAAGAGCAACTGCTGGGCCTCTACGTCGTGGACTTTCCGACGATCGACGCAGCCATAGCGGCTGCACGCGAGCTGCGGCGCAGCAATCCTACCGCGATCTACGAGATCCGGCCGATCGCCCTCTATGTTCCGGGGGCAACCTTGGAGCCTGGCACCGAGGGCTAGGAATCACGCGGCGGTAGCGCCCCGGGAGCGCCCTGGCTACCGCCCCGATCCCATTCGGATCAGCACGCAATCACGCGGAAGGTGACCAATCGCGCCTGCGCCCGGGCTGCGACGTTCACATTTGATTAACCCAGCCCGCGTGGGCGTGAACTGTAACAGAACTTACAACAAACTGACATTTCGCTTTCATGAAGCGCCGCTATGGCAGGTGTCATACCGATGACCGGTCTCCCCGAAAGAGGACCTGCTAGAAATGTTTCAGTTGAAGAGTGTAACCCGCCAGTTCGGCAAGAAGACAGCCGTGAGTTCGGTTACCTTCGACATTCCCCAAGGCCAGATGGTCGGCGTAATCGGCCGCTCGGGCGCCGGCAAGTCGACGCTGCTGCGCATGATCAATCGCCTCGTCGACCTGTCTTCGGGCTCGATCGTCTATGACGGCACCGAGGTCTCGTCGCTTCGCGGCGCAGCGCTTCGCAACTGGCAGCGCGACTGCGCCATGATCTTCCAGCAGTTCAACCTGGTGCCGCGCCTCGACGTGCTCACCAATGTGCTGCTCGGCCGCCTCAACCACCGTTCGACGGTCTTGAGCATCCTCAACATGTTCACCCGCGAAGAACGCATCATGGCGATCGGCGCGCTGGAACGCCTCGGGATCGAGCAGACGGCCCTGCAGCCGGCCGGCACGCTTTCCGGCGGCCAGCAACAGCGCGTCGCGATCGCCCGCGCCCTGATGCAGCAGCCGAAGGTTCTGCTCGCCGACGAGCCGATCGCCTCGCTTGACCCGCTGAACGCCAAGATCGTCATGGATGCGCTGCGTGACATCAACGAGCGCGACGGCATCACAGTCATCACCAACCTTCATACGCTCGATACCGCGCGCAATTATTGCGAACGCATCATCGGCATGGCGCACGGCCGCGTCGTCTTCGACGGTCAGCCCAAGGATCTGACGGCGGCAGCCGTTGCCGAGATCTACGGCGCCGATACGGGCATCGAGGAATCGATGACCTCCACCAGCATCAACATTCCGACGGCTGAACCGCAGGAAGAAACGGCATCGGCCGGCCTCAAGCCGCTGGCACTGGCCGGCATCTGACGCCCGCCAGGATCGAAAGCCCGCGTCAAGGGCACCTCTTTGAAACCCAATAGATCCGGCTGAGCCGGACACACGGGAGAACCTTATGCTGAAAAAAGCTCTTCTGAGCGCCGTCGCGCTCCTCGCCCTCGTCGGCCACGCACAGGCTGAAGACCTCAAGGATTTCCGCATCGGCATCCTCGGCGGCGAAAACGAAGCCGACCGCCTGCGCAACTTCCAGTGCCTCGTCGACAAGCTGCCGGCTGCGATCGGCGTCGAAAAGGTCTCGCTGTTCCCGGCTGCCGACTATGACGGCGTTATCCAGGGCCTGCTCGGCGGCACGCTCGACTACGCCGAACTCGGCGCTTCCGGCTACGCCAAGATCTATCTGGCCAAGGCTGACGCCGTCGAGCCGATCCTGACGACCGTTCAGACCGACGGCTCGACCGGCTACCACTCGATCATGGTTGCCCGCAAGGATTCCGGCATCACCAAGCTCGAAGACCTGAAGGGCAAGAAGCTCGGCTTCGCCGATCCGGACTCGACCTCTGGCTACCTCGTCCCGCTCGTTACCCTGCCGGAAGCAATCGGCGCGCCGGTCAAGGAATTCTTCGGTGAGACCGGCTTCGGCGGCGGTCACGAAAACCTGGTTCTCGAAGTCGTCAAGGGCACCTTCGATGCCGGCACGACCTTCGGCTCGGGCGTCGGCGAATTCAAGGACGGCTACACCTCGGGCAACCTGAAGAAGATGGTCGACAAGGGCATCCTCGACATGAACGACCTCGTCGAACTCTGGAAGTCGCCGCTGATCCCGAATGGCCCGGTCGTCGTGCGCACCTCGATGAACGACGACATGAAGGCGAAGTTCAAGCAGTTCATGCTCGACCTGCCGAAGACCGACGCCGCGTGCTTCTCGGCCATCCAGGGTGGCGATTTCACCGGCTTCACCGAAGTCAACGCCGACTTCTACAAGCCGATCATCGACGCCCGCAAGGCAACGATCGGCGGCTGATAGACCGCATACCTTGGGAACGCTGGCCGCCCAAACGGCCAGCGTTTCCTTGTTTGAAGGGGTGTTCCGCGCCCATCCTCAGCGGATGTCTATCGCTTAGTTTTCACGCATTTCCTGATGGAAGGCCGCATGGCGCTTTCCTGGAAATGCCATAGAGGCCGGCGCGAGCCGGAACGATCATGGCAACTTCCCTGCTCCCGCGGCATCTGAGCGACAACGGCGCCGTCATTGAGCGCCACTGGCAGGAACTCAGTTCCCGCCGTAGGCTCTATTCCTGGCTCGGCTTCGGCGTTCTCTTCCTGGCTCTTTCGGGCTCGCTTTGGTTCGCCAACGATTCCAACGCCGGCAAGTTCTTCGATCGCCTGCCGCATTTCTTAGACTTCGTCGGCGACCTCGCGCCGCGTGACGGGCTGGAAATCTTCCGCGCCATGTTCGACCTGCCCTCGCCCTATGACGACGGCAGCTTCAAGTACAACTATCCCGAAGGCCGGCTCTACCTGACCGAGAGCTTCTACATTCCCGAATATGTGCACAAGATGCTGGAGACCGTGAACATCGCGATCTTCTCCACTGTCATCGGCACCGCACTCGGCTTCGTGCTTTGCTTCCTCGCCGCGCGCAACCTGATGCCCAACCCCTGGATCCGTGGCATTGTTCGCCGCATCATGGAGATCCTGCGCGCCTTTCCGGAAGTCGTAATTGCCGGCTTCTTCCTCGCGATCCTTTCGCTCGGGCCCATTCCCGCGATCGCTGCGGTCTCGATCCATACGATCGGTGCGCTCGGCAAGCTCTTCTACGAAGTGGTCGAAAACGCCGACATGAAACCCGACGAAGGCCTGCGCGCCGCCGGCGGCAACTGGATCGAGCGCGTCTGGTTCGGCATGGTGCCGCAGGTACTGCCGAACTTCACCAGCTATTTCCTCCTGCGCCTCGAGATTAATGTGCGCGCCTCGACCATCATCGGCGCCGTCGGCGGCGGTGGCATCGGCGAGTTGCTGCGCCTCTCGATCGGCCAGGGCCACCAGGCGAAAACGCTTGCGATCGTCATTCTGCTTTTCGCGACCATTTTCGCTGTCGACCAGTTTTCCGCTTGGCTCCGCCGTCGCCTTGTTGGCGAACAGTCCTTCCAGCTGGCCCAGTAGGTGCACGCATGACCACGACCACACGATTGAACCCGATGGAAATGGATGCGATCGCGAACCGCCATCCAGAACTCCTGAAATCCTCTACCTCCAAGCGCGTACGCACGGCAGCGGTTACCGGCGGTATCATCGTATATCTCATCTTCAGCTGGTGGTTCTTCTCGATCGGACAGGTGCTGGGCAATGCCAACTGGGGCATCGCCGGCACCTACCTCGCCGACTGGGTTTCCTACGAGGTACGCCCGGAAATCCACATCGCCCCTGACCGGACGATGAGCCTCAATTATCAACGAAATTCGCCGCTCGGACCGAACCCCAGTCCGGACTGGGTCGAACTCGACAAGGAAACGGTAACGCGCCGCGTTGAAATTCCGGCATCGGCAACACAGGCGGCAACGCCGAAGGCAAGCTCTTCCTTCAGCTTCATGACGCCAGGCTCTGCACTGGGGGGCGCGACCACCGTCGAAGCTCCGAACCGGGTCGAAACCCGAACGGAAGAGGTGCTGACGCGCGTCGTTGTTACCTATGACCGCTCGACCAGGGTCGAGATCGCCGACAGCCTGGTCAAGGCAACCCATGGCGGCGAGACCTTGGTGATGGCCGTAGACGGCGCCGACAGGGTGACACCGCAGGGCACGCTGCCCACCTGGGCAACGCAGAAGCGCCCCGGCGAGAAGATCGTGCTTGCTTTTGGCGCCACCGGCTGGGCCGAGGTCGAAGGTGACGAGGTTTCCATCCGCAACCGCTTCTTCGGCTGGGCGAATTTCCTCTTCGACACCAGCTCGCCCCTCTTCGGCAAGAGCTACGGCGAAGTCGCTTCGCTCATCATGTCCGGCGAGCGGATCGATCCGGCGCGTTCCAATCTTTCACTCGCCTGGAACAACATCCTCTACAATGCCGAGTGGCAGCATCTGGATGTCTGGACGAAGCTCCTGCAGACCGTCGTCATGGCCTTCGTCGGCACGCTCTTTGCGTCGCTGATCGCCTTCCCGCTCTGCTTCCTTGCCGCCCGCAACATCACGCCGAGCTTTATGACCAATCAGTTGGTCAAGCGCTTCTTCGACTTCCTGCGATCGGTGGACATGTTCATCTGGGCGCTGTTCTTCACCCGCGCCTTCGGCCCGGGACCGCTGGCGGGTATCTCGGCGATCTTCTTCACCGACACGGGAACGCTTGGAAAGCTTTATTCGGAGGCGCTGGAGAACATCGACGACAAACAGCGCGAGGGCGTGAAGTCGGTGGGTGCTGCGCCTCTGGCCGTGCAGCGCTTCGGCGTGCTGCCGCAAGTGTTGCCGGTTTTTGCCAGCCAGGCCCTCTATTTCTGGGAATCAAACACCCGCTCGGCGACGATCATCGGCGCTGTCGGTGCAGGCGGCATCGGCCTCAAACTCTGGGAAGCAATGCGCACCAATTCCGATTGGGAAAATGTCGCCTACATGGTGCTTCTGATCTTGCTGGTTGTCTTTATTTTCGACAGCATCTCGAACGCGTGCCGTTCGCGCCTGATGGGCAGCAAGGCACATTGACGACTGCCAGGCATTTGCGCGTCCGCCATCATGATGTTGTCATGGAAATCGGCTAGCTGCGCATCGCATCCCGCAAACAATCGACCCGCCGCCCAGGCGGGCCGGTCGCTACAAGAAAGTGAAGACCGTGCGCTATGCAATCTATTTCGCGCCGCCGGCGGACGACCGGCTGTCGCAGACCGCGTCCCGTTGGCTTGGCCGTGACGCCTTTACCGGCGAGGATCTCGATGCCTCGGCGATTGCCGGCCTCGACCAAGAGGTGCAGCGCGCACTGACGAGCGATCCACGGCGCTACGGCTTTCACGGCACGCTGAAAGCCCCCTTCGAGCTTGCAGAAGGCCGGGACGAGGACGAACTGCTGAGCATCTTCGAATGCTTCGCCGCCGACCTCGATCCCTTCGAGATCCCGGAGATCGTTCTCCATCAACTCGGCCCGTTCTTTGCCCTCGTTCCTTCGGCTCCTTCCGCAGAACTGCAGGACCTCGCCGAGGACGCTGTTCATCGCTTTGATCCCTTCCGCGCGCCGCTGTCGGATGCCGATTTCGTCCGCCGCAAGCCGGAAAATCTGCCTGAGCGCCAGCGGCGCTACCTGCGGGAATGGGGCTATCCCTATGTTTTCGAAGAATTTCAGTTTCATCTGACCTTGACCGGTCCAGTGCCCGCCGAGAACAGCGATTTCATGCGCCGGGCACTCGAAACGACCTTTGCCGAACACATCGGAAAGCCGCTTCACGTTACGTCAGTCGCACTCTTCGTCGAACCGGAGCGCGGCGCACCCTTTACTGTCCGCTCCCTGCTGCCGCTCGGCAGCGACACCCAACGAAAGATCGCATGAGATGAGCAAAGAACAGGTTTTGACCAACGCCCGCATCGTCCTCGAGGATAGTGTCCTCGACGGTTCGGTGCTGATCCGCGACGGCAAGATTGCCGACATTTCCGAGGGCACGGTTGCCAGCGGTGAGGACTTCGAAGGCGACTATCTGATCCCTGGCCTCATCGAACTGCACACCGACCACCTCGAAGCCCACTACTCGCCGCGCCCGGGTGTACGCTGGTTGAAGATCGCGGCGATTCAGGCTCATGACGCACAGGTGGTCACCTCCGGCATCACCACGGTCTTCGACTGCCTGCGCCTCGGCTCCGACGAGGACGGCGGCTTCCAGAAGGGCGAGATGCGCAGCATGGCCGACGCGCTGGCACAGGCCAAGGAAGAAGGCCGCCTGCGCGCCGACCACCTGATCCACCTCCGCTGCGAGGTTTCGACCTCCGACGTGCTCGATCACTACGAGGACTTCCAGAGCGACCCGCAGGTCAGGCTCGTCTCGCTGATGGACCACGCCCCCGGTCAGCGCCAGTTCCAGACGATGGACCAGTACACGCTCTACTACAAATCCAAGCGCGGCTTCTCGGACGAGGAATTCGCCCGCTTCGTCGAGCGCCAGCAGGCGCTTTCGGCAAAATATGCCAGCCCGCACCGCACAGCCCTTGCCCAGGATTGCGCCGCCCGCGGCATCACCATTGCCAGCCATGACGACGCGACCGTCGATCACGTCGAAGAATCGATCGGCTTCGGCATCAAGCTTGCCGAGTTCCCGACGAGCTTCGAAGCTGCCGAAGCCTCGCACCGCGCAGGACTGAGTGTACTCATGGGTGCGCCGAACATCGTGCGCGGCAAGTCGCACTCCGGCAACATCGCTGCCCGCGACTTGGCGGAGCGCGGCGTGCTCGACGTGCTGTCGTCGGACTATGTGCCATTCAGCCTGATCCACGCACCCTTCGTACTTTCGGACGAAATCGAATCCATCGACCTACCGAAAGCGATCGCCATGGTGACCTCGACGCCGGCCCGTACCGTCGGTCTCAATGACCGCGGCCGCGTTGCCGTTGGCCTGCGCGCCGATATCGCCCGCGTGCACCGCAAGGAAGGCATCCCGGTCGTACGCTCCGTCTGGCGCGAAGGACGGCGTGTCGCATGAGCGCGAACGAACAGGGCGCGCTCGTCGTCGTCGTCGGCCCGAGCGGCGCCGGCAAGGACAGCGTCATGGGCTTTGCCGCCCGACATTTTACCGACTGTCACGATGTGCATTTCGTCCGTCGTGTCATCACCCGCCCGTCGGATGCCGGCGGTGAAGTGCATGAAAGCGTCTCGGAGGATGAATTCGTCGATATGCAGAAGGACGGCGCCTTTGCCGTCTACTGGGATGCGCACGGCCTGAAATACGGCATCCCGTCCGCGGTGCTCCAGAATGTCCGGAACGGCATGACGGCGATCGTCAACGGCAGCCGCGGTGCCCTGCCGGCGTTCCGCGAAGCCTTCGGCGAAATCGCCGTCGTCGTCGTCACGGCAGAAGCGCCGGTGCTCGCGAAACGGCTTGCCGAACGCGGCCGTGAAAGCGAGGAAGAGGTGTTACGACGCCTCAGCCGCCTGGCGCCCGATGTCACCTCAGGCCCCGGCGTCAGCGTAATCGATAACAGCGGTCGGTTGGAAATCGCCGGCAATCGCTTTGTCGAGGTCGTTGAACGGTTGCGTATCAAGGCGGATCACGCGGCCTAGCGCGGCCCGCCTTCGCGACCGATAGGCCTCGAGTCGCTAGCACGCATCGCAACGAGCATTCTCAAGATATCCAGGCAATGGCCCCGAACCTCAGGTTTGGGGCCATTCTTTTTGCATGCGCCGGAGGTACGGCCGCCGGCCGAAATATTCCGCGAAATCAGATTTCTAAAGCAATCTCCTCAGCTACTTCATCGTGGTCTGGCGACCCGATCGCCCTTTCCTTTTCCGAGAGCTCCATAAATTTCCTCTTGTGGAACAAATTAATATGTATATACATTATATCCCGTGGAGGCGACCTTATGACCCAAATCTCGACCAGCAATCAGGCATCCGGCATCTGGCGCAACGTGCGTCTCGTGACGCTCGGCGAAACCGTCGAGGGGCTTGGTCTCGTCGAGGATGCAGCCGTCGCAGTCGTCAATGGGCGCATCGCCTATGCCGGTCCGGAGGGTGACCTTCCCGCCGAGTTCTCACGCGGCCTCGAAGCAACCGACGGCCAGGGCCGCGTGATGACGCCCGCCCTCATCGACTGCCACACCCATCTCGTTCATGGCGGCAACCGTGCCCGTGAGTTTCAGATGCGGCTCGAAGGCGCTACCTATGAAGAGATCGCACGCGCCGGCGGGGGCATCGTTTCCTCAGTGAAGGCAACCAATGCGCTGTCCGTCGATCAACTCGTCGAAAGCGCCCTGCCGCGCCTCGACACGCTCCTTTGCGAAGGAGTTTCGACCGTTGAAATCAAGTCCGGCTACGGGCTGAACGTCACGGCTGAACTCAACATGCTGCGCGCCGCCCGCAAGCTCGAAACGCTCCGTCCGGTGCGCGTCGTCACCAGCTACCTCGCCGCCCACGCGACGCCGGCCGACTACAGGGGGCGGAACGGCGACTACATCACCGACGTGGTTCTGCCAGGCCTTGACGCGGCCCATGGCGAAGGTTTGGTCGACGCAGTCGACGGGTTCTGCGAGGGCATCGCGTTCTCGACCGCTGAGATCGCCCGTGTCTTCGACCGCGCAAGGGCACTCGGCCTGCCGGTCAAGCTCCACGCCGAACAACTTTCCAACCTCGGCGGTGCCAAGCTCGCAGCTTCCTACGGCGCGCTCTCGGCCGACCATCTCGAATATCTCGACGCCGAAGGCGCCGCAGCGCTCGCCAGGGCCGGCACGGTCGCCGTGCTTTTGCCCGGCGCCTTCTATGCGCTGCGCGAAGAGCGCCTGCCACCGGTCCAGGCGTTGCGCGACGCCGGCGCGCATATCGCGATCGCTACCGACTGCAATCCCGGCACTTCGCCGCTGACCTCGCTGCTTCTGACCATGAACATGTCGGCGACGTTCTTCCGGTTGACGGTTGCCGAATGCCTCGCCGGTGCGACGCGTGAAGCCGCCCGCGCCCTCGGCTTGCTCGCCGAGACAGGAACCATCGAGGTCGGCAAATCGGCCGATCTCGCGCTTTGGAACATCGAGGATCCCGCCGAGCTCGTCTACCGCATCGGCTTCAATCCACTTCATGAACGCATCTTCAGAGGGCAAAGGACTGGTCAATGACCATCATTCTACACCCGGGCTCCGTGCCCCTTCGCGACCTCGAAACCATCTACTGGACTGGCGAACCCGCCCGTCTCGACCCGTCGTTTGACGCTGGCATCAAAAAGGCGGCCGGCCGCATCGCCGAGATCGTCGCTGGCAACGCGCCGGTCTACGGCATCAACACCGGCTTCGGCAAACTCGCCTCGATCAAGATCGACAGCGCCGACGTCGCGACGCTGCAGCGCAATCTGATCCTGTCCCATTGCTGCGGCGTCGGGGAGCCGCTCGCAGAAAACGTCGTACGTCTGATCCTGTCGCTGAAGCTTGTCTCGCTCGGCCGCGGCGCTTCCGGCGTCCGGCTCGAACTCGTGCGGCTGATCGAAGCTATGCTCGAAAAAGGCGTCATCCCGGTCATCCCAGAAAAGGGTTCGGTCGGCGCCTCCGGCGACCTCGCGCCGCTCGCCCACATGGCCGCAGTCATGATGGGTCACGGCGAAGCCTTCTTCGAAGGACGTCGCATGTCCGGCACCGAAGCGCTGTCCGCCGCCGGCCTGACGCCGGTCGTGCTGGCCGCCAAGGAAGGCCTGGCGCTGATCAACGGCACCCAGACCTCGACGGCGCTCGCGCTCGCAGGTCTCTTCCGCGCGTACCGCGCTGCGCAGGCAGCGTTGGTTACCGGTGCCATGTCGACCGACGCAGCCATGGGCTCTTCCGCACCCTTCCATCCCGATATCCACACGCTCCGTGGCCATCGCGGCCAGATCGATACGGCAGCTGCGCTGCGGGCGTTGCTCGCGGGCTCCGCAATCCGCGAAAGCCATATCGAAGGCGACGAGCGCGTACAGGATCCCTACTGCATCCGCTGCCAGCCGCAGGTCGACGGCGCCTGCCTCGACCTCCTGCGCTCGGTCGCCCGCGTGCTCGAGACCGAAGCCAATGCCGTCACCGACAATCCGCTGGTTCTTTCGGACAACTCGGTCGTCTCCGGCGGCAATTTCCACGCCGAGCCGGTGGCTTTTGCAGCCGACCAGATTGCGCTTGCTGTCTGTGAAATCGGCGCGATCTCGCAGCGCCGTATCGCGCTGCTCGTCGACCCTGCCCTCTCCTACGGCCTGCCGGCCTTCCTCGCCAAGAAGCCGGGCCTGAACTCCGGTCTGATGATCGCGGAAGTCACCTCGGCGGCGCTGATGTCCGAGAACAAGCAGCTCTCGCATCCGGCGTCCGTCGACTCGACGCCGACCTCGGCCAACCAGGAAGACCATGTCTCCATGGCCTGCCACGGTGCACGCCGCCTGCTGCTGATGACCCAAAACCTGTTCTCGATCATCGGCATCGAAGCGCTGACCGCCGTCCAGGGCGTCGAGTTCCGCGCCCCGCTGGCGACGAGCCCCGAACTGCAAAAGGCCGCTGCCGCGCTTCGCGCCGTTTCGCCGACGATCGAAGAAGACCGCTACATGGCCAATGATCTCAAGGCTGCTGGCGATCTCATCGCCTCCGGCCGCCTGAACGCTGCCGTCTCTGCCGGCATCCTGCCAGGCCTGGAGGCCTGAGATGGCGGTCTTCGAAGTCAAACGAGGCAACTCCCCGGTCATCCTCGGTTTTCCGCATACGGGCACCGAGGTGCCGGCTGCGATCTGGGACCGTCTGAACGACAACGGCCAGATCCTCGCCGACACCGATTGGCATATCCATCAGCTCTATGATGGCCTTCTGCCGGAGGTGACCGTCGTTCGCGCCACCTTCCACCGCTACGTGATCGACGCCAATCGCGATCCCGAAGGCGTCAGTCTCTACCCCGGCCAGAATACGACCGGTCTGATCCCGGATACGGATTTCGACGGCAAACCGATCTGGAAAGACGGAGAGGCGCCGACTGAAGCCGATATCGCCGAGCGGCTCCGGACGTTCCACGCGCCCTATCACGCAGCGCTCGCCGCCGAGATCGAGCGCGTCAAGGCGATCCACGGCGTCGTCGTGCTCTATGATTGCCACTCGATCCGCTCGCACATCCCGTTCCTCTTCGATGGCAAACTGCCGGATCTCAACATCGGCACCGACATGGGCAAGACCTGCGCGCCGGAGATCGAGAAGGCGACGGCCGATATTGCAGCGGTGGCTGAGGGTTACAGCAGCATCCTCAATGGCAGATTCAAGGGGGGCTGGACCACCCGCCACTATGGCCGCCCGGAAACCGGCGTGCACGCGATCCAGATGGAACTCGCGCAATCGACCCATCTGGCCGCCGAAGAGCCGCCATTTACGCTCGACGCCGACCGGAGCGCACGGCTCCGCGAACCGTTGAAGGCCATCTTGGACCGCATCGAAACCATCGCATTTGACCTCAAGACACAGACAGGGAGCGAGGCATGACCATGAACAATCCGCGCCACAACATTCGCGACGTGCGCGCCCCCCAGGGCACGACGCTCAATGCGAAGAGCTGGCTGACAGAAGCGCCGCTGCGCATGCTGATGAACAACCTGGACCCGAACGTCGCGGAGAACCCGCACGAACTCGTCGTCTACGGCGGCATCGGCCGGGCGGCGCGCACCTGGGCCGATTTCGACAAGATCGTCGAGACGCTCAAGGACCTGAACGACGACGAGACACTGATGGTGCAGTCCGGCAAGCCGGTCGGCGTCTTCCGCACTCACAAGGACGCCCCGCGCGTTCTGATCGCCAACTCCAACCTCGTGCCGCACTGGGCGAACTGGGATCACTTCAATGAGCTGGATAAGAAGGGTCTTGCCATGTACGGCCAGATGACCGCCGGCTCGTGGATCTACATCGGCACGCAAGGCATCGTGCAGGGCACCTACGAAACCTTCGTGGAAGCCGGTCGCCAGCACTATGGCGGCAACCTGAAGGGCAAGTGGGTGCTGACCGGTGGTCTCGGCGGCATGGGCGGCGCCCAGCCGCTCGCAGCCGTCATGGCCGGCGCATCGTGCCTTGCCGTCGAATGCAATCCGGACTCGATCGATTTCCGCCTTCGCACCCGCTACCTCGACGAGAAGGCTGAGACGCTGGACGAGGCGATGGAGATCATTGCCCGCTGGACTGCGAACGGCGAAGCGAAGTCCGTCGGGCTGCTCGGCAACACTGCCGAGATCCTGCCGGAGATGGTGCGCCGCGGCATCCGCCCCGACATGGTCACCGACCAGACTTCGGCACACGACCCGGTCAACGGTTACCTGCCGAAGGGCTGGACGATGGCCGAATGGAAGGCCAAGCGCGAAAGCGACCCGAAGGCTGTCGAAAAGGCAGCACGCGCTTCGATGCGCGAGCATGTGGAAGCGATGATCGCCTTCCAGGACATGGGCATCCCGACCTTCGACTACGGCAACAACATCCGCCAGGTCGCCAAGGAAGAAGGCCTCGAAAACGCCTTCGCCTTCCCGGGCTTCGTTCCGGCCTATATCCGTCCGCTCTTCTGCCGAGGCATCGGCCCGTTCCGCTGGGCGGCCCTGTCCGGCGATCCGGAAGACATCTACAAGACGGACGCCAAGGTCAAGGAACTGCTGCCCGACAACAAGCATCTGCACAACTGGCTGGACATGGCGCGCGAGCGCATCTCCTTCCAGGGCCTGCCGGCGCGCATCTGCTGGGTCGGCCTCGGCGACCGCCACCGCCTCGGCCTCGCCTTCAACGAAATGGTCAAGAACGGCGAACTGAAGGCTCCTGTCGTCATCGGCCGCGACCATCTCGACTCCGGTTCTGTCGCTTCGCCGAACCGCGAGACGGAAGCGATGAAGGACGGATCTGACGCCGTTTCCGACTGGCCGCTTCTGAACGCCCTGCTCAACACCGCTTCGGGCGCCACCTGGGTGTCGCTGCATCATGGCGGCGGCGTCGGCATGGGCTTCTCGCAGCATTCGGGCGTCGTCATCTGCGCCGATGGTACGGATGATGCGGCCAAGCGCCTGGAGCGCGTTCTCTGGAACGACCCGGCGACCGGCGTCATGCGCCATGCCGACGCTGGCTACGAGATCGCGCTCGATTGCGCCAAGGAAAAAGGCTTGCGTCTGCCGGGCATTCTCGGCAACTGACCCGCGCCCGACCGACATACTCAAGGACCTACAGATAGGGGCGCCGAAAGGCGCCCCTATCACTTTTTGATGAGACTGGTGTCAGGAGTGCGTCTTCCTGGCTCCGGCGCCTTGCAGCCGTGGATAGCAATGCTAAAAAAATCGACATGCCATCGCATTGCCCGCGACGCGTTACAGGACGTCTCCGTTGGCTCACGCGCGCGCTGGTTTTTGATGAGAAGGCTTCATGCGTTGGGGCAGGAACAGGAGAAGAACCATTAGACATCTGATGTTTGCCACCGGGCTTCTTACGAGCGTCTTTGTTGCCTCGTCTGCGCTCGCTCAGACCGTGAGTTTCTTCGGCCCTGTTCGCAACGGCGAACGGCATTTTACCGCCTTCCCGGAGTTTATCGGCGTCGGAATGAGCCAAGGGGAGACCAAGAAGAGGGACGTGGTCTTCTCAACAATTCAAATGCTCGCCATCAGTGCCGGAATCGAGGTGCGCGCCCAGCCGGGCCTCGGAAGAAACACCATCGGTGTCATATTTAGAGAAGATGTCATCCAGAACGGCCGGGTCAACCTTAGCAAAATTGAAGATTTCGGCTTCGACGCCTACTACAACAAATTGCTCAACGACACCGCAGGAAGCGGTGCTGGAAACTGCGCCTCTGCCGTGAGCTATTCTGCGGAAGGGCGGTTTGAACAAGCCGTCGTCGTTGCAAACAGCAATGTCCCCGATCAGGAATTGGCAACCTGCGTGGCTCAGGCCCAGGCGCATGCGCTGGGGATAGTCACCTTTAACACCAGCAAGGCCGACTTCTCTCGCTTCATCGCGAGGATCATGATCCTCGTCGATCAAAAGAAGAGATGTCTCCAGGACAATCAAACCAAATTCACCTGCACATTTGTCGATGAGCCCTGGGACTAACCCGGTTCGCGGCTGACCGTCCTCTTCCCCTTTCTGTCGCCGTCGAGGGCCAACAGCAGCACCAACCCGACAAGCCCCCCAGCACCGCCGAGCAGCGCCGTGCCGGAATAGTTACTGATCCGCGTACCCAGCGCGAAAAGCCCCGCGCAAAGCCCGCCGCTGAGGAACAGGTTCACCGCGATCAGTGAACTTCCCAGTCCCGGACGGTCGGCGATCAGGTCTTGCAAATAGCTGATCGGAATGGTGATCAGCGCTGCTGCGCCAAAGGCGCTGATCAGGGTTAGCGCGTAGATCTGCCAGGTGGCCGTGGAAAAGCTGAGAAGGACCATGTAGCCGATATAGATGGCCGTGCCCAACGCCAGCGCCTTGTACGGCACGAGGCTCAACTGGATGCGCGCCCAGACGAAAATGAAAACAACCTCCAGGAACGCGACGATGCCGACGATAATGCCGATATCGGTGACGTTTCCGCCGATCTCATCGGTCATGATCAGCGGCAACACGGCGGAGTTGACGTGCAGCGTCGACGTGATCGTCGCAACGGCAATCACCCGCAGGAAGATACGCGGTGCCAGGATCTGGCGGAACGACGTCCAATAGGAAAGCCGCTTGCCAAGCGACGGATCAACGCCGCCTTCGTTGGGCAGCGAAAAGAATACGATCAGCAGATTGACGGTGCAGCCCACGCAGGCAAGCAGATAGGCGGGCAGCATACTCTCCCCGCCCGCCAGGGCAAAGCCGACCAGTCCAGGCACGAGAACCCAGGCGAGCGAGATGGCGGCACGCGCCCCTGTCGTCAGCGACGCGGCGTCATGGCCGCTCATCCGGCGCGCAATGCTGCGGACATTGGCAAAGAGCAGCGTGTAAACCGCACCGTAGATCGGCAACAGCAACAAGACGCTGACGACAAAACTCATCTGATGCGGCAACAGATAGACGATACCGTAGCCAACGACGCCGAACAGGATCGCAGTCGACATCAGCACCCGGTAGTTGCCGACACGATCGGCCAGGATGCCGATCGAAACGCTGACGATAACATTGACCGTCGAGGCGAGAAGGATCAGCAGCGAATAGAGAGCGTCGCTCAGGCCCAGCTCGTTGATGCCGACGACGGACTGGTAGGGCGACGTCGCGGCACCCGCAAAGCCAAACAGGAAGATCGCCAGCATGCTGATCCGCATGGCCGGGTTGCGCATGGCGCTGAAAATGGTGGAAGTCATGCTAGAACGTGTCCGCGAAGCGGGTGGAGGATATCGCACAATCCCTTAAATCACGGTCGATTTAAGGACAGAATATGCAGCAGGTGAAGGCGTCACAGCGTTGTTTACCGGCCCGATAGACCGGGGCGCTGCCAAGGGAGGGCCTACCCGAAAACTCGGACAGGCAAATGCGGATAGTGAAGCCTCAGCCGTCGCTCGACCAGCGGGACGAGAAGCGGGCGACAGGCTCAAACCCAAAATCCTGATCGAACGGGTAAGCCGGCCGCTGACGGCGCAGGCTCGCAAGGCCGGAGATGCCCTGGTTGACGACACCTTCGGTCAAAGCCATCAGATTGGGGTTGGCGATTGGCGCAAGTTCCGGCGACAGGTAACCCGACTTGACGACGAGCAGCCGCACCGCCTGTGGATCGAGCCCCAGGCGCCGGAAATCCTCGATATCGTGATAGGGTCTGCGGCGCGCGGCAATGACGATTTCGATGGCGCCGACGCGCACCACCGCCTGCCGCTCCCGCTCAGCACCCGGATCGTCGAGCCTGACGACCTCGACCAGCATCTCGGCGCATGGGCTTGCCGGGTCGAGGCTGCCGCCGATCTTCAGCATCAGCGTTTCACCGACACCCGCGGCAAAGCAGGCTTCGACCGCGGGCCGGTCGGTGATGCCGGCAATCAGGGCGCCGCGCCAACTGCGCGCCAGCAGAGCTTTCAGCACATCGGCACGGTCGCCGACGCCACCGCCCGTCGGGTTGTCGCCCGAGTCGGCAAGGATGATCGGGGTCGTCGTCGCCCGTTCGGCGATATCGAGCATTTCGTCGAGCGGCCCAGTCACCGGGCCGAAGCGAAAGTTTCTCCGCTGCGCCCAGTAGCCGGCGGCAATCTCTTCCGCCGCCTGCTTGGCTGCTGTCCTATCGGTCGCGGTGACGACCGCGCAGGCGGTCGCCCGCGGCTCGTCGGCCCAGACGTAACCGACCATCAGATTGGCGTCGAGAACGCCGGGACGTTGGTCCATGTCAGGCAGTTGCGCATAAAGCGACTTCGCCGGCTCGTCCTCCGTCGAGGTGCATTCCCCGGGCAAAAGCACGGGAACCGGAACCCAGGCAATACCCGGACGGGATCCGCTTCTCAATGCCGAGACAAGCATCGACCAGGCGCGAGTCATGGTTTCCGGCGTGTCGATATGCGGCGCGGTGCGATAGGCGGCAAAGATATCGAGCTGATCGATAATCCTCTGGCTGACATTGCCGTGCAGGTCGTAGCTCGCCGCAATCGGGCAATCCGGACCGACGACAGCACGCGCCGCCGAAATCCAGTCGCCTTCGGCATCATCCATGCCGTCGACCTTGATGGCGCCATGCATGGCGAGATAGAGGCCATCGATCGGCAAGGTGGCGCTTAGCTTCTCAAGGAACTCCACCTTGAACGCCTCGTATGTCGGGCGCGACACGGGCCCACCGGGCACGGCCCGCGCATGCAGCAGCGGCATGTGCTCGACGCCCTCAACCTTCATGAAGCTGAAATACTCTGCTTCCAGCAACGCTTGCCCGCGCAGCACAAGAAAATCTTCTTCCGTCATCAGGACCGGCGAATAGGTGCTGCACTCGGTGTGGATGCCACCAACGGCGATGCGCATGGCTTTTCCTCTCAGAGATTGGGGCTGAGCGGCGCAATGGCCGCGAAACGCTGCCAGTCCTTCGCCGCCTTCGGTGTCCAGGCCGCCTCGGCGATCGCCGGAAGGCGCGGAAAAACCAGGCGATTGAAGTAGCCGCGCGACAGGAAATGTTCGCTCCAGATGCAGGCCTGAACACCCCTGAGGCGCGGTTTCAGCTCCTCGGGAAATTCGCCTTCGGCCTCATAACCATAGGTGTGGGCAGGCGTTGCGGTACCGGCCCAGCTTGCGCCCGGCTCCTGCCAGGCATCGGCCTGCGCCATGTCGAGGTAGTAAGCCTGTCCGGGGGTCATCACCACGTCGTAGCCTTCGCGGGCGAGCTCGATCCCGACCTCCGGCCGCTCCCAGGCCATCAGCAGCGTATCCTCGGTCGAGACACCGCCGCCATGGGCCACCTCGTTCCAGCCGGCGAGCTTGCGGCCACGCGCCGTCAGCATCTGCTTCACCCGCTTCAGGAAATAGGATTGCAGCGCGAAGGTACCGGAAATGCCCTCCTGCTCCATCAGCTTCTTGGCCAGCGGCGATGCGAGCCAGGAGCCGTTCGCCACCTCGTCGCCGCCGATATGGATATATGAGCTTGGGAAAAGCTCGACCATCTCGTCGAGAACCTTCTCCAGGAACTCGTAGGTGAAGGCAACGGCCGGGTTGAGCGCGTTGTTCGGATAGCCCTGAACCGAATGATAGCTTTCCGGTGCTTCCTGACCGTCGGTCAGATGCGGCAACGCCACCAGGGTCGCCGTGCTGTGGCCAGGGATATCGATTTCGGGCACCACATCGACATGAAGCACCGTTGCCTGCGCGACGATCGCCTTCACATCCGCCTGGCTGTAAAACCCGCCGACGGGCTCGGCACCATTGCCGAGCTGCGGCAAAAGCGGCTCATCCGGACCGCGCAGGACCCCGTGCGTCGTCAGCTCCGGATAGGCCTTTATCTCCAGACGCCACGCTTCATCGTCCGTCAGATGCCAGTGGAAGACGTTGAGCTTGAACCAGGCGAGAATGTCGATCAGCCGTGCGACGTCGGCCGCCGGGTAGAACTGGCGGGACACATCGAGATGGCAGCCACGCCAACCATAACGCGGCGCATCCGAGATCGTGCCAGTCGACGGGAAGCGGAATTTTCCGGGGTGGTTGCGCGCGCCGTCCAGCAACTGCGCGAGGCTCGTCAGGCCGTATTGCCGGCCGGCGCTGCCGCCGTAGCTGAGGCGAATTTCGGTCTCTGAGAAATCCAGGCGATAGGCTTCTGCCGCCAGAGCCGCATCCGCCGTGAATGCCACCGGCCGGCCCTGCCTCGAGCCGGCAAGGCTGAATGGCGCATGCGCCGCAGGGAACAGGCGGCGGAACATCGACAGGACCGTGTCGACGGCTGCAACGTCGTCCTGCTTGGCACCGGCCGCCGGATAGAGAGTGACCGGGAAACCTGAGCCCGCACGAAGCTCGAGCTTCGCCGGCCATGGCTGCAGCGCATAGGGCTGGTCGAGCCTGCCTTCCGGAAGCTGCACCGGCGCCGGTTCGCTGACGGCGTTCTCAAGAAGGAGATCGGAGACGGCGACCGGCACATGGCGGCCGTCAGCGAGCGTCAGATAGGCGGACTTGGCGCCGTCCGTGCAATGACGTGCATTGCGATGCAGGCCGCTGACGGTGAAGGTCCAGCTTTCACCGTTCTCGATCGTCAGCCCGGCCGGCGGCGCGAATTCGTGAAAATTGGCGTTGCGGCGCAGGAACACGGCATTGTCGCAGGCCTTGGGATCGATCACCCGCGTGAGCGAGGTATAGACGATCCTGAAGCCGGAAAGAGGCGCACCGGAGAAATTGAACAGTGTGAAGGTGAACCGGCCAAACGGCCCGCCATCCGGCTGCCAGGACGCCTCGAGACGGTAGGAAACCGGGTGCATGCTCATCCTCCAGAATGCTTTAGGTCAGTAGTGGCTTGATTGCGAAAACGTACGGGCGAGTTCCGCCTGGCCGGCGGTGAGGCCGCAGTCGACAGGCAGGCAGACGCCCGAGATAGCCGCAGCCAGAGGCCCCGCCAGGAAATGCACCGCATTGGCCACATCGTCCGGGTTGACGATACGCTGCAACGGATACCAGCGGCGCGCCTCTTCGAAGACATCCGGATTTGATGCCGCCCTCGCCTCCCAGGCCTGGGTGCGCACCGTGCCGGGCGCCACAGCGTTCGAGCGAATGCCGAACTTGCCGTATTCCACGGCTATGAGCCGCGTCAGATGCAGGAGGCCTGCTTTTGCGGCGCTATAGGCCGGGTGGCCAAAAACGTTCATGCCGTTGACCGAGGCGATGTTGACCACCGAGCCGCGCGTCTCTTTCAGCATGTCCTCAACGGCCCGAAAAGTGAGGAAGGCTGCTTCGAGGTTCAGCGCATTGTCCATGCGCCAGATCTCAGGCGTCGTATCATGCAGGCTGACGGCACGGGCAGCGCCGGCATTGTTGACGAGCGTGCGAACCGATCCCTTGCCCTTTGCTGTCGCCGCCATCGCTGCAACGCTCTGAGCATCCGTCACGTCGCAGGCGAGCGCCACAAAACGGTTTTCGTCGCCGAGCGCGCGCGCGGCCCGTTCGGCCGCCTCCGCATCGATGTCGACGAGCAGGATCACATCGTGATCGTCAGAAAGCTTGCGCGCGATAGCGCGGCCGATATCGCCGGCAGCGCCGGTTACGATCGCTAGGGATTGCGTCATGCGCTGACCTTTCGCGGCACGTCAGTCTCCGAGAAGCTGGCGATCGTCACCGTCGCGGTGCGTGACCAGCTGCTGTTTGATGCGCCGAAGTGTGGTCGTCGCCCGGGGCTGCACCCGATAGGCGACGAGGCTGGAGAGGATATCGAGCAGCGCCAGATAGGCGATGCGGGTGGAGGTGGGGCGGTAGATGTTGTTACCCTCGGGCAAATCGACCGGAACGGTGATGCTGGCGGCGGCCGCGACCGGACTGCCGCTCTGCGTCAGCGCAATGGTCGGCACCTTCAGTTCGCGGGCGAGCGCAAAGGCGCGCACGAGCTCGGCATTACGGCCGGAAAAGGACGAGCCGATGACCACGTCGGTCGGCCGCGCCGCCGCCGTCATCATCAGCTGCATGCTGTGATCGGAACTGGACGTGATGCGAAGCCCGTAGCGAAAGAGCCGGTTCTGCAACTCGGCAGCGATCATCGAGGAATTTCCGCCGGAACCGAAGGCATAGATCATTTCCGCTGCCGCGATCCGCTCGACCGCCTGCTCGATTGCGGCCAGATCAAGCGAACGATGCAAAAGGAACAGCGCGTTCTGCGACTTGGTGATGATGTCCTGAGCAACGTCGCCCGTCTCGCGGCTCTTCGGCTCCGGCTTCAGATAGCGCATGCCGATATAGGCGGTGCGTGCGAGCTGCACCTTGAAATCGGAGAAGCTGTCGCAGCCCAGCCGCCGACAGAAGCGGGTCACGGTTGGCGGCGAGACATCCGCCTTGCTCGCCAATTCGATGATGGAGGCGTTCACCGCGAATTCGAAATCGTTCAGGAGAATGTCGGCAATCCGGTTTTCCGATTGGGAGAGCCGCCCTTTTTCTTCCTGTAGTGTCGCGAAGATGTCCATCGCCCGCTTACGCCTTGCTTATTGATCAGCCTTCCTTCGGCTTATAGGCGACGCAGTCGATCTCGACCTTGCAATCGACCATCATCGACGACTGGACGCAGGCCCGCGCCGGCGGATGAGCACCGAAGTACTCCTGGTAGATCTTGTTGAAAGTCCAGAAATCCCGCGGATCGTCGAGCCAGACGCCACAACGAACCACATGCTCCGGACCGTAGCCGGCTTCAGTCAGGATGGCCAGCACGTTGGCGATCGTCTTGTGGGTCTGTGGGATGATCCCGCCCTCGATGATCTCGCCATTTTCCATGGCGACCTGGCCGGAAACATAGAGCCAGCCGTCAGCCTCGACGGCGCGCGCAAACGGCAAGGGCTTACCACCAGCACCAACCTGTTCCGCACCATATCTTTTGATGGTCATGTCAGCCTTCGTGCAAATTATTTTCTTTGATCGTTGACAAGTGACCATAGAAAGCTGAATTTGACCAGCGAAAAACACCGTTCATGAAAAGAATTTCAATCCAGGGCGCGAATATGCGGGATCCTTTCCTCAATCCATTCCCCTCCTCCGATGCTGCTCGCCACTCGATCTGGGAGATGCTGGTCTCTCGTGACATCACCGCTTTTCTGGCGGCCGACTGGTCGATGGTGTCAGGCGATTTCGTGGAGGAGAGCTTCATCGGCATCGACGGCCGGCGTGAAACCAATCCCGACAATTGGCGGCTGACCTTCCCGTCGCTTGCCGCCTATCGCGACGAGTGGCTGCGCCAGGCGCAGGATTTCGCCGCTCAGAGCTTTGCCGAAGACCCACGCGCCGCGATCTTCACGACCACGACGCTCGAAGACATTGAGATCAACGGCGACCAGGCACTGGCACGCAAGAAGTTCGACGGCAGCTTGAAAAAGTCCGACGGAAGCGTGGACATCCTGAAATGGCAGACGGTCTATTACTGTCGCCTGCATGAGGGGCGCTGGAAGATTGCCGGCTTCACCGGTTACCTGCCGAACCCGATGGGTCCGGCTTGAGCGCGACGCGACATTAAAAAGGCAAAAGGCATTGCGGATCTTCACAGCGGCGCTTGCGACCGAGACCAACACCTTCTCCCCGATCTGCATCGACCGCCGGGCCTTCGAAGCCTCGCTCTACGCACCGCCGGGAGAACACCCGGAAACGCCGACGCTTTGTACGGCACCGATCACCGTCGGCCGGCAAGTCTGCGCTGAGAAGGGCTGGGAGCTGATCGAAGGAACCGCCACCTGGGCGGATCCCGCCGGCCTCGTCAACCGGGAGACCTATGAGAGCCTGCGCGACGAAATCCTCGGCCAGCTGCGCGCTGCCATGCCCGTCGATGCCGTCGTGCTCGGCCTGCACGGCGCCATGGTCGCCGACGGCTACGAAGACCCCGAGGGCGACCTGCTCACGCGCGTGCGCGAGATCGTCGGCCCCGATATCCTCGTCTGCGCCGAACTCGACCCTCACAGCCACCTGACCGCCAAGCGCGCTGCCGCGTCGAACTTCTTCGTCTACTTCAAGGAATTTCCGCATACCGACTTCGTCGACCGCGGCGAAGATCTCTGGCGCATCGCCGTCGATACGCTCGAAGGGCGCGTCACACCCGTCATGTCGATCTTCGACTGCCGCATGATCGATGTCTACCCGACCTCGCGCGATCCGATGCGCTCCTTCGTCGACAAGCTCATGCGCATCGAGAAGGAAGATGCGGATGTGCTTTCGCTCTCCGTCATCCATGGCTTCATGGCCGGCGACGTTCCGGAAATGGGAACGAAGCTGCTCGCCGTCACCAATGGCAAGCCCGAGAAGGGTGCAAGCCTCGCTCGGGAATTGGGCCTCGAGCTCTTCTCACACCGCGGCACGTTCATCATGCCGCAGATCGACGAAAAGCAGGCCGTTGACGAAGCGCTCGCTGCGACTGTGGGGCCTGTCGTAATCGCCGATGTCTGGGACAATCCGGGCGGCGGCACCGCCGGCGACGCAACGGTGCTGCTCGAAGAGCTTCTGGCGCGTGGCGCAACCGACGTCGCAGTCGGAACGATCTGGGACCCAATGGCGGTACAGATCTGCATGGCAGCCGGCGAAGGCGCGGAGATCCCCTTGCGCTTCGGCGCCAAGTCGGCGCCCGGAACCGGCAATCCGGTCGACGGCACAGTCAAGGTGGTCAAGCTGGTACGTGACGCCGAGATGCGCTTCGGCGAGAGTTTCGCCCCGTTTGGCGACGCCGCTCACATTCTTTTCGACGGGATCGACATTATCTTGAACTCGACCCGCGCGCAGAGCTTCGACCCAAGCCTTTTCTCGGTAATGGGCATCGACCCGACCCAAAAGAAGATCCTGGTCATCAAGTCGACCAACCACTTCTACGCGTCGTTCTCGAAGATTGCGTCAGAAATCCTCTACTGCTCGGCGGGCACCCCTTACCCGAACAACCCGGCCAGAACTGACTACAAGCGCGCGCCTAAAGACATCTGGCCGAAGGTCGACAATCCGCACGGCACGGCGAAGGGCGCGGCCTGACGGTTGCTTCCGGTCGGGCACGACCAAAATTTCACCCATCTACCGCCTGGCGGGCCATCTTGATGTACCGCGCGACGTGCTTCGCATCGATGTCCGCCGGGCGCAGGCCCTTGAAATGGCGACGGCGCTTGCCTGTGTCCTCCAGAACGGAATGCGGGTCAGGCAAGGCGGCGCCCCGGCTGAACTCCAGTGCCACATGGTGACATCGGAGAAGACGCCGCAAAAGTTGTCCTTCGACGAAAACAGGATGCCGCCATACAGTCGCCACGGCAAAGAGCGGCCGCCAGCCGACAATGGGCGGCGACCACTACCCTGGTTTACTCGCCCGTCAGGCGGCTGCCGGATCGAGCACGCCGATGTCGATGTCGGTCAATTCCACCCGACGCTCAAGCGCGATTCCCGCTTCGTCAAACAGGTGGCAATCGGTAACCTGGATACCGGTCTGGATCATCTCCTCCGGCCGGATCGCCGCCGTTCCCGGCAACATCGCGCAGAAGTTTTCACCTTCCCCCCCGATTGCCGCGTAGGCGACCGTATGGGCGCCGAGACGCTCGATCACCGTTGGCGTCACCTTGAGGTTCAGATCTCCGGTTCCGAGCGTGATGTGCTCCGGCCGCACGCCGAGCGTCAACGTCCGCCCGACGAGACCGGCTTGCGACGTGACGGGAATGGTCACCGTCTGCCCCTTGTAGTCGACCTCGACGCCGGCATCGCTGACGCCCTTGCAGGTAACCGGGAGGAAGTTCATCTTCGGATTGCCGATGAAGCCGGCAACGAAGGTATTGGCAGGCTTGTGATAGAGCTCGAGCGGCGCGCCCGTCTGGGCAATCTGCCCGGCATTGAGGACGACGATCCGGTCCGCCATCGTCATCGCCTCGACCTGGTCGTGCGTGACGTAGATCATCGTTGCCTTCAATTGCCGGTGCAGTTTCGCCAGTTCGATGCGCATGTCCGCCCGGAGTGCGGCGTCGAGGTTCGACAAAGGCTCGTCGAAGAGGAAGATCTTCGGTTCGCGCACGATCGCACGCCCGATCGCAACACGCTGGCGCTGGCCGCCGGAAAGCATCCCGGGCTTTTGCTGCAGGCGCTGATCAAGGTGCAGGATGCGCGCGGCATGCTCCACCTTCGCCTTCAGCTTCTCTTCGGCCATCTTTTCCACGCGAAGCGGAAAGGCGATGTTCTCGAAGACGGTCATGTGCGGATAGAGCGCGTAGGACTGGAAGACCATCGCGATACCACGCTTGACCGGCGGCAGGTCGTTGACGCGCTTGCTGTCGATCAGGATGTCCCCTGAGCTGGTCTCGTCGAGACCGGCTATCATCCTGAGCAAGGTCGACTTTCCGCACCCGGAGGGTCCGACGAAAACGACGAACTCACCGTTCTTGACTTCGAGATCGATGCCCTTCAGCACCTCGAAATTTCCGTAGAATTTCTGAATCCGATTGAGGTTGAGCTGTCCCAAGAAACTGTCTCCGGCCACCGGCGAGAAGCGGCTCATTTATAGCAGAAGGAAGCAAGGGCCGCGAACCCCTGCAGATATGCAGAAAGATTCGCGGCCCGATGGCCTTACTTGTACTCTTCGAGGTCGGCAGCCGCCTTCTTGAGGGCGTCGGCCGGTTCGGCCTTGCCGGTCACGACCGACTGGACCATTTCGATGATGACGTTCTGGAAGCCCTTGTAATCGGTGAAGAGCGGCTCCGGACCACCAAAGGAGATGCCGTCGATGAACGGCTTCCAGTAGGGATCCTTCTTGACGAACTCATCGACCATCGGCGACGGACGCAGCGGCGTCAGGCCGGCGCCGCCCTGAAGCTCATATTCGCCCTGCGGACCGGGCGAGGTGATGAACTTGGCGAACTCGATCGCCTTCTCCTCGACGCCCGAACCCTTGAAGATCGCCAGGCTGTCGGTGATGAGCAGCGTGCCTTCGCCCTTGGCTTCAGGGCCGAGCGGCAGCGGCGCAACGCCCCAGTTGACCTTGGTGTCCTTCAGGCGCGTAGCGGCACCGGAGCCCGACTGGATCATGCCGACCTTGCCGTCGAGGAAGATGGCACGAACTTCGTTCTGCTCGTAAGCGGTGGCGCCTTCGACGGAATAGGGCGTAATGTCCTTGTAGGCTTGGAGTGCGGCAAGCACTTCCGGGCTATCGATAACGATCTTGTCGCCGTCGATCACCTTGCCGTTGTTCGTGTATACCCAGTGCATGAACTGGTGCATCGTGTTGTCGAAGGTCTTGGCCGGAAGACCGTAGCCGGCAATGCCGGTCTTTTCCTTGATCGCCTTGGCGTATTCGATCTCTTCAGCCCAGGTCTTCGGCGGCTTCTCCGGATCGAGGCCGGCCTGCTTGAACAGATCCTTGTTCCAGTAGAGCGCCTTGGTCGAGAACGCGATCGGAACACCCCACTGGTTGTCGTCGAAGGTCACGGTGTCGACGATGTTGGGGTAGTAGGTCTTCTTCTCTTCGTCCGTCATCGGAACCGGAACGATGAGGTCGTTCTGCGCGAACTCCTTCAGCGTACGCGAACCGACATAGGCCATGGCGACCGGCGTGCCGGCAGCGGCGAGCGTGGTGGCCTTGTCCTGGCACTGGGCCCAGCCGACCACTTCCGGCGTGACCTTCCAGCCCGGGTTCTTCTCTTCCCACTGCTTGATGTACTTGGCGTGAACCGCATCCATGGTGTCGCCGCAGTAGATCCAGCTGATCTCCTGGTCGGCCGCCTTGGCGGTGACGGCGCCGAGCGCCGTCGAACCGAGCAGCGCCAGGGCGAGTACCCCTGTCTTGAATTGGATAGACACTTTGTATGCTCCCGTTCTCTGGTGGTTGACTTAAGCCTTATTGTTTCACCGCGCCCGCGGTCAGGCCGCTGACGAGATACCGTTGCAGGAGGAAGATCACGACGACAGCCGGCGCGATGCCGACGAAGCTGGCCGCCATGAGCTCGTTCCAGACCACCTCCTGACGACCGAAATAGGCAAACAGCCCCACGGGCAGCGGCATGTATTCGGTCTTGGAGTTGAAGGTCAGTGCATAGATGAATTGCTGGGCATAGGCGCCGATGAAGGTGGTGATTGCCACCACGGTGATCCCGGGCATGGCGATCGGCAGGATCACCCGGCGCAGTGTGTAGAAGTGGCTGGCGCCGTCGACGAATGCCGCTTCATCCAGTTCGCGCGGGATACGCATCATGTAGGTGCGCAGCAGCCAGATTGCCGACGGGATCAGGAAGGCAACGCCGGGCACGATCATCGCGAGATAGGTGTTGAGCACGCCGAGCGTTCGCATCAGCCGGAACAACGGAATAAGCAGCACCGCGCCGGAGAACATGTTGACGGCGAGGAACGCGCCGAGCAGCAAGCCGCTGCCGCGGAAGCTGAAGCGGGCAAAGGCGTAAGAGGCAGGAATGACCAGCAACAGGACGATCACTGTCACGATCGTCGAGATGAAGAAGGAATTGAAGATGTAGCGAGCAAAGCCCGGAACGCTATCCCACATGGTGAAGTAGGCGGCAAACGAGCCGTTTTCCGGCCAGAAGCGATAGGGCGAGGAGAAAAGCAAACCGAGCGGCTTCAGCGACACCAGGAAGCCCTCGAAGAAAGGCGCCAGGATGAAGCATAGAAAGACGAAGATGCCGGCATAGATGCCAACGAGCTCATACCAACGGTAGCGGTTGATCATGGCAGGCTGGCTCATTTCTGTTCCCCCGCGGCAAGACGGCTGGTGACCCTGAAATAGGCAAGGCAGAAGATCGACAGGAAGATGCAGATCAGCACGGCGCGCGCAGCCCCTTCCCCGTATTTCTTCGACCCGATGGCAGTGCGGTAGGTGTCGATGATCATCGTCGTCGTCTCCCCATTGGGCCCGCCCTGGGTGAGGATCCAGATGATGTCGAAGGAATTGAACGTCGCGATCAGCGACAGCATCGACATGGTGATCAGTGACGGCACGAGCAGCGGTAGGGTGATGCGGCGGAACCGGTAGAGACGCCCTGCCCCATCGGTCCAGGCGGCTTCATAGAGATCCTGCGGGATCGCCTGCATCGCCGCCAGCATGTAGAGCGTCACCAGTGGCACTCCGATCCACACATCGGTAATGATCGTTGCCCAGAAGGCGGTCGAACCGTGGGCCAGGAACGCGATCGGCCCGTTGGAAAGCCCCCAGTTCTGCAGCACGCCCGAGATCATGCCGAACTGGCCGTTGTACATCCAGCCCCACATGAAGATGCCGATTGCCATCGGCACGATCCATGGCGGCATGGTGAGGAGACGGAAGAGCGCCCGGCCCGGTACGGCCGCGTTCAGCATCGTCGCGCCGAAGACGCCGATGATCATCTTGATCGAGACGGAGAAGAAGGTCCAGATGAAGGTGCGGAAGATGACTTCGGCGAAGGTCTCGTTGAAAATCTTGTTGTAGTTGGTCCAGCCGACCCAGTTGGTCGTCTTCTTCAGCGACGCGTCCGTAAACGACAGGATGAAGGTGTCGACCAGCGGATAGGCGACGATCACCGTGACGTAAAGGACGGCAGGAAGAAGCAGGATCCAGGCGAAGATGACCGTGCTGCGTTGAACACTCATCCCGCGCCTCCCTTATGCTGCGCGGGAATGCAGAGCTTCGTCGAAACGGTCCCAGATGGGCCGCAGATCTATCACGCTCTTCTTGCGCCGCGCCTCGTCCATCGAAAGGGCAAGGATGCCCGCTTCAAGCGCATCCAGCGTCGAGACCGGTAGCGGCCGGCCGTCACGGACGTGGCCGATGATGTCGGTCGCCATCTGTTCGTCGGCGCCGTAGTGTTGCGACAGTTCCGTGGCGGCGTACTTGTTCTCGATGACCTTCTTGCCGGTCAGCATCTCGTGCACGTCGAAATAGCCGCGTATGAAATCGCCCTCGGCCATGCCGCGCGATCCCATGATGCAGAAGCGGCGAAACTGGTCCGGCACGTTGAGATTGGTGTGGAAGTTCATCCCGACGCCGTTGGCGTATTCAACGATCGCCACCTGGTAGTCGATGATGTCGCCGTCGCTGTCGAAGACCTTGTCAGAGCCCATCCAACCGCTCGGCTTGCGGTGGAACAACTCCAGATCGTTGATGCCTTCGCGCGCCGGATCGTTGGCGGGGATGAAGCTCTTGCGGCCGCCAAAGCTTGCGACGCGCTCCGGCCGGGCGCCGACGACGCCGTTGTAGAGGTCCAGGTCGTGGCAGCATTTTTCCAGCATGAAGCTGCCGGAATAACGCTCATAACGGCGCCAATCGCGCATGAAGAAGGCGCCATGATAGGGTTCGATGTGCTCGGAAGCCTCGATTGAGACCACCTGCCCGAGCTTGCCTTCGGCAAGCGCTGCGCGCAGATCGCGATACATCGGCGCGTAGCGCAGCACGAGGCCGACCATCAGACGCTCATGACCGAACTTCGCCATCAGTGCTGCAAGCTCCAGGCTCTCCTGCACCGTCGTCACGATCGGTTTTTCGCTGAAAACCTTGAGACCAGCCTCGAGACCGATACGAATATGGTCAAGATGCATATGGTTCGGCGAGCCGATCATCAGGAGATCGAGCTTCTCGTTGGCGATCAGCTCTTCGGGGGTCGCATAGGCGTTGCCGGGCGAGATGCCCTTTTCGGTGAGCGTGGGCAGACCGGCCGGGTTCGGATCGACATAGCCGGCGATCTCGAAGCTCTCGTCCATGGCCTTGAAGACATAGCCGAGATAACCCAAACGGAATCCGAGTCCGATGATACCGACTTTCATGCTCGTCCTGTTCCCCTGCCTTTTGGCGTAATTTATTTTCGCAGACTGGGACAGTTTTTTCAGGGCGTCAACCCAAATCCGCATATTTTGTAAAATTGTGAAATTCATTTTCATACTGAAGGCATATGCCGAGAAAGCAGGCATTTCACGGACAACTAAAGAGGGTGCGCGATCCGCAACTCTACGGCAGGAAGAAAGCGGTCCAGACCACTGCACGTTGCGTGGCCTTCGTGCATGCTTCGATTTTGGTTGAGACGACCGCCGCGCGACCTTGGCGACGGAACGGTCAGCGCCTTTAGCGGCCCATTCGAGCGGCCAGTTTTCTTTCAGCCGCCTGCAATCCGTCGTGCAGAAGCACGGCAAGTGTCGCAACGATCAGGCCGCCCTGGACGACGAAGGAAAGGTTATTCGATTGCAGGCCGGCAATGATGACCTCGCCAAGCGTTTTCGCCGCGACCGTCGATCCGATCGTCGCGGTTGCCAGGCTGATGACCACCGAAAGCCGGATGCCGGCGAGGATCACCGGCATCGCCAGCGGTAACTCCACCTTCAGGAGGCGCTGGCCACTTGTCATGCCGGCGCCGCGCGCCGCCTCCATGACGGAGGGTGGCAATGTCGTCAGCCCCGTCAGCGCATTCTCGAAGATCGGCAGCAGGCCATAGAGAAAAAGTGCGATCAGCGTCGGCTTCTCGCCAAAGCCGAAAATGGGAACGGCAAGTGCCAACACGGCGACCGGCGGAAAGGTCTGGCCGATATTCACCAGGCTGCGCGACAGCGGCAGGAACTCGGCCCCGGATTCGCGCGTCACCAATATTGCCAGGGCGAGAGCAACCAGTGCAGCAGCAGCCACGGCTACGGCGACGGTGCGCAGGTGCAACAGGGTCAGCTGCAACAGACTGCCTTGATTATAGATCACAGGCGCATTTTCCTGAACCAGCGGCCGCAGCAGCGGCTCGAACCATTGCGGCTGCAGCAGGAAGGCGATCAGAACCAGAAATACCGCGAGGCGAAGAAGGCTGGAGAGCTTCGGCATCAGGCTGGCCCGGCCGCGCGTTTCGCCAGCCCCTCGAGGCTAACCTTGCCGATGACGGCACCGTCAGGACCGGCAACGGGCAGCGCGCTCCGTCCGGACCAGAGGAGCTCGGCCAGCGCCTCCCTCTGGGTGAGCGTACTCGAAATCGCCGCCCCCTCCGCTGCCCCCGGTTCGACAGCGCTTGAGACCGGTTCGATCGCAAGCAGGCGATAGGGCCGCTCGCCAAGCCCGATCAGGCTTTCGACGAAGGGGGTCGCAGGCTTCAGCAGCATTTCGGCGGGCGTCGCATATTGCACCACCTTGCCCTTGTCCATGACGGCAATGCGGTCCGCTAGCTGGAAAGCCTCTTCCATGTCGTGGGTCACGAGAATGATCGTCGTCTCGAAGTGCTTCTGGATCGCGAGCAGATCGTCCTGGGCTTTGGCGCGAATGATCGGATCGAGCGCGCCGAAGGGCTCGTCCATGAGCAAGACCTTCGGCTCGGCCGCGAGTGCCCGGGCGACGCCGACGCGCTGCTGCTGACCGCCGGAAAGCTCATGCGGAAAGCGTGGACCAAAGGCGGCCGGATCGAGCTGGAACAACTTCAGAAGCTCATCCACCTTGGCATCGATGCGCGCGCGCTCCCAGCCGAGCAGCGTCGGAACCGTGGCAATGTTCTGGGCTACGGTTCGATGCGGGAACAAACCGTGGCCCTGGATGGCATAGCCGATCCGCCGGCGAAGCTCGTAGCCCGGTAGCGACCGGTTATCCTCGCCGTCGAGACGGATCGTACCCGACGTCGGTTCCACCAACCGGTTGACCATGCGCAGCAGCGTCGTTTTACCGGAACCGGAGGTGCCGACGATGACGGTGACCGTGCGTGGCGCGATCGTCAGGCTGACGTCGTCGACGACGGCCGTTTCGCCATAGCGCTTGGTGATGTTCTCGATCTCGATCATGCGGCTTCTGCCTGTCTGTTATTGGGTGTGGCCATCTCGATCATCGCGTCGAGCACGATCGCCGCGGCAAATGCCAGCACAACGGTCGGCACGGCGCCAAGCAGAACGAGATCCATTGCGGTCTGTCCGACGCCCTGGAAGACGAAGACACCGAAGCCGCCGCCGCCGATCAGCGCCGCAATCGTCGCCAGGCCGATATTCTGCACGAGCACGATGCGGATACCCGTGAGGATCACCGGAAAGGCCAACGGAAACTCGATGCCGACCAGCCGCTGCCAATCGGTCATACCGATGCCGCGGGCCGCGTCGTTCGCGTCCCGCGGAACACCGGCCAGCCCGACGACGGTGTTGGCGACCACTGGCAACAGCGAATAGAGGAACAGCGCGACAAAGGCCGGCGCAACGCCGATGCCGCGAATGCCGATCGTGGCGGCGCCCGGCACATTGGCGGCGATCCAGCCGAGTGGCGCGATGAGGATGCCGAAGAGCGCGATCGACGGGATCGTCTGGATCGCGTTGAGGACACCGAGCAAACCGTCACGCAACCGCGTGACGCGATGGCAGAGGATACCGAGCGGAATGCCGACGATGGTTGCGGCCACAAGTGAGCCGAGCGCCAAGGTCACATGTTTGCGGGCTTCCGCCCAGAACGTATCCACCCGGCTCGCATATTCCTTCAGGATGGAAAGGCCGTCCCAGGTGCCGGAGAGCAATAGGATGCCGATAAAGGCGAGCACGGCGACGAGTACAACGACGCGCACGAAGGGCGCTGGGCGCAATCGCGTCAGCGCATCGGCGGCAAGCAGCCCGAAGGCGAAGAGCATGCCCCAGAAGCCGGAGGCCGGAGAAACCCGAGCGTAGGTGTTGGCTTCAGGCGTCAGGTGGCTGGCAGCGACACCGATGCCGAGCGCCAGCACCGCAAGCGCCACGAAGGCCGCGACGAGGCGCAGAAGCACCGGTGAACGCACGGCTGCCAAGACGGCGCCTGCAAGGATTACCAGCAGAACCGCCACGCCCCACGGCTGCGGCAGAGACTCAATGATCGTCTTTGCCTCGCCGGCGACGATGCGATTGGCGCGAAACGTTGCAAAAGGCGCGATGAAGGCGCCGCCAAGCGCCAAAGCCGCGATGATCGCTCCGAGCTTGTCAAAGCGGAGTTGCATCAAACCACATTCCCTCCCCGCCTGTGCCGGCGCGACTTCGGCACCTGCAGGCATGCCCCGGGACGCCGGCTTCGGACCAACGTCCCGGTAACCCGTCAACTTATTTCAGGAAGCCGTTCTTCTTCAGGAAGTCTTCGGCAACCGCCTTGGCCGGTTCGCCGCCGACCTGAACGCGACCGTTCAGGTCCTGAAGCGTCACGAGATCGAGCTTCTCGAACACCGGCTTCAGCAGTTCCTCGATCTTAGGATTTTCCTTGAGCACGGCCTCGCGGATGATCGGGGCCGGCTGGTAGACAGGCTGTACAGCCTTGTCATCTTCCAGCACGACGAGACCCGAAGGCGCGATGCCGCCGTCCGTGCCATAGACCATGGCCGCATTCGCGCCGTTCGTCTGGTTAGCCGCCGCGGCGATCGTCGCCGCTGTGTCACCACCGGAGAGCGTGATCAGCTGTTCCTGCTTCAGGGTGAAGCCGTAGGTGGTCTGGAACGCCGGCAATGCCGCTGCTGAGTTCACGAATTCGGACGAAGCGGCAAGCACCACCTTGCCGCCACCGGCGACATATTTGCCGAAATCGCTGAGCGTCTTCAGCTTGTTTTCGTCCGCCACTTCCTTGCGCAGCCCGATCGCCCAAGTGTTGTTGGCCGGCGACGGCGTCAGCCAGACGATCTTGTTGGCGTCGTAATCAAGCTTCTTGGCGGCCTCGTAGCCCTTCGCGGCATCCTTCCACACCGGATCGTCAGCCTTTTCGAAGAAGAACGCGGCGTTGCCGGTGTACTCCGGATAGATATCGATTTCGCCGGCGGTGATCGCCTTGCGCACGACCGGCGTCGCACCGAGCTGGACGCGATCTACCGTCTTGATGTTGTTGGCGTTGAGCACGGCAAGAATGATGTTGCCGAGCACGCCGCCTTCGGTGTCGATCTTCGAGGAGACGACCACATCGGCACTGGCGGTGGCAGCGGTCAACGTGAAAGCGATGGCAGTTCCGATAAGCAGTCTAGTCAGGCGCATGGGTTTCTCCCTCGAATTTCGATCCGCAAGTTTGATCACGGAATGTCCGCCGCGTCGGGGCAAGCCATTCCATATATGTCAGCCCCCGGCAAAAAATAGGGTTGCACGCAGAGACTGTGGCGGACGAAAAATTTCATCAGCCACTAACACCATCGAAAGGATAGACTATCGCAACCCGCGGCGACCGATTGAGCGTTGCAATCGCTCGCGTTGTCGGCCACTTTGAATAAGGCCCGCCAGAACATTTGCGTTCATTCTTGGTTGCGATGCCGCTCGACCCGACCGCTTGGGGCTGGTGGCGGGTGCGCCCGGCGAACGTTCGGGAAAATCATGTCGACCTATCTTCTCGCGCTGCTTATCGGCGTGGTCGCCGGCCTGCGAACCATGACTGCACCTGCTGCCGTCAGCATTGGCGCTGCGGCCGGCTGGTTACCGCTCAGCAGCTCTTGGGCCGCCTTCATGGGCTTCCGGTTCACGCCCTACATTTTCGGCCTTCTAGCGCTCGTGGAGTTCGTCGGCGACCAGTTGCCGAGCACGCCGAGCCGCAAGGTTCCGCAGCAGTTCGGCGCCCGCATTGTCAGCGGCGGTTTCTGCGGGGCCGTGCTTGGCACCGCCGGAGGTGCTATGCTCGGCGGTCTGGTCGCCGGCGTCATCGGTGCAGTCATCGGAACGCTCGGCGGCTATGAAGCTCGCAAGCGCCTCGTTGCGGCCATCGGCGGCAGGGATCTGCCGATCGCCCTTCTCGAGGATGCTGTCGCCATTCTCCTCGCACTCTGGGTGGTGTCCTCGGTGTCATGAAAAAACATTTCGACGCAATCATCATCGGGGCCGGCCAGGCAGGCCCTTCGCTGGCCGGCAGGCTGACATCGGCGGGAAAGTCCGTCGCCATCGTCGAACGCAAGCTGTTCGGCGGTACCTGCGTCAACACCGGCTGCATGCCCACCAAGGCGATGGTTGCAAGTGCATATGCCGCGCACCTGGCACGGCGCGGCGCGGACTACGGCGTGACCACCGGGCCAGTTACCATCGATTTCGCGCGCGTCATGGCGCGCAAGGACACGGTGCGGTTCACATCGCGCAAGAACGTCGAAAGCTGGCTGAAGGGCATGAAGAACTGCACGGTCTTCGAGGGCCACGCCCGGTTCGAAAGCCCGCATGAAATCCGTCTCGGCGAAGACCTGCTGTCGGCCGATCAGATTTTCCTCAATGTCGGCGGCCGCGCCGCGACGCCGGATTTCCCGGGCGTCGAGGACGTGCCTCATCTCACGAATGTCTCGATCATGGATCTCGACACCCTGCCCCGCCACCTGATCGTGGTCGGCGGCAGCTATATAGGGCTCGAATTCGCGCAGATGTTCCGCCGCTTCGGCTCGGAGGTGACCGTCATCGAGAAAGGGCCGCGGCTGATCGGCCGCGAGGATGCGGACGTTTCGGATGCCATCCTCGCCATCCTTGAAAAGGAAGGCATCCAGTTGCGCCTCAATGCCGAATGCATCCGCTTTGCCCGGCGCGGAGATGAGGTCGTCGCTGGCGTCGATTGCACCGCCGGCGCGCCCGAAATTTCAGGCTCCCATCTGCTGCTCGCCACCGGCCGCCGGCCGAACACGGACGATCTCGGCCTGGATCGCGCGGGCGTGAAGACCGACGCCCGAGGCTATGTCGAGGTCGACGAGACGCTCAGGACCAGTGTGCCGCACATTTTCGCCATGGGAGATTGCAACGGTCGCGGCGCCTTCACCCACACGGCCTATAACGACTTCGAGATCGTCGCGGCAAACCTGCTCGATGGCGAGGCTCGGAAAGTCAGCGACCGCATCTCGACCTATGCACTCTTCGTCGATCCGCCGCTCGGCCACGCCGGCATGACGGAAACCGAGGCGCGCAAGTCCGGCCGCAAGCTGCTCGTCGGCATGCGACCGATGACCCGTGTCGGCCGTGCGGTCGAAAAGGGAGAGACCGAGGGTTTCATGAAGGTGATCGTCGACGCCGAGACCAAGCAGATCCTAGGCGCTTCGATCCTCGGCACCGGCGGCGACGAGGCGGTGCAGAGCATCCTCGACGTCATGTATGCCGGCAAGCCCTACACGACGATCACGCACGCGGTGCACATCCACCCGACCGTGTCGGAACTGATCCCCACGGTCTTCGGCGATCTGCACCCGGTCGCCTGAGCGGCCAGGCATGAGAAGCCTCGTGCTTAGACGAGCGCGGCGCGTGCGAGGTGGTAGAAATACATCGCACCGCGCTCAAGGATTTCATCGTTGAAATCGTAGCGGGTGGTGTGCAGGCCGCTGCTGTCGCCGTTGCCGACCAGCACATAGGCCCCCGGCACCTTTTCGAGCAGGAACGAGAAGTCCTCGCTGCCCATCAGCGGCTCGGGCAATTCGACATAAGCGTCGGCGCCGAAAGTCTCCGCGATCACCGCCCGAGCGTCTTCGACCGCCTCGGCATCGTTGATCGTTGCGGGATAGCCGACCTGCCAGTCGAAGGTGGCCTCTGCATTGTAGCTTTCCGCCTGCAGGCGGGCGATCTGCTCGACGCGCTCCTGAAGCTGCTTGCGGACGACAGGATCCATGGCGCGCATGCTGATTTCCAGCACCGCCGTATCGGGAATGATGTTGGAGGCGGAACCCGCCTGGAACGAGCCGACGGTCAGAACAGACGGTTGGTGTGGCGAGATGTTGCGCGACACCAGCGTCTGCAGCGCCATCACCACGCTGGAACCGACGACAACCGGATCGACCGTCAGCTCCGGCTGGGCGCCGTGGCCGCCCTTGCCCCGGATGGTCAACGTCAGCACATCGATCGATGCGGCCATCGCGCCGGCGCGGCTGGAGAACTGACCGACCGGAAGGCCCGGCCAGTTGTGGAGCGCATAGACCCGCTCGCAGGGGAAGCGCTCGAAAAGACCGTCCTCGATCATCAGCTTGCCGCCGCCGAAGTTTTCCTCGGCCGGCTGGAAGATCAGGTGAACCGTGCCGTTGAAGCTCTCGTCCTTCGACAGTGCCCAGGCGGCGCCGAGCAGCATGCTGGTGTGACCGTCATGGCCGCAGGCATGCATCGCGCCCGGGTGCTTGCTCTGGTAGCCAAGACCGGTTTCCTCTTGCATCGGCAGCGCATCCATGTCGGCACGAAAGCCGATGGCGCGGTTGCTGTTGCCGCGCTTCAGTGTCGCGACGATGCCGGTTGTCGCGAGACCACGGGTAACCTCGAAGCCCCAGGATTGCAGCAGGCCCGCAACGAACTCCGAAGTCTTCACCTCGGAAAGGCCGATCTCCGGCATCTCGTGCAGCTTGTGGCGAATATCGACGAGTTCAGGCAGGAACTCGGAAAAATTGGCGTCGCGCATCGGGGCCTCCTCAAGCCATCTGCAGGAACTGGCGCAGACGCGCCGATTGCGGGTCGCGCATCACCTGCGCTGGCGCGCCGCGCTCTTCGACCAGCCCCTTGTGCAGGAAGATCACTTCGCTGGAGATATCACGGGCGAGTGACATTTCATGGGTGACCATCACCATCGTGCGGCCCTCTTCGGCGAGCTTCTTGATGACGAGCAGCACCTCGTTGACGAGCTCCGGATCGAGTGCCGAGGTCGGCTCGTCGAAGAGCATCACCTCGGGCTTCATCGCCAGCGCCCGGGCGATTGCCGCACGCTGCTGCTGGCCTCCGGAGAGCTGGTTCGGATAGTGATCGCGCTTCGGGGTGATGCCGACCTTTTCCATCAGCAGTTCGGCCTCACCGATCGCATCCTTCTTCGCCATGCCGAGCACATGCATCGGCCCCTCGATGATGTTTTCGAGGATGGTCTTGTGCGACCAGAGATTGAAGCTCTGGAACACCATGCCGAGCCGGGTGCGGATATGCTCGAGCTGCCGCTTGTCGGCGGCATGAAACTTGCCGTCCTTGCCCTTGACGGTGCGGATCACCTCTCCCGAAACGGAGATTTGGCCCTCGTCCGGCGTCTCAAGATAGTTGATGCAGCGGAGCAACGTGCTCTTGCCCGAACCGCTGCTGCCGATCAGCGAGATGACATCGCCGGACTTTGCCTCGAAGGAGACGCCCTTGAGCACCTCGACCGACCCGAAGCTCTTGTGAATGTTGTTCACCGAAAGCGCTGTTGCGACCATGTTCGTTCCTCTCGCGCGCCGTGGCGCGCCTCCTCTTTAGGCCTTCGCCGTGCGGTAGCGGGTGAGCCGCTTCTCGACGACACCCATGATGCGCGTCAGGATGAAGACGACGGTGAAATAGATGATGCCGGCGGCGATCAACGGTTCAAAGATCAAAAGCGACTGGCGTTGCAGCATGCGGGCGGTGCCCATGACCTCAAGGATCGTGATCGTCGAGGCCAGAGACGTCGTCTTCAACAGGATGATCAGATCGCCCGTCAGCACCGGCAGGCAGGAGCGGAACGCCTGCGGCAGGGTGATGCGGCGGAGAATCATCGACGAGCGCATGCCGATCGATTTCGCCGCTTCGATCTGGCCGCGCGGGACCGCCTTGATCGCGCCACGGATGACCTCGGCATTATAGGATGCCTGGTTGAGGCTGAGCGCGAAGATCGCATACCACAGGCCGTCACGCAGATACGGCCAGAGGAAGCTGTGGCGTACCCAGGTGCCGGGCAGGATTTGTCCGAGACCGTAATAGATCAGGTAGATCTGCACGAGCAGCGGCGTGCCACGGAAGGCGAAGGTGAAGACATAGGCCGGAACCGAGAGCACACGGCGACCGGAAAGCCGGGCAAGCGCCACGAGCGTGCCGATGACGAGGCCGAAGACGCCGGCGACAGCTGTCAAAAGCAGCGTCAGCGGGGTCGCCTTGATCAGCGCCGGCAGAAAGCCGATGACGTTGAAGAACGTATCCATCAGTGGTGCCCCCGGTTGAGGCGGCGTTCGATCTGGGCGATCACCAGCACGGAGACGAGCGTGATCGCCAGGAACAGGATGGCCGTCAGCCCGTAGAAGAAGATGTACTGCTTGGTGCCGGCAGCGGCCCTGTAGCCAGTGTAGAGCAGCTCGCTGAAGGAGCCGAGCACGCTGATGATGGCGCTTTCCTTGGTGATCGACAGCCAGAGATTGCCCATGCCCGGTACGGCATGACGCATCATCTGCGGGAAGATGATGCGGATGAAGACCTTGCGACGGGGCATGCCGATCGAAACCGCCGCCTCGATCTGGCCGGGAGGCACGGAAAGGAAGGCGGAGCGCAGCACTTCGGTCATGAAGGCGCCGGAGACGAAGGCAAGCGCGATAATCGCTGCCCAGAAAGAGCTGAACTGGAAGGTTTCAGCCACCAGGCCGAAGTGTTTCAAGAGCCGTTCGGCGCCGCTGGCGACCGAGAAATAGAGAAGCAGAATGACCAGCAACTCGGGAAGGGAGCGGACGACGGTCGTGTAGATTTCGGCAAGGAACCGCGGGAAGCGGTGCTTCGACAGCTTGCCGGCAGCGCCCAAGAAGCCGAAGAGAACCGCGACCGCATAGGCGACCACGGACACCTGCAAGGTCATCACCAGGCCCCAGGCGAAATCGTCGCCCCAGCCCTCGCCGCCCCAGGCAAGCAATTGCCAGTAATAGTCCATCCGTCGTTACCTGTTCCCGATTTTTTGCCAGCCCGGAGCGCCGCCCGTCCTGTCATGGCGGGCAAGGGCGTCGTCGCAATAGCTGCAAGAATGCCCCGGCGCTACGGCCCGGTTGGCGATCGAGGGCGGCGGCAAAGCAACAAGCCGGCCGCCGCCCTTCAAGTGCAGATTACTTCTTGCCGAAGATCCACTTGTCGACAAGCGACTTAGTCGTGCCGTCCTTTTCCAGGGCGGCAAGACCGGCGTTGACCTTCTCGAGGGTCGCTGCATCGCCCTTGCGCACAGCATAGGCGACACCTTCACCGAGCGTGACGTTCTTCGGAACTTCGACCTTGACCTCGTAGTCGGCACCTTCAGGCGTCTTCAGGAACGTCTGGATGTAGAGGTCGGGGATCAGCACGTAGTCGACGCGGCCGGCGATGAGGTCGGCAACCGAGTTGTCGGCGGTGTCGTAGCTCTTGGCTTCGGCGCCCGTCAGGTACTTGGCGACGTAGGCAGACTGTACGCTCGAAGTCTGGACGCCGATGATCTTGCCCTCGACACTTGCCGGGTCAATGATCTTGCCGGAGCCGTCGGCAGCATCGGTCGTCTTGATCTCGCTCGTATCACCCTTGGAGCCGACGAAAGACGTGCCTTCGGTGTAATAGGGCGTCGAGAAGTCGACGACCTGACGGCGCTCGTCGGTGATCGAGAAGGCGCCGATGATGAAGTCGACCTTCTTCTCCTTCAGCGACGGGATCAGGCCGTCCCAGGCCATCTGGCTGATCTCGCACTTCACGGCCATCTTCTCGCAGAGCGCGCGAGAAAGGTCGGCTTCGAGGCCCTCCCATTCGCCGCCGGCATTGACCTGAGTGAACGGCATGTAGGGCTCCGGCGTCATGCCGAGCCGCAGCGTGTCCTCGGCCAGCGCGCTGCCAGCAGCCATGGAAAGGGCGATCCCTGCGAACAGGGCGGTCTTCAACGTCTTCATAATGTTCCTCCTCGGGGATTGCGTCGGATCAGAGCGTGTTGCTGAACCAGCGCAGCGACATGCAGGAAAGACCCGCGTCGATCTTGCCGATCTCCGTCGTTTTCATCGGCACGACCTTGTAACCGAGCTTGTCGAGCATCTCGATCGTGCGCGGGAAGTCGGAACCGACCATAACGACGTCATTGACGCGCAACGCATTGGCCGCCGGCTCTTCGCCTTCAGGAATGATCACCTGCTTGAAGCGTTCGAAGGCACCCGACTTGGCGAGGCGCGCAGTCGAAAGCACGGTCTCGTCGTCGAGCAGCGAGCAGTCGGTCTTGAAGTGCAGCACGCCTTCCGGCGTCGCAACGATCTCGCTCTTGCGGCCAAGCTTGGTCAGGCAAGCCTGGAGGGCTTCGGCGCCAACCTTGTTGGTGCGGGCCGAGAGGCCGATCATCACGCTTTCGCGTGTGGTCAGCACGTCGCCGCCATCTGCAAAGCCTTCGCCCGGCAGGTCGAGCACTGTTTCGAACATGGCGCGCAGCGTCGGTTCGATTTCCGGGGTTTCCTTGACGCGCGTCTCGGCACCCGGGCGCAGCAGGATCGCACCTTCGGTGAAGACCAGCGCCGGATCTTCGACGAAGATCGAGTCCGGGAAGGCTTCGAGCGCCGGCAAGACCGTCACCTTCACGCCTGCGTCCTTCATCGCCGCGATATAGGCATCGTGCTCGGCCTTCACACCTTCGAAGGTGGGGTTGCCGCGGTCATCGGCGCGAAGGCCGTTGACGACCGACTTCGACGGGGTGCGGACGATGATGTTGTTGAACTGGTAGACGGGGCGTGACTGCGACATTTGTAGTACCTTTGGCTTGGATGAGGTGCTTCTATCGATCGGACATGGCGGCGTAAAGCGCTTGCTTGTTCACGTTTTCCCGACGTGACAAGTGAACCCCGGCCAGCATGCAACGCACGGAACCGCCGGCGAGCTCGATGGTCGGAACGTCGAAGGCGAGAACACGGGCAGAGGCTTCGAGCGCCTTGACCTGATCCGCGCGGAGCGAGGCGAGTGCACGGGCGGACATGACGACGACGCGGCCGTCGACACCATCGAGTTCGATGGCATTGCCGGCGAAGTTCTCGATCTGGTCGAGCGTGAGATCGATGACCTGGCGCCCGGTTTCCTCGAGACGCGCGCAGATTTCCTGGCGGCGCGCCGCATCCGGGATCATGCTTGTACCGATCAGCGCAAACTCCGTGCCGATGCACATCAGCACGTTGGTGTGGTAGATCGAATTGCCCTGGCGATCGACCGCACCGAAGATCATCGGTTCGAAGTTGAAGTGGGTGCAGAAGCGTTCCAGCGCCACTTCGTTGGTGCGGTTGGAGCGGGCGGCATAGGCGACACGACCGATATGGTCGAGCACCATGGCGCCGGTGCCTTCCAGATAAACGCCGTCCTTTTCGAGACCGGAATAGTCGATCACGTCTTGAACGCGATACTCGTTCTTCAGCATCTCGATGATGTCGGAGCGGCGCTCGCTCTGGCGGCTTTCCGAGTACATCGGATAGATCGCGACGTGGCCACCCGAATGGGTCGAGAACCAGTTGTTCGGGAAGACAGAGTCGGGACGGGTCGTGGTTTCGTCTTCGAAGAGGTGAACGGCAACGCCGGCGCCCGCGAGCCCGTCAGCCATGCGGCTGACTTCGTCAAAGGCGGCCTTAGCGATTGCCGACGGCTGCCGTGCCGCGTCGGTTGCCTGGAAGGCGTTGTCCTTGGCCGTCATCGGGTTCGGGCCGAAATGGTGCGGACGGATCATCACGACGCCCTTCGGCGCCTGTACGGACAGTCTCTTCATGTTACGCAGCGCTCCACTCGACAGGGGTTGCCGGCTGTTGCCGGAACAGACCATAGAGATCGCGCGGGTGCTCCGGCTGCGTCGTCAGGTCGAGTTCCGTGTAGAACGCCGTGCCCTGGATCTTGTCGCGCAGGAAGCGTAGCGCGGAGAAGTCTTCCGTCGCGAAACCGACGGAATCGAAGATGGTGATCTGTCCGTTGCTGCGACGGCCTTCGGCCTCGCCGGCGATAACCTGCCAGAGTTCGGTGACCGGGAAGTCCGGCGCCATCTGCTGGATCTCGCCTTCGATACGGGTCTGTTCCGGGTATTCGACGAAAACGTCGGCGCGGCGCAGGATATCGCCTTGGAGTTCCGTCTTCCCGGGGCAGTCGCCACCGACGGCATTGATGTGCACGCCGGCGCCGACCATGTTGTCGGAGAGGATCGTGGCGTTGCGCTTGTCGGCCGTGACGGTCGTGATGATGTCGGCGCCTGATACGGCTTCCTCGGCGGTCGCGGCGACGACAATGTCGAAGTCCATATCGGCGAGGTTGTTGCAGAACTTGTCAGCGGCTTCTGAATCGATGTCGAAGACCTGCAGGCGCTTGACGCCGAGCAGAGCGCGGAAGGCGAGCGCCTGGAACTCCGACTGGGCACCGAGACCGATGATCGCCATCGAGCGGGCGTCGGGACGAGCGAGGTACTTTGCCGCGAGCGCCGACGTGGCCGCCGTGCGAAGACCTGTCATGATCGTCATCTCGGAAACGAGACAGGGGTAGCCCGTGCTGACATCGGAGAGAACGCCGAAGGCGGTCACGGTCTGCAGGCCCACATTCGGGTTCTTCGGGTGGCCGTTGACGTATTCGAAGCCGTAGTGCTCGCCGTCCGAGGTCGGCATCAGTTCGATGACGCCGGTCTTCGAATGGCTGGCGAGCCGCGGGGTTTTCTCGAATGAGTTCCACCGACGGAAATCATCCTCGATATATTCCGCAAGACCTACAAGAAACGTCTCAATGCCGATCGATTTGACCAGCTCGATTACGTTGCCGACACCGACATACTGAACCACGTTAAAAACTCCATCGGAGAAATTCGATGGAGTCAGACTAGACAAGCAAGAAGTGAGTTGAAATTTTAAACCTGCCTAATCTGCAACAGCTTATTGAGCAATTTGCGCAGTCGTACTATACAATATTCATGCATATCTTCGACGAACTCGATCACCAGCTCATCTCGCTCCTGCGAGAAGACGGCCGCGCGCCCTACTCCAAGATCGCCACCGTGCTCGGCATCTCCCGCGCCACCGTGCAGACGCGCATCGACCGGCTGCTCGAAAGCGGCGCGGTTCTTGGCTTCACGCTGCGCGTGCGGCAGGATTATGACGATCGCGCCATCCGTGCGATCATGATGATCGAAGTCAGCGGCCGCAACACCACCAAGGTCATCAAATACCTGCGCGGCCTACCGGAACTTTACGCGCTTCATACGACCAACGGCGGCTGGGATCTGGTCGCCGAAATCCGCGCCAACAGCCTCAGCGATTTCGACCGCATCCTGCGCGAAGTGCGCGACGTCGAAGGCGTCTCGAACAGCGAAACGAGCATCCTGCTCAGCACCGTCTAACGCTACCACCATCGTTTGCGCCCCTTGCGCGCGACCAAGACAGGCATGACCATGAGCCATATCCCGCAGATCGACTACGACACCGCTTCCGACGATATCCGCGCCGCCCATGACGAGGAGGTCCGCGTGCGTGGCCGCATGACCAACATGAAGCGCACGCTGCTGCATTCGCCGGTTGCACACCGCATCTACGCCGAATGGTTCACGCTGCGCGAGGAATTGCGCCCAGCGCTCGACGATCGGGAGATCTGGTTCCTCTCCCATTCCATTTCCGAGGCCATGAAGTCCCCTATTGCCATGGGCTTCTTCCGCCGTGCCTTCGCCAATGCCGGCATCGATTTTCACACCGTCGTGCCGAGCGAAGACGAACAGCGGCTGATCGATTTTGGTCGCGCCATCGTCGCCGACAGCAATGCCGTCCCGGAGGAAATCTGGACCGGGCTGAAGGCGCGTTACGACGCCAAGGCGCTGGTCGATCTCGTCGCCTTCTCCGGCATCATGGTCGCGACCGCCCTCTTCAACAATGTCGTCGAGGTCGAGTTCGACAAGGAACTCGAGCCGTTCGTCGACTGACGCTCGGCAAGTTCGACAAGCCTGTCATTAGCGCGGCGCGCAGGCGCGTTTCTGCCGTCTCCTCCCGAGAATCAAGTTTTCGCAGGCGCCCGTGAAGGCGCTCGTCTGCAGCTCCGGTCACCTCGAATACTTGACGTCATCTATTTGCGTGTATATGCACGCTTCATGTCTCGTTGCTATTGCATTCTCCTGCGCAAGGCCTCTCGCAAGCTGTCGTCACTCTACGACGACGCTCTGGAACCGATTGGCATCAATGTCGCCCAGTTCAGCCTGCTTCGGCACATTGAACGCGGCCAGCCGATCTCGATCACCGAACTCGGCCGCCAGACCGAACTGGAGCGCTCAACGGTCAGCCGCAACATCAAGGTGCTGGAGAGCATGGATCTCGTCGCAACCGGCGCCGGCGCTGACCAGAGGGAGGCTGTCGTCGAGCTGACCGACAATGGGCGAAACATCCTGCAGGACGGGGCGCCGCTCTGGCAGGGCGCCCAGGACAAGATCGAGGCGAAGCTCGGGGTGGAAGACACCGCAAAGCTGAAGGAATTGCTGCAGGCACTTTAGACGAGGCGGTCGGCTGATAGCCCACCATAGAAAGAAAGAAGTCCCGAGGCGCGAAAGGCGATGCGCATTGCGCCCGGGCCTGCTCCCCAAACAATACGGGCGAAAGGAAGTCCACGATGTTCGGTCCAGCGCTTGCGCGTTATCTTGCCAGACGCAATATCCATTACGGCTGGGCGGTGGCCGCCGTCACATTCCTGGTCATGTTGTCGACCGCCGGCGCCATGGGCTCGGCCGGCGTGCTGATCAAACCGCTTGAGACCGAATTCGGCTGGTCCAATGCCCAAATCTCGCTGGCGCTCGCGATCCGTCTTTGCCTCTTCGGCCTGCTCGGTCCCTTCGCGGCATCGTTCATGAACCACTTCGGCGTACGCCCGGTCGTTTCCACCGCGCTGATCCTGATCATATCCGGCATCGCCGCCTCATTCTACATGACGGAGCTCTGGCATCTGGTCGCGATCTGGGGCGTGGTGCTCGGTGTCGGCACCGGCATGACGGCGCTCGTCCTCGGCGCGACGGTGGCAACCCGTTGGTTCGATAAGCGACGAGGCCTCGTCGTCGGACTGATGACCGCCAGCAATGCCACCGGTCAGCTGGTGTTCCTGCCGCTGCTCGCCTCCCTTACCGAAACGATCGGGTGGCGCTCGGCCCTGACGCTGATCATCGTCATACTGCTGGTGGCTTTCACGCTGGTTCTGTTGCTGATGCAGGATCGCCCCGGTGACCTCGGCCTCGCCCCCTTTGGTTCCAAAAAAATGGTACCGGCACCACCGAAGGCAAAGAGCTTCGGTGCCCTGCTGATGGCGCCGATCAGGGCACTCGCCGACGCTGCGAAGACCAACACCTTCTGGGTGCTCTTTGCCACATTCTTCGTCTGCGGCTTCAGCACCAACGGACTGATCCAGACCCATTGGGTTTCGATCTGCGGTGACGTGGGTATTGCCGCCGTCGCCGCAGCCAGTCTTCTGGCGTTGATCGGCGTGTTCGATCTCATCGGTACCATCGGCTCCGGCTGGCTCTCCGATCGCTACGACAATCGCTGGCTGCTCTTCTGGTTCTATGGCCTGCGCGGCCTGTCGCTGATGTTCCTGCCGTTCAGCGGCTTCAACATCTACACGCTGTCGATCTTCGCGGTTTTCTACGGCCTGGACTGGGTCGCAACGGTACCGCCGACGGTAAAGCTCTCGGCCGAACGCTTCGGTCCCGAACGGGCAGGCCTCGTCTTCGGTTGGGTTTTTACCGGTCATCAGCTCGGCGCCGCCAGCGCGACCTTCCTCGCAGGCGCCAGCCGGACGTCGCTCGAAACCTATACCCCGGCATTGCTTGCCGCTGGAATGCTCTGCATCGTGGCGGCCCTGCTGGTCTTGACCATCGGTCGGCGCCAACCGGAGGCGCTAGCGCCGCAGCCGGCCTGAGCTCATCACCGCTGCTGCTTAAAAGAGGGGGCGGGCTGCCCATCGCAGCCCGCCCCCTTTCTGTTGGACATTGGGACCGGCGAACGTCAGTGATTGAACTCGGTCACGAATTCCGGATTGCCCCGGATCGTGTTGCTGACGGTGCAGATCTCGTTTTCGGCGGCTTCCGCGATCGCATGACGGACCGCGTCGTCGAAATCACCCTTGATGTCGAAGACGATGTTGAACTTAGCAACCCGGGAGGGTTCGTCATGGGCCTTCTCGCCGGTCACCTTGGCGCTCACTTCCGTCAGCCGGTCGAGTACGCCGTAGCGGCTGGCGGCGATCCGGGCGCTGAGCACCAGGCAGCTCGCGAGCGATGCGTAGAGCAGATCGAGTGGGCCGTAGCCGGGCTGCGACGGGCCGGTGACGATATCGAGCTCACCGCCGGTCACCGATGTCACATGCGGAAAACCTGTCTTGCCGACGACGGCCGTCGCACCGGTTTCCCGCGTTCTCACCTTCACATCCGCCATTTCGCAAACCTTCCCAGAACTTATCAAAGCGATCAGTAGAAACACGTCGCCCCGGGCCGGAAGGCCCAGGGCGTTTGATATGTGCGCCTTTTTCTGATCGGCGCAAGGGTGATCACCAGACGATCAGTTCTTCTTCACCAGGCGGTAGAAGACGTAGTCCGAGATGGCGCCGTTGACGTAGCCTTCGACCTTGTCCTTCATCGCGACCTGGGTCGCTGCCTGGAGCATGATGACGATCGGCGACTTTTCCTGCACCTTGCGCTGCAGGTCGACGTAAAGCGCGTCGCGCTTGGCCGGATCGGCTTCCTTCAGGGCTGCCTTGGTCGCTTCATTCAGTTCGGCCGGGACGGCCCAGCCGTTGCGCCAGGTGGTCGTCGACTGATACTTGTCGTCGGCGTTGTCTTCGTTGTAGGCGAAGGCCTTGGCGTTCGAATGCGGGTCCATGAAGTCCGGGCCCCAATAGAGCAGCATCGCTTCGTGGGTGCGCGCACGGTACTTGGTGATGACCTGGCTGCCCGTGCCCGGGATGATCTCGAAGTTGATGCCGGCCTCTGCGAAGGATGCCTGCAGCGACTGCGCCATGTCGGTGAACGGCGTAGAGTTGATGACGTCGAGGGTTACCTTGATCGGCGTCTTGATGCCGGCATCGGCCAGGATCTTCTTGGCCTTTTCGACATCGTAGCTGTAGGGGGTCTCGTCGAGCGAACCCGGGAAGCCCTTCGGCCAGAAGGCCTGGTGTACTTCCATCTGCCCCTTGAGGAAGCTGTCGGTCATGCCCTTGTAATCGACGAGGTAGCGGGCGGCTTCCCAGACGGCTGCCGGCTGCAGCGCTTCATCCTTCTGGTTGAACGACAGGAAGTGCACGGCGGCCTGCGGATAGGATTCGACCTTCATGCCGTCCTTACCCTGAAGGCCCGACACCTGGTCCGGCGTCAGGTTCTTGGCCATGTCGACGTCGCCGGTCTGGAGCAGCAGCTGCTGGGTGGCGGCTTCAGCTACGTGACGGATGATGACGCCCTTGATCGCCGGAGCGCCACCGAAGTAGTTCGGGTTGCTCTGGAGGTTCAGGAGTTCGCCGGCGCGGAACGCCTTCAGCACGAACGGACCGGTACCGGCCGAGTTTGCCTTGAGCCAGGCATTGCCGAAGTCGCCATTGGCTTCGTTGGCCTTGACGGTCTCCGCATCGATGACCGAGGCCGGGCGGGCGGCGAGAACGTTCAGAACGAAGGCCGGCGAGAAGTCGCCTTCATACTTGATCGTGACCTTGTTGCCCTCGGCGGTCACCATCTTGTCGATGTTCTCCGGCGTCCAACCGAGCTGCGTCAGGATGAAGGCCGGGGCCTTGTTGAGAACGACGACGCGCTTGAAGGAATAGACGACGTCTTCGCCGCGCAGCGGATTGCCGGAGGAGAAGGTGACGCCATCGCGCAGCGTGAAAGTGATCGTCTTGGCGGCATCGTCAGCCGTCCATTCGGAGGCGAGGCCCGGCGCCAGCTTCTTCACGTCGGGCGCATCGTACTGCACCAGGCGGTCGTAGGTCTGGGTGACGTATTCGCCGGAGGAAAACTCATAGGCTTCGGCCGGGTCGATGCTGACGATGTCATCGATGTTCTGTGCAACGACCAGCACTTCCGCCGGCGTTTCGGCGAGCGCCGCCGGCGCTACGCTCATCATCAGGGACGCCGCGAAGACCGCGGCCTTGAACATTCTCATCATCATTCTCCTATTTTCGATGAGGCTTGGTTTTTGTCGGTGCCGGCTTCAGCGCCGATTGCGGCGTGCCGGTCTCGTTGGATTGGAAGGCGCGCGGCCGGAAGAGCGGCAGGGTGCCGGTCCAGATCAGTCGCACCGGAGTGTCCGTCTTGTTCCACCAGTAGTGGGGCTGGATGCCGCGGAAATGCAGGCCATCGCCCGGGGAAAGCGTGGTGTCGTCGCCGTCGAGGCCGAAGAGTATCTCCCCCTCAAGCATGTAGACGAGCTCCTCGCCCTCGTGGCTGAAGACCTCGGAGCGGTGCCCTGGCGGAATCGTGATGACGAAACTTGAAAGCTGGTTGCCGGCGAAGTCGGCGCCGATCCGCTCATAGGATACGGGCGAGCCTCCGACCGAAAACACCATGCGCCCCTCGGCTCGCGAGAGGCCGGTATCGATCGCCGGCGCCAGGATGAAATGGTTGAGTTCGGCTCCGAGCCCCTGGGCAATCTGCGCAAGCGTGCCAAGCGAAGGCATCGCCAGATCGCGCTCGATCTGGCTGAGATAGCCGACAGAAACGCCGGACGCGTCGCTCAGCGTCTGCAAGGTCATGTGCATCTGCCGCCGGCGCGTGCGCACCAGCGCGCCGACCTTCGGCTGCCCTGCCCCGCCAGATTTTCCGGACGTTGCGTCTGCCTCCTCCGACGGATCGCTCACCCATTCCCTCCCAGTAAAATTTTTTTGATTTAAGCAAACTTATTTATATACTCCAAGCGATTTTTTGCGCTATCGACAGGACAGACCGCAAGCGAAGAGGGATGGAATCGCCACGTGGCAAACGACAGCACCACAGCAGCAGCGCCTGTACGTCGCGCCGCTCGGCCGAGCCGGACACGGCAGCGCCTTTTCTCATTGATGGGCTTCCTGGTTACGCTCGCGATAACCTTCATCGGCTTGCTCGCGATCACCTTCTTCATCGGCCGTATCGTGCCGATCGACCCGGTCCTGGCCGTCGTTGGCGACCGTGCACCCGTCGCTGTCTATGAGCGGGTGCGCCAGGAAATGGGGCTCGACCAGCCGCTGATTACCCAGTTCGTCCGCTATGTCGGCGATGTCGCAACGGGCAATTTCGGAACCTCGGTCTCAACCGGCAGGCCGGTTCTCGAAGACCTTGCCCGCGTCTTCCCCGCCACGTTGGAAATGGCGACGCTCGGCATCATCCTCGGCGTGCTGATCGGCGTGCCGCTCGGTGTTTTCGCCGCCGCCCGTCGAGGTTCCTGGCTCGATCAGGGCATCCGCGTCGTCGGTCTGCTCGGCTATTCCGTGCCGGCCTTCTGGCTTGGCCTCGTCGGCCTCGCGATCTTCTATGCCCGGCTGAAATGGGTCGGCGGCCCCGGCCGCGTCGACATCTTTTATGACGGCATGGTGACGCCGGTGACCGGCCTGATCCTTGTCGACAGCATCATCGCCGGCGAATGGGAGATCTTCCGCAACGCCGTCTGGCACCTGATCCTGCCGGCGTCCTGCCTCGGCTTCTTCTCGCTCGCCTATATCGCTCGCATGACACGCTCGTTCATGCTCGACCAACTGAGCCAGGAATATGTCACCACCGCCCGCGTCAAGGGCGTGCCGGAGCGCCTCGTCATCTGGCGCCACGCCTTCCGGCCGATCCGCGTGCCGTTGATCACCGTCATCGGCCTGTCCTACGCCGGCCTGCTCGAAGGCTCCGTGATGATCGAGACGATCTTCTCCTGGCCCGGCATCGGCAACTACCTGACCGTGGCCCTGCTCAACGCCGACATGTCGGCCGTGCTCGGCTCGACCCTCGTCATCGGCGCGGTCTTCATCGGCATCAACAAGATTTCGGACGTGCTCTATCGCGTGCTCGATCCGCGTGCACGCTAGGAGGAGGCGGACATGACCACACTTCGCGACTGGCTGATCGACGACAGCCCCGCCTCGCCGATGCAGGCACGCCTGGGGCGTTTCTATCGCATCTTCGGCGCTCTCATGCGCAATCCGCTGGCCGTTGTCGGCGCGATCATCATCGCAGCCTTGGTGCTGACGGCTCTTTTCGCCCCGTGGCTGGCGACACATGATCCGTTGCGCCAGTCGCTCGGCGAACGCCTTCTGCCGCCAAGCGCCGCCCACTGGATGGGAACCGACGAACTCGGCCGCGATATCTGGTCGCGCGTCGTCTACGGCGCACGCATCACGCTCGCCATTGTCACGCTGGTCGCCGTGCTCGCGGCTCCGGCCGGCCTGGTCATCGGCGTTGCCGCCGGATATTTCGGCGGGTGGGTCGACCGTATCCTCATGGGCATCACCGACATCTTCCTGTCGCTACCGAAGCTCATCCTGGCGCTCGCCTTCGTCGCAGCACTCGGCCCCGGCATCGAGAATGCGATCATCGCGATCGCCATCACCTCCTGGCCCGGCTATGCCCGCGTCGCCCGTGCAGAAACGCTGACCTTCAAGAACTCCGAATTCATCTCGGCCGTGCGCCTGCTCGGCGCTTCGAGCCTGCGCGTCAACCTCAGCCACGTGCTGCCGCTCTGCACCTCCTCGATGATTGTCCGCGTCACGCTCGACATGGCCGGCATCATCCTGACGGCCGCCGGTCTCGGCTTCATCGGCCTCGGCGCCCAGCCGCCGTTGCCCGAATGGGGCGCGATGATCTCACGCGGTCGCTCGTTCATCCTTGACCAATGGTGGGTCGCGACCATGCCCGGCTTTGCCATCATTCTCGTCAGCCTCGGCTTCTGTTTCCTGGGCGATGGCCTGCGCGACGTACTGGATCCGAAGAGCGGGGAGCAGCGCTGATGACAAAGCTTCTCGAAGTCGAAAATCTGCGCGTCACATTCCCGACGCCCCGTGGCGACCTCGATGTCGTGCGCGGCATCTCCTTCACACTTGGTCGCGAGCGCCTCGGCATCGTCGGCGAGAGCGGCTCGGGCAAGTCGATGACCGGCCGCTCGATCCTGCAGCTCATCCGGGCGCCCGGTCGCGTCACGGCCGACAAGCTCGTCTTCGACGGCGTTGACCTTCTGAAGCAGTCCGAGCGGCAGATGCGCGCAATTCGCGGCGCCCGCATTTCCATGGTGATGCAGGACCCGAAGTTCTCGCTGAATCCGGTCATGACGATCGGCGAACAGATCGCAGAGGCGCTGCTGACGCACCAGAAGCTGCCCCGCCGCGAGGTCAACACCCGCGTGCTCGCCATGCTGGAATCGGTACGTATCGCCGACCCGGAACGCGTCGCCCGCCTTTATCCGCACGAGGTCTCCGGTGGCATGGGCCAGCGCGTGATGATCGCGATGATGCTGATCCCCGAGCCAGACCTTTTGATCGCCGACGAGCCGACCTCGGCGCTCGACGTTTCCGTCCAGGCCCAGGTGCTCGACATCATCGACGAACTGGTCAAACGCAAGGGCATGGGGCTGATCTTCATCAGCCATGACCTCAATCTCGTTTCCAGCTATTGCGACCGCATCCTCGTCATGAACACCGGCGAGGTGGTCGAAGAGTGCCAGGCCGGCGAGCTGATGGCGGCCAAGCACCCCTATACGCGCGGGCTGATCGCCTCGATCCCGCGCCTCGATGAAACACGGGACGAGCTGCCGGTGCTCGACCGCAGCGCATGGGCCAAGGCATGACCGCGCTCTCTCTCAAGAACCTCGACATCTCCTACGGCGACGTGCAGATCACTCACGACGTCAATCTCGATATCGCCGACGGCGAGAGCTTTGCGCTTGTCGGCGAAAGCGGCTCGGGTAAATCGACCGTGCTGAAGGCGATCGCAGGTCTCGCACCGGAATGGAGCGGCGAGATCACCGTGCTCGGCTCGCCGCGCGGCCACGGCATCGACCGCGCCTTCTCACGCCAGTGCCAGATGGTCTTTCAGGACCCCTACGGCTCGCTGCATCCGCGAAAGACCGTTGACGCCACGCTCGGCGAAGCGCTGACGATCCACGGCATCGGCGACCGCAACGCCCGCATCGAAGAGGTCATGACCTCGGTCGGCCTCGATCGCAAATTCCGCTTCCGCTTTCCGCACCAGCTCTCGGGCGGCCAGCGCCAGCGCGTGGCGATTGCTCGCGCGCTGATGCTGAAGCCGAAGGTGCTTTTGCTCGACGAGCCGACGTCCGCGCTCGACGTCTCGGTCCAGGCCGAAATCCTCAACCTGTTGAAGCGTCTCAGGCGCGAGCAGAACCTCACCTTCCTGATGGTCACCCATAACCTGGCCGTCGTCTCCTTCCTCTGCGACCGCCTCGCCGTCATGCGCCAGGGCCGGATCGTCGAGATTGCCGATGTCGCCGATCTCAAGCGCGGCGACCTCAAGGATCCCTATTCGCGTGAGCTGATGCACATCAGCGCCGCGCATGCCAACTAGAGCGGGACAGGAAAACGCGGGCGATATCCCAACCGCGTCCCGCTCTAAGATATCGAGTAACTCCAAGGACATAGCATGAACAGTGAACAGATCGCTGCCGCGCTGGCGGAATTCGACGCGGCCATTGCCAAGACCACTGATGCCGATGCGGTATGGACCGCATTGCAGACGCTTAGCCGCCAGGTGATCGGCGCCAAGCTCTTCACCATCATGACCGTCGACATGGTCAACGAAGTCGCGCGCCGCGCCTACACCTCGCACCCCGCGGAGTACCCGACCTCCGGCACCAAGCCGATCCGCTACGACAGCTGGTTCGACATCGTCCACAAGGCGCACCAGACCTTCGTGGCCAACACCATCGTCGACATCTCCAAGGTCTTCGGCGATCACGAAACCATCTGGTCGCTCGGCTGCGGCTCGGTCGCCAACATCCCGGTCGTCGTTGGCGGCGAACTGCTCGGCACCGTCAACTGCCTCGACGTCGAGCATCATTACACGCCGGAACGCGTGGCGCTCTCCAAGCATCTGGAAATGCCGGCGAAGCTCGCCTTCCTCGCCGCCGCTCGCGCCGAGCGGACCTGAGCTTTCCCTGCATTTGAGAGTACGCATTTGCGCAGGAAGCACCCAGTGCCTTCCTCGATCTGCTCGAAGCCGCCCGTCACCCGCGGGCGGCTTTGCTTATTTGCCTGTAAGGTCAGGCCGCCGCGCTTTGAGCGAGAAAAGCCTCGATCTCGGCGAGCGTCGGCATGGCCGGTGCCGTGCCGCGGCGCGTCACTGCAATGCCCGCCGTCGCGCAGCCAAAGCGCACGGCGTCAACGGGCGCCAAGCCCCGCGCCAACGCTGCGGAAAAGCCGCCGACGAAGGCATCCCCTGCCCCGGTCGTGTCGATTACCGGCCCTGGCGCCATTGCCGGAACGAGAACCGATTGCTCACGGGTGTGATAGAGCACGCCGCGCGCCCCGAGCGTGATCAGAGCCGCCTTGCCCCCTCTGGCAAGCAGCGCGTCACCGGCACGGGTGATGTCATCGTGCGAAGAAAGCGAGAAGCCGACGATTGCCGCAGCCTCGGTCTCATTGGGCACGAAGTAATCCGAGAGCGGATAGATCGATTCCGAGAATGGCTCAGCCGGCGCGGGATTGAAGACCGTGGTCACACCAGCCGCGCGCGCGATCTCGAGCGCCCTTTGCGCAGCCGCAGCCGGCTGTTCGAGCTGGGTCACGAAAACCCGCGACGCTTCGATCGTCTCACGCGCCGCCTCGACATCGCCCACATCGATCGCACCAGCGGCGCCGGGATAAACGATGATCGCGTTTTCACCATTCTGATCGTTGACGTAGATGAAGGCCGCGCCCGTCGGAAGGTCGTCCATCTGCACGATCTTCGTCGTGACGCCCGCTTCGGCATAGGTGCGTAGCGCCATGTCGCCGAAAGTGTCGCGCCCCAGCCGCGAGATGAAGGTCACCGGACTGCCGGCACGCGCGGCAGCAACTGCCTGGTTCGAGCCCTTGCCGCCCGGTCCTACGGAAAAGCCGCTGCCGATGATCGTTTCTCCAATGGCAGGCATACGACGCGCCATGTAGGCGGTGTCGGCCACGAATATCCCCAATATCGAAACGCCAACCTTCATCGTCTGGTACCTTCTCCCGAAAAGCTCTGAGAACGCGCAAGCGGATCAACGGCTGCGCGAGATGCAATGGATTGAAAACGGCGCAGCGGCTCACGTCGAAAGCCTCAGCGGAGCGGGTTGAAGAAGAGCCTGCGCAGCTTCCGCCCGTACCCCAATTCACCGTGGTTTAGGCGGGTGGGATGACGCCCTTGGTGAGGAGGAAGCAGCCGTAGAACCGGGTTTCTCCTGTGACGATGACGCAATAGGTCTTCTTGGCTTCCTCGTAAAAGGCAAACCGCTCGATGCCGTAGAGGGGTGCCGACTTGCCTTCCGCCTTGTCGACCACGGCCTGGACCTCCCGCTGCACCGCCGGAAGCTCATCCGGTGCACCCATCACCTCCATCCGGCCGACGGACGGCTGCAAAGGCGTATCCAGCGGCAGAACCGAGAGAACCGCCTCCATGGCGCGCGCCGCCGAGACGTTGTCGATCCGCAACAATTTGCCGATCACCGACTTGCGGGCAATCGCATCCGCCGGGAAATTCGTGTCGACGATCGCCAGCGTGTCGGCGTGTCCCATGGACCGAAGCGCATGTAGTACATCGGCATTGAGGGCCGGATCGATATTCTTGAGCATGCACTCCTCCTCCCAGCACATTGGCGCTTCGGCCTGCAGACACACCTATCGCGTCTTCAGAGACGCAAGGTGCTGCGGCCGGAACCCAATTTCACGATTGAACCCCGAAACGCGGGCCGACTCCCTTCGGCCCGCAGGGGAGAATTCCCTATTCGCCGTAGGGGATCCAGATGTTTTTGACGTCGGTGGCGCGACGCAGATAGGCCGGGCCTTCTGCCGCCTCCCGATCCAGCCAGTTCGTCGCCTTGCCGTAGTCGACGAAGGTGCGCTTCAGGTTGCCGACCGAGAGCTTCTCGACGAGGGTCGAGAGTTCCGCCGAACCGAAAGCCCAGAGCGCATCCACGTCGTTGTGGCTTGCAAGCGTCTTTGCCAGTTCGATCGTCGAGCCGGTGACGATGTTGACGACGCCGGCCGGAACGTCGGACGTTTCCAGAACCGTGTAAAAATCGGTCGCGGCCAACGGATGCTGCTCGCTCGGCACCACGACGACGCGGTTACCGGTGGCGATCAGGGGCGCAACCAGGCTGATCATACCGAGCAGCGGCGCTTCCGGCGGGCAGACCACGCCGACGACGCCGATCGCCTCGGGTATCGCAAGTGCTACGCCGCGAAGCGGCGGCTGGTGGATCGCGCCCTCGTACTTGTCCGCCCAGGCACCATAGGTGAAGAGACGCGCGATCGAGGCTTCGACTTCTGCCTTGGCGTTCGCCACAGACGCGCCGGTCATGTCGGCAATACGGTCGACGAACTCCTCGGCACGGCCGCTCAGATTCTCGGCGATGTAGTAGAGGATCTGCGCACGATTGTGCGTCGTTGCCGACGACCAGGCGGATGCGGCTTGCGCTGCCACAACTGCATTGCGGATGTCCTTGCGGTTGCCCTCGCCGACTTCGCCAAGCACCTTGCCCTTGGGCGAAAGCACGTTGCGGTTATAGTTGCCATCCGGCCGCACCTGCTTGCCGCCGATGAAGAGCTTGGCGGTGCGGTCGACATCCGGCATGGCGAAATCGGCGACGGCCGGCTTCAATGTCGGTTCAGCGACCGCGGGGCGCAGCTTGCGGCCGGCCCAAGCCTTCGGCTTCAGATATTCGTAGCACCCCTCGCGGCCGCCCTCGCGGCCGAAGCCAGACTCGCGCTTGCCGCCGAAACCGGCAGATGCATCGAAGAGGTTGGTCGCATTGACCCAGATGACGCCGGCGGCGAGCTTGGCTGCGACATGCAATGCCAGGCCGATGGTCTCGCTCCAGACACTGGCGGCAAGGCCGTAGCGCGTGTGGTTGGCAAGCTGGATCGCCTCTTCCGGCGTGCGGAAGGTCATGGAGACGGCGACGGGGCCGAAGATCTCTTCGGTCGCAACGATCGAGGTCGGCTGAACGCCGGTAAGCAGGGTCGGCGGATAGAAGCTGCCGCCCTTCGGCAGTTCGATCTTCGGCTGATGCAGGGCCGCACCTTCGGCGACACCCTTGGCGACCAGGCTTTCGATCCGGTGCAGCTGCACCGGCGCGACGATCGCCGCCATGTCGATCGCCTTGTCGAGCGGATGACCGACGCGCAGCGTCTGCATGCGGCGCTTCAGCCGCTCGTAGAAGAGCGGTGCCACGCCTTCCTGAACGAGAATGCGCGACCCGGCGCAGCAGACCTGGCCCTGGTTGAACCAGATGGCGTCAACCACGCCTTCGACCGCACCGTCGATATCGGCATCGTCAAAAACGATGAAGGGCGACTTGCCGCCAAGTTCGAGCGTCAGCGACTTGCCGGTGCCGGCGGTGCGCTCACGAATGAGGCGGCCGACCTCGGTCGAGCCGGTAAAGGCGATCTTGTCGATGTCCGAGTGCTCGACGATCAGCGCGCCGGTTTCGCCTTCGCCTGTGACGACGTTGAGCACGCCGGCCGGAAGACCTGCGGCAGCCGCGAGTTCGGCAAAGAGCAGCGCCGTCAGCGGCGTGAATTCCGCCGGCTTCAGGATGACGGTGTTGCCGAGCGCCAGAGCGGGCGCGACCTTCCAGGCCAGCATCAGGAACGGGAAGTTCCACGGAATGACCTGACCGACGACGCCGACCGGCAGCTGATCGGCAAACTCGGATTCCTGCAGCTGCGCCCAGCCTGCATGGTGATAGAAGTGGCGAGCGGCGAGCGGCACGTCGATATCGCGGGTCTCGCGGATCGGCTTACCGTTGTCGATCGCCTCGACGACCGCGATCAGGCGCGCGTGGCGCTGGATCATGCGGGCGAGTGCATAGAGATGGCGGGCGCGGGCATGGCCCGGCAGCTTTGCCCAGGGGCCTTGCGCCTTGCGGGCAGCGGCAACCGCATCGTCGACGTCCTTGGCACCACCGAGTGCTACCTTTGCAAGCAGCTTGCCGGTTGCCGGCTCGTTGGTCTCAAAGGTCTTGCCGGACGCGGAGGCAACGAAGGCGCCATTGATGAAGTGGCCGAATTCGCCCTTGTGGCGCGCCAGCCACTGACGGGCTTCGGTGTCGGCCTCGGGTGCTGGACCATAGGACATTTCGTCAAAATACCTTGCGACAGTCATCGGGATCATCCAATCGGGTGACGGTTGAGGGCCGAGTAGGCGCCGGTAACGTGATGTTCGAGCTGACGTTCGATATCGGCAAGCAGGCTCGATGCGCCGATGCGGAAGAGGTCCGGTTCGAGCCATTCACGGCCGAGCTCGTCCTTCATCAGGAACTGGTAGTTCAGGATGTCCTTGGCAGCCGAGATGCCGCCGGCCGGCTTGTAACCCACCTTGAGGCCCGTTTGCTCCTGATAGGCGCGGATCATGCGCAGCATGATGAGCGTTACCAGCAGCGTCGCGTTGACGCCTTCCTTGCCGGTCGAGGTCTTGATGAAATCGGCACCGGCCATCATGCAGACGAGCGAAGCGCGCGCGACATTGCGCAGCGTCTTCAGGTCACCGGTCGCCAGGATCGCCTTCACATGGGCGTCGCCACAGGCGGCGCGGAAGTCACGCATCTCGTCATAGAGCGCCTGCCAGTTGCCGGTCAGCACGTGCTCGCGGGTAATGACGATGTCGATTTCCTTGGCGCCGTCGGCAACCGACGCCTCGATCTCCCGCAGCTTCACGTCATGCGGGATGAGACCAGCTGGAAAACCGGTGGAGACGGCCGCAACCGGAATACCGGAACCTTCCAGCGCCTCGACAGCCGTCGAAACGAAACGGTGATAGACGCAGACCGCGCCTGTGGTGATGCCGCGACCGCCCATGCCCATGGCTTCGAGCAGATCCTGGCGCACGGGCTGACGCGCCTTGGCGCAGAGGCGCTTGACGCGCTCCGTCGTGTCGTCGCCATTGAGGGTCGTGAGGTCGATGCAGGTGACGGCTTTCAGCAGCCAGGCGGCCTGCGCATCATTCTTGACGGTGCGACGGGCCGGCAATGTCGCGACGCGGCGCTCGGCTGCCGACAGGTTGACGCGCTGGTCGAGCACCCAACCAAGATCCAGATCGATACCATCGTTGCGCGGCCAGTTATGGCCCGACGCCGGCAAATGCGCTGCTTTCGACGCGCCGGCCTTCACAGCAAGGTCTTCCAAGTGAGAACTCCCTGTCGCGGCACTGACGCACATTCAAGGCGCACTCGCCGGGATAATCAAATTTGTTATTTTTCTACCTATTTTTGTGACTATTCCATCAAACCATGAGCATGTCAAGGGAAGCCGCGACCGTGATTGGTCGTCAATAGCCCAATCACGGGCTAGAGGCCTGGTATCTCTGTCTCGCCTTCTTCGGTGATCACCGAGCGGAAAGCCCTGACCGGAGCAAAGAATGCCGGCTTCAACTTGCTGATTTTGCTGAGGTCGACGACGAGATGGCTTTCGCGTGCGAGCGAGATGACCTTTTGCTTCACAGGCACCTCATGGAAATGGACGCAGGTCGCGCCGCGACCGGGGTCGATCCCAGCTGCTGAAAGGAAGGCGACATTGATCCCGAGCGAATCGAGTGTCTCCAGCCCGGAATTACCGGAGAAGGATGCCGAGGCCGGGTGATATACGCCGCCCAGCATGACGATCCGCACGTTCGGTTTGTGGGTCAGTTTTCCCGCAACGTTTAGCGAGTAACATACCGCAGTTATTGAATAATTCTCTGGAATAAGATCGACGAGATATTCGAGCGTTGTGCCGCAATCGATGAAGATCGTTTCGTCCGGGCGGATGTGGCGGGCAGCGTGGACGCAGGCATCCCGCTTGGCGGCGGCGTGACTATCGGCTTCGCGCGCGAGTTCATACGGCCCGTCCCCTTCGATCTCGGTCGCCGGCACGATGTGCCCGCCGAGAAAGGCGAACTGGCCGGGATTGTCGGCGACATCACGGCGAATGGTCATTTCAGAGACGCCGAGCAGGGCCGCGGCGTCACGCAGGTGCAGAACCCTCCGCCCGGAAAGCGCCTCGGCTAGCTGGATGATGCGAGCAGTTTTGCGACTGACCATGGCCCTGTCCGTTTTCGCGCCATTTCGTGGTTTCGTTGGCCACGAACAATATTTGTGAAAATTATCACGAATCGCACTTGGCAAGCAAGAGGACTCACACGGACTGTAACGCTCCTTCTGCGTCTATTCGGGCCGTGTGCCCGCCTGAAACGGACGACGGCGGGCCGATCGGCCCGCCGCACGGTGGTCAATAGGCGCGGGCGCCGTTTCAGACGGCGATCGGAGCGGTTCTCTCCGCGAGCCAACGCGATGTCTCTGCATCAAGCAGGCCATCCATCTGGCGCCCGACGCGACTGTGGTAGGCGTCGATCCACGAGCGCTCTGCCACGGTCAGCAGACCGAGATCGGCCAGCCGCAGGTCGATCGGCACCAGCGTCAGGCTCCGGAAGCTCAGGAACCCGTCGCCGTCGTCCACCACCTCCACCTGGTTCTCGATGCGGATGCCGTAGGCGCCGGCCTTGTAGTAGCCCGGCTCGATCGTCGTCACCATGCCGGGCTTCAGCTCGATCTCGTTGACGCGCCGATCGAAACGTTGCGGCTGTTCGTGCACCGAGAGAAAGTGACCGACCCCATGGCCGGTGCCGTGGTCATAGTCGAGCCCGAGGTCCCAGAGCGGACGGCGGGCAAAGGCGTCGAGCTGGTGGCCGAAGGTTCCCTTGGGGAACTTGAGCGACACCATGGAGATCAGTCCCTTGAGAACAGCGGTGTACGCGCGCCGGATCTCGTCATCGACAGGGCCGATCGCAGTCGTGCGCGTGGCATCGGTGGTGCCGGTCAGGTACTGCCCACCGGAGTCGAGCAGATAAATGCTGCCCTTGCGGATCAGGCCATTGCTCTTCTCGGTCGCCGCATAGTGACACATCGCAGCGTGGCCGCCTGCCGCCGAGATCGAACGGAAGCTCGGCTCGACGAAGCTTTCTGCCATCGTGCGGTAGGCAAGGATGCGCTCCTCCGCCTCGAGTTCGGTAACGGGTTTGCCACTCGCATCCCGCTCCAGGGCGTGCCGCTCGAGCCAGGCGAAGAAGCGTATCCAGGCAGCACCATCCAGACGGTGGCAGTCACGGAAGCCCGCAAGCTCGGTCGTGTTCTTGTGCATCTTGGCAAGCGTGATGGGGCTTTTCGCAAGCTGCACCGTGCCGCCGGCGATGCGTGTTGCATGGGCAGTCGCCGAGGGGGCAAAGCCGGGATCGATCAGCGCCGTTCGTCCGGCCGCCACCGCCTTGACGCGTGCAAGCAGTTGTCCGGGCTCGGCCATCGCGACATCGTCGAGCTCGAAATCGGAGAGGTCGTTCGGGAGCTTGCGATGATCGACCAGCCATTCCGTCTGCCCGGCGCGGTCGAAAATCAGGAAGGATTGCGGCATCGGGTTGAATGCGACGTCCCGGCCACGGACATTGAGGAACCAGGCGATGTTGTCGGGCTGCGCCTCGATCAGGAGATCGGCCCCCTGCTCCGCCAGCATTGCGGCAATTCGGCTCTTCTTCTCGGCAACGCTTTCGCCGGAATAGGCGACCGGGAAGGCCATGATCTTGCCGAGCGGCTTTTCCGGCTGGTCGGTCCAGATCGCGTCGACAAGGTCTTCGTCGACGGACGTCCATACGCCACCCGCCTGCTCAACCGAGCGGCTGCAGTCCGCATCCCAGGTGGAAGGCAAAAGCATGGCGTTGAAGCCGACGCGTTCGCCCTTGCGCAGATTGTTCTTCAGCCAATCCTTGAGCGGTGCGTCATAGAAATGTTCGATCGCGAAGGTCCCGAGATCCACTTCGTCGCGCACCTGCACCTGGTAACGGCCGTCGACGAAGATCGCTGCACGGTCGCGCATGACGATCGCCACACCGGCCGAACCGGTGAAGCCGGTGACGAAGGCCAGGCGATGGTCATGTGGCGCGCAGTATTCGCCCTGATGTTCGTCGAAGCGCGGCACGACGTAGCCGTCGAGCCCGGTCTCCGCAAGCTTGCGCCGCAGCGCGCCAATCCGGCCGGACATATCCGGCCTTGCTCTCGTATCCATGATGTCTTTCCTATCCAGTGGAGTTTCAGGCGTCGCCGATCGTTTCGGCGAAATGGCAGGCGGTCATGCCCGATCCGACCGGGCGGAGCGCCGGCTTCTCTCGGCGGCAAAGCTCGGTCGCGTGCGAGCAGCGCACGTGGAAAGGGCAGCCGGGCGGGATGGCAAGAGGGCTCGGCAGTTCGCCGACAAGTGCCGGAGCGCGACGCCTGGCGCCTGGGTCAAGCGACGGCGCGGCAGCCAGCAACCCCTTGAAATAGGGATGCATCGGCTTTGAAAACAGCGCCTCCGACGGGCCGATTTCGACGATGGCGCCGAGATAGATGACGGCGACCCGGTGCGAGACATGGCGCACGAGCCTGAGATCATGCGCCACGAACAGCACCGTCAGGCCCAGCTCGTCCTGAAGCTCGATCAGCAGGTTGACGACCTGCGCCTGCACCGAAACGTCGAGCGCGGAAACGAGTTCGTCGGCGACCAGACAAGTCGGCTCCAGCGACAGCGCCCGCGCAATGCCGATGCGCTGGCGCTGGCCACCCGAGAATTCGTGCGGATACTTGTCGGCGGCGCCTTCGGGCAACCGCACCAGCTCCAGCAGCTCGTCGACCCTTCGGTCGATCGCCGCGCCCTCGCGCATGCGATGCACCGTGATCGCCTCCCGCAAGGTGTCACGCACGGTCATGCGGGGATTGAGCGAGGTGTAGGGATCCTGAAACATCATTTGGACGCGCCGGTTATAGGCGCGTCGCCTCGCTCCCTTGAGGCCGACGACGCTCTCGCCCTCGAACAGGATATCGCCTGATGTCGGCCGGTGCAGGCCGGCGATCAGGCGCGCGAGTGTCGACTTGCCGCAGCCGGATTCGCCGACGATCCCGAGCGTCTCGCCGGGCATCACATCGAGATCGATGCCGTTGACCGCCGAGACGACCTGCTGCGGGCGCCGGGCGAGCGTGTCGGACAACGAACGCCGTTTCTCGAACTGGATCGACAGCGCACGGAGCGAGAGCAGGGGCGGTGCACTTATCTGGGCAGGAATGGTGGTCATTGCGCCGCCTCCCGCGGTCCGAAATGCGCATGGGCATCGTCAAGATGATGGCAGGCAACCAGCCGCGACGAACCGCTTGCTGCGAGCGCGGGCCGAATGTCAGGACATTCGCGACCAGCGACCGGACAGCGGGCGCTGAAGGCGCAGCCGGGCGGCAGCGCGTTCAGTGCCGGCGGCGCACCGGGAATGGAATAGAGCGGTGTTCGTGGCGCAACGTCACGCGGGATCGAGCGCAGCAACCCGAGAGAATAGGGGTGGCGCGCATCGGCGATCACATCCGCAGTCGTGCCGATTTCGCAAAGCCTGCCGCCATACATGACGGCGACACGGTCGCAGGTCTCGGCAACGACGCCCATGTCGTGGGTGACGAGGATGACCGCCATTCCGAGATCGCGGCTCAGCGACTGGATGAGCCTGAGGATCTGGTCCTGGATGGTGACGTCAAGCGCCGTCGTCGGCTCGTCCGCCAAAAGCAGTTTCGGATTGGAGGCGAGCGCGATGGCGATCATCACCCGCTGACGCATGCCACCGGAGAACTCGTGCGGGAAATCGTCGAGACGATTGCGCGCACCGGGGATGCCGACGAGATCGAGCAGTTCGATCGCCCGAGCCTTTCGCGCCCTTGCGTCGAGGTCCGTATGCGCCACGAGGTTTTCGGAGATCTGCAGGCCGACGGTGAGCAGCGGATTGAGCGACGACATCGGCTCCTGGAAGATCATCGCGATTTCGCGGCCGCGAATGCGCCGCAGACGCGTCTCGTTCAGCGGTACGAGATCCTGGCCGTTCCAGAGGATTTCGCCAGCGACACGGCCGCGCGGCCGAATGATGCCGAGGATCGAGCGCAGCGTGATGCTCTTGCCCGAGCCGGATTCACCGACAAGCCCGAGGATTTCCCCCTGCCCCACCTGGAACGAGACGTCGTCGACGGCGACCAGTGGGCGGTCATGCGGACCGAACTCGGTGCGAAGGTGCCTGACGTCGAGCACGACAGCTCTTTCTGTGCTTTTCATCTCAGCGCCCCTTTGGTCGAAGCAGGTCGGCAAGGGCGTCGCCGACGAGGCTGAAGCCGAGCCCGGTCAGAACGATGGCGATGCCCGGCATCAGGCTCATCCACCAGGCCGTCATCAGGAAGTTGCGGCCCTCGGCGATCAGGACACCCCATTCTGCTGCCGGCGGCTGCGCGCCGAGGCCGAGATAGCCGAGCGACGAGCCGAGCAGGATGGCGAGCGCCATGTCGGTCATCCAGTAGACGAGGATCGGCGAGATCGCGTTTGGCAGAAGATGGCGGAAGATGATGCGGCGATCGGAATAGCCGAGCACCCGGCCGGCGGCAGCATAGTCGTTGGCCTTCTGCGCCATGATTTCGGCCCGGGTCAACCGGGCGTAATAGACCCAGTTCACCGCGGTGATCGCCACATACATGTTGACGAGGCCCGGGCCGAGGACGGCGACGATCGCGATCACCAGGACCAGGAACGGAAAGGTGATGATCGCATCGACGCAGCGGCCGAAGATCACGTCGGCAATGCCGCCGTAGTAGCCGACAAAGGCGCCGACGGTGAGCCCGATCAGGAGCGCGAAGATCGTCGCGAAGAAGGCCATCTGCATATCGACCCGATAGGCCCAGATGACGCGCGAGAGTACGTCGCGGCCGAAATTGTCGGTACCGAAGGGATGCGCAAGGCTCGGCCCCTGCTGGATCGCCTGCAGATCGAAGGCGAGCGGATCGTAGGGCGCAAAGACCTGGGGGAACAGCGCGAATGCGAGGGACAGGCCGAGAATGGCGATGCCGACGACGAAGGACGGGCGGGTGAAGGCGCGCGCCAGAAATGTGGCCAGCCGTCCCCGCGTCCGCGGATGGGTTTGGGTCAGGACCGTCATGATTGGCGAAGCCTCGGATCGAGCCAGGATTGCACGACGTCCGTCAGCAGGAAGACGACGGAGACGAGCACGGCGAAGGTGAGCGTCAGGCCCTGGATCAGCGGATAGTCGCGGGCAAAGATCGCCTCCAGCATCAGCCGGCCGACGCCGGGAATGGCAAAGACCGTCTCGGTCACCAGCGTGCCGCTCATCAGGTTGCCGATCGACAAGCCGAGCAGCGTCACGGTCGAGACGAGCGCATTGCGCAGCACGTGCCGTGTCATGATGATCCGCGGCGAAAGACCCTTGGCCCGCGCGAACTGCACGTAGTCGGCGTCGAGCACCTCGATCAGCGAGGCCCTGAGATTGCGAAGGATGATCGCCGACGTATAGAGCGCGACGCTGAGTGCCGGCAGGATCAGATGGTAGAGATTGGCAAGAAAGGTCTTGCCGTAGCCACCGACCGGAAACCAGCGCAGTTGCGCCGCCAACACCGTCAGCAGTAGGAGCCCGATATAGAAGACGGGCATGGAAAGGCCGACCTGAAAGACGCCGCGGATGGCGACATCGACCGGGCTGTTGACGCGTGAAGCCGCGAGAAACGCCAGCGGTCCCGCGAGAAAGACCGCGAGCACGACCGAATAGAGCGCCAGGAAGATCGTCGTCGGCAAGCGGCTGAGAATGACCTCGGTCACCGGCGCTTTCAGCATGATCGAGCGGCCGAGATCGCCGGTCAGCGTGTTCTTGACGAAGACGAGGAACTGCACCGGCAACGGCTCATCGAGACCGAGATTGTGCCGGATCTGTTCGAGCTGGGCATCGGTCGCCTTGGCCTCGGCCATGGCGATCGCCGGGTCACCCGGCAAAAGGCGCACGAGCAGGAAGATGAAGACCATCACCAACAGGAACGTCGGGATGATCTGCAGCAGCCGTGCCACGAGATAGGAAAGTGAGGGCATGGTTCCAACCTTCAACGGAAAACCGGGCGGCTTGCCGCCCGGCTCTCTCTGATCGTTCCGCTATCAGTCGGCGCGCCAGGCTTGCGAGAAGTCGTTGGCGCCGAGCGGCGTCTGTACATAGCCCTCGATCGACTTGGAGACAGCGACGGCGAAGGGCGTTTCGAACAGGAAGAGCAGCGGCGCTTCCGCCGCGTAGATTTCCTGCATGCGCTTGTATTCGTCCTTGCGCTTGGCCGGATCGGTCTCGACGTTGGAGGCTTCGAACAGCGTGTTGAATTCCTGGTTGTTCCAGCCCGTACCGACGGCCTGGCGCTGCTTGTAGTAGCCGAGCCAGCCGGTCACCTGCGCCGGGTCGTTGACGTCGTTCGCCCAGCCGTAGGTGTGGATATCGAAATCGCCGGAGCGGTTCTTCTCGCCGCGCGTCGGGTTGTCGACCTGCTCGACCTTGAGATTGACACCGAGCGGCGCCCACATCTGCTGGAGTGCGGTAAACAGCGTCGCATCGTCAGCGCTGCCTGCAAGCGTGGTGAGCTTCACCTCGAAGCCGCCGCTAAGACCGGCTTCCGCCAGCAACTGCTTGGCCTTCTCCGGATCATAGGGATAGAGCGGCTCGGGGCCATAATGAAGCTGCGTCGCCGCAGACATCAGCGAGGTCATCGGCTTGCCGGTATCGAAGGTCACGAGCTTGATCAGCACGCTCTTGTCGGTCGCGTAGTTCAGCGCCTGGCGCACCTTGATGTCCGCAAGCGGGTTCTTCGCGCCGTCCTTCTTCGCCTCGCGCGTATTGATCGGCGCATAGACGATGCGGGTCGATGGGAAGAGCTCCATCTTCAGGTTCGGATCGGCCCCGAGTTCGCCGACGCGGGCAAAGGGAATGAACTCGGCCGCGTCGACTTCGCCGGCCTGCAGCTTGAGGATGCGGGTCGCATCATCCGGAATGACGAGGAATTCCACCCGGTCGAGATAAGGCAGCGGCTTGCCGTCTTCGCCCTGGCGCCAGTAGTTCGGGTTGCGCTCGAAGCTCATGCTCGAGCCCTGCACGTGGCTCTTCATGACGAAAGGCCCCGAAGTGATCGGACCGGCAGTGAAGAAAGCGCGCGCCTTTTCCTGGTCGGTCGCACCTGCCGCCTTTTCGAAGGCCGCCTTCGGCATGATGCCGGTATTGAAGGTTGCGAGGATCGAGATGATCGTCGGGTCGGGGTTCTTGAGCGACACGGTGATCTTGTTGCCATCGGCCGTGACCTTGTCGACAGCGCCGAGCAGCCCGGCCCAGGGACCGAGTTCGGCATTGCGCGCCCGGTCCAGCGAGAAGACGACGTCAGCGCCGGTCAGTTCCGAGCCGTCGGAAAATTTGAGGCCGCTTCGAAGCGTCAGGGTAATGGTCTTGCCGTCAGCCGAAACCTCGTGAGCCTCGGCGAGACCCGGCACGATCGAACCATCGGGGCCGTTGCGCAGCAGCGTCTCATAGAGACCGTTCACCATCCAGAGATCGGGATTGCGGTCGGCATAGACGGGATCGATGACGGCCGAGTCGTCGTAGCGCGCGAATGTCATCGCGCCGCCGCGTTCGATCGCAAATGCCGAGGTGGCCACAAGCAGGCCCAGTGTCGTGCCGAGCAGGATAGGCAGTATACGTTTCATCTCACTCCTCCTTTTGACCGCAGCCGCCATCGATCGTGCATCGAACACGCTTATTGGATATTGGATCCAATTTTTCTTAGTGTTTTTGCCGCCGACGGATTGCCGCGAAGACGTTCTTGTAGTTCCCCTTTTCAAGAAGGCTGGCATTCGATCTGATCGGCTTGCCGAACCAACTTTAGTTGGACTAAAGTACATCGATAGACGTGAGTCAAGCGGAAAGAAAATCATGCCCCTGAAGATCGAAGAGGCGCCCGAAGTCCATGAAGGCGCCTCCCTCCCCGAAGCCGCGACGCCCGCCTCGCTCGGGCAGATGCTGAGAGCCCGTCGCAAGGAAATCGGCAAGACGATGAAGGACGTGGCGCGCGAAGCCGGTCTGACGGAGGGCTTCATCAGCCAGATCGAACGCGGCATCTCTACCCCGTCACTGATCTCGCTTTACAACGTCGCAAACGCGCTTGGCACCAGCGTCGATACTTTCCTGTCGCAGCCGCCGCAGCATTCGCATTCGATGGTTTCGCACGCGGGCAAGCGCACCGGCTACAATGTCGAGACCAAGGAACGCGTCTACGAACTGATCGAGCGCGGCTTTCCCGGTGCGGCACTCAACGGCTGCATCACCCATATGCCCGAAGGCTACGCCTCCGAACTGACGAGCCACGAGGGCGAGGACTTCCTTTACCTGATCGACGGCGAGATGCTCTACGAGATCGACGGCAAGGAATATCTGCTGAAAGCCGGCGACACGCTGCACTTCCCGGCCTCGCTGCCGCATCGTGCCCGAAATGTCGGCGCGGGGCCGGCCCGCGAACTCTGGGTCGGCACCACCCGGATCATAAAGGAAGACTAAGCCGGCAGACTTGGCCGGGACGTGTTGGCCGAAAGATACGGGCCGCAACCAGGCGGCCCGCAAATGCAGACCTTACTGCTTGCGCGGCCAGGTATCGGCGAGGCGGTAGCCGGCCGGCCACGGATCCGCCGGATCGAGCATCACCTGGTGCGTGCCGGTGATCCAGGCACGGCCGGAGATTTCCGGCACGATCGCCGGGCGTCCGCCGACGGTGGCTTCACCGACGATCCGGCAATCAAACGTCGAATCGATGATGGAATGGCCGCTGAAGCGCTGGCCGACCTTCATCACTCCACGCGCATGCAGCACCGCCATGCGCGCTGAGCAGCCGGTCCCGGTCGGCGAACGATCGAGTTTGGCCGGCTGGATGACAACGGTGTTGCGACCGTGCAGAACACCATCCTTTTCCTCTACCGGCAGTGTCAGCTGGCAGAAGGAGATATGGTTCCATTCCGGGTTTTCCGGATGGGTGAAGCCGAGCTGCTCGTTGGCCGCGCGGGTGATCTTGATGCCGGTTTCGGCAAGTTCGCGCGCCTCGTCCGGCGTCACCGAGAAACCGAGGGCCCGTGCGTCGGTGATGACGAAGCTGTCACCACCATAGGCGGTATCGACGGTCAGCGTGCCCAGCCCCTCGACCTCGAGCTTGGCGTCGAGCTTGTCGGCAAAGGACGGAACGTTGGTGACGGTGATCCGCTCGGCCTTGCCGTTGCGGCACTGGGCAACGACGTTGACCAATCCACCCGGCGCTTCCAGGACCATGTGCGTTTCCGGCTCCTGCATCGGTACGATGCCGCTGTCGAGCAGCACGGTCGAGACGCAGATCGAGTTGGAGCCGGACATCGGCGGCGTATCTTCGGGCTCCATAATGATGAAGCCCATGGTCGCACGCGGGTCCTTCGGCGGGACAAGCAGGTTGATGTGACGGAAGACGCCACCGCGCGGCTCGTTGAGCACGAAATTGCGAAGCGTCTGGTCTTCTGCGATGAAGCGACGCTGTTCCCAGAGCGTGTTTCCGGGCGGTGGCGCAACGCCGCCGACGATGACGTCGCCGACCTCACCCTCCGCGTGGCACGAAACGATATGGACGACCTTGTTGCTGCGCATGCCCTTGCTCCTTCCGTGCTGGTGGACGGGCGCCACCCGAGCGCGCCGATACCCTTCGCATCGACCGCCCTCCTATATTACCGGAATGATCGCGCGACGGCGCTGAACCCGGCCAAAAGACTCATAGAAAAATTGGATCCAATATACAATCTGAAATATTCAAAATCGCTGCGAGAACCCAACGCCTCTGTTGCCCGACACCAGGATTGGACATATGACCATTGACCAACAGCGCGGAAACGCTTCAGAATTCGCCGATCCGGAAGGTTTGGCCAGCAGGGTTTGAACACGATGAAACTCGATGCCGTCGACGTCAGGCAAGCCGCCTCAGCCGCCGATATCGTCTATGAGGCCTTGCGCAAGGCGATTATCGAAGGCGACATCGCCGAGGGCGAGAACCTGCGCCAGGACCACATCGCCCAGATGTTCAACACCAGCCGCATCCCGGTACGCGAGGCACTGTCGCGACTAGAGCAGCACGGCCTGATCACCACCGAACGCTACAAGGGCGCCGTTGTCGCCGGTCTTTCGATCGAGGAGATCGAGGAAATCTTCGAGTTCCGGGCGCTCATCGAGGCCGAAGTCATCCGTCTTGCCGTGCCCAATCTCGACCGCCGCACGCTGGAGCTTGCACGCCAGCATTGCGAGGAGTTCGAACAAGAGGACAACTCCGACCGCTGGGGCGAAATCAACCGCAACTTCCACTACAGTCTCTACGAGGCAGCGCGGCGTCCTTACTACCTGCAGATCGTCCGCGCCTCGCTCGATCGCATCGACCGCTACCTCCGGGCGCAGTTGACGCTGACCTCAGGCGTCGCCCGGGCGCGTCGCGAGCACAAGGCGATCCTGGATGCCTGCATGGCGCGCGACGCCGAGCGCGCGAGTGCGCTGACGCGTGACCATATTTTGGACGCCGGTCGTTCGTTGACGATCTTCCTCAGAGAACAACGAGGCTAGCGGCGCGGGTTCGCGGCGCCCCTGGCCATCTGTCATAATAGTTTGATTTACATATCGTTTTATCTTGTTTCATTCTGGATCGATATTTGATCCTTCACTCCCGGACTCCCGCTCAAATTGCACGGCGCGTCGACCTCTCCTCGGTTGACAAGCGGAGCGGAAGCCTGAAAAGTGAAGCCCCTATCGAGACCGGCAGCGTTGGGAGGACTTGATGTCTGTGCGCGCGTTTTTCGGCCTTTCCACCCTCTTCTTGTCGATTTTGACCGCCGACATCCCCGCCGTTGCCCAGGAGAGTGGACGGCAGATCGAGATCACCAAGGACGGCGACTATTTCGGTTTCGACCTCCGGACCGAACAGAACGTCTCGCTCGACGAATGCCAGCAGACATGCATTGCGGATCAGGCCTGCCGCGCCTTTACCTACAATCCCAAGGTGAAGTGGTGCTTCCTCAAGTCCGACTATAACCAGCTCAACACCTTCCCCGGTGCCATCGCCGGAAAGGTCGTGCAGCCGCAGGCCACACAAGCCGACATCGGGGCGCCGCCGCGCCTGAAATTCCTGTCGGATCAGATCCTGCAGGATGCCCGCAACACCAAGGCCAATCTGGCGCTGGCCGACGACCAGCAGGGCATGGGCGTCAATACGCTCATCGACATGGCGCGCGGCCAGGCCGGCATGGGCAATATCGAAAATGCGCTGAAGGCCTTCCAGGGCGCGCTGGCGATCACGCCCGATGACGCCGAGCTTTGGCTGGAGGCGGCGCGCACGGCAAACCGCATCACCAACAATTCGGCCGTGTCGATGCAAGCCGCGATCGCGGCGATCAACGGCTATGAACTGACCCGCACGACCGAAAGCCGGGCGCATGCGCTTGCCGTCATGGCGAAATCGCTCGAAGGCGCCGAAAACTTCCGCGCCGCCTTGAACGCCTACAAGGCGAGCCTGGAACTGGTGAAGGCAAAATCGGTCGAGGCGGCCTATCTCGATCTCAAGCAGCGCAAGGGCTTCCGCGTCGTCGAACATACGATCGATTCCGACGCCGCGACGCCGCGCGCCTGCGTGCAGTTCTCCGAGCAGCTTCTAAAGAGCGGCGCCGATTATGCCTCCTTCGTCACCGTCAATGGTGCCGCTCCGAAGGCGCTGGAAGCCAAGGGCGACCAGATCTGCATCGAGGGCCTTTCGCATGGCGAACGCTACAAGCTGACCGTTCGCACCGGCCTGCCTTCCACCGTCGACGAAGTGCTCGAAGCGCCCGTGACCCTCGACATCTATGTCGCGGACCGCGCCCAGATGGTGCGCTTCACCGGTGACAGCTTCGTGCTGCCTTCGACCGCACGCCGCGGCATCCCGATCGTTTCCGTCAATACCGACAGCGCCAAGCTGAAACTCTACCGCGTCGGCGACCGCAGCATCGCCCAGGTGCTGCAGAGCTCGCAGTTCCTGACCCAGCTCGACGGCTACAGCGCGCAGCGCATCGAAGACGAAATCGGCGAACTCGTCTGGCAGGGCTCGATCGATATCGAGCGTGACGTCAACAAGGAGGTCGTTACCAGCTTCCCGGTCGACGAAGCGTTGCCTCAACGCAAGCCCGGCGTCTATGTCCTGACCGCCGCACCGACCACCGGCGTCAGCCAGGAATGGGACGCCCGCGCGACGCAGTGGTTCGTCGTTTCCGATATCGGCATCTCCACCTATGCCGGCACCGACGGGCTGAACGTCTTCGTACGCTCGCTGGCCACGGCCGAGCCTATCGAAGGTGTGGAACTGCAGCTCGTCGCCAAAAACAACGAGATCCTCGGCACGGCGGTGAGCGATGGCGATGGCCGCGTCACCTTCACGGCGGGCCTGATCCGCGGCACGGCCGGCCTGACGCCTGCGGTGATCACCGCCAAGAAGGGTGAAGACGATTACGTCTTCCTCGACATGAGCCGCGCCGGTTTCGACCTTTCCGACCGCGGCGTCACGGGCCGCGCGGCTCCCGGCGCCATCGACATTCTCGCCTGGACCGAGCGGGGAATCTACCGCGCCGGCGAGACGGTGCATGCAGCAGCGCTTGCCCGCGACGTCGACGGGATGGCGATCGAGAACCTGCCGCTGACCTTCGTCTTCCTCCGGCCGGATGGTGTCGAATACCGCCGCATGACCAGCGCCGGTGGCAAGCTCGGCGGCCATACGCTTGACCTCGATACCCAGGCAAACGCCATGCGCGGCACCTGGACGATGCAGATCTTCACCGATCCGAAGTCGCCTGCGATCGGCGAGAAGCAGTTCCTCGTCGATGACTTCGTGCCGGATCGCACCGAGTTCGACCTCACCAGCGACGCCAAGGAAATCGCCGTCGGCGAGACGGCAAGCGTGGCGGTCGACGGACGCTATCTCTATGGCGCGCCGGCTGCCGGCCTGGAACTTGAAGGCGAAGTGACGATCAAGCCGACGCGCGAAAGCGCTGCCTTCAAGGGTTACTCCTTCGGTCTCGCCGATGAAGAGGCGAGCGAGGACACGCGCCTGCCGCTCGAGGAACTTTCGCCACTCGACGAGGAAGGCAAATCCAGCTTCGACGTCCTGCTCGACGAAGTGCCCTCGACCACGCAATTGCTCGACGCAACCGTGACCGTGCGCATGCGCGAAGCTGGCGGCCGCGCCGTTGAGCGTTCGCTGAAACTGCCGGTGCGCGCCGAAGGCCCGATGCTCGGCATCAAGCCGGAATTCGAAGGTGAACTCGCCGAGAACTCGGTCGGCAAGTTCCGCGTCATCGCGGTGGATCCGGACGGCAGCAAAACCGCAATGCCCGGTCTCTTGTGGAAGCTGATCAGCGTCGAGCGCAATTATCACTGGTATCGCGACGGCAGCGCCTGGAAGTACGAACCCGTCGTCACCACCAAGCAGGTGGCAAACGGCAGCGTCGACCTGACAGAAGACGGCGGCGAGATTACCGTGCCCGTCGGTTGGGGGCGCTATCGCCTGGAAGTCGAGACGGCTTCGGTCGATGGCCCGACCTCGAGCGTCGAGTTCGACGCCGGCTGGTATGTCGCCGCGACCTCGACGGAAACCCCTGACGGCCTGGAAATCGCGCTCGACAAGGAGAAGTATGCGGTCGGCGACACCGCCAAGCTCAAGGTCTCGCCACGTTTTGCAGGCGAACTGCTGGTGACCGTCGGCACCGAGAACCTGATCACGACGCAGACGGCTTCGATCGCTGCTGAAGGCGGCGAGGTCGACCTGCCGGTCACCGACGCCTGGGGCGCCGGTGCCTATGTCACGGCCACGCTCTATCGGCCGGGCGATGCGCAGGAAAGCCGCATGCCGATGCGCGCCATCGGCATCAAATGGCTCTCCGTTGATCCGGCCGAGCGCAAGCTCGCCGTCACGCTCGACGCGCCGGAAAAAATGGAACCGCGCAAGGCTCTCGACATCAGCCTTCAGGTCGCCGGTGCCGGCGCCGATGAGGAAGCCTATGTGACGATCGCTGCCGTCGACGTCGGCATCCTCAACCTCACCCGCTACGAGCCGCCAAATCCGGAAGCCTGGTACTTCGGCCAGCGGCAGCTCGGCCTCGAAATCCGCGACCTCTATGGCCGCCTGATCGACGGCTCGCTTGGCGCCACCGGAAAGTTGCGCACCGGCGGCGACGGCGGCCAGGTCGCGCTCCAGGGCAGCCCGCCCACGGAAAAGCTGGTCGCCTTCTTCGAAGGACCGGTGCAGCTTGACGGCGACGGCAAGGCCACCGTCAGTTTCGACATCCCGCAATTCAACGGCACGGCGCGGCTGATGGCCGTTGCCTGGACAAAATCAGGTGTCGGCCACGCCACCCGCGACGTGGTCATCCGCGATCCGGTTGTCGTCACCGCCAGCCTGCCGCGGTTCCTGGCGCCCGGAGACCGATCCGAGCTGAGGCTCGACATCGCCAACACCGACGCGCCGGCTGGCGACTACCAGATCCAGGTGACAACCAGCGGCCCGGCAACCGTGGAACAGCCGGGAACGGGCAACACGGTAACCCTGGATCAGGGTGGCCGCTCCTCCGTCACCCTGCCGGTGGTCGGACAGTATCCCGGCAACGGCGTCGTCACCGTGGCGCTGACCGGTGCCAACGGTCTTTCTCTCGAACAGTCGCTCGATCTGCTTGTGCGTCCGGCAACCCTGCCGGTGACACAACGGCAGGTGGTCGCGATCGCGCCGGGAAGCAGCCTGACGATCGACGGGCAACTGCTCGCCGACAGCATCCTGCAGGGCGCTTCGGTCAATCTCAGCGTCACCCGCTCCGCCGCCTTTGACATGCCGGCGCTACTGATGACACTCGATCGCTACCCCTATGGCTGCACAGAGCAGACGACCAGCCGCGCGCTGCCGCTGCTCTACCTCAGTGAACTCGCCAAGCAGTCCGGCCTTGCCGATGACGAAGGCGTGACGAAACGGGTGCAGGAGGCGATCTACCGCGTGCTTTCCAACCAGTCGTCGTCGGGCAGCTTCGGGCTCTGGGGTCCGGGCTACGGCGACCTCTGGCTCGACGCCTATGTCACCGACTTCCTGACCCGCGCCCGCGAGCAGAAATACGACGTGCCGGAGGCCGCGATGGTTCAGGCCCTCGAAAATCTGCAGAACGGCGTCAGCTACGACACCAATGTCAAGGATCGCGGCAACGAGATCGCCTATTCGCTCTACGTGCTCGCCCGCAATCGGAAGGCCGCGATCAACGATCTGCGTTACTACGCCAATACGCTGATCAATGACTTCCCGACGCCGCTCGCCAAGGCGCACATCGCCGCGGCGCTCGCGCTCTACGGTGACGCTCAAGGCTCGCAGGATACGTTTGCCAATGCGGCGAACATGTCGACGGGCCTCGTCAATGTCAGCCTGTCGCGCTCCGATTACGGCTCGTCACTGCGTGACGGCGCCGCGGTGCTCGCGCTCGCGGCCGAAAGCCGACCGGTCCCGCCGATCGTTCCGGAGCTATCGAAAATGGTCGCCCGCGAATGGGAACAGAAGACCTATACCAGCACCCAGGAGCAGGCTTGGATGCTGCTTGCCGCCCGCGCCATCCAGAAGGGCGACGAGGACATGGCGCTCGAAGTCAACGGCGCATCAAAGACCGGCAGCTATGCCGCCCAGATGACCGGCGACGCGCTGACCACCCATCCGGTAGTGATCCGCAACCAGGGAGCTGATCCGGTCTCGGCCGTCGTCACCACGGTCGCGGCTCCCGCCCAGCCGCTTTCGGCCGGCGGTGACGGCTTCACCATCGAGCGCACCTACTACACGCTGGACGGTGCTGAGGCGAACGTCATAGAAGCGCGGCAGAACGAGCGCTACGTCGTCGTCCTGAAGATGACGGAGGCCAACGACTGGCCCTCGCGCGTGCTGGTCACCGACCTGTTGCCGGCCGGCTTCCAGATCGACAATCCGAGCCTCGTCGACAGCGCCCAGCTCAGCAATTTTGAGTGGCTCGGCGAAATCACCGCGACCCACACGGAGTTCCGCAACGACCGCTTCGTCGCAGCACTCGACCGCAGCACCGGGGCCGGCCGCGAGGTCACGCTTGCCTATGTGGTGCGCGCCGTGACCCCCGGTGTCTACGATCATCCGGCCGCAACGGTCGAGGATATGTACCGGCCGCAGCTTTCGGCCCGCACCGCGACTGGACGCATGGAGGTATTGGCCGCGCAATAGGCTGGATCATGTCGATTGGGCGCAAACTGCTGATCGCCTTGCCCGTCTGCTTGCTTCTGACGGGGCTGACGGGCTTTGCGATCGAAAAGGCCGACGAGGCCTTCCCGCCTCCGCTTGCGGAGGCGGGCGTCGTCTCACGGGAGGTGGACGACGCCAATGGGCAGTTGCTGCGCGCCTTCGCGACACCCGCCGGCCTCTGGCGGCTGAAGACGACGGTCGACGATGTCGATCCGCAGTTTTTGAAGATGCTGATCGCCTACGAGGACCAACGTTTCGAGGAGCATTCCGGCGTCGATTTCCTGGCGCTCGGCCGCGCCGCGCTGCAATTCGTCAGCAACGGCCGGATCGTCTCGGGCGCCTCGACGCTCTCCATGCAGGTCGCGCGGCTGATCGAACCGCGGCAGCAGCGTTCCATCACGGCCAAGCTGCTGCAGATTGCCCGTGCGATCCAGATCGAGCGACGGCTATCCAAGGACCAGATCCTCAATCTCTATCTCACTCATGCCCCCTATGGCGGCAATATCGAGGGCGTACGTGCAGCAAGCCTTTCCTGGCTCGGCAAGGAGCCGAAGCGGTTGACCGCTGGCGAAGCAGCCCTGCTCGTCGCGCTACCGCAACTGCCGGAAAAGCGCCGCCCGGACCGCAACCACGCGGCCGCCGTCGCCGCCCGCGAACGGGTGCTCACTCGCTTGGCGGTTGCAGATGTGATCGGAGACGGTGAAGCGGAGCGCGCGATCGCCACCTCCGTCCCCTCGCGACGGCTGCAGCTTCCCGCCTATGCGGCCCATCTCGCCGAGCGGGCGTTGCGCAAGGATCCGCAGGCGGTTCGGCACCAGACAACCCTACGCCTTGCCGTTCAGCGCAACCTCGAAGCCGTGGCAAGGGATGGCGCTACCAAGCTGGGGCCGAAGGTTTCGGTCGCCATGGTGATGGCCGATGCGAAGACCGGAGAGATCGTCGCTTCGGTCGGATCGGCCGACTATTTCGATGCGAGCCGCTCCGGCTGGATCGACATGACCCGGATCACGCGCTCGCCGGGTTCGACCCTGAAACCTTTCATCTACGGCCTTGCTTTCGAAGAAGGGCTCGTCAGCCAGGAGACGATCATCGAGGATCGGCCGGCGGATTTCTTCGGCTATCGGCCACGCAATTTCGACATGAGCTATCAGGGCGATGTCAGCGTGCGCGAGGCGCTGCAATTGTCCCTGAACGTCCCGGCGATCCGCCTCCTCGACGCTGTCGGCCCCGCCGAGCTGATGATGCGCTTCCGCCGCGGCGAGGTGAAACCGGCGCTTCCCGCTGGCGAAGCGCCGGGACTTGCGATCGGTCTTGGCGGTGTCGGGCTTTCGTTGCGTGATCTCGTCCAGCTCTATGCCGCCCTCGCCAATCGCGGCTTCCCGCTGAGGCTCGGTGACGGCGTCGATGGCAAGCCCGGCCTGATCGAAGCCGAACCGCTGCTGTCTCCGGTTGCCGTCTGGAATGTCTCCGATGCGCTCTCCGGCGTGTTGCCGCCGACCGGCAGCCGTCAGCGTGGCATCGCCTACAAGACCGGCACCAGCTATGGCTACCGCGATGCCTGGTCGGTCGGCTATGACGGCCGCCATGTGCTCGGGGTCTGGGTCGGACGGCCCGACAACGGCGCGGTTCCCGGTCTCACCGGCTATGGCAGCGCCGCCCCCATTCTCTTCGAAGGCTTCGCCAAGTCAGGCTTCGGCATCACGCCACTGCCCGATGCGCCGGCCGGTGCAATCCGTATTTCGCACGCGGAACTGCCGATCAGCCAGCGCCGTTTCTCGCTGACTGCGAGCGGTCTCGTCAATGCCTCTGCCCGCGAACCGGCGCCGCAGATCGTCTTCCCGCCCGAGGGGGCGCGCGTCGAACTCGGCATGGACCACCAGGCAATCTCGCCGCTGACACTCAAGCTCCAGGGCGGGCGAGCACCGTTCCGGTGGCTTGCCAACGGTCGGCCCTTGCCGGAACTGAGCCGTCGCCGGGTGACACAATGGCAGCCGGACGGCGTCGGCTATTCGACACTGACGGTCATCGATTCTGTCGGCCGCGCCGCCAGCGTGCGCGTGTTCATCCAGTAGCAGTGCTACACTCACGCACCGCGTCGCCGGCCACCATCGCTTCGATCTCCTCCTCCAGCCGCGCCGCATCGAGCGGCTTGTGCAGGAGTCGATAGCCGCTTTCGGTCACCTCCTTGAGCCGCGCCGGAGATGTATCCCCGGAGAGGATCAGGGCCGGCACGTCCCGACCGAAATAGCGGCTGACGTCACGAATGGCTCCGATCCCCGTCTGCCCGTCTTCGAGACGATAGTCCGTGAGGACGAGGTCGACCGGCGCCTCATTCTGGCTTGCGGCCTTGGCGTGCTCGCGGCAGGCCGCTGCGGCCGAACGACCGGCATAGACGCGGTAGCCTAGCGTTGTCAGGAGCAATGCCGTCGCGTCCAGCGCGTCCCGCTCGTCATCAACGACGATGATGCCGCCGTTCTGCGTGGCGGCAGCCGGGCCCGCGCGGCTGCTGGGCGACACAGGGAGCGGCGCGGTCACCGGCACGATGATGGAAAAGGTCGAGCCGCGGCCTTCCTTCGAGACCACTTTGACCCGATGTCCGAGCAGTGCCGCGGTCCGCTCTACGATCGCAAGCCCCAGACCGAGCCCTTGTGTCCGGTCGCGCGCCGGGTTCGCGAGCTGGACGAACTCCTCGAAGACCGCCTCCTGCTCAGCCTTAGGGATTCCAACCCCCGTGTCCCAGACCTGGATTTCCACCTCGGCGCCACGGCGCCTGCAACCGAGCAGGACCGTGCCGGTCTGCGTGTAGCGAAAGGCATTGGAAATCAGATTGTCGAGAATTCGCTTCAGCATCATCGGATCGGTATCGACCCAGATGTCCGTCGTCATGACACGCCAGTCGAGCCCCTGCCCGCCGGCAATGCCCGCATATTCCGCCTTGAGATCGGAGAACAGTCGCCGCAACGCGACCGGCTCGCGCGCCACGGTCAAGACACCGGCATCAAGCTTGGAAATATCCAGCAGGGCGTCCAGCAGACCGCTCAGATTGCCGATTACCGACCGCGCACGCTCGGCGAGCTCACAGGCACTTCTTGCCGGCACGTCGCCATTGCGACCCAGCGCGCCAAGCGTCGAGATGAAAAGGCCGAGCGCGTGGATCGGCTGGCGCAGATCGTGGCTGGCAGCGGCCAGAAAGCGCGATTTGGCGCGATCCGCACTTTGCGCCCTGTCGCGCTGTTCCTGCAGGCTGCCGATCAGCGACAGGTTTTCGAACCGGAGCCTTGCCGTTTCGGCGAGCGTCCGGTGGGTGACGCGGCTGTAATAGAGGTCGACCCCGAACAGACAGGTGGTGAAGATCAGATAAGTATCGTAGAGCGGCCCCTCGCCCAGGAAGCAGCGGATCGCGAATGGCAGCAGGATCGCTACCAGCGAACCGGCATAGGCCAGCGGAAAGGCCGACAGCGACGGCACCGCACCGCTGGCAATGCCCGTGATCACGATGCAGATGAAGGCAAGCGTCTGCGGCTCGTTCGGATGGAAGGCAAACCAGCCAAGCGCGCCCCAGAGGCCGCTCGAGATCCACGAAAGCAGCGTGAAGCGCCAGGCCCACCGGCGCCAGTCCCCGCTCCGCGCCTCAGGTTTCTGCCGCCGATAGCGCCAATCGAGAAGGATGCGGGCGGTGGTCAGCAGGTAAAGTGCTGCGACCCAGGAAAGCAGGAGCTCCTCGGACAACAGATCGCGCAGGACGTAGGCAACCGGCAGTGGAATTGCAAAATTGGCAAAAAGCACCGCGTAAGATTGACGAAATAATAAGTCTATCAGGAGAGGTTGCAGCTGTTCGCGAGTCTCCATTGCCACTCTTCTCCCCGTATTGCGCGGTATCCGCTGAGAAATGCCCGAATTCGATGAAGGATTACTTACATGCGCAAGCTACTGACGGTCGTGGTGGCCGACGATCACGCTATCGTCCGCGAAGGTCTGAAGCTGCTGCTCTCCACCATGGATCATGTATCGGTGGTTGCGGAGGCTGCCGACGGCGAGGCGCTGGCCAGCATCGTTCGCGCCGGTAGCACCGACCTGGTGATCCTCGATCTCGGCATGCCGGGCGTCGCTGGCGTACAGTTCATCAGCGAACTCAGGGCCATCGCCCCACGCATGAAGATCCTGGTACTGACCGCCAACATCGAGCCGCGAACCGTGCGTGCCACGATCGCAGCCGGTGCCAGCGGCTACCTGACGAAGAGCGGGGATCCGGCGGAATTGACTGACGCGCTTGATGCCATGCTGCGGAACGAAATCTATCTCAGCCAGTCCGTGCGCTTTGCTGTCGACGATCCGCGCAGCCACCAGCCGCCTCCGATGACCGACGTGGCGCTTTCACCCATACCCCTCACCCGACGCGAGATGCAGATCCTGTCGCTCGCCGCACAAGGGCTGACGTCCCGTGAAACCGCCGATCGCTTGGGCATCAGCCCGCTGACGGCGCGCAAACACCGCGAAAACCTGATGCGCAAGCTCAACCTGCACAACGCGGCGGAGATCGCGGCCTATGCGGTGCGCATCGGCCTGCCGATCGGCTGACGTCCTCATTTCCTCTCCTGAGCCCGCGACGGTCACAGTCCCTTAACCACCACATCATAGGTGCCGCTGCCGCGACGCCGAAATACGGCACCTGCCGTATATCGCCCCGGCACAACCAGGCGTAGTTCTCCCGCCACATCGCGCCACGAAAACCGTGGCCCGGCGAAACAACACCGGCCCCGCGAGGGCCGGCCATATCGCAAGGAACCGCCATGCCTTCGGTGGAGCACTGGATTTCGTTCGCGCTGGCAACGGCGGTCTTCGCTTTCATGCCTGGCCCCGCCATCCTCTACATGACGGCGCAAACATTGGCGCATGGTCGAAAAGCCGGCCTTCTTGCGGCACTTGGCATCCATCTCGGTTGTTACGTTCATATCGCCGCCGCGGCTCTCGGCCTCGCCGCACTGCTTCACCACGCGCCGGTTCTCTATGCGGCGATCAAGCTTGCAGGCGCCGCCTATCTCGTCTGGCTCGGCGCAACCATGTTGCTTGGACTTGGCAAGCACTCCGCCCATACGGACGCGGTCAAACCGGGGGTACTGCGCGACAGCATCGTGGTCGAGATCCTCAACCCCAAGACGGCGCTGTTCTTCGTGACCTTCCTGCCGCAATTCGTCGATCCCGCGGCCTCGATTTCGGTATCGGCGCAGTTCCTGATGTTCGGCCTGCTGGTGAACCTTGCCTTGTCGGTGGCGGACGTCGCAGCGGTGTTCCTCGCTTCGTTCACGCTTGGGCGCTTCGCTGACGGCGCCGGCCGTCTGGTGCCGCGCGCCTGCGGCTCGATCCTCATCGGCCTCGGCCTGATGCTCGCGAGCCAACCCATCTGATCGCCCAAAGACGGCCCGTGCCCACGTCACGAGCTTGGTGTATCCTCAAACACGCTGAAGTCGAGGGGCGCACCATGCTGAATGCAACCGAGATCGCCAAGGCCACTGAATGCCTGCATCAAGCAGAGCACGATCGAAAGCAGATCGGACTTCTATCGCTCAAGCACCCTGAGATGACCGTCGAGGACGCCTATGCGATCCAGGCGGCCTGGGTCCGGCGCAAGCGCGAGGATGGCCATCGCATCATCGGCTGGAAGATCGGGCTCACCTCCAACGCCATGCAGCAGGCGCTCGGCATCGACACGCCGGATTCGGGCGTGCTCTTTGACAATATGCAGTTCGACGACGGCGCGACCATACCCGCCGAACGCTTCATCCAGCCACGCGTCGAAGCCGAGATCGCCTTTATCATGAAAACCGGGCTCAAGGGCCCGCGCGTCAACATCGTCCAGGTGCTGAACGCTACCGACTATGTGATGCCGGCGCTTGAAATTCTCGACAGCCGCATCGTCCGCACGGATCCGAAGACAAAGAAGGCGCGCACCCTCGTCGATGCGATATCCGACAACGCCGCCAATGGCGGTCTCATCCTGGGCGGGCGTGCTGTGCGTCCCGATACGGTCGACATGCGCTGGATGGGCGCGATCGTTTCACGCAATGCGGTGATCGAGGAGACGGGGCTGGCCGCCGGCGTGCTCAACCATCCCGCTCGCGGCATCGCCTGGCTTGCCAACCGGCTGGCGCAGTGCGGCGACGCAATCGAACCTGGTCAGATCGTACTTTCGGGTTCCTTTATCCGCACCCTCGAAGCCAGGAGCGGCGACACGATCGTCGCCGACTTCGGCGCCTACGGCTCGGTGAGCTGCCACTTCGCATGAATGTGGACGATGACGGGCGCGGCACGCCGTCACGCTGTTTCACTGCACCAGGATGGCGCGGAAATCGTTCACATTGGTGCCGGTCGGCCCCGGCTTGAAGAGATCGCCGAGCGCATCGAACGCCGACCAGCTGTCGTTCTTCTGCAAAAGTGCTGCCGCATCGATGCGTTGTGCGACCAGCCTTGCGATCGTCGTGTCATCGGCAAAGGCGCCGGCATTGTCTTCCGACCCATCGATGCCGTCGGTATCGGCGGCGAGCGCCGAGACGCCCTTGGCACCGTCGATCCCGAGCGCCAGCGCCAGCAGGAACTCGCTGTTGCGACCGCCCTTGCCCTTGCCGCGGATGGTGACGGTCGTCTCTCCGCCGGAGAGAACGACAACCGGTTTGGTGAACGGCCGGCCGCGGCCGGCAACCTCCCGGGCGATTGCCGCGTGGACACGACCGACGTCGCGCGCCTCGCCCTCGATCGCATCGGAAAGAATGATCGCCTCGATGCCGGCCGCCTGCGCCTGTGCGGCAGCAGCCTCCAACGAAACAGACGCGGACGCGATGAGCCGGACTTCGTTTCGGGCAAAACGCGGATCATCAGGCAACGGCGCAGCGCTTTCCGGGTTCTTGAGCCAGGCCATGACTGTCGCAGGCAGTTGCAGGTCGTAACGTTCGACGAGCGTCAGGGCGTCTTCGCGATTGCTGACATCCGGCAACGTAGGCCCGGAAGCGACCAGCGCCGGGTCATCGCCCGGAATATCGGAAACGATCAACGAAACCACCTTGGCCGGATAGGCGGCGGCGGCGAGCCTGCCGCCCTTGATCAGCGAGACGTGCTTGCGCACCGCATTCATGGCGCTGATCGGCGCGCCAGAGGCAAGCAGTGCCCGATTGACAGCAATCTCGTCCTCCAGCGTCAGGCCGGATGGCGGTGCAGGCAACAATGCCGAACCACCGCCACAGACGAGCGCGACGACGAGGTCGTCCTCCGTCAGTCCGCTGACCTCGGCCAGCAGTCGCTTAGCGGCCTGCAGACCGTTTTCATCCGGGAGCGGATGCGATGCCTCGAGGACCTCGATTTTCTTGCACGGAGCAGCGTAGCCATAGCGGGTGACGACCACGCCCGAGAGCGGACCATCCCAATGACGCTCGAACGCGGCCGCCATCTGGGCTGCGCCCTTACCGGCGCCGACGACGACCGTGCGCCCCTTTGGCCGCTCGGGCAGATTTGCAGCGATCACCCGTTCCGGGTCGGCGGCGGCAACGGCCGAGGTGAACAGTGTCTCCAGGAAGCTGCGTGGGTCGGTGATGGCTGGCATTGGTCTCCCCCTAGAGCACTAGCGCAATATCTGACGGAAAACCGCTTCGCACTTTTCCTGGATTGCTTGAAGGTCTCGGGCGGCGGTTCCTCCAACCGCCGCCCGGACACATGACCGGCCCGGCGCAATGGGTTGCCGGACGAGTCATGCGCATTTTTACTCTGACAAAAGGATCAGGCGACCTGGTGGTTCGCCATGCGCTCGAGTGCGCGGACAAGGCCGGAGTGGTCGAGGCCGCTGTCGCCATTGGCGGCGCAGTTGTTGAAGAGCTCCTGCGTTGCTGCGGTGTTCGGCAGCGAAATGCCGAGCGACTTCGCACCCTGGAGGGCCAGGTTCAGGTCCTTCTGGTGCAGCGAGATGCGGAACCCCGGGTCGAAGGTGCGCTTGATCATGCGTTCACCGTGAACCTCGAGAATACGCGAGGAGGCAAAGCCGCCCATCAGTGCCTCGCGGACGCGTGCCGGATCGGCACCAGCCTTCGACGCGAAGACGAGCGCTTCCGATACAGCCTCGATCGTCAGCGCGACGATGATCTGGTTGGCAACCTTGGTGACCTGGCCGTCGCCGCAATCGCCGACGAGCGTGATGTTCTTGCCCATCAACTGGAGGAGCGGCAGGGCGCGGTCGAAGCTTTCCTGGGAGCCGCCCGCCATGATCGACAGCGAGGCGTTCTTGGCGCCGACTTCGCCGCCGGAGACCGGGGCGTCGATATATTCGGCTCCGGTCTCGCGTACCTTCTTGGCGAACTCCTTCGTCTCGATCGGCGAGATCGAGCTCATGTCGATGACGAGCTTACCCTTCGAAAGACCGTAGGCAACGCCGTTTTCGCCGAAGAGGACGTCCTTGACCTCAGGGGTGTCCGGCAACATCAGGATAATCGTGTCGACGGTTTCGGCCAGCGCCTTCGGCGAGTCGACGAACTTGAGGCCGTTGTCGAGCAGTTCCTGGCGTGGGGGAATGACGAACTTCGAGGTGACGATGGTGTGGCCGGCATCCTGCAGGTGGCGCGCCATCGGCGTGCCCATGATACCCAGTCCAATGAAACCGATTGTTGCCATGGTGCTTAGCTCCTGATCTTGATGATGTCTGCGGATTGGGTGCGCTGGCGCTCGGTGCCGAGCCAGCCAAGGCCATCGGCCGTCGTGGTGCGCGGCTTGTATTCGCAGCCGATCCAGCCGTCGTAGCCGGCCTCTTCCAGTGCGTCGAAGACGAACGGATAGTTGATCTCGCCGGTGCCGGGCTCGTTGCGGCCGGGGTTGTCGGCAAGCTGGACGTGGGCGATGCGGTTGGCATAACGCTTGTAGGTGCCGACCAGTTCACCCTCGGTGCGCTGCTGGTGGTAAAGATCGTACTGGATAAAGAGGTTGTCGCTGCCGACTTCCTCGATGATCGAAGCAGCCTGGCCAACAGTGTTGAGGTAGAAGCCCGGAATGTCGAAGCGGTTGATCGGCTCGATCAGCAGGCGAATGCCGTGCTTGCCGAGTTCGCTGGCTGCGAGCTTGAGGTTGGCGACCAGCGTCTTGCGCAGGATGCTGTCGGAGACACCATCAGGCGCGATGCCGACGAGGCAGTTGACTTGGCGGCAATCGAGCGCCGTCGCATAATCGATCGCGCTCGCTACACCCTTGCGGAATTCGGCGACCCGGTCCGGCAGAATGGCGATGCCGCGTTCGCCGCGTGCCCAATCACCGGCCGGCAGGTTGTGCAGAACCTGAGTGAGGCCGTGGCGCTGAAGTTCGGCGCGCAGGCTCACCTTCTCGAATTCGTAGGGAAACAGATATTCCACGCCGTCGAAGCCAGCCTTGGCAGCAAGGGCGAAACGGTCGAGGAACGGCACCTCGTTGAACAACATTGTCAGGTTCGCAGCGAACTTCGCCATGCGATGCTTCCTCCTTGTGTTTGTCTTTGGAGCGAGATGCGGGCGGCTGACCGCCTGCATCTCGTCAGTCAGGTGGCCTCAGTCGAGCAGCGCCGTGATCGCGGTCGGCACGTCCTCGCCGCGGGTCGCCAGTTCCTCGAACTCGACGACGGCGTTGATGTCGGCGCCCATGGAGATGTTGGTGACGCGCTCCAGGATGAACTCGATGACGACGGGAACCTGGTGCTCATCCATTAGGGCACGGGCACGGTCGAAGGCCTCCTGGAACTCGTTCGGGCTGCGCACCCGGATCGCCTTGCAGCCGAGACCTTCGGCAACCGCGACGTGGTCGACGCCGTAGCCCTTCTCCGCATCGCCCGAGGCGTTGATGTTGTCGAAGGCGAGGCTGACCTCGAAGTCCATGTTGAAGCCGCGCTGTGCCTGGCGGATGAGGCCGAGATAGGAATTGTTCACGACCACATGCAGGTAGGGCAGCTTGTGCTGGGCACCGACGGCCAGTTCCTCGATCATGAACTGGAAGTCGTAGTCGCCCGAGAGCGCAACGATCGGCCGGTTGGGATCGGCGGCGCGAACACCAAGAGCGGCAGGCAGGGTCCAGCCGAGCGGGCCGGCCTGGCCGCAATTGATCCAGTTGCGCGGCTTGTAAACGTGCAGGAACTGCGCGCCGGCGATCTGGCTGAGGCCGATGGTCGAAACATAGCAGGTGTCGCGGCCGAAGGCCTTGTTCATTTCTTCATAGACACGCTGGGGCTTCAGCGGCGTCTGGTCGAAGTGTGTCTTGCGCAGCATGGTGCGCTTGCGCTCGCGGCACTCTTCCGCCCAGACGGACCAGTCACGCAGCTTGCCAGCTGTCTTCCATTCCGTCGCGACATCGAGGAAGAGCTTCAGCGCGGCCCCGGCATCCGAGACGATACCGAAATCGGGCGCGAAGACGCGGCCGATCTGGGTCGGCTCGATGTCGACGTGAACGAACTTGCGGCCTTCCGTATAGGTCGGGACGTTGCCGGTGTGGCGGTTGGCCCAGCGGTTGCCGACACCGAGAACGAAGTCGGAGGCGAGCAGGTTCGCGTTGCCATAGCGGTGCGAGGTCTGCAAACCGCAAATGCCGGCCATCAGCGGGTGATCGTCCGGGATCGTGCCCCAGCCCATCAGCGTCGGAATAACCGGTATGCCGGTGATCTCGGCAAATTCGGTCAGAAGGTCAGAAGCGTCGGCATTGATGATGCCGCCGCCGGCGACGATCAGCGGACGTTCCGCCTCGTTCAGCATCGCCAGAGCCTTCTCCGCCTGGGCGCGTGTCGCCTTCGGCTTGTAGGGTTCGAGCGGCTGATAGGTGTCCGGATCGAACTCGATCTCGGCCAGCTGAACGTCGACCGGGAGGTCGATCAGGACCGGGCCGGGACGGCCGGAGCGCATGATATGGAATGCCTTCTGGAAGACGAAGGGAACGAGTGCCGGCTCCATGACGGTGACCGCCCATTTGGTGACGGGTGCGGCGATCTTCGAGATATCGACGGCCTGGAAATCTTCCTTGTCGAGGCGTGCACGCGGCGCCTGGCCGGTGATGCAAAGGATCGGGATCGAATCCGCCTGGGCCGAATAGAGGCCGGTGATCATGTCGGTACCGGCCGGGCCCGACGTGCCGATGCAGACGCCGATGTTGCCATGCTTGGCGCGGGTGTAGCCCTCCGCCATATGCGAGGCACCTTCAACGTGGCGTGCCAGGATATGGCGAACCGAGCCGCGCGCCTTCAGCGCCGAGTAGAACGGGTTGATGGCGGCACCCGGTACGCCGAAGGCACAATCGATGCCTTCCTTCTCCAGAACATAAACAGCCGCGTCGACGGCACGCATCTTAGCCATGGGAACTCCTCCTATTTCCTGAAAACATAATCCATTATTTTCGCCGCGCAATAAATAAATGGAAATCATTTCCATCATGTGGAAATAAAGATTTTCAACAATTCGGAGAAAATCGCAGCTGGGCCTGATAGAGGATGATGGCGAGAGATGTGATTTGCAGAGAGGCTTCGATGGACGGCAACGGCAGGGGAAAACGCGGACGCAAGGCGGGCGAGAATGCTGCGCCGTCCTCCGTCCAGGTGCTGGACCGCAGCCTTGCTCTGCTGACGGTGGTGGCTAAGGGCGACGGCTCGACCTTGACCCAGCTTGCCGACGAAACCGGCATGGCGCCCTCCACGGTTCACCGCCTGCTGACGACGCTTTCCGGCCACGGCATGGTCATGAACGACCCGGATACCGGCGCCTGGACCGTCGGGCTCAAGGCATTCGAAATCGGCAATGCCTATCTGCGCTTCCGCAAGCTCGGCACCATCAGCCGGCCATTCCTCAAGGGGCTCATGGAGGAAAGTGGCGAGACGGCCAATATCGGCATTGAGGAAGGCGGCGACGTCGTCTTCATCTCGCAGGTCGAAAGCCACGCGCCAATGCGCGCCTTCTTTCGCCCGGGCCGCCGCGGCCCGGTTCATGCCTCCGGCATCGGCAAGGCCATCCTGTCCACCTGGTCCGACAAGGACATCGCCCAGCTTCTCCATGGCCGCGAGCTCGCGCATTTTACCGACAAGACCCGCGACACGCTGCCGGCACTGCTGAAGGACATCCAGGAGATCCGCCACCGCGGTTGGTCGGTCGACGACGAGGAGCACACGCTCGGTATGCGCTGCGTCGCAGCACCGATCTTCAACGAATATGGCGAAACGATTGCCGGCATCTCCATCTCCGGCCCGTCGGTCCGCGTCAGCGATCAGAAGCTCTCGATCTTCGGCCCTGTGGTGCGCGAACGCGCCGACGCCCTGACCAAAGCGATGGGCGGCAAACGGCCGGAAGAACTGTAAGCGATCAAGCAGGCGCCGCGCATACGGTTGGAATAGGCTGCACGCAAACAAAAAGGCTTGCAGATCCTTGCAGATCTGCAAGCCCTGAGAACGCGGTGCTATGCCGGTCAGACGGCTTCGAGGCGTTTGGCCGCCGGTGTCGTGTCCTTCACACCGCTGGTGGCACCCTTCATCGGCTTGCCGGCGACGTAGGTTTCAGTGACGCAGCGGTCATCGCCCATGGTCTGCAAGATGAAGAGCTCTTCCGCGAGCGAACCGGCAACCCGCATGCGAAGCTCCATCGACGGCTTGGCGCGACTGTCGAGCACGACGATATCGGCATCCGCGCCGACATGAAGGGAGCCGATGCGGTCGTCGAGATCGAGCGCGCGGGCGTTGCCGAGCGTCATGCGGTAGAAGGAATTGAACGGCGTCAGCCGCTGGCCCTGCAGGTGCAGCACCTTGTAGGCCTCGTCCATCGTCTCCAGCATCGAGAAGCTCGTTCCGGCGCCGACATCGGTCGCGACCGACCAGCGGGCACCGAGCTTGTCGAAGCGATCCCGGTCGAAGAGACCGGAGCCGAGGAAGAGGTTCGAGGTCGGGCAGAAGGTGCCGACGGCCCCGGTCTCGGCGAGAACCGAGATCTCGCGATCGCTCAGATAGATACAATGACCGAGCAAGGTCTTGCGCGTCAGGAGATCGTAGCGCGCATAGATGTCGGTATAGTCCTTCGCCTCCGGATAGAGCGAGGTCGCAAAGGCAATCTCGTCCCTGTTTTCGGAAAGATGCGTCTGCACGTAGCATTCCGGATGCTCGGCGACGAGCGTCCTGCTCGCCTCCATCTGCTCCGGGGTCGAGGTGATGGCAAAGCGCGGGCTGATGGCGTAGTGCGCGCGGCCGCGGCCATGCCATTTGGCGATCAGCGCCTTCGTCTCGTCATAGCCCTGTTGTGGCGTGTCGCGCAGCGCATCGGGCGCGTTGCGGTCCATCATCACCTTGCCGCCGATCATCAGCATGCCGCGTGCTTCCGCCGCGCCGAAGTAGGCGTCCACGCTTTCCGGATGCACGGAGCAATAGGCGACCGCCGTCGTCGTGCCGTTGGACAGGAGCTCGTCCATGAAGCGGCCGGCGATGAAGTTGGCATGTTCCGGCTTCCGGAACTTCTGTTCCTCGACGAAGATGTAGGTGTTCAGCCATTCAAGAAGCTGAGCGCCGTAGGAAGCGATCGCCTGCGTCTGCGGGAAATGCAGATGCGTATCGATCAGACCGGGCAGCACGAGGTTGGGGCGATGGTCGGCGACCTTGACGCCGGCGCCGGCGCGGCGGGCAACCTCGGCATGTTCGCCGATATCGGCGACCTTGCCGCCCCGCACCAGCACGGCGCCATCCTCGAAGTAACGATAGGAGGCCGCATCGTCGATACCCCTGGGCTCCTCGACGAAGGTGAGCACGCGGCCCCGGATCAGCAAATCGGTCATTGGGTCTTGCCTCCATTCACGACGGATTCGTACCAGGCGACGAGCAGCTGCCGCTCCTCGTCCGATACGCCGGTGACATTGGCGGGCGGCATTGCGTGGGTGCGGCCGGCCTGCAGATAGATTTCGCGCGCGTGGTTGGCGATCTCGGTGTCGGTTTCGAGCGTCACGCCCTTCGGCGGCACGACGATACCTTCCCAACCGGGCTCCTTGGCATGGCACATGGAACAACGGCCGAGCACCGTGTCGCGCACCTTCGGGAAAGCTTCTGCCGTCACGAAGGGCTGCTGCGCGGCCGAGATCTTCTCCTCGCCGCCGCCGGCCAAAATCCTCGGCACGGTCGACAGCCACATGATCGCGACGAAGAGCAGCGCGGTGACGAGCCAGGTCCAGGTCGGGTTACCCTTGTTCGCGTGCCGGGTGTTGAAGTAGTGGCGGATGGTGACGCCCATCAGGAAGACCAGCGAGGCGATGATCCAGTTGTACTGGGTTCCGAAGGCCAGCGGATAGTGATTCGACAGCATCAGGAACAGAACCGGCAGCGTCAGGTAGTTGTTGTGGGTCGAGCGCTGCTTGGCAATCACGCCGTATTTGGCGTCCGGCGTGCGGCCGGCGATCAGGTCGCCGACGACCACCTTCTGGTTCGGGATGATGATGAAGAAGACGTTGGCCGACATGATCGTTGCGGTAAACGCACCGAGATGCAGGAAGGCCGCGCGGCCGGTGAAGAGCTGCGTGTAGCCCCAGGCCATGGCGACCAGGATGAAGTAGAGCAGCACCATCAGTCGCGTGTTGTCACGGCCGAGTGGCGACTTGCAGATGGTGTCATAGGCGAGCCAGCCAAAGGCGATCGAGGCAAGCGAAATGGCGATCGCCACCGGCTTCGAGACATCGAGCACGTTCGGATCAATCAGGTAGAGGTCCGCGCCGGCATAATAGACCAGGCACAACATGCCGAAGCCCGAGAGCCAGGCGACGTAGGACTCCCATTTGAACCAGATCAGGTGTTCCGGCATGTTGGCCGGCGCAACCAGGTACTTCTGGATATGGTAGAAGCCACCGCCGTGCACCTGCCATTCTTCGCCATAGGCGCCGACGGGCAGGCCGGGATGCTTCTTCAGACCGAGGTCAAGGGCGACGAAGTAAAAGGACGAACCGATCCATGCAATGGCGGTGATGACGTGCAGCCATCTCACGGCAAAGGTCAGCCAATCCCAGGCGATGGCATAGTCGTACATGCAATTCTCCCATTTCTCCTCCAGCCATTATGTGTCATTGCTGGAGGTCGCGGGAACGTCGCTGCTTCACCAACACTTTCAAAAAAATCTATAAAATAGCGACGCAATGGATGGGCTAGTAAGAAGCCGGAGGAGTGGGACGGAGGCATGTCGTATCTGGACAATGTGCGCGTCTTCGTACGCGTCGTAGAGCTTGGAACCCTGTCGGCGGCCGGTCGCGACCAGCGCGTGACGCCGGCGGTTGCGAGCAATAGAATCAAAGAGTTGGAACGCCATATGGGCGTTCGCCTGTTCAATCGGACGACGCGCAAGCTGACCCCGACAGAGCACGGTCGCGTCTTTTACGACGGCGCGGTAAAGATCCTCGAAGCGGTCAACGAGGCCGAGAATGCGATCGCCGATCTTTCGCGAAATCCCAAGGGTGCGCTGAAGATTACCGCTCCTTTGGGGATAGGTCGGCGCCTGATTGCATCGGGCATTCCGGAGTTTCACGACAAATATCCCGACATCGAAGTGCGCCTTCGCCTTTCGGACCATAATGTCGACATCCTCTCGGAAGGCGTCGACGTCGCCTTCAAGCTCGGCATCCTCGAAGATTCGAACCTGCGCATGCGCGGCATCATGAATTGCGAGCGGGTAATCTGCGGGGCGCCCGCCTATTTCGAGAAACGGGGCATACCGCAAACGCCCGAAGCGCTGATCGCCGACAAGCATGACTGTCTGCTGCTGCGTTATCCCGGCTCGAAGGAGTATTTCTGGACACTCCAGACCATGGAGGGCGTGCGCAAACTGGAGGTGGTCGGCCCCTACGATTCGGATGACGGCGACGTGCTGACCCAATGGGCGCTCGATGGCCGCGGCATCATCAACAAGCCGCTCTTCGAGGTGAAAGGCCACATCAACGCTGGCGCGCTGGTGCCGATTCTTGTCGATACGCCGCCGCTCAGCGTACAGCTTGCGGCGATCTATCCGCACAAGCGCTTCCAGGACCCGAAGGTCCGGTTGATGATCGACTATATGGCCGAACGCTGTCAGCGCCTGATCGGCAAGGCGCTGGAATAGCGCCTAGCCCCCTTCCCCAGCGCTCAAACGTCTAGACTAGAGTCTTAAGCGTCACGCGTCGTTGCCCTGGTGCAGCATGGACATCGCTGAAGGCTGCGACTGAGTGCAACGGTCAAGTATCGGTGGCGAGAGAATTTGGCGCGTGTCGCTCGGGTCGGATTGTGGGATCCGCGGGTCGATAACCTTCGGGAACGGCAGATTTCTGGCTGCTTTTGGTGTTATCCGGTGCTGAGGGGAGAATCGCCTCCCTTTGGGAGATGAGGAACCGTAGGCGGCGATGCAGAGGCGGGCGTGATGATGGAAGCCTCGCCCCTCGTAATGGCCGAGGCCGAGTTCCTGCTTGAGCTCCTGATAATCGCGCTCGATGCGCCAGCGCAGTTTTGCCGTGGCAACGAGATGCTCAAACGAGATTTCGGCGGGCAAGGTAGACAGCCAATACTTGAGAGGCTCGGCATCGCCCTCGGGCCATTCAATCAGCAGCCATTCTTCGGCGCGCGGCTCGGTCAAATTGTAATCCCTAGACGCGGGCCGGTACCCGCACGGCGGTGAGCGGGAGGCGAGGTCGGTGTTCGTTCCTTCCCGCCAGCCAATGGTCTGCCAGGCATCTTGCGGCAGGTCCTGAGCCAACACCTTCGCCAATACCGAGCTGTGCTCGGGGCTGCGGTGCATCCGCGAGGTTGGCCGCCCCTTTCCGCGCCAAGGCTTGGGTGGCAATGGTCCCTCGCCGGGTCGCCAAGACGGTCGAGCGCTGGCTGGCTGCCGGCGGCGAGCCTGAGCACCGACGGCCGCCCCCCACGTCACACCTGCGTCGACGCCTTTCGCGACTATCTTGAACAGCGCTGGCGAGATGGAGAGGAGAACGGTGCTCTCTATGGGCCGAAGTCAAACAGCGCGGCTTCGAAGGCAGCAAGACGACCTTTATCGTTGGCTGGCTGCTCGTCGGCAGGCGCCTGCACGTAACGTTGCGCCGCCACAATGCCAGCCGCCATCGCGGCGCGTTTGCGCATGGCTCTTGAGCGACGAGCCGAGCGCGCTCGATGACGCCACCCAGCGCTTTCTCCATCATCTGTTCGAGCACGCGCCGGAGCTCTTGGTGGCAGGTGAACTGGCAGGAAGGTTTGCCGCCCTCATCCGCGGCGGCGGTGGTGCAGCCCTCGACCAATGGATAGCCGATGCCGCCGGCACCGAATTGAATGCTCTGGCCAAGGGCATCAGACGCGAGGTTGACGCCGTCAAAGCGGCCATCACTCATCCCTTAAGACGCTCAAGCGGCAAATGTACGGACGAGCCGGATAAGCTTGCGGCGGGCGCAGTCATTTTCCTCGGCGGAACGGCCGTGCCGGTCCCTGCCGACGAGCCTGAGCTTGCACCACAGACGGAGATACGTTTGAGCGTGGTCCAATGGATCCCCGCCAAGGGGGATTCTTCGTGGATCTCCCTTTCGACAATAGCGCCTTCAACGAAGCTACTCCTTACGCACCCTCATCGCCCTACTCCGCGTCGAAGGCGGCACCCGACGACCTCGTGCGCGCCTGGCATCACATCTTCGGCCTGCCGGTCGTCCTGATCAACTGCTCCAATAATTACCGTCCGTTCCATTCCCCGAGAAGCTGGTCCCTCTGGCCCTCCTCAACGGTCTCCGAGCGGATGCCGGCGTGGGATGACCGAGACGACGCCTTTGATTTACGGAACCGGCGCCAATATGCGCGAGCGGCTCTATCGACGATTCCGTCGAATAGGCCGTTCGGATCCGGATCGAGTTCGTACACGGTCGGCGTCATCGGAGAAAGCAGAGGTGCTTGTTGATCGGGTTTTAGGCGACACCGGTCCGGTCATAAAAGGCGAAGGCGGTAAGCGGGCTCAGCAGCGTCCCATGATCAGCAGCACCCCATGGTGGGTTGGCGATGTAGGTAACGCCTGAAGAGTCGGTGCTGGGGCGTCGGCCAGGTCGAGGTATCGGTAAGCGCCTCAAGCCAGCCGAGTGGGGACCCAGGCATGATAGGAAGTGAGGCAAAGCAGCCCATTTCAAATCAGGACTAGTCCTGAAGGCTGACAGGCATGGGGGCCTCCTACCCGCCTTGCCGCCCGCCGCTATGTTGGGCGGCGCTGGAGCCAAGCTGGGGCAAGGCTCATGAGGACTTGCAATGCCGACCTGCCATCGTGACCAAGGAACAACGCTGGTGCGCACCAGCACAAAAGCGCGCTGGCAGGGGCCGTGGTAAGCACAATCATTCCCAGCAGGGAGAGCGGCGGCGTGTGAAGTTCTCGCAATAAATGCGCAAACATCCAGGCGCCGCCTCCTACCGTGACCGCGAGCGCCACGCCGGGTAGGTGCGCGACGGCAAAGTCCGACCACTTAAGTCCCGTAAGGCGGAGGCTGAGCTGCGCCATGAGAAGGAAGTTGCTCGCCACCGCTATGACGGCCCCAAGCGCCACTCCTGTCACACCCCAATGTTGCCCGATGAATGAGCCGGCCCCGACTGCGAAGGCGAAAACGGCTTGCCGCCACGCGCGGGCGTATACGGCCCCGGTTGCCCGGGTAATCGAATCACTGAGCTTGTAACTGGTGCGGAATAGCATTCCCGCCGCCAGGATCTGAAGCGGGAGTACCGCACTCTCCCATCCCGGGCCGAGCAGCACCTGTACCAGTTCCGGCAGGACAGCCATTACCACCACGCTGGCGGGAAGCACAAGCAATGCACAGGACGCAACTGCGCCGCGAAATGCGCGTGCCAATCGCGCCGGCTCCTGCTGGATCAGCGCCATCGTCGGAAACAAGACCATATCGAGGGTCTGGCCAACAATGACTGCGGGTGCTGTCATCAGCTGCGATGCGAGCGCATACAGCCCCAGCGACTCAGCTCCTAGCCAACGCCCTACGACCGCTTTGTCGGCCTGACCGGCCAGGTAATTGAATATGCGAGCGATGGTAAAGCCACCTCCAAAATAAAGCAGGTGTCCGATCGCGCGTCGTTCCAGCAGAAGCCGTTTCGGGTGCGGCTGTCCGATGAGGAGCGCCAGCATGCGCACGAAATGCTGGCACACCAGCGCGCCAATAAGGGCCCAGATTCCAAGGCCGCGCCAGGCTAATAGGGGACCGACGAGAACGAACCCGATCGCAAAGGCGCCTGCCTCGATACCCGCGAGCCACCGAAACCGCAACGCGCGCTGGGCCGAGGCCTGCGCCACCATCGATATTCCACGGCACAGGAATACGGCGCAGGCCGCGCGCACCACCGGAGCAAGTTCAGTTAGGCGGAACAGGTCCGCGATAGTTGGCGCTGCCCACCAGACGAGCCCAGCCATGGAAAGGCTGAAAATGAGCGACAGGGTGAACCCAGCACGTAGATGGGATTCTTCCACAACAGGTCGCTGCACAATCGCCTGAGCGACGCCCAGACCTTCGAATATTGCGGAAAAATTAATGACGACCAGCGCTGCGGCATAGAGCCCAAACTCACTCGGCGCAAGCAATCTGGCCAAAACGATGAGGGCGACGAGTTCCGCAACGGCTAGCCCGCCCATAGAAAGGCCAGTCCACATCAGGCCAATCGCGCTGCGCGCTGCCAAGCCTCGCCGGTCACTCATCAAGACGCGTTTCCTTCTTGGGAATCGGCGGGGGCAAGTGATCTGCCGTGACCGTTTCTGGCCAGGAAAGCCGGGCCACGTAAGCCGCAACAGCTCCACCGGGCTGGCCCCAATTGCTCGCCCAAATGATCTGCGAGCCATCAGGTGAAGGCGATGCATGCGCCTCGCTCAGATAGTCGTGTTTCACACTTCGATGATGGACGATACGCCGAATTTCGCCCCTTCCGTCAATTTTTAATGCGACGATTTCCCCATACAAGGGAGTCGTTCCGCTTCGCCCTGCCCGCTCGTATGAGCCGCTATATGTCAGGAATACCCAGCCCGGCCGGTTGATGCTGCGGGCCGATGCGTGCTGCGCAAAGCCGGGCGGTGTCAGAACCGTCACCTTACCGTCTGAGAGGCGCCTCTTGATGACTTGATATTTGTCCGGCTCGCTCTTGCTTATTCCGACATAGACATCGCTGCCATCGCTGTCGATCGTCATGTCGCCGTGGCCAGGTCGATGATGCTCAGGCCAGTGCTGGATCGGATGGCCGTCAAAACTGAAGATGTCGGCGATGTCCCTGCCGTCAGGCATGTCTTCATGGCAGAAGATGTACTGGCCCGAAGGCGAAATGGTGCAATAGTTGTTGGTGCCCTCATGATCAAGCTGGATATCGGGGTATTTTGTCACGGATTGTATGTCGTATGCAAAGGCGACCCGTTCGCCAGACGGTTTGACAGCCCGGATCACCAGTCGATCACCATCGCGCGAAAGATTGTTCTTCCCGGGGCCGAATTCCAGCTTTCGGTACTCTGTGGGAGCATAGATCGTCATCCGCTCATCGCTGCGCACTATCCAGCGAAATATCTCAGTATTGCTGACGCAGATCATTTGCGCAGGATCTGTCGGGTGCCATTCGCACACACCGGACGGGCGGCGCTGGAACAGCGGCCGATAGTTCTGCCCGTCAAGAAAGCACAGCCCCGGACAGCCTTTTTGGACAACCAGCAGACTCTGATCGGCATTCCATGCCTGCGCGCTGGAATAGCGATGCCTGCAAAAGGCCGGGTCACACGCGATGCCCGTCATGAGCTCCTTGCCCGGATCCGTCACTCGAACGAAAGGAGTACCAAATACTGGATCGGTGCTCCGCTCGAGATAGCCAGGGGCAGCCATCTCTGGCACCGCGACCACCCGTGTGTCCGCCAGATTGTCGAAGGCAAGCACCTTGCCGCTGACCGACAGCGCCAAGATCGAGCCCGCCAACAATATCAACCCCAGCAATCTGGGCTTGTCTGGGTTCATTGTGGCCTCCGGCGGTCTTTAGGAGTTGCTGCAACACTCCCATTAAAATGCTGGCGCAGCGATGCGGATGTAAATACCCCCTTAGTGGGTAAGCAGCGTTGCGGCCTAGCCCTTTTTGGGCGTCGTCAGTATCCAATTTCTACATTCCAGACCCAGGCGAATGTGAGAAGATCGGGCTGTCGGCTCGTGCGCCCGGAGGTCAAAGGGCGGGCCTTGCTGCTTTGGGTTTGGTCTAATCAGGTCGTGTCAATGATTAATGATGGACTGCTCGCATTTGGACTGTTGTTGTCGACTGCGACGCAGCTCCGTCTGCCCGGCACGCCTTGGGGAGCCGGCGAAGCGCTGCTCACGATATGGATTATTGGAGCGCTGGCTGACCTCGCCCATCGGGGCGCTCCGGCGCTGACAAGGCCCCTATCCCATATGCTGCTATTCTGGGCGGTGTTCACCTTCGCCCAGAGCATAGGTTTGTTTTTGGGATTGGCCACAGACAATATCTATCCATCGGGCGTCCTGCACACCGGACAAGCTTACGCCTTCGTAGCTATTTTGTCGCTTCTCTTAGTCATTCTCCCTGCTTGGCGGCTTCACCGCGTGGCGTGGACATTCTCGGTCGGCGGCGCCGTCGCGGTCATTCTGTTAATCGCCGGCGGCTATGGCATGGTTCCCATGCCAGGCCTTGGCTTTTGGGAGTGGAACCGGTTCATCGGCTGGTCAATGAATCCAAACCAATTTGGTCTTCTATGCACTGTACTTGTGCTCCTGTCGCTTCAAAGGGCAGAGGCGGAGGTTCGCCTGCACACCAAAATTTTCGCGCTTAGCTGCATGGCCCCTCCTTTCATTGCCGGAATTCTGACCCGAAGTGACTCGTTTACCCTGGCCATTGGCTTTGCGGCACCGCTTTTCGTGGGGAGCAAGTTTCTAATCAGGTTCATGCGCGCCGAGCGTCACCCGTCTCTGCTCATGACCGTCGCCTGTCTGATAATCCTGTCACTTCCATTGCTGCTTGCGTCCGTAGCCCCGTTCACTCCGAAGATCGAAGAGAATGCCCGCCAAGCGATCGTCGAGACCATGTCAGAAAATGATCAAGCTGAAGATCGATTTCGACTCTGGAGTGAAGCGGTGGAAATTGGCCTGAAATCAGGAATGTTGGGCCTCGGACCAGGCCCGCATCTTCTCGGAAAGCGGACGAAACTACCGCCCCCTGAAAAAGCAGAAGCGCATAACACTGCCCTCGACTTGATCACTCAGGGCGGCCTCCTAGCTATGCTGATCTTTTTCTGGATCATTACCGTGGCACTTATCGCTGCCTACCGGGCTGGGCTCATAGCGGTGGCAAGTCTGATATTCTCGCTGTTCGTATATTCCAACTTTCACCTGGTTGTTCGTCACCCGATTTTCTGGTTCTCGGTCGTGCTCGGTCTCGCGGCCATGCACTCATTCGCACCGCGAAAGTTGACGCATGCGCGACCGCTCGATATTAGCCCCAGCGCCCCTCGCACCCGAGCCTAAATCAACTGACGAATATTCGCTCGCAACGCTGCCAACGACGATTTACGGCCCCCCGCCATCCACCAAAACGCAGTCGTGGTGCCACTACAGCGCCGTGCATCTACAGCGTCCTTTGCGCGTTTGATAAGATGCACGGCGCTGTAGGCGTTAACGGGAGTGTCGAGTGCGTCTTGCCGGCTCCGCCAATACTCCATGCTTACATTCTGGCTTAGTGAGCGGCACTCTTCTTGGGTATTCAGGTTTGGCAAAGCCAGCTTCCTGCCGGAAAAACCTTCTCACCCTTATTAGCATTAAGTTGATCGTTAGCCGGCGCGCTAGATTGGAAACGGCAAGGGGTCAAACTCGCCTCAGAGGCGGGTTTCGCAGCTGTGGCATTGGCCTGTTGAGCGGAGGGAGTCCATTGATGAAAGCCGTAATGCGATGTGGCGGTCAGGGAACTCGCCTGCGCCCGTATACCATGGTCCTCGCGATGCCGTTGGGGCCGGTTCGATCACAGCGGGTGCTCGAGCTGCTGTCGTCCGGCTCGAATTTGGCCGGATAGACGATTTCCAGACCGCCCAGGAGCTCGATTGAGGATGTTCAGTCGCCGTCATTTGACGTCCATGCAGCCTAAAGCCTACCTCGCTGGATTAGCCGGCCCCGAAACCACGTCGGCCCTCCCCGCACCGAAGGAGCCGATACGTCGCCTGCTCGCCTCGCTGGACCGTATGGGGCTGCGGTACTGCCACTGGAAGAGCAATCTGCGGCTTGCCGAGAGCCTTGCGGGCGAAGGGGATCTGGACCTGCTCGTCGACCGCCAGGACGCCGCCGGCTTCCAAACCGCGCTGGTCGAAAGCGGGTTCAAGCTTGCGGTCTCCGCGAACGGGGCCGGACATCCCGGTGTCTTCCACGCCTTTGCTCTGGATCCCGATGCGCCGCAGCTGCTCCACGTGCACGCCTATTTCCAGATCGTCACCGGTGACAGTCTGGTCAAGGCCTACCATCTCCCGGTGGAATGGGCGCTACTGGCCAATACGCGTCGCTTGCACGGCGTTCCGGTCCCCACGGTCGAGGCCGAACTGGTGCTCTTTGCGCTCCGAGTTGCGCTCAAGCATACCAGTCTTGCGGAGCTGTTTTTGCTTCAGCGCCACTACGACCTCGTGCTGCAGGAGCTGAGATGGCTCTGTGCAAGCGCGAACCTTGGCAAGGCCGAGGAGCTCTGGACGACCTGGTTTTCGGGTGCGCCTGTTTCGCTTCTTCATGACCTGATCGAAGCCATCGCCGAGCCGCGGGCCATGGTTCGCCGGATCCTGCTTGGTCGTCAGCTAGCGGTCCAGCTCCGTGGCTGGCGACGGCTCAACACACTCTCGGAAGCGCTGTCACGCATACAACGTGTCCTACTGTTGCTGCTGAGGCGTCGCCGCAGGCTTATCCCTATCGCGGCAGGGCTCGTAATCGCTTTTGTCGGTCCCATGGGCACGGGAAAATCCACCTTGAGTCTCGCCTCCGCCCGCATTCTGGGCCATCATTTCGATGTCCGCGCCGTCCATGTCGGCAAACCTCCCGCGACGTTCGTTTCGCTCCTCCCGCGCCTCCTCCTTCCTTTGGCCCGGCGGATCCTGCCCGGACACCGATCCAGCGCGCGTGCGGAACGTGAGCAGCAGCAAAACGTGCCGCCTTCTTTGCTGAATACTCTGTGGCTCACTGTTCTGGCCCACGACCGCCGCGCGCTTCTGAGCCGTTGCTGGCGCTATGCCGCCGCGGGGTCGATTGTGATTGCCGATCGTTACCCTTCCGCGACCCTTGGCGCGGTCGACAGCAGTCGGTTCGATGATGAGGCGCTGGCGCGGTGCGGACGTGGCCTGAAGCAGTGGCTGATGAGACGCGAGCGGGCGCTCTACACCGGGCTCCCGCAGCCGACGCTTGTCATCCGTTTAACCGCGCCGATCGAGACGTCGCTGAGAAGGGACGCGGTTCGCATTAAGAAAGAAGGACCCGATCCCGCAGCCGTAAAGAGGCGCAGAAAGATCGAGATGGAGACTGAGTTCCCGAATTCGCGCGTGATTTCCGTCGATACGGACCAGCCGCTCGAGGACACGGTGAAAGCCGTGATGCAGGCTCTGTGGAGTTGTGTTTAAGTGTAGCTGTGGCCGGGGGGTGCCGATGTCTATTCTATCGTCACACGAACAGCGGACGACCGAGCAGGTCGACCATCGTCTACGCATCGTTTTCGTGATTTCGCGCGGAGACGAAATCGGGGGGGCACACATTCACGTGCGCGATCTATCCACTGCGCTTCGATCCAGAGGTGCGGAGGTGACGATTTTGGCTGGTCGCGACGGTCGGTTTGCCAATCACCTTAGAGATTGTGGAATTCCCATTCATTGCGTACAAAACCTGCATCGCAGCGTGGGGCCCTTCCAGGCCGTGAAAGCTGTACTTGAGATCCGAGAACTATTACGTCAGCTTCGCCCCGACATCGTATCGACGCACTCTACCACTGCGGGCCTGCTTGGTCGGATTGCCGCGTCCAGTCTTGGTATTCCGGCTCTGTTTACCGCCCACGGCTGGGGTTTCACGAAGGGGCATCCATGGATCCATCGTGTTATTTTTTGGCTGGTCGAATGGGCCGCAGCACCGCTTGCGTCTCGTATCATCACGGTATGTGAATCTGACTTCAGTGCCGCCGAACGGAGCTTCCTGACTCGCAAAGATCGGCTCGTGGCAATCCCGAATGCCATGCCCGACGTCAAGGAATCGCTTCGCGCCCGACCGGAAAGATCGCCGCCCAAGATTGTAATGGTGGCACGCATGGCCTGGCAAAAAGACCATGCGACGCTCTTGCGCGCCCTTGCGCAGTTAACGGACCTCGATTGGCAGCTGGAGCTGGTTGGTGACGGGCCCTTGCTCTCCTCCGTCGAGGCGCTTGCCGCCTCGCTGGGGATCGCGTCGCGCGTTCGCTTTGCGGGTTATCGACAGGATGTGGCAGAGCGTTTGGCGGACGGGCAGATATTTGTGCTCGCTTCCAATTGGGAGGGATTCCCGCGCTCGATCCTCGAGGCTATGCGAGCGGGCCTGCCAGTGATTGCGTCAGACGTTGGAGGAGTGCGCGAGTCGGTTCGCGAGAGCGAGACCGGATTCGTTGTACCGCGGGGAAACATTGATGTCCTCCGCGACCGTCTGCGCTTGCTTATTGCGGCTCCACTGTATCGTCGCCAGATGGGAGAGGCCGGACGGGCTTGGTACGAGAAGCGCTTCTCCCTCGACCGCCTCGTGGCGGAGACAACTGCAGTTTATGATTCTGTGCTTTCGGATTCATGAATGGAGGTGGGGGACTCGGTGGCGATCCCCTGTCGCCTCCGTGGGTACGCCGCCATCTTGAACTTCGCGGGTTCAAGCAGAAATAACGCAACGATGGGGAACTGAGTGCTATGGCTATCGATACGCGCTACGACGGACTGAAGACGGTGATCACTGGAGCCGATGGCTTCATTGGTTCGCATCTGGCGGAGAGCTTGGTACGCCAGGGCGCAAAGGTCACCGCGCTCAGTCTCTACAACTCTTTCGGGCAAAGGGGGTGGCTAGATGATACCCCCGCCGAGCTTCGCCAAGCTATGAATCTCGTGGCGGGCGATGTCCGCGACTCCCATTTTGTGCGCAAGCTGGTCGACGGCGCAGATGTCGTATTTCACCTCGCCGCGTTGATCGCGATCCCTTACAGCTATAGTGCGCCGCAATCCTATGTGGACACCAACGTAACGGGCACGGTGAACGTGCTCGAGGCTTGTCGCGCAGGCGGGGTCGGCCGGATGGTCCACACGTCAACCTCCGAAGTCTACGGCACCGCGCTGTTCACACCAATCACCGAAGAACACCCACTTCAAGGTCAGTCACCCTATTCCGCCAGCAAGATTGGTGCGGACAAGATGGTAGAGGCCTATGCCCGATCATTCGAGACGCCCGCCGTCATCATGCGCCCCTTCAACACTTACGGGCCGCGTCAAAGCGAGCGCGCCGTCATTCCGACGATCATCCGGCAGGCCCTCCAGCCGGAATCGAAAGAGATCCGGATTGGTGACCTTAGCCCGATACGAGATTTCAATTTCGTTGACGATACTGTCAGTGCGTTTCTAGCCATCGGCCGAGCGGAACAGCTGAAATGGGGTGCCGCTTATAATGCAGGCTCGGGGTTTGCAGTTACCATTTCTGAGACTGTCGATCGCATTCGCGAACTAGTGGCTGGGCCAGCCAAACCGATAATCGCGGAAGACGTTCGCAAGCGGCCGGCTGCATCGGAAGTGATGGCCCTAATCGCCGACTCGGATCGTTTGCGAGAGTTGACGGGCTGGGCCCCTCGCGAAACGCTCGACAGCGGCCTCGAAAAGACGATCGAGTGGTGGCGCTACCGAATCGCAGCCGGGCGGGTTCGCCCTGAGTTGAGCTATCTGACGTGATAGGCTTGGCCCTCGCCGCTTTACGAAGGCAATGGCTTCCAGCGCCATTGCTTCGCTATTGCGCAGATGCGGCGTGGCCTTCGTGACCTGACGGACGATGCGGTTGGGCCTGGCATTGCACAGCTCGTGCGGTGCGACGAAGAGACTAAGGAACGCAGGTCGCTCACTTGTCTCACCGCCACGCCTGCCCTGCCGGGGTTTGCCAGCGCCGCCTGGCCTGCCTATTGCATGTCTCCTTAAATCGTTCTCGATTTAAGAAGAAAGACATTGCGCCAATTCAAAGTGTCTACCGCGACTTTTGCGCGTCTGATAAGACGCGCGGCGCTGCAGTGCCGAGCGCACCAGGCAATGGCGCAAAGCTCTGATCCGCAGACGACAGCCGCAACTAGAGTGCTAAGCGACAATGAGCCAATCATGGCCCAAGTCGATTTCGATCACGCGCCCGTCATTCACATGGCTGTTCCCGTAGTCGGCGACATAGAGATTCATTTTACCTGGATCGTCATTGGGATCACTGCTCGGCGCCAATTCCAGGTCCTTGACCTTGACGCTGGTGCCGCCAATCGGGTTGCGGTAATCCTTAAGAAGGTCGATGGACTGCAGGATGTTGCCGCCGTGATCGACAACCCAGATATTCTTGCTGAAGCCGCCGCCCACGAAGAACACGTCATGCTGGGCGTCATAGGCCAGCGCCTCCGGATCCTTGATTTCCACGGGAAGAGTGATCCTGGAGAGAACCTGGCTGAATGTCTTGTCGATCTCGACGATCGTATGGGAAGTCCCGTTGACAATGAACACGTTGCCATTGTTCGGGTTGACGGCGACGTCCTCCGGATCGTCACAGTTGAGGGACTTTGCCGAGGCCGTCCCGAGCCTCGCTGTCGGGTTCTTCGGATCGACCCAGTAGATCGAATACTTGTCATCGTCCGTGATGAGCAAATGACCGGTAACCGGGTTGAATGCCAGACCCGTCGGCTCCTTCGTGAAGGTTGCAAGGCTGAAGGAGTTCTCCAGGACACCACTCGTGCTGATCTGGAACAGATTGTTCGCGCGGAAGAATGGGCTCTCATCCACTTCCGAATCGGAAAGGAAGAGGCCCTGGCCCGGCACATAGGCCAGCCCTGACGGATCCGAACTGTTGATCCCGCCTGCCTTGATGCTGGTGTCAATGATGTTGACCACGGTCGGATGCGAAGGCGGGCTGAGATCATTGTCGGCGATACTGCCCGTTCCCGAGGAATCGGCAAGGGTGAGCGCCGTGCCGCTCGTGACGAGCTTTGCCGAGTTGATCAGGACCTTGAAGGTCTCGGTATTCTCCACGATGGTGTCGTCGCGCAGATTGATGGTGACTTCGACGCTTGTCTGCCCGGCCGGGATGTCGACCACGCCACCGCTCACGCCCACGAAGTCCTCACTGGCTGTCGCCGTGCCGTCTTGCGTACTGTAGGTGATGCGCACCGCCTCGGAAGCCGCCTCCGACAGCGTGATCATGAATTTGATCGTGGCTGTGCTGCCTTCCGTCTGCGGGTTCGGCGCTCCGTCCGTGATCGATATCTGCGGCGATGGTTCTGAACCGCCAGACCCGAAAATCATGAAGCGGTCGGCGCTCAGGAAGCTTGCAATATCGGTATCGAAGGTGGCGATCGCGATCCCGGCGGCGCCGCCGGCACCATCTCCGTCCCACATCAAAGTCCGAGTCCCACTCAAGTAGATGAACTGCCCGTGAGACGTGCTCGCCTGATTGCCGGAACTCACAATGGTGAAGTAGTCGCTCGACAGTCTCCCATTGGTCAGACCGCTGCCCGCTCTCAGGCCGTAATCGGCGGCGAAGATTCCAAATCGGTCGTCCGCGTCGAAGTCCACCACCCGGTCCGTGCTACTGACCGCAGCTGGACCGAATAGGAACGTGTCGGCGCCGCCACCGCCAGTCAGTATATCTTTTCCCCCGTCTCCAGCCAGTACGTTCGCAGCGGCATTTCCTTTGATCTTGTTGTCGAGTTCATTGCCTGTCGCGTTGATGGCGTCCGTCCCCGTCAGCGTCAGATTTTCAAAGAACTTGGGTAGGGTGAACGTGACAGAACTCTCGACCAGGTCGATTCCGCCATCATCGATGCCGTCGTTGTTTTCATCCTCGCTGATCACATCGCCGACATTATCGATCCTGTAGCGGTCATTGCCTGATCCGCCGTACATGGTGTCCGCGCCGGCCATTCCGTCGAGCAGGTCATCCCCACTCCGGCCATAAAGGATGTCATTGCCATCCTTGCCGTAAAGCCTGTCGTTTCCCCCCTTGCCATCGAGCAAATCGTTTTCAGCGCCACCGGTGAGGTCCTCGCCAGCATCCGTGCCGATCTTATCTACCATAGCTGGCTTTCCTTTCTGCAACCGGTCAATCGGCGCCGGACGCGGCCGATGAAAACGGCTCTGTTTGCTCCGTCAATTCTCAATTCAGCGTCGCGGGTACAAGGCGATTTCGCGCTGAAGTCAGGTCATCGCAATCCGTGTCCCTTCTTCAAGATGATTTCGTCCGCGATCGTCTCAACGGCCATTGCGAGGGTGTCTTGGTCCCGCCAACTCACACGCATCGGATGCCGGCCGCGCGCTTTCAGCAAATCATCAATCATCGAGGAGATCTCGATCTGCCGAAGCGATCTTTGGATGTCGCTCTCGAACAGTCGCTCAAACACCCCTTGACGACGCAGTCGCTTTTCAAGGCGCGCCTGCAGCACTTCACGCGGCGTCTCAACGCGAATGAGCAAATCGGGCGCCGGGACAAGCGATAGTCCTCGCGACAGGGCATGCTGGCTTAGCGCACCGGAAAAGAGAGCGAGCGAGCAGAGTGAATTCATAAAACCCTGATCGAAGATGACGACGCTGTCCGAGGTCAGCGCCGCGCTCCAGGAGCCGCAGATATTGCGCAGATAACGTCGAGCCCGGATGGCTCTAGTCCAGCTCTTTGGCGGCAGGATCTCAATCAATTGCCCGACGAGCGGGTCGACGGAGACGCCTGGCACCAGCGCGTCCAGAGCGGTGAAGACTTTCGAGGCGCGGGCCAAGGCTGCGGGCAGTGCGGAGGGCGGCCTAATTCCTGCTCCTGGTGGCTCAGAACCTTTTTCTGCGGGACGCGAGCTCCCGACGAGCCGCACCGCGATGCCCCTAGCATCGAGCGCCGCCTCGAGGGCTCGGGCAAGGGTCGTCTTCCCGGAGGCAGCTGGCCCGAAAAGCTCGACGATGACGGTGTTGCACCTTGGCGCCATCTGTGTCCTTGCCCACGACGATGGAATCGCGCCGGGATTGCATGCTCGCGAGGGGGGCGGGCTTTCCGCACGGAGGAGCACGCCCGAACCCCACCTCTCCCGAGGCACTGGCGTTGCCGCTGTGCGCTGCGACGATCCCTGCGTCGCGTCCGCGGGACCCTGGTCAAAGGGCCTCCGCGGAGTTACCCATCTCATAGTTGCATCCTCCTCGCGTGGCTCCAGCTCGAAGGTGGCGATAGAGCGCCCTCCGTCACAGGCGTCTGGCTGGTCCGCAGCGTGGGCAGTTGCGTCGGAAGCTTGGTCAATGTTGGATGGAGGCCGGCCACCGCCATGACTCCGCGAACGATCCACACTAGGTCCTTGAGCATGGTCTTACGCGGGTAATATTCGAGATCGAGACAGGCCTTCAGCGGGAAGATCACTTCTCGATAAACCTTGATCAGGTCGGTATTCACGGGGTACAGGCTGGCCTCATTGCGAAACGCTGCCTGGCTCGGACCGAATATTCCAGGCCTATAGTCCAAGATAGCCCGGTGCTTGTCGTCGAAGCAGTCGGCAAAAGCGAGGCTCTCTGGCCGCGGGCCGACAAAGGCCATATCTCCCCGAAGGATGTTATAGAATTGCGGGAGCTCATCGAACTTCGTTTTTGCGAGTATTCGTCCAATTCTGGACGTGCGACCGTCATTATTGACCGTCAATGGAAGGCCGACGGGGCTGCAGTCGGCGCGAAATTTGCGAAACTTATAAATCCGAAAGTGCCTGCCGCCCTGTCCAAGGCGCACCTGGGAGAAGAACACCGGACGGCCGCTCTCCGCGATGATCGCCACCGCAATGAGCAGCATCACGGGGCTTAGAACCGCCAAGCAGACGGCGGCGAAGAGAACGTCGAGGGAGCGAGCAATCCAGCCGATAAGGCGTGCTGGCGGACGGTCGTCATGGCGCATTACGAATCTCCTCACATTTGTTTCGTGACGTCCTTCATGCCTGCGCAGCAGCGGCCAGAGCGGCGACTACGCGCTCGACGTGACCGTCAGCCATGCCGGGATGCAGCGGGAGCGTCAGCTCGCGACGAGAGAATTCTTCCGTCTTCGGGAGCCGAAGGTCCGGTAGCCGAGATCTGTAGAAAGAAAAGTCGTGAACAGGCGGGTAATGGATGCTCGTTTGGATGCCATCGCTTCTCATGAAAGCGATGATCCGATCGCGGTCGGCTTCTCCCGGCAAAACGACCGGCATGATATGATGAGCCGAATTGCAACCCTGCAGGCTGGGGACGAGGATGGTCGGGCAATCGGATGCCAGACCTTCTGCATACCTGTCCGTCAGGACGCGCCGGCGTTCATTCCAAGCTGTCAGGTGACCGAGCTGGACCAGACCCATGGCAGCCCGGAGTTCGTCCATTCGGTAATTGTAGCCGAGCATTGTCACGTCGTAACGCGGTGCGCCACTGTGGTGGCGCTGGAATGTACCGCTTGTCATCCCATGGGCGCGCATTTGCCGGATCCGCTCCAGAAGGTCGGATTGAGCCGACACCACCATGCCGCCTTCTGCGGTCGTCATGTTCTTGTTGCCGTAGAAGCTGAAGGCAGCTGCGTCGCCGAAGGTTGCGGCGTCCTCGAGGCCAACTGCATGCGCCGCGTCCCCAATGAGGAACAGGCCCCGCCGGGAGGCGAACTCGCGCCATGCGCTGCGCTGCGCGACACAGCCAGCATAGTGCACGACAATTACAGCCTTTGTTCTCGGAGAGCACTTCTGCGCAGCGTCCTCCAGGGACATCAGTGGCATGGCAAGCGACTCGATGTCGACGAAGACAGGCGACGCCCCAGTATACAAGACGCTGTTGGCCGTCGCCACGAATGTGAGCGAGGGCACGAGGACTTCGTCGCCTGGCCCTATCCCCAGTGCATGGAGGATAAGATGAAGTGCGGCGGTGCAAGAACTGACTGCCACTGCATCATCCGTGCGATGCCGCTCGGCGAAGGCTAGCTCGAAATCGCGTACACGCGAGCCCATCGTGACCCAGCCGTCGTCTAAGACTTCGGAAACGGCGACCTGCTCCTCACACCCCAAGATTGGTCGCGCGACGTAAATCTCTGAGCGATCGTCGGCCCCGCCGCCGGGACGCGCCGTTGCGGCACCTCCGCCCGGGGCGGCAGCATTTAGCAGAACAGCCTCAGGCTGCGTGGACGCGTTCAAACGGTGGTGACTGGACATCCCAATCAAGCTCCTGAGCGGTTTGGAAATCTTCGATCCGGCCAATGTCGAGCCACATGCCCTCGTGAATGTAGCTGTGGGTCGGAACGCCTCGCCGAAGGAGGCACAGGATCAAATCATCGAAGCCGAATGGGACGCCCGCAGGAATGTATTGAAGCACCGAGGGCTCCATGCAGTAGACACCCATGCTCACAAGGTTCGAGAGTATCGGTTTTTCCTTGAAGCTGGTGATCCGCCCGTCATGTGCCTCGATGACGCCGAAATCCATTCGAGTCTGCCGGTGCATCGTAGCCACCGTGAGTATTCCGCCCGTGCTGTGATGGTACTGGGCGAACGCACCGAGGCTCAGATCGGTAATGACATCCCCATTGATCACCAGGAAGCTGGTGTCGAGTTCATCACGCAGCAAGCCGAGTGGCCCGATCGTCCCCAGGGGCGCCGCTTCATCCGTATAGCGGATCCGGATGTCCCACCGCCGCCCGTCGCCACAGAAGCTCTTGATCAGCTGCCCGAGATAACCCGTGGTGATATAGACCTCTGTCAGGTCGTTTCGTCGAAGCCATTTCAGCAGAAGCTCGAGTACCGGCTGAGAGCGGACTGGCATCAGCGGCTTGGGTAGCACCATAGTGTATGGTCTCAGGCGCGTTCCCTGACCGCCACACTGGATTACGGCTTTCATCGAATCTCTCCCTGAAGTTGACTCGATACTGCCTCAAAATCCGCGTTTGCGGGGATGTGACAGATCGATGACAGGAATCTAACAGTCGATCAGTCCTCGGCAATTGCGCATAAGGATAGAAGGCAGTCGAGCGGCAAAGCCATACTTTGTGGAGCATCCTGTTGTGGAGCCGCTACCCAAGCGGGGTGACCGCTCCAAAAGGGGTATTACTAGGACGTAAACTCATAAAATCGCTTGGTGTTTTTCCTGTCTGATTCAAGACTTCCGAATGAGGGAGCCTCTATGACGCGTCGCCGCTGCGAACTCACCGATCACGAATGGTCGATCCTGTCGCCGCTGTTGCCCAACAAGCCCCGCGGGGTTCCTCGGGTCGATGATCGGCGGGTGCTGAATGGCATCCTCTGACGGTTCCGAACGGGCTCGCCCCGGGCGGAAATCCCCGAGCGCTACGACCTTTGTCCGCGTACACCAGCATGCGGCCGGGGAAAAAGGGGGATGGAGATGATGGCGGCATCGCGGCGGGCTTACGAGCAAAATCCACGCGCTCGTCGATGCCGAAGGACGCCCGGTTACCCTGCGCCTGACCGGCGGACGGATCGCCGACTGCACCGAGGCCGAAGCGCTGACGAACTGACCTGCCACTGAACTTTCATCCAGCGGCGATTAGAGCCCCGGCGGTTTTCGATACGCCATTTGGCGCGGTGGGAGCAACCGGCGGAAACGCGTAGCCTTCATCTTGCGCAGCGTTGGAGCCGGTTGCGGCGATGGTCCCGGCATAGTTGGCCGGGGTCTGATATCCGAGCGATGAGTGTGGCCGGAAATTGTTGTAATCCTCCGCCCATTCGGAAATGGCGCTGCGAGCGTGGCCGAGACCGAAGAACAGGCTCTCGTTCAGCAGTTCGTCGCGCATGCGGCCGTTGAAGGATTCGACGTAGCCGTTCTGCATCGGCTTTCCCGGCGCGATGTAGTGCCATTCGACCTTGTGCTCCTTTGACCAGGCGAGGATCGCGTTCGACGTGAACTCCGTGCCATGGTCGGAGACGATCATGCCGGGCTTGCCGCGCCGTTCGATAAGCGCCGTCAGTTCGCGGGCGACCCGACGCCCGGAGATCGATGTGTCGGGGATTGCCGCCAGGCATTCGCGCGTCACGTCATCGACGATGTTGAGCACGCGAAACCTCCTTCCGCAGGCAAACTGGTCGTGGACGAAATCCAGCGACCAGCGGGCATTGGCCTTCGCTTCGACCAGGATCGGCGCACGCGTGCCGACGGCACGCCGTCTGGCTTTCCGCTTGCGGACCGACAGCCCTTCCTCGCGGTAGAGCCGGTAGATGCGATTGACGCCGGACGGCTCTCCGTCTCGCTTGAGCAGGACGAACAGCCGCCGATAGCCGAAACGCCGTCGCTCGTTGGCGAGGTCGCGCAGTCTTGCCCGCAGTTCGACCTCCGGCGGCCGGCAGGACCGATAGCGCACCATCTTCCGATCAGCGGATATGATCTGGCAGGCCCGCCGTTCCGAAAGACCCATCACGGTCTTCAGATGCGCGACGGCTTCGCGCTTGGCGGCAGGCCCTACCATTTTTTTGCCAGAAGCTCGCGGAGCGCGGCAGCGTCCAGCATCTGCTCGGCCAACAGCTTCTTCAGCTTAGCATTCTCCTCCTCGAGCGCCTTGAGACGCTTCGCCTCGGAGACCTCCATACCGCCGTATTTGGCTTTCCAGTTATAAAAGGTCGCTTCCGAAATCCCGTGCTTGCGGCAGAGCTCAGCCACCTTCGCGCCAGCCTCCTGCTCCTTCAGCACCGCAATAATCTGCTCTTCCGTAAATCTCTGCTTCTTCATGCGTCCGTCCTTAATCAGGCCGGACTCTAATCCAATCTGGAGGAAATTACCCGTGGCAGGTCAGAACGAACTCGGCAAGCGAGACATCCTCCTGGCCGACAAGGGGTATGACAGCGACGCCATTCGGGCCAAGGCCGCCGCGCGAAAGGCCTGGGCCAACATCCCGACAAACCGCAAGGGCTCCTTCGTATTCTCGCGCTGGGTCTATCGGCTAAGGAACCTCGTGGAGCGATTCTTCAACAGCATCAAACAATCCCGCAGCATCGCAACCTGATATGACAAGCGTCCCGAAAACTACCTCGCCGCCGTAAAGCTGGTCGCCACGAGAATCTGGTGTCGACGGCCTAGAATTTTTAGATAGCCTCTATTTTTCCGGGGCTTGCTGAGCCGGCTTGATCAGGACGGATATTAATCACTGCTGGTACGATGAGGTCTGCTGCCCCGCACCCGTTGCCCACAAGGCCGCCTCGGTCCGGTTCTTTATCCGAAGCTTCCGCAAGATTGCCTTCACATGTACCTTCACCGTGGCATCCGAGATCTCGAGCTTCCTGGCAATCTCCTTATTGGAGTTTCCCTGACTAAGTGACAGCAATACTTCAATTTCTCGCGACGAAAGATTAGGCGCCAGGGAAATTATATGAGTTGAATCGCCGTTGTGACCATTGTTTTGGTTGTGCTTCGGAAAGACATACTCCTTTGTGATAAGCGATGTCTTGACCGGAGCGGGGGGAGGGAAAACAGGTTCGCCGAGCAGGACCAATTCCAGCGATTTCACCATGGCTTCCACGCGCATGCCCTTATCAATCAAACCATGAACACCCGCTTGGACGGCCTCGGTGATTACAGCTTCCTCAACAGAGTCCGCCATTAGAACAACAAATGAATTTGGAAATTGCGTTTTTAGCTTTTCGACGTCCGCTTTAAATCGGCAGATATTTGGCCCCACGTCTATCAAAAACAAATCGACTTCCTGACCCATTTCTATCAGCTCCCACAACTGGGCCATATTGGCGCATTCGATTTGTTCTTTGAATGCCGTTCGTGCAAATATTCGTGCCAGCCCTGCGCATACAATGTAGTTCGGCTCGACGATTGCAAAATTCCACGTTTTCTTCTTGTTCACGTTGCACCCCCTTCCGGAGAGAAATTTTTCAAATAATTCCTCATGTCAAAAAAGAAATGGTACCACATACGCGCAGCGGGGCAACCAACCGGGATAGCCCCAAAAAGTCAGCGATGACGTTTCAATGGTCATCTCTAGTGTTGTATACATAGCACAATGGATTTACACTTATTCGCCAAAACCCTTATACTGTTACCGCTTTAGACGTAGATATTGCCCTAGTGCCGGAAAACAGGCTCCTCAACGAGCGAGTTGTCGATGCGGCCACCGATGGCAAATAAAGCGACCGCGAGATGGGCACGGGGGCTGGAAGAGCTCTCGGTCCGACCGCAAACTTTGGCGAAGCGCTGCGTCAGCCTTAAGGTCCTGCCGCAAGGGCTTCCACCACGGAAATGGACCGCAGTCCGGCCAACACCAGCAGGTTGACGAACTCACTCAAGTTGGCGGCAGAGATGAAATGACAGCGGCCATCGCCTCGTCGAAAACTCGGCCTCTTCGTCTATCCGCCCCCCGCTCGAGCATCGATCCGGAAGACAAGTAGAATTTGAGGGATTGAGGGGTTATTTCGCGCTCTGGGCATATTGAGGCCGGTCGATGCCAAGTGCGCCGATATCATTGCTCGTCGATAAGGACCCTTGGCGTAACGCAACTTCCACGATATCGCCTGGCTCGACCTCTTCATCATACCCCGCTTCAAAAGCGACGGGCTTCATTTCGATCCTGCGAAAAACGGTAACCGTCGGGCTGGCCTTCTGACTGGCCTCCTGGCCGCGCGGGACGGCGATGCCAGCGAGGTCCAATTTCGCCCGCAGACTCTTTAGGCGGGCATGCTCCTCGGCCAGTTTCAGATCTATGGACCGCAGCTCTTCATGAATGCCGAGCCGGCGCTGATCCTCGAGCTTTTCCAACGACCGGCGCGCCTCATCCAGCCGCCTGCGCATCTGCATGAGCTCGCTTTCCGTTTGCAGCCGGCGCGTGGATGAGAAAAGCACTGAGCGTCGGGCATCCACTACCCGCACAGTGGTGAGTTTGCCTTGCCGTAGAAGTTCTTTCGCAATTTCGTAGACTTGAGTGTCCTCGCGTTCGCCTTGGGTCTCGAGTTCGACGCGTTCGGACAGCGACTTGATCTGCTTCTCAGCAAGAGCCGCGCTCCGGCCGAGAAAGGCCCGCTCGCGATCGAAATCCACCTGCCGAAGCTCACGAATCTGCTTCTCGGTTGCCAGAATGCGCGTCAACGCCTCTTCAGGCACAGGTGCCGCCGGAATTGATGTCTTGTCGAATTCGGCCGTCTCGCCGAGCTCGGTGCGGAACCTCCAGGCGCGGACGGCTTGGCCAGCCAATGTGAGCCAGCTGGCAATGTAGTCGCTCTGCAGCGGGATCGGATCGTATTGCGGCAGCGTGCCGGGGGTCATAATCGCCGGACGGAGCCCGCCTGCAGACGCGATCGCCTGGCGTACCGTCATCCGTGGCTGGAAAGGATGCTCGCCGGACTGAACAACATCTCCGGATACCCATATCGGCGCATATTGCACGATTGCTGCCGATACATCCTCGCGTTCAACCGTACGCGTCAACTCCCGACCATCGGAGGCATAGAGGGTCAGGAGCCGGCTGGTGTAGGCAGCCTGAATAAGTTCGCGAACATTGGCCAACGTGACGCCCTCGACGACGAGCGTGCCGATGGTCGGAATTGTGATGCTGCCATCGAGCTGAACCGGCGCGCGTTGGCCGAACTGCGGAAGCCCAGCGAGCGAGACTTCAATCACATCGCCCGCATGCAGCCGGTACTCGGAGGCCTCCGACCACGACAGCCCGAAGGCCATTGCTACTGCGGTGTGGGCCGCCAGACCAAACAACTTGAAAAACGTGCGCTGTCGGGGACGAAGGACCATCGGCGTACTCCAATCTGAAGATTTGCTGGAGTCAGTGCATCTGGCCGGCAGACTGGCCCGCCGCGCTTCACCAACTTCATCTAAATGATCGCAAAAGCCCCAATATCTATAAATGGAGAATAGGTATGCTCATTCAGGCAGAGCGACATAAGGGGGTACCCGACAAGCACCATGATTAGGTAATCCCCGCCGGTTCCTTACTCAATTTGCATCAATTTACGCGTTGTACAAATAATGAAATTCTGTACGCTGGAAATGTTGTGAATGGGCGGGTGAGTACTCGCATTCCCATCATCGCATTTGCCGCCGACTAGTCAAGCAGCCGAGAACGGGTGCTTCCGGGTGGATGGAATGGTTGAGGAGTGGCACGACACAGGCTACCAAGGTTTCCTCGCCGACCAACGGCGTTGACCGTGGTGTTGCGCACCCGCTCTCGGGCCCACTCTCCGTGGCATCCAACGTCTTCTCAAAACGCTTTGATCGACGCCGACGAACCGCAAGATTAACAAGAGCGACGCCTTCGCGCCCCTATCTCCAGGACGAGCAATGACCTACGAAGAAGACCGTACACCCCATCTCTTCGATCTTGTTGCACTGTTGGGACGGCGATGGAAGCTGGTCGCCGTTTGCGCCGCGAGTGGCGCGTTGATGGCCATGCTGATTGGCACCAGCATCCCGGCCCGCTATACGGCGAAAGCGCAGTTGCTCGTGGCGCGCTCGGAGTCCGGGCCGCAGGGCTCTTTCGATGAGGCTGTCGTCGACACCCACGTGGAACTCATCCTGTCGCCCAGCCATCTGCGCGCGGTGCAGAAAAGCCTCGCCGAGGATCCCGGCAGCAGCGGTCCCGCAACCCTTGCGTCCCCGTCCCCGTTTAGTGATCGGGCGCAGCGGCCATGGAGCAAGATGCTTTCAGACGCCTTCTTTGGTGCAAACGACGAGCCGCCCTCCTCCCCAACGACGGGTTCATCGGGAGAAGCCGTGCCCGAAGAGTCGGAGCCCATCGATTTCGAGGACCTCCAGCAAAACCTCAATGTTTATAAGGAACAGCACTCACGTGTAGTTGCCGTAACCTTCACTTCAGAGAATCCGCAAATGGCAGCAGTCATTGCGAACCGAGTGGCCGAGATGTACGTAAATAGAGGGCGCGACCGCCTTCAGGCGCGGCGTGAGCGGCTGGAGAAGGAACTGGCCGAACGCATTCCTCCCGCGCGGGCCGCTGTCGAGCGTGCGGAAGCAGCCGTTCGTGACCATCGAATGGCCTCGGGACTTATTGACCAGAAGAGCGTCGAATCGATGGATCAGCAGATTGCCGAACTGAGGCGACAGCTCGCAATTGATCTGGCCAGACTTGGAGAACGGGGAGTGCGTCTCTCAGCCTTGCTGACCCAACAGGATCAGGAGGGGCCTCGCGCCGACGTTTTGAGTGACGGCCAGCCCGCAAATGCCTTCCCACTCGCGACGGAGGCCGAAACAGACGCAGCCGATGCCGGTCACCAAGTAGCTCCGTTGCAGCGTGAAGAGTTGAGCCGGCTGCTCGATGAGGTCCTTGCCGAACTGCCCTTCGATCGTAGGGCGCTTGGGGAGCGCCTCCACCGCACTCGGGAACGCCTCGATTCACTCGATCAATCTCGGGAAACACTCCGCGAAGCTGAGGCAAAGCTGCGCGAATTGGAGCGCGAGGCCACTGCATCGGCGCAGCTATACGAGAGCCTTCTGCGGCGACAGACGGAAATCTTTGTCCAAGACCGAATTCAAGAGGAAGCACATATTGTCTCTGCTGCATTGCCACCCCAATTTCCGAGCTCGACTTCGCCGGCCCTGTTCGTGATGCCGGCATTCGTTGCCTTTGGCATCGGCGGCGGATTGACGGCTGTGCTTCTGGAGCGCTTCCACCGTCGCGTGCGCAGCGAGCGCGATGTCGAAGAATCGGTCGGAGTCCCCTGCATCGGACTCGTGCCCAACCGCTTCCGGATGAGCAGCGCGCGACGCGCGTTGATCGACGATCCGTTCAACAGCTATGGCGAGGCGGTTCGCTCAGTCGTGGCGACGGCCCTGTCGCGACGGCGTATTTTTCCGCATCAGGGCCGAGTCCGTGATTCGGCCCTCTTCGCCATCACATCGAGTGACAAGGACGACGGAAAGACCGCGCTTGCTCTTAGCTTTGCCCTGAGTGCGGGCACGATTGGACGGAAAGTCCTGCTCATCGATCTTGATTTTCGCAACCCCAGCATCGCGCATAGCCTTGAGGGATTCGGCAAGGACAGGGCGACGTATTTCCGCGAGGAAACGGTACCCGCTGAGGAAATTGTCAAGACAATCGCCGAGTTCGGAATTGACTTTCTCCCGCTTTCCTGCAGGCGGGAATATGCTCTTGCGTTCCTTTCAACAAACCAGCTTACAATCATGCTGGACCACTTCAAGGACCAGTATGATTGCATTGTGATCGCAAGCCCACCGCTCCTTGGTGCAACGGAAGCACGCGTCATTGCTTCCGTTGTAGATAACGTCATCCTTGCACTGGAGTGGAGCGCTACGGAGGTCGACGTCGCCCGCCGCGCAATAAGTCAGCTCGGACATGTCGGGATCAAAGATGCAAACGAGCGGGTGTTTGGCGTGCTGACGCAAGTTAACATGCGAAAGCACCATTTCGGATTCTCTATTCGGCGTGGTGATGTAAAGCACCTTCTGACTGCCCGTACCTCTGGTGATTGAGGTCTTCGCAGCATCGCGCTTCTCTCCGGGCTCGGCCTGTGTAGCCCTCCCATTATGGGACCAGAAGAATGGGGCGGAACAATCCAATCGGCGACCTGATCGCGAGGAGCGACTATAAAAGACAACCCCGCGAACTTACCCCATCCTCGTCCTGCGAAGGACATCTTTCCACCGGCGGCGGAATCTTCTTGTCTCCTCTCGCGCTCTCGTCACTCTGGTTGCTAATTACGCAGCAATAGGCAAGCTCTCTCGCGTCCAGCAGAATTCGGTTCCGCCACTCCACATGCGATGCATTAGTTTGCGCGGTTCAGCAATGCCCGGTGCTTCTGGCTCGTCAGTGTCTTCACATGCACCGACCGATAGAGATTGACGCGCATCATTGCGATCCGTCTTATTCGGTTGAGCTTTCAAAAAGGCCTTGCCATGCCTGGTCTCAATGCAGATCACGGGTAATCCTGCCCTAGCAAGTCCTTCATAAAACCATTGCGACAGTGGTCGGACTTCAAGACCGACCCGCTCAATCTGCCACTTCGGATCCTTCACCACCAAGATCAAATCTTCGGGGTGAGTACCAACCTTTGTCTCCCGGCAAGTCTTGCCTGTTTCATCAGGTGCTCACCGGAAACTCAGCCTGCGAGGGCTTCTTCGGACGGTAAAAAAACGAAGATGTACTACCCACCGGATCTATACGACGCTTGACGACTTCATGCATCAGCATCGCATAAAAATCTCACTCGGTGGCCTTAGCCCCGCGGAATAGCCCCGCGGAATACCGCCGGAACCAATGCTGCGACGGCGATGGAAGTCGATCGCAGGTTCCGCGCTGTGCGGCGCGCCTATGTTGGAAATCTCAAAGAAGCTACGGATGCATAGTGATCGACTGTCCATCTTTGCTTGAGGCAACTGAAGCCCGCGCCTTAAAGATGTACCACAGCGCGTGCTCGGCGTGATAACGCAGGTTAAGGTGCGCGAGCACGCCTTCTATACCGATAAACTTCACCATCGATGCGGTCCGTTGATTTCTGGTCCCGGGGAGCGGAGCTGATAATTTCCTATTCCCGGAAAGCGCGCTCAATCTGATCTGTGAGTGGTTTCACTAGGTAGGAGATGACCGTGCGATCACCAGTAAGCAAGAACGCTTCTACTGGCATGCCGGGCTTGAGGCTTTCCGGTTTGAAGGAGCCACGCTGACCTTTGTCGAGCTTGATTTTCACGCTGTAGAAGGACAACCCATTTCGTTCGTCTTCGACCAGGTCCGGTGAAACGGTTAGTACATGCCCCCCGATTTCGGGTGTGATCCGCTGGTTGAAGGCCGACAGACGCAGATGGACTGGCTGGCCGGGCTCGACTTGGTCGATGTCTTGAGGCGCGATGCGCGCTTCCACCGCCAACTCGTCGGCAATGGGGACGATTTTCATGATCGACTCGCCCGCGGCAACAACGCCTCCTACCGTGTGGATCGCGAGTTGATGTACGCGTCCGGCCTGAGGCGCACGAATGTCGGTTTGCCTCAGAAGCTGATCAGCGGCGATCTTCCGCTCTTCCAACTCCGCGATCTGGCCCTCCGTATCGCGAAGTTCTTTTGCGACGTCGCTGCGCCAATTCTCCTGAACCTGAATGACGGCTATTTCGGTTTCGCTAACCTTGCCCTTGGCCCCGGCGATCGCAGCGATCAGCTGGCCGCGGCCTCCCAGGAGCTGCGCTTCCTGGCGCTCCAACTCCAGCACTCGTGAGTGCTGGACAAGCTTTTTCTCCCACAGGCCTTTCACGCCGCTGAGTTCGTCGCGGACCAGACCAAGCTCCTGCTCCTTAGCCTCCCGTTGAGACTCGAGTCCCGCTATCTCCTTTGTGAGCTGGCCGATCCGCTCCCGGCGTTGCTCGATCTCTGCTTGATAGGCCGCGCGGCGCAGTGCGAACAGTTTCCGTTCCCCTTGGAGGACCTGCGCCACGTGCGCGGCGGAGGAGCGCCTCACAATATCCTGGGGAAAAAGAATCGCTTCAGCACCTTCGCGCTCTGCAGTCAGCCGCGCTTGTCGGGCCGAGAGTTCGTCCAGGCTCTTAGTAATGACGGCAAGGTTAGCGCGAGTGACCGTGTCATCGAGGCGAACCAAGATATCACCTGCCTTAACCTCGTCGCCATCACGCACGTTGATTGCGCCCACAACGCCGCCGCTTGGATGTTGCACCGCCTTTACGTTGGATTCAACCGCGATATGTCCCGGGGCGATCACGGCACCTGACAACCCCGTCGTCGCGGCCCATGCGCCAAGCCCGCCAAACAGCAGTGCCACCATCGCCGCGCCGAAGACGATGTGCCTGCGCAGGGAAATATCGTTCTGTGTGGGCGCGGACACACCCTTCGCAGGAGCGTCGGCCGCAGGCAATGTCGGCCGACCAATTCTGCCCTTAGCACCTGCTATCAAATGGCTTTTGTCCGTAGTCAACAGATTAGCGACGCCATGCGCGCGCTGTGCCCAGTCGCGAATACTCATCATCCGGACGCCCTTTCCCCCGCGGGAACCGCTCGAATTGATCTCTCGGGCGCCAACCGCGACTGCTCCCGCAAAATCATATCCCGGGGTCCGAAGGCTTTCTGGCGGCCGGACTGAAGAACGAGCAAGAAATCGACAGCCGCCAGCGCGCTCGGGCGATGGGCAATTATGATGACCACGCCTTTGCGGCGTTTCACGGCAAGGATCGCCTGGGTCAGTGCATGCTCCCCATTGGCATCGAGGTTCGAGTTGGGTTCGTCCAGAACCACGAGGAAGGGATCACCATACAGCGCGCGAGCCAGTCCGATGCGCTGACGCTGGCCTGCCGAGAGCGATGCTCCGCCTTCGCCGATGTCAGTCTGATATCCGCCAGGCAAGAGCAGGATCGTCTCGTGCATGCCCGCGGCCTTGGCGGCCGCGATGATGGCCCCTGGATCCGGCGTGGGATCAAAGCGAGCGATGTTTTGAGCGATCGTGCCTCCAAATAGCTCGACATCTTGTGGTAGATACCCGACATGCCGCCCCAGCGCGTCAACCGGCCACTGCCCGATCGCGGCCCCGTCGAGGCGAATCTTGCCATACGCTGTCTGCCAGACGCCGACGATCGCCCGCGCCAAGGACGACTTACCCGAAGCACTCGGACCGACGATGCCGAGCGCGGAGCCCGCGGTGAGCGAAAATGCAATATCCTGAGCGACAAATCGACGCTCGCCCGGAGGAATGACGCCGACACCTTCCACCGAGAGTTCGGATTGCGGCGGCGGTAGCTGCAATGCATCCCCGGCGGGGGGAAACAGCGCAAAAAGCTCGTCCAGCCGGCGCCAGCTTTGTCTGGCGGCAAGAAATCTTTTCGAATGCGCGATAGCTTGTTCGACGGGCGCCAGGGCCCGCGCCGTAAGGATAGAACTCGCGATGATGATACCGCCACTGGCCTCCTGGCGGATCACCAAGAACGCGCCGGTCGCTAGCACGAGCGACTGCAGCATCATCCTGAGGCCACGTGAAAGCGCCCCGAAGGAGCCGGTGATATCGCTGGCCCGTATTTGCGCCTGCCTGTAGTTCATGCTTGCATCGTTCCACAGCGCGGTAAGATTGGATCGCATCCCCATCGCTTCAATGACTTCGGCGTTACGCATGCTTGCCAGTGCAACGTTGTTGCGTGACTGAGCATAGCTCGACATTTCAGTCGCTGGACGGCGGACCATTTTTTCCGTGACTACGGTCACTGCCAAAAGCAGGATCGCACCGATCAACGCTGCCGCGCCCAGCCAAGGATGGAAGGCGAAGCAAAGCGCGAGATAGAGCGGCATCCACGGCAGATCGAAGAGAGCGGCGGGACCGCCGCTCGACAGGAACCCGGAAATTTGGTCGAGGTCCCGCACTGGCTGTAGGCCTTCGCCCGATTTACCCCTTATCAGGGGCAACCTCGACATCACACGATAGGCCGCTTCGTTCAGGCGCTCATCTAGTCCGCTGCCAATACGTGCCAGCAAGCGGCCGCGTATGGCGTCGAGCGCGGCCTGAAAACCGTAAACTATTAAAATTAGGAAGATCAGTGCGACGAGAGTCGGCACGCTGCGGCTTGGCAGAACTCTGTCATAGACCTGCAGCATAAAGATCGAGCCGGATAGCGTGAGCATGTTGAGAAGACCGCTGAAGGCCGCCACCACGAGAAAAGCCCGTCGAAATCGCTGCAGACAGGCAGCTAACTCGGACTTCGCCCCTGACGCGCGGAGCATTCCTAAACCGGATTGTGACATTTCCGTCCCCTCAAACAACTGCATGTGTGAGCCCGCGATGCGGGCCTTCAACACTACTGGCGCTTGGTTAGTTTTCTAATCGGCCAGCGGCACGCATAATCCCTGCCTGACCTTCGCCGCCCGTGCGAAGGCCAGCCCCAGATACTCGAGCGCTTAGCCGTGGAATCACTCAGCAACAGCGTATTCTCCTCCAGAAACCAATTGAATCTGGAGGAGAAGTTCCACCGTCCCTCATTGGCTGGGAGTTTAGAGCACGAAGTCACCCGAGGTCAGGTTGACCTCGCCGTGAAGCCAGAGCGTAAACTCAGCATGAACGTCGGTGTCCACGTTCCCGCTCACAACGGTTGTGTCGGAACCGGCATCGTAGGACACCTTAAGCTCGCCGGGAGCGTGGCTGAAGTCGCCCTGGATCAGATGGAAGGCTTGGTCGCCCGTCAGGTCCCTGTTTGCGTCGATCGCTGACAGTTTGATCTTGTCGCCGGCGGCGAAATCCATGATCGTGTCGATGCCGCCGTTCTCGCGCGAGTCGCCGAGGCGCCCCAGGAGGAAGGTGTCGTTCCCGCTGCCGCCCCACAGCTTGTCGACGCCATCATTCCCTCTGATGACATCGTTTCCGGCGGACCCTTTCACGACATCGTTCCCATTGCCGGCGTCGATGATGTTGTCCAGCCCGTTGCCGATGATGGTCTCACCGTCGCTGGACCCCTTAAAGCTCACGCCGCTGAACGAAGCAGGCTCGGCGGCGAGCGGGGGCTGTTCGGCTACCGGTGGATGGTCGGCTACCGGCGGATGGTCGGCTATCGGCTGCTCGGTGGCAGGTGAATCGGGGTTAGTGCCTTCTTCACCGCTGTGTCGCTCGATCCACTCGGTTTTGGCCTCCTGCCAATAGTCGCGCGCCGCCTGGCCCTGCAGGACCGTCCACCCTTCGGGAGGCATCGGGTAGTCGTCCGGGAGCGGTGTGTCCGACAGATTCAGGAAGACGTTGCCTTTGGACTCGACGGTGTTGTTCCAAGCGTCTTGCATGCTGCGGTAGCTGTGGTGCTCAACGTCCTCGATGGCAAAGACCGTGTTAATGAAGCGCAAGTTCGGTGTGACCTCGCCGTTCGTGGCAGAGTCAGTCTTGATCATCGAGGAGTGCGTCATCTCACCCTCGTAAAGGAAAGATTGCATCCGCATCAGCACGCCGTCCAGCGTGACAGTGTTGTTATGACCGTCGACAGGGCTTGACGACGATGGGTCTACGCTGATGCCCCCGAACACCCCATCAAAAAGGCTGTCACGGATAGTGCCCGTCTGGAGTCGGTCGTTCTCGACCGCGTCGTCGCGGGCGTTGGTGACCCAGACGTCCTCGATAAGGAAGTTAGGGCTGTCCCAAGATACGCGGACAGCGTCCCACGTATTCGTGATATGCCAGTCGCGGATCACGACATCTGGCGTGCCCTCTGTCCTGATGCCAGCCGAGTTGCCGTCGTTGTAGACGTCACGCCAGTCACCGGTCATGTCGACTTTGCCGTTGATCGTGCCGCCATCAAGTATCGCACCCGGCGAGTCGTAGACCATAAAGGGGTACGGGCTGCCGTCGCTCCCATCGTTGTCTTGTGTCCAGGATGCATTTTCGGCATCGATCAGAGTTCCCGCAGCAAGGCCCGAAGCCTTGTAAGGTGTGGAGCCGTAGTCTCCGGTCAGCGTAATTGTAGTCACAATGAAAGTTCTCCAGTTTCCCTCTTTCCCCAGGAGTGAGTGGGGAGGCAATACACGGCTGTGTTTTGCAGCCGCGAAGTTCGTATATTAGCGGAGTATGGCGAACCTACGGCGTTTCCGATCACCGTGGTCGCACTCGCGGGATCATGACGCACGACGCACGTCCCGGGTCCGGCGCAAAGGCATGATAGTGCACGACGTTCGCCTTGCGTTCGTCGGCCAGCGGTGCATCGACGACCGGCGCAGCGACCGGCAATTCGGCGAAGCGCTCGTCGTCGCTGTTTGGGCACGAGCCCCAATCAGGCCACAATTCTCGACCTTTGCGGAATGTCGCCATAGGGAAAGCCTCGGCCACCATCGCCGTGATCGGTCACATTCCAGGCATGGACATCAATTGGGCTGCGTTCTCGGAGTGCTTCCCACTCCGACTTGAGCGCCTTTTCCCAGCTGGCAATCCAGAAAGAGAGCGCCTCGATCGGTTCAAGGTAAATGCGTTGATCTCCACAGCGTCGTCATCTTCGACGATCTGCTTTAGCGAAGCCAGGTTCGTCAGCGCGACTTCCAGTTTTGCCCAGGCCCGCCAAGGCCGTGCCACTTGCTTCGGACCGCGGTCAGAAAGTCAAGTAACCCATGTGGCTGCGGCAATAGCCCTAAAGGCAAATTGAAGCGTGCCGACCAGGAGAACACAATGCCATAGGATTGAGTTGATGTTGCTCGCACCGGGCCATCGGGGTCGGAATGACAGCTCTGGTGGACCTGTGGTGCAGTTTTGGATCCTGCTACCGGACAGCGGTCCGCGGATGATCGCTGACCCTCGTATGTCGGTCGCAGCTTCCGAGTTCGTCGAACAACTAGCAATGGAAGGCTTAAGGCAAGTAAAATGTGCGGGATCGTCGGGATTGTCGGGCACTCGCCCGTTGCGCCACTTATCGTGGACGCTCTCAAGCGGCTGGAATATCGCGGCTATGATTCTGCCGGTGTCGCCACTGTAGAGGGCGGGCGGCTCGCCCGCCGACGTGCGGAAGGCAAATTGGTCAACCTCGAGCGCCGGTTGCAGGCCGAACCACTGGGCGGCACGATCGGCATCGGGCACACGCGCTGGGCCACGCACGGCGTCCCGAACGAGACCAATGCCCATCCGCATTTTTCCAGGGATGTGGCGATTGTCCATAATGGCATCATCGAGAATTTCGCGGAACTGCGCGCGGAACTGATCGCAGACGGTTTCGAATTCGCTTCGGAAACCGATACCGAAGTTGTCGCCCATCTGATCTCGCGCGAACTGGCGCGCGGCTCGAAACCGGTCGGGGCCGCACACAATGCATTGAAGCGGCTCGAGGGCGCCTTCGCGCTGGCAATCATGTTCCGTGGAGACGAGGATCTGATCATCGGGGCGCGCAACGGGCCACCGCTTGCGGTGGGCCACGGCGAAGGCGAGATGTATCTGGGCTCCGACGCCATCGCGCTCGCGCCCTTCACCGATTCTATCACCTATCTGGAGGATGGAGACTGGGCGGTCGTGCAGCGTGGCGGCTTGCAGATATTCGACATCAGCGGCACGCCGATCGAACGTAAGCGGCAGCGGTCGATCGGCTCCTCCTTCCTGGTCGACAAGGGCAATTACCGGCATTTCATGGAGAAGGAAATCCATGAACAGCCAGAGGTGATCTCGCATACCCTTGCGCATTATCTTGACTTCGCCCAGGGAAAGGCCAAGCCGGTCGACCTGCCATTCGATTTCGCGACGCTCGACCGCATGGCGGTTTCGGCGTGCGGCACCGCTTATCTTGCCGGCCTAATCGGGAAATACTGGTTCGAACGCCTCGGGCGGTTGCCGATCGATATCGATATCGCATCCGAGTTCCGCTATCGGGAAATGCCGCTGTCGAAGTCGAGTGCAGCCCTGTTCATCTCGCAGTCCGGCGAGACTGCCGACACGTTGGCATCGCTACGCTATTGCCGCAGCGCTGGCATTCCGATCAGCGCAATCGTCAATGTCCGTGAATCGACGATCGCGCGCGAATCTGACTGCATTTTCCCGACGCTTGCCGGGCCGGAGATCGGCGTCGCCTCTACCAAGGCCTTTACCTGCCAGCTTTCAGTGCTTGCAGCGCTCGCGGTACGTGCGGCCGTAGTGCGGGGGACCATTGGCGGGGAAGATGAAAAGCAGCTCATCCGTCAGTTGTCGGAAGCGCCGCGTTTCGCCAGCCAGGTGCTCAAGCTCGGAGAGCAGATCGAGAAGGTCGCGCGCGAACTCACGCAGGTGCGGCATGTGCTGTATTTGGGGCGCGACACCAATTATCCGCTCGCCATGGAAGGCGCGCTCAAGCTCAAGGAGATCTCATATATCCATGGCGAAGGCTATGCCGCGGGCGAACTGAAACACGGCCCCATCGCCTTGGTCGATGACACCATGCCTGTCATTGTCATCGCGCCGCATGACCGGATTTTCGAGAAGACTGTCTCCAACATGCAGGAGGTGGCAGCCCGCGGCGGCAGGATCATTCTGATCACCGATCAGAAGGGGGCCACGCAGGCAAGTCTGAAGACTATGGAAACGATCATCCTGCCCGACATGCCGGAGATCATAGCGCCGATCATCTACGCCCTGCCGATCCAAATGCTGGCCTATCATACCGCCGTGCAAATGGGCACCGACGTTGATCAGCCGCGCAATCTGGCAAAATCCGTCACAGTGGAATAGCTCTCGCGCAGCACCGAGAGCCGGTTCGGCGGGGCTGCTTATCGGACACGCTCATATGGAATACGATGCCCACCAGGCACGCAGTGCAATGCGTATCCAGCCGCTCCAAGATAGACCTGCTCGATGGGATTTGAGGTCCGGGCTGCAGGGCGGCAGGGATGAGGCGTGCCTCCTCGACGGCGAGGCGCGGGTTATGCCTCGTTGCTGCCGAGATTGTCGAAGATTACGATGTCGCCCTTGGCGAGCGGGGGCGCGAGGACTTTCTGGACATAGAGGATGAAGAACTCACCGTTGATCTGCCCGTCGACGACGCATGGCGCATCGATACAGCGAAGGCAGCGATGAAGGTCATGGTTTTCCAGTGGCCGCGGGACCGGTGCAGCAAGCGGCCGGCCACGCAGCGCCCACCCGCAGTGGCGCCATATTCGAAGACCAGCCGACAGGCTCGGAGCCGAGGGGATAAGCTTCGTTGACATCATTGGCAAAATCCTCCTTCAAATGACTTCTGGAACAGGATCCGGTGCGACAAACCGCTCCATCTACTGGTCCCGGAAAGCCCGCATCATCTGATCCGACAACGGCTTCATCAGGTACGAGAGCACCTTGCGCTCACCGGTCTGGATGAAAACCTCGACCGGCATGCCGGGAACGAGCGCCATCTGGCCGAGTCTCTGCAATCCCTCCGGAACCGGGGTGATGCGCACCACGTAATAACTCTCGTTGGTGCGCTGATCCCGCGTGATGTCGGCGGCTACCCTGGAGACCACTCCGATAAGCTCAGGCGTGCTGCGCAGATTGAAGGCGGTGAACCGAAGCAGGGCTGCTTGGCCAACCAGAAGCTGGTCGATGTCTTGCGGAGCCACCTTTGCCTCGACCGTGAGGGCGTCAGCATCAGGGACAATCAGCATGATCGGTTCCCCGGCACCAATGACACCGCCGACGGTGTGCACAATTGACTGATGAACGGTACCGCTCACAGGAGCACGAATATTGATGCGCGCCAGCTGATCTTCGGCCGTGACGTTTCGCTCCTCGAACTCGGCAATCTTGGCGTCGACTTCGCGCAATTCGCGCCCCGTCTCGCTCGAGAAATCCTTATCCAGTTGCAGGACCTGGAGCTCCACTTCCGCGATCGCTCCCTTTGTCTGCGCAATGCTCGAAACAAGCTGGGCCCGCTCGCCTTCGATCCGCGTAGCTTCGCGTTCATAAGCCGTCAGCTTGGATATCGGCACCAGCTTCTGTTCAAAGAGGCTGCGAATCCCGTCGAGCTCATTGTTGACCAGCGCGATTTCCCTAGCCTTGGCCACTTCCTGGGCCGAATGGCCTTCGATCTGCTTGCGGTACTGTTCCATCCTTTCGTGAAGTCGTGCCTTGTCGCCGGATCGAGCGATCCGGCGAAGTTCGAACAGTCGCTTTTCGCCGGCAACCAGCGCCGCCACCTCAGGAACGTCCATCCGGCTCGCAAGCCATGGAGCGAGCGTCATCTCTTCGACTCCATCACGCTCGGCCTCGAGGCGGGATTTGCGGGCGTAAAGCTCGTCCAGGCTCTTGGTCACGAACGCGAGATTGGCACGGGGAACAACGTCGCTAAGCCGGACCACAACATCGCCGGCATTTACGTGCTTGCCGTCACGCACGAAGATCTCGCCCACAATACCTCCGGTGGAGTGTTGCACCTCCTTCTCATTATCCTCGACGACCACCGCGCCATGCGCGATGACCGCGCCCGAAATGTCCACGGTTGCGGCCCAGCCGCCGACGATGCCGGCGAGGAGGGTGATGAAGGTCACCCCTGCCATGAGATTGCGTCGAATGGACCGCCGGTTGCAGTGCGTCGACCGAATATCTGCCATCTTTGCGTCTGCCTCTTCTCGAGCGCTGTCAATTCGGCCGTTTCGGCGAAATCGAAACTGGCTTCGGGTTGGCGTTGTTGGCCGGCTGCAATAGGAGGAGTTTTGCCAGGACCCGTTCTCGCGGCCCGATCATGTGCATCTGTCCTTCCTTCATCGCCAGAACGAAGTCCAACTCAGAGAGGATGTTCGGTCGATGCGTCACGATCACGACAATCCCGGCGCGAGCCTTGACCCCCCGGATCGCCTCGGCAAGCGCGATTTCGCCTTCAACGTCGAGATTGGAATTCGGCTCGTCGAGGACAACGAGGAACGGGTTCCCGTGGAGCGCGCGCGCGAGCGCCACACGCTGACGCTGTCCCGCCGACAAAGCGGCGCCGCCTTCCCCGATCTGGGTCTCGTAACCGTTGGGCAGGCTGACGATCAGATCATGGACGCCCGCCGCTCGGGCGGCGGCAACGACGACGCCAGGGTCCCGGTACGGGTCGAAGCGGGCAATGTTGTCCGCCACCGTCCCCGCAAAAAGCTCAACATCCTGGGGCAGATAGCCCACCTGTCTGCCGAGTTGTTCCGATGGCCACTGATCGAGCGCCGCGCCATCCAGCTTTACCCGCCCTGCCAGGGGCCGCCATGCGCCGACCAGCGCGCGAACGAGGCTCGACTTGCCGGAGCCGCTTGGTCCTATGACGCCGATCCCCGAGCCGGCATCCAGTTTGAACTCCATGCCCTGAACAACAACCCGCTGCGTTCCTGGCGCGCCGATCACGAGCCGGTCCACGGTCAAGCTCGATCTCGGTGCCGGGAGCGCCATTGGCTGCACGTCCTGGGGCAAGCGGGCGAGCAGTTGCCCGAGCCTGCGCCAGCTCTGGCGTGCACCCACGAAATTGCGCCAATGGGTGATGGCAAGGTCGACGGGGGCAAGCGCCCTGCCCACCAGGATCGAACCTGCAATGATGATCCCGCCGGTCGCCTCGCCATGGATTACGAGCCAGGCACCTACGCCTAGCATTGCGGACTGCAACATCAGCCGCAATGCGCGCGAAGCGCTACCCAGGCCGCCCGTGACATCGCTGACACGCTGCTGCTGGGCGAGGCACTGGCGACTTGCGTCGCGCCATTGGTCATGGAGGCGCCTCCCCATCCCCATCGCCGCGAGGACCTCCGCATTGCGGCGGCTCGCCTCGGCGAGGATATTGCGGCGGGCGCCCGTCAAGACCGCCGCGCTCGCTGGCCGGCGCGTGAGTATCTCGGTGGTCGCTGTGAGGAGAACCAGTATGATTGCGCCGCAAATGGCGGTTATCCCGAGAACCGGATGGAAACTCCAGATGATTGCCAGATAGAAGGGGAGCCACGGCAGTTCGAAGAACGCATTGGGTCCCGGCCCCGAGAGAAAGGAGCGGATGCTGTCGATATCGCGCTGCGGCTGCAGCCCGTCGCCCTGATAGCCAACCAAGAGGGGCAGCCTGGTTATCGCGGTGAAAACACGTCCGGAGAGCGCCTCGTCCAGTTCGGTGCCGATGCGGGCCATGATGCGACCACGCACGAGGTCGATGATGGCCTGCCCCACGTAGAGAATGCCGGCCAGTATTGCCAGGCCGACCAGCGTCGGAACGCTGCGGCTCGGCAACACGCGGTCATAAACCTGCAGCATAAAAAGCGCACCGTTCAGCATGAGGATGTTGCTCACGCCACTGAACGCCGCAACACCGGCGAGCGCTCCCTTGCAGGAGCCAAGCGCGCTGGCCAGTTCCGAGCCCGCTGCCGGCTTACCGGCAAGGGAAATGGGCCGCGCAGCCGCCGATGGGTGTGGCGAGGGTCCCGTCCGCTTCCGCCGTGCCCGCCCGAATAACAGCAACAGGCCAAGACTTCCGATCATCAGCCAGAACGGGAGCCCGTCCGCTGCGCTCCGTAGGTCTTGAAACAACAAAGAATCCGGCAGGTACCACGTCAGGGCCGCAAGCGCGCTACCGCCGGGATCGCCGATGCGAGGAGGCAATAGCAGAGCCAGAGGTCCGGCCTGCGCGAGAGCGATGAAGATCAGAACCATACCGGCAGTCTGCCACTTTGTGAGTCTGCGTCGACGACGGCTGTAGCGCGGCCTTTTCCGGCGCGATCCGGCTCGCAACAGCGCCGATCCACCGGGCTCTGCGAGGCGAGGTTCCGTGCGCAGATGGCCCGCTAGAACCACAAGGGCGGCTCCGACAAACATCGTCAAAGCCGGAGGGATGATATCCAAGATGCCGAGCTTCGCGACCCCAGGTTCGACACCGTCGGGAAGATAGATCCCCAAAGGCTCCGACAGCGCCTTGACTGCAACGAGAAGATCAAAAAACCGCGATTGGACGAACCAGGCAAACCCAAACAGCAGCAACACAAAGCCCACGCCCGTGCCGAGCCGGGCGATTCGCCGCACCTGTTTATCTCCTTTGTCTTTTGCGGGCATCGCGCATGAAAATTTGGACAGGATCGGTGGCATCGAAATGATCGCCCATCAAAGCTGCAAGTATTTCGACAAAGAGCGCGAAGAGGACGTTCGAATAGACCTCAGACCTGCTGCATGGCCGCGCCTTACCTGGGCGCTGCAACACGCCAAAGTATCCTCCTCGGAACCGCCGGGAAGCAGTCGGGTCAACACATGCACGATCTTCATTTGCGAATACCTCCGCTAAGCTGTGTGCCTGAGACGACGCCTCGAGCGGCAGCCCGCGTGTCGAAAAAGGAAGTCCGGATTTCAAGAATGCGCTGCAGCCCGGCTATGCACATTTTCGTCCCTGAAAAGGCTAGATCGACGAGCGCGCGCTGCATTTCATGAGGCGTCTTTTCATGAGGCGTCTTTGCGAAGCGGCGAAGCCTTCTACAAGGACAACCAGATCTCCTTGAAGAGCTCCCGCTTGACACTCTCAGCGCTGGCGCTGGCGTCGATGGTCCTGATTTCCTTGTCCAGGGCCCGCAGTTCGGCCATGAGTGCCAGCCGCGCGTCGAACCCCTCCCTGGTAATTTCTCCGGGTTTTCGCGCCTCCGAAACCGAATAATCGGAGACGAGATGCAGCGTCAGATGCGGCCTGCAAGAATCCATCCGCTCGTATAGCTTCTTTTCAAGCCGCGCCAGCATGCCCACGCCAGGCGCGGATGAGAGATTGGGCGGTATCATCGGCCCGTCCAGATATCCGTGCCGAAGCTTCTGTGGCCAGCGGTCGCTGATAACGATCATGCCGCGCATTGCCCATCGATGCGCACGGTTCACAACGGCGTACCGTTCGATCGCGATCAGAACTCCCCAGAGCGCCAAACCGACCGGTAGTATCCTTCCCATTGCGCGGCTTTCCCGGCCCTCGGTCCGGATGATCGCCTTGAGCTCGCGCCGGCGGTAAAAAGCCAGGCGCTGCAGCCCCTTGCGCAACCGCCATCCGCTTCCCTCGCCAGTGCCGACATAAACCTGGGCACAGCCGAACTTCCATCGAAATATTCGTGTCAGCAGGCTAACCTGCGTGCTCTTTCCCAGTCCGTCCGGAGCGACGAGCGCCACCACGACCCCGCCGGCCCAGGGACGCCGTTTTGGCGGTACGGCGCCGGGCATGACGCGACCTGCGAGCCTCAGTGCGAGATAGGAGGCCTTGCGCACGAAATGAACCGCAGCATCCGCGATACCGCTGGCTCTCGAGAAGCCGCACCTCTGCCGGAGCGAAAGCCTCAGTCTTGCAAGGTCGCCGCTGTGCACCAGAATACCGTCTTCGCTCGGCCGAATCCTGCAGCTGACGCTTCTGCCACGGCCAAATTTGTATTCAATGATGTACGAATTCGGTTCGCCGGGGGCGGGGGACAGGCGCGCAAGTTGCTCCTTTCGACTGCCACGTATCGCCACCCAACGTTTCCACGGAAGCGTCCACAGACGGAACGCGAAGCGGGCGATCGATATCCGAACCTCGTCCTCAGGGGAGACGACGGGGATGGAAATCCCCCCAACGCATACATGCTCCCACCGCCCGACCGCCGCATGATCGAAGGCCAGGTAGCGCTTGCGAAACTCCCAGCCGACACGAATTCCGACGTGGAGGTCGAGATGGAGATAGGCACCGCATGAAAAATCGGCAACGAACCAATCCTCTCTGCCGGCGCAAACATTGTCGTAGCAAGAGAGGCTCAACCCGCGGCGACCATGCAACTCAGCCATTATCGAACAGAAGATCGGGTAGTCCTGCTTATCGAGGAGCACATCCAGATCGTCGCCGCCGGCGACCGCCTCAGGCAAGCTCGCGAGATCCTGGATAATCCCGTATCTCACCCCTGCCTCGTCCAGGCCGCGAAACAAGGTTGCCGCCACTGGAAGCGCGCCAGCCGTATCGGCTGCGTGCAACGGCACAATTGCGTCCGAGCCAGCTAGGTCCTTGCCTGTTACGTCATTCTGCTCGTCCGCCGTATCCACGGTGAGATTCCGGCGCCCAGCGATTACCTGATGTGGGTTCATATCGTGCTCCCGGGCCGCTTGCCGACCATGGCGCGCACCGTGTTCGAAGGAGTGACGGTAATGTGCTTGTCCGGGCGAGCACGCATTCGCGATCTCTGCATGAAGCGCATGTGTGGCCATTTTGCCAAGGGGACGTCTACTGCTGATTTCTTCGCAAGCTGCCGCACTTAGGGTGACTCGTGTGACCGCGCCCCCACACCAATAGAAACTATACCAATCAAGAACAATACCTACAAAAACATTCACATTATAAGCAATTTATCCCTATCAATATACATAGGAACGGATCTATTCATAACATCAATAAGTATTCTTACTGCTCCAGACCGCCCAACACAATCCAAAGTACCAAGCTGGTCCGTAAATGGCCCGTTCGTGACCCGTATCTTCTGCCCTGGCTCCAAAAGACTCTTCGGGTGCAGGACCCCCTCATCATCGGTTGCTGACAGGAGAGTCTCAATGACGCCGAATGGAACCGGAATCGGCGCGCAATTTGTCATGACGAGCTTGCGAACGCCCACGGTGGAATTGATTGGCGACCACCTTTGCTCGCGAATATCGAATGATACGAAGAGGTAACCTTCAAAATATGCTGAACAGACCGGTCTGATTTTGCGCGCATGCCGGACAGTTCGCCGTCTTTTCGGCAAATAGGTTCGGAAGTTTTGAGACGACAGGTGTCGTTCGGCCAGCACTTCGCAGTGCTGGTGCGTCTGAACCACATACCAACGTGCCCTACGCGCATCCTGGCTGTCCAGCGGTTCCGCAACCGAACTTTCCATTTTTTGCATACTCAACCCTATGAATGCAGAGGGGCCGCCACAAGCAAATAAAATCAACAATTTTGCCAATTTTGGATGGCCGCGGTCATGACCGAAAATATATCAGGTTCGCGGACCTGCGTGCCATCAGCACTAGAGCGTAACAGGCCGGGAGGAGTTATTATACTTTTTGCCGATCAACCCTGCAAAAAGGCGCAGGCGCATACCACCGTAGTGGAGCGAGCTTACGACGGATTAGACGGATCGGCCCGCTGATTACAGACTTTCAAATGTGCTATTTCTCAATTGGATTACCGGCTTTGTGAGCCGAGTTGGGTGCACCATGATTTTTGCCCCTCGGGCGCGGCTGCCGGCAGAGTGAAGACACGGGGTCGGTCGGCAATTATGACGTGGGAAGGCACGGAGGAGGCCACGGCGATGACCTTACTAGAAGCGAATGAAGGAGCTGTCGTGCAACTTTCCCCTGATGGCGTGGCGCCGGGCCTCGTGACCCAGGCCCGGCTCGTGCGCATCCGTGGGCAGAACATCCTGTTCAGCCCAACCCAGCGCGCCATCTTCGCCCTTAACGAGACGGCCGCCGACATCTGGCGCTCGTTGCAGGACGGCACTTCACCGGATGCTATCCCGCGCGGGATCATGCGCGGTCACGTTGATGCCCTCGATGCGAAAGAATACGTTCAAACCGCGCTAAGAGATTGGGAGCGCCTGGGCCTGATCCGGCCACACGCACCATCGGCCTCCGCTTCGCTTCACAAGCATGTGGTTCAAACGCTAGCCCTGGCGGACCGTCGCATCCGGATTGTCTATCCAGCGACCCATGCCTTTCCGGCAATCTCCGTCTTCAGGCACCTCGAAGTCCAGCCGGAGGCCACCGACACTCTCCTGGAACTGGTCGAGCACGGGGACCGGATCCACGTGTTCCGGAATAGCGACTGGCTTCGGACCTGCTCCCCCGACGAGATCCCCACCGTGCTGAAGGGGGAATTGCTGTCGGAAGCGCTCGAGCATGGCATCTATGAAATTGCACTCCACGCAGCCGCCCTCTCCTCAGGCGAACGCCTGATCCTGCTCTGCGGCGATCCCGGTGCAGGCAAGACGACGCTGACATTGGCCCTTGCCCAATCGGGCTTCGGCTTCGTCTCGGATGATGTGACCCTTTTGAACTGCAGCGGGCTTGGCATCGGACTTCCCTTCGCCGCCGGCGTCAAGCCAGGCGCGTGGCCTCTTCTTGCCGGATATTGTCCCGAGCTCGCTGCAGCACCGATCTTCCGGCGCCCCGATGGCAAGAGAGTGCGCTACATCGTGCCGAAACACTTTTCGCCGGTGTCGCCGGCCCCCCGCCGAGCCATAGGCTGGGTGATCCTGCTTAACCGCGACCGCGGCTCCCGTCCCAGTCTGGACCCGGTCGATGCGGTCGGTGCGTTGCGCGGCTTGCTCAACGGTGCGTTTGCGCCCGGCCGAGATCTCGGCAGCACCGCCTTCGAAGTGCTGACACAGGTTATTGGATCGGCCGGGACCTGCTCCCTCACCTATTCCTCGCTTGAAGATGCGTTGGAATTGATCCGGGGAGCTTGCCGGTGATGCGTGCCGACAACGCTCTTGACGCCCTGGTCTCCGGCCTTCAGGGGCATCTCGTCCCCGATGTCGACTGGCAAGCCTTGATCGCACTGGCAAACCACACGCTGCTCACGCCCGCCCTATTCTCCTCGCTCACCCAATCGGGCCAGATCGAGCGGCTGCCAGGAGACGTGCGCGATTATCTTGCCTTTATCGATGACTGCAATCGGAACCGGAACCTGAGCTTGAGGGCACAGTTGATCGAGACCGTCGCCGCGTTCAACAGCCGGGGGATCGTTCCGATTCTGCTCAAGGGAGCCGTTCCGCTCTTTGGTTGCCCGCCCGGCCGGTTGCCCAGCAGGATGACGAGCGATCTCGATATCGCCGTGGAATCGGGCGAGGAGGCTGCCGCCAACGCATGCCTCAAAGAGCTTGGCTATCGTGAGATGCCGGACGTTCGTGGCATGGCGCGTCCGCAGGATGCGGGCATCCTGGAACTCCGGCCGTATCGGCCGAACGGATTCGGATGCCCCCAGCCCGTCCAACGGGATGGCCTGCGGGTGAAGATTCCTTCCCTTGAGGCCCGCGCAATGCACTGGATCATGCATGACCTCTTTAAGGAAGGAGATTACTGGCGCGGAAGAATCGATCTGCGGCACCTGCACGATCTGGCACAACTCGCCGAAAGCGAACAGTTGGATTGGGCGGCGCTGCGCACGGCAATGCCAAACAAAACCACCTGGAATGCGCTCGACACCCAACTGCTGACCTTGCACCATTTCTTTGGGACGAAGATACCGGCAGACGCCGCGGGGCGCCCGATGCCCCGCCTCCAGCACTGGAGGCGAATCTATACGGTCAGGCATCCTGTCTCCGGCGCTCCGCTACGCCTCGCCGGCAACCTGGTATGGGGCCTCAGTCGGCTCTCACGTGCTGTTGAACTTGTGCGCCACAACCCGGTTGAACTGCTGCGTCGCGCAGGCCTCATCCTTTCGAATAAGGGGCTACGCTCGAAGATTTAGGGATCACCATCCTTAAACCTTATTTTGTTCTTTCGCGGGCAGGACGTATACTGTTCGTGAGAGTGTTAGGAGGTCAGGGCAATGGAGAATAGAAACGAATCAGAAAAGCTCCCCGAGGGACAAGAGACTGAAGCGCAGGCGCGGAGAGATTTTCTCAAGAAGGCTGGGCGTTTTGCCGTTGTGACACCTCCGGCGATTACCCTCCTCCTTGGTACGAGCCTGAATTCGCGCGCCATTGCCAAGTCCAATGGCTCACGTCCGGGCTACGGATGGGGGGACAAGAACCATGACCACCTCGGGCCGCCGGGATTGTAAACGCGAATTTCTTCGCACCTTTTGCGGCCGAATCTTCTGAGGCATGAGGTGTCCACCATAATCGGTGGACACCTCATCATGGAAGAAGCTAATCAAAAGCTGTCGGCCGCGCAGGAGAGCCTGCTATAGGCCGATGCCCAATTGCCGTTTCCGCTGTGGCGGTACTCGTTCCCGCGGTACTTGCAGCCCGGGTCGATCATGTCTACGTGTCGGCGAACACAGTGAAAGTATTAAGGCAAGCGCCGGCTGCACGCAGATTTACGCTTCATCTGGATGGTGCGGCCGAGTAAGGCGAAGGTCTCTCGTTGGCGCGCTAGCGCGCAAGCTTGGCCGCCGCCGCCCGACGCGATACATCGGCTTGCGCCGGCTCGCGGAAATTGAGTGCAGCTGCCATCACTTCGGCGGCCGCAAGCGCGGCAATGACCGCCGGCCGCTTGTCCTTCACCGTCGTGCCGCCGATCGGGCAGACGAGCCGGTCGAAAAGCTCCGGGCGGCCGATCTCGCGCGACAGCCAGTTCTTGAAGGTCGCTCGCTTCGTCTTCGAGCCGATCATGCCGACATAGGAGGCGTCATCACGGCGAAGCGCTTCCGCGGCGATCAGGAAGTCGAGCGCATGGTCATGGGTGAGGATCACGAAGGCGCTGCCGGGGGGCGCATCGCGCACCACCGCCTCCGGCATCGCCGTCAGGCAGGTTTCGATACCGGGAATGTCGGCAACGGCGGAAAGCTCGTTTTCGCGGGTATCGACGAGAACGGTGCGCACCGGCACCAGGGAGAGCGCCATCGCCAGCGCGTCGCCAACATGGCCAGCACCGAAGACATAGACATGCGGCCGGCTGGCAATTTCCAGGTCGCTGCGTTCAATCAGCATGGCGGCTTTCTCCCGATCGATGCGTGTGAAGGCGAGCGCCACGCGCCCGCCGCAACACTGGCCGATCTCCGGTCCGAGCGGGATCGTCATCGCCTCCGGCGCATCGCCACGTTTGAGCGCCCGCCGGCCATGATCAACCGCCATGTATTCGAGTTGCCCGCCGCCGATCGTGCCAAAAAGGCTATCGGCGGCGACGAGCATCCAGGCATCGGTGTCGCGCGGGGTCGAACCCGCAGCACCCGTCACCTCCACGAGCACGCAGTCGCGCTCGCGTCGGAGAAAGTCCCTGATATCCTCGCGGCTCGCTACCATGGTCGATCAGCCCCTGTTACCCTTTCTGCCGTGCAGCCGCCCGCAACCGCTCGATCGCCATCAGCACCCGTTCCGGGGTTGCCGGCGCATCAAGGCGCGGTGCTATACGATACTCCGCAACGCTCGCGGCCGCCATCGACAAGGCCTCCAGAACAGAGATACCGAGCATGAAGGGCGGTTCGCCCACGGCCTTCGATCGACGGATCGTTTCTTCGCGGTTGACCGACCATTCGGCAAGCCGGGTGTTGAACACGCGCGGCCGATCTGAAGCCAACGGGATCTTGTAGGTCGAGGGCGCATGCGTGCGCAGCCGGCCCTTGGCATCCCACCAGAGCTCTTCCGTCGTCAGCCAGCCCATGCCCTGAACGAAGGCGCCTTCGACCTGGCCGAGGTCGAGCGCCGGGTTCAGCGAGCGGCCGACATCATGCAGGATATCGGTGCGGTCCACCTGGTATTCGCCGGTCAAGGTGTCGACGCTGACCTCCGAGCACGAGGCGCCATAGGCGTAGTAGAAGAACGGCCGGCCCCGGCCTTCGGCACGGTTCCAGTGGATCTTCGGCGTCTTGTAGAAGCCGGCAGCCGAAAGCTGGATGCGGGCGCCATAGGCGATCTTGATGAACTCGTTGAAGCTCAGGCGCTCGGCACCGATCCGCACCACGTTCGGTTCGAAGGCGACGTCGGCCTCGGCGACGTTCCAGCGCTCGGCAGCAAACTTGACCAGCCGTTCCTTGATCTGCTGGGCGGCGTTGGCCGCGGCCATGCCGTTGAGATCGGAGCCGGACGACGCCGCGGTTGCGGACGTGTTCGGCACCTTGCCCGTCGTCGTCGCCGTTACCTTGATCCGGTCGAGATCGACCCGGAACTCGTCGGCGACCACCTGAGCGACCTTGGTATAGAGCCCCTGTCCCATCTCGGTGCCGCCATGGTTCAGATGGATCGAACCATCCGTATAGACATGCACGAGAGCGCCGGCCTGGTTGTACTCGGTCTTGGTGAAGGAGATACCGAACTTCACCGGCGTCAGCGCGATACCGCGCTTGACCACGTGGTTTTCGCGGTTGAACGCGATCACCGCCTCGCGGCGCTTGGCGTAGTCGGCCGAGGTTTCCAGTTCCTCGATGATCCGGCCGATGATGTTGTCTTCCACGGTCTGATGATAGGGCGTCAGGTTGCGCCCTTCGCCGCCGTAGAAGTTCAGCTTGCGGATTTCGAGCGGATCCTTGCCGACGGCATAGGCGATGTCCTCGATCATGCGTTCGCCACCGACCATACCCTGCGGCCCGCCGAAACCGCGGAATGCGGTGTTGGAAACGGTGTTGGTCTTCAGCGGACGCGAGCGCAGGCGCACGTTCGGATAGAAATAGCAGTTGTCGGCGTGGAAGAGCGCACGGTCGGTGACCGGGCCTGAGAGATCAGCCGAATAGCCGCAGCGCGCCGAGAAGACGGCATCCACCGCCTCGATGCGACCTTCGGCATCGAAGCCGAGTTTGTAGTCCACATGGAAGTCGTGGCGCTTGCCGGTCGCGCTCATGTCGTCGTCACGGTCCGGCCGAACCTTGACCGGGCAGCGGTATTTCTTGGCGGCAACGGCCGCAACGGCGGCGAAGATGTTCGCCTGGGTTTCCTTGCCGCCGAAGCCGCCGCCCATGCGGCGCACATTCACGGTGACCGCATTCGACGGCACGCCGAGCACGGTTGCGACCATGTGCTGCGTTTCTGCCGGATGCTGGGTCGAGGAATAGACGAGCACCTCGTCGTCCTCGCCGGGAATGGCAAACGAGATCTGGCCTTCCAGATAGAAGTGATCCTGGCCGCCGATGCGCATCTCGCCTTCGAGGATGTTCTTCGACTTGGCAAAGCCGGCGTCGATGTCGCCGCGCTCGAGCTTCAAGGGGTCGATGACCAGCGGATAGTTGGCCGCTGCCGCTTCGAGTACGTCAGTCACATGCGGCAGGTCGCGATACTCGATCTTGACCTTGGCCGCCGCACGCCGCGCAGCCTCGCGCGAAGTGGCGATGACTGCGAAGATCGGCTGGCCGTGGAACTCCACCTTGTCGGTGACGAAGATCGGCTCGTCGTGCTTGTGCGCCGGGCTGATATCGTTTTCGCCGGGAATGTCGGCCGCCGTCAGAACACCGATCACGCCTTCGCTGGCGTTCACGGCCTCGAAGTCGATCGACAAAATGTCGGCGTGCGCGCGCTGCGACAGGCCGAGATAGCCATGCAGCGTGCCATGGGGCTCCGGAATATCGTCGATGTATTCGGCCGTGCCCGACACATGCTTGTGACCGGACTCGTGCCGTTCCTTTTCGTGTACGCCGCCGCGGATGCGGTCGATGGGCTGCATCACGTTCATGGCTTCCTCCCTTAAACCGCGACAGCAATAGTGCGATCGAGACGGAGCTGGCCGCCACTCGACTGCGTTTCGAGATAGAAGCGGCGAAGCAGGTTCTTCGCCACCAGCTGGCGGTATTCCGCCGAGGCGCGCCAGTCGGTGAGCGGCGTGAAATCCTGATCGAAGGCGGCGACAGCGCGCTCGATCGTCTCCTCGTTCCACTCGGCACCTTTCAGCACCGCCTCGACATGGGCGGCACGCTTCGGCGTCGCGGCCATACCGCCGAAGGCGATGACGGCGTCGGTCACCCGACCAACGTCGAAGCTGATGTTGAAGCCGCCGCAGACGGCGGTGATGTCCTCGTCGAGACGCTTCGTCACCTTGTAGACGGCAACACGCGCTGTGTCCGAAACGAACGGAATGCGCACGCTTTCGACGAACTCGCCCGGCTCGCGGTCCTGCTTGCCATAGGCGATGAAGAAGTCTTCAAGCACCACCGTGCGGCGGCGATCGCCCTTGCGCAGCACGATCGAGGCGCCAAGCGCGATCAGCGCCGGCGGCGTGTCGCCGATCGGCGAACCGTTGGCAATGTTGCCGCCGACGGTACCCATGTTGCGGACCTGCTGGCCGCCAATGCGGTCCCAAAGCTCCGTCAACTCGGGGAAGTGTTCGACGATAACAGGATAGGCCTCGGCGTAACTGACGCCGGCGCCGAGCGTCACGCCATCTGAATTGACGGTGATCCGGCGCAGTTCTTCGAGATGGGTCAGATGGATGACCGGCGAGATGTCGCGCATGAATTTCGTCACCCAGAGCCCGACATCGGTCGAACCGGCGACGATCGTCGCCTTCGGGTTGGCTTCGAGCACGGCGGCGAAATCGTCGACCGAGCCCGGAAGGATGAAGCGTTCCGTCTCCGAGCCGATTTCGACACGGCGGCCATCCTGAAGTGCTGCCAGTTCGCCTGCGATCCGGTCACGCTCTGCAACCAGCGGATCCTTGCCGACGTCGCCGATCGTCGAGATCGCCTCGGCGGCGCGGATGATTGCGGCATAGCCGGTACAACGACAAAGATTGCCCTGCAGCGCCTTTTCGATTTCGGCGATCGACGGCTTCGGATTTTCCATCCAGAGGCCATAGAGCGACATCACGAAGCCCGGCGTGCAGAAGCCGCACTGCGAGGCGTGCGTGTCGACCATTGCCTGTTGCACCGGATGCAGCGGACCGGTCGGCTGCGCCAGACTATCCACCGTCACGATATGACAGCCATCGAGCGAGCCGACGAAGCGGATGCAGGCGTTGACGGATTCATACTTGATTTTGCCGTCGAACAGACGGCCGACAAGCACCGTGCAGGCACCACAGTCGCCTTCGGCGCAGCCTTCCTTGGTGCCCTTCAGATTGCGGTCGATGCGCAGGAAATCGAGCAGGGTCTGAACCGGCGACACGTCAGCAAGTTCGACCAGGCGGTGGTTCAGAATAAAGCGGATGGTGTTGCGGATCTGAATCGTCATTGCTCAGCTCCCGCGGTAGGTGGAGTAGCCGTAGGGCGAAAGCAGCAGCGGCACGTGATAGTGCGCCCCCTGGTTATCGATGCCAAAGCGGATCGGGATCACGTCGAGGAACGGGTTCTCACCGCGCCTGGCCGCGCCGCCGAGATAGTCGCCGGCATGGAACTGCAGCTCATAGGTGCCGGTCTGCATGCGCTCGCCGCTCAAAAGCGGCTCGTCACAGCGGCCGTCGTCATTGGTCTTGACGGATTTGATATGCGTCTGGCGATCGCCCTCGACCCGGTAGAGCTCGATGCGCAGCCCTTCGGCCGGTTTGCCGCTGGCCGTATCCAGCACGTGCGTCGTCAAACGGCCGGCGTTTCCACCCTGAGATTGCATAGTTTTCGCTCCTCCCGAAGTCAGCTTTCCACCTCGCAGTATTCCGGCATTCCCACCTGCTTGGTAGCGAGCGGATCATTCGAGACTTTCAAATTTTTTGGGGGGAATGGCTCGAAACAAATGCCGCTAGAAATTGGATGCAGAGACGAAAATGTCTGGAGGAGCTGCTTTGATGAGATACCCCCGCGATCTTCACGGCCACGGCCCGAACTTCAAGATCACATGGCCCGACGGCGCGCGGATCGCCGTGCAATTCGTCATCAACTACGAGGAAGGCGGAGAGAACTGCGTGCTGCATGGCGACGCAGCATCCGAAGCATTCCTGTCGGAAATCGTCGGTGCGCAGGCGTGGCAGGGCCAGCGGCACTGGAACATGGAATCGATCTACGAATACGGCGCACGCGCCGGTTTCTGGCGCCTGCATCGCATGTTCACCGAGCGTGGCGTGCCCGCCACCGTTTATGGTGTGGCCACTGCGCTGAAGCGCTCGCCTGAGCAGGTCGCCGCCATGCAGGATGCCGGCTGGGAAATAGCCTCGCACGGCCTGAAATGGATCGAGCACAAGGACTTCTCGCCGGAGCGCGAGCGCCAGGAGATCGCCGAGGCGATCCGGCTGCACACCATCGTCACCGGCGAGCGTCCGCGCGGCTGGTACACGGGGCGCTGTTCCGACAATACGCTCGACCTCGTCACCGAGGCCGGCGGTTTCGACTACGTGTCGGACGCTTATGGCGATGATCTGCCCTATTGGCATGAGCATGCAGGCCGCCACCAGCTGGTCATCCCCTATACGCTCGACAGCAACGACATGCGCTTTGCCACACCGCAGGGCTTCAACAGTGGCGACCAGTTCTTCAGCTACCTGAAGGACAGCTTCGACGTGCTCTACGCCGAAGGAACGGCCGGTGCGCCGAAGATGCTGAGCATCGGGCTGCACTGCCGCCTCGTCGGCCGGCCCGGCCGCGCCGCGGCACTCGCCCGCTTCCTCGATTATGTGCAGGGCCACGAGAAGGTGTGGCTCGCAAAACGCGTCGATATCGCCCGCCACTGGGCCGAAAACTACCCGTACAAGGCCTGGGACGATCGTCCGTCGCGGCTTGGCGAAGAGGCGTTCGTCGCCAGGTTCGGCGGCGTCTTCGAACATTCGAAGTGGATCGCGAAGCGCGCCTTCCAGGGCGAACTTTCGCCGGCCAACGACACCGCGATCGGCCTTGCCGCAGCCCTTTCCGCCGTCTTCCGCGAAGCCTCGGCCGAGGAACGGCTTGCCGTCCTCATCGCCCACCCGGATCTCGCCGGCAAGCTGGCGCAGGCCAAGCGCCTGACCGAAAGCTCGACCAATGAGCAAGCCGGTGCAGGCCTCGACGCGCTGACCGATGGCGAGCGCGAGCGCTTCACCACGCTCAACGCCGCCTATGTCGACAAGTTCAAGTTCCCGTTCATCATGGCGGTCAAGGGCCGCACCAAGGACGAGATCCTCGCAGCCTTCGAAAGCCGGATCGGCAACGACCGCGACGCGGAGTTCGAAACCGCGTGCAGGCAGGTGGAGCGGATCGCCTATCTGCGCCTCAAGGACATGCTGCCGAGCTGAGGACCCCGCGATGACGACCGACGGCGTGACCGTGCCCGAATTCGCCCGCGATGCGATCAACCTTGCCTCCGCCGGCCTCGGCGCGCGGCCGGTCTTTGCGACAGACGAATTCTTCGCACCGCTGGAGCGCATGCTCCAGGATGCCTCGCCGGTCTATCATCCCGGTGTCTACGACGAGAACGGCAAGTGGATGGACGGCTGGGAGACGCGGCGTCGCCGTGGCCCCGGCAACGACCACGCCATCGTGGCACTCGCGACGAACGGCCGTATCCGCGGCTTCGAGGTCGATACCGCACATTTCACCGGCAACTACCCGAGCGCCTGTGCCATCGACGCCTGTCTGGCACCGGACGGCCCGGACGAGCGGACGGTATGGACGGAATTGCTGTGCCCACGGCCGCTCGGCCCGAGCGCGCTGCATCACTTCGAAGCGCGGTCGGATTCTATCTGGAGCCATGTGCGCCTGCGCATCTATCCCGACGGCGGCGTCGCCCGCCTTCGGGTTTACGGCGCGCCTGCGCTAGACCGGGCAGCGATCGGCGACACGGTGGTCGATCTGGCCTCATCATTGCTCGGCGGGCGCATCATCGCCTATTCCAACGGACACTACGGCCACCAGCGGCTGCTTGCGCCCGGACGCGGCATCAACATGGGCGATGGCTGGGAGACCCGCCGACGGCGCGAACCCGGCAACGACTGGATCGTCGTGAAACTGGCCGCTCGCGGTGAGATCGATCGCGTTGTGGTCGACACCGCGCACTTCAAGGGAAACTTCCCGGACGCCTGTTCGCTGCAGGCGGCAGATCTCGGAGCGACCGCTTGCGAAGTGGCCGCATCCGTCACGGCATCGTCGATGTTCTGGCGCGAGCTTCTGCCGCCGCAGAAACTCGCCGCAGATAGCATCCACACCTATGAAGCAAGCGGGCTCGCGGCCGCAGGTCCCGTAACCCACGTGCGCTTCAACATCTTCCCCGACGGCGGCGTCAGCCGGCTGCGTGTCTTCGGGCGTATAGCGAAAGCCGGCATCTAGATCGTTTCGCCGAGGAGGCGAAACGATCAAACTTCCAGGCAACCGATCAACATTGGACGGAGGAGCGTCACATGAAGGAGATCGTCATACAGCCGTTGACCCGGGAGGCCTTTGCGCCTTTCGGCGACGTGATCGAAACGGAGAATGCCCACAACTTCCCCATCAACGGGGGCAATGCAACCCGCTACCACGACCTCGCCAACATCGATACAACAGGCGAAAAGGCCCGGCCCATGATCAGCCTGGTGCGCGGCGTACCCTATCCACTGCCGCTGAAGCTCACCATGGTCGAGCGCCATCCGCTCGGCAGCCAGGCCTTCATCCCCTTGAGCGACAATCCGTTCCTGATCGTCGTCTCCCGGGAAACCGATGAAGGCCCCAGTGAACCGATCGCCTTCAAGACTACGCCGGGCCAGGGCGTCAACATCGCCCGCAACGTCTGGCACGGCATCCTGACGCCACTCGATGACGTCTCGGATTTCGCGGTGGTCGATCGCGGTGGCGAAGGCGTCAACCTGGAAGAACATTTCTTCAAGGAGCCGTTCCTGATCGTGTGAATGAATGCATGACCCGGTCGTCCGGTCGGGTTATCGGTGCGCCAGGGCCTCGCTGGCCGCCGAAATCGGACGAAAAACTGCGGCCTCAATAGCCGCCATCCCGCCGAAATTTTGTCGGCGTGTATCCGGTCACGCGCCGGAAATCGCGTGAGAAATGATAGGGGTCCGGGTAGCCGCAGACCACTGCCACCGCCGAAACCTTGGCATAGGGTCCAACCAGCAGGCGTTTTGCCAGGTTGATGCGCTCATGCCGCAGCCAGTCCATCGGCGTCGTCCCCACCATGTCGCGAAAGCGGCGAAAGAGCTGCGACTGGCTAAGCCGCGCCCGAGCCGCGAGATCATCGATCGTCCAGGCACGGGCGAGATCGTTGCGCATCGCGGAAAGAACAGCCAACAGGCGATCCTCGCCCGGCGTATCCTCACCCGGCTCACTACCGGTCAATCGCGGCCCGATCATGTCTGCAATGAGCCCGGAGATGGCCGCACTCGTCATGGCATCGGTCGCCGGCGAGCGTTCGGCCAGAAATCTGATTACGCCCTCGAATGCCGCTTGCGCCGTCTGCGGATCCCTCGGCACGAACAGTGGCGACTGCTGAATATTGAGGAACTGATACAGCGCATCAAGCCCGTGTCCCTCGATCCCCATCCAGAGGTAACGCCAGCTTTCGCTATCGGGCGCGCAGCTATGCGCATAGGCCTGGGCCGTATCGAGCCAGGCGACGCTGCCCGTTTCGGCCAGGAACCGTTGGCCGCGCACCTCGATCAACCCGCATCCTCCCGTTGTGTAGACGAAGACATGCTGGTGAAACCGCTTGCGGATCGGCGCCTCTTCGGGACGGGCCGTCCGGCTTCCGGCCACCAGTGCCAGATAGGGAAACGCGTCGGCGAATTTTGCCGGTGTGTGGAAGTGGATCTCTTCGCTTTCGGGCCGCATGCCATTTTTCTGGCACCCGATGCGAGTTTTGTCCATCACCTTGCGACAGGGCACCATTCCCAAAGCCAATACAGCGACGTTATCATGCAGCTTTATGCACGGAGTATTGCCCATGACTGAAGCAGCGCCGAACGGCGACGTCGCGAATTTCACCTTCGCGCCGCTGTCCCCGGATTTTGCTCGAGATCCCTATCCGACCTATCGCGCGCTGCGTGAAAAGGAGGGGCTGCACTACTTTGCGGATTTCGACATCTGGCTCGCCGCGCGCTTCGAGGACGTCTCGGCAATCGTCATGGACAAGCGCATGGTGCGCTCGCTTGAGGACATCGCGACGAAGGACGAGCTTGCAAAACTGCAGCGCGCCGCCAATTGGCACGACATGCCGCACCATGAACGTTTCGTGCAGTTCAGCCTGCTCGATAGCGATGGCGCCGTGCATGACCGGCTGCGCAAGCAGGTCTTCAAGCTGTTCACGCCGGCCATGATCGCGAAGCTCCGCGACCAGATCCAGGCCTATGTCGACCGGCTGATCGATAGCCTTGCCGATCGCGGCGAGATCGACTTTGTCGATGATCTGGCCGCCCATGTTCCCGGCCATATCATCGGCCGCCTGCTCGGCGTGCCGGACGAGGACTGTCCGCAGCTGCGGATCTGGTCGGAAAACATCGTGCAGTTCTTCGACGTCGACCGATCCGACGCGCGCAAGGAGCTCGCCGAGCGCAATACGACCGAGTTCTACGAATACCTGACAGCGTTGAAGGCCGAACGTGAGCGGGCGCCGAAGGATGACCTCATCTCGGTGCTGATCGAGGCGGAGCGCTCCGGCGCCATGAACTTCGACGAATTCATCTCCACCTGCATGCTGATCCTGATGGCCGGCCACGGTTCCACGATCGATGTGCTTGGCAGCGGCATGCATGCACTCTTGCGCTTCCCCGAGCAGATGGCGCGGCTGCGGAGCGAACCCGGCCTGATCCAGACCGGCGTGCAGGAGATGTTCCGCTACGAGTCGCCGCTTCCGTTCTTCCACCGCCATTGCGTCGAGGACATCGAGATCTTCGGCCGTCGCTTCGAGCGCGGTACCAAGTTCGGCCTGCTCTATGGCGCCGCCAACCGCGACCCCAAGCAGTTCGAGAATGCCGACACGTTCGACATCGGCCGGACGCCGAACCGTCATCTCGCCTTTGGCGGCGGCGTGCATTTCTGTCTCGGCAACCACCTCGCGCGCCTCGACATGGATATCATCTTCAGCACCCTGCTTCGCCGTTTCCCAACCATCGAACTCGTCGACCGGGAGCCGGAATACAAGCGCGGTCTTTCGGTCCGTGGACCCAAGCGGCTGAAGATCGCCATCCGGCCGGCCTGATCCCGCATCCTTGACACCAACATACGCAATCGGAGAATACCCATGCCCAAGATCGTCTTCATCGACGCGGACGGCACGACGAAAGAAATCCAGGCGGAGATCGGTCAATCGCTGATGTCCGCCGCTGTGCAGAACGGCATTGATGCCATCGCCGCCGAATGCGGCGGTTCCTGCGCCTGCGGCACCTGTCACTGTTACATCGACGGCGCGTGGACCGACCGCTTGCCGGCGCCCGAATTCCAGGAACAGGACATGATCGAGTGCGTCGTCAATCCGAACGAGCGCAGCCGCCTGAGCTGTCAGATCACTGTGTCAGCCGAACTCGACGGCCTGGTGGTGCATCTACCCGCCGGCCAATATTGAGGCGAAATAGAAAAAGGCCGGAGCAACATTTCGCCGGTCCGGCCAACACTTACGGGGAGTTCTGATCGGCCGAGGCAGCATGCCCCAGCCGATTTTCGTTACTCGGCGAAGAACGCGAAGCGCACGATGAAGAGCGCTGCAACGAGCTGGGTCGCCGGGTGAATGACGCTCCACTTGCCGGTGAAGACCTTCAAGACGACGTAGCTGACGAAGCCGAAGGCAAGGCCGTTGGCGATCGAGTAGGTGAAGGGCATGGCGAGAGCTGTGAGTGCTGCAGGTGCCGCTTCTGTCAGGTCGTCCCACTCGACTTCCGTCAGTTCACGCATCATCAGGCCGGCGACGTAGAGCAGAGCCGGGGCCGTCGCATAGGACGGAACGGCGGCTGCCAGCGGCGAGAAAAACAGCGCTGCCAGGAACAGCACGCAGACGGTGAGCGCAGTCAGACCCGTGCGGCCGCCAGCCTGAACGCCCGAGGCGCTTTCGACATAGGCGGTGGTGCTGCTGGTGCCGATCAGCGAGCCGGCGACGATCGCCGTGCTGTCGGCGAGAAGCGCGCGACCGAGACGGTTCGGCTTGCCTTCTTCGACGAGCTTGGCGCGCTTGGCGACACCGATCAGCGTGCCGGTGGCGTCGAAGACTTCGACAAGCACGAAGACGAGGATGACATGCAGCAGGCCGCCATGCAGGGCGCCCATGATGTCAAGCTGCAGGAAGGTCGGCGCAATGCTTGGCGGCGCCGAGACGATGCCTTTGAACTCGCTGACGCCGAGGATCATCGACAGGATGGTAACGACCAGAATGCCGATAAGGATCGAACCGCGAACCTTGAGCGAATCCAGCACCGCAATGACGAAGAAGCCGAGGATCGCGAGCAGCGGACCCGTCTGCTTGAGGTCGCCGAGACCGACGAGCGTTGCCGGATTGTCGACGACGATGCCGGCGTTCTTCAGGGCGATGATGCCGAGGAAGAGGCCGATACCCGTGGCGATCGCGCTTCGGAGTGAGTGCGGAATGCCGGCGATCAGCCAGCTTCGGACTCCGGTCACGGTCAGGATCAGGAAGATCACGCCCGAGATGAAGACCGCACCCAGCGCCTGCTGCCAGGTGAAGCCGAGGGCTGCGACGACGGTGAAGGCGAAGAAGGCGTTGAGGCCCATGCCGGGCGCCATGCCGATCGGCCAGTTGGCGACGAGCGCCATGACGGCAGATCCGAGTGCGGCGGCAATACAGGTTGCGACGAAGACGGCATCCCTATCCATGCCCGTGCTCGACAGGATGTCGGGGTTGACGAAGATGATGTAGGACATCGTCAGGAATGTCGTGATACCGGCGATCACCTCGGTGCGCGCCGTCGTTTGATGCTCTTTCAGCTTGAATAGTCGTTCAAACATCTTTCCTCCCTTGGCGGCGTCACCACGACGCAGCCGAACGACAGTGAGCGGGAAACGGTCTCCTCCAGTTCCCGACCAGTGCATTTCGAACGCCCGGATAATTCCGAAGCGATCGCTTCGCTTTAGGCTTCGTGCCGGCTGGCGATCGTCCGCCCTCTTCCGGACGACGCGAATGCCTTTTGCACAGCCTTGGGATTGTGCGTCTTCCGCAGCCGGATCGCTAGCCGTCCATTCCCGGGATCGACGATGAAAGACTTTCAAATTTTTCGGAGAATTTGGCAGCGCCAAAACGACGCCATTGGGCCGGTTTCCACCTTCTGCGGGAGGCCAAAAAACCCTCGAAAAATATACGGAAAGGCCCTATTGACCTTCCAACGATGGGAACCGCCATGTTTCTCTCATACAGAAACGAAGGAGACAAGCATGCAGAACTACAAGATCGACAACATGACCTGCGGCCACTGTGCCGGCGCAGTCCAGAAGGCGATCCTGAGCGTCGATCCGCAGGCGACGATCAAGGTCGATCTCGGCAACCGGGAGGTCAGCGTTGAGACCGCAGCTGCCGCCGGCCCGATCGCCGATGCCTTGAAGGCCGCCGGCTATGAGAGCCGAGCTCTCTGAACGACGCGCTGCAAGGACAATTTCCGCCAAAACGCCCCGGCCAATCCGGGGCGTTTTTCTTTGAACTCTTTCTCGTCGGAGCTCGTTCGGCACAGCCGCAGAAATTTGTAAAACCCGCCCTTGACCTTCCAACGGTGGGAACCTCTACCTTACAGTCATTGGAAGCTTTGAGGACACCAAAGGCTCGGAAGATCAGCTCGCTTCGCCGCACAGAAAATGCGGCATGCGCCCTTGACCTTCCCACCGTTGGAAGCCCCAGATTATGATAAAAGACTGTGAAAGGAGCACGATCATGGGATCGGTGACCCCCATTAGAAATAACAACGTTGAAGCAATTTCCGCTGCCGCCTTCAGCGCCAGCATACCCGTCGAGGGCATGACCTGCGCCTCCTGCGTCGCCCGTGTCGAGAAGGCGATCCGCGCCGTCCCGGGCGTGACGTCTGCCTCGGTCAATCTGGCGACCGAACGCGCCGACGTGCACTTTGATGCAGGCACCAAGTCAGGCGATATCGTCAAGGCGATCGAAAATGCCGGTTACGGCGCGGCCGAAGACACGATCGAATTCACCATCGAAGGCATGACCTGTGCCTCCTGCGTCGCGCGCATCGAAAAGGCGCTGAACACGGTTCCGGGCGTCACGCAAGCCAATGTCAATCTGGCGACCGAGCGCGCCTCCGTTCGCGTGACGAAGGGCATCGCCACGGCCGCTGCGCTCGAAGAGGCAGTCCGCGTTGCCGGCTACGCCGCCAAGCGCATCACCGGCGACGAAAGCGTCGATCGCGAAGGCGAGAAGCGCGAACAGGAGACGCGGAAGCTCGCGCGCTCGCTGCTGATTGCAGGCGTCCTGACGCTGCCGATCTTCGTGCTCGAAATGGGCTCGCACTTCATCCCGGCCGTGCACGAATTCGTCATGAACAATATCGGCATGCAGGAAAGCTGGTATCTGCAGTTCGTGCTGACGACGCTGGTGCTCTTCGGCCCGGGCCTGCGCTTCTACCAGAAGGGCGTTCCCGCCCTCTTCCGCCTGGCCCCGGACATGAACTCGCTGGTCGCGATCGGCACGTCCGCCGCCTGGATCTATTCGGTCGTCGCCACCTTCGCACCCGACCTTCTGCCCGACGGTACGGCCAACGTCTACTACGAGGCGGCTGCCGTCATCGTCACCTTGATCCTGCTCGGTCGGTTCCTGGAGGCGCGTGCCAAGGGCCGGACCTCCGAGGCGATCAAGCATCTGATGGGCCTGCAGGCAAAGACTGCCCGCGTCGTCCGCAACGGCGAGACGGTCGAGGTACCCCTTTCCGACGTCACCGCCGGCGATACCGTCGTCGTGCGCCCCGGCGACCGGGTTCCGGTCGACGGCAGCGTCCTCGACGGCAACTCCTATGTCGACGAATCGATGATCACCGGCGAACCGGTTCCGGTCGAAAAGATCGCCGGCAGCGAGGTGGTCGGCGGCACGATCAACAAGACCGGCTCCTTCACCTTTCGCGCAACCAAGGTCGGCGCCGATACGGTGCTGGCGCAGATCATCAAGATGGTCGAGCAGGCCCAGGGCGCCAAGCTGCCGATCCAGTCGCTGGTCGACCGTGTCACCGCCTGGTTCGTGCCGGCCGTCATCGCGATTGCGCTTCTGACCTTCGGCATCTGGCTGGTCTTCGGCCCGGATCCGGCACTCACCTTCGCGCTGGTCAATGGCGTCGCGGTGCTGATCATCGCCTGCCCCTGCGCCATGGGCCTTGCCACCCCGACTTCGATCATGGTCGGCACCGGCCGCGCAGCCGAAATGGGTGTGCTCTTCCGCAAGGGCGAGGCGCTGCAGACGCTGCGCAACGCCGCTGTCATCGCCGTCGACAAGACCGGCACCTTGACCAAGGGCCGCCCGGAACTGACCGACCTCGAAACCGCCGAAGGCTTCGACCGTGACACCGTGCTGACGCTGGTCGCCGCCGTCGAAACCCGCTCCGAGCACCCGATTGCCGAAGCGATCGTCGAGGCGGCAAAGGCAAATGGCCTTGATATCGCCGACCCGGCCAAGTTCGAGGCAATCCCCGGTTTCGGCGCCAGCGCCGAGGTCTCGGGCCGCACGGTGCATGTGGGCGCCGACCGGCTGATGACGCAGCTGGAGCTCGACGTGTCGGCTTTCGCAGAACAGGCAGCGCGTCTCGGCTCTGAGGGCAAGAGCCCGCTCTATGCGGCGATCGACGGCAGGTTGGCGGCGATCATTGCCGTTGCCGACCCGATCAAGGAAACCACACCGCAGGCAATCCGCATGCTGCACGATCTCGGCCTGAAGGTCGCGATGATCACCGGCGACAACCGCCGCACCGCAGAAGCGATCGCCGCCAAGCTCGGCATCGACGAGGTCATCGCCGAAGTTCTGCCGGATGGTAAGGTCGCGGCCCTGAAGAAGCTGAAGCAAGGCGGACGCGCGGTCGCTTTCGTCGGCGACGGCATCAATGATGCGCCGGCGCTCGCCGAAGCCGATGTCGGTCTCGCGATCGGCACCGGTACGGATGTCGCCATCGAGAGCGCCGACGTGGTGCTGATGTCCGGCGATCACCTGGGTGTGCCGAACGCGATCGCGCTGTCCAAGGCGACGATCCGCAACATCAAGGAGAACCTGTTCTGGGCCTTCGCCTATAACGCAGTTCTCATCCCGGTTGCCGCCGGCGCTCTCTACCCGGCCTATGGGTTGCTGCTGTCGCCGATCTTCGCAGCCGGTGCCATGGCGCTGTCGAGCGTTTTCGTGCTCGGTAACGCGCTGCGGCTCAGAGCATTTCGCCCGGTTGCCGCAGCCCGCGCGGCTTAGGTTCGACATTCTTCCCGGCTGCTGCGGCGTGGCGGCGGCCGGGATGAGCCCTTATATTCGAAGGGAATGGCCGTAGGGCCGCAGCAAGGATGACATCATGAATATCGGCGAAGCTTCACGCGCCTCCGGCGTCTCGACGAAAATGATCCGCTATTACGAGACGATCGGCCTCATCCCGCAGGCGGACCGCAGCGAGTCCGGTTATCGCAACTACGGCGACAACGACGTCCATACGCTGCAGTTCATCCGCCGCTCGCGCGACCTCGGCTTCACCGTCGAACAGATGGCCGATCTCCTGGCGCTGTGGCGTGACCGGTCGCGCGCCAGCGGCGAGGTCAAGAAGATCGCGCTCGAACATGTCGCAATCCTCGAGCGCAAGGCCGAGGAACTCAAGGCGATGAGCCGGACACTGAAATATCTCGCCGCCCACTGCAATGGCGACGGCCGCCCGGATTGTCCCATTCTCGACGACCTCGCCGATGCCGGAAACAAGCCCGCAAAGGCAACCGAGCCCGCCCGCTTCGGCACGGCCGGCATCGATCCGGTCCGCAACCGTCGGCATGGCTGACCAAAACAGGTGCGCGTCGCCGCGTCTCACGCATTCGTGACGTCGTCGAACACCCGCAGCATTGACAGGAATCAAAGGCGTTTCTACGGATCGATCATGGAGAAGGTGCGAACCACATATCTGCGTTTGCTGATGGTGCTGAAGCTGGCGATCGCTTTGTCGCTGGCCCTGCTGCCCTTTTCCACCGCCTCCGGCATGATGCATGCGGCCGCGCACGGCTCGATGCAGATCGAGGCTTCGGTCAACTCGACGCAAATCGCGACCGAGCACTGCCCGAGCCTCGACAAGGGCAAGGCGAAGCCGGCAGAGCAAAGCGGCAAGACCGACAAGAAGGATTGCTGCAAAACCTTCTGCGCCGCCGTGGCGGTGCTCGGCGATGTCGACGGCAGCCACCCGGCTTTCCCGCGCTCCATCCGCAATTTCGGCCCGCTCCCGCAGATCACCCAAGGTGAACTCGACGGCCTTCATCGCCCTCCAAGAGCCTGATTTCGTGAATCCGTGATCGCTGCCGCATGTTTCCTTTGGTCGTTGCCGATTGAAGGATCTGGGGCGGTGCGAAGCGCTGTGATGGCTTGCGCGTGTCCGATGAGACGCTCGCCCCACCTCTAGCGCGGTCCGCGACAAGGCCCGCCCGGTTTCATCCGGTCGATCGCCGACCTCTGCCATTCACATTTCAGGTTTGACCATGAAACGTTTGTTTTCCATGGCGCTCCTGCCCATGATCCTGGGCGGATGCGCTGCCACATTGCCTGCCGAGGTCTCAAGCCTTGGCGATCCCGCAGACAGCTCGAGCGGCATTCGAAGCACGCAATATCGCAGCCCCATTTCGGGCTATACCCATCGCGAACCGACCGGCCCCAAGGCCTGGCGCCCACTCAACGACGCGCAATCGACCGCCCAGGGAGACGCGTCATGAGGCTCCACAAGCTCAACCTCGCGGCAGCATTCGGCCTGCCGCTCGTGCTCACCGGATGCGTGACCGAATACTCGGCCAAGGATGCGGGCTTTGCGACCGTGGACGCCAGGGTTTCGACGGCCGCAACCAAGAAGAGCGTCTGGGTCCAAAACCGCGAACAGGCCGACAAGATCAATGCCGAGGTCAAGGCGCTCCTGAAGCGCAAGACCATCGACGCTGACACCGCCGTTCAGGTCGCACTCCTCAACAACAAGGGCCTGCAGGCCGCCTATGCCGATCTCGGCGATGCTTCGGCGGATGCCTGGCAGGCGACATTGTTCCTCAACCCAACGATCTCGATCGGCACCGCAGGGATCGGCACGCCGGAGCTGCAAGCCTACAAGGCGATCGAGGGCCTCGTCACCACCAACATCCTCGCGCTTCTGACCCGCGACAAGACCATCGCGGTCGCCGATGCGCGCTACCGCCAGGCACAGCTGACAGCGGCCCTCAGCACGCTGCAGCTGGCGGCCGAAACCCGTCGCGCCTGGATTGAGGCGGTCGCCGCGTGGGAAACCGTCGGGCAGCTCAACCAGGCCCAGGCGGCTGCGGACGCCTCCTCGGAGCTTGCCGCAAAGCTCGGCGAGACCGGCGCCATGGGCAAGGGCAACCAGGCGCGCGAACACGTTTTCAACGCGGAACTTGCCGGCCAGGCAGCCGAGGCGCGGCTAGCGGCCCGCATTGCCAAGGAAAACCTGACGAGACTGATGGGCCTCTGGGGCACCGATGTCGATTACCAGGTGCCGAACCGTCTGCCGAACCTGCCGAAGACGTTGACCCGAAAGGACGGCATCGAGGCGGAAGCGCTGAAGCGCCGCGTCGACCTGCAGATCGCCCGCCTCGATCTCGAAGCCGTGGCCAAGTCCTACAAGCTCACCGAGGCGACCCGCTACGTCACCGACCTGGAGCTCGTCGCCGGCGCGGAAGCGGAACGGGAGAAGGAGGACCACGGCACCAAGGTCGAGACCACAGCGCAGTTCGAGCTCGAATTCGTCATCCCGATCTTCGACAGCGGCAGCGCGCGCATGCGCAAGGCTGAGCTTGCCCATATGCGCTCGGCAAACCTGCTCGCGGAAAAGGCGGTCAACATCCGCTCTGAAGCGCGCTCTGCCTATGAGGCCTATCGCTCGCGCTACGACATAGCCCAGCACTACCGCAACAACGTCGTGCCGCTGCGCAGCAAGATCGAGGAAGAAGCGACCCTCAGCTACAACGGCATGATCACCAGCACATTCGAACTGCTTGCCGACGTCAGGTCCAAGGTCAATTCGACCGTTCTCTCTGTCAATGCAAAGCGCGATTTCTGGCTGGCCGATGCCGACCTGATGACCGCAATCCACGGCGGCGGATCAGGTGGCTCGGCGGGAGGGGCAGCAGCGCCCGCAGCGGCGGAAGCCGGCGGCGCCGGGCACTAGGGCGGGTTGAGGAAAAGTGTGTGCGGTTTTCCGCACGCATCCCGCCTAACTCGAAAAGGATCAGAAAGATGTTCAATAGAAGACACTTCCTCGGCGCTGGTGCTGCTCTCGTTTCGACAGCCGCCTGGGCGCAGACCTCGAACTCCGGCCTGCCGGAAGCGGCAAGCATGGACAATGCCACGACCCAGAAGCCGCTCGTGCCGACGAGTGGTCCCGACTACAACCCGGTCGTCACCCTCAACGGCTGGACGTTGCCGCATCGCATGAACAACGGCGTCAAGGAGTTCCACCTCGTCGCCGAGCCGGTCGAACGCGAAATGGCCGATGGCATGACGGCCTACCTCTGGGGCTATAACGGCCAGTCGCCGGGGCCGACGATCGAGGCCGTCGAAGGCGACCGTGTCAGGATCTTCGTCACCAACAAGCTGCCTGAGCACACCACCATCCATTGGCACGGCATGATCCTGCCTTCGGGCATGGACGGCGTCGGCGGGCTGTCGCAGCCGCATATCCCGGCGGGCAAGACCTATGTCTACGAGTTCGACCTCGTGAAGTCCGGCACCTTCATGTATCACCCCCATGCCGACGAGATGGTGCAGATGGCGATGGGCATGATGGGTTTCTTCGTGGTGCATCCGAAGGATCCGAACTTCATGCGCGTCGACCGCGACTTCGTGTTCCTGCTCAATGCCTACGACATCGATCCCGGCACCTATGTGCCGCGCATCATGGAGATGACCGACTTCAACATGTGGTGCTGGAACAGCCGGATCTTCCCGGACATCGACCCGCTGGTCGTGTCCAAGAACGATCGGGTGCGGGTCAGGGTCGGCAACCTCACCATGACCAACCACCCGATCCACATGCATGGTTACGACTTCGAGGTGACCTGCACCGATGGCGGCTGGGTGCGGCCGGAGGCACGCTGGCCGGAAGTGTCGATCGACATCCCCGTCGGCGCCATGCGGGCCTACGAGTTCGACGCCAAATACGAGGGCGACTGGGCGATCCACTGCCACAAGTCGCACCACACGATGAACGCCATGGGCCACGATATCCCGACCTTCATCGGCGCCGACAAGAAATCGGTGGCGGAGAAGATCCGCAAGGTGAAGCCCGACTACATGCCCATGGGTACGGCCGGCATGGCCGACATGGGCGAAATGGAAATGCCGCTCCCCGACAACACGATCCCGATGATGACCGGCTGGGGTCCGCACGGCGCGCTGGAGATGGGCGGCATGTTCTCGGTGGTGAAGGTGCGCGAAGGCATCTCCGCCGGCGATTACAGCGATCCCGGCTGGTACGAAAACCCGCCGGGAACACAGGCCTGGGAATGGACCGGCGCATTGCCGGAGCCGACGCGGGCCAAGGATGCCAAGACCGTCATCACGTCCAAACCGTGAAGGGCGCCGACTGCAATGAACTCTTTCAAATCCATCAGGAACATTACGATGAAGAAATCAGCACTCGCTCTGGCGCTCGTTATCGCCTCCGCCCTTTCCTCCCAGGCGCTCGCCAGCGGCAGCCACGCCGGCGGCCACGACAAGGTGTCGATCGGCGAGCCCGGCGACAGCAAGAAGTCGACGCAGACGATCCGCGTCACCATGAAGGAAACCGACGACGGCAAGATGATCTTCACCCCGGCGACCATCAAGGTTCGCCAGGGCCAGACGGTCCATTTCGCCATCAAGAACGCCGGCGAACTCGCCCACGAATTCGTGCTCGACGACAAGGCGACAATCCAGGAGCACAAGGTCACCATGGAAAAGTTCCCGGACATGGAGCACGACGACCCGAACGCCATCCGACTCGAGCCCGGCAAGTCCGGTGACATCTACTGGACCTTTACCAATGACGGCACCTTCGAGTTCGCCTGCCTGGTGCCGGGCCACTACGACGCCGGCATGCACGGTCCGCTCGACGTTGTGAAGAAGTAACCCCAGAAAACAGGAAAGGATGAAACCATGAAAACCGTAGGCAAACTCCTTGCAGCGCTCGCATTGGCTGCTTCCACCGCCACCTTCTCCCTGCCCGCCCAGGCGGCCGAGTTCACCAAGGGCGTGGTCAAGAAGATCGACACCAAGGCCAAGAAGGTGACGATCGACCACGAGGACCTGAAGAACCTCGACATGCCGGCCATGACGATGGTGTTCCGCGTCGGCGACGACGCCTTGTTCGTCAAGCTCAAGGAAGGCGCGTCGATCGAATTCGTCGCCGATCGGGTCAACGGCAAGCTGACCGTGACCGAGATCAAGTAACAGCGACAAACTGCCCGGGTCGACTTCTGGCGGCCCGGGCGCCACAATCCTGAAATCAGGCAAGAATGGAAAGGAATGTTCGATGAACGTATTACGCAGGCATTTCGTGGCGGGCACGATCGCGGGCATCACCCTCTTTGCAACGGGCGCAGTCGCGGCAACCGGCACCATGGCGATCTACAAGGACGCTCAATGCGGCTGCTGCGAACAATGGGCGGAAGCCATGGAAGCGGCCGGCTACAAGGTCGAGGTGCGCGATGAGGCCGACATGTCGGTCATCAAGACGCGCTTTGCGGTTCCCGCCGACATGGAAGGCTGCCATACCGCCGTCATCGACGGTTATGTCATCGAGGGACATGTGCCGCTCGAAGCGGTCAAGAAGCTGCTCGCTGAAAGGCCCGATGTCGCCGGCATCGCGGTTCCCGGCATGCCCTCGGGCTCGCTCGGCATGGGCAACGATCCGCAGGCTTCCTATGACGTCTATACGATCGCCAAGGCAGGAGCTCAGCCGACGGTCTACTATCAGGTTCGGCCGGCGAACTGAAAGATCCCGGCCGTATACCGCCCTCTCGGGCAATCCAGCGGGAAACAGTTCGGGCGTCTCCGCGATCACGGTGGCGCCCGACTCCGATCTCGACCGGTTGGGACGCGCGGCCCCCCGCTCCTGCGCTCGATCAAGCCCCGCGCCAGCTGCCGTCATCGTTGCGGGTGAGCAACGGGGTCCGGAAGACGCCGACGACACGCTCCGGCCAATGCGGCGCGAGATCGGCAAGCGGCTGGTGCCAGCGCTCGGTCTGCAGCATGGCAGCGCCGATCGCGACCGGCTCGATGCCGCAGGTCTCCATCAGCGTCAGCCCGGCAAGGATCGACGTGCCGCTGGAAATCACGTCGTCGATCAGCGCCACTCGTTTTCCTTCAAGCAGCGGCAGCATGCGCGGATCGACATAGAGCCGCTTCTTCTGGTCCGGCGTGGTGATCGAGGAGAGCGGGACGGAGAGATCGTCGACGTACCAGAATTTCCTTGATGTACCGAGCGGCACGTAGCGGCTATGGCCGAGCTTGCGGGCGACGGCAGACGCAAGCGTGAGGCCGAGCGTCGGCAGACCGGCGATGACTTCGGGCTCATAGGGCGCGAGCTTCGCCGCAAGTTCGGTTGCCAGTGCGTCCTCGACGGCAAAACTTGCCTGATTGACGATCAGCGAGGCGAGTGCATGCTTGCTGTCGGCGAGCGGCCGGATCGGCAAGAGGATCTGCCTGCCATCACCGAGGGACGCTGGAAAGAAATCGCGGTAACCCATCTGAATATCGAAGCTTTTCGGCGGATAGATTTCCTGCCAGAAGTCGTGGGGCTGCATCGGTCCGATCCTCGTCTGCGCACGTCGCCCGAAATGAAAGGCGATCAAAAAGGCCGGCTTGCTGTTCTGGTCCCGGCCGTTTTCGTCTATACCGTTTGCGACTTCGATCAAACCGAAAGGGCGCCGCGGCTCAAGCAAAGCCTGCGGAATTCACAAGCCCCTTCGCGCAATGAAACATGGGAATGCCTGCCGATGCGCCTGCCTGACGGAATAGCCGACGACCTCACCTTCCTCACCGACTTCCGTCGTGATCTGCATGCTCATCCGGAACTCGGATTCGAGGAGGTGCGCACCAGCGACCTCGTTGCCAAATGGCTTGAAGAGGCGGGCCTCAAGGTCCACCGTGGCTTGGGAAAAACCGGTGTCGTCGGCACGCTACAGGTGGGCAACGGAACACGCTCGATCGGTCTTCGCGCCGACATGGATGCACTCGCCATGCCCGAGATCGCCGACCGTCCTTACAAATCCCGCGAGGCCGGCAAGATGCATGCCTGTGGCCATGACGGCCACACCACGATGTTGCTCGGCGCGGCCCGCCATCTGGCGAAGACCCGCAATTTCTCCGGCACCGTGCATTTCATTTTCCAGCCGGCCGAAGAAGGGCGCGGTGGCGCGAAGCGCATGGTCGAGGACGGATTGTTTAGCCTCTTCCCCTGCGATGCGGTTTACGGCCTGCACAACATGCCCGGCCTCGATCCGGACGAGATGGCCGTCGTCGCCGGCCCGCAACTTGCCTCTTCGGATAGCTGGCGGCTCACCTTCCGCGGCGTCGGCACCCATGGCGCCAAGCCGCATCTCGGGCGCGATCCGGTGACTGCCGCCGGCACCTTCCTTGCCTCGCTGCAGTCGATCGTCGGTCGCGTCGTCGATCCGTTGCAGCCGGCCGTCGTCAGTGCCTGCTCCGTGCGGGCGGGCGACCCGAAGGCGCTCAATGTCATTCCTGATATCGTTGAGATCGGCGGCACCGCCCGCGCCTATACGCCCGAAGTCCGCGACCAACTCGAAACCGAGATCGGCCGTCTCGCGCGCGGTACCGCTGAGATGTACGGAATTTCCGTCGACTACGAATTCGAGCGCCGCATCCCGCCCGTCGTCAACGACGCCGATGCCACTGCCCGGGCGTTGAGCGCCGCACAGGCGGTGTTCGGGAAGATGGCCCGGACGGCATTTCCGCCGTCGACGGCCGGCGACGATTTCGCCTTCTTCGGTCTGGAAGCCCCCGGCTGCTACGTCTGGCTCGGCAACGGCCCCGCCGTCGACGGTGCGCTGCACCACAACACCGCCTATGATTTCAACGACGAGTCGATCGGCCCCGGCGTCGCCTTCTGGTCGACGCTGGTGGAGCAGGAATTGCCACGCGCCGAGTAGAGCGGCGCCTCGAAAGAGCCTGCGATCTCAAGGATTTATCGAATCTATTTGAACCTTGAGATGATCTGAACCTGCGAGATCGGCTCCCACCTTTACTCGGCCGCCCTGCGCGGGCGGCCTGTTAAAGTCATGCTTCAAGAATCTCGAGGATCGGGCTTTCCATGACCTTGCCCGTCGCCACGTCGGCGATGCCTCGATCGGTTTGGTGCGGGCCGGCATTGCAGGCGAGCGTCGCGCCGAAGCAGGCCTTGAAGACCAGATAGGGCGGCTGCCAGTCGACGATGCGGCCGACCGCTTCGCGGAGTCCGGCAAAGCTTTCCGCGACCTCTTCCAGCGGCTTTTCGGAGACCAAGCCGGCGAGCGGCAGAGGCAGGAGCGCATCGACCTTTCCGCCGGACGCCACGGCCATGCCGCCACCGGCGGCGATCACCGCATTGGCCGCGACCCTCATATCAGCGGCATTGCCGCCGAAGACCGTGAGGTTGTGGCTGTCATGCGAGACCGTGGTTGCAAAGGCGCCGCGCCAGGTGCCCCAACTCGACAACAAACCAACAGCCGGCCGGCTGTCGGCGCGCCCGTGGCGGTGCGCCACTGCGATCAGCGTCGTACCCTCCGGCGGAACGACGAAGCCGCCCTCGACCTTGGCCACGGCCTCGCCCCACTGGGTGAAGCGCGGCCGGTCGATGGTCGCGACGCGGACCTTCGTAGCATCGGCGGGAATGCGGAAATCGTCATCCGAAAGCGTCGCGATCTTCGTCGTGCCGTGCAGGGACTCCGCGGCGATCCCGCTCAGCGGCTCGATCATCCGTCCGGCGTTTGCAATTGCCTTGCCGTCGACAATGACCGTGCGCGCGCGGAAGTCAGAGAGATCTTCGAAGACCACGATGTCCGCCCGACGTCCCGGCGCCACGAGCCCGAGGTCGTGACGGCCGAGGCGTACGGCGCCATTCAGCGTTGCCGCCCGAAGCGCCCATTCGACGGGCAGGCCGTAGCGCACCAGTCGACGAACGACGTCGTCGAGGCCACCGGCATGGGCGAGATCGTCCGGGAAGACATCGTCGGTGCAGAACGTTACTGTCTGAGGAAGATGGCCGAGCGCATTGAGTGCATTGACGAATTCCGGCAACAGGTGGTCATGGGAGCCGCGCAGTTCGATCGACAGACCGGCCCGGAGCTTCGCCATCAGATCGTCACCCGAGACCAGCTCATGGTCGGAGCTGACGCCGGCGGTAACGAAAGCCTGCAGATCTGCACCGGTAAGGCTGCGCGCATGGCCATTGACCGGCTTGCCGGCGGCAAGCCCCGCCTGAACGATCCCGGTGATGCGCGCTTCGCCGTCGATGACGCCGCGCATGTTCATCATTTCGGCGATACCGCCGATTTCCGGCCAAGAGAGAATATCGGCAATCACGTCGGCGTCGAAATCGGCACCGGCCAGTTCCAGGCCCGGTGCTGACGGCACGCTCGAAGGCGCGAGCAGCACTGTGCGCAGCGGCAAATCGCGACTGGCGTCCGCGGCCCAGCGCACGCCGGCAACGCCGTTGACATTGCCGAACTCATGCGGATCCCAGACGACGGTCGTCACGCCACGCGGCAGCACCGCATTGGCATAGGTCGCCGGTGTTACCATCGAACTTTCGACATGCATATGGGTGTCGATCAGGCCGGGCGAGACGAAAGCGCCGGTGGCGTCGACGACGGTTACTGCGTCGCTGCGCGCGCCCGGTTCGTGGACACTTGCAATCAACGATCCGACGACGCCGACATCGGCCGGACGAAGCTCGCCGGTCACCACGTCGACGAGCGTACCGCCCGAAATCAATACGTCGAACGGCGCGTCGCCACGCGCTGCGGCAACCGCCCGGGTGCGAAGCGTCGCATCCATCAAGTCCTGGGGCTGCTGCGTAGAACTCACTTCTGCGCTTCCTTCATCAGGGCGCCCAGGATCTGTGCCCGTGTTGTCTCGACATGGGCGTCGACGGCATATTCGGCATTGAAGATCACATGACTTTCGCGCGTTTCAACGACGGTGCGTCCGCGGGTGAGCGTCCCGCCGAGTTCGACATCGATGCGCGCCTTGCGAAACGAGATCGCGCCCGGATTGACGAAGGCGACGGCGGCTGACGGGTCATAGATCGCCATGCCTGGCCGACCGCGGCTGGTGCCGATCGAGATGTAGCCGGCAAGCAGATCGGCGATAAGCGCCGCATTGGCACCGACTGCCGAGCGGATCGGCGCGACATCGTCAGGATAGGCGAAAACCTTGCGGCAGAGATCGAGATCCACCATGCGAAGCGGCAGGCCATGCGCGATCACGATCGCCAGCGCTTCCGGGTCGGCGAAGGCGTTGAATTCGGCAGATGCCGTATGGTTACCGCTGGTGACGCCGCCCCCCATCCACGTGAGGTCGGTGATCCGGCTGGCCAAGTCCGGGCGGGCAAGGCAAAGGGCTGCGAGATTGGTGAGCGGCCCGAGCGCCAGAATGCGCTTCGGTCCCTCCTGCTCCAGCCAGGCACAAAGCGCGGCGAAAGCGTCGCTTGCAGGCAAAGCGTCAGCTTCCGGCAGCGTCAATCCCGCCGTCGGCATGCCGGCTTCGCCGAGGATCCGCTCGGCGGTTTCGAGCTTGCCGAGCACCGGCAGGGCGCGCCCTTCGTGTATGGGGAAAGCCCAGCCGAAAGCGCGCGCGGCGCCGGCGGCATTGCGCTTCACCTGCTCAAGCGGCGTATTGCCGAAGACGAGCGACACGCCATCGATTTCTTCACCGGCATGAAGGACGACAAGCACTGCGGCGATGTCGTCGAAACCCATGTCCGTATCGATCCAGACACCCATTTGTCGTTACCCGAACTTCTTGAGGCGTGCGGCCTTTTCGACCGGCAGGTCGAAGGCGATGGCAGAGCCGGTTTCACGCGCTGCAAGTGCTGCGTCCTCTTCCGCCTTGATGGCGCCGAGCGGCGTATCGAGCAGGTACTCGCGCGTACTGCCGGAGAAAGAGGCTCCGCGCACGGTGCCTTGGAAAGGACCTGAACCAAGGGTCACCATGCGCGGACGCCACGCAAGCCCTGCCGTGTCAGGCGGCAGGGATCCGGAAAGATCGATCGGGCCGTTGCCGGCCTTCAGCTTGCCGCCCTCGACGGCAAAGATGTTTTCGAAGCCGACGAAGTTGGCGACGAAGCGGGAGATCGGGCGGTTGTATATATCCTCGGGCGTGCCGATCTGTTCGATCGCGCCGTTCAGCATGACGACGATCCGGTCCGCCAGTGACAGGGCTTCGCCCTGATCGTGGGTGACGAAGATCATCGTGACGCCGGTTTCCTTCTGTACCCGCTGCAGCTCCGTGCGCATTTCGAGGCGCAAGCGGGCGTCGAGGTTCGACAGTGGCTCGTCGAGAAGCAGCACCTTCGGCTCCATGACCATGGAGCGCGCGAGCGCGACACGCTGCTGCTGACCGCCCGAGAGTTCGCCCGGCTTGCGGGCGGAGAACTTCGACAACCCGACCGACTTGAGACCAGCCGTAACTTTGCTCTCGATCTCGGCAGCGGGCAACTTCTTCAGCCGCAGGCCGAAGGCGACGTTTTCGAACACGGTCAGGTGCGGAAACAGCGCGTAGGACTGGAAGACGAGACCGACCGAGCGCTTGTTGGCGGAAACCCGGGTGATATCGGCACCATCGAGCTTGATCGCGCCGGAGGCCGGCGACAAGAGACCGGCGATCGAGCGCATCGTCGTGGTCTTGCCGCAACCGGACGGACCGAGGAATGCCACCAGTTCGCCCTTGCGGATCGAAAGGTCGAGATCCTTCACCGCAACGGTGTCGCCATAGGCGAGCGTCAGTTTTTCAAGGCTGAGGAAAGCGGCATCAGACATAGCGAGAGAATCCCAGGAAGCGTTCGGCAAGGAAGACGATGCCGATGGACATGAAGGCGAGCAGCGCGGAGAGAGCTGCGACCGACGGATCGTAGGTGATCTCCATGTAGGAGAGCATGTCGATCGGCAGGGTGCGCACACCCGGGCCGGAGAGGAAGAGCGACACCGGCACCTGGTTGAAGCTCGTGACGAAGCCGAGAATGAAGGCGGCAAGAATACCGCTGCGGATGTTCGGCATCACCACCCGGAAGAAGGCGCCGGCGCGTGAGGAACCGAGCAGCACCGCCGCCTCCTCGATATCGGAGCGCAGGTTGTTGAGGCTCGCCGAGACGACGCGAACCGCATAGGGCAGAACCAGCGCCGTATGCGCGAGGAACAGCGTCAAGGTGATGTTGAGGCCGAAGGGCACGACGATATACCGCAGAAGCGCCAGGCCGACGATGATGCCGGGCACAATGATCGGCAGCGACACGATCGTGCGGATGGTTTCGCCGAAGGGCAGCTTGTAGCGCGACAGGGCGTAAGAGGCGGGAACGCCGAGCACGAGAGCGGCCGCCGTGCCACCGATCGCAAGCAGCATCGAGATCGCGAAACTCTCCTGGAAGCTCTCGACCGTGAAGACCTTGGCGACCCATTTGAGCGAGAAGCCCTGCGGCGGGAAGGCCAGCGTCTCCCCACCGGAGAGGGACGCGGCGACGATGATGAAGAACGGCCCGATCAGGAAGCCGATCACCAGGAAGAGGACGAGCGGAGTAAAGATACGAGGGGTCATCGCTTGTTCCTCGCGGTGGCAAGCCGTTTCAGGAGAAGATTGGCGGCAAAGCTCATGACGATCAGGATGAAGGCGATGACGCTGGCAGCGACGAAATCGTTGGCGACGGTGACGCGCTGATAGAGCAGCGTTTCGAGCATCAGCACCTTGGAGCCGCCGAGGATCGCCGGCGTGATGTAGGCGGTGAGCGAACCGGTGAAGACCAGTGTTCCGCCGATGACAAGGCCTTCCTTGGTCAGCGGCAGGATCACCTTGAAGAACACCTGGAACCAGTTGGCGCCGAGAACGCGCGCTGCCGGAATTGCATCCTTCGGCATGTTTTCAAGCGCGCTGATCAGCGACAGGATCATCAGCGGCAGGAAAAGCTGCAAGAGACCGATGAACACGGCGGTCTCGGTAAAGAGGAAGCGGATCGGCTCATCCGAGAGGCCGACAAGCTGGAGCGCCTGGTTGACGATGCCGGTGCGGCCGAGAATGACGATCCAGGCATAAGTACGGGCGACCGACGAGATCATCAGCGGCAGCACGACGAGGCCAATCATCTGCCCCTTGTTGCGCGGTGAAAGATTGACGATGGCAAAGGCCGCGGCATAGCCGATGACCGCCGAAACGGCGGTCACCATCAGGCCGAGCCGGAAGGTGCGCAGAAACACCGTGCGGTTCAGCGGATCGGAAAAGAAGGTGGTGTAGGCCGACAGCGACCAGCTGTCGGCGCTGCGAAAGCCTTCTGCCAGCAGGATCACCACTGGTGCCAGAAAGACGATCGCCGCAAAGACCGCTGCGGGCAGAGCGAGCGCCAGGGCTTCGGCGCGGTTCTGGAACATCCTTCTTCCTTTCAAGGCATTCGTTGGTGCGGCCTACCCTTCGCAGGCGCCGCAGCGTCCACCGGCCGAGAGGGCCGACCGGTGGAGTTCAGTCTTGGCTTACTGGCCGACCTGGGCGTTCCACTCCGACAGCCACGCTTCGCGGTTGTCGAGGGCGACGGCCGACGGGATCAGCTTCAGGTTCTTCACGGTCTCTTCACCGTAGGTGAGGTTTTCGGCGATCTCGGGCGAAACCTTGACGTCCTTGTTCGCCGGGCTATCGACCAGCTTTTCGGCGAGCGCCGTCTGGATTTCGGTCGAGAGCCAGAAGTCCATGAACTGAAGCGCGAGATCCTGGTTCTTGCCGCCCTTGGTCAGCACCATGACGTTCATGCCACCGGTCTGGCCTTCCTTGGGCGTTGCCCACTTGATCGGCAGGCCGAGCTTGGTAAAGCCTTCCCAGGAGAAGCGGCCGATCGGGGCGGCCCAGATTTCTTCCTGCTGCATCAGCTGAACAAGCTGCGAGGACTTCACGTAGAAGGTGACGATTTCATCCTTCTTGGCACCGACGGCGGCAATCGCCTCTTTCAGATCCGGCGTGTTCTTGCCGATGGCTTCACCAACCATGTAGAGCGCCGGCGGGCCCTGGTTGGTGGTGACGTTCGGGAAGGCGACGTGGCTGGCGTTCTTCTCGTCGAGAAGATCGGCCCAGGAGTTCACTTCCATCTTGTCGGAGCGATAGACGATCGAGGTCGCATAGAAGGTGTAACCGACGCTCATGCCGTCGCCGTTCGGGTCCTTGGCGAGGTCGTAGAGCTTGTTGAAGTTCGAGAGCTTCGACGTGTCGATCTTTTCGATCAGGTCGGCGCGAGTGGCCGAGAGCGCATCAGCCATCGAAACGACGGCCATGTCGACAACCGGGCTAGCCTTGTTGGCTTCCATCTTGGCCAGCCGCTCGACGCTGTTGCCGGTCTCGACGACGAGCTTGCAGCCGCACTTCTGTTCGAACGGCGCATAGACCAGTTCCTTGAATGCGTCCTGGGCAAAGCCGTAGACGGAAATGGTGAGCGTCTTTTCCTGAGCAGATGCGGCGTTGGCGCCGACGAGCAAGAGCGCGCTTGATGCGAGCAGGAACTTCTTCATGGCTGGTGTCCTCCTTCGGTGACGGATGTGGCTGCGGTTACAGGGGTATGAACGGGTTGAAGCGCAGGCGGTGCGGCGGCCGATTGCCGGATAACGAGATGCATGGGCACCTTCGACGTCTCGGCGGTAACCGGTGCGCCGATCGCCGGATCGGACGGGTCGCGCTCGCTGATCGCCTTGACGAGGGCAGCGACGGCGATCGCCGCGATCTCGGTCATGTCCATGCGCGCGGTCGTCAGCGCCGGCGTGATGACCGGCGACCAGATCAGGTCGTCGAACCCGGTGACACTCGCCTTTTCCGGCACGTTGATGCCGGCGCGCTGCAATTCGGTGAGCGCACGCAGCGCATGGAGATCGGAGATGCAGGCAAATGCGGTGTAGCCTTGCGCCACCTTGTCCGCGAGCCCGAGCGGACAGCCTTTGCCGGCCGATTTTTCCAGCGGCTCTATCCAGAGCGTGTCGGTGTGGTACCCCTCGCCAAAGACCGAGCGGATACCGCCGGCGCGGTCGTTCTGCACGTTCGAGGCAGGATTGTTTCCGATGATCAGCACGCGACGGTGCCCGAGCGCCTTCAGGTGCTCGGCGATCTGCTGGCCGCCACCCCAATGGTCGGCGGCAACGGTATTGCCCGGCGTCGAGGGCGTGTCGATGACGGCGACCGGGCAGCCGACATCGGCAATGCGCGTGCCGCGCCTGGGCACGATCACGAGGCCATCGACATCGCGATCGATCAGGCGTTCGATCGCCTTGGTCTGGGTCGAGACGTCGCCGCGCGAGTCGGCGATCAGCACGCCATAACCGGAGGAGGACGCCGCAAGCTCGATTGCCTGCGCGATCTGCGGGAAGAGGGGATTTGCGATGTCTGGAAGGACGAGACCGAGAACACCGGTGCGGCCGGTGCGCAGCGCCCTGCCCGCCTGGCTCGGCACGTAGCCGAGCTCGGCAGCAGTCGCACGGATCTTTTCCACCATTTCGGCGGAGACACGCCCCTTGCCCGAGAGCGCGTTGGAAACCGTCGCCGCGGAGACGCCGAGCGTTCTGGCAATCCTCGTCAGTTTTGGTCCGGAACGCGCCAAATCCGTGGTTTCCGCTATCGCGTGATTAAACGATTAATCAGCCGATATATCAGAATCTTCCGACTGTCGAATCCTTTTACCGACACGTTGCATTTTGCAATTTTCAAGGGAAATACGTTGCGGAAGACAATCAGCCAGCCGCTTCACCGCCCGAGCCGACGTTGCGAATGGCGAATCTCACAGCGAAGGGACAACGGTCGGGGTGACTGCACACGCTCTGCAGCGCGCGCTAACCTACTAGTATTCCACAGCGTTTATCGTTTCTTCCTGATATATCTGATGCGCGGAACGCCGATCGTCGTCAGAAAAGAACTTCGCCACAGACGCCGCGATGGCGGGTACAAATTTCAACTTCGACCAACAAAAGGAACCAATTTACCCACTAAATTACTAGGGAATAAGTATGATGCATCGCGATCGTCCGATGGGACATGACTGGCAATTTCATCGGCTTTGGCAAGACCGCGGGGCAGATCCACCGGGCGCAAGGAGCAACCTTGGCAGCCGCCACGCTGGCGCTCGCGCTCTCGTCGAGCACGGCCGTTCTCGCCGAAGACGCGAAGTTCGACCCGAACGCCTCGATCACCATCGGCTCGCTCTATGAGCCGCAAAACCTCGACAACACCGCCGGCGCCGGCCAGGGCATCAACGAAGCCTTCAACGGCAATGTCTACGAAGCACTGTTTACGCTGACCGATGCCGGCGAGGTTAAGCCCGGTCTCGTTGCCGAACAGAGCGTCAGCGACGACGGCCTCACCTACACTTTCAAGCTTCACCCCGGCGTCACCTTCCACTCCGGCGATCCGCTGACCGCCGCGGACGTGAAGTATAGCATTGAGCGCGTGACGGCCGAGCAATCCAAGAGCTCGCGCAAGAAGAGCCTCGCGACGATCAACGCAATCGAGACGCCAGATGACCAGACGGTAGTCGTCAAGCTGTCCGAGCGCTCGATCTCGCTGCCCTACAATCTGAGCTACGTCTGGATCGTCAACGATGGGGCGAAGGACCTGAATGGGAGCGAAGACGGCACCGGCCCCTATCGCCTCGACGAGTGGCGCCGCGGTTCGTCGCTGGCGCTGACCCGCAACGACAAATACTGGGGCACCGCCCCCACCAATGGCGAAGTCGTCTTCCAGTACTTCACCGATGCGACCGCGCTCAACAATGCGCTGCTGACCGGCGCCGTCGATATCATCACCAGCGTCCAGAGCCCGGACTCGATCGCCCAGTTCAAGGACAATCCCGATTTCACCGTCACCGCCGGCCAGTCGACCACGAAGGAGCTTCTGGCGTTCAACGACCGCGTTGCCCCCTTCGACAACGTCAAGGTCAGGAAAGCGATTGCCCGCGCCATCGACGACAAGAAACTGCTGACGTCGATCTGGGGTGAGTACGGCACGCTGATCGGCTCCTTCGTACCGCCGACGGACCCCTGGTACGTGGATCTGACCGCCGTCGACGCCTATGACGTGGAGAGCGCCAAGGCGCTTCTGAAGGAAGCAGGCTTTGCCGATGGCTTCACGTTCAAGCTCGACACGCCGAACTATGACCCGCACCCGATCGTTGCGCAGTTCATCCAGAGCGAGCTCGCCAAGGTCAACATCAAGGTGGAGATCAACGTGATCACCGCCAACGAGTGGTACACGAAGGTCTACAAGGCGCATGATTTCCAGGCGACGTTGCAGGAGCATGTCAACCACCGCGACATCGTCTTCTACGGCAACCCGGACTTCTACTGGGGTTACAACAACCCCAAGGTCATCGATCTGATCAAGGCCTCGGAAGCGGCAGCCAACACTGACGAGCAGACAGCCAAGCTTCGTGAAGCCAACTCGATCATCGCCGAGGATGCCGCCAGCAACTGGCTCTACCTCTATCCGCAGATCGTCGTTTCGAGCTCGGCGGTGACCGGCTATCCGGTGAATGGCCTGAACTCGCAGTTCTTCGCCTACGGCATCAAGAAGAGCGAGCAGTAAGCGGCATCATCATCCGGTGCGCGCTGGCGCCGGATGCACAAACGACAGCCCCTGGGTCCGGTCCCGGGGGCTGACTGCGTTTTGCACCAATTCGTCCGGGCATCTCTCCGGCCTTCCACAGGCACTCCCAAAGATGAGAGACGCTCTAGCCTCACTCTTCTTTTTGGTGCAAAAGCCAGCTCTCTGATCACGGACCCCGTGAGAAGAAAGGAATGCAGCCATTCTCACCTATCTCGTCCGCCGTTTTGCCATTCTGCTTCTGTCGCTGCTGATTGCAGCGGTGGTGCTGTTCGTGCTGTTGCGCCTTTTGCCCGGCGACCCCGCCAATGCGCTTCTCTCTGTCGGCGCCGATGCCGCGCAAATCGAGAAGGCGCGTGAACAGGTCGGCTCGAACCTGCCGCTCTGGCAGCAGTTCCTCCGCTTTGTTGCGAGCCTTGCCCGTTTCGATCTCGGCACCTCATTCGTGAGCGGCAAACCGGTGATCGAGGAGATCGCCACCCGGCTGACAGTTACCGTGCCGCTGGCGCTGATGGGTTTCGTGCTCGCCATCCTGATCGCCGTTCCGCTCGGCATCCTCTCCGCCGTCAAGGCCAACCGCTGGTATGGCGGGCTGATCTCGACCGTGTCGCAGCTCGGCATCGCGATCCCCGTCTTCTGGGTGGGCATCCTGCTGGTGACCGTCTTCGCGGTCACTTTCCGGCTCTTCCCTTCGGGCGGCTTTCCCCGCCGCGGCTGGCAGAACGAGGGGCAGGTGCTCTATGCGCTGGCATTGCCCGTCATGACGATCGGGCTCGTCATGGGCGCATCGCTGCTGCGCTATGTCCGCTCTGCCACGCAGGACGTTCTCGGCAGCGACTACTTGCGCACGGCGCGCGCCCTCGGCGCCAGCTTCCCTCAAGCGCTCATTCGTCACGGCATCCGCAACGGCGCCGTGCCGATCGTCTCGATCCTCGGCATAGAGCTCGCAACGACGTTGCTCGGCGCGGTCGTGGTAGAGCGCGTCTTTGCCCTGCCAGGCCTCGGCTCGATGCTGCTGCTGGCGATCGAGCAGCGTGACTATCCGAATGTTCAGGGCGTGCTGTTTATCTCCACCCTGCTGGTGCTGCTGATCGGTTTTGCCGCCGACCTCACCCAGCGCCTGATCGATCCACGCCTGCGCGAACGCGCTGTCGGAGGCAACGCATGAGCCCGATCGACACATCCGTTCCCTGGCGGCAGCGCCGGCATTCGCTGGCCCTTTCGGTCGGCCTCGCGCTCGTCGGCATCAACCTCGCCGTAGCGGTTCTGACGCTCTTCTGGACGCCCTATGATCCGCTGAACGCCTCGGGCGGCAGGCTGGAAGCACCGTCGCTGCTGCACTGGCTCGGCACAGACCGGTTGGGGCGCGACCTGATGACCCAGCTGATGATCGGCGCACGTACAGCGCTGCTGGTCGGCACGGGCGCAGTTGCGATCGGGGCCGCGATCGGCGTCAGCCTCGGCGTTCTCGCCGCCTTCGCCACGCGTCTTGCCGACGACGTGATGGCCGCGACACTCGATATCCTGATTGCCTTCCCCACCCTGCTGCTTGCCATGTTGGTGGTGGCGGCAAGCGACAGCGCCAGCCTCTGGTCGGCGATCCTGGCACTCGGGCTTGCCATCTCCGCCATCGTCGCCCGGCTGACCCGCATCCTCGCCAAGCGCGTGCTCAGGCAGGATTACATCGTCGCCGCGCGCACGTCGGGCACATCCTGGGCGGGCGTCGTCTTCCGCCATGTGCTTCCCAACATCTGGCCGACGCTGTCGGTCAACTTTGCCCTGCAGTTCGGTCTTGCTGTCATCGCCGAAGCATCGCTCTCCTATCTCGGCCTTGGTGCGCCGCCGCCAAACGCCTCCTGGGGACGGCTGCTGCAGGAAGCGCAGGGCACCGTCTATACGGCGCCGATCGGCGCGATCGCGCCGGGCATTGCCCTCGTTGCGCTCGTCATCGGCATGAACCTCCTCGCCGACGGCTTGCGCGATATCGCCGATCCGACACGGGGGAGATCGCGATGACAGCGCTGCTCGACATCAAGGGGCTCAACATCCGTGCCGGCGACAAGCCGCTGGTGTCTGACCTTTCCTTGACGATCCGGCCCGGCGAACGCATCGGCCTGATCGGCGAGTCCGGTTCCGGAAAATCGATGACGGCGATGGCCGCCACCGGACTGCTGCCGGCTTCAATCAGCGTAGCCGGTTCGATCGAACTCGACGGACAGCAAGTGGTCGGCGCCACAGACAAAGTGATGAACCGGCTGCGCGGCGTTGCCGCTGCCGTTGTCTTTCAGGAGCCGCTGACCGCGCTCGATCCGCTGATGAAGATCGGCCGGCAAATCGCCGAGCCCGTTCGCCGGCGCCTGGAACGGGATGGTCTGAAGACAACGAAGCAAGCGGTACAACGCGAAGTCCGCGACCTCATCGACAAGGTGGCATTGCCGCAGCCGGAGCGCATCATCAGTTCCTATCCACATGAAGTGTCCGGCGGCCAGCGCCAGCGCGTCGCGATCGCCATGGCGCTCGCCTGCCGCCCGAAGCTGCTGATTGCCGACGAGCCGACGACGGCGCTCGATGTCACGACGCAGGCAGAAATCCTGAAACTGCTGGACCAACTGGTGCGCGAAACCGGCATGGCGCTTCTGTTCATCAGCCACGACTTGCCCGTCGTCGCCCAGGTGGTCGAGCGCGTCATCGTGCTGAAGAACGGTATCGCTGTCGAGGAGGGACCGGTCGGTTCGGTCTTCGGCAAGCCGCAGCACGACTATACCAAGACGCTGGTCGAGGCCGCCCGCCTGTTCGACGAGGCGTTGGGAGCAACCGGATCATGATGCTCGATCTTCAAAACGTCAGCTTCGGCTATTCCCGCCAACAGACCACGCTCGACGACGTCTCGCTGTCGGTCCGTCCTGGCGTAAGCGTCGGTCTCGTCGGCGAATCGGGGTCCGGCAAGACGACTCTCCTGCGCCTGATGCTCGGGCTCGTTCGCCCGACCAGCGGAACCATCCGGTTTGGCGATGAGGTGCTCGACCCCGGCAACAACGCCTTCATGCGCCGCTATCGGCGCGCGGTGCAACCGGTGTTTCAGGATCCCTATTCCTCCCTCGACCCGCGGCAACGGGTGATCGACATCATCGCCGAGCCTCTGCGCTCGCTCCGTATTCCCGGCGATCGGACCCAGGCGGTGACCGAAGCGCTCGAGGCTGTCGGGCTGCCGTCCGACGCCATGCGGCGTTTTCCGCACGAATTCTCCGGCGGACAGCGGCAGCGTATCGCCATCGCCCGCGCAATCGTCGCTGGCCCGCAGATCGTGCTCGCCGACGAAGCGGTCAGCGCGCTCGATCTTTCGACCCGCATCCGCATTGTCGAGCTTTTCAAGACCCTCGCCGAGAAGCTGACGCTGGTTTTCGTCTCCCACGATCTCGGCGTCGTCGCGGCACTGTGCGAGGAAATGATCATTCTGGAGCGTGGCAAGGTAGTCGAGAGCGGCAAGACCCGCGACATTCTGACCGCCCCCAAGCATCCCTATACGCAGCGGTTGCTTGCCAGCATTCCGCGCATGCCCGCCTGACAAGCGGTTGGCGCGGCTACCGTCCCGCCAGGCGAATCCGCCTTTGTCCCCAAAGACTTGGTGATTCTGGACCGCATTGATCCAGGACAACCCCTGAGAGACCCGTCTTGAGCATAGTGCCGCCGGCCGCAGACAACTACGGCCGAACGCCCTGACCGGCGATGTTCAACTTCTTCTGGGGGTCCGGAAATCATGCCTATTCGCGCTATTCTACCATCTGCCGTCTTCCTTGCCGCAGTCGCGGCGCCGCTCGCGATCGCGACGGCGGCAGATCTCTCCGAGCCGAGCGCGGTAGCAGCACCGGAGATGCCTCTTGCCAGCGAGTCGGGTCCATGGATGATCCGTGCCCGCGCACTGGCCGTCCTGCCCGACGACAAGGCCTCGCTCTCCCTGAATGGCACAGCGCTCGACGGCGAGAAGGTTGGTGTCAGCAACTCGGTCGTTCCCGAACTCGACATCACCTATTTCTTCACCGACAACATCGCCGCCGAACTGATCCTCGGCACAACGCCGCACACGGCGCGCGGCAGCGGCTCAATCGCCGGCCTCGGTGAAATCGGCAAGGCGTGGCTTCTGCCGCCAACGCTCACGCTGCAGTACCACTTCAACGTCACCGACGAGATCAAGCCCTATGTCGGCGCCGGCGTGAACTACACGATGTTCTACAACGAAAAGCCCCGTGGCGCTTTCTCGAGCTTCAACATGAAGAACACGTTTGGCGTCGCCCTCCAGGCGGGTGTCAACATCAAGCTCGACGAGCATTGGGGCCTGAACTTCGACGTTAAGAAGCTGTTCCTCGAGCCCGAGGTCAACGCGACGCTGCCCGGCGCAGGCACTGTCAGCGGCAAGGTCAAGCTTGATCCCTGGCTGATCGGCACAGGTATCAGCTACCGCTTCTGATCCAAATCAGATCGGCCTGATAAAACGGTTTGCGGCGCCGATCACGGCGCCGCAATTGCAAATTCAGATTTCAGAGGTGGTGGGCCGTCACCGCCCTGGCGAGCTCACCCGATAGCTGGCGGCTGCCGGCATGGGAAATGTCGCCGAGCGACAGCATTCCGACCATGCGCTTGTCCTGGTCGATCACGGGCAGGCGCCGAACCTGCTTCGCCTCCATCAGGTGGACAGCATGTTCGATCGTTTCATTGGTGCGGCAGTAGACGATGTCCCTGGTCATCACATCGCGCGCCGTCATCGACGCGGGATCGCGCCCGTTGGCAAAGGCGCGCAAAGCAATGTCGCGGTCCGTGACCATGCCGATCAGGCGATCGTTTTCGCCAACGGGCAAGGCGCCGATGTCCTCATCCCGCATGATGCGTGCGATCGTCTTGATGTCGGTATCGGGAGAGATCCAGCGAGCGCCGGGATGCATGGCTTCCGATATTCTCATCGTATCCTCCTTTGCGTGAAAGCGGCGGAGAATAGGCTGACATCATGGCCATACCTTGATCCACGCGGGCACAGGACCGCAGTGGCCTTACTTGAGTTCGAGCAGGAAATAGGTGGTCGGCCCGGAGGCAACATTGTTGGAAAGACGGAACGCAACATCCCCCTTGCCGCGCGCGATCGGCGGATGCACGGTCCCATCGAGGCCGACCGGCGAAACGCTCCAGTTCGCCGCGTTTCGCGCCAGCGAAAGGTCGGCATAGCCTTCGCGGATTCGAACGGGCAGGCGCCCGAAATCCTCGATCACTTTTTCCTCGGTGTCGCGAAACGTCATGCCGGTGTTCTGGGCATCGGTCGCGAAGATCAGCAGGAAACGGCGGCTTTTGGCCAAGGATGCTTCCGCATCGAGCGCCGAGAGTGCGATCAACCCATTGCCGTCGGCCCGCTCGATGCGCAGCGTGCCGAGATCGATGGGCTCGCGGAGTGACGAGAAGGCCGCGGCTTCGGTTGCCGTCGTTGCAACGCGCAATTGCCCGGCAAAGCGGTTCAGCAGGATCTCACCGGTGCTGCTCTGATAGATGCCGGCATCGATGTTCGTGGCGTTATCATCCGGAAGCACATCGCTTTTCCGCAGGCTTTCGACGAGTGCTTCGCTGTTCTGCTGACGCGGTTGCAGCACGGCCGCAGCGTCGCCGAGAGCCTTTGCGTCTTCAAGTCCGATCCGCCCAATCATCGCTAGGTCCGTCAGATGCTCCGGCTCCCGGGCCTGCATATCATCGGAGAGGTCCTCTTCTCCACGCACGGCAAATGGCACCGTCACATCCGATGTCGCAACGTCCCCGCGGCGGTAAAGCAGTGCCGCCAGTGTCTCGCCGGCGCGGGCGACCGGATCGAGCGCGATGGCATAAGGCAGCATCGCCCGCTTGTGCGCGAAAGGCTCGTCATAGGTAAGCACGATCGGGCCGTGACCGTGGCGGCACAGCGCGTCCCAGCCCTGCAACGCCGCGTAGGCCGGCATCGCCAGGCCGGCTTCGTAGCGGTAGCGATTCCAGAAGAGGTGATCGTATTCGCTGATCACGAAGGGCCTGCCCAGCCAGCGCGCTGCGGCGATCATCCGGATATAGTTCATCCCGTCGGCGATCGAACTGACCTGCGTGGTCTTGCTGCCGGGTGCGTAGCCGCTGACCCAGTCGTGATAGGTGTTCATGGTCACGGTTTCGAGACCGCGCCGGCTAAGCGACGCCTGCACCGTCGGCCAGTTGTTGTAATTGCTGATCAGGCCGCGGTAGCCGAGCCCGCGCAACACGTCGCTCATGCGCGCTGTTGTGGCCTCTTCCGTCTCGGTGAAGAAGGCCTGCAGGTCCCGCAGCCGTGGACTATCGTTGTAGCGATCGATAGGAAGTTCGACTGATCCCGCATTGATCGTCTCATCCGAGCGAAGATCAGGCCAGACCTTCGCGAGAGCATCCGTCGAACCGTAGCGCTTCGCCAGCCACGCGTTGAAAGGTTTGGCGAGCAGCGGATCGTAGGGTGCCTTGCCCGGCTGGTCATGCACAACGCCGTCGAACTCGATGCCGTTCTCGTTGGCGAGAACGACCAGTGCGAGGGCATCGTCGCGGATCGGCGCCACACCGGTATAGGGGTTCACCCGAGCGAGGATCGTTTCCTGCATTCGCTTCCAATGGTCGAAGGCGCGATCATCGAAATAGAGCGCGAGCTTCAGGTCGCCGCCGACATCCCAACGATCGTCGAAGCCGCCATAGGCTCCGCGCGGCGACGACAGGCCGTCGATGATCCAGTAGATGCCATTCTTCTTCAGCGCCGCGAGCAGATAGTGGATGCGGTCGAGCGTCTCTGGATCGAAGTCGAAATCCTTGTCGCGGCCGAACATCAGGCTGGCGTCGACGAAATGCAGGCGCGCGAGATTGTAGCCGTGCATCGCCAGTTGCCGGGCATAGCGATCCGCGGTCTGGTGATCGGGAAACCCTCCGGAGGCCGGGCTCCAGGCGAGCGACGCGCAGAGCATTCTTTCGGGCTTCTCGGGCGATTGCGCAAAGGCGAGACCACCATTGGCGCCCGCGACGAGGCGACGATCCGCATCGATCGTCCCGTTCGGCAGAAAAGAAGAGAAGTCGAGGGGGCTGCCTGGCCTCATTTCGAGCGAGATTTCGCGCACCGGAAGCCACTGGTCGGAAGCGCCCACGGGCGAGCCGGCGGCGAAGAGCACAGCCGCCGCAGCGCACAGGCTCCGGCCTATCACGCCGGCGCTCCGAGCAGCTTGCTCTCGATCGGCGCGTCGGGCTTCCGGCGCGCCCGGAAGAAGCCGACCGGCAGCGCCGCCGCATGGAAGAACCAGGCGACAACGGTATAGAGCCCCATGCTGAAGCCGCCTTTACGCAGGCTCATCAACCCAACGACGCAGGCGAAGATCGCCAGTACGAGGCCGAGCGCGAGCGCCTTGTTCGGCATGAACAGCAGCAGGCCGAGCGACACCGCCCACCAGAGATAGACCAGCGCCCAGAGCTTGAGCTCCGGCAATTCCCGAATGAGCTGCAGAAAATAGGGCCGACCAAGCGAAGCGCGCAGCAACTCGCCGATACCGAACAGATACTTGCTCTTCCAGCGGCGGACGAGCAGGCGGTAGGAATTGTCCGTGTGGCCGAAATGCTGGACGAAACAACGGTCAAGACGATGCAGTTTCCAGCCTGCGCTTCTGAGCCGGATGCCGAGGTCGAACTCCTCGTAGCCGTGGAGATTGCGGTCGGAGAGATAACCGACCGCCTCGATCGCCGCGCGCCGATAAAGACCGCCACCATTCATGCGGTCGATCGCGCCGATACGATTTTCCGGCGAATTGCGTGTGACACGCCGGGCAAATTCGAGGTTGGCGGTGAGCATCTCCTGGACATGGCCGGTGACGCCGCCGACCTTCGGATTGTCGGCCAGGAAGGCCTCGGCAACCTCAAGGAAATCGCTGTCGAGCAACATGTCGCCATCGAGCAGGCAGATGTGCTCGTGACGGGAATACTGGAAACCGAGTTGCGGACCGATCCCGCAGCTCGGAAGCGCCGGCGGGCTGATCTGGACGATGACGACCGGGTAACGGGAGGCAATCTCTACGGTTCTGTCGGAGGAACCGCTATCGGCAACGATGACCTCACCGCCGACCGTCTTGAGTGCCCCAAGCGCGCTTTCGATGTTCGCGGCAATGCGCTTTTCTTCGTTCAGCGTCTTGATGATGACGGATACTGCCACGCGATTCCCCCATATCAGCAGCGCGCGGGTAACCGCGCCCAAGTTGCCGGCGACCATACCGTCGATATTTTGCGTTTTGGTTTATCGCCCCAGCAGACGCAGCAACGGCAAACGAAAACGGACGAGGAACCAGCCGGAGAAAACCCCGCACACACCGCCGAGCAGTTTGACGGCGACATCGGCCGCGCGCGCATGACGATCCGCCGAAATCATCTGCAGAAGTTCGAAGCCGATGGCGGTCACGAAGACGAGAAGCAGCACGCGCGTCAGGTGCTTCGGATAGGCGATCGCGAACAGCAGCCCCAGCAGACCGAAAGCGCCGAACCGCTCGAGATGAACGAGATGGCCGATGCGTGGGCGCAATTCGAGGGGGGACATCGTCGAATAGGCAATCACGGCAAACAGGAGCCATGCGAAAAGGCCGGCGGCGCGTTTGAGGTTCATTATCAGCTTGTCTTCCAGGCGGCGTGCATGGCACGGCAATCGTCGAACGGACCACGACGGCGCCTGCCTGCCCGTCCACTGGTGCAAGGCGCGCTGTCGCACTTTATCGGCGAAGACACGGCAGACGCGAACGCCCGCCTACTTCGCCAGCAATGCGCTATACACTGCCGCGGTCCTTTGCGCCACGTTTGTCCAACTGTAGGTCGCCTCCGCATGGGCCGCGCGCTCACGCACCTCATCATCGCTGAGCGGCGCGGCAAGCTTTGCAGTGATACCGGAGGCAAGTGCGTCGATGTCGCCGAGCGGGAAATACTCGTCGGAAGCAAGGTCCAGTTCCCGGTTGGGAACGATATCGCTCGCCAACAGGGGCAGGCCGTAGGCCATTGCCTCGAGCAAAGCGATCGGCATGCCCTCATGGCTCGACGGAAGCACGAAGAGGGCAGCATTGGCGAAGAGTTCCGCCAATCTATCGCCGGACTGAAAACCGGTCAGCACCACTCCCGGCACCTCGCCGGCAAGCGTCTTCACCTCCCGGACATACGGCGTATCAAACTCCGCACCGCCGGCGATAACGAGCCGCACGTCGGTCAATCCGCATTTTGCAAACGCCCGGATGAGATCGAGTTGCCGCTTCTCCGGAACCAGGCGTGCCGCGAGCAGAATGTAGCGTCGCGGTGTCAGGCCATATTCGCGCAGAATACCGGCATCGCCCGAGGGCATCGTAATCGCGACACCATTCGGGACCAGCGTCATCGACACATGGTGACGGGCGCGCATCGTTTGAACGATATCCTCGGATATGGCCACGCGCCCATTCGAGAAGCGCATGCCGAAGAACTCACCGAGCTTCAGCGTCCGCCTGGCAAAGGCGCCCCACTTTTGTCTGTCGTAGTCGTAGCCATGATGGGTGACGACCACCCTCAGCCCGAACAGTCGGGCAAGCGGCGTCATCAAAGCCGGGCCTATCGCGTGGATATGCAATACGTCCGGCCGCTGCCAGGCCGCAAGGCAGACGCCGATAAAGGTATGAACGAGCGCCTCCAGCGCCATGCGACGAGGCGACCAGAGCGGGATTACCTCGACCCCGTTCCATGCATAGCGGTCACCGTCCTGAAGATAGCGGCGACGTCCGACGACGTCGACATCCCAGCCATACCCCAGAAGTTTGCTGGCAAGCATTTCGACGTGTTTCTCGACACCACCCTGAACGTTTGGAATGCCGCGCAAGCCCAGCATCATCACACGCTTGCGCTCGCCTCTCGCGGCCACGGCTCCACTCTGGACGGCAAGGCTCCGCTGCCTTCCGGACAAGGCCAAGCCACGACGAGGCATCTGCCCGCGCCCCTCGGACAGTCCGGTTTGTGCGATCTCCGGTGCAATCACCGGCTGTTTCCGGTGATTTCGCGAGACATCAGAGTTACTGCTCATGCGTCGCCTCGAGGGTTGTACACACCGTTTTTGACGGTGAAATACTTACCAACCAAGTAAATATTTTATTGACCACTTATATAACTGACCAAAAACCATACGGCGAGCCCACGTTACTACAAATTGCGCGCGACGGTTAACGGCGCCGCCCCTTCCCCGCTCCAAGCGACGCATAGAGGTCCAGCGTTCTGTCGCGATAGGCGGCTGCCGAGAATTCACCGGCGATCCAACGCCGGCCCGATGCCCCCATGGCCGCGCGTTCGGAGGATGAGAGCGTCGCCATCCTCGTCAATACCCGTGCCAGATCGTCAGCATCACCGGATCTTGCCGTCATCCCGGTCTCTCCCTCCCGGATCATTTCGGGAATACCGCCGATAGATGCACCAATGACGGGCCGTCCCAGGGCGTAGGCTTCGAGCACGCTGATCGGTGCGTTCTCATACCACTCGGACGGCAGGACCAGGGCACGGGCCTCCCCAATCAGACGATGCAGGGCCTGGCCCGAGAGATAGCCGGCGAAGGTGACATCGGCTCCGGTCTGTTCGGCAAGCTGGCGAAGCAGCGCTTCCTCGGGGCCGGTACCGGCAATTACCAGCCGCTGTCGCGACGATGCCGCCGCCCGTATCAACGTTCCCAACCCCTTCTCCGGCGCCAGGCGTCCGGCGAAGACGAAGTAGTTGCCCTCTGTCCATTGGTCGGAATAGTCGTCGACGTCGACAAAGTTCGGAATGTGGACCATGCGCTCACGCGGCCATCCCCACTCGACCAGTTTCTCGACGTAGAATTTGCTCGGCACGACGATGCGGTCAACCTGGTTGCGGTAAAGGCCGAGCGCGCGGTGGACCAGAGTTTCCGCGAACACCACCGCGCTCAGCGTCAACTCGCCCTTGATGCAGCGGTGGCGCAACACATTGTAGACGAGACCGCCGCGACAGTCCTCGCAGACGGCGCCATCGCGCAGCATCTTGTAGGACGGGCAGGCAAGCTTCAGATCGTGCGCCGTCATGACGACGGGAACGCCGGCCTGCTTCAACGTCGAGAAGATCGCCGGAGACAGATGATGGTAGACGTTGTGGGCGTGAGCGATCGATGGCCGGACACTCTGGATCAACCGGTCGATGTTACGCTGGGCCTCGCGCGAGTAAATGACACTCGCCGCCTGCACGACCTTGCGCAGCAGGTTCGTGCGCCGGCCGTACTCGATCTCGGAGACGAAGTAGTCGGACCAGGGAGAAGGCTCGTTGTCCTCATGCTCCATGGCGAAGGGCACCACGTCCCAGCCGATATCGCCGAACATCTTCATATGGTCGAAGAAAACCGCTTCGGCGCCGCCGCGACGATAGAAGTAATTGTTGATCGCGAGCAACCGCTGCCCTGACATCGCGCGCCCCTACCAACCGAGCCTGTCGAGCACCCGCTCGACCGGCAGCACCACGCACCCCTTGGCGATCGCGTATTCAACGAGATGGTCGAATGTCTCCGGCGTACAGCCGTAGGGCGTCGGACGGGCGGCGATGTCGTGGGTGAAAAACACCAGCCAACCGGGCCGGGCGACCACATCGTCGATCCATCCGGTCAGTGCGCGTGCATCCACCTCGGGCTGACGTATTTCCACGCCCTTGAGCATCAACGGGTCAACGCCCGAGCGATTGACGCTCTCGCCGCCCGCGCGACAGGTGCGGTAACGCCGCCCCAGTTCCCGGCGCGAAAGCGGCCAGGCGGCGTTGTAAGGGAAGGCGAAATTCGTCGCCGCCGGCTCGACGCCGCTGCGCTTCAGATAATCGGCATTGCGGTCGAGATCCCGAGCCAGAGCGACACCGCCCAGGCGCCTGATCTTGCTGTGAGAAAACGTATGGCAACCGACCTCGTGCCCGCGGCTGGCCAGATCGGCGCATCCCTTGGCCGAGATCAGGGTGCGATCGACCTCGACGCGATCAGCCAATCCGCCGGCAATGTAAAACGTGCCCCGCACACCGTGGCGTTCAAGGATCGTTGCCCCGTTGTGAAGCGCCGTATCCGGCACGTCATCGAAGGTGAAGGAAACGAGCGGCACATCCGTCACGACGTCGCGCGGCTTCGACGCAAAACGCCAGATCAACCGGTTGGCGACGCGATCGACGAGGCCGTCGACGGTTTGCAGCAGATCAGGCATAGACGGCTCCGGATTTTACCTGCTGCGGGGCCACTGAAAGAACCGCGCGCGACTGTAGGTGCAGGCCGTAAAGGGAAAGGAGGAAGGTGAACCACAAAGCGTTGCCCCCCTCGAAAAACAGGCTTTCGAGACCAGCGTTGAAGATCGTGTAGAGCCAGACGCGGATGTAAAGCCGGGTGAGATGCGAATGCTCCTCTGCCGGGGCAAGGCGCGCTATGTTGCACAGAGGCAGGACCAACAACCAGATTGCGGTCAGCAACAATCCGGGAAACCCTGTCATCAGGGCGATGTCCAGATAGGAGTTGTGGCCGTTTGCGGCCGCGACTGCCCAAGTCTCGATGGAGCCGCCGCTGTTTACCAGTTCCGAGGTCTGCCAGAAAGCCTTGAAGCCGTAGCCGGTGATTGGTTGTTCGGCGAGCGCCGTGAAGGCGAAGCGCCAGATATCGGCGCGGTTGGTAAAAGTCGCATCGATGCCAAGATCGGTGACGAGATCGCTGAGCGGCTTAAACACCGCCGAGCCGACGGCGAAAAGATTGAACAGTCCGACCCCACCGATAACGATCGGTATGCGCAGGAAACGGAACCGCTCGAAAATCCAGGCAAGCATCACGATCGCTGGAAGCATGGCGGTAGAGGTCTTGCCGCCCGTATGAAGCAGAAAGTTGAACGACAGGACGACGATGGCAAGTCCCGCCAGCCGCGACCAGATATTCATGACGAAGAGGCCGAAGAAAGCGGCAATCACCATGGCGGCGGCAGCGCTGTTCTTGTGAGGGAAATGGCCACGCCAGAGGCCGGCATTCATCGGCTCGCGCAGCTCGGAAGCCTGATGGATCGCCAGAGTCGGCTTGAAGAGAATGCCGTAGTAGGCGACTGCCAGCATGAACAGAGTGCCGATACCGAGCATCTTGGCAAAGTGTCGCTCCGAAGCAGGCAGCAGCAGGTAGATGCTGGCATTGATCGTCACCATCACGGCGAGCACGGTCCCCTTGATGCCAAACATCGGATAGGCAGAAATCGCCGAGACAAACAGGAACCAGATGTAGAGCATGGCCAGCAATGGTCGCGGCTGCAGAATGATACCGCGCATGGGATGCGCGAGCCCATAAGCAAACATGCCTGCGAAGAGCGCAAGTGATATGATCTGGTTCAACCGGTTTGAGTTGCCGGCGGAAGGATCCAGGACCGCGGCCCCTGTCAGATCGATGAAGGGTGTGGTCGATATCCAGAAAAACAGGAACGTAGCCATGAAGAGCACGGTTCCTATACGGACGCGGAGGTGGTCCGCCGGGCTCTCTTCACGATAGACGGCGCTCGTCATGCCGTCCCCTCTCAGGCTGCTGCAGACCGGCGTCCGCGCAGGAAGCCCCAGAGCCCTCGCGTCAGCGTCAGGCCAATGCCAAGGGCGAGGCCGAGGATCGCGCCGCCGCCAAGAAGGACCACCGTCCGCGGCGGCCAGCTTCGCGCGTTCGGCGGCAAGGCGCGCGAAATGACGCGGACATTGGTCGTGTCGATCTGCTGGCGCTCGGTGATCTGCTGGGCGCGCGCCAGATGTGTCTCGTAGATGGCGGCCTTGGCGCGCGCATCTCTTTCAAGGTCGCGAAGCTGCACCTGCGCTTCGTTGTCGGAAAACACGTTGGATTTCTCGTCGCTCGCCTTGGCGCGCAAGGCGGCAAAGGCCTGCTGCTCGCGATCCATGTCCGCCTTGGCGCGATCGAGTATACGGCGCGCCTCATCGGCCATCGCCCCCTCCAGCGTCGTACGCTCGGAGCGGGCATTGACGAGGCGCGGGTGGCGCTCGCCATAGGTGCGCTGCATCGAGGCGATCTGCTGCTGGAGCACGTTGTGCTGCTCGCGCAGGTTCGTCATGTTGACGGACTCAAACTCCGAGGCACTCGCGGTGCGGCCCTGCGCAATCGCATCGTTCATCTGCCGGTAGCGTGTCTCGGCCTGGATGAAGCGCTGCTGGGCGTCGAGCACCTGTGTGTTCAGTTCGTTCGAAAGCTGATTGCTGACGAGTTGACCGTCGTTGGTAGACTGCAGACCATTCTTGCGGCGGAAGTCCTCGACCGCCCGCTCCGCCTCGGTGACGTTGCGGCGCAATTCGTCAAGGCGGGCGTTGAGGTTCTGGGCAACGCGACCGGCGCTCTCGGCGGCAGACTGAAACAGCTCCTGCTCGAAGGCTGCGACGATCGCGTTGGACAGCGTCACCGCCTTCGTCGCCTCTTCGCTCCAGACCTTCATCACCACGACGAAGGAACGCTCTTCGCGGCGGGCTTCGACCCGCTCCGATAGTGCCCGCATCGCCGCAAGCTCATTTCCCGCCTGCTGCTCCGCCTTCGTCGAGAAGAGGTTCTTCAGCGAACTGAAAGCGGACGGCTTCACGAATTCCGGATCCTCGGTGAGGCGCAGTTGGGTGATCACCCGCGACAACACGTTGCGCGACGTGAGGATACGAAGCTTGCTTTCGACCTCCAACAGCTGCGCATCACGCTGCGGATTGGAAGTGAAAACGTCGTCGCTGACGACATTCAAATTGGAGGGATCGACAACGATGTCGGTATAGACATTGTAGCGCGGCGTCGCCGTCATCGCATAGGCGAGCGCGGCGGCCACACAAAGCATCACGGCGACGACAATCCAGAGGAGCCCCTCGCGCAGCCAGCCGATGATATCATCGACGCCGATATCGCCGATTTCGCTCAATCCGGGGAGGTAACTGTCGCGACGCACCGGCGCGTGCGACGCAGCTGCCGCGACCTGTCGCTTTGGGGCTGAGGGCACTTCGCGTTGCGACTGGGGACTTGTGCGCTCTTCGGCCTTGTGCTCGGCCACCGGCGTGTCAGACGATAGCAGGTCGAGCAACGAGCCTCTCACGGCCGGTGCACGCTGATCGTGCTCCGGCTGGCTGGGCCTCCGTTTTTCGGCCTCGTCCGGCCTATACATAAGCATCCCTCACGCACGCCCTTCGAGACGCGAAAATCGTGATCCCACGAGCCGCCTTCCATCACAGGATTAGGGTTGCAGGGTGAATATTCCGTTAAACGGCAGGACTTGCTGCTTAACGCACGGAGTCAGAAGTCCGTGAGCAAACGGCTCCAGCTCTCCGATGCAAGCCCACCGACATAGATGTCGTTGCGCTGCACGGCGTCCTTGAGATCCGCATGCCGGGTCACCATGCAGAAATAGCCACGATGGTGGAAGGAGAGCCACCTTTGGCGCGAGATCGCGTTCATCAGGAACGGCTGCGCGTTGCCGACAGCAAGAGCGTAACCCTCCGCATCAAGCGAATGGAACATTTGCGCCGTAACGTCTAGCTCGCGGCCGGCCTCACAGACGATGTTGAGCACCGTCGCCATTTCACCGGCCTTGCCAAAGTAGAGATAGGCGCCGATTACGCGTTCGCTCTCGTCCATGACCTCACGGCAAAGAAGCTTACCCAAGGTGCTGTTCAGACCTGCGACGGTCACCAGCCAGTTGAATTCGCTCCGGGACCAGACGGGCCTAACGGCAAAGCGCTGGAGCATTGGCTCGGCACAGTCGATGAAGGCCGCGGGATCGATGGCACGTGTTGCGCAACCGCTGGGCGCGCCCGGCTTCATCGTGGGGTGCCGCCGCCGCAAGATTCGATCGACCGCGGCAAGCGGCCCTGTGACGACGCGCGATCTGAGCAGCGGCGCCTGTCTACCGATCATCAGGGCCCAGGCTTTCAGTGGATGAAAAGAACGACGCCAATCGAGGCTCTGGATAGGGAGCAGGATGCCACCGCCGGCTGCCCCGTGATCTGCGCTGACCGGTGACAGATTGTCCGAAAAGCACATATCCTGTTTGGCGGCGCGCATGGCGCGAGCAATACATGCAGCGCCATGGGCGCCCGCTTTGCCTTCAGACATGAAAGCGCAGAGCAATTTTGCGACCGTCCGGCGCCCCTGCACCGAGAACTCCATCGGGAGCGCCAGGATGACGCTACCTATGCCGCCTGCTCCGTCATCATAGACAACACTGCCGCGCTCGGGCGAATAGAGCGGACTGCCAAAGAAAATGGTCTCGATGTACTTCTGAAGCTCGCCACCCGCCTTGTACTCGCGCTTGCGGAAGATCCGGGTAAACATGCTGCCCACGGCAGGTATGTCTCGAAGCTCCATCGCGCGCAGGGCGCCCGAACCGGGCCAATCGGGTCCATGCAGTCTTGCCGCGTGGATCGTCCCGACCTCAACCTTCATGGGCCATCCTTGCCGAGAGCGGCGCCCTGTCCGCATCTCGTCTGTCGCGCTGGACGAAGCGCAAGAAGACCGTCCAGGAGACGATAACCATCGCGATTTCGATCACGTAGAACGAAATGAACGTTCCGGTCGGCGGCGCATACCAGGTTGCCCAGGCCGTGATCGCGGCGCCGAGCACGCTGCCGAGCCCCATGACCGAGGCGCGCGCAGGGTGATGGCCGGACGCGCCGAGCGCCTCCATCGCGACCGACCACATGGCAATCGGGACAACCACCCAGCAGAGTGTACGGACGAAGGAAACGAGGGAAACATAGTCCTTGCCGAAAAGACTGGGCAGGACTGGCGCCAGCACGAACACCGCGATGGCGGCAGCGATACTGATCGAGGTGGCGGCGACCAGCACCTTGCGCACACGCTCGAACGCATGGTGCAGGCCGGCCGCGGTTGCCTTTGCGGAGCCGGGATAGATCAACCGGTTCAGCGCCTCGACTGACAGATAGCTGCTTTCCAGCATACGCCGCGCAACGCTGTAGCTCGACATGACCTCGGCCGTCGCCACCAGGCTCAAGACCAGAAGGTCGGCGTTCTGCCTGACGGCCCGCAGGATGAACGGGATGCTGAAATAGAGCCCCAGCGGCAGCTCTTCACGAACGATGCCGTAGGTCGGACGCCCCAACCCCTTGACGGCGCGCCAGCACCCGACAGCCACGAGCACATGACAGATGAATTGCCACACCGCCCAGGAGGCGACCGTCGCAACGCCGAAAGCGATACAGGCAAGCGCGGCGGCGATGGTGCGCGCGACGGCAAAGGCGACGACCACCTTGTTTGCCGAGGCAAAATTCGAATGGGCGAGGAAAATTTGCTCCGCCAGCACGATGACGCGTACGAAGACGATGTTGGTGATCAGCATCAGCGTGATCACTGCGACATTGGTCAACGGATCCGGTGACAGCGTGAAGAAGAACGGCAGGATGGCGGCGCCGAGCATTACCAGGATCACGCCGCTCACGGCGGTCAGCAGAATGTTGTGCCCGAGCATGCGCGAATACATGCTGCGATCGCGCGCCACGCGACGCACCAGGCATTCCATCGCACCGAGACCACACAGGTGCACGGCGATGTTGGCGACAGCGGTTATTGCGACGAAAACGCTGAATTCATGCACGCCGAGCCAGCGCGCCAGGATCGCGAATGTCAAAAGCTGGGCGGCCGATCCGATGACGAGGCTGCCGCCGGATGCAGCATAGGACATGATCATCGAAAGGAACGGTCTGTGCGCACGTTCCTTCACACTTTCCGAAGCCATTCCGTTTCGCCTTTGACACCAACTCGCCGTTCATTACGCAAATGCGCACTCAACGACAGAGAGCAATCGCCTTTGATCGCCGCGCAAGGTAGCAGGTAGAGATGATTGCGCCGTTAACGCATGCGCCACAATTGCATTTGAGCTTCGTTTACCCGATTACAATAGGCTGCAGCACTTCGCGTCTACGGATTTATCCAGCGACAATTCGACCGGGGACATGAAGAGGGGTGGCCGTGCCGCACAACGACAATAATATTCGTCTGCATCGTTTCATGGGGGTGGAGCTTGAGCTGGCACCCGACGTTCTCGTCCCGCGCGAGGAAACGGAGCTCCTTGGACGAAAGGCCGTATCGGTCCTCGCGGATCGCCCGGCGGCGCCGACCGTCATCGACATGTGCTGCGGTTCCGGAAATCTCGCGCTCGGTATCGCCAACGAAGTTCCGTCCGCGCGCGTCTGGGGCGCCGACCTCACAGACAGCACCGTTGCGCTGGCGCGCCGCAATGTCGACCGGTTACAAACCGGCACACGCGTTTCCATCCGGCAAGGCGATCTCTTCGGTGCCTTCGAAGGCGACAATCTCGAAGGCACGGTCGATATGATCGTCTGCAACCCGCCTTATATCTCCACGGGACGGCTGGAGGGAGACCGGGCGCATCTGCTTGAGAGCGAGCCGCGCGAAGCCTTTGATGGCGGCCCCTACGGCATATCCATTCACCAGCGGCTGATCCGCGATGCCGTTGCCTTTCTGAAGCCGGGTGGCTGGCTGCTGTTCGAGTTCGGCGAGGGCCAGGATCGACAAGCGGCAGCACTTCTGTCGCGCATCAAGACCTATGAGCCGGTAACGTTTGCGACCGATCGCGACGGCAAACCGCGCGTCGCCATCGTCAGGAAGATCGACGACGGAGCCGGAAGCGTGTCCAAATGAGCGAAATCCGTTCGCTTGAACGTGCGGACATTCCCGCGATTGCCGGCATGTTCCAGCGGGTGTTCCGTAACGACCTGGGCCGACCACCGCCGGCACTTGCCGATTACATGCAGCAGCTCTACCTCGACGCACCCGGCTGCGACCCCGAGATAGGCCCGCTCGTGCACGTGAACGACAAGGGCGCCATCTCCGGTTTCGTCGGCGTCAACGTCCTGCCCATGGTCCTGAACGGCCGCCGGCTGCGGGCAGCCATCTGCGGCTCGCTGATGGTCGAGGATCACGAGACCGATCCCTTGGCCGGGGCGCGCATCCTCAAGGCCTTTCTCGCCGGCCCGCAGGATCTTTCCTTCAGCGAGACCGCAAGCGACGTTTCAGCCCAGATGTGGACGCGCCTTCGGGGTGTCGTCCTGCCGCAATACAGTCTCGATTGGGTGCGCGTCATCCAGCCCGCGTCCTTCAGCCTGAGTGTTGCGTCGAACCGCATCAAGCCGGCGCGGCTTGCAGCCCCCATTGCGCGAGCCGTTGACGGCGCCTACCGCAAGCGGATGGCGCCGGGCGAACAACGCTGGTCCGCCGTGTCTGCCGCCGGCGCAAGCCAGGCCGGTTTCACCGCTCAGGAAACCGATCGCAACGGCTTTGCCGCCGTGGTCGATCGCTTCATCGGACAGTTCCCGCTGCGCCCCGACTGGGCTGACGGGCAGCTCGCCTACATTCTCGGCGATGCGGAGCGGAAGCCCGAGCACGGCACGCTTGTCTACGCGCTGGTCACGGCGCGCACCGGCACGCTCGTCGGCGCCTTCGCCTATTACGCTAGAGCCGGAGAAATCGGGCGGGTCCTGCAGGTGCTGGCGCTGCCGGGCCAGGCCGGTCCGGTTATCGACTGCCTGGTCGATCACGCCGCCAAGCGCAACCTTCCGGGTCTGAGGGGCCGGACGCAGCCGGCACTGATGGAAGCCATGCTCGGACGTCGGATTGCGTTTGTCCATGTTGCCTCGACCGTGGTTCACTCCCGTGATCCGGCAATCGTCCAGGCCTGCCGGGACGGACAAGGCTTCTTCAACGGCATTGCCGGAGAACACTGGTGCCGGCTGATCGCCGGCCAGTTCGACTGACACGCCTTCGGTTATTGCGATGCTTCGTTGAAGCCGCCGCAATAACCGCGCCGAGCCTCAAGCCTCGGGATCAGCCCTTGATTTCCTCCACCGGCCGCACGAGCTGCGGCCCCAGATGCAGGTAACGCGTCGCCTTACGCTTGGCGGCGATATCCACCCAGACCCGTTCCACCTGCGTCGCTGTCAGGCCGGCCGCATGGGCGACGGCGTCGATATCGATGCCGTTGTTGAGCCCGTAGAGGCAGAGATCCATGCGGTCGTATGGCAGAGAGAAGTAGAATTCCTCCTGCGTCTGCTCCAGCGAATAGGTGTCGGTCGTCGGCGGCCTGCGCCGGATCTCCTCGGGAATGCCGAGATAGGCGGCAAGCGCGTAGACCTGCGACTTGTAGAGATGCGCGATCGGCTTCACGTCAGCGGCACCGTCGCCGTTCTTGACGAAGAAGCCCTGGTCGTATTCCAGACGGTTCGGCGTGCCGAGCACCGCGAAATTCAGCCGGTCGGCGTGATAATACTCCACCTGCTTGCGCGTGCGCTGCTTCATGTTGGTGGCGGCGACGATGCCGAGATAGACCGATGGCGGCATCCGGTGCTTGGACTGCACACCATCCGGGCTTTGAACAACGAGCGAGGAAATATTGTAGCCCTCGCCTTCCAGCGCATTGGCGATCACGATCTTGGAGGCCCATCCGTCGCCGTAGTCCGGTACCAGTTCACGAATGAAAGCATCGCGACGCTCATAGCAACCCATCGCCTTCAGCGTCGGGCCGATATCCTCGATGATTGCCTCGACGCCGAAGGTTTCGGCCACCAGACGGCCAAAGCGCAGGCTTTCCGGATCAGAATCGTTTTCCGGCATGAACAGGCAGAAGACATTCTTGGCGCCGACGGCGCGCACCGCCAAGGCAACTGAAACGCTCGAGTCGATACCACCGGAGAGTCCGAGCACCAGGCCGCGCTTCTTCATCGCCCGCAGCTGCTCACGCAGCCCCGCAACGATCCGGTCAGTCTCGGCCGCGTGATCGATCGTCAGCGTCTCGGCCGAAAACGGGCGCGCGCCTTCAGTTGTTCGAATGTTCATTGAGCAGGCTCCATCGTCTCGGCCGCAAGGCGGCGGCTGACCTTACCGGTATCCGTCTTCGGAAGTTCGGTGCGGAATTCGATAATCTTCGGCACCATGAAGTCTTCAAGGTGGCGGGTGCAGTGGCGAATAATGTCCTTGTCCGACAGGCTGGGATCGGAGCGCACCACCAGCGCTGCAATCGCGTGGCCGAGCACCGGATCGGCCACGCCGACCACGACGGCCTCGGCAATTCCGGGATGCGCGTGCAGAACGGTCTCGACTTCCTTGGGCGCGACCTTCTCGCCGCGTGTCTTGATGATGTCGTCCTTGCGGCCGACGAAATAGAGGAAGCCCTCTTCGTCCGTCTGGAACAGGTCGCCTGTATAGAGCACCTTTTCCCACGGGTTCGGCCCCGGTCGCAGCATGCGCTCGGTCGCCGCATCGTTGCGCCAGTAGCCCTGCATGACGTGAGGACCGCGAATGACGAGTTCGCCGGGAACGCCCGGCGGTACGCGTTTGCCCTCATCGTCGACGACGAAGGCCTCGGTATTTGGTATCGCGATGCCGACCGAACCCGGCCGGCGGTCGAGTTCCTCCGGCGGGAGGTAGGTGCAGCGTTTGCACTCCGTCAGCCCATACATCGAATAGAGCCGGGCACCCGGGAAGAGTTCGCGGAGCCGCGCGATGTGCGGCGGCGGCAAGGCGGCGGCGGTATTGGAGAGATAGCGCAGGCTCGGCAGGAAGCCGGGCTCCAGATCGCGCATCTGCAGGATCATCGCCGCCATTGTCGGAACCAGCGGGAAGCCGGTGACGCCCTCCTCGCGGATCCGCTCGAAGATCGCGTGCGGGAACGCGAAGGATTTTTCCAGCACCAGCGTCGCCCCGATGCGGATCGCCATCAGCAACTGGTAGAGGCCGTAGTCGAAGGCGAGCGGCAGCACGTTGAGGATGATGTCGTCGGGCTCGTTGCGCAAATAGGTGGTGATCGACTCCGATGCCGCATCGATGTTGCGATGGGTCATCATTACGCCCTTCGGCCGGCCGGTCGAACCCGAGGTGTAGATCAGCATCGCGAGGTCGACGTCGATGCCGCGATGCAGCACCGGCATTGCCGCCTCCGCGAGGCAGGCATCGAAAGCGATCGCGTTAGCCGGCGTCTGACCATTCGGCGCGGCCGTCGAGGCAATGAAGATATCCGATTTGCCACTCAGGGCCTGCGCCTCCGCCACGGTCGGCATCAGCTTTGCCTGCGTCAGGATTGCCGCCGCCTCGCAGTCGGTGATGATGTAGGCGAGCTTGTCCGACTTGGTCGAGGCGTTGATCGGGCTGAAGGTCGCGCCAGCCTTCAGGATCGCGAAGATCGAGACCGCCGCTTCCCAGCAATTGTCCATGAAGACGAGCACACGATCGTTGCGTTTGACGCCGGCCCGCGCGAGCGCGGCAGCCAGTCTCCCCGATAGATCGTCGAATTCGCCGTAGCTCAGGCGACGGCGGTCGGTGACCAGCGCCGTTTTCGCCGCTTGCCTTGCGGCATTGCCAGTAAGAAATTGCTCGAACCGCATGGACGCCCCCTCGCGCCTTGATTATGCCGTCGCCGGCGCCCCGACCCGGGTCTCGATGAAGGCCGAAATGCGCGAAAGAGAATCGAGGTTGGCGGGCACGATATCGGCATCGCCCATGGCAATGCCGAACTGGTCCTCGATGAAGGCCACGAGTTCGAGAACGCCGGTGGAGTCGATGATGTCATTCTCGATCAGCGATGCCGTATCGGCGAGATCGTAGGACGTGTCGCCGAACAGGAAGTTTTCGATGACGAAGGCTCTAACCTTGTCTTTGATCGTTTCCGTCATGTGGTTTCCTTTCTTGAAGAGATCAGGCTGCTTCCGCCGCGCGGACGCTGGTGCCGGTGAAAGTTTGCAGCCAGAGCTGCGTCGACAGGACGCCGACGAAAGCCGCGTTGTCGCGGAAGCCGCTCACCGGCTGCGACTGGCATTTGTCGTAGAGCTTCGTCACGGCTTTGGCATTGAAAAGCCCGCTGTCGCTGACGCGCGCTTCGCTCATGGCGTCGCGGACGTAGTCGAGTTCGCCCACCCCGGTAAAGGAGTGGCTGTCCGGTGCGCGGTAGGGCTGCTTGGTCCGCTGGCCGATGGACGGGGGCAGCAGATCCTTCGTCGCTTCGCGCAGGATATGCTTCTCCACCAGACCCTTCAGCTTCATCTCTGGCGGCAGACGGGTCGCGAATTCGACGAGGCGATGGTCGAGGAACGGGAACCGCCCCTCGATCCCATGGGCCATGGCCATGCGATCGCCCTGGCTCGACAGGATGTAACCCGGCAGCAGGAAGCGGCTTTCGAGATATTGCGCCTGGTGCAGCGGGTGCCAACCGCCGAAGGCTGCGGGAAGCCGGCTCGCCAGATCTTCCGCCGCATCGTAGTTGCTCAGGCGTGTACGCAGGTCTCCGGAAAAGAAGATCTTGGTTGCCGCCGTGCTCTTGAAGCGCGGACGATGCGAGAACAGCGGATCGTCAAGCGATACGTCGCCGGCGCCGAAAAACGCGGCCAGATACTCCGCCGATTGCTGCTGCAGGCCGGGGATGTAGGGATAGAGCTTGCGGAAGAGGTGCGGGCGCATGCGTGAACCGGGCTGCCGGCCGCAGAACCGGCGCACCCGCGCCTCCTTGAAGATATCGTAGCCGGCAAAGACCTCATCGGCCCCTTCGCCCGTCAGAACCACCTTCAGCCCCTGCTCCCGCACCAGACCCGAAAGCTGATAGAGAGGCGCTGGCGCCGTCCGGATGATCGGTCGCTCCGCAAAGCGGATCACCTCCGGGAAGGATCTTGCGATGTCGCCCGCCCGGCAGGCAACGGCGCTGTGGTGTGTGCCGAGCGCTGTCGCCATTTCCACCTGGAAGGCGCTCTCGTCGTGTTCCGCGCTATCGAAGGTGACGGAGAAGGTCCTGAGGCCCTGCGGCGCCATGCCGGTCGCCATCGCCGCGACGATGGAGGAATCGAGCCCGCCGGAAAGGTAGGAGCCGACGGGAACATCGGCGCGCATCCGGATCCGGGTGGCATCGGTAAGCAGCGCACGCAGTTCTTCGGCAGCGACACGCTCGTCCGTGAAAAGTGGCGGCGCACCGAAGTCGGGATAGTCGAGCTGCCAATAGGGACGGATCGAAACCTTGCCCTTTTCTGCAATCATGAGATGCGCCGGCTCGAGCTCCTGAATGTCGCGAAAACCGGTGCGCGGCGCGATCGGCGCCCAGAGCGTAAAGATCTGATCGAGCGCGATCGGATCGAGTTCGGCAGAAACGCCCGGCACCTGCAGCAGGGCCTTGATCTCCGAGGCAAAATAGATCGTGCCGCCGTGGGTCATGTAAAACAGCGGACGAACGCCCATCCGGTCGCGCGCCAGCACCATCCGCTGGCGACGCCGATCCCAGATGGCGAAGGAAAAATCGCCGTTGAGACGAGACAGGCACTCCTCGCCCATGACATCGTAAAGATGCAGGATCACTTCGGTGTCGCTTGACGTGCGGAAGCGCCGTCCCTTGGAGCGCAGTTCCTCGCGCAATTCGACATAGTTGAAGATTTCGCCGTTAAAGGCGATCGTCAATTCGCCGGTCTCGTCCGACATCGGCTGCTGACCATCGCCGAGACCGACGATCGACAGACGCACATGCCCAAGTCCGGCCTCCTTGTCGACGAAAAAGCCGGTCTCGTCCGGACCGCGATGCGCAATCGCAGTAACCATTTTCTCGAGAAGGATCTTAGCGTCTGGAATTGAGCCGAAATGGCCACCGAAACCGCACATGTTCAAATACTTTCACACCGGTCGATCACCGCCGGAGCATAATCCGCATGAGGGACTCAAGGGTTAAGTCTCCGGCATTTTCTGGTTGTATGGTAAATGCCACGGTTCGGGCGTCAAATCCCGAGATAGGGGCAAGGAATCTAGCCTTAACGCTCCGAAATTCTTGTTTTCGATATCATTTTAAACATCAGATAGAGAAACAGGACCGGCCAAAAAATGCATATGAGCAGCCCGGCGAAACGATACATGTTCCAAGGCGCACGCGCCTGCAAACCTTCAAGATAAGTCATCGCCAACAGAAACAAGGCGGGCATGCAATAGGCGGCAGTCGCAAAACATATCCATGCCATACGGTCGCCCTCACGACGCAACATCAAGCCAAGGCAATGGCGGCCGAGAAATTTATAGCAGCGAAAATCACGTCTTCAAACGATGAATTACCATTCTCTAAAGAATGGTTAACCATACCGGCTCTCCGCCCCTCGTCGGCGAGCGGCTGCCCTTGTTCGAAAGCGAACTGGCGGACGGGGTTGCCCTGAGACCGCGCCTGCGCGAAGGCGCACGTGCGCAACGCGTTGTAACGAACCATCCGGATAAGGAGACGGATCGAGAACGCTCCCCGGCGTTCTGGGGATCGCTTAGCGACCGTGACGCCTCGAAACGAACAACAGATCGAAACCGCGAAACTCCCGGCGGGCAATCGATTTGCGCAGCACCGTCCATATCGCCTGCGGATTGTCGAGGCGAAAGCCGCTCAGGCTGCGGATCAGCCGCATCGTGGCTGTTATCGTGCGAATGGCCCGCAGCGCCGAGGGCCCTTTCAGCGAGGCAAAAAGGATTTGCGGGTGCACTGCAAGCAGGACGCCGGCCGTTCGCTGCAGATCGATCGCCCGGAACTGATCCATGGCGCGATACTCATATCCTTCGATATCGATCTTGAAGCAAAGCCTCTCGGTGCGGGCCATAGCCTGAAGCTCAGCGATCGTAACCGTCTGCGCCCTGATCGCCTCGCCGTTGTCATCGGCAATCAGGGCTGACGTTTCCGAGCTGCCAAAACCACCGCCCACGGAGTGCAGCACCAACACCTCGTCTTCGGAAAGCGCGGCGTTGATGACGCGCACCTCCCCGCTGTTTTCCGGCTGCATTTCCTTGAGGATACCGAAGCAGACGGGATCCGGCTCGACAGTTATGACGTTGTCGGCAATCTGCGCCGCCCAATAGGGCGTCACCCCGATCCATCCGCCGATGTCGACAAAGGTCGTCTTGCCATCGACCAGGCGCTCGATGTTCTGAAACGTGCAAGGTTCCCAATCGCCGTTCTGCAGACGCGCAAAGAAGCGCTTCTTCTCCGGTTTGTCGGGGAACTGAACGGTTTTCTGGAAATAGGTTATCGAACGCATGGCGCCTGTCTAGCCGATATCTCCGCAAAGCGGAATCGCTTTTGCGAAAGGCTCACATGACGGGAGGGAATGCCTGGACATGAAACGGGCCGGCGCGAAGCGTGCCTTGGCGTCAAGCCTCCACCCGCTCGACCTGGCTGCGGGCTTCGCTAAGTTCGGCCGTGGTCTGGGCGAGGCGGTCTGCCAACACACGCATGATCTCCACCGCCATCTCCGGAAAATCGGCGAGAAGCTTGAGGAAATCCTCCTTGCGAATGCGCAGGGCCTCAAGCGGCGTGGCAGTGCGCACAGTCGCCGTGCGCGGCGTATTGCAGAGGATAGCGATTTCGCCGACGATCGAATTTTGCTCGAACTCGGCAATTTTGAAAGGCCCGCCGGCCGTATTGATCAGCACTTCGGCCTTGCCGGAAAGAATGACGTAAGCCGCATCGCCGATGTCGCCCTGATAGAACAGTGCCTCGCCGGCGCCGTACATCACCCTGTCAGATGTGAAGGCAAGAAGTTTCAACTTTGCCGGCGGCAATCCTGAAAACAGGGTAATCCGGCGCAGCATTTCAACTTCATCCTTGAGCAACATCACAATCCGTGTCTCCGATTTCCCGTCGGGAGCAGTCTGCCTCCCGCATCGCGCGGGACCATATGCTCGTGCCCTGACATTAATATTACATCAAGATGCCATTTCCTTGTAGTCGCGTCCGTCATCCACCGCGGCATCGGCACCGGTGTCGTGCACCAACCGCCCGTTTTCGAACCGCGCTACGCGATCGAACAGCTCCAGCAACGAAGGGTTGGCAAGGACCCATACGATCGCCGGTTCCCGCCCGGCCCGGTCAAGCATCGAGAAGACGTTGCGCACGACTTGTTCCTGAACGCGTTGATCGAGCGCAAGCAGCGGCTGATTGAAGATATAGAAATCGCAGGCGCGGATAAGCGCGCGCGCAAGGTCGAGCTTCTGTCGCTGGGCCGCCGTCAAACGCTTGCCGCCGGCGCCGACATTAAAATCGAAGCCGAAGGCCAGCACTTCGTTATAGAGGCCGCCGGCCTCGAAGAGATCACGTACGATCGCCCGGATTTTCTCCGACCCATCGGCATGCTTGTGGCCAATGCGTCCGAAGAGCACGTTGTCGATAATGCTGCCCGAAGCGATGTAGCGGTTCGGGCGATAATGCTCGATCATCCCTGCAAGATCGGCTGGCAGGCCCTCATCGAACTCGCGGCGCGCAGCAACAACCTTCGCCATCACCTCATCCGTCAGCAGACCGAAGCGGTGCCGCGGCTCGATGTAATCGAAGCACAGCCGGATGATCTTGATCTGATCGTCTTCGGAAACCTCGCCCTTGCCACGGCTGCGCACCTTCTGAAGGATGGCCTCATAAACGGGTATTTCCTCGGCGGTCATGAACGTCAGTTGTTGAAAGAACGGATGATCCGGCGGCAAGTCGCGGAACAGTTCGACCACGTTCTCGGCGATCTCGATGCCCATGTCGTAGAAGGTTTCACGCAACCCGACCCGCTGCAGGATCGTCTTGAAGAACGGGTGGTTCTCCAGCGCGTCCGCCCACATCACCTGATCGGTGATAGTGCCGAACAGCAGGTTTTCACCGATGGTGGCCTCGACGTTGTAGGCTCCCGGCTCGAAGAACACGACGAGGTCGCTGAGCTTTTCCTTTTCAAGGCTCTGCCTGAGCGCGCTGCGCATCTCGACGATACCGGCCGCGAATGCCGCATGGCGGTTCGGGTCGATCGTCGAGCGGACGGCAAGCGCCATCACGTCGTTGGTCAACAGCACGGCGTCGAGAACCGGGCGGATCTGCACGAGCAGATCGTCCGGACCGCTTGCCCCTGCCGACCCGTAGTCGATCCAGTCGCTGTTGACGTCGAGATACGGATTACCGGCAAGGCGGGCCTCGATCACTTCCCACTTGCGGTGCGAAGCGCCCTCCCCTTCATAGGCAACCTCCGTCAGCGGAGCGTGCTTCAGACCGTAGAAAAGGTTGTCACCGAGGCTGCCCTGGAACACGTAGACATCGGAGGACGCGTAAGCGATCCGACGCCCGGTGACGGATTCCGGAATCTCCAGAATGTCCTGTCCGCCGATGACCACCTTGCCGCTTGCCGGCCAGACCAGGCGACCAAAGGCTTCCGCCAGCACCTCGCCACCGCCGGTCAACGCCACCTTCTCTCCAGGCTGCACCTGAAGCGACACGTGGTCGAGCAAGGTCGAGCCACCGTCGTCGATCACCGTCAGGTTCACGGCGGCCAGCGGTCCATTCAGCGATTCGATGGTTCCCGTGGCAACCGCCTGAACCTTCGGATCGAGCAGCGGATCGACGCTGAATTGCTCGACGACTTGCGCATACTTGACCTGGACGTCCTGGCGGGCCTGGTCCCAATCGATCAGTTCCTTCAGGGGACCTGGCAGGTCCTTGTAAGCGCCGATGACCGCAACGAGCTGCCCGATGTCAAGGCGACCCTGCAGGGCGAAATAGCCGCCGATCGCGTAGAACAGGAATGGCGTGACCTGCGCCAGGAAATTGTTGATGAACTTGACGAGGAATTTCCACTGATAGAGATCATAGCGGATCTTGAAGATCCTCGCGAGGCGCGAGGCGATGTCGGCCCGCTCATAGTTTGAGGTATCGTGCCCGCGGATGGCGCCAATACCGTCAACGATTTCGCTGACGCGGCCGGAGAGCTCGCGCGCCGTCAGCTGGCGTTCACGCCCAAGTATCAGCAGCCGCTTGCGCATGCGCGGGATGATCACCGCCTGAACCGCGACGATCAGCGTGGCGATCAGGCCGAGCCAGAAGCTCTGCAGCAGAATGAACACCAGGGCGGTCAGCGCCTGGCCGCCGAGCAGCGCCGGCGAAACGAAGGCATCGCCGGTAAAACCACCGAGCGGTTCGACCTCGTCCTTGATCATCGTCGCTATTTCGGCCGGTTTCACCCGCTTGAAGTGGCTGGGCGGGAAGCGCAGGACGCGGTCGACCAGTTCGAAGCGGATACGCCGCAGAAGGCGCTCGCCGAGTCGGCCCTTGAAGGTATTGATGTAGAATTTGAACAGGCCGTTGACGACCACCAGCAGCAGGAACACCAGGCTGAGGGCGAGTAGCATGCCTTCCCGGCCGAGGTGGAAGCCCTCGAAGACGTTGATCGTTCCGAAGTACGGCAAGTCGAAGGAAATCGGCAGGAAGGCCTGCGTCGCCTCCGGACTGTCGAAGCCGTCGCCCTGGATCGGTCCATTGACGATCTGCTTCGGCAGGTCGAAGGACAGGAAGTAAGGGATCATCGACAGCGCGACGACCACCAGAATCCAGAGCTGATCCTTGCGCGTGTGGGTCCAGATGTAGCGAGAAAGGCGTGGTTCCATGTGTCTGGCAATAGGACCTTATTGAACACGATAGCTGCTGGCGTGGCGGACTGCCGTTTGCTCCGCCACGCATCATTCCTCGGCGGAGTCTCCGGATGGGTGCCTATCGGCGCTCGATCGCGAAGTGGATGCCTGCATATTCCGCCCGGCGCCGAATCCGGTTCTGTCGATTATGCAGGTGCGAGGGAAATCTGCAATGGACGCGGGTTTCAACTCCACTGCCGCGAAGGCAACCACAGAGACCGTCACGCTCCGAAGCACACGCCGTTATTGCACTCGCCCGACACGCAGCTTACAACGGGCGCATGAAACACACCAGCCATCCGCCGTCCCGAACCAGCGATTGGTACGAGCATGCCTTTGATTTGGCACGCGGTATCGCCGCCTATACGCAAAGCCCCCTGCTCGAGGGTGTCGCGAAGGTAATCGCCAAACATCCCGAAGCCCACATCGCCAACGCCTTCAATCACAAGCAGGTCGCCTGCAAGGTCTGGGCGCGCGATACGCTTTTGCATGTTGCGGGCGCATCCTACGCCAGGATTGCGATCCTCGGTGGCTGGTACGGCATCCTGGGCGCCATGTTGCTGGAGGACACGCGCTTCAAGGTCGCTGCAGTCGACAGCTTCGACATCGACCCGGATGTGGAAACGGTCGCGCGGACCCTCAATTTCGCCTTCCCGGAGAAATTCCGCGCCGTAACAGCCGACATGTACGCCATCGATTATACGACACTCGGGGCCGACCTCGTCATCAACACGAGCTGCGAGCATATCGCCGACCTCCGGTCTTGGCTCGATCGCATCCCTGCCGGCACGCGCGTGCTGCTGCAATCCAATGACTATTTCAGCGAGCCCACCCATATCAATTGCGTGGCTTCCGTCGAGGACTTCGCGAAACAGGCAGCGCTGACCACTGTCGAATTCGCCGGCGCCCTGCCGACGAAGAAATACACCCGTTTCATGCTGATCGGAACGGTCTGAGCACACCGGCTGGTCACACCGTCGCCAGCACGCGCTCAACCGCTGTCTTCAGGGAAATCGTGCCGCGCCTATGTTCGCTGGCGCTGTGTCGGGACCAACGCCGGCGCCACCGGGTGGGCGAGCACCTCCGCCATGGCCGAGGCCACTTCACCGGCGCTCCAGTCTTCCAGTCAGCCCAGTCCGATAACTAACCATGGGCCTTGCCTGGCATGCACACATACATGGCTGAGACGCGTTATGGTCGCGGCGGTCGCGGACATATTATCTGCCATTGCGATTTGACGCCGCGAGACGGGCGGTCCGTCGCAAGGCGTCGCCAAGGCGCTCCTTCTGAAGCGCCCGCGCAAAGCCCACAATGGAACCGCTTAACGAGCCGTACGGCTCTCAAGGATTTCGGCAGTCTTCATCGCCCCATCCAGGTCCAGCGGCGGAATATTCGGCTTATGCCGCGCCAGCATCGCTTCCACATCGCGCGCCAGCCTCTCGGGCGTCACCTCGGCCTCCAGCAGCACGCCGGCAAGGCCGAGCTTCTCAAGCCTTTCCGCCCGGGTCGACTGCTCGGTTTCACCGCCGGCGACGAAGGGGATCAGCAGGGATCCGCAGCCGGCGCGGATGATGTCGCAAACCGTGTTGTAACCCGCTTGAGAAACCGAAAGCCGCGCGCCCGAAAGCAGGCTGGCGAAATCCTTGCGGAAGCGGAAAAGTTGCACGTTGTCGGGCGCGGCAGCCGCAAACGCATCGTAATCCTGCTGCGGCAGGTTCGGTCCGGTGACGAGGCACCATTGTAGCTCGCGCGGCAGCAGGCTTGCCGCCTGCAACGCCGCACCGATCAGTTCCTTGCCGACCGCACCGCCGCCGGCCGAAACGAGCACGTCGAACTTTTCCGCCGGCGCATCCGGCGCTGGGCCTGCGACGAGGCCGGTATAGGCGACCTTGTCCGCGATCTCGGCCGCGTAGGGATAGGTTTCCTCGAGCCGCGCGAAGGCAGGATCTCCATGCACAAGCACGAGATCGAAATGTGCCCTGACGACATCAAGGGTCTCTTCGGCGCGGCCGGGTTTCGTCCGCTCCTGCAGGATGTCCCGCAGCGAAGCGGCAACAAGAGGTCTTGGGGTCTGCTTTTCGATTACATCGAGCAAGGGCATCAACTCGAAACGCATCTGCCGGCGGCCGAAAGGGAAGGCTTCGAAGACAACGATGTCGGGATCGCAGGCCAGATACGCCTCGATCAACAGGTCCCGGCGCTGATCCTTGAAGGCATCGCTGACCGGATTTCCGTCGCTGTCGGAAAGGCCGGAAAATCCCTTGTCGCCGGCGAGCACGGGCGGAAGAGCCACATGTTTTACATCACTTCCCGGGAAACCCGGTACCGGGCTGCCACCGGTCACGACGGTCACCTCGAAGCCTCTGGCGGCAAGGGCGCTCGCGATCCGGCTCGCCCGCGCCAGATGTCCGATGCCCAGCAGGTGCTGTACGTAGAAAAAGACACGACGCGCACGCATCAGGCGGCTCTCCATTCGCTGGCAAACAGGGCGGCGAGCTGATCGATGCTGGTATGGTGGTCGAATTGCTCGCGGACTTTCCGTTCCGCCGCATCGCCAAGCCTGAGGCGGAGCGCCGGATCGCGGATGAGTTGCTCGAGCGCCGCAGCAAGCGCCTGTGGGTCCTCCGACGGAACGACCCGGCCGTTCTCGCCATCGGCGAGAAGTTCCGGAACGCCGGAGATCGCCGTCGAGACGCAGGGCAGCCGCTGGCTTGATGCTTCGACGAGGACATTGGGCAATCCGTCGCGATCGCCGTCGGCGGTGATCCGGCAGGCAAGCGCAAAGATGTCGCTCGTCCGGTAGTGCGCCAGCACATCGGTCTGGTCGAGCGCGCCCTTCCAGGCAATCCTGTCAGAAACACCAAGCTCGGTCGCAAGCGTCTTGAGCTCGCCGGTCAGTTCCCCCGCGCCGATATGCTCGAACCGCCAATGGAGCTCTGCCGGCAGCAGCGAGAGCGCCTTCAGCAGCACGTCGTAACCCTTCTTGCCGACGGCACGGCCGACGCTGACAAGGCGCACGGGATCCGAAGGGTCGGAACCGTTCCGACCGGAATGTGCGCCCTCGAAACGGGGGAACCGGTCAAGATCAAGGCCGTGATAGCTCAGGTGCACCCGCGCTTTTTCTGTCGTCAGGCTCTTCAGATGCTCGTAGCCCATGCGTGTGCAGGTCACTGTCCAGCGCGCCCGTCCGAGCTTTTCGGAAAGCTCCCAGTCGGGCGACGTCCAGATGTCCTTGGCATGCGCCGAGCAGGTCCATGGCGTGCCGGTGATCACGCTGGCATAGGCGGTCACCGACGCCGGCGTATGGATGAAATGCGCGTGCAGCCAACGCGGGTTGCCCGGCCATTCCGAAGCGAGCACCACCGCCTGTCCAAACCGGCGAAAGCGGTTGCGACTGAAGTCGCGGCGCAGGTCTTTGAGAAAAAGCCCGAATGCCGGCCAGAAACCCGGCTTCGGCAGGGAACGGACGAGGCCGCGCAGCACCCGCAACGGTTTTTCGTGAAGATATTCGGGCAGATAGTGAACCTCGGCGCGAATCTCGTCGTGAACCGGGTGGCGCTTGCCGTCGGTCGGACGGCGCAGTGCGATCAATACGAGGTCCAGTCCGGCCCGCTCGAGGCCAAGCAGTTCCTGCGCGATGAAGGTTTCCGAAAGACGCGGATAGCCCTTCAGCACCACTGCAATCTTGCGATCTGTCGGCAATGCTTCAGCTCGATTTCTTCACGATATTCAGATGGCCGCTCGAAGGCCGATCGAGCCACCCGCCGACGATTTCGGAGATATGCGCCAACCCTTCGAGCCGCAGGCCGTTGGCAGTGCTTTTCGACGGCGGCGCCCGGGACGGAAGCGCTTTCAGCGCCGCCGCCAGGCGCAGCGGATCTTCCGCTTCGTCGGGCAACAGCATTTCGACGAGCCCGAGTTCGGCGGCGCGGCGGGCGCGGATCAGTTGCTCCTCGCGCGGCTGGATGCGCGGCACGATCAGCGCCGGCTTGTCGAAAGAGAGAATTTCGCAATAGGTGTTGTAGCCGCCCATGGCAACGACACCCTTTGCGCCAGCAATGAGCTCTTCCATGCGATTGTCGAACTCGATGATCTTGATATAGGGAATCTTGCTCCCTTTGCGGATCAGCTTTTCCCGCTTCTTGACCGGCATATAGGGCCCGAGCACGATCAACGCCCTGTGCATCAGTTCCGGGTCCTGCTGGTAGGCGTGGATGACCTGGTGGATCAGATCGGCGCCGTCGCCGCCGCCGCCGGTCGTCACCAGGATGTAGTCGCCTTGGGGCTTATGGCCCGGCAGTTCCTCGCGCGGAACGCTGCGCTGCAGGAAGCCAACGAAGTCCATTCGGTCGCGCACGGCCGGCGGCACTTCGAGTTCGGTCAGCGGATCGTAAAAGTCCGGCGGGCCATAGACCCAGATCGTATCGTAGTACTGCTCGATCTTGCGCATGGTATCGCGCCGCTTCCACTCTGCCTCCAGCAGATGCGGTGCATCCATGACCTCGCGAAGGCCCAGGACCAGCGTCGTGCCATGGGCTTTCAGGTAGGTCAGCGTCTCCTCGACTTCGCCGCGCAGGCCCATGGGCTCCTTGTCGACGATGAAGATGTCGGGCTTGAAGGTCTCGGCGGTGTGGCGAATGATCGCCTGACGCATCTTCAGCGTCTCATCGAGTTCGATATGACGGTCGAGCGAGGTATAGTCGCCGTTGTGCAGCTTGATGACGCTCGGGATCTTCACGAAGTCGACGCGCGCGCGATAGTCGAAAGCACCGGCGATCGTTGCGCCGGAGATGATCAGGATGTTCAGGCCGCGATAGTCTTCCACCAGCGAATGCGCGATCGTGCGGCACCGCCGGAGGTGACCGAGCCCGAACGTATCATGGCTATACATGAGGATCCGGGCATCTTCGAAACGCCGCATCATGCAAGAAACCTTTCGCACAGGGTGCAATGAACCGTTTCACGCCGACCGCTTGCCGGCTTCAAATCGGGCTTCATTTGTAGGGATCGGCCGCATCGCGCAACCCATCTCCCAAGAAGTTGAATGCCAAAATCACAAGAATGACCGGAATTGTGGGAAATAGGAGCCAGGGATAGAAGGCGATGACGCTGACGCTCTTGGCCTCGGTCAGGAGAATGCCCCAGCTGGTGATCGGGGGCCTGAGGCCGAGACCGAGGAAGCTCAGTGCCGTCTCGCCAAGGATCATGCCCGGGATCGAGATCGTCGCAGTGGCGATCAGATGCGACATGAAACCCGGCACGAGATGCCGGCCGATGATGCGGCTGCTCTTTGCGCCCATCAGCTGGGCCGCAAGAACATAGTCCTCCTCGCGAAGCGCCAGCAGTTTCGAGCGCACGGCACGCGCAAGCCCCGTCCAGTCGAGAAGACCGAGGATGATCGTGATCGCCAGGTAGATCAGGATAGGACTCCAGGTCGCTGGCATGATCGCTGCGAGCGACAGCCAAAGCGGGATGCTCGGGATCGACTGCAGAACCTCGATGACGCGCTGCACGATGAGATCGAAGACGCCGCCGTGATAACCGGCAAGGCCACCGATGACGATGCCGAGCACGAAGCTCACGGTGATGCCGAAAAGGCCGATCGTGAGCGAGATTCGAGCGCCGTAAATGATGCGCGAAAGCACGTCGCGGCCGAGACGGTCCGTCCCCAGGAAGAAGGCCTGGCCGCCTTCCGCCGGGCAAACGAGATGCACGTTGCTGTCGAACAGCCCCCAGAAACGATAACCGTCGCCGCGGCAGAAGAAGCGGAGCCGCTGCACGTCCTTGGTATCGTCGGCATAGTTGCGCTTCAGCGTGTCCATGTCGAGCGTCATGGTCCGCCCGTAGACGAAGGGACCGACGAACTTGCCCTCATGGAACAGGTGCACCGCCTGCGGCGGTGCATAGATGTAGTCCATGTTGCGGGTGTGCAGATTGTAGGGCGCGAGGAACTCGGAAATGAGGATCGACAGGTAGAGCGCCGCAAGGAAAATACCCGAGACGAGCGCGAGCCTGTGGCGGCGGAACTTCCACCACATCAGGCGAAGCTGCGAAGCCTGATTGACGCGCACCTGCTCGTCCGTCATCGCCTCGACGGAATAGGGATCGAAAGGGGCCGTCGAAACATAGTGCGGCAGGGGCTCGCCGGGCGCCGGAAGAAATGACGTCACTTGGTGCTCCTGCCTTGCAGCCGAATTCGTGGATCGAGGATGGCGAGTGCGATGTCGGAGATCAGCACGCCGATCACCGTCAGGAAGGCGAGGAACATCAGGAACGAACCGGCGAGATACATGTCCTGGCTTTGCAAGGCCTTGATCAGCATCGGGCCGGTGGTTTCCAGCGACAGCACGATCGCGGTGATTTCCGCACCGGAAATGATCGCCGGCAGGATCGAGCCGATGTCCGAGATGAAGAAGTTCAGCGCCATGCGCAGCGGGTACTTGACCAGCGTGCGCATCGGCGAAAGCCCCTTGGCGCGCGCCGTCACCACATACTGTTTCTGCAGTTCGTCGAGCAGGTTGGCGCGCAGACGCCGGATCATGCCGGCCGTGCCCGCCGCACCGACGATGATGACGGGTATCCAGATGTGCTCGAGAATCGATTTTGCCTTGGCCCAACTCATCGGCTCGGCCAGATATTTCTGATCCATCAGGTGGCCGATCGATATCCCGAACCAGATATTGGCGAAATACATCAAGATCAGCGCCAGCATGAAATTCGGGATGGCAATGCCGATCAAGCCCATCAGCGACAGGCCGTAATCGCCCCAGCTATACTGATGGGTCGCGGAGTAGATACCGATCGGAAAGGCGATCAGCCAGGTGAAGATGATGGTGACGAAAGAGACCAGGATCGTCAGCCACAAGCGATCGCCGACAACAGCGCTGACCGGCAGTTCGTATTCGAAGGAATAGCCGAAATCGCCCTGCAGCATGCCGCCAAGCCAGTAGACGTAGCGCAGGACCGGCGGCTGGTCGAAGCCATATTCCTTCCTGAGCGCGTCGATTTGCTCCATGTCGACGCCTTCGCCCTGCGCCTTGAGCTCGGCGACATAGCTTTCGAAGTAGTCGCCCGGGGGCAGTTCGATGATGGTGAAGACAAGAGCGGAAATGATGAGGAGGGTGGGAACCATCGCCGCGATACGCCAGAGAATATATCGCAGCATGTCAGGTTTCCTGCTCGATCCAGAAGGTATCGGTCTTGTAAACACCAAAGTAGGACGTGGGATCGAAGCCGTAGAGCGCCGTTTCCGGCACGTTGCGGAGCTTCTTCGCCACGAGGATCGGCTGCAGCGAGGCGTTGACGATACCGATCGAGAACACCTGGTCCGTGTAGATCGACAGCATGCGGGTCCAAATCTCCGTACGCTCGGCATCTTCCGCCGAATGGCGCCAGCGTTGCAGCAGTTCCGTCAGCTCGACGGCGGCAGGAAGATCAGGCGCCTGGCCCATTTCGCCATGGGACAGATAGTTGAGCCCCCAGACCGGCCATTGCAGCTGGTCGTCGGCCGTGGGCGCCAGCTGCCCCGGGTTCATGCCGGGAGTGGGCACGCCGTTGTCGAGGCCGAACCACATCGACATGACGATCTCGCCGCCCACGGCGCGGCTGCGGAACGTGTCGCGCTGCGAGGTGCGGATGAAAAGCGATATACCGATCTTCTGCCAGTAGTCGGTGACAAGCTGAAGCACGTCCGTCTCAAGCGTACTTTCGCCCGCCGTTTCCACAACGATTTGCGCCGGCCGGCCATCGGAGAGAATACGAATGCCGTCACTGCCGCGCTGTGTCAGCCCAACCTCGTCGAGCAGCGCATTGGCCTGAGCCGGGTCGTGGGCGACCCACGCACTGGCGAACTCCGGACGGAAGAGCGGGCTATCCGGCAGAACCGTGTCGGCGCTTTCCTTGGTCAGTCCGTAGAAGACGGCCTTGTTGATCTCTGTGCGGTCGATCGCGAGCGAGAGTGCACGGCGAACGCGCACGTCCTGCAGCAACGACCGCCAGACCGTGTCGGAGCAGTTGAGGTTGGGCAGAAGCGCCAGGCGCGAACCCTGCGTCTTCTTCCAAAGCAACACCTTCACCGGATACCGCTTCTCGGAATCCTTGAGGAAGGTATAGTCGACGAAGTCGAGGCCCGTGGCCTGCAGATCGCTTTCACCCGTGCCCGTCTTCGCCGGGATCAGTGCCGAGGAACTGACGTTGAGCACGAACTTGTCGATATAGGGAAGCTGCAGCCCGTTCTCGTCCACACGGTGAAAGTAGGGATTACGCTCAAAAACGAACTGCTCGGCTGGAAGCGGTGTCGTGTTGCGCCACGGGTCGAGCGTCGGCAGGTCCGGGTTTTCAGGGCGATAGGAGCGTGCCATGCGCATATGGAGCTGGCTCCATTTCTTGACGCGCTGCTCCTTCATCAGGGCCTTGAGCTTGTCTTCTTCCTGATACTTCTCGTGGAACTGCTTGAGATATGCGGAAGGCATCGCCACCAACATCGGCTGGGGCGCCGCAAGCTTCTGCAGGAAGTCCGGGTTTGGCGTCAACCAAGTGTAGCGAACGGTTCGCTCGTCGAGGACTTCGAACTTTCCGGCCTCTCCGTCCATCACCAGCGCAGTCGGCAATCCGGCGGGGCTCAGCTTTTCGTTGTTGAGCACGTCGTCCCAGCAATAGCGGAAGTCCTCGGCGGTCAGCGGCGTTCCGTCAGACCACTTGTGCCCTTCCCTCAGGTGGAAGGTGAAAATGCGGTCCTCGACCGTTTCGTAGCTTTCGAGGACATCCGCTTCGAGCTTCAGCGTTTCGTCATAGCCGACCAGCCGGGCATAGCCGTAGATGGTCATGAGCCGGATGTCCTTGGCGCTGCCGATGATCATCGTCACGACGCCGCCATGCTTGCCGGGCGTACGCCCCAATGCCGCGACGTTGATGACACGCGGCGTCTTGGGCAGGCGCTCGCTGAGCGGCGGGAGTTTGCCGTCGGCAATCAGCTTTTCCAGAAACGCCGGCTCGCCGCCAGCAGCCAGCAGCCGCATGGGAAATGCCACGGTTGCAAGCAATGCCAGTACAGTTCGGCGGGTGATCATGGCCGTAACTCCCTTGCATCCACGGACCGGTGCGCCAGCACGAAATGGTCGCCACCGAGATCGGTGGGGATGAGCGCGTCGCCAGCGTCGTCCTCACGGAACTGCGGCCCCCAGCGACGCATGTCCGATCCTTCGCTGTCCTTCAGCCTGTCGAAGTCGAGCGGACGATCGAGATCCGGATAGGGTACGGCCGCCAAAAGCGATTTGGTATAGGGGTGAACCGGCTTGCGCATCAGCACCTCGCGCGGCGCGACCTCGACGATGCGCCCGGCGCACATGACGGCGATGCGATCGGCCATATAGTCCACGACCGCAAGGTTGTGCGAGATGAACAGACAGGTGAGCCCCAGTTCCTTCTGCAGGTCCTTGAGCAGGTTGAGAATTTGCGCCTGGACGGAAACGTCGAGCGCCGAAACCGGCTCGTCGCAGATCAGCAGTTCCGGCACGAGCGCGAGCGCCCGGGCAATGCCGATGCGCTGGCGCTGGCCGCCGGAGAAGCTGTGCGGATAACGGTTGACGAAGCGCTGGTCGAGACCGACGGCCTGCAACAGCGAACGCACCGTTTCGACCCGCGATTTCGCCGTGCCGCGTCCGTGAATTTCCAAAGGCTCGCTGAGGATGTTCTTGACCGTCATGCGCGGCGATAGCGACGAGACCGGATCCTGGAAGACCATCTGGATTTTCGAGCGCAATGCCTGCAGATCGTCGCCCTGAACCTTCAGGACATCCACAGGGCCTTCGCCATTGTCGAACGTCACCGATCCGGTGTCGGGCGTTACCGCCCGCATGAGAATCTTGCTGACGGTCGTCTTGCCGCAACCGCTCTCACCGACGAGGCCGAGACACTCGCCACGGCGGATGTCGAAACTGACGTCGTCGACTGCGCGATGCAGCGTACTTTCCCCGCCGCCGAACCAGGAAGACTTCCGCGTCCCGTAGGTCTTCGAAACATTGCGGACGGAAAGCAGCACATCCGGGCCAGCGGGCTTGTTCGCTGCCGAGGTCCCGAGCAGCGTGCCGGCCTTGACCGATACTTCGCGTAGCGCCTTCAGCCGCTCTCCGGGCTTCATGTCGAAATGCGGGACCGCCGCCATCAACCCCTTGAGATAGGGATGCTGCGGGTTGCGGAAGATCGCCTCGACGGGACCGGCCTCGACGATCTGCCCGTGATAGATCACCACGACCTCGTCGGCCATGTTGGCAACGACGCCGAGATCGTGAGTGATCAGCAGCATCGCCATATTGAGCTTTACCTGAAGCTCGCGCAGAAGTTTCAGGATTTGCGCCTGTACCGTCACGTCGAGCGCGGTCGTCGGCTCATCGGCGATCAACAGCGCCGGCCGGCAGATCAGCGCCATCGCGATCATCGCACGCTGGCGCATGCCGCCGGAAAGCTCGAACGGATACATGTCGTAGGCACGCTTGGGATTGGCGAAGCCGACATAGCCAAGCAGCTCCTCGGTCCGCGCCCGGCGTTCCGCCTTTTCGGCATCCGTATGGATCTTCAGCACTTCGGAAATCTGGTTCCCGATCGTGTGGAGCGGCGACAACGACGTCATCGGCTCCTGGAAGATCTTGCTGATGCGCGTGCCACGCAGGCTGCGAATCTCTTCCCCTTCCCGCTCCAGCGCGAGCAGGTCGATCGGCTTTGCCGCCGTGGTGGGATCATTGAACAAAATTTTGCCGCCAACCCTCGCGACGTTGGGCAAGATACCCATCACCGCCTGGCTGATTGCCGACTTTCCCGATCCCGACTCACCAACGAGCGCCGTGACCTTGCCGGGCAAAATCCTGAAATTTGCGTTGTTGACGGCTTGAACTTCGCCGCCGAGCACCGAGAATGTGATCCGCAGACCTTCAACTCGAAGCAGGTCCGCCCCAGATGTCATAGCAGCACGCTTCCCTCATCGCCTTTTTATCCGCCGCCTCTAAAAAAAGACTAGCGCAGCTTCAGAAGGCTGTCCAGCAGGCCGACTGCAACCGGAGCATTGCTCCTTGCATCTTCAGTCGGTTAGAGCGCGGGGCACACCTCGGCCTTTAACACGTCGGCGCAATTCGGCGAGCGACGGAAGTCGTCATAGAACAGCGTCCAGTCGGTCGTATCGGCCGCTCGATAGGGGCCGAACTTGAAGTACTGGTTCTTGCCGAGCCCCTTGTCGTCGTGGCCGACATGCCCGGTTACCGTAATGATCGGCTTGTCGTTGGCGAAGACTTCGATACGCCCGGTGCCATTGGCCCCCGGCAGCGTGTAAATCGCGAAATCGATCCAGCCGGACTTCGGGTCGGGCAACGGATTGCCATGGCTCGTCACCTTCACGGCATCCGTGCAGCCATTGAAGAGGCTGCCGTCTTCCGGCTTCCAGTTGCTGTCGGCTGCGACCAGCATGCGCATCTGGTTGATGTTGGGGCGCCCCCACACGGGAATCTCACCGGGCTTGCAGCTGGCCGGCGTCCCTTCCGGACCGGACGAGAGCGGCGCGATGTAATTCGTCTCCACCGTGACGAAGAGCTTGCCGGCTTCGAGACGCAAAGCCAGGAACGGGCTGAAATCGCCCTCCGCGCCGGGGTCGATCTCACGTTTCCACTGGGCGATCAGATAGCGGTGGTCCTCGCTTGGGATCGGATCGGCAAACTTGACCGCGAAACCGTACCAGATCCCCTGGTCGTAGGGCACACGCAGCGCCGTCTTTTCCCAAATCTCGGCTCGCTCGCTACAACCGTCGAGGGAGTCCGGACACGTCGGAACGACACTCAATTTGAGCGCGCCGTTTCCGGTACGCTTGACCTCGTTCTGAAATTCGACCGTGCCCGCAGTCTGCTCGAAATTTTCGCGATAATAGAGCCCACCTTCGGGCGCGAAATTCTGTCCTTCGAAGCCGTCTGACAGTTTGGTTTCCCACGGCTGCGCCATGGCGCCTCCGGCCATGGCGATGCTGGCGGCGACAAACACGGCTCGGAACATTCTTCCCCCTTACTGAAGCATCTTGTCGATAAGGCCGCGCGGCGGCTGAAGCGGACGAGTATTACGGTGAAGCAACATGACATGTTCCGCTTCGGAAAGTCCATCCTGCGACACATCGTCGAAGCGCTCGTCTGCCCTGGCAAGCAACGCCGTATCGTTGGGGTAGAGAATCGTGAACTTCTGCCGCACGCCGCGCAGTTTTTCCTGGCCGAGCGCGGTCCAATCCCCACCGCAGTAGTTGACGAAGGCTTCGCTCGCGACGACGCTATGCGCATACTTCTTGGTGAGGTTCTGCAACCGCTGGACTTCGTTGACGGCCGAGCCGAAGGCGGAGAAGGTCAGCCGGTCGCGCAGGCCGACATTGCCGAACATCACGTTGCCGACATGCAGTCCGATGCCGTAGCCGATCGGATCACGCGCTTGCTTGCGCCTTTCGCCGTTCAGCATCTCCATGCGCACGGTTGCTGCGCGAACGGCTGCGAAGGCTTCGCGGGCAGCAAACTCGGACGGCTCCTTGTGGCGCCCACACGGATAGACGGCGATGAACCCGTCACCGACGAAGCTCAGGATATGGCCGCCATTGCGATTGAAGGGGGCAGCAATCGCATCGAAATAGGTGTTCAGCGTCTCGATGTAGGACTGCCGCCCTTCCTTTTCCGCCAGCATCGTCGAGCGGCGCATATCGGCCATGACCAGGATCGCACGTACGGTTTCGCCATCGCCACGACGCACCTGGCCACTCATCACGCGGCGGCCGGCGCTGGAGCCGAGATAGGTGGTCAGCATATTGTCGGCGAGTTTTCCAAGCACCGCCATCTTGGCGGCAACTGCCAGATGATACTGCAGTTTCAAAAGCGCCCCAATCACATCATCGGTGAAGCCACCATGGCGGTCCGTCGTCCAGGACCCGACCATGCCGTGACCGGAATCGGCCCCGAGCGACTGCATGAAGGCCAGGTAGTCCGTCGCACCCATCTCCTTCAGATCGTCGAAAATCGGGAACTCGGACGGCGTATCCTGATAAAGGCGCCGCCGGACATGTTCGAGATTGTTGTTGAGCAGGTAGTAGTACGGGCTCTGCAGAAAGCGTTCGGGATTGAGCGCCAGTTCTTCGTGCCGGAGGCCACTCACCTCGACGCCCTTGCCGCGCACCCAGGTGAAACCAAGTGCATCATAGAGCGGATGCAACATCGAAAAGGAGAGGTGAACGCGCATTAGCGGCAGACCGGCGGCTGCCAGCCGCTCGCAGAAACCTTTGACGATCGTCTCCAGCGGTGCGTCGCTGAGCGACGTCCGCATCAACCAGTCGGCAACCTTGTCGATGAGGATTTCGGATACGTTGTCGTTTGTCGGGGCCATTTCGCGTCCTCATCATGACAGACCGTCCCACGCCAGCATCCGGAGACGACGAACGCCCCGGCAAATTGCCGGTCCAAGTTCGCGGTGGATGATGATGAGCCGTGCCCGTTAAGAAAATGCTCCAGCCGTTCCGGCGTCGATGACGTGCAGGCACCCGGAATGCGGGACTTATCCGTTGCAGATATTGATCCCGCCCGCCGATTTCCAGAGGCTAGGCAAAGTTTTTTCGCACGAAGATTTGATAGTCGGCTCATGGACCAGTCCCGCGGCCCGACGCGGTGCCTCGCTTGACTTGGGGCTTGTTTCTCTCCAACAAACCACGACATGTTCGCGCGACGCCGCCCGTCTGTCCACGAGATCCGGAAAGCAAAATTGACCTCACCTCACTTCGAAAACCTGCTCTCGTCCATCGCTGCCTTCAGCGCCAAGGTTGGCGTCATCGGCCTTGGCTATGTCGGCCTGCCGCTCGCCATCGCCGCTGCCCGCGCAGGCTTCGCCGTCACCGGGTTCGATATCGATCCCAACAAGATCGTCTCGCTCGATGCGGGCAAGTCCTACATCGCCGCCGTATCGGACGCAGCACTTGCGCAAGAGAGCAGTGCCGGCCGCTTCCACTCGACAACGGACTTTCAAAGGCTGGCGGGCTGCGACGTCATCATCATCTGCGTGCCGACGCCGCTCACCAAACACCGAGACCCGGATCTTTCCTTCGTCGAGAAGACCTCCCGCGCTATCGCTGCTGCGCTTCGGCCAGCACAACTTATCGTCCTGGAATCGACCACCTATCCGGGGACGACCGATGGCGTCGTGCGCACCATCCTTGAGGAAACCGGACTCAAGTCCGGCAACGACTTCTTCGTCGGCTTTTCGCCGGAGCGCGAGGACCCCGGCAATCCGACCTATGAGACCGTCAGCATTCCGAAGGTCGTCGCCGGTGACGGTCCGCAGGCTTCGGCCTTGATGGAGCGCTTCTATGCTGCCGTGGTGAAGACCGTCGTGCCGGTCTCTTCCAACGCCACGGCGGAGGCCGTGAAACTCACCGAGAACATCTTCCGCTCCGTCAACATCGCCCTCGTCAACGAGTTGAAGATCGTCTATGAGGCAATGGGCATCGACGTATGGGAAGTGATCGAAGCGGCAAAGACCAAGCCGTTCGGCTACATGCCGTTCTACCCCGGCCCCGGGCTCGGCGGCCACTGCATTCCGATCGACCCCTTCTACCTCACCTGGAAGTCGCGGGAATTCGAGCTGCCTACGCGCTTCATCGAGCTTGCCGGCGAGATCAATTCGGCCATGCCCCGCCATGTGGTCAGCCGCCTGGCCGAGGCCCTCGACCGCAAGGCCGGCAAGGCGCTCAGCCGTTCCAACGTCCTCGTGGTCGGCCTCGCCTACAAGAAGAATGTTCCGGACATTCGCGAAAGCCCGTCGCTGCGCCTGATCGAATTGATCGAAGAGCGCGGTGGGCGCACCGCCTATCACGACCCTTACGTCGCCGAGATCCCGCCGACGCGTGAATATGGCGCCTTGAAGGGCCGGCGGTCCGTCGTGCTCGACGCGCAAACGCTGGCAGGGTTCGACGCCGTGTTGATTGCCACCGACCATGACCAGGTGGACTACGCCGCGCTTGCGGCTGCCGCGCCGCTCGTCGTCGATACGCGCAATGTCTTTCACCGCAACGGGCTGACCGGCGAACATATCGTCAAGGCCTGACCCGCACCGGGTTCGCCGAGGGCCGCAGACCGGACGGCATCTCGGCGTCGTTGCTAGGCAGTATGAACCCGCGCCAACGTTGCCTTGAGCTTGCTTGCGGCGACTGCATAGCCGCCCGACGCGCCGTCGACGAAATGCATGTGGTCCCGCGTCATAGGCGTCGGAACGATGCAGGTCATGAGCGCCGAATCCTGTTGATGCAGTCCATAGTGCCCGACGCCCGCTGCCTCGGCCTGCCTTAGCCGCGCTTCGATCCGCTCTAGCCGATCGGCGCTGATGTCAATCGTCATTTTCAACCCGTCGTCAAACTTGCGGAAATCCGTGTTGTCGGCGAGGTCGCGGCGGTAGCGGGTCGTGTCGAACGTCCCGAGATTCCAACCCATCTTGAGACATACAAACAGCGCCAGTGTCTGCACGGTGATGAAGCAACGGGCGAAAAAGCGCTGCCCCTTCGGCGCCACGGCCCGCGTCTCGGCGTCGATGCCCTTGAAAGAGAACCGCGGCCGCGGCCCAAGCTCAGGAACAGGATGACCGTTGCGCTCTTCCTCGTCGGCCAACGCGACAATATCGGCGATCAACGCCTGGAACTCCGGCCCATTGCCCTTCTGTCCGGGCACGGCGATGATCGAGGCTATGGTGCCATGGCGGGACTCGATCGGGTTCCAGCGACAGGAGAGCCCGGTCAGATCGGGCCGGGTACCGGCGGCCGCAGGACCGACGGGATAGCGTCCCGCCTTCATCGCCGCCTCCGCCCAACTGGCGCCGCCGCCCGCAAACATCGCATAGAAGACTTCCTCGCTCGCCTTGAAGCGGGCGACGCGCATGTCGAAGCCGTTGGCCCGGATATCACTGACCGGCACCAAAGCGGCGCGCAATTCGAGGCCAAGCTCCTCGGCAACCCAGGTCTTAACGGCAGAGAGTGCGGCGCGTGCGCGGCCCTCCATTGGAGCCGGCAGTGCGGCGAGTGCACCGTCACCCCCGAAAACAAAGGGCATCGACTTTTCTTCGAGCGCGTTCATCAACGCCGAGATCACACTGGCGCCTGCCATATTCACAGTTTTGTAGCGACCTTCGGCAATCGCGCCGGTCGAGTTGACGATGTCGGCAACGGCAAGGACCCAGCCATCCGGCAGCGGGCGATAGTTGGCCTCGTCCGTCACCCCCTCGAACGCATCGAAGAGAGGTACGCTGTCGTAGAACCGCCCGTCCGTTGCCTCAACCATGCGTAACCTGTTCCCTGCGTTACTGCGTTCGATAGACAATCCACGTAAGAGCGCAACAAAAAGTTTCATATGCCGTTGCTAAGGGCGAGCCATCGATCCGACGATTCCCGCTGAAACGCGGTTCCGTCGGGCGATTTTCAATCGGTCACTCTTGGCGACGCTAAGGTTACTTTCCAAATAATAACCCATGGCATTGCAGGGGTGTGGCCATCTGTGCTTGTTTAACAGTCACACAAGGATCAAAATGGTCCGAGCGTGCGTAGTGAAGCCGAAATGAATGCGTGACGACAACTTTCGAGTGCGGTTCTGGGGCGTAAGAGGAAGTTTGCCGGTATCCGGCCAACAATACGTCGCCTATGGAGGGAATACGTCCTGCATCGAGATTCGATGCGGCAAGGACGTTTTGCTTTTCGATGCAGGGTCGGGAATACGTGAGGCCGGTTACTCGCTGATCGCCGAAGGCATCGACCAGTTCGACCTTTTCTTCACCCACAGCCACTATGACCACATCATCGGCCTCCCCTATTTCAAACCGATCTACAAGTGTCAGAACTCGGTGCGCTTCTGGTCCGGCCACCTGCACGGCACTATGACCACGAAGGAAATGATCCGCGACTTCATGCGGCCGCCGTGGTTCCCCGTGGATCCGGATATCTGTCAGGCAAGCCTCGACGGCATGGATTTCAAACCCGGTGACGTCCTGACGCCGCGCGCGGGGATCACGATCCGCACAACAAGCCTCAATCATCCGGGCGGCTGTGTCGGCTACCGCGTCGAGTGGAACGGTCGCGCCGTCGCTCTCGTCTACGATACCGAGCATGAGCCCGGCATTCTCGATCCCGCCGTTCTTGAACTGATCGCCGGCTGTGATCTGATGGTCTATGACTGCACCTATCTCGAGAGCGAGATGGACCATTTTCAGGGCTACGGGCACTCGACCGGCATGCATGGTGCCCGCCTGGCGATGGCCGCCGACGTCAAGCAACTCGCCATGTTCCATCACGATCCGTCGCGCACCGACGAGGCGCTGACGGCAATGGAACGCGACGTTAAGACAACCTTCGCCGGCGCCTTTGCCGCCCGCGACGGACAGATCATCGAGCTGTAGTAATCTCGCGGCCGGCGAGCCAGCGACAGGCCGGGTGCCTGCTCGTCGCCGCGAAGAGCTTTTCGAGGAACGCCCAAACGCCCTCGTCGTGAACCAGATGATGCGTCAGCACGCCGATCGTGCGGCCCTTCTGATCCGCCCTTTCCTCGACATCGCCACAGACCTGCCTGAGCCTTGCAATGATATCGGCGACGATCGATGCATGGTCGCGACAGCCGCGCGTACCGCGCCAGTCCATGACGTCGACATGGGTGTTGGCCAGCTTGAACGGCGATGGCTTCTCTGGCCCGAAGACCGAAAGCACCGTGAACCCGATTTCGGGCAAGGCATCCAGCAGAGACTTGTCGATGCGGTTCCACGGCGGAACGAGCATCGGCACGAAACCGTCAGGGAAAAGCGTCCGCAGGCGGTCGTAACCGCGCTCGAGTTCGTTGAGCACGGCGGCCCGCGGCCGGTGCGCACCGAGCTCCTGCTTCTTTTCTTCAGGCAGCGCATGATTGCGATGCGCCCATCCATGTACGGCGACACTGACATGCGCGAGCCCATCCAGACGGCGCGCGAGCGCTTCGCCGGTTAGGGCCGGCGGAACGGCGAGAACGACGGCAAGCGCATGCCGGTCGACCAGCGACAGCAGACGATCGAGCGCCACAGTCGGCTCGGCTGCATCATCGTCACGTAGCCAGAAATCCACCTGCCGCCCCGACGCCGCGATGCGATCGAGTTCCGCAGCAAGGCGCTGCCAATGGACTTCCTCTGTCATCTCGGCGTCTCCAGGAATTCATCGAAAATCGAGCGAAGCCGTCGCGCGGCAGCATGAAACGAGCGCTCCTCGTGAACGAACCGCCGGGCCGCTGCCCCCAATCGCCGGCGGCGAGCCGGATCCTCGATCAGGTCACGCATCGCCGCCGCATAGGCGCTCACATCGCCATCCGGCGTCAGCAGCCCAGTCTCGCCGTCTCGCACCACCTCGGGCACGCCGGCCGTGTGTTGCGCGATTACCGGCAGACCGGCAGCCTGCCCTTCGAGATAGGCAAGCCCATAGGCCTCGCCGCAGCCGGGCCACACATAGAGATCGCCGCTCGCCAGAATATCCGGCAATTCGGCTGCGTCTTTTTCGCCAAGCCATACCAGTCGCTCGGAAGGCAAGGCCGCAAAGGCTTCCATGACCTCGTCGCGACAAGGTCCGTCACCGACGATCGTCAAGGTCCAGGCGGCATCCGCAAGGAGCGCCAGCGCCTGCGCCAGCATGCGGTAACTATCCGTCTTGTCGCCGCTTCGCATCATCGCGACCACGACCATCCGGCAGGCGGCACCAGCCGACGGCTCGCTCTCACTGAAGGGAGACGCGTCGATGAATGGCGCGAGCATAGCGTGCCGACACGACGGTGCGGCTTCGAGAAGGCCGTCGCGGTCGCGGCGCGTCAGGCAGATATTGACGGCCGCCTTCTCGATGGCGGCAAGAACCCGGCGCTGGGCAATGGCCCGGACACCCTCGTTCCGCCGTATCGAGTAGGACGCTTCTGCGGTGACATAGGGAATGGAAAATTCGTCCGCGAGCGCGGGCCCGAGAAGGTCGGGCGCCTTGTAATAGGGATGGTAGCAGAACCAGAGGTCGGGTGCGCCCTCGTGACGCCAGAGCTTCCGAAGGCGCGCGGTCTCGGCCTCCGCCGCGCGTTCCAGTTCGGCAAATTCCTCGTTCGACGCCTTGGCCGTGAAGCTGCGCAGGTCCGATGCAATCGCAACCGCATGTCCATCGGCCCGAAGTGCTGCGAGCAGCATGCGCGCCATCAGCCGGTCGCCGGAAGGCACCGGATGTTCGGGCGATTTCAATGGTGCGTAAAAAGCGATCTTCATCCGCTGCGAGCTATCATGTGTCGACGCGGGACTGTCAACCAACCGAGCCCGGGACCCATGCCCGGTTCATCGATCGATCGGCAGATCATAGTAGTCGCGACGGATGAGTTTCAGCGTGCGGTCCGGCTGAATGACATAGGTCTCCTGGACGAAACTGTTGCCGCTGGTGAAACGGTGCGGGACGATGCTGCCCACGGGCGCCTTCGTCAGCTTCGTCCGCGGCTGGCCTCCATAGGTGATGCTGCCGGGGATCGGTTCAAGATCCGGGGTCGTGCAGCCCGCAAGTGTCAGAGCGCAAAGGCAAAGGAAGGCCGCCGACCGTCTCACCAGCGAGTTGCTCTTCACCAAGACCATTTCGAGACCTCCACTACTGGCGAGCAACACCTGCGCCTATGGCGCGGTGGTCGCCGTCTTGTTTTCGATTTTCGTCGCGGCCGTGTCAGCATCATGGGCCGCAAGCAGGCTGTAGGCGACATAGTACTTATAGATATTGCTGACATATTGAACCGTCTCGCGCCCAACGATCGCGGCCGCGGCGTTTTCGACATTGCCAAACCAGAGGTTCGGATCGAGCCCCATTTCGCTGGCCTTTGCCCGGAACTTCCGCAGGTTCCCGGGCCCGGCATTGTAGGCCGCGAAGGCAAACAGCAACTGGTCACGCGGCGTCACGGCCGGATCGTTGATATAGGTATCGACCAGGAAACGCAGATACTTCGATCCGGCTTCGACGTTCAGGTTCTCGTCCTTGTCGATGCCGCGGATGTTAACGGCCTTGTCCGCTGCAGTCGACGGCAGCAGTTGCATGATGCCGACTGCGCCACGCTGGCTACGCCGGGTCTGGTCGAGTTGCGATTCCTGGTAACCCTGCGCCATCAGCATCAGGTGATCGAAAGAATAGGTGCTTCCGTGCTTGCGGAAGATCTCGACGAGTTGCTTGAAACGTTCGACGTCATCGGGCGCATAGGCCCGCTTCAGCATCTTGTCGCCCTTGTAATAGGTGTTTCTCAGGATGTTGCCGAAGGTGGTGCCGATCTTATGGCCCTTGACGAAGTCATCAAGAACGGCCTTGAGCTTCGGGCTGTCCTTGCGGATTGCCCAGGCGATTTCACCGTGATCGGAGACGGCGATATCCTCTCTCACCTTGAGGTCGGTGAAGACCTTCGCCCAGATGTTCGCCTTGTACATGTCGACGACCGTCCACGGCAGCAGTCCGGCGTTGATCATCTCCAGAACGTCTTCGTCCTCCAGGTTCTCGTCCATGTCGTTCAAGGCAATCGGCGGGCGGCCGGCCTTTTCGAAATCTGCACTCAGGGCCGCCAGATGCTCGTAGTAGCTGCTCGAACGGCGCACATGGATTTCCTGTCCGCTCAGGTCATCAAGACCGGCGATTGCGGGAGCGGATGGGCCAGTGACGAGGACTTCCTTGGCTTCGCCGTAGAGTGGCGCGGTGAAATCCACCTTGGCGAGCCGCGCTTCCGTGATCGTCAGGTTCGCCATGACGATATCACCGAGCCCCTCTTCCAGTGCCGACAGAAGTCTTGCCCGCGGCATCGGCACGAAACCGATGCGGATTTTGTCGATCTGCTTCTTGCGGTCCTTGTTGAGCTCGTTTTCAAGCGCCGTCCCGAATTCAACAGCCGTGCCAAGTTGCTGGCCGCGGTCGACAAAATAGATCGTCTTGCTGAAGGGAACGATGATGCGGATCACACGTCGCTTTTCCATCCCGTCGAAGTCGTCCTTGTGGGGAACGAACATCGACCGAACAAACTGCTCGTTCGATTGCGCCAAGGCGCTGCCGCCCGCGAACACCACGAGAAGCAGCATTCCCAATAGAACGCGTTTCACGGTCGGCCTCCCCAGCCCCTGGAAAACCTGATTGCGAATCCTATTCCTGTGGCGCGCCACCTTCGCCGAGCGCTGCAGCCGCATTCTTCTTGGCGATGGCATCACGGGTCGCGGCGGCGGCCGCAGCAGAATGCTGCTGCTCATCGCCCGCCACCTGCACCGTCGGCGAGGCGAAATTGATGCCGTTTTCCTTGAAAGCTTCCTTGATCATCACCTGCGCCCGGCGTCTGACCTGGGTCTGGCTTCCCGGCTTCGTCTTCATGGCGAAACTCAGGGTCATCCCGTAGTCGCCAAAATTCTCGACGCCCTTCATCTTGACCGTTTCCAGGATCAACGGGCCGACATCCGGATCTTCCAGCAGCTTGGCACCGATGCCCTTCACCAATTTCTTCACCTTGGCGACATCGGCATCGAATGAAACGTTGATCAGGAACTTGTCGATCACCCAGTCGCGGCTCATGTTCTGCACCGCGCCGAGCGAGCCGAAAGGTACGGTAAAGACCGGGCCGCGGTGATGGCGCAGCTTGACGGAACGAATGCTGAAGGATTCGACCGTGCCCTTGTAGCTGCCGCTCTGGATGTATTCGCCGATGCGGAACGCATCGTCCATCATGTAGAAGATGCCGCTGATGACGTCCTTGACGAGCGTTTGCGAGCCGAAGCCGATGGCCACGCCGAAGACACCGGCACCGGCAATCAGCGGGCCGATCTCCACACCGAGGCCGGAGAGCACCATCAGCACCGCCACGACGGCGATGAAGGCCGCGAGAAAATTGCGCAGGATCGGCAGCAAGGTCATCAGACGGGTGTTGCGGGCGCGCTCGGCCGGGTCCTCGGTCGCGTGATTGGCCTGCTTGACCCGCAGATTGATGAAGCCCTTTACGAGCTGCCAGATGAGATCTGCCGCCAGCAGAATGACGATACCGGCGAGCAGCCCGCGGACCACCCGGTTGAAGGCGTCGTCATGCATCATCGCCGTCGCACTGACCTTGAAGACCAGCGCCAGCCAGCCAGCCGCCAGAGCAATGACCAACAGTCGAGCGCCGCGCTCGATCAAGATGTTGCGCATCACATGCACGTCGTCTTCGGCGGAAGCCTGCAGCAACGTCTTGGTGAAGGCGCTGGTGAAGCGCAGCAACGGCGGCATGCCGATCACGTAGAGGCCGATCCAGAACAGGACATCCATGCCGGCAACCCAAAGCATCCACAAGACGATCAGGAAGGCGACCAACAGGACGTTACCGACAATGCGTCGCGAGCCGATGACGGTGCCGACGGGCCGACGGACCACCGTCACGATCCCGAGCACCAGAACGACGAGACCGAGGGCAGCGGAGACGAGATCATGTACGTCATCCGAAATGGATAGCGCCCGCATTGCATCGCCGATGCCCCACACCAGCGCCGCAGCGCCGATCAGCCACAGGCTGTGCCGGTGCCAGAAGCGGGCATCATCCGCCGTCAGCGACATGTAGCCAACCCGCCCGTCTGCACTCTCCTCGCTTGCCGGCCCACCGGTCAGCACAGCCGCGGCGATGATCATCAGCAGGCGGGCGCCGATCCAGGCACCAAGCAACGGTGCGATCGTCGCCTCCAGCCTCGGAGGCCAGTCGGCGATCGCGAGCACCGATATGCTGGCGGCCGCGAAAACGATGAGCGGCAGCACCCGTGTCAATATCGTTCGGGCCGGCCCCGTCAGGACCGCGCCCTGAAGGCTGCGCTTCAGCACCCAGCGCAAGAGATATTCGGCTCCGTAGCCGATCAGCAGGATGAAGAAGAAGCCTTTAAGGATCGGAGCTGCCCCATGGTTTTCCATGTCGCCGGCCAGGCGATCCCGTGCAGCCTGTATCTCCGGGAGAACGCGCGGCACCGCATTGGTGATGCCTGTCAGGTGGCGCCTGATTTGGGCCGTCCACCGGGCGACGATACCGGTCGCCGGCGTCTCAGTTGCAGCCGCAGTGGCGGCTGGCGCCTGTTTCGCCGAAAGCCACTGCTTCACCTCGGGGTCGTCGAGAAGCTGGATCAGTTGCTGGACCTTGGCAGGCGGCGCGGCGGGTGCCGGCTCCTGCGCAAACCCCTTGGCGACGGGTCCGAAGACGATTGAAAGCAACACAAGAAGGCCGAAAAGCGGCCCCAGAAAACGATGCGACGACCCGACACAGCCCATGCTTACCACCCCCACCGATCACGCCGGTCCCCCGACCGGCACGACTCTCAATTTTTAGAAATGCTAACATACCTGTAGGCGGTTCCGCCAACACCGTTTCGCCGCGGATCAGCGCCGACGGAACCCACCACCGCCATGGAAACCACCGCCCCCACCGAAGCCGCCTCCACCATGGAAACCGCCGCCCCCTTGAAAGCCGCCACCGCCGTGGAACCCACCTCCTTCGAAGCCACCTCCCCCGAAGCCACCCGGGCGGTCAAAGCCACCTCCGCCGCTGCTCGGGAAGTTCAGCGGGCGCTGATCGAAGGACTGGCGTTCGAAGGAACGCTGGTTGCCGAGCTGTCGCCCGATGTTGTCGATGGCCAGATGGTCGGGTGCCCGGTCCAATGTTCTGGCGCCTGCTCCCTGGCCGGACTGACGTGTCTCGATCCGCTGATTCAGGTTCTGGGCCGCATCCGGATGATTGGCAGAAAACTGTTCGCCCGCCTTGGCCCGATCCTGGATCGACGGCTTGTCGACTGGCTGCCAGCCGTCCGGCGTGTGCTTCTGCCATTGGCCGTCGTCGCGGCGATAGACGCTTCCGTCACGCCCGGCATAGACGTCGCCACCCTTGCCGCCGGCGACGAAGCCATGGTTGCCGTCTGACGTGCGCCAATGCATACCGGCGCCGCCCGCGGTCGCACCGCCGGAAATGCGCGCAAAGTCCGAGCCGTGCTTGACGGCCGCTGTGCCCCAGCTGCCGTAGACATTGTGCCCGCCGCGCGCGATCGCCGCGTTGCCGGTGCGCGGATTATAGGCCGCGACGAAGCCCCGGTCTCCGTTCGGTCCGTAGCCGACAGCGCCGCGCATGTAGGTCCCGGTGCGCGGATTGTAGGCGGCACCGGCGGCGATGCCGCGGTAGGGGCCATAGGCATAGCCATAGCGGCCGAACGTCCCGACAGCCGGGTTGTAGAACGCGCCGACGCCATAGGTCACCGGACGCGGATAGTAAGGCCAGTAGCCGCCGCCGGCCCAGCCATAGTCCCAATAGTCGTCATAGTACCAGCCGGTGCCGTAGACGAAGGTGTCCCAGGCGAGATAGGCACCGAGATAGCCCATCGTGTAGCCGAACCAGACCGCATCCGGCTCCGTCTCGTAGATCCGCACATAGGTCGCGTTGTAGACCGGCGAAGACGGCGGGATCTGGTAGATCTCGTCCGGCACCGCCTTGGCGACGCTGAACGGTCCGGTCGGCTTGTCGCCGACGAACCAGATCCCGTCCTTCACGACGAAGTACTTGTCGCCGACCTTGATGACGATCTCATTCGTGTTCACGGCGTAGGTGAGCGAAGTGCCGTCGATCTGCTCGAACTTCGGATCGCCGCTATAGGTGACGTCGACCGTGACCGACCCGTCAAGCGCCACGCGCGCCTTTTCGGGAATGCTCGCCTTCAGCCGCGCTTCGGCATTTTCGGACGTGCCGGGAACGGAAGCGCGCACCGTGTAATAGGCGGCATCCTGCGGGATGTTCTGGAAATCTTCTGGAAGCTTGGGCGTCGCGAAGGTCCACGGACCATCGAGAGAAGAGCTCGCGAACCAGCGGCCGGAGACGAGAATGTACCAGTTGGAATCCGCATTGCGGTAGAAGACATCGCTCTCGCTGTTGGTTGCAACCTTGAGGCCGGTGCCCGGCACCTGCTCCAGCTCCGGCTCGCCGTCGAAGACGAGCAGCTCGGAAGGTTTGTCCGAATAGACGACATCCGGCACCACGGCTTTGTCCGGTTGCGGCGGAATTGCCGCCTTCGCATCCTTCCAGTTGTCGTCGTCCGGCAGCTTGCCAAGAATGTCGGGCAGCGACGGCGCAGGCTGCCACCCCGAGGCCAGATCTTTCGATTGCAGCCAGGACTTGTCGTTGCGCAGATAATAGGTGCCGTCCGCATCGACCTTGAACAGGTCCCAGTTGGTGTTGACGGCGAAGGACAGGCCCTCGACACCCTTGACCGGCGCGAACACCGCCTTGCCGTCGGTCTGCACCAACACCGCCGGCCTCTTGCTGATAAAAATCGGCGGCGGATCGGCCTTCAGCCCTTCGACATTGCCGAGCCGCTCGTAGTCGGCGAGGCTCGCCGTCAACTTGTCCTCGGAAACGGTGATGGTTCCGACCGGCATCAGCTTTCCGACCTCAAGCGCGAGATCCGCCAGTTCCTTCCGGTCAAGGACGGAGAAATTGATCTCCGTCATCTTGATGTCCGAAACGACGACCTGGCCGGATGCACTGTCGGCGGCGGTCTTGCCGGTGACCCCGATGACGCCGTAGATCGGCTTGGCATCGTCAGACTGCTTGTATTCGGTGGCAATCAGCGCATCGAGATCGGTGAAGTCCTTCCACGCGTTGATCTGCGGCTGGTAGAGCGTGATGGTCGCGCCACTGTCGGTCTTGAAGGCGCGCGGCCAGCCAAGCCCCTTCGGGTCGGCATCGTTCAGGTACTTGCCGCTGACGAAGCCGTTCTGGCCGCTGAAGCTGACGGCGCACCATGTGCCGGCATCGTCGCATTCCTTGACGTCGACCTCCGCGCCTTCCGCAATCGTACCCAGACTATTGAAACCGGTGCCCGGTCCTTCCCGGAAATTGACGGACGCGCTCGTCGTAGCCGGACCGGCCTCTGCCGGCATGGAAGCAATCGCCAACAGGGTCAAGGCCAGGGTCAATCTGCGCATTTCGGTTCTCCGGCATCTAGCAGCAATCCGAACCGGCTCCGCGCTGCCCCCTCATCCCGCCAGCAGGCAGGTAAGGCGCGGACATAGAGCCGGTATGATCGCAGCTTCTTCAAGAGCCGGGGCAGCACAAGTACTTAACAGTAACGGCGACCGTAAAAGCCGTTGAATGAGGACGATGGGACCCAGCCGTTCGCACAGTCGCAAGCGCATTGACGCCGGATCGATTCGCGCCCGGCGCCCCCGCATTTTGGCGTAAACGAGGCAAGTTGGCCTGCGTGATCCGCCACAATTCGCGCGCTTGTGCTCCAATCGTTGCGGCATCGCCCGGCTCACCCCCTGGAAAACCGGGGCGGCTTTGCAAATCTCCGTGTTTTAGCCCGTAGTGATTGCATCGGGAGATTTATTCAAGCAAACTCATATGTATGATTTGACCACTCCTACGTGCGGAGGAAATACAAGTGAACACAAAAGCCCCCAGCCAGATTGATGTCTTTGTCGGTTCCCGCGTCAGGATGCGTCGGTTGATGGCCGGGTTGAGCCAGGAGAAGCTGGCCGACGGCCTCGGGATCACATTCCAGCAGGTTCAGAAGTACGAAAAAGGCACCAACCGCATCGGCGCCAGCCGTCTTCAGGCGATCGCCGATATCCTCGGCGTGCATCCGAGCTTCTTCTTCCAGGAAGGCGACGACGCAGCTGCTCGCAACGGCGCCGGCGACACGACGCGCGAACCGAGCGAAATCTCCTCCTTCGTTTCGTCGAAGGAAGGCATCGCGCTCAACCGCGCTTTCCTGAAGATCACGGATCCGGTGTTGCGCAAGAAGATCATCTCGCTCGTCGCCGCCGTGGCCCAGACGCCGGAGACGGAAGGCAGCCGCGCAGGAACGACCCACGCCCAGGATCTGCACGGATAATCGTTTGCGCCCGACAGGAATGACCGGATGACATTCAGACTGCAGACCCTCGGGCTCTTGCGCCTCGTCGATGCCGACGGGCGCGAAGTGGCCTTTCCGGAAAAGGGTCTGCTCATCCTTTGTTATTTTATCGTCGGCGGACATCGCGAGCAGTCGAGAAACGACATTGCCAAGCTGTTGTGGGATGAAGTCGTCCCCAGCCAGGCCTTCGTCAATCTGCGCAAGACGATCTCCCGGATCAGCGCGCGACAGGACGAACTGGGCTGCCATTTCCTGAGTTTCTCCCAATCGTCGGTCGGGCTCGACGTCGATCGGCTGCAGAGCGATCTCGATGAAATCGGCCGAGACACGGGCGATCCCCTCGCCCGCTTCCAGCTGGCGGCGACGACGTTCCAGGAGGACTTCCTCAAGGATCTGAAGTCGCAAGGGCAAGCGCTCCACGGCTGGATCGAGCGGCAGCGCGGCGAGCACATGACGCTCCTGCGCGAAAGCCTGCTCTTAGCCGCACCGGAAGCGACGAAGAGCCTGCGCAAGCTGGTCAAGGCGGCCGCAGCACGGCTCCTTGAGCGCAATCCGCTCGACGAAGATGTGCGCAAGATCCTGACCCAGGTGTTTCAGCTGGAGGGCAATCCCCTCGAGGCAAGGGCAATCGCGCACAGCGATGCGCCGGTCGTTCCCGCGGTCGCGGAATGGCGACCGCCAGCTTCGACGATCCTCGCTCCAGTTTCGGAGACAGCTGCCGACTTGCGTCCGCCGCGTGTCGTGCTGCTTCCGCCGAGCAACGGAGCGATCGACAGTCCCTCCACCCAGTTCGCAAGCGCCCTGATCGAGGACGTCACCATCGGTCTTTGCGCGCTTCGTTCGGTTTCGGTCATCGCCCCCTACACGGCCGCGCAGATCAGCCTTCAGTCCGACAAGGCAAACACCTACCAAAAGCACGCCATCAGCTACATCCTCGATACCCGTTTGACGGACGAGGGCAGCCGGCTGACCCTGTTCACCCAACTGATCTTTTTTGCCAACGACGAGGTGATCTGGGCTGACCGCTTCAATATCGACGGCGACGGGTTGATGACCTCCAGGCGGGAGATCGCACTGCAGATCGCCTATGCGATCGCCAGCCAGGTGGAGCGCAACGAGACACAACGGAAGACCTACGAAACCAATGTCGGCTCCTATCGCAGTTTCCTGCTTGGGCAGCGCTACCTCAAGCAGCTCAACCTTCCGGAAGTGCGGCGCGCTCGCAAGAGTTTCCGTGAATCGCTGTACGAGAATTCCGACTTTGCGCCGGCGATGAGTGGCCTGGCACGCAGCTACTTCTTCGAATGGCTGCTGACGGCGCGTGGCGACAGCGAACTGCTGGCACTTGCGGAGCGGCATGCGCGCGACGCGGTGGGAGCCGATGACACGCTGGCAACGGGTTATCGCGAACTCGGTGTCGTCAAGCTCTATCTGAGACAGTTCGATGAGAGCATGGAGTACCATGACAAGGCGGAGGCGCTGAGCCCGCAGCATGCCAACGTGATCGCGAGCTACGCCGACACGCTGGTGCAGGCCTCGCGTCCCGAGGGCGGGCTACGCAAGATCCAGGCCGCGCTCGACCTCAACCCGATCGCGCCGGACGAATATTTCTGGACCGCAGCCGGCGCCAGCTACTCGCTCGGGCAGTACGAGCAGGCCATCGCCTATATCGAGCGTATGCGCGATCCGACGCCTGCCGACCGGCTGTCGGCGGCGAGCTGGGGTATGCTTGGCAACAAGAAGAAGGCACGCCAATTCGTCCGCAAGACATTCGACGTGCATCCGGATTTTGATCTCGACAAATGGATGGCCATCGTTCCCTTTAGGGAAGAGTGGCAGCGAGTCCACTATTGCGAGGGCCTGCGCAAGGCAGGCTTCTGACGTCTTCATTCAGTGAAAGCCAGGAGGGGCAAATGGCGAAAGTGGTGGTAATTGGTGTGGAAGGCGATGACAGGCTCTGGATGGCAGATCTGGATGCGGGAACGGTGACGCTAATTCCGACGCCGACACAGGGACCGCTCGCAGCGGCCAACGATCTGCGTAGCAACGGCGGCGCGACAGTGCACAAGGGCGTGAACCTCGCCGTGCTGGCCGCCTCGTCCGGTTCGGTTTCCGGCGGATTCATGGACGGCTAGCGCCGAGACGTGGCGCAGGCCACCGAAATTGACCGGCCGTCGGATGATCGTATCGGTCATCCGACGACCGGAATGCTCTCATACAGCGATCGCGCCTGTTCGCCCGAAGAGACCCTTCGGCGCATCGAGCCGCTTTTGCCGACATTCGGCGTCAGCCGGCTTGCGCGCCTGACCGGGCTCGACAAGATCGGGATCCCGGTCTGGAGCGCCATTTCCCCGAATGCGCGGTCGATCGTCATCAATCAAGGAAAGGGCGTCAGCGATAGCGACGCCAAGATTTCGGCCGCCATGGAGGCGATCGAACGCGCCGTGGCCTGCGCGCCTTCCGTTCCGTTCAGAATGGCGACCAGACGGGCCCTGCGCGAGGGTGGGGACCGGGCCTTGACGCTTCCGGGTCTAGTGGCCGCCGGCGGGGCCGATCTCGGAGACGACGAGACGATCGCCTGGCTCAGCGGATTTGATCTGGCGGATGGATCCACCACATGGGCGCCGCTTCACGCAACGACGCTCGACCGAACCATCGACCGCTGCCGATATTGGCAATCCTCCGACGGCCTTGCCTCCGGCAACACCGAGACCGAGGCTATCCTGCACGGCCTGCTGGAGCGGATCGAGCGCGACGCCGAAACGCTCTGGCGTCTGTTGCCGCTGGACGGCAAGCTCAGGACTTGCATTGATCCGGCATCGTTCGAGGACCCGATCCTCGACGGGATGGAGCGGCGGATCGTGGACTGCGGCCTGCAACTGCGTCTATTCGATATGACCAGCGACGTCGCAATCCCCTGTTATACGGCGACCCTTGCCGGCACCGGCATTCTGACCGCGCGGCAACCCCGATACCACGACGTGACGATCGGCCATGGCGCGCACCCGGTGGCGGGAAGAGCCGCCATCCGCGCCGTGACGGAGGCCGCTCAGTCGCGGCTCACCTATATCAGCGGCGCCCGCGACGACGTCTTTCCCGAGACGTTTACCCGTCCCCTTCCGAGCGAGACGCAACGCCTGTTCGAGGCGGTGCCTCAAAGGAAAACGGCAGCAGCTACCAACGCCGGGCGCGGACCGCAGGAACTGCTGCGCTTCGTGATGCGGCGGCTCGAGGAGGCGCGTATCGGCTCGACCATCGTCGTACCGCTGGTCGAAGAGGGGGCAATGCCGTTTTCTGTCGTCAAGGTTCTCGTTCCCGACCTCGAAAACCCCGATGAGCTTCGCAAGCGCCGCTTCGGAGCGCGGGCGCTGACGCGCGCGCTGGAGGTCTAATGAAGATCGTCTTCGTGGGCCCGACGCTGCCGGACGCGCAGAGAATTGCGGGCGATGCCATTACCGTCCTGCCACCTGCGGTCCAGAGCGACATTCTCCAGGCGACCGAGCGCGGAGCGACAGCCATCGGCCTGGTCGATGGCAATTTCGAACAGGTGGCGCCGGTCTGGCATAAGGAGATTCTCTACGCGCTGACGCAAGGCGTTCAGGTCTTCGGCGCAGCCAGCATGGGTGCGCTGCGCGCTGCAGAATGCGCTCCCTTCGGCATGACGGGCATTGGCGAGGTCTACCGCCAATATGCGCAATGCGAGCGGGTGGACGATGCCGATGTCGCCCTGATCCACAGCCCGGCTGAGCTCGGGCACCTGCCGCTGACCCTGCCACTCGTGAATGTGGACATGACCCTCAGGCACCTTCGGGATCGCCAACTGCTTTCTGCGGAAGCGGCAGCGGCGATCGGCGGCGCGGCGGCCGGCATCTTCTACAAGGAGCGCACCTGGACCGCGGTGGTCGCGCGCGCGCCCCTTGCCGCTGGCATCGATCGCACACGCCTCAAAGACCTGCTTGCCGCTGAATTCGTCGATCAGAAGCGTATCGATGCGTTGCTTTTGCTTGATGCACTGCACAAGGCGCCGAACCAACGAACAGTTGTGGCCAAAGACTGGAAATTCAATTCTACCAGCATGTGGAAGATGTTGTCCGGTCAACCTGACGCTTCATCTTAAGCGCGTGGTTTTCCCATACAACGTGTGTCACGCTCATGTCACGCGCACTGCCGCGCAGTCACGCTATGATTGCTCACGCTGAACTGGATCTGGCCGATCCATAGGGAGCTGGGGAAAATCATGCTATCTTCATTTGCTGTACCGGTGGAGCCGGAAGACAAGGAGAAGGAGCTGCTGGCATTGGCTCGCCTTGTCACCTATGCGCGCGACTCCGCCAAGACCCTCAATGTCGAAGGCGTGCAATACTGCCTCGAGTTGGCGCTTGCGTCACTGCTCAAGGAGGCAGAGGAGTGCGGAGACAAGAGAGCACATCTCACCAACGAACTGATGACACGACCAAGCCTCGGCCGCTGCTGAGACCGGTAGGGCGTCTCCGCCCGGAATAGCGCAGTCGTGAAGGGTCATCCTCCGTTTCCGGGAACGCCGGGGTGACCCGAAAATCCGATCGCCACAAAGCCCTGTTTTGCAGAAAAGCAAAACAGGGCTTTTCATTTGCGCTCTGCAAGCAAGTTCACCTCACGCGGTGTGCATAGCTCGGCCAGGCGTGACGGCATTTGCAGTGCCACTCGCCTACCACCTTGCAATCGGCGTGCGCCAGTATCGACGCGCGGGAGCGTTCACCAGCGCTAGTAGCGACGGCCCGGACGGAATTTCCCCGGAACCTCGCGCCGTTCGAATGTTTACCTCGCCCGGCCTTCGAATTTTAGTCCATAATTTCCATAGATATTATTGAATAAACGGCGCTGTGGGTTAGGCTTGAACCACTCGACACAGCCGGGGGTACCATGAGCCAGGGCCATTCAACGACCAGCGTTTTGCCGCGGTGTACGCTCTTGCAGTCAACCGACACGGCCGCCCTTGCCGCATCCCCTGTCTTCACCTGAGTACCTCGATGTGCCCGCCGCACGCTCTGCCTCGCTCGCGGTGTACCGGTAGCCGGCGGCACGCGCCAAGAAACAACGGAGAGCATCTTGAGCAAGACCAATCCAACCCTGCCCGTCCTCGACCTTTCCCGCTTTGCGGCGGGCCATCCCGAGCGGGCGACCGCGCTCGATGAGTTGCGCAGCGTCGCCCGCTCGGTGGGCTTCTTCTACCTCGAAGGCCACGGCATCCCGCAGGACGAGATCGACGGCATCCTTTCGCTTTCGCGTCGTTTCTTCGCGCTGCCCGAGGATGACAAGCTGGCGATCGAAATGCGCAAGTCGCCGCACTTCCGCGGCTACAACCGTGCCGGCCTCGAATATACCCGTGGTACCCAGGACTGGCGCGAGCAGGTAGACTTCGGTCCCGAGCGTCAAAGGCTTGAAACCGCCTCCGGCGATGCACCATGGAAGCGGCTCGTCGGCCCCAATCAGTTCCCCGATGCCTTGCCAGAATTGAAGCCCGCGATCCTCGACTATATCGAAGCCGTCACCGGGCTCGGCATTCGTCTGATCGAGATCTTCTCGGAAGCGCTCGGCCAGAAGCCCGATGTCTTCGGCCCGATCTATCGCGACGGCCCCAACCAACTTCTGAAGATCATCCGCTACCCCGGCCGTGACAAGACGGAGAGCGACCAGGGCGTGGGCGCCCATAAGGACGGCGGTTTCGTCACCATCCTGCTGCAGGACGTGGTTGGCGGGCTGCAGGTCGATGACGGCAAGGGCGGGTGGATCGACGCACCGCCGAAGCGCGGAACCTTCGTCATCAATGTCGGCGAACTTCTGGAACTGGCGTCGAACGGTTATCTGCTCGCCAACATCCACCGAGTGGTGACGCCCCCAGCCGGCGGCGACCGGCTGTCCGTCGCCTTCTTCCTCGGCGCCAACCTCGCCTCGACCATCCCGGTGCTCGACCTGCCAACAGAGCTTGCGGCCGAGGTTCGCGGCGTTACGCAGGATCCGCAGAACCCGCTCTTCCACGAGGTCGGCCGCAACGTGCTGAAGTCCCGGCTGCGCTCGCACCCCGATGTCGCCGCAGAGCACCACGCCGACCTGCTGGAACAGCAAAAAGCGGCGGTGCCCGCCTGATTAACCGGACAGCGCCGATCAACCTGAGAGCCAAGGAGACATGGTATGACGATTCATCAGAAGCCGGAAGAACCTGCAATCAAGATCAAGGCACCGAGCGGCCTGCGCGAAGCCGGCGGACAGTTGCATCCCGAAACGCTGGCACTCCATGGCGGCAGCTACCGCTTCGACCCGACAAGCGGCGCCGTCGCCGTGCCGATCTACCAGACGACGTCCTATCAGCTCCCCGGCACCGATGGCGCCGACAAGCTCTTCGCGCTGGAAGCTCCGGGGCATCTCTACACTCGCGTCTCCAATCCGACGCAGGACGCTTTCGAGCAGCGGCTGGCGGAAATCGAAGGTGGTGCCGCGGCGCTGGCCCTCGGCTCCGGTCAGGCGGCCTCTGCGTTCGCCCTCCTGAACCTTGCGCGCGCCGGCGACAACATAGTCAGCGCGGCCGGCCTTTATGGTGGCACCTGGGCACTCTTTGCCGCAACGCTGAAGAACATCGGCATCGAGGTCCGTTTCGTCGACGCCTCTGACCCCGAAGCCTTTGCCCGGGCGACGGACGACAGGACGCGCGCCTACTATGCCGAGTCCCTGCCGAACCCGAAGCTCGAGGTCTTTCCGATCGCCGAAGTGGCCGAAGTCGGCTTGCGCTTCGGCATTCCGCTGATCGTCGACAACACGGCAGCCCCGCTGACCATTCGCCCCTTCGAACACGGCGCCGCCGTCGTCGTCTACTCCACGACGAAGTATATCGGCGGTCATGGTACGTCGATCGGCGGCGCGATCATCGACAGCGGCCGCTTTCCCTGGCACGAACATGAGGCGCGGCATCCGAACCTGCACGAGCCGGACCTGAGCTACCAGAGCAAGACGTGGCTGGAAAAGGCGGCTGCGATCGACTTTCATCCCTATATCCTGCGCGCCCGCGCGGTGCTGTTGCGCGACCTCGGCGCCGCCATCAGTCCGCTGAACGCCTTCCAGTTCATCCAAGGGCTGGAGACGCTGCCGCTCAGAATCCGCCAGCACAACGAGAACGCGATCAAGGTGGCCGAGTTCCTCCGCACCCATCCGAAGGTCGGTCGCGTGATCTTCCCGAAGTTCCAGGAAGGCGAGACACAGAAGCGTGCCGAGAAGTATCTCCGTAACGGCCACTATGGCGCCCTGGTCGGCTTCGAACTGAAGGATGGACGCGAAGCGGGACGCCGCTTCATCGACGGGCTGAATCTGCTCTACCATGTCGCCAATATCGGCGACGCGCGCTCGCTTGCCATCCATCCGGCGACGACGACGCATTCGCAGCTATCTGAGGAGGATCAACTCAAGACCGGCGTCACGCCGGGCTATGTCCGGCTTTCGATCGGCATCGAACATGCCGACGACATCATCGCCGATATCCGTCAGGCGATCGACGCGGCCTGACGGCACGATCGCGTATCCGGCTCCGCAGCTCAGGGCCTTTGTGGCCGGGCTGCGGAGTTTTTTGTTTGGCGGGGTCAGAACTGGCCGATAGGTCACCGCCCGGTTTCGTGTCACAAATGCGCACCGGTCGCTGCGTCCGCAAATGTTACCACGTACCTACAGAGGAAAGATCATGAGCAAGAACACCCAGGTCCTGCTTGCCGCCCGGCCAGCCGGTCGACCGACGCCGAGCGATTTTCGCATCGTAGAGACGGCAATCCCGGAGCCGGCCGAAGGCGAAGTTCTGCTGAAGATCCTCTATCTTTCCCTCGATCCCTACATGCGCGGGCGCATGAACGCCGGCCGCTCCTATGCCAAGCCGGTGGAGATCGGCGCGGTCATGGAAGGCGGCACGGTGGCCCGCGTCGTCCGCTCGCGCCACCCCGATTTCAGCGACGGCGATTTCGTGCTCTCCCACTCCGGTTGGCAGAGCTATGCGCTGTCGCGCGGTGCGGACCTGCGCAAGCTCGATCCATCGGCGGCGCCTCTATCGACGGCACTCGGCATTCTCGGCATGCCCGGCTTTACCGCCTATGCGGGACTGCTGACAATCGGCAGGCCGAAGCCAGGTGAGACGGTTGTGGTGGCTGCCGCCAGCGGCGCCGTCGGCTCGGCCGTCGGCCAGATCGCACGCATCAAGGGCGCCCGCGCTGTCGGGATCGCCGGCGGTGCGGACAAGTGCGCCTTCGTTCGCGACACACTCGGCTTCGATGCGGTGATCGATCACCGCGCGCCGGATTTCACCGAGCAGCTCGCGGCCACTTGCCCCAAAGGCATCGACGTCTATTTCGAGAATGTCGGTGGCCATGTCTGGGATGCGGTGTTTCCGTTACTGAACGACTTCGCCCGCGTGCCCGTGTGCGGGCTGATCGCGCACTACAACCAGGCCGGCGGCCCGCAAGCGGGCGGCGACAGGTTGCCGGGCGTCATGCGCGAGGTCCTGAGCCGGAGCCTGCTCATCCGCGGCTTCATCCAGCGTGAATTCGCCGATCAGCGGCCGGCCTTCTACCAGGAGATGGCAGGCTGGATCGCCAGCGGCGAGGTTCGCTACAAGGAGGACGTCGTCGACGGCATCGAGAACTCCCCGAATGCGTTCATCGGGCTGCTCGAAGGCCGCAATTTCGGCAAGCTGGTCGTGCGGCTGGCTGACGAGAGCTGAGCAGCCAACCCCGCCGCCTGTCAGTGCAGGGCGGCGAGGCGAATGCCCGCCTTGCCCAGACCGTCGTCAAGAAGCGCGATCAGGTCCGGCGCGTAACCGCGCGCGGCAAGCTCACTCTCGATCGACCGCGGCTTGCCGCTCTTGCTCCAGCGTAACCCGTCCAGCGCGCTGGTTGCCTCACGTGTCAGGCCGAGCTGGCCGGCAGCCGCCATGCGGAGCAGGTTGACGGCAGTGTCGGCGGGGTTGGCGAGTTCGCGCGCGCGTGTCAGCGCTTCGCGGTACTTGCCGTTCCGGTACTCTTCTAGCGCCAGGGTGAGCGCGGCATCGCGGTGCAGATACTCGCAGCCCATCTCCGCCACCCGCGCCAGGCTCACGCCTTCCGAATATTGCCCGCTGACGAAGAGCAGCAGGCCGAGCCGGGCCGGGATGGCATCATCGAGCGGATTGAGTGCCGCAGCGCGGCGACCGGACAGGAACGCGGCCTCCGTGTCACCGGAAACGAAACGGGCCTGCATCTGGGCGAGATAGCTCTGGCTCGATTGTGGTGCCAGCGCCACGGCTCTGTCCGCAAGCTTCACCGCACGGGCCGCGACCGTTGGCGAGGTGCTCGCCTCACCGGTCGCCACCAGCACCATGGCGAGGCTTGCAAGCACATCGGGATCGGCCGCCTGATAGGTCACCGACTTTTCCAGGCAGGCATGCGCAGACGCCAGGCCTTCCGCGTCGAGCCGCGCCAGCGCAACATCGGCGAGCAGCACGCAGCCGTAGCCGATCGAAGGCGTCACGAGTTGCCGCGCGGCCTCCAGGCTGACGATGACGCCTTCCTCGCCGGCGAGCGATCGGGCGAGCCGCGCCAGCAATCTTTCCTGAACCGTTCGCGCGTCGCCAGTATCGAGCGCCGCCTTCGCGGTGCCCGCTCGGAGCGCCTCGTTGCTTTGGGTATCGACGACCTGCCACGAAACCTGATGCTCGTGAACGTCGGCGCTGTAAGCGACCGAGAGCCGGTACTCCTTGCTCCCCTGCAGCTTCACCGGCGGTGCCGATGCGACCCAGCCGGTAACCGATGCAACATCGACACCCGCGGCCGGCACTTGCGCCAGGGTGCGCACCGCGGAGAACTGCGACAGCGCGTGAACCAGATAGTCGCCCGCCTTCCGCTGTTCTTCGCCGCCGGCTCCACCGGCCGCAGCGACGTCTATGACGATCGTTGGCTTGGCTGAGAGCACCGGTTGCCACGGAAGGCGCTCCACGACGGAGAGATAGAAGGCTCCGGCCATCGCCGCGACGCCTGCGACAGCGGCTGCAATCGGGCCGAACGGACGACGCTTCGGCTGTGCCGCGACGGACGCGACAGCCACCGGCTGTTCCGGCTCGCTCGCCGTCTCCGCGGGAGCCGTTGCGCCTTCCGCAGGGGCCGGCGAGCGGTCGCTCGCCACGAAATGAGGAACGTAGTTGCCTTTGGGGAGCTCGATGCGAACCCCGACCTTCTCGCCGGCGGTCTCGTAATATTGCGTCAGCGCGGCGCGCAGACGCGAGGCTTCGACACGCACGATCGGATCGGTTGCCGGATCGAAAGAGGTCGGCCGGCCGAAAACGTCGATCGCGATGGTATAGGCTTTGACCTGCCCTGAGCGGCCAGCGAAGAATTCATCGACCAGATAGCGCAGGAGTTTCCGATGGCGCTCGGTCGCGTGAAACTGGCTATCGGCAAGAATACGATCAAGTGCAGCACGTGCGTGACATTCGGCGACGACACCAAAAGCTGCTTGACCCGCATTTCTGGCTTCCATGATGCGCTCCCAGCTGCCCACAACCCCAAAGAGAGTGCAAACGCGAGACGAACTCTAGACGAGAGCCGCAGTGGCGAAAAGAAAAATATCGCGCCATCACAAAACATTTTCACGAAGGAAATGAGACATTCCAAAACAGAGCAAGAACCTTTCGAAAATCCCATAGAATTTTCACGGGGTTTGCATGAAATGCATGATCCCAAGAAGGCTATTTGTTAATCACAATGGACTAGGTTCGCGCCCTGAATCGATGATACAGATCGAAATTACCTCTTCTTCGATCTCGCGACAGATCAATTCATACTCCGAGATCATCGAATGATCCAGAGGATCAAGCCTGCGTTGCCGGTCAAGCATCGAACTCGCTTCCTCATAGGCCTCGCAAAGATTGGCAAGTGAGAGGTTCTTGGCGCTCAGGAGTTGCAATTGGCCACGCAAGGCTGGAAGCTTCAGCATAAGCTTCAAAAGTCCGCGCTGTCCGGCTGCGTTGGGCATTGTTTTCTACCCGCCTGATCGACAATCGATGACCGTGCCGCCAACCCCACTGGCTGGCGCGCCATTTTCAAGGACCATTTTCCCGGGACCGTGACGACACATCGGCCCACCAACGCGCTCAACCAAGGCTGGCGGCAGGGACGGACCTCTCCCTCGATGGTTAGCGTGACAACAGACGCTTCGTTTCGGAAGTACGTAACAGTAACTTTGCGCCGACAGCCTTGACGCCGACGCAATAATCGGCGGATTTGCCCCCTCAACCGAGCCCGGCGGCACCGAAGAAGGCGCAGCGCGGCGGTCCCTCACTTCTCGAATGCATAGATCTTGCGCCAGTCCTGTTTCATGTCGACCAGCAGCCAGTTCCTCTGCTCGGCTTCCGTCAGCGCCTTGTCCAGCTTGCCGACCGGCGATTGCCGGTCGTAGGCCCATTCGCGCTCGCCGTCCGTATGGTGCACGATCATGCCGAAGCGCGGGCCGGTGCCAGCCGTCACCCAGCGCAGCATCTCGTAGTCGCCGTCGGAATTGCCGGCCGCAAAGATCGGCCGGCGGCCGATGAAGGTGTTGATCCCGACGGGCTTGCCCGGACCGTCGTCGATGAAGTTGATCTTGGGTTCGCGCGTCAGCACCGGCGTGTCGCCGTCGAGGTCGTATTTCGTCGTAATGCTGCTGCCGACGACCTGTTCGGGCGGAATGCCATACATCTGCTCGGTCATCGGCCGCATGAACTCGATGCCGCCGCCGGAGACGATGTAGGTCTTGAAGCCGTTTGCCCGGAGATAGTCGAGCAATTCACGCATCGGCAGATAGGTGATCTCGTTATAGGGACGCTCGAAGCGCGAGTGCTTGGCGTTCGCAAACCAGTCCTTGACCGTCTTGGTGAACGCATCCGTTGTCATGCCCGCATGGGTCGCCATCACGAGCTCGACGATGCCTTTCTCTCCGGCAGCGGCAACACCCGCCATGTCGCCCTTGAGAAGCGAAGCGACTGGCTCCTTGTCTTTCCATTCCGGATGTTCCGGCGCCATCGCCTTGACGCGATCTATGGCGAACATGCCCTGGAAATAATTCGGCTGCTCCGTCCAGAGCGTGCCGTCATTGTCGAAGACGGCAATGCGTTCCTCCGGCGTCACAAAGTCGGCTCCGTTCTCGCTGGTCACGCGCGCGACGAAATCGACGATGGCCGTCTTCGCCTCGCCATCATTCCACGACGGAAGGTTGTCGGCCGGCGCATCAGCCGCAATCGCAGCAACCGGAGCGGCGAACGCCGTAGAAAGCAGAAACAGGAGGCCGACGAGCCGCGAACGGTACCTGCTCGGCACGAAGTTGGACCGCATCGCTATTGCCGTCATCACGCATCCTCCTTGCGGGAACGAATCGAAGTCTCTGGCAGGATCAGGGCCGCCGAACACACCGAAAACCGATATGGGTAGTCGCCGCGTTTTCCTCATGCGGATGGCGCGCCGCCGGCCGATACCGTCGGCAATAGTTGGGCGCGCACAGATGCGAGCCGCCCTTCACCACCCGACGGGCGATGTGGATCGTCGGTTGTCTCGGATCGAAGCTTGCTTCCCTCTCGCCGCCGCGCGGATTGGAGGGGATACAGCAGCTCTTTTGCGCCGGTGCCGGATGCTTGGTCGACCAGAAGTCGCTCGTCCATTCCCAGACATTGCCAATCATGTCGTAGAGGCCGTAGCTGTTCGGCGGGAAACTTGCGACGGGCGAGGTCCGTTCGAAGCCGTCGGGCCTCAGATTTTCCGTCGGGAACAGGCCGTGCCAAGTGTTCGCCATGAAGCGGCCCTCGGGCACCAGTTCGTTACCCCAGGCAAATTCCGCGCCTTCGAGCCCGCCTTTCGCGGCGAACTCCCACTCCGCTTCCGTCGGTAAATCCTTGCCCGCCCATGCCGCATAGGCCTTGGCATCGAGATAGGAGACCTGGACGACGGGATGATCGAGCTTGCCGCGGATGTTGCTCTGCCGCCCATAGGGCCGGCGCCAATCGGCACCGAACTTGAAGTTCCACCATTGCGACGGGCTATTGCCGTTAATCCGCTTCGGCGGATCGAAGATCACCGAGCCAGCGCGCATCATCTCCGGCAAGGCGCCCGGATAATCCTTGGGGTCCGGTATCTTCTCGGCCTCGGTAACGTAGCCGGTGGCCTCGACGAAGGCGGCAAACTGGCGGTTGGTCACCGGCGCAACGTCGATCCAGAAACCGTCGACCTTCACCGGATGCGCCGGCGCCTCTTCCGGGTAGTGCTTGTCCGAGCCCATGACGAAGGTGCCGCCTTCGATCCAGATTGGCTCTCGCGCGCTAATCGCTGCCGGCGTTTCGTTGAGAGGCGGTATCTTCTGCGACACTTGCATGCGGCTTCCATCTCCCGGAGGTGGCAGGTTCAACCACCAAGCCGATCCAAGCTAGCGCCATTCCTCTCCGGCCCAAAGTACGTAACCGTTACGATGGCAAACAAGACCTCCATGGCCTCGATGAAAAATCGCCCAAATGTGGTCCTCGCGAGGTCTTCGTTACTGTTACGTTCTTTCCAATTGACCTGATTTAACAATAAGCTCTGCCGAAATTTCATGATGACTGATGCTGCCGGAGAGGCAGAGGGAGCAGGAATTCATGGGTGCACGCGACGATATCGAGCAGCTTGGCAAGCGTATCGGCGAAGCGATCATCGGCCAGGAGGGCATGATCGAGCGGTTGCTGCTGGGCTTGCTCAGCAACGGACATTTGCTCGTCGAGGGCTTGCCGGGGCTCGCGAAGACCCGTGCGATCAAGAGCATGGCGAAGAACCTCGACGCGGAGCTGTCGCGCATCCAGTTCACGCCCGACCTCCTGCCCGCCGACATCACCGGGTCGGAGATCTATTTTTCCGATGGCGGCAAGGGCGAGTTTCGCTTTCAGGAGGGGCCCATCTTCGCCAATCTCATCCTGGCGGACGAGGTCAACCGTGCGCCGGCCAAGGTGCAATCGGCTCTGCTCGAAGCGATGGAGGAACGTCAGGTCACCATCGGCGGCAAGAGCCACACGCTGCCGGACCTGTTCCTGGTGATGGCCACGCAGAACCCGATCGAGCAGGAAGGCACCTATCCGCTGCCCGAGGCGCAACTCGACCGCTTCCTCATGCACATCCAGGTGGACTACCCGGACGCCGCCTCGGAGGCCGACATCATGCGGTTGGTGCGCTCCGAGGAAATCCACGCGAAAACCAACAATCACGCGACGGAAAAACTCGCACAGGATGCGGTGTTTTCCGCACGCCAGGAGATTTCGGCGATCACCGTTTCGGAGGCGATCGAAAATTACATCGTCGCGCTCGTCATGGCGACCCGCTATCCCGACAAGGTCGACAAGGACCTCGCCAAATGGCTGCAGGTCGGCGTCAGCCCGCGCGGCGTCATCGGCCTCGACAAGGTTGCGAGGGCGCATGCCTGGCTGAACGGCCGCGATTTCGTGACCCCCGACGATGTGCAGGCCACCGTGCACGACGTCTTTCGCCACCGGCTGGTGCTTTCCTACGAAGCCCATGCCGGCGGCACCACCGCCAACCAGGTGATCGACCGCATCGTCGAACTCGTCGCGGTCGCCTGAGGATGGAGGTTCGCCGATGGCTATATCCCTGCCGGCTCTCGCCCGTTCCCGCGGCGTCGTAAAAACCCGCCAGGTCGATGCGACCGGCGTCTACACGTCGGTCGACACGCTCGTCGGGCTCGAGGCCATGGCCCGGGACCTCACCTTCCTGCGCAAGGCCCCGGTACGGCGCCTGCTTGCCGGGCGACATGAATCGCGCATGCGCGGCCGCGGCCTCTCGTTCGAGGAGTTGCGTAACTATCTCCCCGGTGACGACATCCGTGCGATCGACTGGCGGGTGACGGCGCGCACCGGCAAGCCCGTCGTGCGCGTCTATGACGAAGAGAAGGACCGGCCGGCCCTGATCCTCGTCGACCAGCGCATCAACATGTTCTTCGGCAGCCGCCGCGCGATGAAATCGGTCGCCGCCGCGGAGGTCGCGGCGCTTTCGGCCTGGCGCGTGCTGGCGCTCGGCGATCGTGTCGGCGGCTTCGTCTTCGGCGACGAAGAGGTCACCGAGGTGCGCCCTTACCGCAGCCGCGAGGCGGTCATCCGCCTTGCCGACAGCATCGTTCGCCACAACACCGCACTCCAGGCGGGTTCGCAGGCGCCACATGGCGCAGAGCAGCTCGACGTCGTGCTTGCCACCGTCGCCAACATCGCTCGGCATGATCACCTGATCATCGTCATCAGCGATTTCGACGGATATAGCCTCGAAACCCGAGACATGCTGTTGAAGCTCTCGGCCCACAACGATGTGATCTCGGTCCTCATCTACGATCCCTTCCTGCTCGAACTGCCGCGCAAGGGCGACATCGTCTTCAGTGGCGGCCTGCTTCAGGCCGAGGTGCAGTTCGGCCACGGCAATGTCCGCGACGCGATCGACAGCTTTGCCAGAAAGCGCGGCCGGGCACTGCGCTCCTGGCAGGAGGAACTCGGGCTGCCGATGCTACCGATTTCGGCCGCCGAAGAGATCGCGCCGCAATTGCGCACCATGCTCGGGCAACTCGCCAGCCGGCAACGGAGGCGATAGCGATGGCGACGGCCGCCCCTCCAAAAGACCCGTTGCTCGAGGCAACCCTTCGGCAGCTTGCGGACATCGCCATGCCCGCGCCCGTATCGAGGATGCCGCAGACCTGGGCCTGGGCGGCGCTCGCCGGCTTCATACTCCTGCTGATCGCATTTGCATGCTGGCGCTGGTACCAGCGCTGGGAAGCCAACGGTTACCGTCGTCAAGCGCTCACCGACCTCAAGGCAATAGAAGGACGGCTCGCCGCGTCCGCAACTCGCGGCGAAGCACTCGTCGCCCTGCCCATCCTCCTGAAGCGCACTGCCCTGGTGCTCTGGCCGCGCGAAACGATTGCCGGGCTCCACGGCACGGGCTGGACCGGTTTCCTCGATGCCCATTCCGGTGGCCCTGTGTTTCCGATCGCCTCGGCGCGCTTCTTCGAGGAAGCGGAGTATCGCGGCAGCCAGGCGCTTTGCGCCGTGCCTGAGCCGGAAGCACGGACCTATGCCGCCGCGGCACGTCACTGGATCGAGGCGCATCATGTACGTGCTTGACCACGCCTGGGCGCTGATCCTCCTGCCTCTGCCCTTTCTCGTCTGGTGGCTGCTTCCGCCCTACCGCGAACAATCGGCCGCCGTCAGAATACCCTTCTTCAAGGACATCACGGCGGCCGCCAATCTCGGACCGACAGAGGGATCCGTCGTCCCGAGGACCAATCTCGGCCAGAAGGCGATTGCACCGATTTGCTGGGCGCTCATCGTGCTGGCGCTGGCGCGGCCACAATATGTCGAGCCGCCGATCGAAAAGACCGAGCCGCAACGCGACCTGATGCTGGCGATCGACCTTTCGCAATCGATGGACACGCGGGATTTTCGCGATCCTGCCGGCAATCTGCAGACCCGCGCCGAGGCCGTTCATAAAGTGGTCGCCGATTTCATCGATCGGCGACCCAATGATCGCCTCGGCCTGATTGCCTTCGGCGATGCACCCTATCCGCTGGTGCCGTTCACGCTCGACCACAAGACCGTAAAACTGATGCTCGCCGACAGCCTGCCCGGCATGGCTGGCCCGCGCACCGCCGTCGGCGACGCGATCGGTCTCGCGATCAAGATGTTCGATGCCAGCACCGCGCCGGACAAAGTGATGATTCTGCTCACCGACGGCAATGACACCGCCAGCAAGATGCCGCCCGACAAGGCCGCCGGCATCGCCGCCGATCGGGATGTGGTGATCCACACGGTCGGGATCGGTGACCCCAATGCGGAAGGCGAACAGAAGCTCGATACGACAACCCTCCAGGGCATCGCCGAGACGACGAAGGGCCGCTACTTCTTCGGACAAGATCAGGCTGGCCTAAAGAACATCTATGAACTGCTCGATCAACTGACACCGGCGAACCAGAAAACACTCTCCTGGCGGCCGCGCATCGAACTGTTCCACTACCCGCTTGGCGCGGCACTCCTGCTCGTCCTCGCCTACCACGCCACCATGTGGCTGCTCTCTTCGCTGGCCGAACGCCGCCGGCGGCAGGAGGCAGCGACATGATCGCGGACTTCCACTTCCTCAGACCGCTCTGGCTGCTGGCGCTTCTCGCCGTCCCGCTGCTTGTCTATCTCGTCAGCCGGCGGGGCGATGTCCGCTTGCAATGGCAGGGCGTGATCGCTCCCCACCTGCTCGATCACCTGCTGATCGAGAAGGGCGGCAAGCGGCGCCTGCAGCCCGTGCACATCACGGCGGCGCTGATTGCTGTCGCAGCCATCGCTGCGGCCGGTCCGACATGGCAGCGCGAGCGACCGCCCTTCGTCGAGGACACAGCACCGCTGGCGATCGCCATCGACCTCAACCCGACGATGAACGCGACCGACATTTCGCCGACGCGGCTCGAACGCGCCAAGCTCAAGGTCCAGGATATTCTCAGCCTCAGGAAAGGCTCGCGCACCGCGCTCTTCGCCTATGCCGGCTCGGCCCATATGGTGCTGCCGCTCAGCGACGATGCGGCGCTGGTCAAGACCTATCTCGCGGCACTTTCGCCTCAGATCATGCCGGTCGACGGCAAGGATACGGCAAAGGCCCTGCAGGAGGTCGAGACGGCACTGGCCAATGAAACCGTCCCCGGTACGATCCTGTTCATGACCGACGGGGTCGAGCGTTCGGCCTTTCAGGTATTCAGCCGGTACAAGGGTCGAAACGCCCTCATGGTGCTCGGCATCGGCACGGCTGAAGGCGGTCCGGTGAAGACTGCCGACGGCGGCTTCCTGACCGACGCAACCGGCAGTCATGTTCGTTCCAAGCTCGATGTCGACAGCCTGAAGGCGCTGCAGTCCGCATCCGAGGCCGAGGTCGCGACCGTCACGCCTGACGATTCCGACGTGCGCTGGATCGTCAGGCGCATCCAGACTAATTTTGCCGCCAAGACCGCCGAGGGGCTGACCCGTTGGCATGATGCCGGCTGGTGGCTCACGATCCCGATCGCCGTCTTTGGGCTGTTCTGGTTCCGCCGCGGCTGGACCGTGCGCTGGGCCGTCTATCTGCTCGCCGCCACCCTTATGCTGATGAGCAATGACCGGGCGCAGGCCGCCGACAACCGCTTCCTCGACCTCTGGCTGACACCTGACCAGCAGGGCCGGCGCGCGTTCGAACAGGGCGACTTCCCAGGCGCCGCCGAGAAATTCGCCGATCCTTCCTGGCGCGGCGCGGCGCTCTACCGTGCCGGCCGTTTCGAGGACGCGATCGACGCCTTTGCCGAAACCGATACGGCCGAGAGCTACTACAATCAAGGCAACGCCCTCATGCACCTCGGCAAGCCGGAAGAGGCGATAGCGGTCTACGAGCAGGCATTGAAACGCCGCCCCGACTGGCCCGACGCGGAAAAGAACCTGGCCGCTGCGGAAAAATTCAAAGCCGACAAGGACAAGCAGGAGCAGGACGCTGAACAGGAACAGGCAGGCATAGACCCTGACCAGGTCCAGTTCGACGACAAGGGCAAGAAGGGCCAGGACGCCACCGTCCAAGGCGGCGCCCAGACCGCCGACATGTGGATGCGCAACATCCAGGTCTCGCCCGCCGAGTTGCTCGCGCGAAAATTCGCGATCGAGGCGAAGGAAGCAACGCCATGAGCGCTTCGTCCCCAGTGCCTCGGCTGCTGCTCTGGTTGATCGGCCTGACGCTCTGGTTCAATGGCGATGCGTTCGCCGCCAACCCCTTTGCCCGCGCGACGCTTGCGACCGAGGGTACGATCTATGCCGGGCAGCAGATAGAAATCGACATCGACGTTTTCGTGCCCAACTACTTTCTGACGCCGCCGCAGTTTCCGCTGTTCGACCTTCGCGGCGCAGTGGTCACCATGCCGGACGATCGCGGGATGAACCTCAATGAAACCGTCGATGGTGAAGCCTTCTCGGGCATCCGCAAGACCTATGTGATCACGCCGCAGGCGGCGGGCACCTACGCCTTGCCGACGATTGTGATCCCGTTCGGCTATGCGGCCGTGCCGGGCCAGACGACGCAGGGCAAGGTGACAGTGCCGCGCCTCAAATTTACCGTGGAAGCGGTTCCGGGGGGCGCCGGTGGAGCGCCGGGCGTGACCGCAGGCGAAATCACCATCAACCAGACATTCGACCGGGACCCGGCCGGCCTGCATGCGGGCGACGCGCTGGTGCGCACGGTCACCACCCGCGCGGCCGGCCTCGCACCGATGATGATCCCCGAGCCCAGCTTGAAGGCGCCACAGGGAGTGCAGGTTTATCGGCACGATCCGGTGCTTTCAGAGGAGCGCACGCCGCGCGGCGAAATCGCCGCGGGACTGCGCAAGGACGTTGCAACCTACGTCTTTGCCGAGCCCGGAACCTTCCCGCTGGCTTCAATCACATTGGAGTGGTTCAACCCTCAATCCGGAAAGACCGAAACCGCCGAGGCCGACGGCGCGCAGGTGGTGGTCGGAGCGGCACCGGCAACGGAGACCGCCATTGCGCCACCTGCGCCGCCGCCGACGAAGGAGCCGTTCGATTGGCTTTGGTGGGCTACCGCCGCGGCATCGGTTCTCGCCCTCGCCACCGCAATCCAGGTCGCCGCCAACCTGTTCGGGCGGCTCGAAACCTGGATCGATGCCGCCTTGACGCGCAATGCACACTCCGAGGATACGGCCTTTCGCCAGGTTCTCTCGGCCTGCCGCGACCAGGACAAGGCGCGTCTGGATACGGCGCTCGATCGCTGGTCGCGCAGGACAGGGAATGTGCCGCTGGAGAAATGGCTCGATCGCTTTGCCGATCAGGAGACGAAGGTCGCCTTCGCCCGGCACCGGCAGAGCCGGTACGGCACTTCGCAATCCCACCACGAGCGACCCGATTTCGCCCGGCTGCAAAGCGGACTGAAGTCGGCGCGGCGACGCTGGCTGGAGGAATTCTCCGGTGACGACGAAGCGGCCGATGAATTGCCCGGCCTCAATCCGGTGTTCGACAGCGCCTTGCGGAAGAGCCGCTGAGGTGTCCGCAAGGCCTCGCGTTACGGCATCCCGGGTGCCTTCGTAACTGTTACGTACTTACCTGTGTGCGCGTTCGCGCGGAGATTGCCTCAGTAAATTCGAAACTTTGCCTCCATTCCGAGAGCGATTTGTTTGCGGCCTCAGGGAGACTTGAAATGAGTATCGATTTGAAGAACAGGCTTGGCCGGCTCGCGGCGTGTGCCGTCGAGCGGTCCATGAAGCCGAAGGCGCTGGCACTTGCCGGGACCGTGCTGATCTCGACCATCACCGCTTCGGCGCCTTCCGCCTTCGCGCAGGACGCCGCCAAGCCGAACATTCTCGTGATCTTCGGCGACGACATCGGCCAGACAAACATCAGCGCCTATTCCTTCGGCGTCATGGGCTACAAGACGCCGAACATCGACCGCATCGCCCGCGACGGCATGATGTTCACCGACTACTACGCCGAAAACAGCTGCACCGCCGGCCGCTCTACCTTCATCACCGGCCAGACCGTGCTGCGCACCGGCATGTCCAAGGTCGGCGTTCCCGGCGCTCCCGTCGGCATCCAGGACCGCGACGTGACCATCGCCCAGGCGCTGAAACCGCTCGGTTACGCCACCGGCCAGTTCGGCAAGAACCATCTGGGCGATCAGGACCGCTTCCTTCCGACGGCGCACGGTTTCGACGAGTTCTTCGGCAACCTCTACCACCTGAACGCCGAGGAAGAGCCCGAGCGGCCCTATTGGCCGAAGGACGATCCGCAGTTCCTGAAGTCCTATGCACCGCGCGGCGTGCTGCATTCCTTTGCCGACGGCAAGGTGGAAGATACCGGTGCCTTGAACACCAAGCGCATGGAGACCATTGACGACGAAACGACCGCCGCTGCAATGGAATTCATCAAGAAGCAGGCGGAGGCGAAAAAGCCCTTCTTCACCTGGATGAACACCACGCGCATGCACATGTTCACCCACATCCGCCCTGAGTATCAAGGCCAGAGCGGGATGCCCGGCAACGACTATGCCGACGGCATGGTCGAACACGACGGCGATGTCGGCAAGCTGCTGAACCTGCTGGACGAACTGAAGATCGCCGACAACACCATCGTCGTCTATACCACTGACAACGGCCCGAACCAGTTCTCGTGGCCGGATGCCGCGACCACTGCGTTCCGCAGCGAAAAGGACAGCAACTGGGAAGGCGCCTTCCGCGTGCCGGCCATGATCCGCTGGCCGGGCAAGATCAAGCCCGGCGTTTCCAATGAGATGGTTTCCGGCCTCGACTGGTTCCCGACCCTGCTGGCCGCCGCCGGCGACAAGGACATCAAGGATCGTCTGCTGAAAGGCGCGGATCTCGGCGGCAAGACCTTCAAGGTTCACCTCGATGGCTACAACCAGCTGCCCTACCTGACGGGAGAGCAACCGAAGGGCGCGCGCAACGAATTCTTCTATTTCAACGACGATGCCAAGCTCGTCGGCATGCGCTTCGACAATTGGAAGTTCGTCTTCTGCGAAATGCGCAAGCCTGGCGGCTTCGCAGTCTGGCAGGACCCGTTCACCTGCCTGCGCGTTCCGAAGATCTTCAATCTGCGCATGGACCCCTATGAACGGGCGGACGTCGTTTCGGACCAGTACAATGACTGGGTCACCAAGAACGCGTACCTCACCGCTCAAGGCGTCATGAAATCGGCGGCCTTCCTCGAAACCTTCATCGAGTACCCGCCGAGCCAGAAGCCGGCGAGCTTCTCGGTCGACCAGATCGAGGAAAGCGTCCACTCCAAGATCGATGAGATCCTGGCGAAATCCCAACCGGCCCAATAAGGTCATCGAAGGCGGCGCCGAAGCGCCGCCTTCTCTTCTTGCCTTTGCTGAAAACGGCGTGCCGCATGACCACGAAGAACAGTCCGCCTGCACAAACGGCGTCTCTTGGCGATCAGACCGACGCCGGCACGATCGAGCAACGGTCGGGCGCCTTCGGACTGGCGAGCGCCGCGTTCATGCTATTCCTCTCCGGCACTACCGCGCTAATTTTCCAGGTTCTCTGGATCAAACAGCTCTCGCTCGTCACCGGCGTCGATGTCTACGCGGTCAGCACCGGGGTCAGCGCCTTCTTCCTCGGCCTTGCACTCGGCAGCTTCACTCTCGGCCGCGTCAGTGACCGCTCCTCGCAACCGCTCCGCCTCTATGCCCTGCTCGAAACGGGCGTTGCCGCGCTCGGCACGTGCGTCACGCTCGTCCTTTCAAATATCGCTCCGCTCTTCGTCGCGATCGAAAGTACCAGCGCCCTCCTAGCCTGGGCCGTGCTGGTTCTCATCGTCGCCACGCCTGCCTTCCTGATGGGTGGAACCCTGCCCGTGCTACTCCGCGCCCTTGAGGGAGCACCGGGCGACGTCGGAACGAAAGGCGGCCGTCTTTATGCCGCCAACACGCTCGGCGCCATCCTCGGCTGCCTTGCGGTTTCCTTCGTCCTAATCCCTGCGCTCGGTGTGCAGACGACCGGACTGGTGGCGGCCGGCCTTGGACTTGTCGCCGCGGCCATCGCGCTTTTGCTGCGCAGCACGAGCGCGGATGTCTCCGTGCGAAAGGAGCGGCCGGCCGAGACGCTCAGCGGCGGCGGATCGCGCCTGGCACTCGTTCTATATGCCATCGCCGGCGGGATCGCACTTGGCTATGAGGTCGCCTGGTCCCAGGCGATCGTTCAGTTCATCTCCACCCGCTCCTTCGCCTTTTCGGTGGTGCTCGCCGCCTATCTCGCCGGCCTCGCGCTCGGTGCCGCGCTCTTTGCGCGCCGGACCGACCGGCTCTCCGATCCTTGGAGCACCTTCGGACTGCTCATCACCCTGGCCGGCCTCGTGGCGCTCGCCGAATTTGCGTTGCTCGGCCCCTGGCTCACCGCGATCCAGACCAGCGCTGAAGCGGCCGTCGCCGGCGCTACCGGCAGCATTTTCGCCGGCATGTGCGCTCGATTCCTGGTAGCGGGCCTCACCATCGTCTTCGTGCCGACACTGATCCTCGGCGCCGCCTTCCCGGTTGTCCTCAGGCTCGCCGTCGATCCTCACCATGTCGGCCGCGATACCGGCCGGGTTCTGGCGCTCAACACGCTCGGCGGCATCGCCGGCACACTTCTGACCGGTTTCGTGCTGATCCCAAGCTTCGGCATCATCCGAAGTTTCGCCGCACTCGCCGTCGTCGCGGCCGTAATCGGTCTCGTTGCTGTCAGCCGCGGACATGGCGGTTGGAAGGGCTGGCGCCTCGCGGCGCCCGTGCTCGGTGCCCTCACCGTGCTGATCGCGATCACAGTGCCTTCAGACCGGCTGGCGAACCTGTTGAACCTTTCGCGCGGCAACGGCACGATCGTTTCCTACGAGGAAGGCCTCGGCGCCACCGTCGCCGTCATCGAACAGGGCCAGCAGGACCGCCGCTTCCGCCGTCTCTATATCCAGGGTGTTTCCAACACCGGCGATGCGATGCCGTCGCTACGCTACATGCGGCTGCAGGCACTGCTGCCGCTGATCATCCACAAAGGCGAGCCGAAATCGGCCCTTGTCATCGGCCTTGGCACCGGCATTACCGCCGGCTCGCTACTGGCCTATCCCGGCCTCGACCAGCGTGTTGCCGCCGAACTGCTGCCCTCCGTCGCCCGCGCCTCGGCGCTGTTTGCCGGCAACTTCAATGCGGCTGGTGATAATCGCCTCGAAGTGCGTGTCACGGATGGTCGTCGCGAACTGATGCGCAGCGCTGACCGCTACGACCTGATCACGCTCGAGCCGCCGCCACCGTCGGCCGCCGGCGTCGTCAATCTCTATTCGTCAGACTTCTACCAGCTGGCGCGCGAGCGCCTTGCACCGAACGGTCTCGTTGCACAGTGGCTGCCAATCGCCACCCAGAACGACGAGGACACCCGCGCCCTCGTGCGCAGCTTCCTCGACAGTTTCCCCGATGCCACGCTCTGGTCGACCGAACTGCACGAGATGCTGCTCATCGGCTCCGTCGAGCCGCAGGAGCTTGACGCGGTGCGCATTGCCGATCGGCTGGCCGATCCGACCCTTGCTGGGGCACTCGGCGAAGTCGGCATCGGCAGCGCTGCGGATTTGTTGGCCACCTGGATGACCGACCGCGCCGGGCTTGAGCGCTATGCCGGTTCCACGCTGCCGGTCACGGACGACCAGCCACGGATCGAATATGCGAGCTGGGTTCGCCCCGACGAGCTGCAGCGGACGCTGCCAAACCTCGTCACCCTCAGCAGCAAGGCACCACTCGTCGGAGCGGACGCGGCACTCGAAAGATCTGTATCCGATGCCCACAACCGCCTGATGCTCTTCTATCAGGCCTCGCTCAACGCCTATGCCGGCTATCGGGACGAATGGGCGCGCGACATGGAATTGCTGATGCGCGTGGAGCCGGGCAATCCCTATTACCGCTGGTTCGTTTCGAACAGTGAGCGCTGATCGCCGCCGCCGAATCTCGGCTCTCACGCGACCGCGGCTCGCGTAGCGTTGGGCGCTCCGAGACTAATTCCTGCATAGCGGCCAAACTGCGCAAAATATTTGCACAACACGAAACGCTACCGGCACAGATTTGCAACACAGAGGCATCGCCGGCGTAGTATCTTGGCCCCTGTTGATCTGCCCTGGGGCAGACAGGGAGGCATTCCATGGAAAAGACGGACGAACAAAACACCGAAACCACCTCGCGCGCCGCGATGAACGGCGAGATCGGCATTCTAGCCCGCCGCCGCATCGAGGCCGGGATCATCGCGCCGATCTACGAGGCGATGCGTGAGGAGATCGGCGAGGAGCGCGCCCAGGCGATCCTCGACAAGGCAATCACGAAGGCCGCGATCGAGGCGGGGCGGACCTTTGCCGCAAAGACGCCCGGCGGCACCAATCTTCGGACTTTCCAGGAACTGCAGGATCTCTGGACCCAGGACGACGCGCTTGTCATCGAAGTGACGAAGGCGACGGACGAGGAATTCCACTACAATGTGAAGCGCTGTCGCTACGCCGAGACCTATCGCGAGATGGGGCTCGGCCATATCGGACATCTGCTGTCCTGCAACCGCGACGGCGTTTTCTGCACCGGGTACGATCCGCGCATCACGCTGGAGCGCAGCCAGACCGTGATGCAGGGCGCGACCCATTGCGATTTCCGCTACCGGCTCAACAAGGATGCCCCGGAGCAGCCGAAGTGAGCGCCGAAGCCTTGAGCACTGACCGCGTCCGCATCAACACGCCGGCCACAAACGGCGACCGGCTGTGGGGCGACATCGTTTCGACCGCGCGCTTCGGCGCTGCGGACAAGGGCGGCGTCACCCGACTGACATTGACCGAGGAGGATCGTCGGGTTCGCGACTGGTTCGTCGCCGAATGCCGGGCGCTCGGCTGCACGGTCGAAGTTGACGGCATCGGCAATATCTTTGCGACCTATGCCGGCGAAGACATGTCGCTGCCGGCAATCGCCGTCGGCAGCCATCTCGACACGCAGCCGCAAGGCGGCCGGTTCGACGGCATCCTCGGCGTGCTGGCCGGGGTCGAGATTCTGCGTACCCTCGAGGAAGCCTCCACGCGGCTCCGTCATCCACTGACGGTCATCAACTGGACGAACGAGGAGGGCTCGCGCTTCTCGCCGGCGATGATGGGCTCCGGCGTCTTTGCCGGTGCACTTGCGCTCGATGCAACTCAGGCGCTCGCGGACCGTGAAGGCATAGCGGTCGGCACCGCCCTCGATGCGATCGGCTATCGTGGCGAGGCAAGGATCGATCCGGCCGCCTTTTCGGCCTATGTCGAGCTGCATATCGAGCAGGGACCGCTGCTGGAAGCATCCGCAACCGAGATCGGTGTCGTCACTGGTATCCAAGGGCTACGCTGGTTCGATATTGCCATGTCCGGCACCGAAGCCCATGCCGGCAGCACGCCGATGGCGCAGCGCGACGATGCGCTCGTCGCGGCGGCGGAAATCGTCCTCGCTGTCCGCGACATCGCCCGCCAAAACCCACCGGGTGTCGGTACGGTCGGCTTCGTCGACGTCGGCCCCAATTCACGCAACGTCGTGCCGGGTTCCGTTCGGCTGCAGATCGACATGCGCCATCCGTCCGAAGCCGGCCTCGACCAGATGGAAGCGGCCTTGCAGCAGGCGGTTGGCAGGGCCGGTGCCCGCGCCGAACTGAAACGCATCTGGTCAAAGGCACCCGTCGTCTTTGCACCCTCGATCGTGGATGCGGTGCGCAATAGCGCCGAAGCACTCGGCTATTCGGCAACGGACATCGTTTCCGGCGCCGGGCATGATGCCGCCCATATTGCGACGATCATGCCGACCGCCATGATCTTCGTGCCCTCCAAGGACGGGCTTTCGCACAATGAAGCGGAATATACCGCGCCCGAAGAATGCGCCCGCGGAGCCGAGGTCCTGTTCCAGACCATCCTGGAAATCGACCGCCGCTGATCACCAATGTAAAACACCCACGGCAGATCGCCTGCCGTGGGTGTTTTCGTTCGTTTGCGTGACGAGGATGTGGCCTTAGCCACGCTGGGAGTCGAGCTTTTCCTGATCCTTCTCGACCTGCTGCGCCTTGAGGTAGCTTTCGATCAGCAACTGATATTCCGGGAAGATCTTGGTGTAGATCTCGGCCCATTGCTGGGCGTCGTCGCGATGCCAGGTGCGCTGCAGCTCGGAGGCAACCGCTGCCGTATCCATCGGCACCACGCCGGCCTGGACGACGCGGGCGAGGGTGATTTCCTCTGCCATCTTCGAATAGGTGCCTGAGGCATCGACGACCGCGAAAACCTTGTAGCCATCATAGACGGCGCTGATCGCCGGGAACGCCATGCAGACGCTAGTGATCGTGCCGGCGATGATCAGGGTCTTGCGGCAGGTTTCCTTGACGGCGGCGACGAAGTCCGGATTGTCCCAGGCGTTGATCTCGCCGCGGCGGGCGACGTATTTGGCATGTGGTGCATTGGCATGGATTTCCGGGATCAGCGGGCCGTTCGGGCCCTGCGGCACGGAGGCCGTGGTGATGACCGGCATCTTGGTCAGCGTCGCCATGCTGGCAAGCGCCGCTGCGTGGGCACGAAGCTTCGGCATCGGCATGTCGTTAACGGTCTGGAACAGGCCGCTCTGGTGGTCGATCAAAAGCATCACCGCATCATCGGGATCGATGACCGGGCGCTGTCCGTTGAAGTTTGCAGGGGTCATGGTCTTGCTCCTTGTTGGAACGCAGGCATGCGTTCGGGTTCGCCGAAACACGTGCGCTTCGGCGTTTGGGGTGGGGCGCGGCGGTCAGCCGCGCCCTCGTTTTCGGTTATTCGGATTTGTCGTAAGAGAACTGGATGCCGGCGGTGCCACCGGTCTCGATGAATAGGTTCATGAAGGCGGCTGCCGTGTCCTTGCGCTGCCAGTCACGCTGCAGCTCGCAGAAGAGTTGGGGCACGCTGATCATCTGGCCGCCCGCCTGGTCGATCCGGCGCAATGCGGCCTCATGCGCAGCGACGGAGGTGCCGCCGACAGCATCAACCGGGACATAGACCTCGTAGCCCGCCTTCAGGGCGTCGAGCGCCGGAAATGTCAGGCATGCTTCGGTCCAGAGCGCGGTCATGATCAGTTTCTTGCGACCGGCCTTTTCCACCGCCTGACGGAATTCGACGTCTTCCCAGGAATTGATCGAGGTCCGGTCGTAGGTCGGGAACTCCTTCAATACCCGATTGACCTGCGGGATCGGCGGTTTGTTCAGCCCGGTCTTCACGTTGACCGTCGAATGCACGATCGGCAGCCCATAGACGACAGCGGCCTTGGCCGCGCCGCAGATGTTGTTGATCAGCAGTTGTCGGTCCATCGACGCGATCGAGTTCACCTGGACCGGTTGGTAGTCAATGATGATGAAGGTCGAGTTGGCAGGGGTCAGCAGATGATCCTTTGAAGGATCACGAATTGCTTCACTGGTCATGGTCGTCTCCTTCCTTCCATGCTCGAGATAGTCGGCGGAACCTACCGCCGCCGGACCGCCCGAGCGTCGGTCCGGGACACGGGCACCTGGCAGTCTGAGCCGGCGCTAGGCGCTCGCGATCTTGCCGAAGCGGCCGGACTGAAAGTCCGCCATCGCCTGCCTGATTTCCTGCTCGGTGTTCATGACGAACGGGCCGTACATGGCGACCGGTTCGTCGATCGGCTCGCCCGTGAGGACGAGCGCCGTCACGTCGGAGCTCGCATCCAGTGTAACGCCGCCGCCGTCACGGCCGAAGAGAACAAATTGCGCCTCGCCGACGAGATCGCTGCCATTGACCAGAACATTGCCGCGCAGGACCGCCAGACCTGCCGAATGACCCTCGGGCAGATCGAGACCGAGTGCACCTTGCTGCTTCAGACGCAGGTCCCAGAGATTGACGGGAGTGAAGGTGCGGGCAGGCCCTTGCGCCCCCGCATAACGCCCGGCAATCACCCGCAGTGCTCCGGCGCCATCCGGCAGGTTCACGGTGGGAATGTCGCGATCGAGCAAGGTCTGGTACCCCGGTTCGACGCTCTTGCTGGCGGCCGGCAGGTTGACCCAGAGTTGGACCATTTCGAGCGTACCGCCCTCTCGGGTGAAGCGCTCCGAATGAAACTCCTCGTGCAGGATACCGCCTGCGGCCGTCATCCACTGGACGTCGCCCGGGCCGATATGGCCGCCATTGCCGGCGGAGTCGCGATGGTCGACCTCGCCCTGGTAGACGATCGTCACCGTCTCGAAGCCGCGGTGCGGGTGGACGCCGACGCCGCGCGGCGTCACACCCGGCGCAAAATTCGTCGGCCCCGCATAGTCGAGCAGCAGGAACGGGCTGGCGTGATCGCCCGCGCGGTCACGCGCCAGTAGCGAGCGGACCGGGAAACCGTCACCGACCCAATGCGGATGCGCATTCCCAAAGATGCCGAGTATCTTTCTCATGGCTGTTTCTCCTTGGCCTCGCCGTTTCAGCGAGAGCGTTGGAGGGAAGATATGACTGCACCAAATCTAGCGGTAGACGGCCAAATCGGACTATTGTGTCCTGAAAACAGGACAAAGACCCATGCAGGATTTGAACGACCTCAAGCTGTTTGTCGACGTGGTCGAGCAGAACGGCTTTGCTGCGGCTGCCCGCAAGCTCAACATGCCGCGCTCACGGCTGAGCCGCCGCATCGGTCTTCTGGAAGAGCGGCTCGGGGTGCGGCTCGTGCAGCGATCGACGCGCCACTTCGTCATCACCGAGATCGGCCGGGAGTATTACCGCCATTGCGTCGCCATGCTGGTGGAGGCCGAGGCGGCACAGGAGATGATCGACCGTACCCGTTCCGAGCCGCAGGGCGTTGTGCATGTCAGCTGCCCGTCGTCGGTCGTCTATTTCCAGGTCGGCGAAATGATCGCCCGGTTCATGGCCGAATGTCCGAAGGTCGAGGTCGTGCTCGAGAGCACCAATCGCCGCGTCGATGTCCTGCGCGAGGGCATCGATGTCGCGATCCGCGTGCGCTTCCCGCCGCTTGAGGAAAACGACCTGGTCGTCAAACGCTTTGCCGAAAGCAAGCAACGGCTGGTCGCCAGCCCCAGGCTGCTTGCCGGAATGAGCACGCCGCCGGCACCGGCCGATCTCAGCGCCCTTCCGAGCCTTGCCTGGAACCCCGACCGCCAGAGCCACGACTGGCGGCTCGACGGCCCCAATGGCGCGACCGCGATCGTCAGGCACCGGCCACGTCTCGTAACCGAAGATATGGTGGCCCTGCGGCTCGCCGCGCTCAATGGCGTCGGCATCTGTCAGCTTCCGACGATGGTGGTACGGCAGGACCTGAAGGACGGTACGCTCGTCGACGTGCTGCCGGATTGGGCACCGAAAGCCGGCATCATCCATGCGGCCTTTCCCTCGCGCCGTGGGTTGCTTCCCTCCGTCCGCGCCCTGCTCGATTTTCTTGGCGCCGAATTTTCGGAGCTGGCCCGCCTGGACGAGCCTCGCACCTGATCGGTGACCGGCTGACAATCACACCGCGGCACTGACCCGCGTCTTGAGGATCGCGGAGAAGCGCGGATCGAAAGTGCGGCTGATCGGCTCTGCCGCTGCACCGATCGCCACCGCCCAGGGGTCGGTGAAACCGATCTGGAGACGCGGAAGGCTTCGGTCGCGACGGTCAGCTATCGAAGGAAGCAGCGGCATCATCGCCTCGACCAGCAGACGCGCGAGCCCCGGCGGAAGGCCGCCGCACAGGATCACCGTCTGCGGGTCGAAGATCGTTTCGAGCGCCTGGACCGCGGCGCGCAGTTCAAAGACGGACGCATCGAGCCAGCGCCGCACCCGCTCGTCCGGGCCGGCGGCAATCGCATCGATATGGGCATAAAGCTCAGGGTCCGCGGGATCGAGGTCGAGCAGCCTGCAGAGCGAAGCGATCGAGGCGCGATGTTCGAGTGGCGTGCGTTCATCCAGCGATGCACCACGCGGCAGGCTGAGGATCATGCCGATCTCGCCGGCATTACCGTTGGCGCCACGGTAGAGTTCGCCGTCGAGGATCAGCCCGGCGCCAAGGCCGTAGCCGAGATAGATGCAGACGGCATGGTCGACGCCGTGCGCAGCGCCTACCATGCGCTCAGCGGTGGCCGCCGCAGCTGCGTCGTTCTGCAGGCCGACATCGAGCCCCGTGCCGGCGGCAAGCGTCTCGAGCAACGGAAAATTCTGCCACGCCGCCATCATCCAGGTGTCGTCGTCATCCGCCTCGATACCGAAGGGGCCGGGCATTGCCGCACCGAGGCCGACGAGCCGGTCTTCCGACTGCGGCGCGATCTCGGTCAGGTCCCCGCGTGTCTTCTCGATCAGTTCGAGGATCGTCCGGACACCCGTCGCCGGCCCACCGGCCGGCAGGTTGGCCTCGCAACGCACGAGCACCCGACCGACGAGGTCGACTGCAATGGTCCGCGTCACATGGCGGTCGATCTGCAGGCCGATCGCGAAAGCGCCCTCTGGCACGAGGCGATAGGGCGTCGACGGCTGCCCACGGCCGTTACGCACCGCTTCCAGCGATTCGACCAACCCGTCCCGCTCCAGATCCTCGATGATGTTGGAGACCGTCTGCTTCGTGAGCGCCGTCGCGCGGGCAAGGTCCGCCCGGGACAACTGGCCATTCAAACGCAGAGCGTCGATCATGACGCGCCGGTTGTGTGCGCTCGTCCCCTCCTGGTTGGTGCCGCTCTTCGCCCGGATCAGGCGCATATCGTTCATCCAAAAACCCCTCTTGACACTGTTAGAATATTGAACAAAAAATAAGTCAAGACAATTGACTTAATAGGAGCCCAAAAGAGCTCCGGGGGAACGAAAGCGATGGCAGCAAAAGCCGTCGCGAGCGATCCAATTGATATGTCGACGGCCGCTCGGAAACGGACGGATTTCTCGCATACGGCGCACCTAGACGCGTCGACGAAAGCTGAAACGCTCAGGATACTGGAGGAAATCATGTTGAAATCGATAAGAACCACGCTGCTTTGCGCGACCCTTGCCGGCGTCTCCTTCGTTGGCCACGCGCATGCGGAAACGACACTCAACGCGCTCTTCATGGCCCAGGCCGCCTATAGCGAGGCGGATGTACGCGCCATGACCGAGGCCTTCACCAAGGCCAACCCGGACGTGAAGGTCAATCTCGAATTCGTTCCCTATGAGGGCTTGCACGACAAGACCGTGCTGGCACAGGGCTCCGGCGGCGGCTACGACGTCGTGCTCTTCGACGTCATCTGGCCGGCCGAATATGCGGCCAACAAGGTTCTCGTCGACGTCACCGACCGGATCACCGACGAGATGAAGTCCGGCGTGCTGCCGGGCGCCTGGACGACCGTCGAATATGACAGCAAGCGCTACGGCATGCCGTGGATCCTCGACACCAAATACCTGTTCTACAACAAGGAAATCCTGGAGAAGGCCGGCATCAAGGCGCCGCCGAAGACCTGGGACGAGCTTGCCGAGCAAGCCAAGGTCATCAAGGACAAGGGTCTGCTTGCAACCCCGATCGCCTGGAGCTGGTCGCAGGCCGAAGCCGCGATCTGCGACTACACCACCCTCGTCAGCGCCTATGGCGGCAAGTTCATCGATGGCGGCAAGCCGGCCTTCACGTCCGGCGGCGGTCTCGATGCGCTCAACTACATGGTGAAAAGCTATTCGTCGGGCCTCACCAATCCGAACTCCAAGGAGTTTCTGGAGGAAGACGTCCGCAAGGTGTTCCAGAACGGCGAAGCCGCCTTCGCTCTCAACTGGACCTATATGTACAACCTCGCCAACGATCCGAAGGAAAGCAAGGTTGCCGGCAAGGTCGGCGTCGTGCCGGCACCGGGCGTTGCGGGCAAGAGCGAAGTCTCGGCCGTCAACGGTTCGATGGGCCTCGGCATCACGTCGACCAGCAAGAACCCGGATGAGGCGTGGAAGTACATCGTCTACATGACCTCGCAGCAGACGCAGAACGCCTACGCCAAACTCAGCCTGCCGATCTGGGCCTCTTCCTATGAGGATGCCAGCGTCACCAAGGGCCAGGAAGAACTGATCGGCGCCGCCAAGCTCGGCCTCGCGGCCATGTATCCGCGTCCGACGACCCCGAAATACCAGGAACTTTCGACTGCCCTTCAGCAGGCGATCCAGGAAGCCCTGCTCGGCCAGGCTTCGCCTGAGGACGCCTTGAAGACGGCGGCCGAAAACAGCGGCCTCTAAGCCGCCCTCCCAAGCCCCGGGCGGGCAACCGCCCGGGGACCGCGGGATTATGCGGCGGCGCGGCCATTCAGGCGCTTTAACACCTTGATTTGGCGCATCATTCGCTTGGGTCGATTACGGTCCGGGGCAATATGCGATAGCATGACGGGGCTCCTAAGGCCCGAGAAGGTTTCCATCCTATGTCCGGCACCTGGATAACAACGCGCGCATGGCTGCTCATGCTGCCGCTGCTGGTGGTCATGATCGCTGTCATCGGCTGGCCGCTGATCGACACGGTCAGGCTCTCCTTCACCGACGCCAAGCTCGTCGGCACGGAAGGCGCGTTCGTCGGCTTCGGCAACTATGCGAAAATGCTTGGCGGCTCGAATTTCCAGCGTGCGTTCATAACGACGACCTGGTTCGCGGTCGTCTCGGTCACGGCGGAAATGGTGCTCGGCGTGCTCGCAGCCCTGCTGCTCAACCAGCAATTCCGCGGCCGCACGGCTCTCAGAGCCCTGATGATCCTGCCCTGGGCGCTGCCGACCGTGGTCAACGCCACGCTGTGGCGGCTGATCTACAATCCGGAATATGGCGCGCTCAATGCCGCCCTCACGCAGATCGGCCTGATCGACAGCTACCGATCCTGGCTCGGCGAACCCAGCTCGGCGCTGACGGCGCTGATCATCGCCGACTGCTGGAAGAACTTCCCCTTGGTCGCGCTGATCGCCCTTGCAGCCCTTCAGGCCGTCCCGCGCGACATCACCGCCGCCTCGCTCGTCGATGGCGCCGGTCCGCTCAATCGCTTCCGCTACGTCATCATGCCCTATCTGGCCGGCCCTCTGCTGGTCGCCCTGGTGCTGCGCACCATCGAGGCCTTCAAGGTGTTCGATCTCATCTGGGTCATGACACGCGGCGGCCCGGCAAACAGCACCCGCACGCTGTCGATCCTTGTCTATCAGGAAGCCTTCTCCTTCCAGCGCGCCGGATCGGGGGCCTCGCTGGCGCTGATCGTGACGCTGCTCGTCACCGTGCTCGCCGTCGCCTACGCCGGCCTGGTGCGCAAAGCTGCAGGAGCATCGTGATGGAACGCCAAAGCCCCGCTTTCACCGTTTTCGTCTACGCAGCCGCACTCCTTTTGGCGGCGATCATACTCGCCCCCATCCTCTGGCTCTTCGTCATGAGCATATCTTCAGCCGCCGACCTCTCGACGAAACCACTCAACTGGTGGCCCAACGAAATCGACCTGTCGCGCTATCAGGTGCTCCTGTCGACGATCGAAAACAGTGCCGGCGCCGCCTTCACCGCCTCGCTGTTCAACAGCCTGAAGGTCGCCGGCATGGCGACGTTGGCCGCGATCGCAGTCGCCATTCCTTCCGCCTGGGCGGTGTCCCGCACCTCAAGCGTCTCCTGGTCGCTCTATGCCGTAATTGCCACCTACATGCTGCCGCCGGTGGCGCTCGCCGTGCCGCTCTATATGGGGCTTGCCTATCTCGGGCTCCTGAATTCCGTATTTGGTCTGGCGCTGGTCTATCTCACCATTTTGGCGCCGTTCACGACCTGGCTGTTGAAGTCCGGTTTCGATTCCATTCCGAAGGAAATCGAGAGCGCGGCAATGATCGACGGCGCCCGCCTCGACCAGATTCTCCGGCTCATCACCTTGCCGCTTGCGGCTCCCGTCATGGCGACGTCGGCACTCTTTGCCTTCCTGCTGGCCTGGGATGAATTCTTCTACGCGCTGCTCTTCACCTCGGACCTGCGAGCCAAGACGCTTACGGTCGCCATTTCCGATCTCGCCGGCGGCCGTGTTTCCGATTACGGGCTGATCGCCACAGCCGGGGTGCTGGCCGCCCTGCCCCCGGTACTGATCGGCCTCGTCATGCAACGTGCCCTTATCTCCGGGCTCACCAGCGGCGGCGTCAAAGGATGACGGCTATGACAACATCGGCACGCCCGGCCGGGCTCGTCGCGATCGACCATGAGATGGCGCGTCAGGCCTCGGACGCGATCGCCTCGTTTCATCAGGCGGTAACTCCCGCCGCGAAGATCGCCGGCTCGCTCAAATCGACCGGCAAGCTCCTTCTGCTCGGCATGGGCGGCTCGCACGCGGTTGGCCGTGCCGTCGAGCCCCTCTACCGTGCCCATGGCATCGACGCGATTGCCCTGCCGCTCTCGGAACAGCTCGGCCAGCCGCTTTCGGTCGAGGGCAAGACGATCCTCGTCACCTCGCAGTCGGGCGAAAGCGCCGAGGTGCTTCGCTGGTTCGGCGAGACCCTTGGCGGAACACCGCATACGTTCGGGTTGACGCTGGAAGGTGGCTCCTTTCTCGCGAAGAATGCGCCTTCGCTCGTCGGCGTCGGCGGGACCGAGAAGGCCTTTGCCGCGACCCGCAGCCTGACGATCAGCTTCGCACTGCACCTCGCCGTCCTCGCCGCCCTCGGCGATGACCCGGCGGGCGCTCTTCATACGCTGGAAAGCCCACAAACGCCCGATACCGCGCCGGCGCTCGCGGCGCTGAACGGCGTCCGGTCAGTCGTCACATCAGGTCGTCGCCTGCAGGGGCTCGCCGAAGCGATCGGCCTTGGGCTGACCGAGCTGTCGCGCCTGCCCTGCTTCTCGCTCGAGGGCGGTCAGCTCAGGCATGGGCCGATGGAAATGCTCGGCCCATCCGTCGGCGTCGTGCTCTTTCGCGGAGCGGATGCGACGGCCGGGCTCGTTCGCGCCATGGCGATCTCCGCCGCCGAAGCCGGCTCGCCCGTCATTGTCTTCGATGCCTCCGGCGAGGCGCCGATCGAAGGCGTCAACACCATTCCGTTTGCGCCGGCTTCAGGCTTAGCGGCGATCTTCGCCATGCTGCCGGTCGCCCAGTCCTTCATGATCGCCTTTGCGGCGGCCCGCGTCGAGAATGCCGGCACCCCGGTGCGCTCGACCAAGATTACCCGGAGCGAATAAACGATGCGTCCTCTTGCCGTGGTCGGCAATGCCAATGTCGATCTCATCCTCGGCCCGGCGGCCCCCTGGCCCAAGGCCGGTACCGAAATCATCGTCGATCACGACGAGCTGCGTGTCGGCGGCTGCGCCGGCAACAGCGCGCTCGCCTGGGATTCGCTCGGCGTCGACTATGCGATCGCCGCCAATGTCGGCAACGACCAGTTCGGCACCTGGCTGAAGGAAGCGTTCCCTGAGCGGTCCAAATCCTGGCCGGTCGAAAATGTCGGAACGACGCTCTCCGTCGGCATCACCCATCCGGACGGAGAGCGCACCTTTTTCACGACCCGCGGGCACCTGCCGCTGCTCACCTTCGAAGAAGTGCGCGCCATGCTCGACGGCGAGAAACTGCGCGGCGGTTACGCACTTCTGACCGGTTCATTCCTGACCGACGCGCTGACGGCGGACTATGATCGCTTCTTCGACTGGGCCTATGCCCACGATGTCGCCGTCGCGCTCGACACCGGCTGGCCGCTCGACGGCTGGACGCAGACGAACTGCGCGGCGACTGTCGGCTGGTTGAAGCACTGCCGGCTGGCCCTTTTTAACGAGGTCGAAACGACCACGCTGACCGGCCTGACCGACCCGACCGAGGCGGCTCACGAACTGCGAAGGCACATGCCCGAGGGCGCGATCGTCGTCGTCAAACGCGGACCGCATGGAGCCATCGCTATCGATGCGGAAGGCCCGATCTCGTCGGCAGAGGCACCCGTGGTCACCGTGGTCGATACGATCGGCGCCGGCGACGTCTTCAATGCAGGGTTCCTGGCGGCACTTGCCGCCGAGATGCCCTTGGAAGCCTGCCTCTCGACCGGCGTCGCCATCGCTTCCCAGGCGATATCCACCCTGCCGCGCAGCTACGGCCAACCGCTTTCGTCCTACCTTCAGGAGACCGGCGCATGAGCGCACTCGCCATCCAGAACATTCACAAGCGCTATGGCGAGGTCGAGACGCTGAAGGGCATCGATATCGATCTCGAGAGCGGCGAGTTCCTGGTGCTCCTCGGGTCGTCCGGCTGCGGCAAGTCGACCCTGCTCAACATCATCGCCGGGCTCGCCGAGCCGAGCGGCGGCGATATCCGTATCGGCGACCGTTCCATTCTCGGCGCGCATCCGAAGGACCGCGACATCGCCATGGTGTTCCAGTCCTATGCGCTCTACCCGAACATGAGCGTCGCGCGCAACATCGGCTTCGGGCTGGAAATGCGAAAGGTTCCGGTCGCCGAACGCGAGAAGGCGGTGAAGGAAACCGCAAAGCTGCTGCAGATCGAGAACCTGCTAGAGCGCAAGCCGAGCCAACTTTCAGGCGGCCAGCGCCAGCGCGTTGCCATCGGCCGTGCACTTGTCCGCAATCCGCAGGTTTTCCTCTTCGATGAGCCGCTTTCCAACCTGGACGCAAAGCTGCGCATGGAGATGCGCACCGAGCTCAAGCGCCTGCACCAGATGCTGAAGACGACGGTCGTCTACGTGACCCACGATCAGATCGAGGCGATGACGCTTGCGACCCGCATCGCGGTCATGCGCGACGGGCGGATCGAGCAACTTGGTACGCCGGAAGAAATCTACGACCGCCCGGCCACGCTCTATGTCGCCGGCTTCGTCGGCTCGCCGCCGATGAACATCCTGAATGCGACCGTCGTGGGAGCTCAGCTGAAGATCGACGGCGACGGCCAGGGGATCGCCCTGCCGGCGCGGCTGCGCAACCTCGTCTCCGAGGGGCAGCGCGTCAGAGCCGGTATTCGACCGGAAGCGCTGCAACTTGCTGCCGGAAGCGAGCCGGCGCCGCTATTCAGGGCCCGCGTCGAGGTGGTGGAACTGACCGGACCTGAACTCGTCACCACTGCTCGGATCGGCGACCAGCGCCTCACCGCCTGCCTGCCGCCGCGCAGTTCGGTCCTTTCGGGTGAAGAACGCGCCTTCACGATCGAAGCGGATGCCCTACATCTCTTCGATCCCGACAGCGGCCGGTCGCTCGCGAAAGACTGACGGTGCCTGCGGGCGACGGTCGGGATTGCTTTAGCAACGGCTTTTCCTTCTTGTGAGAATCGTTCATCACACGTTGTCCCGTGCGATAAGAGGAAGTGACCGCGATGCCCCTGTCGATCGAAACGCCGGCCGTTCTCGTCGATCTCGAGATTGCCAAGCGCAATATCGAGCGCTTCCAGACCTATGCCAATGAACATGGCATTCGCGTCCGCCCGCACATCAAGACGCACAAGCTGCCGCAGATGGCCGAGCTTCAGCTTAAGGCCGGCGCCGTCGGCATCACCTGCCAGAAAGTCACCGAAGCGGAAGCGATGGTCGAAGGCAGCGATCTGATCAAGGATGTGCTGATCACCTACAACATTCTCGGTGAAGCCAAGATGGCGCGGCTGGAGCGTCTCAATGGCCGCGTCGCGCTCGCCGTCGTTGCCGACAGCGAGACCGTCATCGACGGGCTTGCGGGCTATTTCGCCGGCAAGGACAAGCCGCTTCGCGTGTTCGTAGAGTGCAACACGGGCGCTGATCGTTGCGGGGTCGGCGGCCCGGCAGAAGCAGCAAGGCTTGCCCGCCGGATCGAAGATGCGAAGGGACTCGTCTTCGGTGGCCTCATGACCTATCCGCCCGTCAACGGCGAAGTGAAAGTCCAGGCCTTCATGACCGAGGCGAAGCAACTGATCGAGGCCGATGGCATAACTGTCCCCGCCATTACCTCGGGTGGCACGCCCAGCATGATGCATGCCGCCGGCGCCCCGGTTGCCAGCGAGTACCGGCCAGGCACCTACATCTACAACGACCGCTCGCTGGTTTCGCGCGATGTCGCCGGCTGGGACGATTGCGCCCTGACTGTGCTTGCGACCGTCGTCTCGGTTCCCTCCGGAAATCGCGCGATCATTGACGCCGGCAGCAAGGTGCTGACCTCGGACCTGCTGGGGCTCACCGGCTACGGCCATGTGCTCGGCCGCGACGACATCCGCATCGACCAGCTCTCGGAAGAACACGGCCGCCTCGTCACCGACGGCCCGATCAATCTTAAGGTGGGCGACCAGCTCCGCATCGTGCCCAATCATGCCTGTGTCGTGACCAACATGGTTGACGCCGTCCATATCGTCGAAGGCGACGCGCTGAAAGGCATCTGGCCGATCGTTGCTCGCGGTCACGTACTCTAGCGCCGCGCGTTAGAGACCTCTACTCTGCAAAAAACCTGGGTTCGCCTGGAGACCCCGCATGCGCCACGGATGCGGGGGCTGAAGGCTTTCCGACGAGCGTTCACTCAAGCGGTCGAATGGAGAATCGACGCGCCTCCACTGGACAGCGGCATCGCGCCCTCCATGTAATGGTCCTGACGGGCCGGCACGGCCACATTGGGCGGTTGCAGGCAAACCGTTCCCGAAAAGGCGGCGAGAACGATAGGACATTTCCCGTTTGCCGCCTCGTGTGCCATCTGTTTGCGTTGTAGCAGTCGATTAAATTGATAGTTTTATCTGGTAACCGATGGAGGTCGAAATGGTCTTTGGACGAATTACCGGAATGGTGGGACTGGCAATTGTGCTCGGGGGCCTGCAGCTGGGAGCTGCGAGTGTTGCGTTTGCCGACACGACGATCTTGAACGTGTCCTACGATCCGACGCGTGAACTCTATAAGGACTTCAATACTGCCTTCGCTGAGAAATGGAAGGCCGACACCGGCGAGACCGTGACGATCCAGACGTCGCATGGCGGCTCGGGCAAGCAGGCCCGCTCGGTCATCGACGGTCTGCAGGCAGACGTCGTCACGCTGGCGCTCGAAGCCGATATCGATGCGATCGCCAAGGAAACCGGCAAAATCCCGGCGGACTGGAAGTCGAAATTCGAAAACAACAGTGCGCCCTACACCTCGACGATCGTCTTCCTCGTGCGCAAGGGCAACCCCAAGGGCGTCAAGGACTGGAACGATCTGGTGAAGCCGGACATCCAGGTGATCACGCCGAACCCGAAGACCTCGGGCGGCGCGCGCTGGAACTTCCTGGCCGCCTGGGCCTATGGCCGGGCCGCCAATGGTGGTGACGATGCCAAGGCGCAGGAATATGTGACGGAGTTGTTCAAGCACGTTCCGGTGCTCGACACCGGCGCGCGCGGCGCGACGACGACCTTCGTCCAGCGTGGCCTTGGCGACGTGCTGCTCGCCTGGGAAAACGAAGCCTACCTGTCGCTCGAGGAACTCGGTCCAGACAAATTCGAGATCGTGACGCCGTCGATCTCGATCAAGGCCGAGCCGCCGGTGGCGCTCGTTGATGGCAACGTTGATGCCAAGGGCACGCGCAAGGTGGCGGAAGCCTATCTCGGCTACCTCTACAGCGACACCGGCCAGAAGATTGCTGCCAAGCACTACTACCGGCCGTTCAAGCCCGCGGCAGCCGATCCGGCCGATATCGCCCGCTTCGGCGAGTTGAAGCTCGTTACCATCGAAGACTTCGGCGGCTGGAAGGAAGCCCAACCGAAATTCTTCGGCGATGGCGGCGTCTTCGACCAGCTGTACAAGCCGGGCCAGTAAGAACGACCTGAGACGCGCAGCCGGGCAATCCGGCTGCGCGTCTTCGCTTGCACCGCGTCGGGCCATTGGCCGGAGGCGCGGTGGATAACGTTTCGCGAGCTTTACAAAGGTAGTGCCATTGACGGAAGCGACGAAGACTGCGCCGTGGCGGTTTCGCCAGCCGAGTGTTTTGCCTGGATTTGGGTTGTCGCTCGGGATCACGCTGAGCTGGCTGGTTCTGATCGTGTTGATCCCGTTGTCTGGCCTGGTGTTTCGGGCCAGCGGATTGGGCTGGGCCAAGTTCTTTGAGCTGGCGCTCGATCCGCGCACCTTGAACGCGCTGAAGATCTCGTTCGGCACGGCCTTCCTCGCGGCGATCATCAATCTGGTCTTCGGCGTCATCCTCGCCTGGGTGCTGGTGCGCTATCGCTTCCCCGGCAAGCGGGTGATCGACGCCATGGTCGATCTGCCGTTTGCGCTGCCGACCGCGGTTGCCGGCATTGCCCTGACGACGCTTTATGCCCCGAACGGCTGGATCGGCCAGTTCATCGAGCCGCTCGGGTTGAAGATCGCCTTCACCCCCGCCGGCATCGTCGTCGCCTTGATCTTCGTCGGCCTGCCCTTTGTCGTCCGCACCGTGCAGCCGATCATGGAAGAGATCGACAAGGAGGTGGAGGAGGCCGCAGCCACGCTTGGCGCCAGCCGCTTCCAGACGATCAGCCGGGTGCTTTTGCCGGGGCTGCTGCCGGCCGGCCTCACCGGCTTTGCCCTCGCCTTTGCCCGTGGTGTCGGCGAATACGGCTCGGTGATCTTCATCGCCGGCAACCTGCCCTACGTCTCCGAGATCGCCCCGCTGCTGATCGTCATAAGGCTGGAAGAGTTCAATTACGCCGCCGCCACGGCCATTGCCGCGGTGATGCTGGCGATCTCCTTTGCCATGCTGCTCCTCATCAACTCGATCCAGGCCTGGAGCCGGCGGAGATATGTCTATGTCGCATGATCTGACCGCCGGCGCTGGAACCATGCCCGCAGCCAGGCCGCTGCAGGCGGCAACTTCGGAAAGCCGCTTTGCCCGCCTGACGCTGACGATCACCGCTCTTGCCTTCGTCGCACTGTTCTTGCTTCTGCCGCTCGCCGCCGTCTTCACCGAGGCGCTGCGCAAGGGACCGGTCGAGTTCATCGCAGCGCTGGGCGATGCCGAGACCTTCTCGGCGATCCGCCTGACGCTGACGGTCGCGGCCATCGCCGTGCCGCTCAACCTCGTCTTCGGCGTGGCCGCCGCCTGGGCGATCGCCAAGTTCGAGTTCAAGGGCAAGGCCTTCCTGACGACGCTGATCGACCTGCCGTTCTCGGTCTCGCCGGTAATCTCCGGTCTCGTCTTCGTGCTTCTGTTCGGCTCGCACAGCCTGATCGGCCCCTGGCTGCAGAGCCACGGCATCCAGATCCTCTTTGCCGTGCCCGGCCTGGTGCTCGCCACCGTCTTCGTCACCTTCCCCTTCGTTGCCCGCGAGCTGATCCCGCTGATGCAGGAACAGGGATCGAGCGACGAGGAAGCGGCGCTCTCCCTGGGGGCGTCGGGCTGGCAGACCTTCTGGCATGTGACGCTGCCCAACATCAAATGGGGGCTGCTCTACGGCGTTCTGCTCTGCAACGCCCGGGCCATGGGCGAGTTCGGCGCCGTCTCGGTGGTCTCCGGCCATATCCGCGGCGAGACCAACACCATGCCGTTGCAGGTGGAAATCCTCTATAATGAATACAACTTCGTCGCCGCCTTCGCGGTGGCGGCGTTGCTGGCGCTGCTGGCGCTGATCACCCTGATTTTGAAGACGGCGCTGGAGATCCGCTACAGCGCCGAGATCGCCGCCAGCCGCAGGCACTGAAAGGTCAAACGCTATGGACGTGCGCGTTCACAATATCCGCAAGGAATTCGGCCGCTTCCCGGCGCTCGACGACGTCTCGCTCGATATCCGCTCCGGCGAGCTGATCGCGCTGCTTGGCCCCTCCGGCTCCGGCAAGACGACGTTGCTGCGTCTCGTTGCCGGGCTTGAAAGCCCGACCGGCGGCACGATCTACTTCGGCGACGAGGATGCCTCGCAAAAGACGGTGCAGCAGCGCAACATCGGCTTCGTCTTCCAGCACTATGCCCTCTTCCGCCACATGACCGTGCTCGACAACGTCGCCTTCGGCCTCAAGGTGCGTCCGTCGGGCCGCCGGCCGCCGGCGGCCGAAATCCGCAAGCGGGCGCTCGACCTGCTCGATCTCGTGCAGCTTTCCGGCCTCGACAAGCGTTATCCGGCGCAGCTTTCCGGCGGCCAGCGCCAGCGCGTGGCGCTGGCCCGCGCCATGGCGGTCGAGCCCAACGTGCTTCTGCTCGACGAGCCCTTCGGCGCGCTCGACGCCCAGGTGCGCAAGGAACTGCGCAAATGGCTGCGCGAGATCCACGACCGCACCGGCCACACGACGATCTTCGTCACCCACGACCAGGAAGAGGCGCTGGAGCTCGCCGACCGGGTCGTCGTCATGAGCAAGGGCACGATCGAACAGGTCGGCACCCCCGACGAGATCTACGACCATCCGGTCTCGCCCTTCGTCTTCGGCTTCATCGGCCAGTCGAACTGCCTCGCCGTGACGCTGCAGAACGGCGAGATCTGGTTCGAGGACCGGCCGATCGGGCTCAGAGCCCCGGCCGAGCCCGACGGTCCGGCCAACCTGCACTTCCGCCCGCATGACATCGAGCTGATCGACGGCTGCGGCGGCTGTCTTGCCGGCCTCGTCGCCGCCAGCCGCCGTGTCGCCGGCACCCGCCATCTCGAACTCGACCTCGGCCGCAACCATCCGCATGTCGAGATCGAACTCTCCCCCGAACGCGCCGCCGCCGGCGACCACAGCCGCATCGCCTTCAGACCCACGAAGTGGAAACTCTTCAGGGATAGAGGGCAGGAGACGGCAGAGGCAAAGGAGGAACAGCAAGCGGCTGAGGAATCCGGAGAGACCGAAGCCTTCGAACTCGCCCGCACGGGCACCTGATCTCATCGACCTGTCACAGGCTGGCGAAGCGCGCTTGTGCCTCGCCAGCCGATTTCGGTTTGCTTCGAGATGCGCTAAGCAGGGACGCCCGCTGCCGACCAAGGCCGCGGAAACGGGAGATGCGCATGACGATCGTCGACGACCTGAAACAAGCCCTCGGCGATATCGTGCTCACCGGAGCCGCGGTCGGCGAGCGCCATCGCAGCGACGCCAGCCTGACCGGCCGCGACCTGCCGAAGGCCGTCATCCGGCCGACAAGCAGCGAGGAAATCGCCACAGCCCTTCGCCTTTGCAACGAGAACAACCAGAGCATCGTGGTGCAGGGCGGGCTGACCGGACTTGCCGGGGGAGCCAATGCCGGCAGTGACGCGGTGGTGATTTCACTCGAACGGTTCACCGGCATAGAAGAGATCGACCCGCAAGCCGGGACCATGACGGTGCGCGCCGGTACGCCGCTCGAAGTGGCGCAGCGCGCCGCCGAAGACGCAGGTTTCTTGCTGCCGATCGATCTCGGCGCCCGCGGCACCTGCCAGATCGGCGGCAACCTCGCCACCAATGCCGGCGGCATCCGCGTGCTGCGCTATGGCGTGACGCGCGACAACGTGCTTGGCCTCGAAGTCGTGCTCGCCAATGGGACCGTGATCTCGGCGCTCAACAAGATGATCAAGAACAACACCGGCTACGATCTCCGGCAGTATTTCATCGGTTCCGAGGGAACACTTGGGGTGATCACCCGCGCGGTCCTGCGTCTGCGGCCGCTGCCGGTCGGCCGACTGACGGCGCTCTGCGCGCTCGACAGCTACGACAATGTGGTTGCCTTCCTGACACGGTGCCAGCGCCACCTGCCAGGGCTCTCGGCCTTCGAGGCCATGTGGCAGCACTATTTCCGCTTCAACGCCGAGGCGAACAGGCAGAAGCTTTTTGATGACGTTCCGCCCTTCGCCGTCATCGTCGAGCAGGACCTGCTGGGCGATCACAGCGAGCGCGATGCATTCGAAGCCTTTCTCGGAGAGGCGCTGGAAGACGGCATCATCTTCGATGCGCTGATTGCCCAGTCGGAGAAGGAAAGCCGCTCCTTCTGGAGCGTTCGGGAGGGCCACGCAATGGACCAGTTACTGCCCGCCCTGATGAACCTCGATATCAGCCTGCCGATCGGCGAGATCGGTCGCTTCGCCGTAGAATGCGGCGAAGCTCTTTCCGCCCGTTTCCCGGCGGCCCATGTCTCCTTCTTCGGCCATGTCGCCGACAGCAATCTGCACATCGCCTTCTCGGAACCCGACAGCGACGCGGAAACCTCGCATGTCGTCGACGAAATCGTCTATGAGATCGTGCGGCGCTACAAAGGTTCGATCTCGGCCGAACACGGCATCGGCACGCTGAAGCGGGATTTCCTCGACCATTCGCGCAGTCCCGCCGAGCTTGAGCTGATGCGCCGGATCAAGCAGGCTCTCGACCCGAACGGCATCCTCAATCCCGGCAAGGTGATCTGAGGTCATGTCGAGAAGTTTGTGATCCGTCTTTCCATCGCTGGAATTGGGCTTTCAGAAATTGGGTTTCAGAGCCAGGAAGCTGGCGTCTTCGGCAGGCGTCCATCAGGATCGATAACCGTCAACTCTGCCCCCTCCCCTGCATTCCAGCGCCAGAGCGCGACGCAGGTACCACCGGGCGACATGAAGGACGGATAGATCAGGCCATCGAAGTCTCGATCGCTCAGCTCCCGCTGCAGGCGATGCGTCGCCGGCAGAAGGCCACGATCAAGCGCATCGCGCCATTCGCAGCGGTGGATCTCTTCGGTGAGCCCAAGGTCGGACAGCGTTTCCGCCACCGTCAGATCAGCGAGCCGCGCGAAGCGTAGCTCAAGCTGCGCGATCAGCGCCGGATGCTGGACGAAACCCTGATTATATTCGGCCCAGGCGGTCGAGAGTTCGCGGGCAGCATAGATCGCGGGTGTTCCAACAGGATTCCAGCGCCCGCCGAAGCGCGCGGCGCCCTCACCGGAGAGCGGCGCATGCGCCCAGCGCGGGACATAGGCACGCCAGAGGCGCACCGGCCCGCTTCCCGCCATCAGGCGTAGACACCGGAACGCACGGCTTCGAGGTAGGCGAGCACCTTGTCGGCCTTGCCTTCGCCGACGAGGTCATAGGCGGTCTTGCCGGCCCAGCCGGGGATCGGCTGGTGCTTGAACCAGATAACGGCGCGGCTGTCGTCTCCCGCCATTTCACCGGCCATCGCGAGGATGCGCACGACGACGCTCAAAGCCGCATCGACCTTGCGGGCACTCGACTTCGCCGTCAGCGTATTGCGGGCGACACCGATCAGCCTCGCCAGTTCGGCAAGTGTGACGCCGAGGCGATCGGCAACCAGCCGGGCGGAGAGAAAGGACGATTGGCGCTCGCCGTAGTCGGCGGCGGAGACATTGAAACTCACAGCAGCCATGGCACAATCCGCGCTTGTTTTGATCATCATGCAATCAAAATAAGCTCAAATAGCGCCCAATTCAAGGAAGGCTTATCGCCGCCAGGCAGGTACGCTCTTGTCAAAAAAGGCGCCAACACCTTCGCGAGCCTCGTCGGACTCCCAGCAATCGGCGAGCTGCTCGATCGTCGCGGCAATGGTTTGTTCGGTGATCGGAGCGCCGAGCGAACGCGCAAGCCGCTTGGCCCGGCCGGTGGCTTCCGGCGCCACCGCGAGATAAGGCTCGATCTCCGCTTCGACCGCTGCGTCCAGCGCATCGGCCGCGACAACGGTGGTGGCGAGCCCCAATGCGCGCGCCTCTTCAGCACCAAACAGCCGGGCGGACATGAACAATGGCCGCGCCTTGCCCTCGCCGATGCGGGCGACGACATAGGGGCTGATGGTCGCCGGGATCAGGCCGAGACGGGTCTCAGTCAGACCGAACCTGGCATCGGCAGAGGCAACCGCCGCGTCACAGATGCTCATCAGGCCGACGCCGCCGCCGAAGGCATTGCCGTGCAAGCGGCCGATTACCGGCTTGGCGATCTCGTTCAGCGCCTTGAACATCATCGCCAGCCGCGTCGCCTCGGCGATGCGGGTCGCCCGGTCCGCGTCGAACTGTTCGCGCATCCAGCCGAGATCGCCGCCTGCGCAGAAGCTACGGCCTTCGCCCTCCAGGATGACCACGCGGACCGAACGGTCGGCCGAAAGCAGCTGCGCCGCCTCGGTCAACTCTCCGATCATCCCCGCCGAAAGCGCATTGTGCTTCTGCGGCAGCGCCAACCTTAGCCGCGCGACACCGCGCGAGTCGGTGACAATCCGGATCGTTTCGAAGGTCATGAACTTGTCCTCAAGGTCCGCGCGAAAGCGGCTGCCTGCTCGAGCTTCGCTGGGTCGAGGCCGGTCGAAAACCCCTGACTGCTGACAAAAGCGTTGACGGCAAGCGTGTCGACATTACCGGCAGCACCTGGCGCATAGGGGCAGCCGCCGAGACCGCCTGCCGACGCATCGAAGACCCTGAGGCCGCGATCGAGCGCCACGGCGATATTATCGAGCGCGCGGCCGGACGTATCGTGGAAATGGCCCGCAAGTCGGGCGGCCGGAATGCGCTCCAGCACCACTGACAGCATCGCGTCCACCGCTTCCGGCGTACCGCGGCCGATCGTATCGCCGAGGCTGATCTCATAACAGCCGAGTTCGTCAAGCAGGCCGGCGACATGGGTGGTGCTGGTCGGCGCGATCGCACCCTCATAGGGGCATTCGACGACGCAGCTGACATAGCCGCGCAGCAACAGACCACGCTCGCGGCACACTCCGGCAACAGGCCGGAAGCGCTCGATGCTTTCGGCGATCGAGCAATTGATGTTCTTTTGCGAGAAGGTCTCGGAAGCCGAGGCGAAAATCGCCACCTCATCGGCACCGGCTTCGAGCGCCGCTTCAAGACCGCGCATGTTGGGCGTCAGCACCGCGTAGCGCGTCCCGGGATGCCTTTGGATGCCGGCCATTACTTCAGCGGCATCCGCCATCTGCGGCACCCATTTCAGGCTGACGAAGCTTGTCACCTCGATCCGCTGGTAGCCGCAGTCGGATAGCATATCGACGAGGCGGATCTTGTCGGCGGTTGGTACAAGCCCGCTTTCGTTCTGTAGCCCGTCGCGCGGCGCCATCTCGACGATCGTCACATGCCCGGGCGCCGTTCCGCTCATTCCGCGCTCTCCGGCTGGAGCATCACCAGAACGGCGCCGGCAGTCACCTGCTCGCCTTCGCTGACCAACACGCTCTCGACGACGCCGGCGCGCGAGGCCGACAGCGTCAACTCCATCTTCATCGCCTCCATGACGGCGAGCGGCTGCCCCTTTTCGACCGTATCGCCGGGGCGGACCCGGATGAGCTTGACGATGCCAGGCATCGGTGCGGACACCTCGTCGTCGGCCACCTCGCTGGAATGACCGGCGCCAAGCGCATCGGGCAGACGCAGGACATAGCTCTCACCGTTGAGGAACAATGTGATCTGCTCACCTTCGCGAAGGAAGCGGAACTCATGCTGCGCGCCCGAGATTTCCGCGCGGGCGCCATCGGCGAAGCGGTCGAGGATCACCACGGGCAGTGCCGCGGTTCCTGTGTGGACCGCGAACTGGTCGCGGCCGCGAGCGGCGAGCGTCACGGTCGATCGTCCGCCCGTGTGCTCGATCGTGACGTTCCGGCTGGCATCGCTCCAGATCTGCCAGTGGCCGAGCGAAGTCCACGGATCGGCAGATCCATCCGGTAGCAGGGCGCCGGTGGAGACGATCGCCGCCAGTGCCAGTGCCGCATCGCTCGGCGCCAGCGTTGCCGTGAGCTGATCGATCGAGCGGTCGATCAGGCCGGTATCGGGATGCCCGGCCCGGAAATCCGGTTCCGCAGCAAGGCGCGCCAGAAAATCGAGATTTGTGATGGTGCCACCGATGCGGCACGCCCTCAGCGCATTTTCGAGCTTCGCAAGCGCGGCCGAACGGTTCGGGCCGTGAACGATCAGCTTGGCGATCAGCGGATCATAAAAAGGCGTGATCCGGTCGCCCTGCCGCACACCGGCGTCGACACGCACGCCATCCTCCGGAAAGCTCATCGTCGTCAGCCGCCCCGTCGCCGGCAGGAACCCGCGAGATGGGTCTTCCGCATAGATGCGGGCTTCGAACGCCCAGCCGTCGATGCCGATCTCGCTCTGGCGTTTGGGAAGGGCCTCGCCGGCCGCGGCCCGTAGCTGCCATTCGACGAGATCGATGCCGGTGATCGCCTCGGTGACCGGATGCTCGACCTGAAGCCGGGTGTTCATTTCCATAAAATAGAACTGGTCCGGCCAAAGCCCGTTGGTCACGTCGGCGATGAATTCGACGGTGCCGGCGCCGACATAGCCGATCGCTTGGGCTGCCCGAACGGCAGCATCGCCCATGGCGTGCCGCACTTCCGCGGTCATGCCGGGTGCCGGCGCTTCCTCGATCACCTTCTGGTGGCGGCGTTGCAGCGAGCAGTCACGCTCGTAGAGGTGCAGGATGTTGCCGTGACGGTCACCGAACACCTGCACTTCGATATGCCGCGGCTTCGTCAGATATTTCTCGATCAGCACCGAACCGTCGCCGAAGGCGGCCTCCGCCTCGCGCCGCGCCGCTTCGAGTGCGGCCGGAAACTCGGCTGCGCTGTCGACGCGCCGCATACCCTTGCCGCCGCCGCCGGCACGCGCCTTGATTAGCACCGGATAGCCGACATTCGCTGCCTCTTCCGCAAGGAATTCGGCTTCCTGCCGCTCGCCGTGATAACCGGGGACCACCGGCACGCCGGACAGTTCCATCAGTGCCTTGGCTGCATCCTTCAAACCCATCGCGCGGATCGCGCGCGCCGAAGGCCCGACGAAGGTGATACCCGCCGCTTCAACGGCTTCAGCGAAATCGGCGTTCTCCGAGAGAAAGCCATAGCCTGGATGGATCGCATCGGCGCCGACCGAGCGTGCGGCGGCGATGATGCGTTCGGCCGAGAGATAACTCTCGAGCGCCGGCGGCGGACCGATGCGGATCGCCTCATCGGCGAGCGCCACATGCAGCGCTCCCACATCGGCGTCGGAATAAACCGCAACCGTGCGAATGCCGAGGCGCTTGGCGGTGCGCATCACCCGGCAGGCAATCTCACCGCGATTGGCAATCAGGAGTTTGGAAAACATCGGCATCCCCAGGCCCTATTGCGCTGCGATCACATCGATTTCGAGCAGCCAGCCGGCATCGAAAATCCCGGCGATCGCTACCGTCATGGCGGGCGCGAGTGCACCCAGATATTCCTGCCGGGCCGCGCGGTTGGCCATCGCGTGCTGCCGGTCGGCAAGCAGGACCGTCACCTTGACGATATCCGCCTTGCTCATGCCCGCGGCGCGCAATTGCGCATCGATATTCGACCAGACCTGACGCGCCTGCGCCTCGAACCCTTCCGGCAGGACGTCTTCGGCGCTGAGCGGCACCTGACCGCTGACGAACAAAAGGCGCTGGAAATCTTCGAGCCGTACGGCCTGCGAATAGCCTCCGCGCGGTTGCGGCGCATCGCCGGCATTGATGTTTTCGCGTTTCATCCGGATCTCCCTACATCCTGAAGAGGCCGAAGCGCGTGTCTTCGATCGGCGCGTTGAGCGCTGCCGAAAGCGACAGGCCGAGCACATCGCGGGTCTTGCGCGGATCGACGACGCCATCGTCCCAAAGTCTTGCCGAGGCATAGAGCGGGTGGCTCTGGCGCTCGAAGAGATCGAGGATCGGCTGGCGAAAACGCGCCTCCTCCTCGTCGCTCCAGGGCGTGCCCGCCCGCTTCAGCGCCTCGCTGCGCACCGTCGTCAACACGCCGGCCGCCTGTTCGCCGCCCATGACGGAGATGCGGCTGTTCGGCCAGGTCCAGAGGAAACGCGGCGAGAAGGCGCGGCCGCACATGCCGTAATTGCCGGCGCCAAAGGAGCCGCCGACAAGCATCGTCACCTTCGGCACCCGCGCCGTCGCCACCGCCGTCACCAGCTTGGCGCCGTGCTTGGCGATGCCCTCGGTCTCGTATTTCCGCCCGACCATGAAGCCGGTGATATTCTGCAGGAAGACGAGCGGGATCTTGCGCTGGGCGCAGAGCTCGACGAAATGTGCGCCCTTCAACGCCGATTCCGAGAATAGCACGCCATTGTTGGCGATGATGCCGACCGGGATGCCGTGAATGTGGGCAAAGCCGCAGACGAGCGTCGTGCCATATCTCGCCTTGAACTCGTCGAAACGCGAGCCGTCGACGACGCGGGCGATGACCTCGCGGATATCGTAGGGCGTGCGCAGGTCGGCGGGCACGATGCCGGCGATCTCTTGCGGATCGTAGAGCGGCGGCTCGGGCGGTGCCAGTTCGACCGACTGCGGCTTCAGCCGATTGAGCGCGGCAACTGAGCGGCGGGCGAGCGCCAGCGCATGGGCATCGTCACGCGCCAGGTGATCGGCCACGCCGGAAAGGCGGGTATGCACGTCGGCGCCGCCGAGATCTTCGGCAGAGACCACCTCGCCGGTCGCGGCGCGCACGAGCGGCGGGCCAGCCAGGAAGATCGTGCCCTGCCCCTCGACGATGATCGTCTCGTCCGACATGGCAGGCACATAGGCTCCGCCAGCCGTGCACGAGCCCATGACAACGGCGATCTGCGGAATGCCGGCGGCCGACATGTTGGCCTGGTTGTAGAAGATCCGGCCGAAGTGATCGCGGTCCGGGAAGACCTCGTCCTGGTTCGGCAGGTTGGCGCCGCCGGAATCGACGAGGTAGATGCAGGGCAGATTGTTTTCCGCGGCAATCTCCTGCGCGCGCAGGTGCTTCTTCACCGTCAGCGGATAGTAGGTGCCGCCTTTGACCGTCGGATCGTTGCAGACGATCATGCATTCGCGGCCCGAGACCCGACCGATGCCGGTGATCAACCCGGCCGCCGGTGCATCGCCATTGTACATGCCGTGCGCAGCCGTCATTCCGACTTCGAGAAAGGGCGTTGCCGGATCGATGAGGTTGGCCACCCGGTCGCGCGGCAGAAGCTTGCCGCGGCTGACATGGCGCTCGCGCGCGGCGTCGCCCCCACCGCCGGCCGCAAGCTTCACAGCCTCTTCGACTGTCGAGATCGCCTCGGCCATGGCCGCCTGATTGGCCCTGAACGTTTCGGAGGACGGCGAGATGTGAGATTTCAGAACGGTCATGAGGTCCTCATTGGATCGAGTTCGGCCGCTTTCGTCTCACCCTGCCTAGCTCGTCTCGGTGAACAGCTCCCGGCCGATCAGCATGCGGCGAATTTCGCTGGTACCGGCACCGATCTCGTAGAGCTTGGCATCGCGCAGCAGGCGGCCCGCCGGGTAGTCGTTCGTGTAGCCGTTGCCGCCGAGCGCCTGGATTGCCTCGAGCGCGAGCGCCGTCGCCTTCTCGGCTGCGTAGAGAATGCAGCCGGCCGCATCCTTGCGCGTCGTCTCACCGCGATCGCAGGCTGCCGCCACCGCATAGACATAGGCGCGTGCCGCATTCGCCGTCACATACATGTCCGCGAGCTTGCCCTGCATCAGCTGGAATTCGCCGATCGGCTGACCGAACTGCTTGCGCTCATGCAGATAGGGGACGACGACATCAAGGCAAGCCGCCATGATGCCGAGGGGACCTGCCGAAAGCACCACGCGCTCGTAGTCGAGCCCGGACATCAGCACGCGGACGCCGCCGCCGACCATGCCGAGCACGTTTTCCGCTGGCACTTCGCAGTCTTTGAAGATCAGCTCGCAGGTGTTGGAACCGCGCATGCCGAGCTTGTCGAGCTTCTGGCCGGTGGAAAACCCGGCATAGCCTTCTTCGACCAGGAATGCGGTGATACCGCGCGGACCGGCCGTCGGATCGGACTTGGCGTAGACGACAAGCACGTCGGCGTCCGGGCCATTGGTGATCCACATCTTGTTGCCGTTGAGAACATAGCGGTCGCCGCGCTTGTCGGCCCTGAGCGTCATCGAGACGACGTCGGATCCGGCTCCGGGCTCCGACATTGCGAGCGCGCCGACATATTCGCCGGAAATCAGCTTCGGCAGGTAACGCGCCTTCTGGTCGGCATTGCCGTTGCGATTGATCTGGTTGACGCAGAGATTGGAATGGGCGCCGTAGCTGAGGCCGATCGAGGCAGATGCGCGGCTGATTTCTTCCATCGCCACGCAATGGGCGAGATAGCCCATGCCGGCACCACCGTGCTCTTCGCCGGCTGTAATGCCGAGCAGGCCGAGTTCGCCCATCTCGCGCCAAAGCTGCATTGGAAATGCGTTGTCTCGATCGGTCTGATCCGCCAATGGCGCTATGCGGTCCGTTGCAAAGCGCTGCACGGTCTCTCGCAATGCGTCAATGTCCTCGCCAAGCGCGAAGTTCAACCCGCCCTGAAACATGTCTATCCTCCCATCGTGCCGGCCAGCGCGGTCTCCTCCCACAGCGGCCGGACGATAACGCTTCATCCTCTACGCGCAACGCGGCGATTGCAACGATATCAATGCCGCGACATGGCCGGACGATAGCACCGCGTTTCGCTAATTTCCTTCCAAAGAGGGGCGAAGCCAAGCACGATATGAAAATCCCGAGGTGCCTATCGATTGCATCCTGTGCGTGAAGCGATCGCCGGGCGCTCGCGACCGCAACAGGTGCGGATCGCCAAACGGAAATCTCAGAGATTCTGCGATTGGCTCGAAGAGCGCAGAGGCTCAGTTCTTGTTCGGCCAGATTTCCTGGGTATCGCCAACGGCCGCCAGGCCCTGCATGGCGTCGCGATTGCCCGTGGCAGCGAGCGCCCCGAATATCCGCCGGGCTTCCTCAAAGCGATTGAGGTTCATATAGGCATAACCGCGCAGCACCATCAGGTCCTGGCGCCGGCTTGAAATCTGTCCGAGCTGGTCCAGAAACAGGATCGCCTCGCGATAGCGCTTGGCATCGAAGGCCGCAATGGCGCGATCGGCCAGAATGGCCGTCTGCAACTCGTCAACTCGCCCTTGGCTCTGCCGCGACTTGGTTGCGGAAACCGCGGCCTTGTTGGTCAGGCCGGCGCGCAAGTACGCGAGGCTCTGGCCGTAGGCGGCGTCTTCTCGGATCTGCGATGCCGGGGCCTGAAGCGCGACTTCGAAAGCTTCGGCCGCCTCCAGCGGACGGTTGAGGTCCATCAGGCACCAGCCGCGGTTGAGCGCCGCCTGCGGCGCCAGTCCGGCTGGGTTGATCGTCGTTCTGCAGCCAGCTCCGCTGCGCACGACTTTTTGGGTGGTGCCGGCGACCCGTGGCCTTTGGGCAACCGGCTGCTCGACCGTCTCCATCACAACGGTCGTGCGCGTAGAAGCCTCTGGAGAGCTCCTCTGCGTCTCGGCAGTCGGGACCCGCGCACGGTTGACGTCGGCGAGCTGTTCTTTGACTTCGCCGAGGCGGGCGATGCGTTCAGAACGACCCGACCACAGTCGCTGGATCTCGACGACCCCGTCCTTGTCGCCCAACTGGTCGCGGCTGAGCGCAAGGCCGTAGGCCGAAGGTTCGTCGTCCGGCTTCCAGCGGAGCGCCGTCGCGAACCATTGCGCAGCGGTCGCCGGCTGATTGAGGGCGCGCGCGTACCAGCCGAACTGCTGTGCCGTTGCCGGCTCACGGGCCTTGGTGGTTTCCGCGGCGATCCGCGCCAACACGGCCGCATCCAGGGTCATAGGCGGATCGATCGCGAGCAGGTTGGCCGTGGCCGCAAAGTACGTTGCGAGTGCGTCGGGCGAACTGTCCCGCCACGGATAGAGAACCGCTTCCGCCTCCGCAGGCACCTTGCGGGCAACCAGCGTCAAAGCCAACCCCTGCGAGGCCGAAGCGGAATCTTCCTTGTCGTGCGCACGCCGGAACCATTGCTCGGCAGCACTCATGTTGTCGCGCCGCAAATGATACCAGCCGAGCAGCAGCGCATCGCTCGCCGTGCCACCGGCCGCGGCCAAGCGCTCGACGCGCTGGACATATTTCGGATCGACCGTGAGCGCCTTGTCCGTGTCACCTTCGGCGACGAAACGCCGGGCGAGGTCGTCGCGGACGCTCTCGAATTCCGCGACACCTTCGGGAGAACTGCGCTCGAGCGCGAGGAGGTCCTGCATCGTTGCGTAAGGTAGCGTCGCAGCGGCCTTCTGCACGGTGGCGAGCCGTTCCGGAGCGTTCTCGCAGTTGTTCAAGACGTAAAGATAGGCATCGCGCGCCCGCTCGGGGCGCTTGGTCTCGGCAAAGGCCTGGGCGACATGCCAGAGCACATCCACCTCCGAACAGGTGAGAAGGCTCGGCGTGCTGGCGGCGACCGAGATCACGGTCTCATACTGCTTGAGTTCGGAGGCGTTCACGAGCCGGGCCCGCGCCTCGGCGACGTTCAGGCGCTCCAGAAGATCCGATGGCGGCTGCCATGCGGCATCCTTCGCCTGACGCTCGGCGATCGCCTTGCGGACTTCAGCGTAGCGGCCATCCGAATAGCCCTTCCACATGGTTTCGAGCGCAACGTCATTGTTCCGTGGCACGGCCAACGGGTCGGAGGGCGGCACCCAATCCGGATAGAGTGAACGCAAGCGCGAAATTTCGGCCTGAAGTCGACCAGTATCGCCTTTTGCCGCGAAGTAGCGAAGCGCCGATTCGTCGACGACGGGAGGCGTCTTTCTCTGGCTCGCCCTTTCTTCGGAAGGTTTATCGGCCTGTGCAACCTCGGTGAACTGTGGAGCCGGGCTTCGCGAGGCCTTGTCCGTCAGGCTGGCAATAGCTGTGGTCGTCTCCGGCGATGGGTCAGGCAACCCCGGGAGCTTATTGCTGTTTGGCCGCAGGAAGCCGCCATCGGTCAGTCCGGCAACCCCGATCACCGTAGTCATCACAGCGGCAATGGCAACGATTGAGGATTTCATAGACACTCCGGACGCTTCTCCTTCACGTAAGACAGCCCCAGCAGGTGCAGCGTGGAAGGATAATATTGCGTCGGGCTGAACACCTTGACGCTGTCGGGTATCGGAACCCGGTCCAAGACACAGGCCAGAATATGGTTAACAAATCGATAACCAGGATCCGTCAGGCTGGCCTTCACGGACCCGGTCGCGACATCGCTGAGGACCAGCGCGTCGTCGCTGCCGGCCATGCCTTCCCGCAATCTGGCCAACAGATCCGGGCCACCGAGACCCGCCCGAACCAGGTAGAGCGGGATGCGCAGTGCGTTGTAGCCAAACTCGGCCGGGAACCCCTGGGCCGGCTTAGGAACCGTGCGCAGGCTGACCCAATCGGCCGGCAGTTTTCGCGGACCGGATTGGGCCGTATTCAGCAATCGCAGTCCGTCGTCCGAGAGCTCCTTCCAGCGCGGAGACGGCGCCACGCGGTTGAGCGCCGGAAAGGCCTCGAAAATCCAGTAGGACGGATTGACGACGGGACCATCGGCCCGATCGGTCGTGCCGAAGCCTGAAACGCCCGGCAGCAGCAGTGTTCGTCCGCCATGGTCGAGCAGCGTGTTGTCGAGGATGGCCTTGGCGATCCGGGCCGCGGCCTGCAAATAGTCCTCTCGTTTCCAGCGTTCACCGGCGAGCACAAGCGCGTAGGCAATCAGGATGTCGCCGTCGGTCGCGTTGTTGATGTCGATGATATGAGGCGTTTCGGCGGAGCTCCATTTCCAGGCAGCCAAACCGTCGTCCCTCAAAAGCAGTTCGCGCCGCGTGAACGACCAGATCAGCGCGAAGTCGGCCGGATTTTCCGCAAGCACGGCCAAAAGCAGGCCGTAGCCCTGCCCTTCGCTGTGGCTGACATTACCATTGGCATCGTCGATGATCCGGCCGCCGGGATCGAGAAAACGGCTCTTGTACTGCGCCCAATCCTCGGCGCTGACCGAACCGCCATCTTCGGCCGCTCCGGCTGCCATAGGCATCATCAAAGCGAACAGGCCCGCCAGGAGTGCAGTTCGCCACCTCATTTGCGTCGCCCCAGTCGAGTGAGCATTGAGGAAGTCGCCAGCCCCAGGAGCACCGACAGAACGATCAGCAAAAGCGCATAGACCATGATGTTGGTGGACAACCAGTTCGCAAAGATCAGGCGGTAGTTGGTCAACGACGCCGGCTGCGTCTGGACGAAATCGAAGCCGGCGACCGGCGTAACCTCGATCTTGTCGGTGGCCGGCTCATAGGCGGAGACGCGGCCGGAAATCTGCTGCCAGCGCGTGGCATCTGCGATTGCCGACGCCCCCTCGCGCAACTGCTTGGCTGTCGGCGCCGTCAGCAAGGTCCAGGTAGCATCATCGGTCGGGTTGGCGCCCTGTGCGAGAACCAGGCTCGAGGTCTCCGACGGAGAGAACTCGGCTTGCGTTTCGGGCACGATGCGCAGCGAACTCAACGAGATGTCGAACTCCTGCTTCACCCAGGTCTGGAATGCCGTCACCTGGTTCCGCCATGCGCCGCCGCTGAGACGGGTGCGCCACGCGTCCATGGCTTGCTGTGTCTCGTTGCCCGCGCCGGCAACCACGGCATTGCCCCAGGACATCTGTCGGGCGGCATCAATGCCGACCTGGGTCAGCACCGATTTCGGCAATTGCGGCATGGCGCCGATGAAAAGCGCGTTTCGACTGCCGGCAGCAAGCGGCGACGTGACCATTTCGACCGCAAGCGGTCTGCCGCCGGCAACGGCCAAGCGCGCAAGAAACGTGGCTGCGGCCGACAGCGTGTCCTCGTCCGCACGATCGAGATAAAGCGGGATGGCGGCCGTGTCGCTGCGGTAGGGTGCTGCCGCTCCGGAAATCGCCGCAAGGTTCGGCCGCCGGCCGATCCGCGCGAAACTCGGCATGCGCAGCTCCGAGGTGTCGAAGAGCGCAAAGCGTGGATCGTTGGAAGCGGGCGTTCCCGGCGCACAGGCCTTGTCGGGTTCGGCCGTCAGCACCGCCTCGACCTCGATCAGGTTGGGACCGGGCTTGAAGTGCCGCATCGTCACATTGATCGGCAGGTGCCGCAGAATGTCGCCGTTCACCGAGTTTAACTGGATCGTCGACGCAATATTGCCGTTGACGTAGATGTCGATGTGGCTGCCGGGCTGCACCGTTTCGGTGTAGGCCGCGTCGAGCAGCAGCGTCGCATCGCCATAGGCATCCGCATAGAAATCCGAGGGCACGGCAACGGAGAAGCGCGTGCGGAAGCGCCGGCCGGTGAACTCGCTGGTCTCCACCCCGAGCTCCGAGAAGCGCAAGCGCGTGCTCGAAACCACCAGCGGCGTCTCCGGCAGCAGCCAGCGCCCGGTGGCGATCACGTCACGCGGCACGTTGCTCGGGCGGTCCATCGGCTGGGTGACCCCTTCGATCGCCTCCTGCACCGCCGACCAGTCCGGCCCACTGATGACCAGGACCGATGCCTCCGTCCTGCTGTCGCGCACGAACATGGCAACGGGCCCGCTCGAAGCGCCGTCCGGCAGCCGCTCGAGCAGGGGCGCCACTTCCTCGGCGGTGCCGACGAGGGCGGTGATCTGGCCGGGCTTCCCGAGTTCGGGCATGGTTTCGCTGAGGGAGACCTCCTGCGCCGGCATCTGACCGCGCAGCGCCAGCCCTTGCGAAAGCCGCATCAGGGCGGCCGTGCGGCTCGGCTGCTGGAGACCGGGCACGACCAGATTGAACTGCGTGCGGCCGCGCTCGTCGAGACCCACCGCGCGCACGTCGTCGAGGCTCGAAAGCATCGCGCTGTCGCCCGGAGCAAAACGGATGAAGGCCGAATCCGGCGCGATCTCCGTCCAGAGCTCATAGGTCGATTCGACCGTGCAGTCCGTTCGATGGCGCTGGCGCACCTTGAACCGGATGTCGTTGGCACCGGCGCGCAGCAGCCCCGGCTTCAGCTTGTAGCTCAACGGCTCCGCCGCTTCGGCCGACCCGATTGCACCCCCGCCGGCGAGTTCGCCGTTGACGAAAACCTGCAGCGTCGACGCCTCGGGGGCGACGACGATCGCATTTTGATAGGCAAAATTCAGGCTCGCCGCCGCTTGTGCCTGGGCCGCCGTCAAGTAGACGGACCAGGTGCGCTCATCGACCTCGCCCGTCAGCGACAGCGCGCTGAAGGGAATTATGAAGCGCTTGAAATCGTCCTGCCCTCTGGCGGCAACCGGCGGCTCAAGCGCCGTCCCGTTGCCCTCGCCCGCAGTCGCCGTCGGTGGCTGCAGAATGGGAGTATCTGCCGGCCGTTCGCCGGACATGTCGAAGGGCGAGGGTTGCGCAACCGCTCCGGCCGCGGGGATGGCCAACAGGGCGAAGGCAAGAGCGATGTGCCTGATCATCAAGCACCGCCCTTCTGCGCCTCGGAGCCGCGCAGGCTGCGAAGGAAATAGATCATGCCGCGGCTCGTCTGATAGAGCGCCATCCAAAGGAACCAGAGCGTACCGCGCACTAGGCCCGGATTGCCGCGCCGCGCGCTTTGAAACTCGCTCCATTGCCGTGAATTGGCGAAAATCAGGTCCGCGACGAGGCTGTGATGGCGCGCGACCTGCGGCAGATATCGGCAACCGATGATGGTGATGTCCCCGGCGATCTCCTTGTTCCGGATGGCGACGGGCAGAGCTTCCGGCCCGCCACTGCCGCTATAGGGTTCGAAGCGGATTGCGCCTTCGGTATCGGTCGGCAGAGACGATGCGTCGATGCCGAAGACCTGGACCCGCGCGCCGTGGGCGGAAACGTCTTCGATGGTTGCCGGATACCATTGACCGGCAACGCCGAATTCGCACCGGCGGCTGACCTTGACGCGACGCGAGGCGGCCCGCTCGCCGCGTTCGGACACGACGCCGAGTACGCAGCCGGCCATGATCAGGTTCAAAAGGTTCCAGCCGCCGACGACGAGCGTCACGTCGGCCTTGTAGGGCTCGGTATAGACTCGGTAGACTGTCATCGCGAGAGCGATCAGCAGCACCGCAAATATGACGAAGAATGGCCGGGCGATTTCAGACAGGCGGCTTTCCTGAATCGATTCATCCTTTGCCGTCACCTTGAAGGTCGGCCGGCTCGGCCTGAGAAGAACGGAGATGACGGCCGGCAAGAGGTGCACCGTCTGCGCGAACTCATAGAGTTCGGAGATCCACGGCCAGCGGAACGACCCATAGAGATAGTTCTGCATCATCAGGTTCACGAGCATGTAGGCAAGCGTATAGGCGAGGAACTCGCCGCCGGACGCCGTGAAGATCTCGAGATCGAAGAACAGGTAGAAAAGCGGCGCGAAGAGAAAGATCGTCCGCGGGATCGGGAACAGCCAGAACAGTGTCGAGGACATGTAGCAAAGCCGCTGTGGGATCGACAGGCCGCCCTTGAACAACGGGAAGCGGAAGATCAGGATTTGCATCATGCCCTGCGCCCAGCGGCTGCGCTGGCCAATGAAGCTCGCAAAGGTCGCCGGCTGCAGACCCGCGATCAGCGGACGGTCGACATAGATGCTGTTCCAGCCACGCCCGTGCAGTGCAAGGGCCGTTTCGCAGTCCTCGGTGATGCTCATGCCGCTGAAGCCTTCGGTATCCTCCAGCGCCTTGCGACGGAGAACGGCAGCCGAGCCGCAGAAGAAGGCGGCATTCCACTTGTCGAGGCCACGCTGGATGATGCCGTAGAACATCTCGTTTTCGCTCGGCATCTTCTCGAAGGTACGCAAATTGCGCTCAAGCGGGTCCGGGTTGAGGAAGAAGTGCGGCGTCTGGACCAGGAACAGCTTCGGGTCCTGCTCGAAATAGCCGACGGTCTCCAAAAGGAAGTCGCGCGCCGGCGCGTGGTCCGCGTCGAAGACGGCGATCAGCTCGCCATCCGAATGCAGCATGCCATTGTTGAGGTTGCCGGCCTTGGCGTGTTCGTTGCGCTCGCGCGTGAGGTAGCGCACACCGAGATCGTCGCACAGCGCCTGCAGTTCGGCATTGCGAGCGGACGCGCGCTGCGCTTCGACGAGGTTTGCCGAGTTGCGCTTCTGCAGCGTGCCGCCGTCGTCGAGCAGCCAGACCGTCAGCTTGTCGGCGGGATAGTCCATCGCCTTGGCTGCCGCGAGCGTGTTGGCCAGCAGCCCTGCGTCTTCGTTGTAGGAGGGCACGAAGACATCGACCTTCGGGAACTTGCCGGGAGAGATGGAACTCGCCTTGCGCGGCGGCAGCGGCATCGCCACCACGAACAGGCTCAGCGACAGCATCATCACGCTGTACATTTCGGCGAGGTAGAGCAGGAAGCCGGGAATGAAGTTTTCGGGCTGGTTAAGCGGCGGCAAGGTGCTCGTCGTGCGCCAATAGACGTAACGCAGCACCACGGCCGTACCGAAGGCAAGAGCGATCAACCGCCAGCGGCCGCCGGCATTGGCGAGCTTGAGCACGGCCATGAACGTGACGATGAGAACGCTGACGATAAGCTGGGTCTGTAGATTGACCGGCAATGTGATGACGGCAATGACGCAAAGCGAAAAGAACGCCCAAGCGGCTACGGATCCGACCTTGCTCATACATTTGCCTTCCAGCGTTCGGCGTCATGCCACTGGTATTGCTCAACCTACCTTCGACCGAGTTTCCTCAATCTACACTAGCCCTTAGCAACCGATGGTTAGCAGTCGATTAAGGACACGCTCCTCCGGACTGCTGCGCATCGCATGCCGGCGCGGGCACGATCACGGACGGCACCGTCTTTGCGGCACGCTGAGGCAGTGCTGCCGTGCCGTCCGGCCCCGGCAGCGGGATGGATGCGCCTGCCGTTGAAGAGACGACCGGTTTTTCCTGTTGCGTTGCGGGCGCGACACGAACCTCGCGGCGGACGACCGGCGGTGCCTGGCGCGTCGTGACGATCACCGGCGCGGTTTCGCTCGGTGCCTGCTCCTTGCGGTAGATCGGGTTGCCGGTACGGCCGAGCCCGGCTTCCACCGGCGGTGGCGCTCCATAGGGGTTCCAGGCCGGATCGCCGAAGGTTCCGGTGATCGTGTAGCCGTAGACCGGCGACAGGAGTTCCGCCTCGCTCGCCCCGGCGGCGCAATAGCGCAACCGGATCTGGATGGTGCCGTAGCCCTTGAGCGGAGAGCGGTGATTTTCCTGCTGGCGGATCTGCTGCCAGGCGAAAATGCAGGCATCGTCTGCCCGACCCTGGCCGTAGGCGTAGCCGAATGGGCCGTAATTGTTCTGGAGGAAATAGGGATTGAGCGACAGGGGAACGCCGGGCAGCGCCCGACGCGCCTCGGCCATCATCCTGTTGTCCTGAATGCCAGCATAGCGGCTGGTATTCTGCTGATCGAACCGCGCGTTCATCGGGCCGAAAAACTTGGCGCGCAGCACATTCTGTCCCGGAGTGGCCGCCGAGGTGTAGAGGTAAATGTCCTGCTCTATGGCATTGGTGCGGCGTCGCTCGACGACGTTCAAGACCGCCGGACCGCCGGGCGGCGGCAGGATCAGCGCATTTTCCGGGGGAACCATAACGCTGCCGGTCGGCGTTCCGACATCCTGGCGCGTCGTGCAACCGGATATCGCCGCCGTCGCCGCCAGCAAAGCTGCCACCACGAAGGGAGCATGCCAGCCTTTCGAAAGGCGCGGCCGCTCTTCAGGCAGGCCGAATCTCCGAATCAGATATCCTTGCGTCATGGGCTGAGCATTAGTTGATTCACCCCATTTCGAAAACCCGAGAAGAATAGGGGCATCGACGCAATGAGCCCGCGGCTCGCAGCTTCATCGATGTGCGGGATCAGGTCTTTTGAGGAACCGCCTGAAGGCTTGTTCGGCGCTAGCGAACGTCCGCGGCGCCCAGCCCCGCAAGCTCGGCAAGTGCCGCATGGATCACGTCCGGCCGCGGCGGAGCGATGTCCACGGTCACGGTCAAAGGCTCGCCGGCCGGGTCTTCCAGCGTCGCGAGCTGCGTGTCGAGCAGCGAAGCCGGCATGAAATGTCCGGTCCGGCGCTGCATCCGCCCGATGAGAACATCGCGTTCGCCGTGCAGGTAGACGAAGGCGACGGGTCCACCGGCACAATCGCGCAGCAGATCGCGATAACTGCGCTTCAGTGCCGAGCAGGAGACGACGAGCGGCGCTTCGCCGGCCGCGAGCTGCCGGCAGATCTCCGTCAGCCACGGCCAGCGATCCGCATCGGTAAGCGGGATGCCCGCCGACATCTTGCGAATGTTTTCCTCGGGATGCAGCGCGTCACCTTCGACGAAACGGTAGCCGCAGGCGGCGGCAATGGCCTCGCCGACCGAGGTCTTGCCGGTACCCGACACACCCATCACGATAATGGAACCGGGGAATGCCAGGCGGATGCCAGTCTCGGACGCGTGATCGTTCGACATGGGCTGCACCTCGCTCCTTGCATCCGCCGCACTGATCCTTCCTGATACCTTTGCGACCGCGGTCGAACAAGGCTCCTGAGCAGATGCGGCCGGACGCGCCCTAGACGGCAGCGCGGGGACGGGCCACGTCGTTGACGCCCTCGCCATCCGGCGCCTGGCCGTAGCTCATGCGGCGCATCTGGGCGATAACCCGCTCCATCTCGTCGTCGGACAGAACCGGCGGCTCGCCGAGCGTCAACGCCTGGACATACATGCGCGACAGGGTTTCGATCTCGATCGCCAGCCACAGGGCGGATTCCAGCGTCTTGCCGAGCGAGATCTGGCCGTGCTGGCCGAGCAGACAGGCGGTACGGTCCTTGAGCGCCACCAGCGCATTGTCGGAGAGCGCCTGGGTACCGAAGGTCGCATATTCGGCGCAGCGGATCGTCGTGCCGCCGGCAATGCCGGTCATGTAGTGGAAACTTGGAATGGTCTTGTGATGACAGGCAAGCGTCGTCGCATAGACCGAGTGGCAATGCAGCACGACGTTGATATCCGCGCGCTCCCTCAGGATATCACGGTGGAACCGCCATTCGGACGACGGGCGAAGGCCGGCATAGGTGCCGTCGAAGTCCATTTCGACAAGGTCTTCGGGCCGCATCGTCTCATAGGGCAGCGACGACGGCGTGATCAGGAAGCCGGTTTCGGTGCGCACCGAAATGTTGCCCGCAGTGCCCTGGTTGATGCCACTCGAATTCATCCGGCGGCAGATGTCCACCATCTCGCGGCGGAGCGAGAGTATGTCGGTCTTGGTCATCGATATGTCCTTTCGAAGTCGCGACTGAAACCACTGTTGTGCCCGGCGCGCGCACGGGCCCGCCATTGCGGCGCGTAAACGGCAACCGCTGGCGATAGATGCGAGATGTCACCGGGATCGGCGAGCGAGAGCGGCGCCGGCCCCTTGCGCCGGCCCTCCCCTGCAAGGAGTGCGGCACCGGAAGCCACGCCGTAGGCGTCGAGATTGAAGCGCACCCGCCGGCTCGGCATGAGCGCCGCGACGAGACGGGCATAGAGGGGATCGCGCAGGAAGCTTCCGTCGAGCACGACCAGCGGCCCCGGCCCCAATGCCTCGACGCATTCCACTGTCAGCAAGGCACAATAAAGCAGCGCCAGCGCCTTGCGTTCGACCGGTGTCTCCGCCGGCGGCCCGCCGATACGGCCGCGTCCGGCGCTTCCCGGAAAGAGACCGTCGTCGTCGCCGAAGGACGGCAAGGCCATGGTGCGCTTGGCGATCAGCCCGAGCACGACGTCGTCCGGAACGGGAGCCGCCGAAGGTGCCGTACCCGCCACATGCGAAAATTCGCGCCCGCCCATGGTAAGCACCCCACCGAGCGGGTTGCCGAAAACATCGCTGTTCAGTGTCATGCCGCGATGCTCGTCGAGCCGGTCGAGCGGTGTGCGGCCGGAAAAGCCGACGATCCACGTACCGGTGGAAACGACAATGAAATCGCCGAGGCCGGCTGCGTGATAGCGATAGTGATTGAGGCTGCTGTCGTGGCCACCCGCCAGCACACGCAGTTCCTCCGGTAGCCCGTAGCGGCGGGCGAGCTCCGGGCGCACGGAGCCGAGAACCTGCCAGGCATCAGCGAAATCCGGCATCAGCCGTTGCCAGCCGCGCGCACCGACGATGGGCGCAAAGCGACGTTCGGCGACGTTCCAGAGATGCGATTGCGCGCCGAGAAGGCTCGCCTCGGACGTCGCGACGCCGGACAGACGCCAGGCCCAATATTGCGGCAGGCCGAGATACCAGCGCGCGGCGGCGACTGCATCCGGCGCGTGCTCCTGCATCCAGTAGAGCTGGCGCGCCTGGTGGGTGGCGCTGTGCATCATCGCGCTGCCGCGATCGAAGAAGGACCCGGCAAGCGGCGCGTAGCCTTGCCGGATCGCCTCCGGCAGCGGCTGTTCGTAGTCGATCATCGGCAGGGCGGCACCGGCTGTTGCGTCCGGGTCATCGCCGACGAGGACGCCGCCGGACCCATGACCGGCGGCGACGAAGGTTTGCAGCGGGTGGCGGGTGGCGAGTGCCGCTAGACTGGAGAAAATCCATCCGCCGAGGCTTTCGAGATCGTGATGCCGCCAGGGCGGCCCCGGCAGCACCGGATTGGCAACGCTCAGCGTTTCCAGGACGACGCCATCGGCCGTGACCGCATTCAGCTTCACATTGGTCTTGCCGACATCGAGTACGGCCACCCTAGCGGTTTCGTCGTCTGCCTTGAATGACATCTCGCGAGCCTCCACCGTCAACAGGGTCAGGCGCCGAAGCGCCCTTCCCTAGATCAACCCGTATTGCTTCGCCTTGTTGCGCAGGAACGGCAGGCCATTGCCCATGACTTCCTCCTCGTCCTTGGCGACCGGCCGCCAGACGGCGAGGCCATAGGCCACTTCCGGCGGCATGTTGATGAAGCTCTCCATCGCCAGACCACCCTTGAAGCCGATCGCAGCCAGCGTCGCGAAGATCTCGTCCCAGGCGCAGTTGCCGTAGCCCGGCGTGCCGCGATCGCTTTCGGACAGGTGGATATATTTGATGAAATCGCGCGCATCGAGGATGCCGGTGCCGACGCCTTTTTCCTCGATATTCATGTGGTAGGTATCGAGATGCACGAAGACATTGTCGGCACCAACCCGCTTGATCATGTCGACGGCTTGCCAGCCGGTGTTGATCAGGTGGTTCTCGTAGCGGTTGACCGCCTCGACGCCTAGCTCAATGCCGCGCGTCTTGGCGTGCCTGGCGGCGGCCTGAAGCACCCGCGCGATGTTGTCATACTCGGCTTCGGTCGGCGGCACACCGGTGCGCTCGCCGATGCCGCCGTAGATCACGCCGGAAAGCGCCTCGCCGCCGAGGTCGGCCGTCTTGTCGATCGCCACCTTCAGATGCTCGATCGCCGCATCGGGGCGGACGGACGCCCAGGCGCGCTCCGGCAGGCCGAGCGAGCAGACGGCGCGCAGCTTGTGCTTCTCGAGCAGCGCCTTGGTATGAGCGGTATCGACCGCCGGCGGATTGAGCATCGGGATCTCAATGAAATCGACCCCATACTTTACCGCCGCAGCCACCGCGCGCTCGGCGCCGGGACGATCCCAATTCATGGTCCACATGCTCGTATGGACGCCAAAACCCTGCATGGTCATGTTTCCTTTCTGACAAATGAAATCTTGAACTTGGTCGCGACGAAGCGCAGCACCATGACGCCGGCGAGCAGCAGCCCCCAGACGGCGGTCGCCAGATGCTGGTTGGCGCCGATGAGGTTCAGCCCCGAAGAAAGAAGCTGCAGCACCACCAGGGCGACGAAGACGGGAATGACCCGGCCGAAACCGCCGAACGGATTGACGCCGCCCAAGAAGCAGGCGAGCACCGTGATCAGCAGGTAGCTTTCGCCGTGGCCGATGCGCACGGAGTTGAAGCGGGCCAGCATGATGATGCCGGCAATCGCGCACATGGCGCCCGAAAGCGCATAGACCAGCACGATCACCTTGCGGGTGTTGATGCCGGAATAGCGCGTCGCCTCGAGGTTGGAGCCGACTATATAGGTGCTGAAGCCGAGCTTCGTGCGGGTGAGCAGCACGTTCCAGGCGAGCACGCAGACGATAAAAACGATGAGCGGGATCGGCACGCCGATAAACGAGCCGTGACCGAGCGGACCGAGGAAGGCCGGAAAGCCGGATACGTCGCCGCCGCGCGTCAGGAACTCTCCGAGGCCGCGCAGGAAGATCATCATCGACAGCGAAACGAGAATCGGATGCGCGCGGGTAAAGGCGATCACCAGTCCCATGATCACGCCGCTCGCCGCCCCAACGAGAATGGCGAGCGCCGAACCGAGCAGGAAAGCTCCGGGGCCGGCATCCACCCCGCCATTGGCCTGCAGCACCCAGGCGAGCGTCAGCCCGGCGATGTTGGCCGTGAAGGTGATTGCGAGATTGAGACCGCCGGTGAGGATCGGCAGCAGCATCGCCAGCGTCAGCAGGCCGAGTTCCGGAAGCTGGAAGGCGACCGAGCCGAAGGTGGCGGCGCTCAGGAATTGCGGCGAGGCGATGCCGAAGACCAGCACCACGGCGAGGAAAGCCAGCCCCGGCCCGGCCATTTCCGGGCCGATGAGGGTCTTCACGCGTTCGACGATCGCACTCATCGTCCGGCTCCTTTCTGGCTGACGAAGGGCAACAGCTTTTCGATGCCGGTGTTGGAGAGTGTGATTGCGATGAGGATGATGGCGCCGATGATCATCTTGAAGGCAAAGGGCGAGACCCCCATCAGGTTGAGACCGTTCTGGGTGATCGAGATGAGGAGCACCCCGAGCACGCAGCCGAACACCGACCCCTTGCCGCCGCCAAGCCGCGCGCCGCCGAGCACGACCGCCGCCAATACGTCGAGTTCCCGTCCATAAAGCGCGTTCGGCACCACCTCCTGGGCGTAATGGACCTGGATCAGTCCACCGATGCCGGCCATCAGACCGAGCCAGCCGAAGGCGATGATCTGCATGGCGCCGATATTGATGCCGAAGCGGCGAGCGCCCTCCGGATTGTCGCCAAAGGCATAGAGCTGGCGGCCAGTCGTGGTGCGGGTGATCAGCACCCAGGTGGCGACAACGCAGAACACCATCACCAGCACGGGAAGCGTGATCTCGATCCAGGTTCCGTCAGGCATTTCGTGTTCGAACAGGATGACGCGATCCGTCAGCCAATCCGGCAGGTCGTAGATCGACACGCCCTTGGTAAAGAACATCAACAGGCCGAAATAGATGTTGAAGGTGGAGATCGTCGCAACGATCGAGATCACCCGGAAGCGATGGATCAGGAAGGCGTTGATTGCGCCGAGCAGGATGCCGAGCGAGCCCGCGATCAGGAGCCCCGAGATCCAACCTCCGCCGCCAATCCATCCAAGAGCAATGGCCGTGCCGTATTGCACGACCGAGGCGGCGACGGCGAAGGAGATATCGATGCCACCGGCAATCAGTACGACGAGCAGCCCGACGGCGAAGATGATGTTGACCGAGCTGATGTTCAGCAGGTCAAATGCGTTGCCGAGCGAGAAGAAGTTGGCGGTCGAGACCGACAGCACGGCGCTGATCGCGATGATGACGGCAAGCAGCGACACTTCCGTCGCGTGGGTGCGGACGAAGCTACGCATAGACCGCTCCTTCGATGTCGGCGAGCGAGGATGTGCGCGGATCGTAGCTGCCGACGATGCGGCCCTGCGCCATGTGCAGCACGCGGTCGGCGTTGAAGTAGACCTCCGGCACCTCGTCGGAGATCAGGATGATCGCAAGCCCGGTTTCTGCGAGCCGCGCGACGATGTCGAAGATGCCGGCACGTGCGCCAACGTCGACGCCGACGGTCGGCGCATCGAGGATCAGGAGCTTCGGATCGGTCGCGAGCCACTTGGCGATCGCCACGCGCTGCTGGTTGCCGCCGGAAAGCGTTGAGATCGCATCCTGCTGCAGGCCGATCTTGACGCCGAGATCGGCGATCCAGCGGGCGACAAGGCTGCGCTTGCGCTCTTCCGAGACTAGACCGCCTGAAAGGATCTTGTCGAGCGAGCTGATGACGAGGTTGTCGGCAATCGACTGGGGCTGGATGAGGCCGAGCGACAACCGGTCCTCGGAGAGGTAGGCGACCCCGGCCGCGATCGCATCGCGGTTGGATGAGAAGCGGACCGACTGGCCATCGAGCGCAATGGTGCCGGATGCCGGCTTCAGCATGCCGAAGAGCGTCAGCGCCAGTTCGGTGCGCCCGGCGCCGAGCAGGCCGGTAATCCCCAGCGTTTCGCCGCGGCGCACGGTGAGCGAGATATCCTCGAACTGTCCAGGGCGGGAAAGGCCCTTCACATCGAGCACGACGGGTTGGCCGTCGCGCGACTTTGCCCGCACCTGCTGGTCGAAGGTCTTGCCGGTCATCAGCTCGGTGATGCGCGACTGGGTCATGCCGGCGGCGGGGTAGACGCCGACCAGCGCACCATCGCGCAATACCGTGATGCGGCTTGAAATCTCCAGCACCTCGGCAAGCCGGTGGCTGACGAAGACGACGGCGACGCCGGAGGCGGAGAGCCCGCGGACGATATCGAGCAGATGGTCGGTTTCCGATTGCGTCAGCGACGCGGTCGGCTCGTCCATGAAGACGAGCCTCGCTTCACCCACAAGCGCCCGGGCGATCGCGACGATCTGGCGCTGGGCAATCGCATATTCCTTGAGCGGTAGATCGACATCGAGCGTCACGCCGAGGCGGGCGAGCGCGTCCTTGGCGATCTTGCGCATTCGGCCATAATCGACCAGTTTCGGCCAGCGGCCGAGCACTGTCTGGAAGGCGATGTTTTCGGCGACGCTCATTTCGGGAAACAGCGCCAGGTCCTGCCAGATCACCTGGATACCGCGATCCTGTGCGGTCACTGGCGACATGTGGGAATAGGTTTCGCCATCGAATTCGATCGAGGCGCCATCGGCGGGGCGGTAAACGCCGGTGATAATCTTGATCAGCGTGCTCTTGCCGCAGCCGTTTTCGCCGGCCAGGCAATGAACCTCGCCGGGGCGAACGTCGAAGCTCACATTCTTGAGGGCCCGGACGCCACCGAAGGTCATGTTGATGTCGCGCAAGGACAGAAGCGGCTTCTCGCCTCCTCCTGCGGTCGCAAGCTTATGCATGAGTCTGCGCCCCTAAATCACGTTAGGTTGGAGCGGGGAGCGGCCGAAAACCGCAAACACGTGTCCTTATCCCGCCCAGTACCCTTGAAGGGACTTGCCAGGCCGGCCGGAGCCGGCCCAGCAGCCGGGAGAACCCTAAGCTCAGGTTTTCAGAGGCCCATGGCCGCGAGATCCGCAACCGTGTCCTTGTTGATCGGCACGAGCTGGTCGACGATGATGTTGCGGTTTTCGAAGTCCGGCTTGACCTTTCCCAGACCTTCGATCTCGTCACCATCCTTCACCTCCTCGCCCTTCATCAGCTTGTCGGCAAGGGTGACGAAGACTTCGCCGGCCTGCTTCGGATTCCACATGAAGCCGCCCGAGATCGCATCGGACTTCACGAGCTTCTGGCCCTGGCCGGGCGAGAAGGGACCGAGCACGAAGATCTCACCGACCTTGCGGCGCTCTTCGACGGCGCGGCCGGCACCGATCGGGCCTTGGCTGCCAAAAGCGAGGAAGCCCTTGAGGTTCGGATGCGCAGAGATGAGGTCGAGTGCGGTGGACCGGCTCTTGTCGACGTCTTCCGCAACACCGTAGCGGTCGCCGACCAGCGTCATGTCCGGATGGTTCTTCTTGATGTAGGCGATCGCCGCATCGGCCCAGGCGTTGTGAAGCGGCACGGTCAGCGAGCCGACGAAGACGGCATACTCGCCCTTGCCACCCATCTTCTCGGCGAGCAGCTTGCCATGCGCCTCACCGAAACCGGTGGAGGATGCGAGCTCGAAGTCCCAGTCGGCACCCTTCTGGCTCGGCGATTCATGGGTGATGACGATGATGCCCTTTTCCTTGGCCTTGGTGAGCACCGGCTCGAGCACCTTGGCATCGTTCGGCACCACGCCAATGACCTTCACGCCTTGGGCGATAAGGTCCTCGATGGCGCGCACCTGCAGCGCCGGATCGGCGCTGGTCGGGCCGACCATGAAGGCGTCGACGCCGAGCTTCTGGCCGCGCTCCTTGATACCGGCCTCCATGGCGTTGAACCACGGAATGCCGCCGATCTTGACGACGACGCCGACCTTGCCGGCGTCCTGAGCAAAGGCAGCTGCAGAGCTGGCAAGCGCCAGCGATGTCGCCAGGGCGGCGACGAGAAATTTCCTGATCATGTCTCTCCTCCACTCGCTCCCAAAGGGGGAACGCGCCCGGTCGCCTTGGCGCCGGCCTCCAGTTTCAAACCATCACTGGCGAAGTGCTCCCTCGCCTCCCTGATCGCCGCCTCCTCAGACGACACCATCAAAATTGCACAATCGATATTTCTTGTTTGCACAATCGATGGTGCAAGAACTATTATGCAGACTTAATCTTTCGTCAAGGGGAAATCGGCACTAAAACGATCAGGGGAGAATACGATGGCCAGCAGCAGCAAAAAGAAAGCGACGATCTACGACCTGTCAGTGTTGTCAGGGAGTTCCCCCTCAACCGTAAGTGCGGTCCTGAATGGCACCTGGCAGAAGCGCCGGATCAAGGAAAGCACGGCGGAGCTGATCCGCAGCCTGGCCGAAACGCACCAGTATACGGCCAATCGCCAGGCGCGCGGGTTGCGCAGTTCGCGATCAGGCCTGATCGGCCTGCTTCTGCCGATCCACGACAACCGCTATTTCTCGTCGATGGCACAAACCTTCGAGGCGCATGTGCGAAGCAAGGGGCAATGCCCGATCGTCGTCAGCGCCAGCCGCGATCCGGAAGAAGAGCGCAAAACCGCCGAGACGCTGATCTCCTATTCGATCGACGAGCTGTTCATCTGCGGCGCCACCGACCCGGATGGCGTGCACGAGGTTTGTGAGGCGGCCGGCCTCAAGCACATCAACATCGACTTGCCCGGCACCAAGGTGCCCTCCGTCATCAGCGACAATTACGAGGGTGGGCGGATGCTCACGGAGGCGATCATCCGCCACTTCCAGGCATCGGGCCCGCTCGAGCCGCATGAACTCTACCTCTTCGGCGGCCGCAACGATCATGCCAGCCGGGAACGTATCCGCGGGTTCCGCGCCGTCAAAAGCGAACTGCTAGGCACCGATCCGGACGAATGCATCCAGCCGACAGGCTACGCACCAAACAATGCCAGGCTCGCCTTCGAGGCCTTCTACGAGAAGCATGGCAAGCTGCCGCGCGGCCTCTTCGTCAACTCATCGATCAACTTCGAGGGCCTGCTCCGCTTCATGGCGGGGCATCCGCACGAGAACTTCGCCGACCTCGTGGTCGGCTGCTACGATTACGATCCCTTCGCGTCCTTCCTACCCTTCCCCGTCATCATGATCCGGCAGGATGTCGAAGGCATGATTACCAAAGCCTTCGAAGTCATCGACGAGGCTCGGCCGCAGCCGCGCATCCACCTTATCCAGCCCGAACTGGTGCAGCCGCGAACGGCGTTGACGGGCCCGCTCGACGCCTTGAAGGATATCGAATAGCCAGACGCCGCCATCGTTTCCTTGGCGAAGGCAATCCGCCACAGAAAATTCCTCTGTACATTTTACTATATACAGCGTATTCATTGTTTATGGATGACGTTGACAGAAAAATCATCGAAATTCTCGCTGACGATGCGAGGCGATCGCTGACCGATATCGGGGCCGCGGTGGAATTGTCACCGTCTGCCGTCAACGAACGCATTCGCCGGCTCGTCGCCAATGGCGTGATCCGAAATTTCACCGTCGAGGTCGATCATCGCGCGCTCGGCCTCGACGTACTTGCCTTTGTCTGGGTGGGCCTTGCCCCGGATGCGGACGAGGCAGCGTTTCGGACGTTCATGGCCAGCCACCCGGCCGTGGCGGAATGCCACCATGTGACCGGCGCCTGGTCCTACTGCGTCAAGGTCCGGATGCCGTCGCTTGGCGACCTCGAACCGTTCCTTGCGGATATGAAGCAACGGCGGTTCCTGGCGCGAAGCGAAACGGTGATCGCGCTGTCGACCGTCCGGGAAAGCCTGACGACAACGGCACCGCGCGCCTGACGGACGTACCTGCATAAGCCCTCAGATCGATATCGATGTGGAGGCAAAACTATGCAGCGCCTTGAAGTGTCACAGCGACCTGAGCGCGTCTTTTAAGACGAGCGGCGCTGTCAGTCTGCTGCAACTTTTTCGAATTGCTGCCCGTGCTCCATCCCCATCGGCTGGCGAGCATGCTGCAGCCTGGAGCCCTATGCCATGTCTACATTGCTGTTTGGAAAAAGCCTCTTGCTCGGCCTCGCGATCGCGGCCCCGCTCGGCCCGATCGGAGCGCTTTGCATCAACCGCACCCTGGAGCGCGGCTTCTGGGCGGGCGTCGCCGGGGGGTTGGGTACAGCGGCCGCCGACGCCACCTATGCGGCCCTTGCGGCGATCGGCTTTGCCGCTTTCGCAGCAGTACTCGCGATCATCGCGATGCCGCTCAGCGTCGCTGGCGGCCTGTTCATGATCTGGCTCGGCTGGAGTGGATTGCGGCCAAAACCGGTGACGGCTGCGGCCGATGTCGGCGGACGCGACCTCATCCGCACGACCGTCTCGACCTTTCTGCTGACGATGACCAACCCGGCGACGATCCTCTCTTTCGCCGCGATCTTCGCGGGTCTGGGCCTAGCCGAGGCCGGCGACGCACCGAGTGCTGCCATCGTCGTTATCGGCGTCTTCCTCGGCTCGCTCGGCTGGTGGTTTTTCCTAAGCGGAGGTGTGGCGATCGCCCGCAAAAAGCTGCCGGACAGTTTCGTCGCCTGGGTGTCCCGCATTTCGGGCCTGGTCCTGATCGCCTTCGGTATCATCACAATCGGAGCCGCCGCCAAGGGGCTGCTTTAGAACCGTCGCCCGACCGGTTGGGCGAGCTCTCCCCGTCTTTCAAATCTCTACGGCTTAACCGCTTCCACGTGCCACCAATTGGGCCGCGTGGAGCGGAAGCTGTGGCTGGTCGGGATCAATTCGGCGGCGTTCGTCTTGTCGAAGATGCCGAGCAGCAAGGCGACCACAGGGGCATCGTCGATCGCACCGATGCTGCTGCCGCAGGCAGAGCAGAAGGCGCGGCTGGAATAGTCAGACGAACGATAGACCGCGGGCGCTCCGCCGGGCCCGGTCCACGCGACGACGTCCCGCGGGAATTCGACCCAGGCCACCGTCAGCGCGCCGGAGTGGCGCTGACACATCTTGCACGAACACGTGTGCGGCTTGCCGGCCGCTGCCCTTGCCTCGAATCGGATCGCGCCACAAAGGCATCCTCCGGTAAACAGCGCCTTTTTCTTGCCGGCAGCTGCTGTCGCCATGAGTCAATCTCCAAAATATTGCTTGATTCGAAAAACGCCACCCTACGTTGCGACCGTTGCCATGGAAAGCTGGCGCATGCCCCGCGGGCATACAGTTAGCGTCAGTAAAACCAGGCACCGATATCGCGAAACGCCCGCTTGCTCTGGTCGCGCCGGTTACCCTCGGGCACGGCCTTGCCGTCTGCAATCGGGAGACAGAAGCCGAAGGGCTCGGACGGTACCCCGCCGCGATCGCACCAATAACTGTCGAGATCGGCCCTCATCATTTTGCGCCGTTTGAGGCGACGACGGTTGATCACATGCTTTTCGTTCGAAACCGCAATGATATGGGCCGCGTGCCCCTCCGCCACCAGCCCCTGGAGAACGAGCAGTGCCGCATCCTTGGGGCGCAGACCGCCGAGATCGCGCGTTGCGGTGATCAGCGCTCGTTTCGCATCTTCGCCCTTCGGCCCCTGCATGCCGCCGATCGCAAGGCTGTAGGTATCCTCACCGCTGCGCACGAAGATGAAGCCGACCGTACAGAGCGCATAGTCGTCGCTCTGACGGCGAAGCCTGATCGCGAAGGCGCCCTCGTGGCGGGCACCGCAATGGTCTGCCAACTGCAGCTGGATACGATAGTTCTCGCTGCGACCGGAAACCGTTCCCATCTCCAGCGTGCCCCCGCACCAGAGCGCCATCAGTGAGCGGCGCGACAAAACCTCGCTCGCCACGTCGAAATGATTGAGCAGCAGATCGAGCCGCTGCCCCGAGGACGCGCCGTGCAGGAAGAAGGTGGGGATCGATTTGCGCACGAGGTCGTCATGCGGCAGCCCCAGGCGATAGCGTTCGCTGAACTCGCCGAGGAAAGCAATCCAGCGCGCGGTAAGGAAGGGATGGCGCACAAACCGCATCGAAAAAACGACGGCACGTTTCAGGCTCACCCTGAGACCGAGCTTCAGCACGTGACCCAGGATCGATGCCTTGCGGCGCGACCGCTCCCTGACGATCGGCCCAGGGACCGAACGCCCGGAAGGCGCAAGCGGCTCGCCGCCAAAGCTCGTGCTGTCTTGGGCGGGCAGCCGCAGATCCGTGCTGTATTCCCGTCTGATTTGCAGGGACATGGTGCAATCCTTGAGAGCAAACTCGCCGACCGGTTCGGCCAGTCTGGGTTTGCCCGGAGACTGTCAAGGATTTGCGGAGAAGCGGTCGGCAATTGAGCGCGGAACCTACGAGCCAGCAGCAACCTCCGTAGAAGCCGGCGGGCACGGCACCAAGAAATAGTCTGCAGCGTCGGCCCTCAAGCCGGGATGGCGCGCGGCAGGACGATGGTGATCACGGCACCGCCACCGGCGCGGGACGCGAATTCCAGCCGACCGCCATGCGCCTTGGCGATCGCCTGAACGACGGAAAGGCCGAGGCCGGTGCCCCCTGTCGCCCGAGAGCGCGAGGCATCGCCGCGCCAGAAAAGATCGATCGAGTGGGTCGAGACATCATCCGGCAGCCCGGGACCGCGATCGAGCAGCCGAATGAAGGCCTCGTCAGCGCCACGTCGGCCCGTCTCGCACCGCAATACGCCGCCGCTGGCTGCGTAGCGCGTGGCGTTCTCGATCAGCGCCAGCAATGCCTGGCGCAGGCGTTGCGAATCTCCGGAGACTCGGACCGGTTCCAGCGCCGTTTCCACCGACATGCCGGCGGAGCCGAGCAAGGTGCAGGACGCTCCGAGAACCTGAGTAGCCTCGGCAGCGAGATCGACCGATTGACACTGCGTGACAAGTTTCTGGCCGGCGGCAAGCGAGAGCGTCCGCAGATCTTCGACCAGGGCGGAAAGCCCTTCGACCTGCAGCAGCAGTTGCTGCACCCTCTGCTGCTCGAGGGGAAAGACGCCGTCAGCCATCCCCTGAAGATTGCCCTGCAGGATCGTCAGCGGCGTGCGCAACTCGTGGGCCACCGCCATCGTATTGAAACGCAACCTGTTCTCCATGTTCTCAAGCTCGGCCGCCAGTTCGTCAAAAGTCTTCACGAGCGTTGCCACCTCCTTGGCACCCTTGCGGATCGATCCGACACGCACGGCGAAATCGCCCGCCCTAAGGTTCTGCGTCGCCTGCGCCAGCACCTCGAGCGGACGGCTGATCTTGCGTGCCAGCCAATAGCCGACGAGCCCGCAAAAGGTGACCGCAGTCATTCCAAAACCGAGGATGATCTTGTCCACCTCCCAGTTGGCCCACTCCTCGAGCTCCGGCATGGTCGAGAGCAATTTCTGCAGCGATTCCTGGCTCGGCAGCTTGCCGGCATTGAAATCGGTATAGGCCTGGGCCGCCTCAGGCGGCATCCGCTCCAGCAGTCTCGCCTCCAACCGCGGCTCCATGTAGTCGACGCCGGCATAGATGATGAACACGCTGATGATGAGCAGGACGATCGTCACCAGGGCCGTGAGGATGCCGAGCGGCAGGCGCGAGAGGCTGATCTTCATCTTGGCTCCACGAAGCGATAGCCGACACCGCGAACAGCACTGAAGAAACCGCTGGCGCCGAGGTCCTCAAGCTTGCGCCTGAGATTGGCGATGTGGGTATCGACCGTGCGAGCCAGCGCGTCGCTATCCGGCAGGCAGGCGTCGAGGATATCGGCGCGGTCGAAGGCATGTGTCGGCCGGCGGATCATGTGAGCGAGGATGCGGAATTCGCTGAGCGTCAGCGGCACCGAATGGCGGCGGCCGCTCTTTTCGACGAAGGCGACGTGGGCGTCGAGATCGACCTCCACGTTTTCGAAGCGCAGCACCGTGGCGCCGGCGCCGTTGCGGGTGCGCCGAAGCACGGCGTTGACGCGCGCCACCACCTCCTGCGGGTTGAACGGCTTGACCACATAGTCGTCGGCCCCGAGCCTCAGGCCGGTCAGCCGGTCGAGATCCTCGGCGAGTGCCGTAACCATGATAACCGGCGTGTTGCCCTCGCGCCGCAGGCGGGCAAGGACCTCGAAACCGTCGAGCTTCGGCATGCGCACGTCGAGCAGGACCAGGTCGGGCGAGAGCACCGCATGATGTGTCAGTGCCGTTTCACCGTCGGCGGCGCGCACCGTCCGGAAGCCATCTCGCACGAGATAGGCATCCAGGATCTGCGCTATCTCCGGCTCGTCCTCCGCCAGAAGGATGAGACCTTTGTCGACCATAAACCAACTCCCTGGCCCGATGTTGTGATCAGCAGCTTATGGGACGAATGGAACAGACATGCAATTCGTCCAGCCGCGCCCCGGCCCCTTCGGCGGGCTTCCGGATAGAGCCCCCGACAAATCTCCGCCATTTCTTGACAATCGGCCCCGGAATGCAAGGGATGCCCATCGGTATGCATGGCACGCGATCAACCAAAAGGTGTATTTGACAGCGCTTTTGCCCTGCGCGCCAAGAGCTCCCTGATCCTCCGCTTACCCTTGACAAAGCGGAGCAAATGTCGGGCCCGCACACACCGTCAAACTGCGAGAGACCGGCATGTCCAGCCTTTTTCAATCCACGGCAATATCTGCAAACGGCATCCGACGGTTGCGCGCCAGCCCGGGTCTATGGGCCGGGCGGGCCCGTGCCCGCATGGAGGATCAGCCGATCGCCGTTGCCGGCGCGCTGACCATTTGTGCGGCTTTCGTTTTCATGGCCTTTCCCGGCATGGACCTCGTCGTCTCGCGCTGGGCGGCCTCCGCAGCGGGTGACTTTCCGCTTTCCCGCGAGCCCGCGCTACGCGCACTTCGCGACATCAATCGCATCCTGCCGTATTTCATCCTGCCGTGCGTCCTGTTCCTATTGGTCGTTCAGGCAGTCACACTGCGCCCGAGGTTATTGCGGCCGCACAAGGCACTGTTCTTCCTTACGTTCTATGCTCTCGGTCCCGGCCTCCTGATCCAGGCCTTGAAACGACTGGTCGGCCGCGCCCGTCCCTACGACATCACGGATTTCGGCGGCAGCCTGCCGTTCACGCCCGCCTGGCAGGTCTCAAGCGCCTGCTCGCGCAGCTGCTCCTTTGCTTCTGGCGAGTCCGCAACGGCGATCGCCCTCGTAGCGCTTGCCCTGCTCCTGCCCGTTCATTGGCGCCGCGCGACGATCATCGCAGTCATCCCGTTGATCCTCGCCTTCTCGCTCAACCGCATCGTGTTTGGCGCACACTTCCTCTCCGACGTCGTGCTCGCCTGGCTGATGATGCTATGGTTGATGACCTGGCTCTGGCCGATCTTCACCGACAATGGCGAGCGCATCGATGCCGCCGTCCAGCGGCTCGGGCGGCGGCGAACTCGATAGGCTGCAAGTCGACCCTTGGCACCCGGTTCAGCTCGGAAACACCAGTTCGACGGTCGTTCCTCTCCCCGGCTGGGATAGGATACGGGCGTCGCCTCCGCTCTGTCGGACGAAGCCGTAGACGACCGCGAGGCCGAGGCCGACCCCACCCTCCCCCTCACGCGTGGTAAAATACGGTTCGAACGCCTTGTCCGCCGCTTCCGGCGACATGCCGATGCCATCATCGGTGACGGAGACGACGACATCTGCGTCCGCGCGGACGGCGCGGATGAGGATCGTGCCGCCGAGAGGCATGGCGGCGGCGGCATTGAGGCAGAGATTGAGGATCGCCTGCTCGAACAGCGCGGCATCGAGGTGCACATTGGGCAGGTCGTCGGCGATCTGGAAGGTTAGGCGGCATTTCTCGCCGACGGCAATTTCCAGCACGTCGGCCATCCCGCGCAACACCGCGCCAACCTCCAGTGCGCCCGGCTGGATCGGGTGCTGGCTGCCGATGGACAACATGCTAGAGGCAAGCGAACGGCCACGATCGGCCGCCTTGCGGATGCGGGCGATGTGGCGCTTCTGCCTATCGTTGAAACCGGTATCCCGCTCCAAGAGCCCCAGACTGCCGGTAATGATGCCGATCATGTTGCCGACTTCGTGGCTCACCTGATGGGTCATGCGCATGATGCCATCGAGGCGCTGGGCCTTGGCCGCTTCGGCCTCCTGCCGATCCATGTCGGTGACATCCCGCGCCAGCAACACGATGCCACGATCCGGCTGCCGCGACAGCGAGACCTCCGTCACACGGCCGGCGTCGGAGCGATGCCTGAGCACGAGCCGGTCACCAAGCGTGCCCGCATCGCGATCGGCAGGCAGCAGCGCCGGATCGATCTCGGGCATCGGGCTCACGAAGTTGCGCAGCGGCAGCTTCCGCGCCGAGCCCGGCCAACCGACGAGCTCCATGACCCGCCGGTTCATCGTGATCGGCCTGCCGGTCGGATCGAAGAGTGCGATGCCCTCGTTCATGTTGCGGAAGGTGGAGCGGATGGTGCGCGCCGCCGCCTCCGCCGTACGGCGAAGCCGCGACACGCGCTCGACGCTTTCGCGGAACGCGCTGAAGGCCTCCAGCAGCTGGACGAACTCCGTTTCCGATCCCTTGTAGGTCGGCGGGTCGACGTCCCGGAGCCCCTCCGCCAGCGCGTTCATGCCGTTGGACAGCGAGACGATGCCGCGCGACACGCGCATGACCGAACGAATGGAGAAGATCGCCATGATCAGCACGAGAAGTGCGGCAACGGCGACGATGACGAGCAGGCGGCTAAGCGCGTCGGAGGTGGAAACGAGATCGTCGTTGAGGGCGCGGGCAACGGCCTCGCTCTGCGTTTCCGTCGCATGCGAGAGGTCGCGCGAGACGGTGTGCAACCGCGCGACGGCGGCGCGAATGGCAAACATTTCCAGGAGATAGCGGGTCTGCGCTTCGAACACCCGTTCATAGGGCGCAATCTCCGCGGCGGAAATGCGGACGTCGGGCGCGGCATGTTCGAGGCGCGGCGAGGTCTCGGCAACGTAGCGCCGGCGCAACTCGCCGAGCTGAAACAGGCTGTCGGAATTGGATGCCGATTGCACGATCGCATTGAGCCGGCGACGGAAGTCGGCATCGGCCACGCCGCTGCCGGTCGCGATCTCGCCGAGCGCCGCAGCCGCATCAGCCTTGTGCTGCTGGGCCGACTCCGCGTCGCCGGCGAGCGTCATCGTCTGCGTGCGGATAGTCTCCAGAAGTTCGACGATATGCCCGCTGGCAAAACCCTTGACGGCCGCATTGCCGTTCTGCGGCGCCATGGCGCGCAACAGCGTATCGACCTGGGCAACCACCGAACGGCTCTCGCTCGAAACCCGATAGGGCGAAGTGGCGTTCATCAGGAACGGCGCGCTCGACACCAGGTCCGATACCTGGCGCGACACGAGCGAAGCCCGGGCAAGACTGGAAAACGCCTGCAGCCCATAGGCCGCCATCTCGTCTCGCGCCCGCTGCAGGCCGAAGACCGCGACGGTCGCAAGGCCGAAAACGAGCACGCAGATGAAAACGATCGCGAAAGGCAGCCGAAAGGCAATCGACGAGAGAAACGGGCGAATGATCACTGCTTCGGCTCGCCGTCGTCGGTATCGAGCACGTAGCCTTTGCCGCGCCGTGTCTTGATGTGGCGCGGCAGATCCGGGTTACGCTCGATCTTGCGCCGGAGCCGCAGCACGAGCACGTCGACGTTGCGGTCGATGTAGCGGTCGCTTTCGGCGCCGAGACGGTCGAGGATCTGCGCGCGGCCGACCGGCATGTTCGGCGTCTCCGCCAGGATTTCGAGGAGCGCGAACTCGGCGCTTGTCAGCGACCTCGAGGGATCGGTCAGGCAAACCGCCCGGCGGCTCCTGAGGTCGATCGACCAGTCACCGAGTTTCAGCGATGCCGGCTCGTGTTCGCGTTCGCTTTCCCGTTCCGGCTTGAGCGACGGATAGGTCCGCCGGAGAACGGCCTTGATGCGTGCCGTCAGTTCGATCGGCTCGAACGGCTTGACGACATAGTCGTCCGCCGCCGTCTCCAGTCCCAGCACCCGGTCGGCAGCACTGCCTGCCGCCGTCACCATGACGATGCCGATATTGGCTCGGGCCCGCAGCCGCTGCGCAAAAGTACGGCCTGAAGTGCCCGGCAGGTTATGGTCGACAAGCACGAGATGCACCGCCTCGCGCGCCAGGACATTGGCTGCCGCCTCTGCCGATGGCGCGGTCAGCGGCTGCCAGCCCTCCGCTTCCACCAGATCGGAAATAAGCTCCGCCATGTCCGGATCGTCCTCGACGATCAGAATCCGTATCCTCTCACTCAGCATGCACGTCCTCCCGCCCCCATCATAGGCGGGGCCGTTCCAATGTTCAAAGCAGCTCACATTATGTGATTTGTCATATTTGTAATCTTTGTAATTTTGAAACGGCGCAGAGCACCCGAGGCTGTAAGAACGGTAACCATTCTCCGATTGCGACAGGCGGGGAATATCGACATCCTGACTGCGGAGATTGGGACGGAAGCGTTCCAAATGGGAGGACATCGTGAGAGGCATTACCGCTATCGGCGCGGGCGTGGCCCTGTGGCTGTGCACCGCCACAACAGGTCTGACGGCGCCGGCGCTCACCGTGCTGTGCGGTGTCGACGAGGCGTGGTGCGCCACGATGAAGACGGCGTTCGAAACGAGGTCCGGCCTCGAAATCTCGATGACGCGCAGGAGCACCGGCGACATTCTCAACCAGCTGCGCGTTGAGAAAGACGCACCGACCGTCGATGTCTGGTGGGGCGGCACGGGCGACACCCATTTGCAGGCCGGATCCGAAAACCTGCTTCAACCCTACCAGCCGGCGCATGAGCGCGACATGCTGCCCTGGGCGCAGAACTTCTTCGCCATATCCGGCGGCCGATCGGCGGGTATCTATGCCGGGGCGCTTGGTTTCGCCTATAACGCCGATCTTCTGCATGCACTGAAGCTGCCGGCGCCGACCTGCTGGAAGGACCTCGCCGACAAGGCGTATCGAGGCCGCATCCGCAGCGGCAACCCAAATTCTTCCGGCACCGCCTTTACCACCCTTGCGACCCTGGTTCAGCTCTTCGGCGAAGATGAAGCCTTCCGCTTCCTCGTGGCGCTCAATCGCAACATCGACCAGTACACGACCGCCGGCTCCGCCCCCGTGAAAGCGGCAGCGCGCGGGGAAACGCTGATCGGCATTTCGTTCATGCACGATGCCGTCACCCAGAAACAGGCAGGCTCACCGCTCGTCATCGTCGCCCCCTGCGAGGGAACCGGCTACGAGATCGGGGCCGTCAGCATCGTCAAGGGCGCGCGTCATCTGGAGGCGGCGAAAAGCTTCGTCGACTTCGCGCTCAGTCCGGAAGGCCAGGGCACGGGTGCTGCCTCCGGCCAGAACCAGGTGCCGTCCAATGCGCGCTCGAGCCTGCCGCTCGCCGCACCCGATATTTCGATGATCAAAATGGTGGATTACGACTTCGCCACCTTCGGCTCGCCGGAAGAACGAAGTCGCTTGCTCGAAAGGTTCGACGCGGAGATCGCCGCGACGAACTGACCGGCCGAATAAACCGGAGCAGGATGCAGACGGAAGACTGCACAGACTTCCCGCTATCCCGCTCTAGCAAAACCACAAAACCGAAATCGTGAACGTGCCGCCCGGCGGGCAGGCCGATGGCCGCGTCGTGTCTCGTTCACGTCGAACTTCAAAACAGGCAACAGGAGGATGCCCCAATGAAAACGACGACCCTTTCCCTCATGCTCTTCGCCGGAACGGCGCTTACCGCCCTGCCGGCTCAGGCTGCCGGCAGTCTCAACCTCATCTGCTCCGCAGACGTGGTGATCTGCGAACAGATGACCGGCGACTTCCAGAAGGAGACCGGCATCAAGGTCAACATGGTTCGCCTGTCCTCGGGCGAGACCTATGCCAAGATCCGCGCCGAGGCGCGCAACCCGAAGACCGATATCTGGTGGGCCGGCACCGGCGACCCGCATCTGCAGGCAGCCTCCGACGGCCTGACGCTCGAATACAAGTCGCCGATGCTGGACCAGCTCCAGGATTGGGCGAAGAAGCAGGCCGAGGGCTCCGGCTATCGCACCGTCGGCGTCTATGCCGGCGCGCTCGGCTGGGGCTACAATACCGAGATCTTCACGAAGAAAGGCCTGAAGGAGCCGAAGTGCTGGGCCGACCTGCTCGACGCCTCGCTGAAGGGCGAGATCCAGATGGCCAACCCGAACTCTTCCGGTACCGCCTACACGGCGCTCGCCTCGCTGGTGCAGATCATGGGCGAGGACCAGGCCTTCGATTACCTCAAGAAGCTCAACGGCAACATCGCGCAGTACACCAAGTCGGGCTCGGCGCCGGTGAAGGCGGCCGCACGCGGCGAGGCCGGCCTCGGCATCGTCTTCATGCATGACGCCGTGGCACAGACTGCCGAAGGCTTCCCGATCAAGTCGATCGCGCCCTGCGAGGGCACCGGCTACGAGATCGGCTCGATGTCGATCATCCGCGGCGCCAAAAACCTGGACAATGCCAAGGCCTGGTACGACTGGGCACTGAAGCCCGACGTCCAGTCGCGCATGAAGGATGCGAAGTCCTTCCAGCTGCCGTCCAACAAGTCGGCTGAAGTGCCGAAGGAAGCCCCGAAGTTCGAGGACATCAAGCTGATCGACTACGACTTCGCCACCTTCGGTGACGCCGAGAAGCGCAAGGCTCTGCTTGAGCGTTGGGACCGCGAAGTCGGCGCTACCGCCAACTGATAGCGACCTGAACGGCGCGGCCGGACGATCGATCCGGCCGCGCCGCCCAACGGTCCCAACCGTCGTTCATCGCTTCCGGCAGGCGCCGCGGCGATGCGATGCCACCTCATCTTTCATTTCAAATTGCGCGAGGACCGTCATGGAACATCGCAACCGCAGGCTCGACCTCACGCTCGGGCTCGGACTGGCCGCATTCTTGGCTGTCCCCTGGTATCGCATCGAAGGCGGCTTCTTCGGCCTCGGCTGGCTTGCCGATTTCCCCGGGGATCCGGCCGTTGCCCCCGGCCTGATGCAGATCTTCGCCCATGGCAAGCCATGGCTGATCGTGGCGCTGGTGCTGCTCGGCATCTGCGCGGCAGCGCGCTTTGTCCGCGATCCCGCACGCCGCGGACTTCTGCTTGCCGTCGCCGGAGCAACCGGCGTCCTCTATCTCGCCGTTCAGGGGCTCGCGATCGGCTTCACCGGCTGGACCTGGACGATCAGCGAGACCCTGTTCGGGCCACTTTCGGACGGTCAGCCGTCAATGGGCGCGGGCTCCGTGCTTCTGGCGCTTGCCTTCATTCTGATGTTCGCCTTCGGGCTTGCCGAGCGCGGCGTGCTGAAGGGCGACTCCTTTATCGTGGCGGCGATTTCCCTGCTCGTTGCCCTCGTGATCGTCTTCGTCTTCTACCCGGTCGGCAGCATGTTTGCGGCGTCCGTTCAGGACTTCGACGGTTCGTTCAAGCCGGACGGTTTCATCCGCAATATCCAAGACGCCTCGATCTGGAGTTTGAGCTGCGTCGTCGGCGAGGGCCGCTGTGGCGTCGCCTGGCGAACCCTGTGGCTGGCGCTGATGACAGCATCCGGCTCGACGCTGCTCGGCCTTGCCTTCGCGCTCGTCGCCACCCGCACCCGCTTTCCCTTCAAGAAGGGCATGCGGCTCTTGACGGTGCTGCCGATCATCACGCCGCCCTTCGTCATCGGCCTCGCGCTGACCCTGCTCTTCGGCCGCGCCGGCGTCGTCACCGAGTTTCTCTCGGACGCCTTCGGTATCGAGCCCGGCCGCTGGCTTTATGGTCTGACGGGCATCTGGATCGCCCAGGTCCTTTCCTTCACGCCGATCTCCTTCCTCGTGCTCATCGGCGTCGTCGAAGGTGTCAGCCCGTCGATGGAAGAAGCGTCGCAGACGTTGCGCGCCGATCGCTGGCGCACCTTCTGGAACGTCTCGCTGCCACTGATGAAACCCGGCCTCGCCAACGCCTTCCTCATCGGCTTTATCGAAAGCATGGCCGATTTCGGCAATCCGCTGGTGCTCGGCGGCAGCCACGGTGTGCTCTCGACCGAAATCTTCTTCGCTGTCGTTGGCGCGCAGAACGACCCGTCCCGCGCAGCGGTTCTGGCGATCATCCTGCTCTGCTTCACGCTCTCGGCCTTTTTGGCTCAACGCTACTGGCTCGCCGGCAAGAACTATTCGACCGTGACCGGCAAGGGAGACTCCGGCGCCCATAGTGCGCTCCCACGCTCCATCTCGATCGGCGTCCACGCGATCGTCATCCCCTGGATGATCTTCACCGTCGTCGTCTACGGCATGATCCTCTTCGGCGGCTTCGTGAAAACCTGGGGCCTCGACAATTCGCTGACGCTCGATCACTACGCCAAGGCCTTCTCGATATCGTTTGCCGACGGCGCGATCGCCTGGACCGGCGTTGCCTGGAACTCCTTCTGGACGACCATGGAGATCTCGCTGATCGCAGCTCCGCTGACGGCGCTGGTGGGGCTGCTCACGGCCTATCTCATCGTGCGCCAGCGCTTTGCCGGCCGCGACGTCTTCGAATTCGCACTGATGCTGAGCTTCGCCATCCCCGGCACGGTCATCGGCATCAGCTACATCATCGCCTTCAACCTGCCACCGCTCGAAATGACCGGTACGGCACTGATCCTCGTCGCCTGCTTTGTCTTCCGCAACATGCCGGTCGGCGTACGCGGCGGGATTGCCGCCATGAGCCAGCTCGACAAGAGCCTCGACGAAGCATCGTTGACGCTTCGGGCAACGAGCTTCCGCACGCTGCGCAAGGTCATCCTGCCGCTCTTGAGGCCGGCCATCGTCGCTGCCCTCGTCTATTCCTTCGTCCGGGCGATCACCTCCATCAGCGCCGTCGTCTTCCTCGTCAGCGCCGAATACAACATGGCCACCGCCTATATCGTCGGCCTCGTCGAAAACGGTGAATTCGGTGTGGCGATCGCCTACTCCTCGGCTCTCATCCTGGTGATGATCACCGTCATCACCGGCCTGCAACTCCTCGTCGGCGAACGCAAGCTGAGGCGCGAAAACCGCGTTCTCGGCGCCGCACCCGCGCGTTCGTCCGCCACCACCATCCCCCAGGAGAAAACCGCATGAGCACCCACACGAACATCCCGCGCACCGGCTCGGTCGTCTTCCGGAACGTGCGCAAGCAGTTCGGCAGCTTCACCGCCATTCACGACCTGTCGCTCACCATCGAGCCCGGTACGCTCGTGACCCTGCTCGGCCCTTCCGGCTGCGGCAAGACGACGACGCTGCGCATGCTGGCAGGCCTCGAACACCCCTCCGCCGGTAAGATCCTGATCGGCGGGAAGGACGTGACCATGCTGCCGGCCAACGAGCGCGACGTGTCGATGGTCTTCCAGTCCTATGCGCTCTTCCCGCACATGTCGGCGCTCGACAACGTCGCCTACGGCCTCGAATCCTCCGGCATCAGGAAGAAGGAGGCCCGCGAGCGGGCCGAAGAGGGCCTGCAGCTTGTCGGCCTCGGTGGTCTTGGCCAAAGGCTCCCGGCGGAGCTTTCCGGCGGACAGCAGCAACGCGTCGCCGTTGCCCGCGCGCTCGTGCTCGAGCCGCAGGTGCTCCTGCTCGATGAGCCGCTCTCCAACCTCGACGCGCGCCTGCGCCGCAAGGTGCGCACCGAAATCCGCGAGTTGCAGCAGCGCCTCGGCTTTACCGCCGTCTACGTCACCCACGACCAGGACGAGGCGCTTGCCGTCTCTGACCGTATCATCGTGATGAAGGATGGCGCCATCGCCCAGGAAGGCGCGCCGCGCGACCTCTACGAGGCGCCTGCTTCCACCTTCATCGCCGACTTCATGGGCGAGGCCAATGTGTTACCGTGCGAGGTGACAGCGGCTGACGCCGGTCACGCCACGATCCGCATAGGCGGCTTCGAACACCGCCTGCCCTCGCGGAACGCGCGTCCCGGCCCGTCGAAGCTGGCGGTGCGGCCGAATGCGGTCACCCTCACACCGGCCAAGGGTGCTGCTCTTTCCGGCACGATCAGCAGCGCCGCCTATCTCGGCGGCCATGTCGAATACGAGGTCGAAACGGCAACCGGTCTCCTGTTTGTTGTCGATCAGGCGGTCGAGGAGATGCTATCTCCGGCAACGGAGGTCGCGATCGGTTTCCGCAACCGCGGTCTGGCTTTGATTGACGCATGACTTTTTACAACTAGATACGAGAAGGACACTTGCATGACTGCTGAAATTGCCGGCCTCGACGCCCGGTTCGCGCTTGCCAAATCCATGGCCGAGGAGGCAGGCCGGCTCGCTTACGATTACTTTCTGAAGCGGGAAACGCTCGTCATCGAAACCAAACGCGACGCCCACGATGTCGTCTCGATCGCCGACCGCAACGTAGAAACCCTGATCCGTGAGAAGATCGCCGCGGCGTTTCCTGAGGATGGCGTGCTCGGCGAGGAACATGGCCTTCTCGACGGCACATCCGGATTCACCTGGGTCCTCGACCCGATCGACGGCACCACGCCCTTCGTCAACGGCATGCCGAACTGGTGCGTCTCGATCGCGGTGGTCTATGCAGAGAAACCGGTCATCGGCGTGATCCATTCGCCCTGCCATCAGGAACTTTACGCCGCCGCTGCGGGCAAGGGCGCAACGCTGAACGGCAAGCCGCTTCGTCTCGATGGCACACGCACGATCCGCAACGCCGTCACCGGGCTTGGCGCCAACGATCAGGTGAAGCCTGGCGAGATGGGCGCCATCGTCGAGCGCCTACTTTCGAACGGCGGCAACTTCATGCGCAACGGTTCCGGCGCACTGATGATCGCCTATGTCGCCGCCGGTCGCCTCGTCGGTTACTACGAACCCTACATGCATGCCTGGGACTGCCTCGGCGGCTATTGCCTGGTGGCTGAAGCCGGCGGCTGGACACTGCCCTTCCCGACGCGCGGCGAGGCTCTGACGCACTGGGCTCCGGTTCTTGCGGCCGCACCCGGTGCTGTCGACGATCTCTTGGCGGTCGCCAGGCTCGACAAGGCAGCCTGATCACCCCTGCGTCTGGCCGGTCGGCTTGTCGGGTTTGAAGCCCAGCAGGCCGCCGAGCTCCATGGGGAACGGGAAGATGACAGTCGAATTCTTCTCGCCCGCAATGACATTCAACGTGCTCAGATAGCGAAGTTGCATGGCCTGAGGCTGCTTGGACAGGATCTCGGCAGCCTCGAGCAGCTTGGCCGCAGCCTGCTGCTCGCCCTCGGCATTGATCACCTTCGCGCGCCGTTCGCGTTCGGCCTCGGCCTGGCGGGCAATCGCCCGCACCATGCTCTCGTTGATGTCGACATGCTTGATTTCGACGGTCGCCACCTTGATGCCCCAGGCATCCGTCTGGCTGTCGAGGATCTTTTGAATATCGTCGTTCAACCGGTCGCGCTCGGCCAGCATCTCGTCGAGATCATGTTTGCCGAGCACGGAACGCAGAGTGGTCTGCGCCAACTGGCTGGTCGCCATCATGAAGTCCTCGACCTGGATCGTCGATTTCTCGGCATCGATGACCCGGAAATAGATCACGGCGCTGACGCGGACTGAAACGTTGTCATGGGAAATGACGTCCTGGCTCGGCACGTCCAGCACCCGGGTCCTGAGATCGACCCGCACCATCTGCTGCACATAGGGCACCAGCAGGATCAGCCCCGGCCCCTTGACGCCGGTGAACCGGCCGAGGGTGAAAACCACACCGCGCTCGTATTCGCGCAGGATCCGGATCGAATAGGCGATGACGAGAATGATAAGCACCAGCAACGCGGCAAAAGGAGCAAGGCTCCCGAACATGTCCATGACCATTCCTCCATTCCGGGCGCGTTCACCAGCGCCCTCACCGGATCCCCGGCGCTATGCCTTTTGCCCGTCGCGGATCACTTCGAGCGTCAGTCCGTTTCGTCCTATGACCTTCACATTCTCGCCTCTCGATAGCGTTTCCGTGCTGACGGCCTGCCAACGTTCGCCATGGGCGAAGACGTAGCCGCCGGCCCCCGTCCAGCTATCGACCGTGCCGGCGAGGCCGATCATCTGCTCGCCGCCGGTCACCACCGCATGGCGACGCGAGCTGAAAGCGAGCCGCGCGACCAAAAGGCTGAAGCCGAGGCTTGCAACCGCAAGCGCTGCCAGCACGGACCAGGAGACCGCGAAACCCGGCGTATCCGTGTCGAAGAGGATGGCCGCGCCCAGGACCAGTGCAAAACTGCCGCCAGCGCCGAGCACGCCGAAGGATGGCGAATGCGCTTCGGCGACCATCAATCCGATCCCGAGCAGGATCAGCCCGATGCCGGCAAAGCTGACAGGCAGCACGGAAAGCGCATAGAGCCCGAGCAGCAGACTGATGCCGCCGATCGTGCCCGGCGCCACCGACCCCGGAGACAGGAACTCGAATATCAGACCGTAGATGCCGATCATCATCAGAATGACCGCGATATTGGGATCGGTGACCACCGTAAGTAACCGGGTGCGCCAGTCGGGCACGAAGTCTTCGGTTGCAAGCCCCGCCGTATCGAGCACGATCTCCCGCTGCCCCGCATGTACGGTCCGGCCGTTTGCCTGTTTCAAGAGATCGGCGATCGTGGTGGCGGTAAAATCGACGACCTTTTCCCGGACAGCCGCTTCAGCCGAGAGGCTCGCAGCCTCGCGCACCGCCTTTTCGGCCCAATCGACATTGCGCCCCCGCAACTCCGCGAGCCCGCGGATATAGGCCACGGCATCATTGACGATCTTCGCCTCGGCAGCGCTCAGCGCCGCCGGCTGTTTGTCGTCGTTCTTGCCGGTATCGCCGTCCTTACCCTGACCGAACATGTCGCCGCCGATCGCAATCGGCGTTGCAGCGCCGAGGTTCGTACCCGGCGCCATGGCCGCGATATGACTGGCATAGAGGATATAGGTGCCGGCGCTCGCCGCGCGCGCGCCGCTCGGTGCAACGTAGCTCGCCACGGGCACTGGGGACGAGAGGATCGCACGGATGATCTCGCGCATCGATGTGTCGAGACCGCCAGGCGTATCCATCTGCAGGACCACCAGCGGGAGCCGACGCTCTTCTGCCTTCGTCAGGCCGCGCCTGACATACTCGGCCGTCGCCGGGCCAATGGCGCCGTTGACATGCAGCACCAAGGCGACCCGATCGTTTTCGGCCCGCGATGAAGCTGGAAACGCGAAGGACGAGATCAGAACAAACAACAGCGTGAGGATTCGCAACATCAGTCGTCAAAACCTCGCATGCCCGACGCCTCCGAGGAGGACGCCCATGCAAGCATCATAGCACAACACAAGGTTAGGACGAAGCGAGGTTGCTACTGCTTCGGCGGGCTCCGCAGGGCAACGAAGTCAGCCCGCTTTGTCGCTGCGACGTGATGACAAGTCCGGTGATCGGGGTTATCTGCTAGTCTCCTTCACAATGATGCTTCACTGCTTGAACCTCCCCGATTTCGACAAGAACAGGATTCCCGGGTTTGGAGACGACCCTCTATCAGCCGATCAAGACCTTCCTCGAAACCCGCGGCTACAGCGTCAAGGGCGAGATCGGCGGCTGCGATATGGTTGCGCTGAGCGATGACGAACCGCCGCTCGTCGTCATCTGCGAGCTCAAGCTGAGCTTCAATCTCGAGTTGATCCTGCAGGCCGTCGACCGCGCCACTGCCGGCGACGAGGTGTGGATCGCGGCCCGCGTTTCGGCCAAGGGCAAAGGGCGCGAAAGCGATCGCCGCTTCCGCGATCTTTGCCGCAGGCTTGGGTTCGGCATGCTGTCGGTTGCCGACAACGGCATGGTCGACGTCATTCTTGCGGCCTCCGCAATATTGCCACGCAAGAACAACCGGAAGCGGTCGCGCCTGATCAGCGAGCACCGCCGCCGCAGGGGCGACCCAACCGCCGGCGGCGCCACGCGCTCACCGATCATGACCGCCTACCGGCAGCAGGCCCTGGCCTGTGCGGCTGCCCTGCAGAACGGTGAGCTACGCCCACGCGACCTTCGTGCTGTGGCGCCCGACGCCGCCAAGATCCTGCTCAGCAATGTCTATGGCTGGTTCGAGCGGATCGACCGTGGCATCTACGCCCTGACGGAGGTCGGGGCCGAGGCGCTTCGCCGCTGGCCGCCAAGCGAAACGTCCGCGACAGCATCGGTCGAGACATCCGAAGCATGACGCTCATCGGAGCCACCGCATGAATCCCGCCCTTCGCATCCTCTGTCTTTGCCTGGCGTGGCTGATGGTCGGGCTGGGTGTCGTCGGGGCTTTTCTACCCGTCCTGCCGACGACCCCGTTCCTGCTTCTAGCGGCGGGGCTCTTCGCCCGCGCATCGCCGCGATTGGAGCAATGGCTGCTCAACCATCGCGTCTTCGGGACTTCACTACGGCTCTGGCGTGAAAGGGGAGCGATCTCCAAGCGCGCGAAAACCGGCGCGGTGAGCCTGATGGCCGCAAGCTTCGGCCTCTTCTTTTTTCTCGGCAATCCCAGCCTGACGCTGGCCGTCATCGTTGCGGCGGCGATGGCGCTTCCCGCGCTGTTCATTCTGACGCGTCCCGCAGAATAGCCATGCAGGCGGCAAGCAGGAAAATGATACTTTTCTTCTCAAGAAATACTTGGTCGTGCTCGAAATTGGAGAATTCTTCTTAAGCGTACACTTTATGAGCGCATGAATATCGATACTTAGTGTTTTTGTAAATCAAGATATATTTCGAACAACTCAAGAACAAAGCTGTACAAACGTGCAATTTCGAGGGGCGGCACACTCTGCTCTCTCTTCCAGCCGCCTTTTTTCCACCCCCACCGCCGCAGCCACGCAACCGATAGAGACCGGGTTTCGCCCCATTGCCGCGGCCTCCGGGGCGCTTCATCAGCTGATGTCTGAGGGCGCGAAAAGAGGATAGCCCCCCGAATCTGACGATTGGCGATTGACAAGCCGGGCGGGTTGGCTCCATCTATTGCATTACAAAGGCAGCAATTCCTTAATAAGGGAATATGTGGAGGAGCATATGCCTGACATGCTGGTGAGCTTGTATTCGCCGATCCTCGGTGAACTCAAGCGCAGAACCGAAACCGACAAGGTGACGATCCGTCCCGCCTTGCCGCCGGAAATGGGCCTGGTCGTCGACTGGGTGCGCGAGAATTTCAGCGAAAACTGGGCAAGTGAAGTGACTGTCGCCTTCACACGCCGACCGGTCGCCTGCCTCATCGCGGTCGATGACGGCAAGCTCCTCGGATTTGCCTGCTATGACACGACGGCGCCAGGCTTCTTCGGCCCGACGGGCGTCGACCCCGTAGCCCGGGGCAAGGGCATCGGCGTCGCCCTGCTATCCGGCTGTCTCGATACCATGAAGACGCTCGGTCACGCCTATGCCTTCATCGGCGATGCCGGCCCCGTCGATTTCTACGCAAAGACCGTTGGCGCCGTGCCAATCCCCGCCCCCGACAAGGGGATCTACCAGGGCATGCTGCGTCGCCCTTCCAAGTAATTTCCATTTATCGGAGCCTCCCAATGTCCTCGACCCCGCTCGCCCTCTTCGTCGGCCTTCCGAACCCCACGCTGTCAGACAACGAATTCGCGCTGTTCCGCGAAACCAATCCGCTCGGCCTCTTCGTCGGCCGCCGCAACCTGCGCGAACCCGGCCAGGTGAAGGTGCTGATCGAGCTTTTCCGTGAAGCGGTCGGCCGCGAAGACGCACCCGTCTTCACCGACCAGGAAGGCGGACGCGTCCAGCATCTCGACGCCGGTCCCTGGCCGCTGTTCCGCTCCTTTGGCGAATTCGCAGAACTCGCCCGCCGTGACTTCGCCCTCGGCAAGAAGGCGCTGCGCCTGTCGAGCCAGGCCATGGGCACGATGATGAGCGAGCTTGGCTTGACGAGCGGCTGCTCGCCGGTGCTCGACCTCGTCTTCTCGACGACGAGCTCCGTCATCGGCGCCCGCGCCTTCGGCGCCGACCCGGACTTCATTGCAGCACTCGGCCGCGAAGTGGTCGACGGCCTGCTCGAGACCGGCAACATGCCGGTCATGAAGCACATTCCCGGCCACGGCCGCGCGACGCTCGATTCGCACAAAGAGCGCCCGGTCGTCGACGCCTCGCGCGAATTGCTGACGTCCACCGACTTCAAGCCGTTCGTTGCTCTGCGCGACACGCCCTGGGCCATGGTCGCGCACGTCGTCTACTCGGCCTTCGACAAGGAACTGCCGGCGTCGATCTCGCCGGTCATGCACGATGTCATCCGCAACAACATGGGCTATGACGGCGTGCTCATCTCCGATTGCATCTTCATGGAATCGCTGCGCGGCACCCTGCCAGAGCGCGTCCGCCAGGTGCTCGATGCCGGTTTCGACATCGCGCTCCACAGCCATGGCGATCTCGCTGAAAGCGAAGCGGCAGCCAAGGCCGCAAGCCCGCTGACCGCCGCCGCGCAGAAGCGCATCGAGGCCGCTAACTCCCGGCTCGGCACGCTCAAAGTCGACGTGCGCGCCGTGCATGCGGAAGTCGAGGACATGTTCAACAGCGCCCTCGTTGCCTGACCGAAAAAAGAAATCCCAGCGATCTAAAAGGGGAACTACCGTGAAAAAATCGCTTCTCGGCGCAGCCACCGCGCTCGCCCTCATCGCCGGCCCGGCCGCGGCACAGACCGTGCTGACGGCCAATATCGAGCCGGCGACCACCTGGGTTCGCAACTTCAACCCGTTCAACCAGACCTCGGCGCGCCAGAGCACGCTCGATTTCATCTATGAGCCGCTCGTCGTCTTCAATCGCTTCGATGACAACAAGCCGGTCTTCCGCTTGGCCGAGAGCTTCAAGCTCTCGGACGACCTGAAGTCGATCGAATTCAAGCTGCGGCCGAATCTGAAGTGGTCGGATGGAAAGCCGCTGACGGCGACCGACGTCAAGTTCACCTACGACTACCTGAAGAAGTTCCCGGCGCTCGATTTCGTCAGTATCTGGACCTTCATCACCGGCGTCGAAGCGGTCGATGCCCAGACCGTACGGTTCACCCTCGCCAATCCGAGCTCGCTCGCCGCCGAACAGCTCGCGCAGCTGCCGATCGTGCCGGAGCACGTCTGGAAGGACGTCGCCGAGCCGGTGACCTTCGCCAACGAAACGCCTGTCGGCAGCGGTCCGCTGACCGAAATTCCGCGCTTCACCGGCCAGACCTACGACCAGTGCCGCAACCCGCATTACTGGGATGCGGCAACCCTCAAGGTCGACTGCGTACGCTTCCCGCAGCTCGCCGACAACAACCAGATCCTGACGGCGACCGCGTCGGGCACGCTCGACTGGGGCGTCTCCTTCATTCCGGATATCGAGAACGTCTACGTCGCCAAGGATCCGGAGCACTTCCATTTCTGGTATTCGCCGAGCAGCATGGTCGCCTTCCTGTTCAACCAGGAAACCGCGAACGAAAACAACCGCAAGGCCTTCAACGACGTGAAGTTCCGCCGCGCCGCCTCGATGGCGCTCGACCGCGGCACGATGGTCGACGTCGCCGGCTACGGCTACCCGACGCTCAACGAAGACCCGGCCGGCATGGGCGAGCTCTACAAGAGCTGGGCCGATCCGTCGGTTGCGGCTGATTTCGGCAGGTACGGCAAGTACGATGCCGATGCCGCCAAGGCGCTGCTCGACGAGGCCGGCTATGCCGACAAGGACGGCGATGGCTTCCGCGACAACCCCGACGGCAGCAAGATCTCCTTCTCGATCATCGTTCCGAGCTCGTGGACCGACTGGATCGATACCGTGACGATCGCCGTCGAAGGCCTACAGGCCGTCGGCCTCGATGCCAAGATCGAGACGCCGGAAGAGGCTGTCTGGACCGGCAACCTGATCAACGGCACCTTCGACGCCGCGATCAACAGCCTGCCGGCGTCCGCCTCGCCCTACTACCCCTACAAGCGCGCCTTCAGCTCGAGCGACAAGGGCAAGACCCGCTTCACCTCGCAACGCTGGTTCAATCCGGAAGTCGAGGCCCTGTTGACCGAGTTCACGCAGACGGCTGACCCGGCCAAGCAGAAGGAAGCGATGAACAAGGCGCAGCGCATCGTCGCCGAGAACATGCCCATGATGCCGGTGTTCAACAACCCGAACTGGTACCAGTACAACACCAAGCGCTTCAAGGGCTGGGCGACGGCGGAAAACCCCTTCGTCAATCCCTCGATCACCCGCAACAACCCGGCGCGTCTCCTGCACCTCTTGGCGCTTGAGCCGGTGAAATAAACCGATCCGAGACGCGGCGCTCTCACGGACGACGTTCCGGGAGGGCGCCTCATCACGATGCGCAAACAGTGGCGGGCGTCCTTCGTCCGCCACGCGGTCGTCCCTGCGCTTGCCCGACGATCCGACACGAAGACCGCCTGACGCCTACGCGGCGGCCGCAGTCGATGGAGTTCCCGATGGCCTTTCTGCTACGCCGCCTGTGCTTTTATCTGGCGGCCTTCGTCGCGGCGGCGACGATCAACTTTTTCCTGCCGCGGCTGATGCCCGGCGATCCGGTGCAGATCATGTTTTCGAGCGCTGGTGCTGAACTGCCGCCCGAAAGCCTGCAGGCCCTGAAACTCACCTTCGGCTTCGTCGACGGGCCGCTTTGGCAGCAGTACCTCACCTATCTCGGCAGCATCTTCAGCGGCGATCTCGGCCGCTCGATCAAGTATTTCCCGCTGCCGGTGACCACGGTGCTCGGTAATGCGCTGGTGTGGACCGTCGGCCTGATGGGCACGGCGACGCTGGTCAGCTTCGCGCTCGGCACCTTCCTCGGCATTCTCGCGGCCTGGCGGCGCGGCAGCCTGTTCGACGTCATCGTTTCCGTCGGCGCGATCTTCGCGACCTCGGTTCCGGCCGTGGTCACCTCGCTGATCGTCGTTTTCACCTTCGGCTTCACGCTCGGCTGGTTCCCGACCGGCTATGCCGCCGACCCGGCACTCGATCCGGCCTTCACGCTCGAATATATCGGCAGCCTGCTCTATCACGGCATCCTGCCGATGCTGACGCTCTGTGCCGTTCTGACCGGCGGCTTCGCCGTGACCATGCGCAACAACATGATCAACCTGCTCGGCGAAGACTATATCGTCATGGCCCGCGCCAAGGGGCTTTCAGATACCCGTGTCATGCTCTGGTATGCGGCGCGCAACGCCCTGCTGCCGACCGTGTCGAGCCTCGCGATCGCCATCGGCACGGTGCTTGGCGGTTCGCTGGTGACCGAGGTCGTGTTCAACTATCCCGGCCTCGGCAACATCCTCTACCAGGCGATCCTCGCCCGCGATTACCCCGTCATCCAGGGACAGCTCTTGATCATGACCGCCACCATGCTCGTCGCCAACTTCGTCGTCGATGTCAGCTATGTGCTGCTCGATCCGCGACTGAAGAGGGCGTGATATGAAGACCTCCTCCTTTCCGCTCATCCACAACCGCAAGGCCATGGTCGGCGCCCTGATCGTCGCCTTCATCCTGGCTGTCGCGATCGCAGCTCCCTTGCTAACCTCCTACGACCCGGGCGCCCGCGTCGGCCGCCCGCACCAGGCGCCATCGCTTCAGCATTGGCTCGGCACCACGCGCATCGGCCAGGACGTCTTCACCCGTCTCCTCTATGGCGCACGCACCTCGCTTGCGGTCGGCTTCGGCGCCGGGCTTCTGATCACAGCCGTCGGCACCGCGCTCGGCATCATCGCCGGCTACCGCGGCGGCAAGGTGGATGAGGTCATCAGCTTCTTCACCAACATGGTGCTCGTCGTCCCGAACCTGCCTCTTCTCCTGGTCCTTGCAGCCTTCATCGGCCAGGCGAGCCCGTGGGTCATCGCGCTCATTCTCGGCGGCACCTCCTGGGCCTGGGGCGCACGCGTCACCCGCGCCGAAACCCTCTCGGTGAAGCAGAAGGACTATGTCAAATCGGCCGAAATGATGGGCGAGCCGCGCTGGCGGATCATGACCTTCGAGATTTTTCCGAACCTCATCTCGATCGTCGGCATCAACTTCATCGGCAGCGTGATCTTCGCGATCATCACCCAGGCGACGCTGGAGTTCCTTGGCCTCGGCGATCCCAAGGTCGTTTCCTGGGGCACGATGCTCTATGGCGCGCAGAAGGCATCCGCCCTTTCGGTCGGCGCCTGGTGGGACATCCTGACGCCCTGCTTCGCGCTTGCCTTCCTCGGCATCGGCCTGTCGCTGCTCAACTTCGCTGTCGACGAGATCGCCAATCCGCGGCTTCGCACCGGCAACCGGCTCGGCCGCTGGTCCGCACTCATCCGCTCCGGGGAGGGCCGCCTGTGACCGCACCTTTGCTTTCGGTCAAAAACCTGACCATTGACTACATTGGCGAGACCAACGACTTCCGCGCCGTCGACGACGTCGGCTTCGACGTTGCCCCCGGCGAAGTCTTCGGCCTTGCCGGCGAATCCGGCTGCGGCAAGAGCACGATCGCGTTTGCCATCAGCCGCCTGCACAAACCGCCGGCACTGATCCGCAAGGAAAGCGCCATCCTGCTCGACGGCCGCAACGTGCTCGATCTCGACCAGAAGGACCTGGCCGACTTTCGCTGGCGCGAAGTGGCGATGGTGTTCCAGAGCGCAATGAACTCGCTGAACCCGGTGTTGCGCATCGAGCAGCAGTTCTACGACGTGCTGAGGACGCACAAGCGCATCACCCGCGCGCAAGCGCGCGAACGCACCGCCGAGATGCTCAAGCTTGTCGATATTTCACCCGACCGGATGCGCGACTATCCGCATCAGTTTTCCGGCGGCATGCGCCAGCGCATCGTCATTGCCATCTGCCTGGCGCTCAATCCGCGCCTTATCGTTATGGACGAGCCGACGACGGCGCTCGACGTCGTGGTGCAGCGCGAAATCCTGCAGCGGATCAACGAACTCCGGCGCAAGCTCGGCTTTGCCGTGCTCTTCATCACCCACGACCTCGGGCTGATGGTGCAGTTCTGCGACCGCATCGGCATCATGCTCGGCGGCAAACTGGTCGAACAGGGAGCCGCCGACGCCATCTACCGGACACCGGAGCACGACTATACCAAGAAGCTCTGGGCCTCCTTCCCCTCGCTGCACGGAGGCGTTCTCAGATGACCGGCTCATCCGCACCCATCCTGACGCTCGACAAGGTCAGCAAGACCTTCGGCAACGGCCCGTCTGCCGTGCGTGCCGCGCGATCCATATCCTTCTCGCTGCATGCCGGGCGGGCGCTCGCCGTCGTCGGCGAATCCGGCAGCGGCAAGACCACCTGCGCTCGCATCGCCATGCGCGAATACGAGCCGAGCGAAGGACGGCTGCTCTACAAGGGCAAGCCCGTCGACGCGGCCGGATCCAAGGAAATCGCCGATTACCGCCGTTCGGTGCAGATGATCTTCCAGGATCCCTTCGCTTCGCTCAATCCGGCCCACACCATCGCCTACCACCTGAAGCGGCCGCTGATGCTGCACCGTCCTGACATCAGGGGCACAGCAGTCAACGAAGAGATCAAGGCGCTGCTTCGGCAAGTGAAGCTCGATCCTGACATCGTCGCGCCGAAATACCCGCACGAACTTTCCGGCGGCCAGCGCCAGCGCGTCAACATCGCCCGGGCGCTCGCGGCCAAGCCCGAGGTCATCGTCGCGGACGAGCCGACCTCGATGCTCGACGTTTCCGTGCGGCTCGGCGTGCTCAATCTCTTGAGCGAAATGAAGCGGGAGATGAACCTCGGCCTGCTCTACATCACGCACGACATCGCGACTGCCCGTTATGTGGCCGAGGATATCGCCGTGATGTATGCCGGCCAGATCGTCGAGTGGGGCAATACCGGCAAGGTCATCGACAACCCGGCCCATCCCTATACGAAGCTGCTGCTGTCGGCGGTGCCCGACCCGGATGTCCGCTTCGACGATCCGAATGCGCAGGTCAGTTCCGCCCAAGCAGACGAAACGCGCCGCCGCTCGGCGGCAGATCAGGCGACGATCCGCGAGGTCGAACCGGATCATTTCGTGCGCGCGGCCTGAGCCGTCAGTTGACCAGCAAACAAAAAACGCCCCGCAAACCGCGGGGCGTTTTTTTTGGTCGCGAAAAGCTCGACCCCGTCGATTTGGCCCGGCGCCCTCGTGCGCGACGGGCGAGACAAATCAGGCGGCTTCGCGCTTTTCGACGTCGGTCGGGACCGTGGAGATCGTCTTCAGGATCTGCGAAGCGATCTGGTAGGGGTCGCCCTTTGAGTTCGGGCGGCGGTCTTCCAGGTAGCCCTTGTAGTCGTTGTTGACGAAGCTGTGCGGAACGCGGATCGACGCACCACGGTCGGCAACACCGTAGCTGAACTGGTGGATCGAGGCGGTTTCATGCTTGCCGGTCAGGCGCATGTGGTTGTCCGGGCCGTAGACGGCGATGTGGTCGGCACGAGCTTCGGCGAAAGCAGCCATCAGCTCTTCGAAGTATTCCTTGCCGCCGACTTCGCGCATGTAGGCGGTCGAGAAGTTGGCGTGCATGCCCGAGCCGTTCCAGTCGGTGTCGCCGAGCGGCTTGCAGTGGTACTCGACGTCGATGCCGTACTTTTCAGTCAGGCGCTGCAAGAGGTAGCGGGCAAGCCAGATTTCATCGGCAGCCTTGCGCGAGCCCTTGCCGAACACCTGGAACTCCCACTGGCCCTTGGCGACTTCGGCGTTGATGCCTTCATGGTTGATGCCGGCAGCCAGGCAGATGTCGAGATGCTCTTCGACGATCTTGCGGGCCACGTCGCCAACATTGCTGAAGCCGACGCCGCAGTAGTAGGGGCCCTGCGGCGCGGGGAAGCCGGCGTCCGGGAAGCCGAGTGGGCGACCGCTCTGGTAGAAGAAGTACTCCTGCTCGAAGCCAAACCAGGCGCCGTCGTCCTCAAGGACCGTAGCGCGGGTGTTGGACGGATGCGGCGTCTTGGCATCGGGCATCATGACTTCGCAGAGGACGAGAACGCCGTTCTTGCGCTCCGGATCCGGATAGACGGCAGCCGGCTTCAGCACGCAGTCCGAGCTGCTGCCTTCGGCCTGCATCGTGGAGGAACCGTCAAAGCCCCAGAAGGGAAGCTGCTCAAGCGTCGGGAAAGCGTCGAATTCCTTGATCAGGGTCTTGCCGCGCAGGTTCGGGGTGGGCTTGTAACCGTCGAGCCAGATGTATTCGAGCTTAAACTTTGTCATTTCGTTCTCTCATATGACGCCAGGAATGGCTGGGTTCCGAAGCGGCTGGGCAATCCAGATCGGCTTGCCCGACGACCGATGCCTGTTAAGAAGCATTAATCGTGCCAATTCGGATTCAGTCGGAAAATCTGGAGAAAAGAGCCATTGGCGGCACGGGCGATCGCCAGCGCGCCAATGCAACAGCGCAAGGAAGAAGCGAATTGCGCAAAAAATAGGCAAAACCTGCCCGACTCCGCGGCAAATAACGCCGGCCAGGTTGGGATCAACGGCCCATCCCCAAATAGCGCCGGCGATTGCCTTCAAAACGTGCAACTGGGTGCAAAATGCCGGTCTACTCAGCCCGAGCGCGCAGGATCGCACTGGCGCATGATCGCGGGCAGAACCCTGAAAAGCCGCTCGTCTTCGCACTGAGAGACATTGAAGCGCAGGAAGCCGTTGGCCGTGCCGGCATGGCTGAAGACATTTCCGGGTGCCAGCACGATCTCCTGCTGCAGCGCCTTCTGCGCCACCTCGGCCGCATCGATACCCTCGGGCAAATGGCACCAGAGGAACATTCCGGCCTGCGGCTCGATCCACGGCGTGATGCCGACATCACCGAGGCGCACCGCCGTTTCGCTCATCGCCCGCGCCAGGCGCTGGCGCAGCGCCTCCATGTGCTTGCGGTAGCTGCCATCCTTCAGCATCGAAAAGACCAGTTCTGCCGCAAGGCTCGGCCCGCCGAATGTGGTGGCGATCTTCAGGTCGATGAGCCCTTCTATCCAGTCGCGCGGTGCGGCGATGAAACCGCAGCGAATGGAAGCGGAAAGGGTCTTGGAGAAACTGCCGATCTGCACGACACGATCGAGCCCGTCGAAGGCGGCGAGCCGCGGCGCGGGCGTATGCTCGAAATCCGCGAAGATATCATCCTCGACGATCGTGAGACCCGCCTGCTCGGCAAGCTTGAGCAGGCGGTGAGCGACGACGGGGGAAAGCGTGGCGCTGGTCGGATTGTGAAGCGCGGAATTGGTAATGTAGATGCGCGGTCGATACGCCGTCAGCACCTCGGCAAATTTTTCGAGGTCCGGCCCCGTGGGCGTATAGGGCACGCTCACCACCTCGGCCCGATGGGCGCGCAGCAAGGCGTGGAAGTTGAAATAGCAGGGATCGTCGACCACGACCGTATCGCCGGGCTCAATCAGGAAACGGCAGAGAAGGTCGATCGCCTGCGTTCCCGATTCCGTCAGGATGATCTGGTCGGGAGATGCTTCGACGCCATGTTCGCCGAGACGTCGTGCCAGAAGCTGGCGAAGAGGCCGATGGCCAAGTGGCGTTCCGTAGTCGGTCAGCCCGCTTGCCTCCAATTTGGCCGCAGACTTGAGCGCGCGTCGAATTGCGGTCTCGGGCATCCAGCTCGGCGGCAGCCAGCCGCAGCCCGGCTTCAGCACGCTGCCGCCCGTTTCCAGCGCCTGGCGCGACACCCAGAGCGGATCGACGGCCCGGTCAAGCCGCGGCCCGATCTCGGCCAAAGACAGGGGAGCCAGCGGCGCGGCGACGAAGAAACCGGCGCCGGGCTTCGAGCGAATGACGCCTTCGGCCACCAGCCGTTCATAGGCTTCGACGACGGTGGATTTCGAAACGCGCATGGTGTTGGCGAAGGCACGGATCGATGGAAGCTTCGCCCCCGGCGTCAGGATGCGCCCCGCGATCCGCTGCCTGATGGTCGCCATCACACCTTCGAGCAGCGTTTCGCTGCCCATCTCCAACTCCTGAATCGTCATCCGTACCGCTCATCCATCCAATACAGTTTTGCAAAACTGTACCGTATTGTCTCTGGCGAGGCCAGCCTCTCCGACCGATACAGACGAAAAAGGAGAATGCTATGGACAAGACGGCAGACGGTTGGATGAGCGGTTTTCTCGGGGTGCTGATCTTCAGCGGATCGCTCCCTGCAACACGCGTCGCAGTCATGGATTTCGATCCGGTGTTTCTGACCGTGGCGCGCGCGGCGATCGCCGGCCTGCTCGGGCTCCTGCTGCTTCTCGTTTTCCGCCAGCCGCGCCCGGCGAAGACCGACCTCGTTTCGCTGGCGATCGTCGCCTTCGGCGTCGTGCTTGGCTTTCCGTTGCTGACCGCGCTGGCCCTGCAGCATGTCACCTCGGCGCATCTGATCGTCTTCGTCGGACTTCTACCGTTGGCAACCGCAATCTTCGGCGTGTTGCGCGCAGGGGAGCGGCCGCGTCCGGCCTTCTGGCTCTTTTCGTCGCTCGGAAGTGCTGCTGTCGTCGGCTTTGCGCTGGTGCAGGGTTTTGCCGCCTCCCCTGTCGGCGACCTCCTGATGCTCGGCGCCGTCATCGTGTGCGGCCTCGGCTATGCCGAAGGGGCCAGCCTTTCGCGCAAGCTCGGCGGCTGGCAGGTGATCTGCTGGGCACTCGTCCTGTCGCTGCCGATCATGCTCGCGCTCACGCTTTTCACGCTGCCAGCCTCCTTCGCGACCGTCACGAACGGCGCCTGGACAGGTCTTGCCTATGTCTCGATCTTCAGCATGCTCGTTGGCTTCGTTTTCTGGTATCGCGGCCTCGCGCTCGGCGGCGTCGCCGGCGTCGGACAGCTGCAATTGCTGCAGCCCTTCTTCGGCCTGGCGCTCGCCGCGACGCTTCTCGGCGAACCCGTCAGCTGGAGCATGCTGGCTGCGACCGGCGCAATCGTGCTGTGCGTCGCCGGCGCCAAGAAATTCTCAAAGTAGGGGCGTCACGCCTCAAGGCGAGGGTCGGCAGAAAGCGGCCCTGCCCCGCTCAGAGGCGGTCGAGTTTCAGCCGCTCTCCGAGCAGATCGAGGAAGTAGCGGATTTTTGCCGAAGGGCTCCGCCCCTCCAGCCAGAGCGCATGGATCGGCACCGGGGCGGGCTCGAAGTCCACCAGCACGAGCTCCACCTTGCCCGCGTCGATCAGGTGCTTGATCTGCCAGAGCGGTGAATAGCCAAGACCAAGTCCCTCCTCCACCGCCGAATAGATCGCGTTCATCGAGTTGGTTCGAAACGCACCACTCACCTTGATTGCACGCGCGCGGCCGTCGATGGTGAACATCCACGCGCCGGGTCGCTCGTCACCGGTGCGCGTGACGCAACTGTGCTCAGCCAGATCCAGCGGATGCAAAGGCCGGCCGAAGCGGGCGAAATAGGCAGGCGAGCCGAAGACGACGCGACGAAGCGCGCCCAGGCGCTTGCCGGTCAAACCTGAATCCTGGAGATCCCCAATCCGCACGACCAGATCGAGTCCACCCCCGGCGAGATCGACGAAGGCGTCGGAAAGGTCGAGATCGACCTCCACCTCAGGATACTTCGCCATGTATTCGGCAATGACGGGCATCAGGAACCGCGGCGCAAACAGATTGGGCGCCCCGAGACGCAGGATACCTGATGGCTCGAAGCGGCGTTGTGCCGCTTCCTCGCGCGCCTCGTGGATCTCCTCGACTGCCGGCTTGATGCGCAGATAGAAGCTCTCGCCCGCCTCGCTCGGCATCGAGCGGCGGGTGGTCCGATGCACCAATTCCACACCGACATCGGCTTCGAGCATGGCGAGCGACCGGCTGATTGTCTGGAGCGGACGCCCCAGCCGTTTCGCCGCGGCCGTCAGGCTACCCTGTTCGACGATGGCCAGAAAGGCTTCCAGGTCTTCGATGCGGCTCATGCTATAATCCCGATTTTCGGGAGAATAAATCACAGTCTGCACCAATTGTCCTATTTATTACGCATCATTAGTTTGAGCTGGTCACCTCGATCGCACGAAAGGCAGGCCCGGATGAACCCGCGCTCCAACACCATCCTCGTCGTCGGCGCCACCGGCCGTTTCGCCGGCCTCGTTGTCCCTGAACTTGCGCGGCGCGGCGCAGCGGTTCGCGCCCTGATCCGCGACGAAGCGCAGGGCGCCCTTGCGCGAACGCTCGGCGCATCCGAGATCGCCATTGGCGATCTGCGCGACCGGGAAAGCCTCGACCGGGCGATCGAGGGCGCTAACGGGGTCTTTCATATTGGGCCGGCCTTCGCACCGGATGAAGCGGCGATGGGCGTGTCGATGGTCGAAGCCGCCGTTCGCGCCGGCGTCAGGAAGTTCGTCTTCTCCTCGGTCATCCAGCCGACCAATGTGCGGCTTAAGAACCATGCGGCAAAGATCCCGGTGGAGGACGCGCTCTATTCCTCGCCGCTCGAATACACCGTCCTGCATCCGGCCAATTTCATGCAGAACCTGCGTGCGGCTTGGGCGAGCGTGCTTGCAACCGGCACCTTCGCCGAACCTTTTCCCGCGTCGACGCGCATTGCCCGTGTCGACTACCGCGACGTCGCCGAAGTCGCGGCGATCGCACTCACCGAGGATCGCCTTGCCTATGCGACGCTCGAACTTTGCGCCGAGGGCCGGCACGATCGCGAGGAAATCGTCCGGATGATGAGCGAGGCACTCGGGCGACCGATCGTTGCCGGAACCATCAGCTTTCATGAATGGGCAGCACCGATCCGCAGCAAGTACAGCGACCATCAACTGGAACTGCTGGCGAAGGTCCACGCCCATTATTCGCAGGTCGGCCTCGGCGGAAACAGCCTGACACTTCGCGCAGCGCTTCAGCGCGCCCCCCGTAGCCTCGAAAGCTTCATCCGTGAATTGACACACGCCTAGCCACAAGGACGGTCCGGCGCCATACCGACGGACATCCCCATCCCTGCAAAGCCCTGGAGTTCACCAGCATGCCAAAGAAACTTCCACATCGATATCAGGGAATCGTCATGCCACTGGTCCTTTCCGTGCTGATGTCCGCCATCGTCTCCTTCGTCTCGACGGCGAGCGGCAGCGGCCTTCAATCGGACATGCTGTCACTTTGGCTCAAGGCTTGGATCTTTTCCTGGCTGGTCGCGTTCCCGAGCTTGCTCGTGGTCCTTCCGATCGTACGTCGGATCGTGGCGGCGACCGTGGAGCAACCGCGCGGCAGTTCCTGAGATGGCAGCACAACGCTCGCCGTTCACCCTTGGCGACCTTCCGCCAAGGGCTTGCCCCCTCGCCGTTTCCGGCTGCCGCTGTCATCGCGGTTTTTAGGATACCTAAAATCGATTGACAGGAAATCCGGGCACACCCTAGCTTGAGGAGAGACGATAAGGGGACAGATAGTGACGACGGAACATGCCAGCGGTGCATCGACCGGCGAGGCTGAGGCGCCATCGCTCGGTGATCGCCTGCGTCAACGGCGCAAGACACTGAAAATGACGCTTCAGGAGGTCGCCAACGAGGCAGGCTTTTCCGTCGGCTTCATTTCGCAGATCGAGCGCGGCATCACCGTCCCCTCGCTGACCTCGCTGATCGCCGTCTGCCGGACGCTGAAGGTCGAGGCCGGCAGCTTCCTCAATCCACCGAAAGTCGCAACACCTTTCACCCGCCGCGAACACCGGCCGATCTATGGGCTGGGTGGAGAAGGCGGCAATGCCGTCTCCTACGAGCGGCTCTCCGCCTCCTTTCCCGGAAATGTGCTGAGGAGCACCATCATCCACGAGCCACCCGGTCACCGCAGCGAACCGATGTCGCACGAAGGCGAAGAGATCTTCTTCATTCTCCAGGGGGCTTTGACGCTGGAGGTGGACGGCGAGCGCGTGGTGCTGGAACCGGGCGATTCTGCCCACTTTCCTTCACTGCGCACCCACACGATGTGGAACCACACGGGTGAGCCCACCACCATTCTGCACACCTGCACCATGGATGTGTTCGGCGACGGCGATCCGTCGGGAAGCCCTGCCGACAGCCTGGCGGTTACCCGTGCCGAGAACCGGCTGGGCGCACCCGGAAAAATCGAAGGCGACCAGGCAAACTGAGTGGAGATCGGTGGCGACTCCATGCTGTGCCTGTCGCCGGGCACCCCGGCACTCGCCGCCGGATCGGCGCCAAGACGGGAGTTTGGCGCGCCTAGCGACGCTCGTTGATAATACCAGTTTAAAACCGACGAAAAATTTTGCATAAGGACTCATCTCGAAAAGGTGATCCTCATGAGCGATCAGGCAACTCTCGATTTTCTTGCGCGCGCCATGTCGGGCGATAGCGGCGAGCCGCTCTACCGTCGACTGGAAGAGGCGATCAAGCAGGCGATCAACGCGTCGACATTGCGCCGCGGCGCAGTCATCCCCAGCGAACGGGACTTGAGCGAGGGCCTATCCATCTCGCGCGTGACCGTGCGCAAGGCCATCGAAGGCCTTGTCGCCGATGGCCTCCTTGACCGCCGGCAAGGAGCGAAGACCGTGGTCTCCTCACGCGTCGAGAAGTCGCTGGCGACGATGACGAGCTTTTCCGAAGATATGCGCTCGCGCGGCCTCGAGCCCGGCTGCACCTGGATTTCGCGCGAAATCAGCCGCCCGTCACCCGCCGAAATGATGGCGCTCGGCATTCCGGCGGGAGAAAAAATCGTGCGCCTCCGGCGCCTGAGAACCGCCAACGACACCCCGATCGCAATCGAAACGGCATCGCTCCCCGCCCGTTTCGTGCCGGATCCCGGTGCAATCGGCGCATCACTGTACGAGTATCTCGCCGCCCACGGCGCCCTTCCCGTCCGGGCGCTGCAGCGCATGCAGGCAAAGCCCGCGAGCGAGGAGGAGCGGCGCCTGCTCGAAACGCCCGAAGATACCAGCCTGCTGGTCATGGAGCGGCGTTGTTTCCTGGCAGACGGGCAGATCGTCGAGTTCACCCAGACCAAGTACCGGGGCGACGTCTACGACTTCGTCATCGAACTGATGCGATAATACCAGTATAATTCCTGTTGCAATCTGGTCTTGCACTGCTACCGTGAGGCCTCCATTGGGAGAGCCTGCGTGACCTTCGATATCCATAGCCTCAAGCACGGTCTGATCGTTTCCTGCCAACCGGTGAAGGGCGGCGTTATGGACAACGCTGCCATGGTTGTCGGTTTCGCCATGGCCGCGCTCGACGGCGGCGCCACCGCCCTCCGCATCGAATCCGCAGACTATGTTCGCGCCGTTCGCCAGGCGACTGATCGTGCGATCATCGGCCTCGTCAAGCGCGACCTGGAGACGTCGCCGATCCGCATCACCCCCTTCATCGAGGACGTCGATGCTCTGGCGGCAGCCGGCGCCGATATCATCGCCTATGATGCCACTGCCCGTGAACGCCCGGTCGCGACCAAGGCGCTGATTGAGCGTATCCACGCCGCCGGCAAGATCGCCATGGCCGATTGCTCGGTCATTGCCGACGCCGAGCGCGCGCTTACCGAAGGCGCAGAAATTGTCGGCTCCACCCTTGCCGGTTACACAGGACCGGTCGAGCCGACGGAACCGGACTTCGCCCTCATCGCTGCCATGCGCAAGCTGACCCCTCACGTGGTCGCCGAAGGCTGCGTGCGGACGCCCGAACAGGCCGCTCGGGCGCTTCAGGCCGGCGCCTTCACCGTTGTCGTCGGCTCCGCGATCACGCGGCCCGAGCACGTGACGTCGTGGTTCAGGCAGGCGCTCGACGAAACGCTTGCCGGAAACGAGGCCTGAAAATGGCGCAGACCCAAACCGTTCTCGCGATCGATGTCGGCGGCACGAAGATGCTGGCCGCTCTCGTGCGGGGAACTGAAATCGTCGACACGCTGCGGATGCCGACGCCCGGCGAAGGCGATCCGGCGCAGTGGCTTGCCGCACTCTTTGGGGCGATCGCGTCCTGGCGCGGTGCCTACGGCTCGGTCGGCGCCGCGGTCACCGGCATTGTCGATAACGGCCATTGGTCGGCGCTCAACCGCAAGACGCTCGATATCCCCGATGCCTTTGCGCTGACGGAAACGATCGAGCGGCTGGCAGGCGTGCCGGTGCTGGCTGCAAACGACGCCCACGCGGCAGCCTGGGGTGAATATGCCTTTGGCGCAGGCAACCGCGAAGACATGGTTTTCCTGACGATCTCCACTGGTATCGGTGGGGGCATCGTCCTGAATGGGCGCCTGCTCGGAGGGCTCGCCGGACACTTCGGCCAGTCGCGCAGCGCCGAGTGGCCTGGTGACACCCTCGAAGATCACGTATCGGGCCACTGGATCGCCGGGCAGGCAGCGCCCCACCAATCGGGCGCCACCGCGCGGGACGTCTTCGCCGCCGCTCGCGACGGACACGACTGGGCCAAGCGCACGATCGAAACATCCGCAGGGCGAACCGCTCTGCTCTGCCGCAACATCCAGCTCGCGCTGGACCCGAGACGCATCGTCATCGGCGGCAGCATCGGTCTGGCCGAAGGCTATCTCGCCGCCGTCGAACGCGCACTGGAACCGGTGCCGTCACGACTTCGTCCATCGCTACATGCCGCCGCCCTTGGGGAGAATGCAGGGGTGATCGGCATTGCTGATCTTGCAGAGCGTCAACAAAACTTGAGGGAGAACCAAAGATGACATTTGCGACCACGACAAGACGTGCGCTGCTCGCGGCAGCGAGCATTGCGGGCCTGCTCGCCGCCACCCCGGCGCTTGCGGAAGTAACCGTACTCGGCTGGCCAGGCGGCCCCGAAGAAGTGGCGCTGCGCGCCGCCGCCGACGCCTACAACGCCAAGTCCGACGTTGCCGAGAACGACAAGGTCGAACTTCTGTTCTTCAACCGCGACGGCTTCTGGGACAAACTGCAGGCCGACCTCGCCGCCGGCTCGAAGGCCTTCGATCTCAACCTGCTCGCCACCTATTCGATCGGCCGTTACGCACCGTTCATGGAGCCGGTCGAGCTCTCTAGCGAAGCCAAGGCGGTCTATGGAGACTCCGTCCTGTCGACCATGCAGTACCAGGGCAAGCAATATGGCGTGCCGACCGATCTCTCGCTGCACTTCATGTACTTCCGCAAGGACCTGATCGAGGCCCTGCTGAAGGATGACGCCGGCAAGGCGAAATATGCCGAAATCTCGGAGAAGTACCTCGGCAAGAAGCTGGAGCCGAAGACCCCGGACGAGTGGATCTGGGACGATTACGCCGCCACCGCGCTCTATTTCACCCAGGCCGTCAACCCGGACAGCCCGACCCGCTATGGCACGGTGCTGCAGCTCAAGAACCTGCTGTTCAACATCATGGTCTGGCAGTCGGTACCGCGCGCCTATGGTGCGAACTGGATGGACGACAGCGGCAAGATCACCGTGAATTCCGATGCCTATCGCAAGGGCCTCGAGATCTACAAGCTGCTATATGACAACGGCGCGACGCCGAAGGACTCGCTATCCTACGAGTTTGCCGAGGCGAACGCCGCCTTTGCATCCGGCCAGGTCGCCGCCATGTTGCAATGGAATGCGGCAGCCGGCGATCTGACCAGCAAGGAGAAATCCCCTGCCGTGGCCGATGTGACCGAAACGGTCGCGCCACCTGCAGGTCCGGAAGGACGCTTCACCCATATCCACGGCCTCGGTTTCGGTCTCAACAAGAATGCCGAAAACAAGGAAGGCGCCGGCAAGTTCCTGAAGTGGCTTTCCTCCAAGGAAGCCGCGCTGATCTACGCCAAGAACAACGGCGCACCGGCCCTGACGCCGGAGGTGGTCGCCGAGGTCGCAGACGCCCGGCCTGACCTGGTCAAGCTCGGCGAATTCGCCGGCAAGTATGGTTACGTCATGAACGGTGCCACCTCAGCCAAGGCGTTGTCGGTCTACGAACTGCAGGCCAAGGAGTTCACCGGCTACTGGTCCGGCCAGCAGTCGATCGACGATGCGCTCGCCAATACCGAAAAGGGCATGGCGGACCTGCTGAAGTAAGTGAAAGGGTTGCGGCATCCACCAGGAAGCCGCAACCCTGCACGACAAGCGGGTACCGAGGGAAGCTTCTCCGCCCCTCATGCCAGTGCTCTACACGGGATCCAGGTGCGCCGCGTCCGCGGTGCGGAAGAGCCTTTTCAGCTCAAGGGTTTGGGTTGGCTAGGGCTCCTGTAACAGGCACGGGAAAGAGGGTCGAGGAAACACCTTCCGTCACCTTACCCGTCCGACAACAGACACAGATCGGTGCCATGACGACAGCCAGACCGCAATCCAATGCCCCTGAGTTCCGGCGGCTCGCCACGCCGCTCGTCCTCTTCCTGCTCGTGTTCCTGGGGTTCCCGGCGCTCGTCAATCTGATCTATTCAGTCTCCGAGGTCTCCTTCGAGACGCTGCGCCAACCGAAGTTCACTGGGCTCACGAACTTTCTCTCGGTCTGGAGCGATGCAGCCTTCTGGCAGGCGAGCTGGTTCTCGCTGCGCTTCGGCCTGCTGACCGCCATTCTCGAATGTCTGCTCGGCCTGTTTCTCGCGATCTTCCTGTCGCCGCTGATCGAAAAGCGCAGCTGGCTGATAGCGATCCTGATGCTGCCGCTGATGGTCGCGCCGGCACTGGTCGGCCTCATGTACCGCCTTGTCCTGCACGAATTCGTCGGTCCGGTGCCTTATTATCTCTGGACCTATTTTGGGGCCAGCATCTCGTTCCTTGGGCCTGGCTCGGCCTTCTGGACCCTGGTCGTCGTTGAGACGCTGCAGTGGACACCGTTCACGCTGCTGCTTTTCTACATGGCCTATCAGGCGATCCCCTCCGAGATTGCCGAAGCATCCGCCATGGATGGGGCACGAGGCCTGCAGCGCCTGTGGTTCATTGAACTGCCCATGATGGGGCCGACGATCGCCGCAGCCTTGCTCATCCGCTTCATCGACGGCTTCCGGGTCTTCGACAACGTCTATGTGCTGACCGGCAGCGGCCCGGGGGGATCGACGGCATCATTGTCGATCTACATCTACGAAGCCTTCTTCAAACAGGGCGCCATCGGCAAGGCGGTTGCCGCCTCGGTCGTCCTGTTCGTCGCCTCATTCGCCGTGCTCTACGGCCTCAACGCTCTCGCCAGCCGGCGGAAAGGAGCCAAGCGATGATCTCAGCGCTCCGTTGGTTCGTTTTCGCCATTGCCGCCATCGCCTTGAATTTTCCGGTGCTAGTGACGCTTTCCACTTCGTTCAAGAGCGCGCGCGAGCTCTCTGGCAATCCCGGTCTCTGGGTACAGGCCCCGACATTCGATAACTACCGCACCGTCTTTGAGGTCTCCGACCGGCTGAACATCTTCCTTTATCTGTTCAACAGCCTCGCCGTGGCGCTGATGGGCACGGTGCTTGCCGTGGCACTGGCGCTACCGGCGGCCTACGCGATCGCTCGCGGCAGGATCGGCGAACGCACGCTTCTGCCCTTCATCGTCAATCTGCGCGCCGTGCCGCTCATTATCTTCGCGATCCCGCTCTACATGATGTTCCAGTGGCTGGCGCTGCTCGATACGCGCCTCGGGCTGGGGCTGATCCTCACGATCGTCAATCTGCCGCTGGCACTCGTCATTCTCGTCAATGCCATCCGTGACCTGCCCGCGGAACTCGACGAGGCTGCTCTCATGGACGGCGCGAACCGCACGCAGGTCCTCATCAAGGTCGTGACACCGCTCTGCCGGCCGGCGATCGTCACCAGCCTGATCTTCGGCTTCATCACCGCCTGGAACGAGTTCCTCTTCGGCCTGATGCTGACGACCTCCAAGGCGGTGCCGGTCACGGTCGGCGCATCCTTCTTCTTCGCCGCAAGCGGCGGCGGCGTGCAGTGGGGCGTCGCCTCCGCCGTGATGATCGTCGGCGCTCTGCCGCCAATGCTGCTCGGCCTTGTCATGTACCGCCAGATCAGCGGATCGATGACCGCCGGCGCCGTCAAGGGTTGATATTCCAGGAGATACGCATGGGTACGATTTCGCTGAAGAATGCCGGCAAGCGCTATGGCGCAGTAGAGATCATCCGGGAGCTCGACCTCGAGATCGCCGACGGCGAATTCGTCGTCATCGTCGGGCCTTCCGGCTGTGGCAAGTCCACGCTTTTACGGATGATCGCCGGCCTGGAGGCGACGACCGCCGGGCAGATTCTGATCGATGGCCGGGATGTGACGTCCGCTTCGCCGGTCGATCGGCAGCTCGCCATGGTTTTCCAGTCCTACGCGCTCTATCCGCATATGACGGTCCGACAGAACATGGGCTTCGGCCTGAGGCTCGCCAAGGTGCCGACGGCGAACGCCAAGGCCAAGATCGAGGCAGCGGCAGAAACGCTCAAGCTCACGCCGCTGCTCGACCGCTACCCGAGGGAGCTCTCCGGTGGCCAGCGCCAACGCGTTGCCATCGGGCGGGCGATCGTGCGCGAGCCGGTCGGTTTCCTCTTCGATGAACCGCTTTCGAACCTCGATGCGGCGTTGCGGGTCGATATGCGGCTTGAGATCGCCAAGCTGCATCGCACGCTCGGCGCCACCATGATCTATGTGACCCATGACCAGGTGGAGGCGATGACGCTGGCCGACAGGATCGTCGTGATGAAAGACGGGCGGATCATGCAGCAGGGTACCCCAAGAGACCTCTACGAACGGCCGGCGAACCTTTTCGTCGCGCAGTTCATCGGCAGCCCGAAGATGAACCTCCTGCCCTGCCGACGCGACCAGGGCGGTCGCCTCGACCTGAGCGGCGAAGGCAATCTGGCACTTCCCATGCCGGGGATGGCCGAACCCGAGCAATTGGGGGCAAGGCCCGAACACCTGGCGCTGGTGGCGCCGGAAACCGGCCATTGCCGCGGCGTCATCGAGGCGAGCGAATATCTCGGCGGCAATATGAGCGTCTTCGTTCGTGCCGGCCGGCTCGGCCTGATCAATGTCAGCGCGCCGGCCGACACGCCATTCCGCGTCGGCGAAGCCGTCGGGATCCGGATCGACGAAAGCCGGTCCTCCCTATTCGATGGTGCGGGCGCCGCAATCGGCGCCCTTCACTAGGCCATCGGCTCAAGTGCACCTGATGGACGTGGCCCGCGCTATGGCAACAGCACCATGGCGCCCGTCGTCTGGCGTCCTTCGAGCCGGCGGTGCGCCTCGGCTGCTTCGGCCAGCGGCAGACGCGCGTGCACCGAGATCTTGACGGCGCCGCTCGCGACGGTGTCGAAGAGATCCTTGCTCATCGCAAACACATCCTCGCGCCGCGCCAGATGCGCCGGCAACAACGGCCAGGTGGCGTAAAGCGAGCCCTTCTGCGCCAGCGTCGTGATGTCGAAGGGCGGGATCGGACCGGAGGCGGCGCCGAAACTGACGAAGTGACCGAAGGGGCGCAGGCTATCGAGCGAACCTTCGAACGTCGCCTTGCCGATGCTGTCATAGACGACGTCGACCCCCTTGCCTTTGGTGATCTCGCGTACGCGGGCAGCAAAATCCTCGGCGCTGTAATCGATGACATGGTCGGCGCCACTCCCCCGCGCCAGCTCGGCCTTTTCGGGCGAGCCAGCGGTGCCTATGACGGTTGCGCCGAGATGTTTCGCCCATTGCGTCAGGATCAGGCCGACGCCGCCGGCAGCCGCATGGACGAGGATCGTGTGGCCGGCCTCGACCCGGAAGGTGCGGCGCAAGAGATATTGCGCCGTCAGGCCCTTCAGCATCATGGCCGCACCCGTTTCGAAGTCGATATCCTCAGGCAGATGGACAAGGACACGCGCCGGCACGTTGTGCTCCTCCGCATAGGCACCGAGCGCCTCGGCATAGGCGACACGGTCGCCCGGCTTGAAGCCCTCGACGCCCGGACCCACGGAGATCACCTCGCCCGCCCCTTCCTTGCCCGGGATGAACGGTAGCTGCGGCGGCGGGTAGGCGCCGTTGCGCAGGTAGACGTCGACGAAATTGACGCCGATCGCCCGGTTGCGCACGCGCACTTCGCCGGGGCCAGGTTCACCGAGGTCGACACTTTCATAGGCGAGCACATCAGGCCCGCCGTGCTGATACACGCGGATGGCTTTCATGGATCTGTTCCTCTGGTTGAGTTGGCTGGTCTTGGCAGCCTCTAAGCGACGGTCGATGCCGATCTGCCTGATGCTGCCCCACCTTCCTCGCTGGTCACATCTGATAGATAGCCACACACGAGTTCTCGTAGTAGGCTGATATCAATGACAACAGAGTTCAAGCTTCATGATATCTGATCAGATCGGCATCGACCTGCTGCGCAGCTTCGTCGCGGTGTGCCGGCAGGGCAGCTTGAACCGCGTCGCTACCCAGAGCGGCCGCACGCAATCGGCGCTCAGCATGCAGATGCGCCGGCTCGAAGATCTGCTCGGCCGACAACTCTTCACCCGCACCGGTCGCGGCGTCGTGCCGACACCCGAAGGCGAATTGTTCCTCGGATACGCGACCCGCATGCTGGCACTCGGCGACGAAGCGGCGGCGCGGCTACGGCAGGCAGACTTGAGCGGTGGCGTCCGGGTCGGGCTTGCCGAGGAAGTGGCAACGACGGCGCTGCCCGAAGCGCTCGGGCGGCTGCGGCGCGGCTACCAAGAGATTCGGCTGGACGTGGTGGTGGAGCAATGCGTGGCGCTTGGAAAGACCTGGCCCGAAGGCGACCTCGACATCATGGTCGTGCCAACCTCGGTGGTCACGGCCGATGCCCTCACCACCTGGAACGTCGAACTGCAATGGGTCTGCGCAACGGACTATGCTTTCGACGAAACGCGGCCGATCGACCTCGTCGCCTTCGCAGCGCCCTGCCTCTGGCGCCGACGCATGATCGAGACGCTGGCGGACCAGGGCCGGGAACACCGGATCACCTTTACCAGCCAGAGCATCACCGCGCTTCAAGCCGCAATTGAAAACGGGCTCGGCATTGGCTTGCTTCCGCCGGAAGCGATGCGCGCGGGCACGATGCGGGCGCTGCCCGCTTCGTCAGGCGTCCCGAAGCCGTTTGCCGTCCAGTATGGGCTTTTCGCCAGGGATCGGCGCACGGCCGCCGTCGATTGTGCGATCGACTTGCTACTCGAAGCCCTGCCGGTCGCTTCCAGGACCTAGCGCTCCGGGCGGCACTCACGCGCCCCAGGTCGTCTCCAGCACGCGGATCCAATTGCCGTGGCAGATCTTTGCGAGCGCAGCTTCGTCATAGCCGCGGGTGCGCAAGAGGTCGACGAGCAGCGGCAGATCGGCCGCGCTGCGCATCGCCGCCGGAATCGCCGTGCCGTCAAAGTCCGAGCCGAGCGCGACGTGCTCGATGCCGATGCGATTGACGATGTAGTCGATATGGTCGGCGAGCAACGTCAGCGGCGTCTCCGGGTTCTTGACGCCGTCCGAGCGCAGGAACAGGACGCCGAAATTGATGCCGGCGAGACCGCCTGTGTCCTTGATCGCGTCGAGCTGACGGTCCGTCAGGTTGCGGCTGTGCGGGCAAAGCGCGTGGACGTTGGAATGGGATGCGACGAGCGGCGCTTGCGACAGCGCTGCGATGTCCCAGAAGCCCTGCTCGTTCATGTGCGAGAGATCGAGCATGATCTTCAGTTCGTTGCTCGCGCGCACCAGATCCTTGCCCGCCACGCTGAGGCCCGGACCGATATCCGGCGAAGAGGGAAAGCGGAAGGGAACGCCATAGGCAAAGATGTTCGGCCGACTCCAGACCGGGCCGAGCGTGCGAAGGCCCGCGGCGTGAAGCACATGGAGCGCGTCGAGATCGGCACCGACGGCCTCGATGCCCTCGATGTGCAGCACCGAGGCAAAGGCGCCCTTGGCCATGGCGTCGCGGATATCGGCAGCACTGCGGCAGATCTTCAGCCGGCCCTCGGATTGGCGCTCGATCCGCATCAACAGACTCGCCATGCCGAGGGTGGCCTCGAGAGCGGTTTGCTGATCCGGTGTCGCAAAGTCGCCGCTGCCGTCCTTGGCCAGGCCCGGCGAGCCCACGTAGACGGCACAAAGACCGCCAGCAAGGGCGCCCGTCTCCGCCTTGTCGAGGTCGATATGTCCGGTATCGACGCCATCGAGGAAGCGGCGTTCCGGCGCGCCACCCGGCGAACGCCAAAGCCGCGACAGCACGTCGTTATGTCCGTCAAAGACCGGGATTTTCGCTGGGGTCGCCAATTCTGGATCGCCTTCTCAACCTGTTGTCCTCAAGTGCGACTCATGGATAGTCGCGGACGGACCATAGACATTGGGTGCGGGGACCGCACCCTTTTTCCCTGCCGGGCCTAACCCAATGCAGGCAGGCCGGGCAAATGCAAACCATGCATGGACCCTGCCGGAATCGGAATTGGCCGCACAAGGTACTGTCGTGCTTAGTCGGAAATACACGCGGGAAACCGCCGCGGCCAGAATGGAGAATGAGGATGACGAAGCCGGCATCGCTGGATTGGCAAGCCGCCGAAGCGACGGCGAGACGCCTTACCGCACAATGGGCGGCGGACGAGCCGGGCGGCGCCGTCATTGGTTTCGACGCATCCGGAATCTGCTTCGCGCATGCGGCCGGCGCCGAGAGCCTCGCGACGTTTGCGCCCTTCACGGTCGACAGTGTCGTGCGTTATGCGTCGCTCACCAAGCACGTCTTCTCAGCAATGGTGCTCGCCCATGCCGACATCATCGGGCTCGGCGATCCGCTCGGCCAGCACCTTCCGGAATTGCGCTCGCCGCTTGCCGAAGTAACGGTTGGGCAAGCGCTCGACATGAGCGGCGGCCTGCCGGATACGCGCGAATGCCTGTCGTTGCTCGGCCTTTCCGTCTACACGGAAACCAAGGCCGGGCCGCTGCTCGAATACCTCTCACGGCTGGAGCGACTGAACTTTGATGCCGGCACCGAGGTCTCCTATTCGAACACCGGCTATCGCCTCATCGAAGCGGCGCTGGAGCGCAAGGGCTTCCGCTTTGACGATTTCATCCAACAGGAAATTGCCGAGCCGCTCGGCATCGCGCTGAAGGCGCCCGATGTCTGGAACGACCCGGTTAAAGGCCTCGTGCCCGGATACTGGCACTCAGGCGAAAACTGGCAGCTTTCGGCCGCGGGCCTGCACATTTCCGCGTCGGGCAGCCTCACCGGCAGCGCCCGGGCGCTTGCCATCTGGTTGCAGGCGCTGCTTGATGATGAAGGCCGCTTTGCGGGTCTCCTGCAGAAATTGCAGGAGACCCGGTTTCTGGCGGATGGGCGCCCGACGGGCTACGGCCTGGGCCTGCGCAGCTCATCGCTCGGAGGACACGAATTCGTCGGCCACGGCGGCTCGCATCCCGGCTACAAGACTTATTTCCTGCTCGATCCCGAAACGCGTGCCGGCCTCGTCGTCGTCTCCAATCGCGAGGACACAAACGGCTACAAGATCGCGCTTGAGGGCATGGCGGCGCTCACCGGCCTTCCTCTACCGCTACCCGCAGCCGATCTCGGCGACGGTTTCTATGTGACGGAAACCGGCCCCTGGTGGATCGAAATCAAGGGCAGCACCTGCACCTACCTCGATGCCGACGAGACGCTCTATGACGACGGCGAGGGCTGGGTCTCGTCGCGTTCCGCCTCATCACCTCTCCGGCTTCGCCGCGATGGCCCGGCGCTTGTTGGCGAGGTCGGCCACGCGGCTCGGCGCTTCCTTCCCGCGGCGACGCATGTGTCGGTTCCGGCATCGCTTTCCGGCATCTGGCGCTCGGACGAGGGTGCGGAATTCACGATCGAAAACGGCACAGTCTTGATGGGGGTCGGCCCGGTGCGCCAGGCCGTGACGCTGACTGCACTCGGCAGTGGCCGCTTCCTGTTCACCCTGGTCGATGGTCCCTGGGTCAAGCGCGTCTGCCTGCATCTCCTCGGGCCTGACCGTCTCGAGCTGGTGTCGAGCCGCGCCCGCATGATCGAATATCGTCGCCGCGCCTGATTTTTCTTGATGACGCGCGGGCGCTGCCGCAAAGAAGCCTGTCTGCCGGCGAATGGCTGAGCGGACTGGGCCTCCGGAGTGCATGTCTTGGAAATCAAATGGCTTGAAGACTTTCTGGCGCTCGCCAGCACGCTGAACTTCTCCAAGGCGGCGGATGAGCGTCACGTGACCCAATCCGCTTTCAGCCGCCGCATCCGGCAACTGGAAGCTTGGCTCGGCGCAACGCTCGTCGACCGGGCGACCTACCCTTCACGTCTCACCGAAGCCGGCGTGAAGTTCGTGCCGGTGGCGCAGGAAACGCTGAAACAGCTCTATCAGGCGAGGCGCAACCTTCAGCAGGAAGAGGGCTCCGACGCCCGTACCATCAAGCTGACGGCGCTGCATACGCTTTCTTTCACCTTCTTTCCGGAGTGGATGAGCCGCGTCAATGCCAAGATCGGGCCGCTCTTCTCCCGGCTTCGGCCCGACTCCGGCAGCATGGAAGAGAACCTCAATTCGCTCGTCGACGGCGAATGCGACTTTCTGCTCACCTACGCCCACACCCAGGTTCCGCACCTGCTCGATCCGCAGGCCTTCGAGCATCGTGTGCTGGGGCATGAGCGGATCATCCCCGTCTCGGCCGCGAGCAAATCAGGCGCGCCAATGCATCTGCTCGAAGGCGGGGCGAAACCCTTTCCGCATCTGAGCTACGAAAAGTCGTCCTTCTTCGGCCAGCTCCTCGACGAGCTGATAAGCCCCAACCTGCCGCCGGCGCAACGGGTGCACGAAGGCAGCATGTCCGTGGGGTTGAAGGCCATGGCAGCTGCCGGCTGGGGCATCGCCTGGGTTCCCGAGAGCCTGATGACGGACGAGCTGGCGAACGGATCGCTGGTCAGGGCCGCCGACCCGCGCTGGGACATCAGCGTCGAAATTCGGCTCTATCGCTCCAAGGAGAACCGCCGACCGGTCGTCGGCCGCGTCTGGCAGAGTGTTGGGGCTGTCGCGTAAGCGACAACCCGAACTCCCGTTGACGAGCTAGATCGCCGTCCGCCGCGCGTGCTTCAGATAGAGCTCGCGCAGACGCTTGACGACCGGGCCTGGTTCGCCGCTACCAACGGGCTTGCCGTCGATCCGGGTGATCGGCGCGACGAAGTTCGAGGCGCTGGTCAGGCACGCTTCGCGGGCGTTGAGCGCCTCGTCGAGCGAGAAGGGGCGTTCCTCCAGCGTCATTCCCTGTTCGGCGGCGAGCGCCAGTGCGGCGAGCCGCGTGCAGCCGGGCAACGTCTTGTGGCTGTTGCCGCGCGTGACGATGCGGTTGTCCGCAGTGACGATGTAGGCGGTGGAAGACGCGCCTTCGGTCACGAACCCGTCCTCGATCATCCAGGCCTCATCGCAGCCTTCAGCCTTGGCGATGCGCTTGGCGATCACCTGCGGCAACAGGCATACGCTCTTGATGTCGCGGCGCGCCCAGCGCTGGTCGGGCACGGTCTTGACCGACAGCCCCTTGGTGGTGGCAGTCACCAGCGTCTTTGCCTGGGTGAAGAGCACGAGCGTCGGCTTGATATCGTCGGAGAACAGAAAGTTCCGATCTTCGGCACCCCGGGTAAGCTGCAGATAGACCATGCCTTCGACAAGGCCGTTCTCTTCAACCAGCCGCTTTTCGACGGCGACGATCTCATCGGTCGATACCGGCAACGGCACATCGATTTCACGCGCCGAGCGTTCCAGCCGCGCCATATGCGATGCGCTGTCGATCAGCTTTCCCTCGAGCACGGCGGTGACCTCATAGATGCCATCACCGAAGAGGAAGCCGCGATCGAAGATCGAGAGACGCGCTTCGTTCTCCGGCAGAAACTCGCCATTGAGATAGACGGTGCGGATGGGCGGATGGGACATATGGGCTCCGTAAGAATTGGTTTGGCATAAGCGCGTGGACCGCGACGTGGGGGGCGATCCACGTGCGCAAAGTCAGTGTTCGCAGAGCGCGCGAAGCCGTTCGAGCGAGATCGCCTCGACCGTGCTCGGCTTGCCGTTCGCGGCGTTGAAGCCATGCGTCGTGCGGGCCATGGTCAGCGAATTGAGGATGGCTTCCTCCGTCGCCTCGATGGCCGCTTCGAAGAGCGGCGACATCAGGTCGTTCGGAAGGTCGGGATATTCGGCGATCGCCGCCCGCCGCGCCTTCGTGCGGCACACGGCAGAGGCCGTGGAGAAGGCGAGCGCATAATCGCCGGAGCCGTTGCTGAGCGCTGCTCCGGTGCGGGCAAGGCCGCCGAAGGCGCGCTCGGCCAGGCGCTTGAGATTGCGCGCAGAGAGCGGCGCATCGGTCGCGATCACGATGACGATCGAGCCATCCCGGTCATGTGCCGCCGGCGCTTCGTAGGCACGGCCGCAGACGGTGAGCCGGCCGCCATAGTTGGATTGAACCAGCACGCCGAGGGTGAAGACCTCCCCGGCCGTCTTGACGCGGCGCGAACTCGTGCCGATGCCGCCCTTGAGTCCGAAAGCCACCGTGCCGGCGCCGGCACCGACAGCGCCTTCTTCCACGGGACCGGTCTCTGCGGCGACAACCGCAGCGCCGATCTCGTCGATCGTCGGCCGACCGGCGCGAATGTCGCTAAGGCGGGAATCGTTGGTTTCGCCGACCACCGCATTCAGCGACACGACCTTCTCGTTGCCCGCTTGTGCCAGCGTCCAGCTGATGATCGCCTCGATGGCGCGACCGGTCGCCAGCGTATTGGTGAGAACGATTGGCGTTTCCAGTTCGCCGAGCTCTTCGATCTGGGTCGAGCCCGCGAACTTGCCGAAGCCGTTGAGCACGGCGAGTGCGGCCGGCACCTTGTCCTGAAAGAGGTTGCCTCCATGCGGCAGGATGGCAGTGGCGCCGGTGCGGATGCGATCACCGTCGATCACGGTGGCATGACCGACCGCAACGCCCTCGACGTCGGTGATCGCATTCAGCGGGCCGGTCTCATATACGCCCGGCCGAAAGCCGAGGTCTCGAAGTCGCAAACGTGTGTCGTCGGTCATGGGGCTCCCGCAATCGTCGCCCGTCATCTATCACGGAGCAGGCATTTCGTCGCAGGGACCCTACCCTCGCCGCGGGCAAAACGGCATTTCAAAAATGGAATAGTTTCATGAGAAGCCTGCAACGCCGGCGACCCCGGAGTACCGACAATCCCGCCGACATCACTGGTCCGCCAACCACGGTCCCCTACGCTCTACGCGCGCGTTAGTCGAGCAAAATAAAGTAGTTGCAACCGTAGGAGACTGTTCATAAGGTCGCCGGGTCCTTGGTATTGGAACGACCCATCCATGACGAAGCCGCTTGATACGACCGCCGGCAGAACTCAGGAGATGACGTCCGCGGCGCCGCGGCCGAGCCTCGGCATCTGGGCCTGCTCGGCGCTCGTCGTCGGCAACATCATCGGCTCCGGTTTCTATCTTTCGCCCGCCGCCCTCGCACCCTATGGCGCGGCCGCGCTGGTCGGCTGGATCGGCATGGCGATCGCCGCGATGTGCCTGGGCCTCGTCTTTGCAAGACTTGCAAGTGTCCGGCCCGCGACCGGCGGGCCCTACGCCTATACCCGCATGGCTTTCGGCAACTTCGCAGGCTTTCTCGTCGCCTGGGCTTACTGGATCTCGATCTGGGCGTCGCTGCCGGCAATCGCCATGGCCTTTACCGGATATCTCGGGGTGTTCTTTCCCAACCTTGAGCAGGTGCCCGGCGGCTTCACCGCGGTGTCGCTGGCAGCCATGTGGCTGGTCGCCGCCATCAACATGTTCGGGGTCCGGAGTGCCGGCCGCTTCCAGGTCGTGACCGTCGCCTTGAAGCTCGTTCCGTTCATGGCCATTGCCCTTCTCGGCCTCTTCTGGATCGAGCCGCAGAACCTCACGCCAGTCAATCCGAGCGGGCTTTCCGTGCTTGGCCTGATCTCGGCGACGGCACCTTTGACGATGTTCGCCTTTCTCGGCATCGAGTCGGCGACCGTACCGGCCGGCGACGTCGACGATCCGAAACGCACGATACCGCGGGCGACCATTCTCGGCACGATCTGCTGCGGCCTGGTCTTCATTCTGGGCACGCTCGTGGTGATGGGCACCGTCCCGCGCGAGGCGCTTGCCCGTTCCGCTGCCCCCTTTTCCGATGCGGCTTTCATGATGTGGGGCTGGTGGGGAGGCACGCTCGTGGCAGCCGCTGTGGTGCTGTCCTCGATCGGCGCGCTCAACGGCTGGACACTGCTGATGGCGCAGGTGCCGATGGCGGCGGCCCGCGACGGACTGTTCCCGCCCGTCTTTGGCCGGCTTTCAGGTCGCGGCGTGCCCCAGTGGGGCATCACTGTGTCGATGCTGCTCGCCTCGGCCCTTCTCGTGCTGCAGACATCGGGCGTCTCGGGGCTCATGGCCGTCTATCGTTTCGCCGTCGATCTTTCGACCACTGCCGCGATGGTGCCCTACGTTTTCTGCAGCCTCGTGGAAGGCGCCTTGTTCCTGACGCTGACGCGCCCCAGGGACGAGGAATGGGGCGGCATCCGCCTTGGCCCCTACAAGCCCTACGCACTGGTCGCCTTCGTCTTTTCGCTTTGGACAGTCTACGGCAGCGGACCTCAGGCGGGCCTCTGGTGCCTGCTTTTGCTGCTCATCGCACTGCCCGTCTACCTGTCAGTCGAAAGGAAGGAGCCCTCCAGGGACTGATTTCACAAGAACACCCCCACCTGCACCTAGCACCGAACTAGAGAGAGGATTGGATATGAACACGTTGAACAGGGGTCACCGCCGTCTTGGCATGAAAGCACTCGTTCTGGATGACGAGATCAGCGAGGAAAGTGCGGCCGGTCGCGCCGTGCGATCGCTGATTGCGGAACTCGAGCGCCGCCAGATAGAAGTGGTGACAGCAGAAAGCGCCGATGACGGCATAGCGGTCATCCGCTCCGACCCCGCGCTCCAGTGCGTCCTTGTCGACTGGGACCTCGGCCCCGACGGCCACGAGCAGTCCATCGAGGTGGTCGAGGCCCTGCGCAAGCGCAACGGCACCGTTCCGCTGCTGCTGCTTGCCGATCGCAGCGTCGCCTCCACAGTGCCGGCCGACATCATGGCGAAGGTCGACGACTTCGTGTGGATGCTCGAAGACACGATGGACTTCGTCGGCGGGCGCATCCAGGCGGCGATCGAGCGCTACCGCTCCACCGTGCTGCCGCCGATGTTCAAGGCACTCGCCCAGTTCTCCCAGGTTCATGAGTATTCCTGGCACACGCCGGGCCACACCGGCGGCACCGGCTTCCTGAAGTCGCCGCCTGGCCGCGCCTTCTTCGAGTTCTTCGGTGAGCCGCTTTTACGTTCGGACCTCTCGATTTCGGTCGGCGAACTCGGATCGCTGCTCGACCATTCCGGGCCGATCGGCGCCAGTGAAAAATACGCCGCCCGCGTTTTCGGCTCGCACCGCAGCTATCACGTCACCAACGGCTCCTCGACGTCCAACCGCGTCATCCTGATGGCGAGCGTCAGCCGCGACCAGATCGCGCTGTGCGACCGCAATTGCCACAAGTCCGCCGAACACGCGATGACCATGTCGGGCGCCGTGCCGACCTATCTGGTGCCGACCCGGAACCACTACGGCATCATCGGCCCGATCCCACCAGAACGGCTGACGGCGGTCGCGATCCGCAAGGCTATCGACCAGAACCCGCTTGCGGCCGACCTTTCGGACAAGGAGCCCAAGCACGCCATCATCACCAACTCCACCTATGACGGCCTCTGTTACAACGTCACCCGCGTCGAAGACCTGCTCGGCGCCAGCGTCGACCGGCTGCATTTCGACGAGGCCTGGTACGGCTACGCCCGCTTCAACCCGATCTATCGCGACCGACATGCAATGCATGGCGACCCGAAGGCACACACCGCGAACAAGCCGACGGTCTTCGCCACGCAGTCGACGCACAAACTGCTGGCTGCCCTTTCTCAAGCCTCCTTCATCCACGTGCGCGACGGCCGCAAGCCGATCCCGCACGGGATCTTCAACGAGACGTTCATGATGCACGCCTCGACCTCGCCGAACTATGCGATCATCGCCTCGAACGACGTCTCGGCAGCGATGATGGACGGGCCCGGCGGGTCGGCGCTCACCAATGAATCGGTCGAGGAAGCCGTCGCCTTCCGCCTGATGATGTCGCGGCTTGCCAATGATGCTGCCGAGCGCGGCGACTGGTTCTTCGATTGCTGGCAGCCAGATACGGTGCGCGACCCGAAGACCGGTCGCACCAGCCCCTTCCATGAAGCCTCGCCGGAATCGCTCTCGACCGATCCGTCCTGCTGGGTGCTGAAGCCCGGTGCAGCGTGGCACGGCTTCGGCGAGATCGAGGACGGCTATTGCATGCTCGACCCGATCAAGGTCTCGATCGTCACCCCGGGTGTTGCGCCCGGCGGCGGGCTGATGCCCGTCGGCATTCCAGCAAGCCTCGTCACAGCCTACCTCGACGCCCGCGGCATCGTCGTCGAGAAGACGACCGATTTCACCATCCTCTTCCTCTTCTCGCTCGGCATCACCAAGGGCAAATGGGGATCGCTGGTCAGCGCGCTCTGCGACTTCAAGCGTGACTACGACGCCAACTTGACCCTCGAAGTGGCGATCCCGTCGCTGATCGAAGACCACCCGGAACGTTACGCCGGCATGGGCCTCAAGGACCTCGCCGACACGATGTTTTCGGCGATGGACCAGCTGAAGACCACGGCGAATATGGCCGCCGGTTTCTCCGTGCTGCCGCATCCGGACCTAAGCCCCGTGCGCGCCTATGAGCGGCTGGTGCGTGGCGAGGTGGAACAGGTGACGCTCGACCAGTTGGCTGGCCGCACGGTCGCAACGGGCGTCGTGCCCTATCCGCCGGGCATTCCGCTTCTGATGCCGGGCGAAAATGCCGGGTCAGCCGATGGTCCGGTCCTCGGTTACCTCAAGGCGCTTGAGGCCTATGACCTGAGGTTCCCGGGCTTCACCCATGACACGCACGGGGTCGAGGTCGAGGACGGTCTCTACCGCGTCTATGTCTTGACCCGTTGAACCGGCTTCAGGAGGTGGCATGAAAGAGGCCACGCCCGCTGAGAGAACGGATCATTGAGATGGCGATGATGATCGAGGGACAGTCACGCTTCCAGCCTTTCGGCTTATCCTGTTGGGGTTTTGCAGATCTCAACACGGGAGTTGGAAGCATGACTGCGTCCTATGATTACCATATCGGGGTCGACTACCACAAATCCTATAGCCACCTGGTGGTGCAGGACAGCAGCGGTAAGACGCTCAGATCCGGCCGGGTGAAGAACGACCGCCAGTCGCTGGACAGCTTTCTCGAGCGCTACCGCGAGAACAGCCATGCGGTTGTCGAGGCAACCCGCAACTGGATGGTGATGTACGACTGGCTCGACGACATTTGTGATGATGTCGTTCTCGCCCATCCGTTGAAGGTCAAGGCGATCGCCGACGCCAAGATCAAGACCGACAAGATCGACGCGACGGTGCTGGCGCATCTGCTGCGCGCCGATCTGGTGCCGGAGGCTTGGGCACCGAGCGACAAGGCCCGCGCGTTGCGTGTCGCGCTGCGCGAGCGGATGTTTTACGTGCGGCTGCGCACAATGACGAAGAACCGCATCGTCACGGTGTTTGATCGTTATCCGGAGCAGACGGCCCAGTTCAAAAAGCTCGGCGACCTGTTTGGCAAGGCCGGCCGCATCCAGCTGGCGCAGATTGAGCTCTCCGCGATCGACCGCGTCCAGATCGACCGTGGCCTCGCCTTCATCGGCGACATCGATGGGCGGATCAAGCAGTCGGAGACAACGATCCGGGCACTGACCAAGGCCAATGCCAACGTCAAGCTGTTGAAGACGATCCCCGGCATCGGCGAATTCTTCGCCCGGCTGATCGAGGCGGAGATCGACGATATATCCCGCTTTCGCAACCCGAAGAAGCTGGCCGCCTATGCGGGACTGGTGCCGTCGACCTATTCGTCTGGCGGCAAGACCTTCCACGGCAAGATCATCAAGCAGGGCAACAAGTGGCTGCGCTGGGCCTTTGTCGAGGCGGTAACGCCGGCCGTCGCCAGTGATCCTGAGCTGCGCGCCCACTACGAGCACCTGAAGATCAGAGGAACCAACAAGGCGCGCGTGGCGATTGCGCGCAAGCTTTTGACGATCGCCTTCCAGATCCTGCGTGACCAGCGCGCCTATGAGCCGCGCGGCACCCCCATGGAAAGCGCGTCGACGATATCCCGGTTGTCCTGATGTTCGTCTAGCGAGCCCGGCAGGACTGGGCTGCGCTCTTTCAGGAGAATGGGAAACCGGGAGCCGAACGCCACTCTGTGACCGAAGCCAAGGCATCAGGTCACGCATTGGAGACTGGTTCAAGAACCGAAGGACGGAAACAACCGTCCAGCGGAAGGAGCATCTTTAGCCGATCGGCAAAAACGCCGGTCAAAACTGAACCGCACCCAAGGAAAAGCCGCCAGTTCAAGGCGTTTTGCCCCTTGCATTCTTTCATTGGAGCGACGAACATGGCTGCAGTCGATAGCGCTTCCAAAACCATCTCCGCGGGCGTCGCGGACTCCGCCAAGATCGGCCTCGTTCCCGCGACCCTGATGGTCGCGGGCAACATGATGGGCTCCGGCGTCTTCATGCTGCCGGCGAACCTCGCCGCGGTCGGATCCATCGCCATCTTCGGATGGCTGATCACCATCGCCGGCGCGATCGCGCTGGCCCTGACCTTCGCCAAGCTGGCAGCGATCGATCCCGCCGCCGGCGGGCCTTACGCCTATACGCGCAAGGCCTTCGGCGACTACATGGGTTACCAGACCAACCTCATCTACTGGCTGGCAAACGTGGTCGGCAACGTCGGCCTCGCGGTCGCCGGTCTCGGCTATCTCACGGCCTTCTTCCCGATGCTCCGCGATCCGCTTGTCTCGGCGCTTGCGCAGGTGGCGCTCATCTGGTTCTTCACCTACGCCAACATCCTCGGGCCGAACGTCGTCGGCAAGCTGCAGTCCTTCACCACCTCCTTCGCGCTGGTGCCAATCCTCGGCATGGCGATCTTCGGCTGGTTCTGGTTTTCGCCGGCGACCTTCTCCGAAGGCTGGAACGTATCGGGCAAGGACAGCTGGGCGGCGATCATGGCGACGCTCAACTTCACCCTGTGGGCCTTCATCGGGGTCGAAAGCGCCTCGGTGTCGGCCGGCGTCGTGCGCGACCCGCAGCGCAACGTGCCGATCGCCACCGTCGGCGGCGTCATTCTTGCGGCCGTCGCGTATATTCTGTCGTCGACCGTGATCATGGGCATGATCCCGAACAAGGAGCTGATCGCGTCTTCAGCCCCCTTCGCCGATGCCGCGCGCCTGGCGCTCGGCGATACGGCGGGCGCCGTCGTTGCCATCTGCGCGGCACTGGGGTGCCTCGGCTCGCTTGCCGGTTGGACACTGCTCGTCGGGCAGACGGCAAAGGCGGCTGCCGATGACGGTCTCTTCGGCTCGATCTTCGCCAAGGTCAATTCCAAGGGCGTGCCCTCGGCCGGCCTTGCGATCGTCGCCGTCATCATGACGGTGCAGGTCTTCGCCACGATGTCGCCGACCGCAAGCGAGCAATTCGGCAAGATCGCCTCGATCGCGGTGATCATGACACTTCTGCCGTATATCTACTCGGCGATCTCCATCAAGGTGCTCGGCTACAAGAAGATGCCGGCAAGCACCTACAATTGGTACGTCGTCATCGGCCTTGCGGCGGCGATCTACAGCCTGGTGGCCCTCATCGGGTCGGATGGGGAACAAACCCGCTGGTCGCTGATCTTCGTAATCTCGACGATCGTGTTCTACTCGGCCGCGATCACCCGCAAGCGCGAGATCGACGAGAAGCACATCGCCCCCGGCGGCCACGCTCCGACCTGGATCCGCTATGTCACCGTGACGGTGACGATCGCCGCCCTCGTTGCGCTGTTCTGGGTTTCGGTCGGCCGCCACCGGGCCGAGACGCTGCGCACGCGCTCGCCGGTCCCGCCAGCCGAAAGCACCGTACAGCCCGCCGCCGGATCACCGGCGGCCGTGCTGCCGGCAGAGGGCCAACCGGCGCAGTAGGCAAGAAAAAGGGGCGGCAGATCCATCCGCCGCCCCCTTCTTTCGGGCACTTCCAAAAGTCGACGTATGCCGACCGTTCGAGCGGCACCAGATTTACTCCCTGTCATCACTCTCACGTGGCCTGTCGGCCTTCCCCGCCGAACCCCAGGCGAGACACACCGGCTGGCGTGCAGCGGCTCGGCTGTCCGGAGTCGCCATGAGCCGCGAAGCATGGACAGAACCAATTTCAGCCGGTCAGCAGCCGCGCGCACTGAGAGAGAGCGAGCGGTACGCGCCGATTACAATGCCACGGCCGACAAACGACGATTTCCTGCAGCGAAATACGGCATCTGCCGTATTTTCCGGATCAGCTATGGGGGCTAGCCTCCGCGCGCCCACGCCGTGAATTTCCGTTTTCCATCAATACCCTGCGCCACGGATGCGCCGCGCTGCCGGGCATCGGGGAATTGCGTTGGACAAGAACTGCCGTACCGCCATCCACGTCACAACGCTCCTGTTGTCGACCGCCTTGCCGTCCATGGCGCTCGCACTGGACGCGGGCGACCCCCGCGACCCCGAGACGTGGCGCACTGCGGAGTTCAACGCACAATGGGGACTGTCGGCGATCGACGCCGAGTATGCCTACATGCTGGGCTACGACGGCAGCGGCATCAGGGTCGGCGTGGTCGACAGCGGCCTCGACATCAGCCATCCGGAATTTTTCGGCCGCTATGTGGAGGGAATTACTTACGACCCGGAGAAACCATGGACTTTCGTGGCGGAGGGGCACGGCACAACGGTCGCCTCGGTGATCGCCGCCAATCGCGATGGGACCGGGATGCACGGGGTCGCCCCGGGCGCGACCATAGTTCAGGCAGGGGCATCGGACATACCTGGTTACCTCGACACTGATGCCGTCAACTACGGAATTCGCACACTCATCGACCGGGGCGTGAAGATCATCAACAACAGTTTTGGCGATGGCATCATTACGGAAACGACCGCCGAACAGTTTGAGGCGACGTTCTCAAGCAATCTGTCAGCCTATCGCTACGCGGTTTCGCGCGGAGGACTGCTCGTCTTTTCAGCGATGAACGACGGTGCCGCGCAACCTTCCGTGGACGCCGGTCTTCCCTACCTTTTCCCGGAACTGGAACAGGGCTGGCTCGCTGTGGTGGCGACCGGTCCGACCCATATGCCCAACTGGTCGAACGAGTGCGGCGTTGCCATGAACTGGTGCCTGACCGCGCCGGGCGGCGACGGCGCGACACGATGGGATCCAGACAAGGGCGTCTGGGTATGGGCGAACCCGCAAGACAACATCATGGTTGCGGTTCCCGGCGGTGCATACAGTAGAGAAACAGGCACATCGCTGGCCGCCCCCTTCGTATCGGGAACGGCGGCCCTGGCGGCGCAGGCCTTTCCCTATATGACGATGGCTCAGATCCGGCAGGTATTGCTGGGCACCGCCACCGATATCGGGCTTCCCGGCGTCGATCCGGTGTTCGGTTATGGCCGCGTCAGCGCCGGGCGGGCGGTGCATGGCCCGGGTAAGTTCGACTGGGGTGATTTTCACGCCGTGATTACGGACGGCGAAAGCGAGTGGTCAAACAACATCACCGGCGCGGGAGGGCTGATCAAGTCTGGCGACGGCATATTGGTGATGACCGGCGATAGCGCCTATCAGGGCTCCACGCGCGTCGATGGCGGTATCCTGGCGATTGCCGGCAGTATTGCCTCGGGGACCTTCGTTGACGGCGACGGTATGCTCTCCGGCGACGGTATCATCCGCGGCAATGTCGACAACGGCGGCGCCGTCAATCCTGGCTGGGGGCGTAGGGGCGGCGCTCTGACCGTGGACGGCAACTACCGCCAGTCAAGCGATGCGTGGTTCCTCGTCAACCTCGACGCACCAGACGGCACCAGCCGGCTCGATGTCACCGGCTCCGCTGATATTGCCGGCAACGTCGATGTGAGGGTCAGACCCGAAAATTACAAAGGCGACGGCCGCCACACCGTTCTCTCTGCGCTCGGCGGTGTGACCGGCCGCTTCGAGGACGATTGCGGCTGCCATGCCTTCCTCGACCTCTCGCTATCCTACGACCCGACCACCGTCTATCTCGACGTCGCCCGCAACGCCGTGGCCTTTGCGGACCTTGCGCCGACCCGCAACGGTGCGGCGGCTGCTGAGGCGATCGAGCGTCTCGGCGTCGGTCGGCCGCTCCATGATCTCGCGGTGACGCTCGACGCCGATACGGCCTCCGATCTTTTCGGCCAGTTGCCCGGCGAAGTCTACGGCTCGACCGTGACCGGCCTGATCGAAAACAGCCAGGTGATCGGCAACCAGATGAACGACCGGCTGCGCTCAGCCTTCGAAACGGTCGGCGCGAAGGCACGGCCGATCGTCGTAACGGATGACCTCACGACGGGGTCGATTGCGAAGGAGGTACAATCGGGCGCCTGGGGCGCGGCCTTCGGCGCCTGGGGCCATACGGATGGCGACGGCAACGCCGAGGCGCTATCGCGTTCCACCGGCGGCTTTGTCACCGGCCTGGACGGCCTCATCAACGATGACTGGAGGCTCGGTTTCCTCGCCGGCTACAGTTCGTCGAGCTTCAAGGTCGACGACCGCCGCTCGTCGACCTCCAGCGACAACTATCATCTCGGCGTCTATGGCGGCACGCAGTGGGGCGGCCTGTCGTTCCGCTCTAGCCTTGCCTATACGTGGAGCGATATCGACAGCAGCCGCAATATCCTCTCGCCGGTTCTCGTCGACAGCCTGGCCGCCGATTACCGCGCCGGCACCACGCAGGTGTTCGGCGAACTCGGCTATGGCTTGCAGGCGGGCCGTCTCGCCTTCGAGCCCTTTGCCAATCTCGCCTATGTCAACGTGCATACCGATGGCTTCACGGAGAAGGGCGGCGCGGCAGCGCTGGCCGTCCAGAGCGGCTCGGACGATACGACCTTCACCACGCTCGGCCTGCGCCTGGCTACCGATTTCGAACTCGGAACGACCAAGGCTACGGCCCGCGGCCTTCTCGGCTGGAGGCACGCCTATGGTGACGTCACGCCAGCGGTCGCTGAAGCGTTTTCAGGCAGTGACGCCTTTTCTGTCGCAGGCGCACCGATCGCGCGCGACAGCGCCCTCGTCGAGGCCGGCGTCGACTTTGCCGTCACCCCGGCAGCAACGTTTGGCATCGCCTATCAGGGACAGATCGCCTCGACGGCTCGCGAGCACGGCGTCCGGGCCGATCTCACCGTCAAGTTCTGATGCCGCTGGCATGACGTTCACGAAGCGATCTGCTCGGGCGCGGGGATTAGATTTCGCGAATGGCTTGGTGGCGCGCCCATGATCTTGCGGAAGGCGCGACTGAAGGAGGCCTCGGAATCATAGCCGAGGCGGTTAGCGACATGGGCGACCCGCTTTCCTTCGCGCAGCCACTGATGGGCCTGGTGCATGCGCATGCGCGCCACGTAGCGGGCCGGCGTTTCGCCGACCGTGTCGGCAAAGCGTTGGGCGAAGCCGGAGCGCGAAGCACCCATGAGCTTGGCAAGCTCCGGCACCGTCCAGTCCTTTGTGGGGTCTAGATGAATGGCGGCGAGTACCCGGCCGACCTCCGGATGGCGCACGGCGGCAAGCCAACCGGTCGCCGTGCCGCAGCCGTGCTCCACCCAGGCGCGGATGATCGTAGCGGTCAGCACGTCGGCAAGCCGCGCCAGGATGCCGCCAGAGCCGACGCGCTGCATCGCCGCCTCGCGCGTCATGGTATCGAGCAGCGACGGGATCGACGGCTCACTCGAGGCCAGATCGCTCGTGCGCATGACCGATGGCATCAGCTGCAGCAGAGGATGAAGCCGGTCGACATTGAACTGCATCACCGCGAAGAACAGGAGGTTCTGGCTGTCCGTGTTGGGACACTGCACATCGACGATGCCGTCGCAGAGCTGCCGCTTCGGCAGATCGCGGATCGAAATCGTCGGCAAACCGGGCTTGCTGGCGAGAACATGCGCGTCGCCGCGCGGCAGCAGCACGGCATCGCCAGGCATCAGTTCCACCCAGGCGCCATCCGGCGTTTGTAGATGGGCAGAGCCTGAGGCCAGAAAGTGAAAACGCGCAGGTTCCTGTGCTGGATAGGACGTTGCCCATGGCGCACAGGGCTGGCAACGCCCATATTCCACGCCATCGAGCCTCAGTCCGCGCAGGATTTCGGTCAGCGCATCAGTCATAGGCCACTCCAGCTTTGGACAAACGGCATAGTGTTTTGGATTTTCTAGCATAGAAACTCCAGTTGGCCATGCATATTTTCATCCCAACCGCAATGGAGATGAAGATTATGGATGGCATCGTCGCAAGGCCTACGGGCGAGGCGGATGAACAAGAAAAGCCGCTATGGGCGGCTGTCGTTTCCCTGTCGCTCGGGGTTTTCGGCCTGGTTACGGCGGAATTTCTGCCGGCAAGCCTTCTCACACCGATGTCAGCGGATCTCGGCGTGACGGTTGGCGCGGCGGGACAATCGGTAACAACGACTGCTGTTGTTGCCGCCATCGCCGGCCCGGCTATCGTTGTCTACACCGGACGCTTCGACCGCCGGAATGTCCTTCTGACATTGACCGCGCTCCTCATCATATCCAGCCTGATCGCAGGCTTCGCATCGAGCCTGCCGATGCTGCTTGTCGCCCGCTTCCTGCTCGGCATCGGGCTCGGCGGCTTCTGGGCCCTGTCGCTGGCGCTCGCCATGCGGCTCGTTCCCGGCCGGCTGATGCCGCGGGCGATGGCGATCATCATGTCCGGCGTGTCGATCGCAACCGTCTGCGCCGCCCCCGTCGGCGCCTGGATCGGCGCGACGCTCGGCTGGCGTTATGCCTTTCTGCTTGCCGCCGTCGTCGGCATCGTCACCTTCATCGTCCAGGCACTGACCGTTCCGCGCCTGCCGCCGAAGGGGACCACCGGTCTCAACACCATCCTCAACGTGCTGAAGCGTCCAGCGATCCGGCTTGGCCTTGCAACCATCCTGCTCGTCGTCACGGGCCACTTTGCCGGCTTCACCTATGTTCGCCCGTTCCTTGAGCAGGTGCCGCAGTTCGGCGTCGAGGCGATCACTGCAATCCTGCTCGCCTTCGGCATCGGCGGCTTCTTCGGCAACATTGCCGGCGGCTTCCTCGCCGAGCGCAGCACGCGTCTGTCGATGATGTCGGCGGCAGCCGGTGTCGCCGTCACGACCCTGACGCTGGCGCTCGCCGGCGCACTGCCCGCAGTCGCCATCCTTGCCACCGCCGCCTGGGGCTTCGCCTTCGGCGCGCTGCCGGTCAGCGTGCAGTCGTTCCTTAGCCGCGCGGCCGGCGACGAGGCCGAAGGCGCGGGTGCCGCAACTCTTACGACCTTCCAGATCGCCATCTCCACCGGCGCGATCCTCGGCGGCCTTCTCGTCGAATTGCAGGGACCGGCCGGCGTCTTCCTGTTCGCTGCGGTGGCAGCAATGCTCGGAACCTCGCTGGTCTCTGTCTACCGCGAGCGGACGCTGCAAGCCGCTGAATGACTAACCGCCTTCGCTTTGTGTGAGAGTGGCAACTCGCACCTGCGCCTGCCGGGCTCCCAAAGGTCCGGCAGGCAAAGCGCTGACGAAGCACGCGTCTTTGCCCGACTGAGCGAGGACAACGCGAGAATCCACGTGGCTCGATGGCTGAAGCTGTAACGCGATGCAGCGCGCCCCAAATCGCAGTGCTACGAGATCAGTCCGGAGGCGGACCGAGGCGCCGCGTCTCCCAGGCCGACTTCGGCACAACGCCGCCGATGGCGATGCTGAAAGAGATCACCTCCGTCGCATCCTCGTTGAGCAGGCACTTGAAGTCGACGTCGTACCAGACCTTCTTGCTGTGATAGGCACCACCGCTGGCATCCATGCGATTTTTCGAGATGAACCCGCCCCTTGGACCGAACGGTACCATTCCTTGGGGTGGAGTATCCGGACGTTGGTGGCGGATTTGCTCCAGCGCCTCGGATTTGCAGAGCTGGCTGATGCGCGCCTTGAGAGGCAATGTGAGAAGCGCCTGCTTCATTCGCGGATCGGCAATTGCCTTTTCGGCATAGAGCTTCTTGGCCTCCACCAATTTGCTCGGCACCGGCTTGAGTTCAACCTTTGCAGCAGCATCGGCCGGCTTCGTCGTCGGCTTTTCTTCAGGCGGCTTTTGTTCCTGCCGCTTGGCCTCGGCTGGCTTCGTGTCCTTCGGCTCGGGCTTCGCTTCGGCCACCGTCGCCGCGAGCTTCTCGTCCGGCTTTTCCGTGGCGTTCTGTGGTGATTTCGCCGGCACCGCCAGCGTCGGCAACGGCTTTTGTTCTTTTACCGGCGTCTCATCCTTCTTGGGTGGCACCTTCGCCGGTTCGGTCGCAGCCTTTGCCTGCTCAGATGCCTCGGGCTTCTTATCCTCCGATTGCGCAGCCGGCGGAAGCTCGGCCTCCTTGTTGTCCTGCTTGGTCTTGGCCATGGCGGACGCGAAGGTCTGGGGCAGTTGCTGCGGCGGCTTGGGCTGGGGCTTTGGTTGCGGCTGCTGTTTTGGTTGCAGCTTCGGTTGCGGTTGCGGCTTCGGCTGTTCGGCCTTTTTCTCCTCGCCCTTCTTCTGCTCAGCTTTCTTCTGTTCGGCTTTCTTCTCTTGCTTCACCTCGGGAGGCGGAACGAGCTCGACGCTGACTGTCTGCTCCTTCGGCGGCTTGGGCAGTTCGAGCGGCAGGTCGAACAGGAGCAGCAAGGCGATGATGAGATGCAGGGCAACCGACGTCGGCGCGCCCCATCCTATCCGTTCCCACCATTCTTTCGCAAAAAGCCGCATCGCCAATGACGTAACCCATTCGATCGGCGGAACCTAGGAACTTCCGCCGATCTCAACAAGAGGCACAGCCCTGGAGTGCGCCGGCAACCCGGACGCGCAGCTTTCGGCCGATCGGCATCCGCAAGCACGACTACACCAGGATTGGCCGCCACGCACGCAAGCCGACCATCTGCTTGTCAAAAACGTTCCCGGCAAAAACGAGGCGGCGAAATCTGTTTCAGGCCGCGCGCCAAATTCGCACAAATATACCTATTATATAATTTCTATAGATTTAATTATTTCAACACGCAGCGGGCACTTCCGCCGTGCATGCGCAGTGACATTCTTTGTGGCTTGGGGGCCCTTATGCAGCGACATTTCACTCACCGAAAACTTTTCACCAAATCCTTTGCCGCAACGGCAGCGCTGGCGGCTGGCCTGATCGCCACGTCAGCGCTCGCCGGTGAAACCCTCGACAAGATCAAGGCGCGCGGCGTGATCAAGGTCGGCGTCGGCACCACACCGGGTTTCTTCTCGCCCGATAGTAGCGGCCGCTGGCAGGGATTCTTCGTCGATTTCGGCCGCGCCATCGCCATCACCGTCTTCAACGACGCCGAGAAGGTCGAGTTCACCAATTCCTCGCCGCAGCAGCGACTGCCGGCCCTGCAATCCGGCGAGTTCGACATTCTGCTTTCGGGCGTGACCCAGACCGTCAGTCGCGCCTTCAAGCTCGGCTTCCACTTCGGTCCCGTCGTCTTCTACGACGGCCAGGGCCTGCTGGTACGCAAGGACCTCGGCGTAGCCAAGGGCGAGGAACTCGACGGCGCGACGATCGGCGTTCAGAGTGGCACGACCGGCGAGCTCAACATCGCCGACTTTTTCCGCAAGACCGGCAAGGCCTTCACGCCTGTCACGATCGAGGAGACGGGCGAGTTCCTGAAGGCGCTCGACAGTGGTCGCGTTGATGCGCTCACCCAGGACGCAACCGACCTTGCCGCCAAGCGCACGCAGCTTTCCAAGCCCGACGACTACGTGCTCCTGCCCGAGCGCCTGTCCAAGGAGCCCTTGGCGCCGGCAATCCGTGCCGGTGACGACCAGTGGCTCGAAATCGTCAACTGGACCGTCTACGCGACGATCCAGGCGGAAGAGTTCGGCATCACCAAGGACAATGTCGACACCTTCCTCAAAAGCGAGGATCCGGCGATCAAGCGCTTCCTCGGCGTCGACCCGTCGCTCGGCGAAGCCATCGGCCTTGATCCGAAGTTCGCCTACAACATCGTCAAGACCGTCGGCAATTACGGCGAGATTTTCGAGCGCAACGTCGGCAAGGGCACGCCGCTCAACTTCGAGCGCGGCTACAACCAGCCATGGACCGCGGGCGGTCTGCTCTATTCGCCGCCGTTCCGTTGAGCCGGCTCATGGATTTTCCCATGACACGCCATATCCAACCGGGCCCTTTCGGGCCCGGACCTGTCTCGCGGCTGCGCACATGGATCGGGCCGCTGCCGCTGCAGCAATTCGCGCTTTTTGTCGGCGTACTTTTCCTATTCGCTTTTCTTGGCCATAACACCGCCGAGAGCATGCACCGGATGGGGCTGACGCCGGGTTTCGCCTTTCTCTCCCATCAGGCCAATTTCGAGATCGGCGAAAGCGTTCTTCCTTACTCGGCCGGCGACAGCTATGCCCGGGCGCTCGCCGCCGGCATCGCCAACACGGTCAAGGTCGCAATTATCGGCTGCTTGCTTGCGACCGTGCTCGGCGTCGCGCTCGGCATCGCGCGGCTCTCGGGCAACCTGCTGCTCGCGAGTTTCGTCCATGGCTATGTCGAGCTTTTGCGCAACACCCCGCTGTTGCTGCAACTTTTTCTCTGGAGCGCGATCATTCACGCGCTGCCACCGCCGCGCGGCGCATATACGTTCCTCGGCGGCGTCTATCTCAGCAACCGCGGCGTCTATCTTCCGTCGCTCTCGGTCGAGGGGCTACCGGCGGCTCTCTGGCTTTCGGCGGTGGTGCTGGCTGTCCTCTCGGCGCTCATTCTCTCCCGTCGGCTGTTCGCGGGCTCGGCCTTCTATTTGCCGAAATCCGCCGGTGCAGTGCTTGGCGCGCTTGCCCTCTGCTACCTCACACTTTCCTCCCTCGGCTTTGCGGCATCGGTAGAGATCCCCGCCAAGGGCGGCTTCAACATTCGCGGCGGCCTGTCGCTGACGCCGGAGTTCGCTGCCCTGCTGATCGGTCTGGTCGTCAACGCCTCGGCCTCGATCTCCGAAATCGTGCGCAGCGGTATCCAGTCGGTGAAATCGGGCCAGTGGGAAGCGGCCCGGGCACTCGGGCTGAAGCCCCCGCAGATCCTGCGTCTCGTCGTGCTGCCGCAGGCGCTTCGGGTCATCACGCCGCTGATGATTTCGAGCTTCATGGATCTGACGAAGAACTCGAGCCTCGCGGTCGCGATCGGCTACCCCGACCTCGTCAGCGTCGCCAACACGACGGCCAACACCACGGGTCAGGCGCTCGAAGCGATCATCATCATCGGCGCTGTCTACCTGACGATCAGCCTTGCGGTTTCAGCCATCATGAACCTCTACAACCGACGCGTGGTCCTGCGCGGAGAAGGAAAGCGATGAGCCAGATCGAACTTGCGCCGCCCGTCGCACCCGACTGGCACCGTTGGCGCCAGGGCCTCTTCAGCGGCTGGACCAACGGCCTCGTCACGCTTGTGACACTCGCTGCAATCCTCTGGCTCGCGCTTCCCTTTTTCCGCTGGGCCGTCATCAATGCCGTCTGGTCGGGCACATCAGCCGATTGCGCCAAGGAAACGGCGGGCGCCTGCTGGGCCTTCGTCGGCGCCAAGTTTCGGTTCATGCTCTTCGCGTTCTTCCCGCCGCCGCTGCAATGGCGCCCGGCGCTGGTGATCGCCCTCATTGCAGCGCTCCTGACGATCTCGGCCCTTCCCCGCTTCTGGAGCTTCCGCCTGGTGCCGGTCTGGCTGTTGGCGCTTCTCGGCGTCTGGCTGCTGATGGCGGGCACGGCCGGCTTGGAGCCGGTATCGACCAATCATTGGGGCGGGCTGCCCATCACGCTTGCCGTCTCGATCGCCGGCCTCGCCTTCGCCTTTCCGATCGCGCTGCTGCTGGCGCTTGCCCGGCAATCGGACATGGGCATCGTGCGATGCCTGGCAATCGCCTTCATCGAAGTGCTGCGCGGCGTGCCGATGATCGCCGTTCTCTATGTGGTCATGCTGATCGTGCCTATGGCGCTGCCGAGCGGTGCAGCCGTCGACAAGTTGCTCCGCGCCCAGATCGGCGTCACCCTGTTCTTCTCCGCCTATCTCGCCGAAGTCATCCGCGCCGGCCTGCAGGTGATCCCGGCGGGCCAGAGGGAGGCGGCCTTGTCGCTTGGCCTCGGCCGGATCCAGATGTTGCGGCTGGTCGTGCTACCGCAGGCGCTTACTGCCGTCATCCCGGCGATCGTCAACCTCTCTATCGGCATCGTGCTCAACACCTCGCTGCTTGCGGTCATTGGCATCTACGATCTTTTGAACGCCACCAAGACCTCGGCAACCGACCCGACCTGGCTCGGCTTCTACAGCGAGGCCTATATCTTCGCGGCTCTGGTCTATTTCGCCATCTGCTTCACCGGTTCGCGCTACAGCCTATGGCTCGAGGGCAAGCTCAATGGTTCCAATCGCCACTGAGCGTACGTCGCTGCGGGGTTGCGCGCCACGCGCCGCCGGGCCAAGAGTGCGGCGACGTGGAATCTGTGACCGGGCAAGCGCATGGGACAAAAGAACATCGCCATTGTAGGCGGCGGGCCAAGCGGGCTGATGGCCGCGCAGGTGTTGGCGGAGCGCGGCCACGCGGTCACCGTCTACGACGGCATGCCAACGGTCGCGCGCAAGTTCCTGCTCGCGGGCAAGTCGGGGCTGAACATTACCCATTCCGAACCCTATGCTGCCTTTGCCGAGCGCTTCGGCAACGCCTCGCCGCGACTGCGCGCAGCGCTGGACGCCTTCACTCCGGACGATATCAGGCAATGGGCGGCAGACCTCGGAACCAGGACCTTCGTCGGTTCCTCGGGCCGTGTCTTTCCCGAGGTGATGAAGGCCTCGCCGCTGCTTCGCGCCTGGCTCAAGTCGCTGGAAAGCCGCGGCGTTCGCATCCTGACGCGGCACCGCTGGACTGGCTTTGAGGGCAGCGCGCTCGCGTTCGAAACCCCAGACGGCAAGACGCTTGTCAGCGTAAATGCAACATTGCTTGCGCTCGGTGGCGCCAGCTATCCGCGCCTCGGATCGGATGCCGCCTGGGTTTCCTGGCTGGAAAAGAGGGGTGTGTCCGTCGCGAAATTCCAGCCCGCCAATTGCGGTTTCGACGTCGACTGGAGCGAACCCTTCCGCGACCGCTTCGCCGGCGCGGCGCTCAAGGGCGTCACTGCGACGTCGGAGGCCGGCACCGTCCCCGGCGAGTTTGTCGTCAGCAAGAGCGGTATCGAAGGTAGCCTCGTCTACGCCCACACGAGCGCGCTTCGCAACCGCCTGTCTCAAGGCGAACCTGCCGAACTGGCGGTTGACCTCGCGCCCGGGCGAACCGTTGAGAAACTGGCGAAGGATCTCGGCCGATTCGACAGCAAGACCAGCTTTTCCAACCGCTTGCGCAAGGGGGCCGGGCTTGAAGGCGTGAAAGCTGCCGTGCTGCGCGAGCTTTCGCCTGATGCAGCGCGTTTGGCGCCACCCGATCTTGCTGCCTTGATCAAGGCGCTGCCAATCCCGGTGCTACGCCCGCGCCCGATCGCCGAGGCCATCTCCTCGGCCGGCGGTGTGACCTGGGCGGCGCTCGATGACAGCTACATGCTGAAGGCACTGCCCGGCACCTTCATTGCCGGTGAGATGATCGATTGGGAAGCGCCGACCGGCGGCTATTTGCTCACTGCCTGCTTTGGCACCGGCCGCGCCGCCGCGCGGGGCATCGATCGCTGGCTCGGCCAATCGGCTTAGGGTTTCGCCGCGCCTTCTTCAGGCGCGGCGAACAGTTTGGCAGCGGGCATTCCTACTGGTCGTTCAATACCAGTCCCTTGGTCAGCTCCAGCGCCTGGCGTTCGAAGAGACCGCGGTAGATGCCGCCGTCGAGACGGATCAGCGCGTCATGCGTACCCTCCTCGGCGATCCGACCGTGATCGAAGACCAACAGCCGGTCTAGCGCCCGGACCGTCGAGAGTCGGTGCGCAATCACCAGCGTCGTTCGTCCGAGCATCAGCCGCTCCATCGCCTGCTGGATCAGCACTTCCGATTCCGAGTCGAGGCTCGAGGTCGCCTCGTCGAGGATCAGGATCGGTGCATCCGCGAGAAACGCGCGCGCAATGGCGATTCGCTGACGTTCACCACCCGATAGCTTGACGCCGCGTTCGCCCACCAGGGTGCCATAGCCTTTCGGCAGCGCCGTGATGAAGTCGTGCGCGCTTGCAAGCTTCGCCGCCTTCTCGATTTCGCTCTGCGTGGCGTTCGGCCGCGCATAGGCGATGTTCTCGGAAAGCGACCGGTGGAACAGGATCGGCTCCTGCTGCACGATCGCGATCTGCTGGCGCAGCGACGTCTGCGTCACCGATGCGATGTCCTGACCGTCGATCCGGATCTCGCCGGCCTTCAGGTCGTGCAGGCGCTGGATCAGCTTGACGAAGGTCGTCTTGCCCGAGCCCGAATGCCCGACGAGACCGACGCGCTCGCCCTCCCGGATCGTTACCGAGAACCGGTCATAGAGCGGCTTGCGGTGCGCGCCGTAGTGGAACGTCACATCCCTGAATTCGATACGGCCGTCGGTGATCCGGATCGGCTTGGCATCCGCCCTGTCGTCGATCCCGAGCGACTGTCCATGGATGTCGACGAGTTCTTCCATGTCGTTGATCGAGCGCTGCAGGTTGCGAATGTGCTGGCCGACTTCACGCAGGTACCCCTGCAGGATGAAGAACGAGGTGAGCACGAAGGTGATGTCACCCGCAGTTGCTTGACCCCGCGCCCACAGAAGCAGCGCAAAGCCGATCACCGCCGCACGCAGGACGAGCAGCATGGCCCCTTGCGTCGTGCCGTTGGTGGTGCCGCGTATCCAGGTACGGCGCGTGCGGTCCCGCCACTTGGCGAGAACCTTGGCCAGGCGCGCGTCCTCGCGACCTTCGGCGCCGAAGCCCTTGACCACGATGTTGCAGCTCACCGCATCGGCTAGCGCACCGCCGAGCTTGGTGTCCCAGCGGTTGGCGAGGCTTGCCATCGGCGCGACATATCCGAGCGACAGGAGGATCGTCACCACGATGAAGATGATCGAGCCGATACCGATGATGACACCCATGATCGGCCAGTAGAACGACATCAGCACCGTCGAACCGACCAGCATCACGACGGACGGGAAGAGCGCCACCAGCAACGTGTCGTTCAACAGGTCGAGCGCCCACATGCCGCGCGTCACCTTGCGCACGGTCGAACCGGCAAAGCTGTTGGCGTGCCAGTCGGTCGAGAAACGCTGAATGCGATAGAACGCCGCCGACGCAATGTCCGCCATCATCTTGAGCGTCAGGTCCGTAACGCCCAGGAAGGTGAGGTGACGCAGCAGGATCGCGCCCAGCGAAAGCGCCATCAGCATCCAGAATGCGGCGATCGCCGCATTCCAGGCGACCTGATCGGTCGCCGAGCCGGAGACGACGGCATCCACGAGCCGACCCGAATAGAGCGGCGTCAAGACATCGGCGAGCGTCGACAGAAGGACCATGCCGAGGATGACGCTGATCCTGACAGGCTGCGCCTTCCAATGAGTCCAAGTGAAACCAAGAACGCTGCGGAACGCACCGCCGCGCAAGGCAAAACGAGTAAAAGCCATAATATTTGCCCGATGCGCGACGCATCGGCCTCAAACAGATACAGAATGGATTATGCCGTTAAAAGGAACCCAGCTTCCGATGCGGCATCATTTGGCTTGGCCAGATTCTCTGGAGGAGAACGACCAAGGTCAGCGAAACGATCCCTGACCTGGAAAAGACGGAAAGGCGAAAGTGCCCTTCTGCGCCCAGTTCAGAACTGTACGCCGCCCCGTAGGGAGAAAGAATAAGCTGGCATCTTTTGAAACCTCCCTGATTGGTTGCCGGAAGACGACCTATAGGCGAATCGGCAGCAACCGCCAAGTGCAGAAATCTGGCCATGGCGCCAATCGTCGCGGCTGCGGCCTGTTTGCAACAGTTACGTAAGGCAGCGCTGACATAGAAATGCGCCGCGCACGAATGCGAGACGCTCTAATCCCGGGGCACCCGGCCAGCCTCGATACGCTCAGTCAAGGCGGCTCTTAGAAGCTCACCTTGAGCTTGGCGTTGACGCCATGATCGGAGACGCCCGAGGCGATCTGACCGGTGTAGTTGACACCGAAGGTCTCGGTCGGCGCGACCTTGAAGTCGATGCCAGCCTCGACGAGCGCCGCGTCCCTGGCAATCGGCGCCCCGCCGACGGTGAACGCATCCCGACCGACAAAGGCGAGAGTGGAGGTCGGCACGAGATCACCGAAGGCGTGACGCCAGCCAACGGTGCCGCTCAGAACCGCCGCCGTTTCACCGAAGGAAACGTCGGTCGACGTGCGCTGGCTGCTTCGAAAGGCCGGCTTCGACATGGCGCCGATCATCCACGGCTTCGTGCCCGGCCATGTGACAGAGGTCAACCTGCGCAATGCGCTGGCGATCAGCGGCGGCGACATCTCGATCCTGTTCCAGAGCAAGATCTCGATCATCCTCTGGCTCCTGGCTGGCGCCATGGCCGTGATGCCGCTCCTTGTCGGCTGAAGGAAGGCGAAGCGCATGAAGACCGCGACGAGCTAGCTGATCCCCCTCCCTGTAGGCTGCTTGGACAGCGGCGTGCGAGCTCATCGCACGCCGCTGTTGGCGTTCTGAGCGGAAACAAGACTATAAATCCAATATAGACTTTTTCGTCTACGCGTGATTTATGGATTGCTATCGAGGAAGAGGAACGCCGTGCCCCCAGAACTCCGCCCCTATTGCCTGGTCTGCGACGCGATCGCCTTGCTGTTCCAGCCCTACGCTGAGGTTGTGCTGCACGATCTGGCGACTGGAACCGTCGTCCACATCGCCGGCAACTTCTCCAAGCGCGAGATCGGCGACCCCTCGCTGCTGAGCGAAATCGGATTCAGGGAAGGCGATGCGATCATCGGCCCCTACGAAAAGGTCAACTGGGACGGCCGGTCGATCAAGGCGATCAGCGCGGTCTTGCGCGATACGGCCGACAAGGCGATCGGCGTGCTCTGCATCAACGCCGACGTTTCGGACTTCCATGCAGCACTCCGCACGCTGAATGCGCTCGTCCGCGTTCCCGTCGACGCCGACAAGCCGGAGAGCCTGTTTCGGGAGGACTGGCACGAACGCGTCAACGAATATGTCCAGCAGTGGACGGCTGCCCGCGGGCTGACGATTTCGACGATGAGCCGCACCGACAAGCAAGAACTTGTCATCGCCCTTTCGTCAAACGGCGCCTTCGGCGGCAAGAATGCAGCCTCCTACATCTCGCGCATCCTCGGCATGGGCCGCGCGACCGTCTACAAATATCTGAGCCAGGGGAGCGCGCCATGATTGTCGTCGGCCGTGAGAAACTCGCCTCCCTGCCGTTGCTGACCCTCGCCGCACCGGCCATCCGCGACGCCTATATCGCCGTCACCGACGGCCGGGCCAACCTGCCGCCGGTCGGCTACCTGCCGCTTTCCGGCCGCAATGCGGATTGCCACATCAAATACGGCTACATCGAAGGCGATCCGATCTTCGTCGTGAAGATCGCCTCCGGTTTCTACGACAATCCGGCCAAGGGACTGCCGTCGAGCAACGGCATGATGGTCGCAGTATCCTCGGAGACCGGCGACGTGGTGGCCGTGCTCGACGACAAGGGCCTGCTCACCGATCTGCGAACCGGCATCGGCGGCGCGATCGCGACCATGGCGCTCTGGCGCAAGAACGCCCGATCGATCGGGATCGTCGGCACCGGCACGCAAGCGCGCATCCAGATCCGCGCGCTTGCCGCGCTCTCGGATCGTCCACTGCGGTTCACGGTTTGGGGGCGATCCATGGAACGGGCAAACGCCGTGCTTGCCGATCTCGTAGAGCTTGTTCCCATCGCGGCGACAACCGATCTTGAGATGCTCTGCCGCCAGTCCGATGCGATCGTAACGACGACACCATCGAAGGAGCCGCTGATCCGATCGGACTGGATCGCGCCTGGCACCCATATCACCGCCATGGGCGCGGACGCACCCGGCAAGCAGGAGCTCGAAACTGCCCTCGCTGCCCGCGCCGACCGCCTCTTTGTCGATCTCGCCGAGCAATGCCTGGACCATGGCGAACTCTCCGCGGCGGCGCGCGCCGGGCTGATCAGCGCGAACCGCTGTGTCGCGCTCGGCGCAGTCCTTTCCGGTGCGGCCGAAGGCCGGTGTTCGGATCGGGACATCACCATCGCCGACCTCACAGGGATCGCGACGCAGGACATCGCCATCGCCCGCACCGTGCTCGATGAACTTGGCCTGCTCGGCCACCCGCAAGGAACAACCGCATGACCAAAGACGTCCTCAAAACGGCCGCGCGCGCTGTCCGCGCACGCCAGCGCATCCGATCCTTCATCTACGAGACTCCGCTTATCCCGTCTCGCGCGGTCGGACAGCAGACATCCACGACGGTGCTTTTCAAGGCGGAAAACCTGCAACTGACCGGCTCCTTCAAGATCCGGGGCGCTGCGAGCAAGATGACCTCGCTGCCAAGGGACCAGCAGGTGATCACCGCTTCCTCCGGCAACCACGGCATTGGTGCTGCCCACGCAGCAAGCGCGATCGGCCAGAAGTTGACGGTCGTACTGCCCGAGATCGTCAAACCGGCAAAGCTGGAGCGCATCCGCGCTTACGGCGTCAACGTCGTCCTCCACGGTTCAGAGACCGGGCTTGCCGAACAGCATGCGCAGCGGCGGGCTGCGACCGAGAAACTCGGCTACGTCTCGCCCTACAACGACCCGGAAATCATCGCCGGACAAGGCACGATCGCGCTTGAACTCCTGGAGCAGGCCGAACGCATCGATAATGTCTTCATCGCCATGGGCGGCGGCGGACTGATCAGCGGCATCGGCTCGGTGCTGAAGAGCTTCAGCCCGCACACCCGCGTCATCGGCGTCTCCGCGGCAAATTCGGCGGCGCTCGCGGCCTCGATGAAGGCTGGCCGGGTGGTCGAAACCGAGCACCTCGACACGCTCGCCGATGCCGTCGCCGGTGGTCTCGACGGAGACAGCGTGACACTCGGGCTTGCGATAGCCGTCGTCGATGAGGTCGTGACCTGCACGGAAGCTGAGATCACAGCCGCGATGCGCGACCTGCTTCTTGGCGAGCACATGCTGGTCGAAGGGGCGGCAGCTCTGGCACTTGCCGGCTTCCGGCAGATCGCAGACAGATGCACCGGCCAGACCAATGTCATCCTGCTCTGCGGCGGGAATGTCGACGGCGCCAGCGTGCTGCCTTCGTTGCTTGGCTAGAGACGCCGCTGCATGACGTTGCCCCTAGCCTCTAGAGGCTGACGCGCTCGACGTAGTAACGCGGGATCTTTACGCGGTCCCGGTCGCGGTAGAACTCGATACAGAAATCGACGAAGGCCTTGAACCGCTTCGAGACGTGCCGGCGGCGCGAATAGATGAGGTTGATCGCCGTCTGCGGCGAGCGCCAGTCAGCAAGCACCGGCTCCAGCAATCCCGCCTGCCGCTCGGTCTCGACGAAGAAGTCGGGCAGATAGGCGATGCCCTCGCCGGCAACGGCGAAATACTTGATCGTCCAGTAGTCGTTGGTGGTACAGGTGGACGTCGGCAGAAGGTCCACCTCATCCTCTCCGGCCTGCGTCAGATATCAGGACTGCAGCCGCGTCGGCTGGCGGAAGACGAGGCCGCGATGGCCGGCAAGCGCATCCGGATCATCCGGCTGGCCATGGCGGGCGATGTATTGGGGGCTGGCGAAGAGGCCGTAGGACGAGACCGAAAGCCGCCGGCTGATGTAGTCCACATCGGAAGGCTCGCCCCAGTGGAAAATGCCGTCGAGCGCCTGTTCGGTGACATCGGAAAAGGGCTGGCGTGAGGACAGGAACACGACGTCGAGATTGACCTGCGGATATTGCTGGCGGAAGGCGTAGAGCAGTTCCGAGGTGATGGTCGTGCCGAATTCGCCGGTCGAGCCTACGCGCAGCGTGCCCGCCACCTCCTGGCGCATCTCCGCCATCGCCGTTGCCGCATCGTCGCAATTCGACTGGATCAGGCGCGCGTAGCGCAGGAATTCGGCGCCCGCGTCGGTCACATGCAACTGATGGCCCTCGCGCACGAAGAGTTCGATGCCGAACTCATCCTCCAATTGCCGGATCTTATGGCTGATCGTCGATTTCGGCAGGCGATGGCGCCTGGAAGCCGCTGAAATCGAACGGGAATCCGCAACTTTCACAAAGCAGTCGATAAGCGAGAGATCCATATTTCGTCCAAAATCTTGTACGATATGTCCAGAGATTAGCCTATTTCGGCCCATTGTGTAAACGGCGGGGAATTGGGAATATTCACTGGAGCTAAGGGAGAAGAGGTTCCAGTGAGCGATATCAGAGAATTCATTCGCGCCGCGTCCGGCACCGGCGGCAAGGCAACCCTGGCGATCTGCGGCGGTCGCCTGGTCAACGTCGTTTCGGAAGAGATCTATCAGGCCGACGTCGCCATCTATGGCGAACGCATTATCGCCGTCGGCGACATCTCCGACTATATCGGGCCCGAGACGAAGATTGTCGACGCCACCGGCAAGTACCTGGCACCGGGCATGATCGACGGGCATCTGCATGTCGAATGCTCGAAGATGTCGCTGACGAGCTTTGCCAAGGCCGTCGTGCCGCTTGGCACCACCTCGATCGTCACCGGTCTCGACCAGATCATCGTCGTCGGCGGCCCCGCCGCCGCACGCGAGTTTCTCGACGAAGCCAAGCAGACGCCGCTTAGGGTATTCTGGGGCGCGCCGTGCAAGACGCCCTACACCATGCCGCGTTCGACCGTCGGCCACTATTTCAGCCCGGCCGATCACCAGGCGACGCATCACTGGCCGGAATGCGTCGGCATCTGGGAAACCGTGCGCGAATTCATCCAGGAGGAAGACGCCGACGTTCTAGCGGCGCTGGAACTCGCCGAAAAGAGCCGACTGCCGGTGCTCGGCTGCTGCCCGATGACCCGGGGCGCGCGGCTCAACGGCTACCAGCAGTCCGGCGTGCGCGCCGACCACGAGAGCTACACGCCGGAAGAAATGCTCGAAAAGCTGCGGGCCGGCATGCATGTCGTGGTGCGTGAATCCTCGATCTCGCACTTCCTCGCCGACAATCTGCGCATCGTCACGGAAATGGGTGCCAAGGCGCTCCGCCGCATCAGCTTCTGCACCGACGACGTGGTCGCGAGCGACATCCTGAAGCGGGGCCATCTCGACAACATGGTGCGCATGGCGATCGCCATGGGCATTTCGCCGATGGCGGCGATCCAGATGGCGACGATCAACGGCGCCGATGCGCTCCGCATCGACGACAAGGTCGGCTCGATCTCCCCCGGCCGCGCCGCCGACATCCTGCTCGTTGACGACCTGCGCAACTTCAACATCGAGACCGTCGTCGCCAAGGGCGAGGTGGTCGCCCGCGATGGCAAGATGGCGATCGAGTTGACGCCGCCCGAGCGCAGCGTCGCCCTTCTCAACTCGGTCAAGGTGAAACCGCTCCAGCCGGGTGACCTCAAGGTCGCCTACGCCGGCGCCGGCGACACGGCCGAGGCCATGGCAATCGCCGTCACACCGGAAAAGATCTTCGTGCGCACCCGCCGCGACGTGACGCTGGAAGTCAAGGACGGAAAGGTGCTCGCCGATCCCGCAAGGGACGTGCAATACGTCACCGTTGTCGAACGCTACGGCAAGACGCAGAACCGCCCGGTCGCCTTTGCTTCCGGTTTCGGGCTCAAGGAAGGGGCGATCGCCAGTTCCACGGCCCCGGACGACAACAACATCATCTGCATCGGCGCCGATCTCGAGGACATGCGTATCGCCATCAACCACCTGATCGCCAACAATGGCGGCCAGGTCGTGGTCAGAAACGGCAAGGTCGAAGCCTTCCTGCACCTGCCGATCGGCGGCATCGTCTCCGACATCGAACCGGCCGAGATGGCGGCGCTGGAAGACCAGCTCGACGATGCGGCCCGTGCGCTCGGCTGCCCGCTGCCCTGGCCCTTCATGTACATGTTCGTGTTGCAGATCACCGCGATCCCGGAATATGCGATCACCGATCTCGGTGTCGTCGACTGCGTCCGGCTGAAGGTGATTTCGCCGTTTTCGCCCGCAAGCGGAGACGAGCGCGCCGAAGCCGCGGAATAGTGCTCAAGGGGGGCCGGTTTGACCGGCCCCCTTCGTCGTTTCAAAAAAGGGGAACAAAATGAACATTCAGAACAAGTCCGTGGAGGCGGCGCCGGGCCCGGGGGGATCCTGGTTTCACGCGCTTCTCGACCGCTACTTCCAGATCTCGCGCTTCGGCTCGACCGTCCGCACGGAGATCCTCGCGGGTCTTACGACCTTTCTCGCCGCCTCCTACGTGATCGTCGTCAACCCGTCGATCCTCGCCCATGCCGGCATTCCGTTTTCGGCAGGCGTGACGGCGACCGTGCTTGTCAGCTTCATCGGCAGTTGCGCCATGGGGCTTTATGCGCGCAGCCCCATCCTGGTGGCGCCCGGCATGGGCATCAATGCGCTCTTTGCCTATACGATGGTGGTCGGTGCCAAGGTTCCGCTCGAGGTCGCGCTCGGCTGCGTCTTCTGGGCCGGCGTGCTCTTCACCGTCATGGCGTTCTTCAACCTGCGCCAGACGATCATCGAGGCGATCCCGGTCGATCTGCGCTACGGCATTGCCTGCGGCATCGGCTTGTTCATCGCGCTGATCGGCCTGGAGAACGCCAAGTTCATCGTCGCCAACCCCGACACCATCGTCGGCCTGACGCAGTTCAATCCGGTGACGCTCACCTTCATCGCCGGCTTCATCCTGACGGTCGCTCTCGTGGTGCGACGGATCCCCGGCGCGATGATGGCCGGCATGATCCTGACGACGATCCTTGCAGTCCCGATCGGCCGCTGGTGGGGCGACGGCAGCGCCTTCTCGCCGGAGACGCCGGATGTTCACACCTTGGTCAACTGGAGCGGCTTTTCGGCGGCACCGGATTTCAGCTTCGTCGGCCAGATCGATCTCATCGGCGCGCTGAACCTGATCTACCTGCCCTTCATCTTCGTCTTCCTGTTCACAAACTTCATCGAGGCGCTATCGACCTTCCTCGGACTTGCGGAAGCGGCCGACCTCAAGGACGAGACCGGCATGCCGCGTAATATCCGCGAGTCCATGCATGTCGATGCGATCGCGGCGTTGATCTCCGCGCCGCTCGGCACCAGCCCGGCAACGGTCTATCTCGAATCCGGCGCCGGCATCCAGCAAGGGGGCCGGACGGGTCTCGTCGCGCTGGTTGCGGGTCTTCTCTTCGTGCCTTTCCTGTTCCTGTCGCCGCTACTTTCGCTGGTGCCGGCGGTAGCGACCGCACCGGTGCTGATCCTCACGGGCCTTTTCATGTCCGAGCCGATCAGCAACATCCGTTGGAGCGCGCTCGACGAGGCGATCCCCGCTTTCCTTGCGATCGTATTGATCCCGCTCACGTTCTCGATCACGCTCGGCCTGTCGCTTGCTATCATCGCCTATGTGCTGATCAAGCTGGTCTGCGGCCGGGCCGGCGATGTAAGACCGGTCATGTGGTTCGTCGCGCTGCTTGCCGCAGCCCTCGTCGCCCAGACCCAGTAACCGCCAGAAAATCCTTCGGCGCCCTCAATGCCGGGGCGCCGACATCGCCCATCCGAAGGAAACTGTCATGCTTCAATCCTGGTCGAAGACCGCACCCGAACTGGTCGACGTCGCCATGGGCCGCAAGCCCGCCGATCTCGTGATCCGCAACGGCAAATGGGTCAATGTCTATTCCGGCGAGATCATCCCCGGCACCGACATCGCCGTCAAAGCCGGCCGCTTCGCTTATGTCGGGCCGGACGCCAGCTACACGATCGGCGACGCCACCAAGGTCGTCGACGCCGCCGGCCGCTATCTCGTGCCCGGCCTCTGCGATGCGCACATGCATGTGGAAAGCGGTCTCGTCACCGTCACCGAATTTGCCCGCGCCGTAATTCCACACGGCACCACCACCATGTTTATCGACCCGCACGAGATCGCCAACGTGCTCGGCCTTGCCGGCGTCCGGCTGATGAACGAGGAAGCCCAGAGCCTGCCGATCAACGTGCTCGTCCAGGTCCCGAGCTGCGTGCCGAGCGCACCCGGCCTTGAAACCGCCGGCGCCGAGCTTTCGGCTAACGACGTCGCCGAGGCATTGTCTTGGCCGAACGTCATCGGCCTTGGCGAAATGATGAATTTCCCCGGCGTCGCCGGAAACGACCCGAAGATGATGGCCGAGATCGCGGCCACCCAGGATGCCCGGCTCACCGTCGGTGGGCACTATGCCTCGCCGCATCTCGGCCGCGAATTCCACGCCTATGCCGCCGGCGGCCCGGCCGATGACCATGAAGGCACGACGGTCGACGACGCAATCGCTCGCGTTCGCCAGGGCATGCGCGCCATGCTGCGCCTCGGCTCCGCCTGGTACGACGTGGCGGCACAGATCAAGGCCGTCACCGAATCCGGCCTCGACCCGCGCAACTTCCTGCTCTGCACCGACGACAGCCACTCCGGCACTCTGGTTCACGACGGCCACATGAACCGCGTGGTGCGCCATGCGATCGCACAAGGCCTGAAGCCCGTCACCGCGATCCAGATGGCGACGCTCAACACCGCCCAGCATTTCGGCCTTGAGCGCGAGATCGGATCGATCGCGCCAGGCCGGCGGGCCGATCTGATCATCACCTCGGATCTCGCGGCATTGCCGATTGAAATGGTGTTTGCCCGCGGCGAACTGATGGCCGAAAGCGGGGCACTGGTGCGCGATATCCCAGCCTATGTCTATCCGGAAAGCGCCTGCAACACCGTGCATCTCGGCCGGGTGCTGGCCGCCGCGGATTTCGACATCGCGTCCAACGCACGTGCGACGCGCGCGCGGGTCAACGTCATCGGCGTCGTCGAGAACCAGGCGCCGACGCGGGCGCTTCAGGCCGAGGTCGCAATCGAAAACGGCCTCGTGCAGATGGACCGTACGAACGACATCTGCCAGATCGCACTCGTCGAGCGCCACCGCGGCACCGGCGACGTGGTCAACGCCTTCGTCTCCGGCTTCGGCTATGACAGCGATTGCGCCATGGCGAGCACCGTCGCCCATGACAGCCACCACATGATCGTCGTCGGCACGAACAAGGCGGACATGGCGAAGGCCGCCAACCGCCTGCACGAGGTCGGCGGCGGCATCGTCGTCATCAAAGAAGGCCGAGAGCTGGCTCTGGTCGAGCTGCCCGTCGCCGGGCTGATGTCGGATCAGCGGGCGGAGATCGTCGCCGAGAAGGCCGCCGCCATCGTCGAGGCCATGCGCGCCTGCGGCTGCCGGCTCAACAACGCCTATATGCAGCATTCGCTGCTGGCCCTCGTCGTCATTCCGGAGCTCAGGATTTCCGACAAGGGCCTGATCGACGTTCGGACCTTCCAGAAGACCGACGTGATTCTGAGCACGCACTGATCACGGTTCAGGATCGGCCGCCTCACCAGGCGGCCGATCCTTGAGCGCGATGTGCCGAGACGGCTATGAACCGGAGACTGGCCGTCCAATCCCCCGATTTCTTCTTTTATGGTTAACCCGCGCCTGGGGAAAACGGTACCTGCCGCTCGCCCGTTCAAATCAACCATTCGTCGAACCCAGGCAGGTAGCCCTGGCGCCGCAAATCGTGTTCCAGGCCGCTGTCCTGCAATGGGATTGCGCTATGGGCCGACCTTTGGCGCAGGATCGAACCGACACCAAATTGCATGCAATGATGGTAAATGATAAAAGAAGGAGCTTATATACAACCGTGCAGGGCAATGGCTGCCACGCCAGGCTCGCCATGTTTCGAAGCGAGGTTTCCACAGGCCATTATCCGCGTGCGGCAAGGGCATTGACCCGGATACGTCGCGCGATAGCTTTGGAGAAGGACCACCCACGCCGCAATGCCGCGCGTGGCTGTGTCCCCGGGAGCCGCGACCGCTGCTGTCCCCGGGCGAGTTCGGAACAGAAAGGGAAAGGCAAGTATGCCGGACACTGACGCAAACTTGTCTGCTTCAGCTTCAGTGCAAGATCCCGTCGCGGCCAACGCCGATGACATCCTCTCGTTCTACGACGAGGCGTTTCACCTGACCGGCGCGTCGCCGGCGCTTCAGGAGACCTACGAGGTCGGTACGCTGGTCGATGCAACCTTGTGGCACCTCTATCCCGAACTGCTAGCCCCTGCCTCAAAGGCGACGGTCGCGTCGGTGATCGCAAACGGCGTGCCCAGAAGCGTTGAAGTCATTGACGCCAACACCAAGTCCAAGCGCACGCTTCTGGTCTTCCGCGCCTTGCGCGGCATCGGCGTGCTTGAAACCAGCGGCCGCTCGACACGCCGCGAGGTCGGCAGCCATGGCGAGAGCGAAAGGGCGCTGCTTCTGCACCAGGCAACGCACGATGTGCTGACGGGCCTGCCCAATCGTCGCCAATTCAGCGACGACCTGCAGAACATCCTGCCGACGCCCGGCGAAAAACTGGCACTGATGCAGATCGACCTCGACGATTTCAAGCCGGTCAACGATACGCTCGGCCACGGCGCTGGCGACGCCGTGCTCAAGATGGCGGCTGAGCGCATTCGCGGCGCGCTCCGCGATGGCGAGGTGGCCTATCGCCTGGCCGGCGACGAATTCGCCGTCATCCAGCGACACAGCGATCAGCCGACGGATGCCGAATATCTCGCCGAGGCCTTGATCCAGTCGTTCAATGAGCCGTTCACGATCGACGGCATCGCGGTTTTCGTCGGCGCCAGCATCGGCATTGCCATCGCTCCCAATGATGGCAACGAGATCGAGCAGTTGATGAAGGCGGCGGACATCGCGCTTTATGCCGCAAAGAAGGACGGACGGGGACGGGCAAAAACGTTCAGCCGCTCGATGCTGATCGTTCTGGAGCAGCGGGAAATGCTGCGTCGCAGCCTGCGCACCGCGCTGCAGGACAATCAGTTTTCCATCGAGTACCAGCCGCTCGTCGAACCGCCGTTCTCGATCGTCGGCTTCGAAGCGCTGGTGCGCTGGCACCATCCGCTGGTGGGTGTCATCCCACCCAACGTCTTCATTCCCATGGCGGAAGCCGATGGGTTGATGAACGAGATCGGCCAATGGGTGCTGGAAGAGGCCTGCCGACAGGCCGCCACCTGGCCGTCGCACTTCACCGTCGCCGTCAATCTGTCGCCGGCCGAATTCCTGCGGGAGGGACTGACCGACCGCATCGCCCAGGCGCTCGACATGGCGGGCCTCAGGGCAGACCGGCTCGAGTTGGAAGTTACGGAAACGGTCCTGCTTGAGCGCACCACCAACAATCTGGACACGCTGAATACGCTGAACGTGCTGGGCATCCAGATCTCGCTCGACGATTTCGGCACCTTCTACTCCTCACTCAGCTACCTCAAGAACTTCCCCTTCGACACGATCAAGATCGACCGATATTTCATCAAGGACCTCGAGAGCGACGAGAAGAGCCAGACAATCGTTCGATCGATCATCGGGCTTGCGCATGGCCTTGGCATGCGGGTCACCGCCGAAGGCGTGGAAACGATGGGACAGGCGGTCTGGCTGCGAAAAGAGGGATGCGACCGGCTGCAGGGCTATTTCTTGGGCATGCCCATGCCGGCAGAAGCGATCGGCGCCTATCTCCGCCGCTCGTCGGCAATGGCGACGCTCTAGCGGCATCCGTGCGTTGCGCGCCGTGAAACGCGGCGCAAAACCTGGGTTGTTTACGTGCAAGATCCGGGGGGTGCCTGGTTACAAATCATTATAGAAACTGCGTTATGGCCGTGGCAGAGTTCGGGGTGCGGAGGACATTGCTGTATGGGTGCAACTGTCAATAAGACCACGGAGGCGGCTTTCGAGCCCCTGCTGCAGTTCGATATGGAGATGGAAGATTTCCTCTCGGACTGGCATCACTGCGACCATGTTTCGAGCTACCTTGCCCGCATGATCAGCCACAACAGAACCGATCCTGTGAGGCATTCGAACTTCTTCTCCTCCGCCTTGAACGAGCTTCTCGAAGTTTCGTTTCGCGGCGGTACCACCGACGGGAAGATTGGCCTGTCGATCTATCGCCAAGGCGCCACGGAACGGGTTCAGCTGAGCTTTCCATGCCCGCCTGCCCAGGTGCGCTTCTATCGCGAGGCGGTATCGAGAACCCGTGAGAGCGATGCCCAGGCCCGCTATCTCGACGCCATTTCCAACGATCTTGCCCCCAGCCGGGAATCGGTGCTTCTGGACCTCGCGGTCAACTATGACGCCCGCCTCCGGCTTGACGAGGATGCGGCGCCGGCAATCACCCTGATCGTGGACCTTCCTCTTGAAGGAATGGTGAGTTGATCGCGGCGGGCCTTACTCAGCGCTTCAAGGTCGACTTCGATCCGAACAGCCAGGTCTTCTCGCTCGCCGGGACGATCCGGCCGCGTTCGATCGATGAAATCGCCGAGAGCATTCACGCGCTGCGGGAAGCGATCGATGCGGTGCGCGGCGTTCTCTATATCGATGTGAAGCGACTCATCCAGATGAACAATACGGCCTTCCAGGCCTTCATCCGGGTCGCCCTCGACGCCTGCCGGGAGCGGTCGGACCTGCGCCTGATCGTCGTCACTTCAAGCGTCGTCGGCTGGACGACGCGCATGTTCCGGCACCTGAGTACGATCGAGCCGCAGATCTCCGTCGAGGTCTATGATTCGATGTTCTATCCCGGCCAGGACTACTTCGAGGATACGAGCTTCATTCCCATCCTCCGCGCGCAGACGAAACTGACGTGGCGGCACGAACGAGACATCCTGCCGCGCCACGGCATGCGGCCGGGCATCGCCATGGCCGACATCTGCTGCGGCATCGGCGATTTCGCCGTGCTCGCGCAGAAGGAGTTTCAGCCGGCGCGGATCGTCGCCCTCGACCATTCGAAGGCGAGCCTCTCCTATGCCCGCAATGTGGCGACGGACTTCGGCGTGACGGGTATCGAATATACCTACGGCGACGCGTCGGAGATGCTACTCGAGGACAACCAGTTCGACTTCGTGACCTGCCGACACTCGCTGCAGGTATTCAATCATCCGGAGCTGCTTCTCAAGGAACTGTATCGGATCGTGAAGCCGGGCGGTCGAGTCTACATCACCAACGAGAAGAACTCGCACTGCCTCGGCGAGCCACGGGCGCAAAGCATCCAATGGACCTATAATGAACTCGCGAGGCTTTTGAGCCATTTCGAGATGGATGTGGAGCTCGGGCCGAAGAGCAGGCGCTATCTCGCCGACGCGGGCTTCGACGACATCCTGGTCGAATCCTTCATGGTCACCAATCTGGACGGTGACCCGCAGGATTTCGCCGACATCATCGCCGGCTGGGAGAAGATGTTTACGGTAATGGCGGCGAGACACGGCGAGGCACCTGAATTTATCGACCGTTTTCGCCAGGGCTTCCGGGATCACATCTTCGCGGCACTGCACCCGAAGGGCTATGCGGGCTGGCCGATCTGGGCAGCGTCCGGGCGCAAACCGCTATGAGCGCAAGCACTATCCAACGTCCCCGGTTCGGCTTGAGATCCTTCCGCGCCAAGTTCGTGCTGGTCGTCGGCAGCGCCGTGCTCTTCGACCTCCTGCTGACAGGCGGTCTCGCGCTCTGGAACGTTCAAAGATTGTCGCGCGACGCAACGACTGAGGTTGGACAGGGCCTGCAAAAGGCCAACGAAGATTACATGCTCACCTACGCGGAATCGACGGCCGCGCGCGTTAATCTTCTCCTCGGCCAGGTTCACGCCGACGTCGCCACGCTCGCGGGCGTGCTCCAGGCGCAGATCGACCGGCCTGCGCGCAGGTCCGACGTCGGGGAGGCACTTGCCCGGCACGCGCCGGAATCCGCTACCGTGGTCTACGATCCCAAAGGTGGGTGGGCGCAGAACCTTCCGGGACCGCTCTCGAGCGTCAGTGTTTGGAGCTATCTCCTTGGCCCCGACCACCGGCCGCTACCCGAGGTGCAGGCCGACATCGAGAACAGCGCCGTTCTCGATCTGGTTGCTCCCGCCCTGCTTGCGCACGGCCGGTCCAAACTGCAGATGTACTACGTCGGACCAAAGGAACGGCCAATCTTGCGGATGGCGCCCTATGCCGACCAGGCGCAGACGTTCGACCGTCTCTACCCCGGTCACAACGAGGCCAACTTCTGGAACTTCTTCTTCCCCGGGCTCTACGAGTCCTGGGAGGAATGGGCGAAGTCTCCGACCCTCAGGCCCGTCGCGGCCGATACCACGCAAACGGCACCCTATACGGATGCCGCCTCGGGGAAACTGATCGTCAGTTTCTTCCAGCCGCTCTGGACCCGCGACCGCAAGGGTGTCGCCGGCGCGACGGGAACCGATATCACGCTCGATCAGCTGGCCGAGGTTGTCGAAAGCGTCAAAGTCGGCGACAGCGGCTTCGGCTTTCTGGTTATGTCCGACGGCAACGTGCTTGCCATCAATCCGGTCGGCGAAAAGGTGATCGGCCTGCAGCGGTCGAGCGATACTGGTGGACAAGGCGTCACCGGGTTGGAGCGCTCGCTACGCCGCAGCGTACAGCCCGCGATCGCAGAGTTGCCGCTTGGCGCCGATGGCGCCATTCAGCGGGTGCTGCTCGACGAGGGCGGTGAGAAGGTCCCCTACCTCATGCTCCTGAAACAGCTCGAGCCAGAGAACTTCTGGGTGTCCGGTCCGGTGCGCCGCGAGACCATGTCGATTGGCATCGTCGTGCCGGAGCGGGAAATCTATGCCTCCCTGTTTGCCGCACAGGCGAGTATCTCTGAAGCGACAAACCGCATCCTCGTGTATCAGATCCTGGCCCTGCTCGCCTCGCTTCTGTTCGTCACGCTCGCCGTGTTCGGCATTTCCAAGCGGGTTACCCGCGGCATCAGCGCGCTCGCCGAAGCGGCAACCAGCATCGAGGCGAAGGACTATTCCGTCCGTGTGCCGATCACGACGCGCGACGAAGTCGGTGAAGCCGGTATCGCCTTCAACCGCATGGCGGAAGAGATCAGCTATCACACCGAGAACCTCGAAAACCTGGTGACCGAACGCACAAAGCAGCTCGAGGACGCCAACCATCAGATTTCGACGCTGAATACCCAACTGCGCAGCGAGAACCTGCGCCTTGGCGCCGAACTCGCCGTCGCCAAGCAGATCCAGATGATGGTGCTGCCGAAGGCCGGTGAGCTCGCTGAAATCGCCGACCTCGAGATCGCGGCCTATATGCGACCGGCCGATGAGGTGGGAGGCGACTACTATGACGTGCTGCGCGACGGCGAGCGGCTTAAGATCGGCATCGGCGACGTCACCGGTCACGGCCTCGAAAGCGGTGTGCTGATGCTGATGGTGCAGTCCGTCGCTCGTGCCTTGCAGGAAGCCGGCGACATGGATCCGGAGGTGTTCCTCAACCGGCTCAACCGCGCCATCTACAAGAACATCGTGCGGACCAATACCGACAAGCATCTGTCACTGGCCTTCCTCGATTACGACGCTGGCCGCCTGACACTGTCGGGGCAGCACGAGGAGCTGATCGTCGTGCGCAAAGGTGCGGAAATCGAACGGATCGACACGCTCGACCTCGGCCTGCCGATCGGCCTGGAATCGGACATTTCGCGCTTTGTTGCCACCCGCGAGATCTCCTTCGGCCGCGGCGACATGATCGTGCTGCACACGGATGGCGTGACCGAGGCGGCGAACGCCAAGGGCGAACTATTTGGCATCGAGCGGCTGTGCGAGAGTGCCGGGAAGTTTTACGGACAGAGCGCCGAGGACGTCAAATCGGGTATCATCGAGGACCTGATGACGCATATCGGCAAGCAGAAGATTTACGACGACATCACGCTCGTCGTCATGAGACACAGGTGATCAGATGACCACGCTCTACGGACTGGCGGACCTGACGATCGGCGCCCACCAGAGGATGACGCGACTGCGCCTCTATGACGGCCCGCTCGACCTCAGTTGGAAGCATTGCGCGATGGCTTCGGATTTCGTGGCCGAGCTCGCGGCGCTGCGCTATCGCGCCTCGCGCAATACCTATCGGGAAGTCCGGCACAACATCGGCTACCTGACCAACGAGCTGGTGGAGAACGCGGTGAAGTTCCGTGCCTCCGGTGTGGTTATGGTAGAAGCCACTCTCGAAGCCAACAGCTTTCGCACGAAAGTCTCCAACGTCATCGACAACGAGACGGCTGCGCGCTTTCAGGACCTGCTTTCCGAGATCGCCGACGGCGACCCCGGAGACCTGCTCATCGAGCGTATCGAAGCCAATGCAAACGGGCTCGGCAAGAGCGGCTCGGGGCTTGGTCTTTTGACGCTGATGAGCGATTATGGCGTTCGTTTCGCTTGGGTTTTTGGTGCCCAGGGAGACGACGGAGAAACCTCGCTGGAGACCTATGCCTCCATTGCGGTCCCAGACCTCTCGAACTGATGAGCCGGTGAACATGGAAAATAAGGACGAAGAAGAGTATCGCGTTTGGTCCGAAGGCAACGATATCCATTTAGAAGGCACCATGCGGCTGTCAGGAACGGAAGCCTATGCCCCGATCTTCTCGACCGTCATGGGCGTGCTGGAGACCGAGCCTGAGCACATCACCATCGATCTCACGGAACTGCAGTTTCTGAACTCGTCCGGGATCAACCTGCTCGCCAAGCTGACGATCGAGGCGCGCAACCGCCCGAACGTGCAATTGACGGTGCGCGGGACCTCCGAAATCCCGTGGCAATCGAAATCTTTGCCAAACCTCAAGAAGCTGCACCCAGGCCTCGACCTCAGGCTCAACTGAGATAGCCCGTTCGGCCGCATTGCGGCCCACGCACGTCGATCCTTCGCGCCAGTGCTCCCGGTCTCCGCCGGCAGCGCTGGCTCTTGTTTTTCCGAAAAGACCGATCTCTGCGGAAGAACTCAACGCCGTTCGGTCGTCGGCTGCCCCTTACGCTGATTGACTCGCGCATCAACTCGGCTTATCAGTCAAATCATCTGATGACTTGATGAGCGGATGATGCAACCGATCAATCGTACCAACCTCGCTGAGAGCGCGGCTGAAAGCCTGCGGGCGGAAATCCTCAGCGGCCGCTGGGCCGTCGGCGAGCGGATACCTAATGAGACGGCGCTCACGGAACTGCTGGCGGTCAGTCGCGGCACCGTGCGTGAGGCCGTTCGGGTGCTGATCTCGAAAGGCCTGCTCGACGCCCGCCAGGGCTCCGGCACCTATGTCCGTTCGACCGTCGATGCCTCGGGCGCACTCGACCGGGTCAAGCGCACAGGTCTTCGCGATCAGTGGGAAGCACGCGCGGCACTCGACGTCGAGGCGGCACGGCTGGCGGCGCTGCGTCATACGCCTGAAGACCTTGAGCGCATGTCCACGCTGCTCGCCGCCCGCGGAACGGTGTCCGACGGCGGACGCGATGCATTCGGCCAACGCGACATCGCCTTCCACAGATCGATCGTCGAGGCATCGGGCAACAAGGCAATCGTCGAGCTCTACGACTTCTTCACCTCGGCCATCCTCGAAACCATCCACTCGACCCTTCGCGGCGACCTGCCCGAACCGGACGACAATGCGCATGCGGCGATCGTCGAGGCGATCGCGTCCGGTGATCCGGACAGGGCCGCGGCCTCCGTGCGGGCGTTCATGGCTCCCGTCCTCGCTGAACTTGATCGGCTTCTCACCCAATGAACCAGACGTTTCGTGATCCCCACAAGGCCGAGGCCGCCGAACCGCTCGGCACCGAAGACCAGCTCATCGACGCCGAGGCCGACAGCCTACCGGCACCGCAGCCACCGGTCCTGAGCCACGGCGCCCGCATCCTTCTCGGTGTGAGCCTCGTCCTGATCGCCTTCAATCTCAGGCCGCTGTTTTCAAGCCTCTCGGTGCTGCTGCCCGAGGTGATGCAGGCGACCGGCCTGTCCACCGCCGGCGCCAGCGTGCTCACCACCCTGCCGGTGGTCTGCCTCGGGATCTTCGCGCCGCTCGCACCCAAACTTGCGCAACGCTTCGGTGCCGAGCGCACGCTTCTGGGTGTGCTGCTGCTCCTGACGCTCGGCACCGGCCTGCGCGGCGTCCAGTCCGTGCCGCTGCTGTTTATCGCGACCTTCGCCGCCGGTGCGGCGATCGCAGTCGGCAACGTGCTTCTCCCCGGCCTCGTCAAGCGTGACTTTCCCGATCGGGCGGCGATGATGACGGGCCTCTACACCATGGCGCTCTGCGCGGGTGCTGCCAGCGCCGCCGGCCTGACGCTCACGATCGAGCATCATGTGGTCGGCTCCTGGTCCGGCGCGCTCGCCGCCTGGGCCGTGCCTGCCCTGATCGTGCTTTTGATCTGGGCACCGCAGGCCTTGCGCGGCAAGGCGCAGGCCCGTCACACCGGCTTCCGCGTCGTCGGCCTCTGGCGCGATCGCCTCGCCTGGCAGGTGACGCTGTTCATGGGGCTGCAGTCGGCGCTCGCCTATTGCGTCTTCGGCTGGATGGCGCCGATCCTTCGCGAGCGCGGCCTCGATGCCGCAACCGCCGGCGCCGTCGTATCCGCGTCGATCATGATGCAGGTCGTTACCTGCTTGGCTGTGCCTTCGTTCGCCGTCCGTCGCCGCGACCAGCGCGCCGTCTGCGTGGCGCTCGTCGCCGCTGCCGTCATCGCGCTGATCGGTATCCTTTTCGCGCCGCTTTCGACAGTGCTCGTCTGGGCCGTTCTTCAGGGGATCGGCCAGGGCGGCCTGATCGCCGCGGCGATGACCCTCATCGTGCTGCGCTCGCCCGATTCCCATGTCGCCGCGCATCTTTCTGGGATGGCGCAGGGCGTCGGTTACGTGCTCGCTGCCATCGGTCCGCTGCTCGTCGGCTTCATCCGCAGCTGGACCGGCAGCTTTGCGGCGAGTTCCGTTCTCTTCATCGCCCTTGGCATCGGTGTGGCGATCATGGGCATGGGCGCCGGCCGGGCACTTCATGTCGGCGCAAGAACGGTGAAGGTTGACGACCGCTAAGCCGGGAAAGCATCTCGGATAAAAACGGACAACAACATGATCGGGCTCCACCTATCAGGCGGAGCCCGATCGATTGGTCCCTAGCGCGGTTGCGTCATGCCGCAGCGACCGCCTGCCGGTATCGCGGCGCGGGCCTGAAGGTGAGCGCGATCAGGAACGCGCCAAGGCCGATGCCCCAAGAGCCGATGTAAAGCCAGGTATAGCTCGCCAGCGCATCATAGATCAGACCACCGGCAATCGGTCCCGTCGCCATGCCGAGGCTGCCCGCCATGGCCGTTCCGCCAATGACCGTCCCCATCATCCGCAGAGGGAAATTCTCCCGGGCGAGTACGGCATAAAGCGGCATCACGCCGGCATAGATGAAGCCGAACAGGGCAGCGACCGCGTAGAACGAGCCGAGCCCCGCGGCGAAGACATAGGCCAAGGCCCCAAAAGCCTGGGCAAGCAATCCGAGAACCAGCACGCGCTTCGCCCCGAAGCGATCGCCGAGCAGGCCGAAGACGACGCGGCCACCCATGCCGGCGAGCCCCTCGACGCTATAGATCGAGACTGCCGCCATGACCGGAATGCCGCAGGTGATGGCATAGCTCACCGTGTGGAAGATCGGCCCGGAATGGGTGGCGCAGCAAAAGAAGTTTGTCAGCAGCAGAATGATGAAGAGCGGTGATTTCAGCACCTGGCTCGTCGTCATCGACGACTGCGCCTCTTCCTCAGGAGAGGCGGCCGCAGCCCCTCCGGCCAGTGCCGGCGCCTGGCGAACGAGAAGCGAGACCGGAATCATCACGACGGCGACGACGACGCCGATGATCTGCAGGGCTGTTCTCCAGTCGTAGGCCGAAACCAGCCATGCCGCGAAAGGCGACATCGTCATCGGCGCCATGCCCATGCCGGCCGAAACGAGCGAGACCGCAAGGCTCCGATGCGTATCGAACCAGCCGGTGACGCAGGCCATCATCGGCGCGAAGATCGCCGCGGTCGCGATACCCACGACAACGCCGAAGACGAACTGGAAGGCGATCAGCGATGTCGCCCTGCTTGCCGCCATCAGGCTGACGGCGAGAAGCACCGAGCCGATGAGCACGATCGGCCGCGCACCCCAGCGATCGGAGAGACTGCCCCAGGCGATACTGGCGAATGCCATCGCCAAAAAGCCGATGGTCATTGCGCTGGAGACTCCGGTGACGGACCAGCCGGTGTCACGCGAGATCGGCAGCAGGAAGACTGGAAGCGAGAACATGGCGCCGATTGCCAGGCAGCCAAGCAGGCCGCCCGCCGCCACGATGACCCAACGATAAAACGAATTGCCCATTGCAATCTCCTTGGCGGCGCCCGGTCAGACGGCCGGCAGCGCCGATAACGTACAAACTGATCGCGCAGCAGGTTCGGATGTGCACAGCACCTCCTTTTGCTGGTTGCTGTAAGACGCAGGCGCCGACGCAAAGCCGACATCGCATCTTGCAGAATTTCATAAATATTGCAGGTTCGCCGACGTCGCGCGGCACGCCTTCAACCGCTTCGGATCCAAGCCACTTGATTGTGCTTCCAAGGTCCTCTCTGTTGTCGCGTGCCGTTCAGGCAATAGATAGAGGCCGAAGCACTGTTGGGGGGAGTGACAAGTGTGACGGGATTTAGATGGATTCGCTGATTACCGCGGCTGGCCAGGCGCTGGCGGCCGGAGATCTGCTCGGCGTGCTGAAGCGCGTTGGCCTGCGCGACGACCCACCGGCTTTGGCGCTGCGCGGCATCGCGATGGCTCAGCTCGGCGATCTCGTGCGCGCCAAGACGCTGTTGAAGGCCGCGGCGCGCGGTTTTGGCCCGAAGGAGGCTGTCGCCCGCGCGCGATGCATCGTCGCCGAGGCGGAAATCGCCATCGTCTCGCGAGACCTCTCCTGGCCGATGAAGGCACTCGAAACCGCCCGCGCCACGCTCGAAGCCCATGGCGACCACCTCAATGCCGCCCACGCCCGCAACCTCGGCGCTCGACGCTTGCTGCTGATCGGTCGTCTCGACGAAGCCGAACAGATGCTCGCCGGTGTCGATCCGGGCAGGCTGACACCGCCGGCGAGAGCCACGCACGAGCTTGCCGTGGCCGGCATCGCCGTTCGGCGACTGCAGACCACCTCCGCAGCCAACGCCTTCGCCCGGGCAACCCAAGCGGCGCGCGCGACCGGCATGCCGGCACTGGTGGCGGAGGTCGAGAGTGCTGCCCTTGTCCTCGACACGCCGGCCGCCCGGCTTCTGGCCGGCGGAGGCGAGCGCCTGCTGCGGCTTGACGAGGTCGAAACCCTGTTTGCTTCCGGCGCCCTCGTCATCGACGCTTGCCGGAACGTGGTCCGGCGCGAAGCTTCCGCCGTTTCGCTTTCAACCCGGCCAGTGCTCTTCGCGCTCGCGCGGGCGCTCGGAGAGGCGTGGCCGGCAGACGTCTCGCGGCGCGCCTTGCTCGCCCGTGCCTTCGGCGCGAGACATGTCGACGAATCCCACCGCGCAAGACTGAGGGTCGAGATCGGCCGGCTTCGCGACGAGCTCCGCGCTTTCGCAGATATCACCGCGACCAGCGATGGCTTCCGGCTGGCTCCCCAAGGCGATCACGCAGTCGTGGTGCTGGCACCGCCGGTCGATGAACGGCATGCGGCCGTGCTTGCGCTGCTCGGCGATGGCGAGGCATGGTCGAGTTCCGCCCTCGCGATCGCGCTCGACGCCAGCGCCCGCACCGTGCAACGGGCGCTCGAAGAGCTTTCCTCGGAAAAGAAGGTGTTTCCAGTCGGCCGCGGGCGGGCGCGACGCTGGGTGATCCCGCCGGTGCCGACATTCCCGACAGTCTTGTTACTCCCGGGCCCACTGCCAAGCGATTAGGATGGAGACCATGAAACGATCCGAAGCCGAAATCCTCCGCGAATATGGCCCCTTCCCCGGGGCCGACCAAGTGCACGGCGTCACCTTCGACGGTGAGAACATCTGGTTTGCCTCCGGCGACAAGATCAATGCGCTCGACCCCGAAAGCGGGATGCCGGTGCGCTCGATCGATGTCGCAGCCCATGCCGGCACCGCCTTCGACGGCAAGCATCTGTTCCAGATCGCCGAGGACCGCATCCAGAAGATCGATCCCACCAGCGGCCGTGTACTGGCAACCATCCCGGCGCCCGGTGGGGGCGGCGATTCCGGCCTTGCCTGGGCAGAGGGTACCCTGTGGGTCGGGCAGCATCGCGGCCGACGGATCCATCAGATCGATCCCGAGACCGGTGCGATCCTGCGCACTATCGAGTCCAAGCGCGTCGTGACAGGCGTCACCTGGATCGACGGTGAGCTCTGGCACGGCACCTGGGAAGGCGACGACAGCGACTTGAGGCGTATCGACCCCGAAACGGGGTCGGTGCTTGAACGGATCGTGATGCCGCGGGGTTTCGGTGTCTCCGGACTGGAGTCCGATGGCGGTGACCGCTTCTTCTGCGGTGGCGGTACAAGCGGAACGATCCGGGCCGTCCGCCGGCCGAAGAGGCGCGTTCCCTAGCCTCGCCGTCAGCGCGAGATCGCCAACCTTGCCGCTCGCCGAGCAAGCAGCATGGCAGCGAGCGCCAGCCCCGCAAGTGCGAGACCGAGCACGCTGACACCGAACCAAGCCCCATAGCTCCAGGCGGCGAAGGACAGGGCCGAACCTGCCGATCCTCCAAGAAACATGCTGGTCATGAAGACCGTATTGATGCGGCTGCGCGCCGCCGGCTCGAGCGCATAGATGATATGCTGGTTGGCGATCAGCGCGACCTGGATGCCGATGTCGAGCACAATGACGCCAATCACCAGTCCGGCGAGCGAGGCCCAGGCGCCAAGAACGCCCCAGGCAGAGAGCGTCAGCGCCGCCCCGAGCCAGACGACGGACCGTGCGCCCCGTCGATCTGCCACCCTGCCGGCGATCGGTGCTGCAAAGACGCCGATCGCGCCGACAATGCCGAACAGGCCGGCAGCATCCGCGCCCAGATTGAAACGCGGTGTCGCGAGATAAAGTGCAAGCACGGTCCAGAACGCCGTGAAAGAGGCGAACAGCGCCGCCTGCACCACGGAAGCCAGACGGAGCGCGGGCTCGCGTCGCCAAAGCGTGACGAGCGAAACAAGGGCTTCGCGATAGGGTAAACGCAACGCAGACCGCAGATCCGGCAGGGTCCGGACCATCAAGAGCGAGGCGGCAAGGGCAAGAGGTACGCTTGCCCAGAACATCTCGCGCCAGCCGGCGTGGGCGCCAACGAAGCCGGAGATCGTGCGGCTGAGCAGGATCCCGGTCAAGACGCCGGCCATGACCGTGCCGATCGCCGCACCGCGCTTGTCAGGCTTAGAGAGCATCGCAGCGATCGGGACGATCTGCTGCGCGACAGTGGCGCTGGCGCCCAGCAGCACTGAGGCGACGATCAGCAGAAAAGGCGACTGTGCCAAAGCCGCGGCAGCGGCCGCAATCGCGATCGCCAGGAACTGGCCGACGATCAGGCGCCGCCGCCGAACGATATCGCCGAGTGGCAATAGAAGCAGCAGGCCCAGCGCGTAGCCAAGCTGCGTCGCCGTCGGCAGCAGGCCAATGGCCGGCTCACCGGGAAACTCGGCCTCGATGAGGCCGAGCAGCGGCTGATTGTAATAGATGTTTGCGACCGCGATGCCGCTGGCGACGGCCATGGCATAGAGGCGGGCTCGGCCGAGGCCGGAATGCTCCGTTTCGTTGGTATCCATTTCACTTGCCCTTCTCATTGAGGAGATGGGCTTGATCTATCGCTTTATCGAAATACGATGTAGCTCCATCATTGTGGATACCAGAATATCGGAAATCGATACAATGAACCTTGAAGAAGTCCTCGTCTTCACTGCAGCGGCAAGCGGCGGCAGTCTCGCCGAGGCCGCGCGACGGCTTGGCATCACACCCATGATCGCGACGCGGCGGCTCGCTGCCCTGGAGCAGACGCTTGGTGTGCGGCTCATGCATCGCACCACCCGCTCGCTGTCGCTGACGCCGGAGGGCGAGTCCTTTCTGCCCTATGCCCAGGCGCTTCTCGAAACCGAACAGCAGGCGCGAACGCTGCTTAAGGGCGGCGATGATGGGGCGACCGGCCTCCTGCGCGTCTCGGCGCCGGTTGCCTTCCCGACCAAGGTGGTTGCTCCACTCATGCCCTTGTTGCTTGACGATCATCCCGGGCTCAAGGTCGCACTCGATATGAGCGACACCATGCCTGACCTGGTAGCGTCGGGCATCGATCTGGCGATCCGCATCGCACGCCTGAAGGACAGCAGCCTCATCGCCAAAAAAATGGCCGAAAACCCGCGTTCCCTCGTCGTTTCGCCATCCTATGTCGAGAAGCACGGAAGGCCACGGACCACGGGCGATCTCATCAACCATCAATGCCTGCCCTTGCACGGCGTCAATCATTGGACCTTTGTGAGCGCCGGGAACGAGACGCATGTGCGATTGCAGAGCCGATTCTCGTCGACAAGCATCGAAGGATGCCATGCGGCGTGCCTCGCCGGTGCAGGCATCACCCTGCTCTCCGACTGGAACATTGCCGACGATCTCGATGCGGGGCGGCTGATACGCATCCGCCTCGAAGACGTCGCACCTGAGACACTGGCGATCTGGGCCGTGTACCCGACGACGAAACTGGTCGCGCCCAAGGTGCGCGTGTTCATCGACCGGTTGGTGGGCGCCCTTGGCAAAACCGCCAAGGCAAGCGCCTGAATGATAAAACCCGCACCGCTCAACACGGTGCGGGCATCAAGATCTGTCCCGGCACGGTCCGCGGTACCGGGACGCTGCGGATCATGCCAGCCTTTTAGGCCTTGATGAAGGCAAGCAGGTCAGGATTGATGACGTCGGCATGGGTCGTCAGCATGCCGTGGGCGTAGCCCTCATAGACCTTGAGCGTGCCGTTCTTCAGCAACTTGACGGCAAGCCGCGCGCTGTCGTCGATCGGCACGATCTGGTCGTCATCGCCATGCATGACCAGCGTTGGGACTTCGATCGCCTTGAGGTCTTCGGTGAAGTCGGTTTCCGAGAAGGCCTTGATGCCCTCGTAATGGGCCTTGGCGCTGCCCATCATGCCCTGGCGCCACCAGTTGCGGATCACGCCTTCGGATGCCTCGGCACCCGGCCGGTTGTAGCCGTAGAAGGGGCCGGCCGGAACGTCGAGGAAGAACTGCGCCCGGTTGGCGGCAAGCGCCGCACGGAAGCCGTCGAACACCTCGATCGGCAGGCCGCCTGGGTTGTTCGCCGTCTTGACCATGATCGGCGGCACAGCACCGACGATGATCAGCTTGGCGACCCTGCCGCCGCCGTGACGCATAGGCAACAGCTTCACCGCCTCCGGTGGAGTGGCCGATATGAATCGCATCGCTCAGACCGAGCTTGTTGGTCAGTGCCGCAACATCCTTGGCGTAATGCGCGATGTCATGACCTTCGCTCACCTGCGTCGAGCGGCCGTGGCCACGGCGGTCATGGGCAATGACGCGAAAGCCCTTGTTGACGAAATAGAGCATCTGCGCGTCCCAATCGTCTGCCGATAGCGGCCAGCCGTGGTGAAAGACGATTGGCTGGCCCGAGCCCCAATCCTTGTAGAAGATATCGACGCCATCATCAGTCCTGACGTAGCTCTCGGTCATGGGAGCGGTTCCTTTGTTAGGGTTCTAGGGTGGTATGCCTGGCACGCTCCACGGCGCCGGCAATGGCGCCAGGGAACGCAACCCGCTTCAACCGAGATGAGGTCGGTTGATCGCGAGAAGGTGGTGTACGACCGGCACCGCCGGTCCTTTATGAAAGCGACGAACGTCCTCCTGGACATCCGCATCGGCCTTGGAGACGCGCTTGTGCTGGCGCAGATGTTCGGCCCAGGACTCGACCATGAACCACTCCACCATGCGGCCGCTATCAGCCGCGTCCTCGGTCACGCCCCAGCCATAGGCGCCGTCGCGGCGGCGCTCGTGCGACAGGCGGGCGAGCGCCTGCAGAAACTCGGAGCGATCCGCCTTGTCGATCGTGTACTCGATCAGCACGAGCACGGGACCGCGATCGTGTTCGACCGGCTCGCTGGTCAGCGGCTCCGGCCAGTGGTTGGAGGGAATAAGGTCCGCTTCGCCCTTCGGCAGTTTCATGGCGTGGAAAACGAACCCGACGCAAAGAAGGCCGATGGCCGCCACCGCGAGCGTGAAGGGCACGCCGATCGCCTCGGCGATGGCGCCCCAGGCCAGGCTGCCGCCGGTCATGGCTCCGTTGAAGACCGTGAGATAGACGGCGAGCGTGCGCCCCCGCACCCAGTTGGGAAGGATGGCTTGCGCGGTGCTGTTCAACGTCGTCAACGCCGTTATCCAGGCGGCACCGCAAACCAGCAAGGCGACAACCGCCACCCATTGCGCCGGCGCGAACGAGAGTACGCCCATCACCGCAGCCGTGAGCACCGCCGACATCAGCAGCAACCCGTCTGCATCCATCCGGGCACGCAGGTGCGGCATCACCAGCGCGCCGCCGATTGCACCCGCGCCGACGGCACCGAGCAGGATACCGTAGAAGCTGGCGCCACCGCCGAGAAGCTGCCGGGCGACCAGCGGCAGCAGCGCCCAGATCGCACTCGAAAAGGCGAAGAACACCGCTGCACGCAGCAGGACCACGTGCAACTCATGGCTGGCGCGCGCATAGCGCAAGCCCGCCCGGAAGGCGCCGAAGAAGCGCTCCGCAAGGGCATCGTCGTCTGATACGCCGCGCCGCCACCAGAGAAGCGCAGCAATGACGAAGACATAGCTGATGACATCGACACCGTAGGTGACGGCTGCACCGAGCCAGGCAAGCAGCAGACCGCCGAGCGCGGGTCCGATCGCGCGGGCGATGTTGATGCCGAGCGAGTTCAGCGCCACCGCGCCCTTGACGTCCTGCCGCGAAACGAGTTCCGGCACGATCGCCTGCCAGGTGGGGGCGACGAGAGCGGCCCCTATCCCGCCAACGAAGGTCAGGGCAATCAGCGAGCTCACGGACTGCAGGCCCGTGGCGGAGAGAAACAGCAGGCAGAGACTTGCGGATGCAAGCAGGAACTGCACGGCGATCAGGAACTTGCGCCGGTCGAGAATATCCGAGAGCACCCCTGCAGGAATGGCGAGCAGGAAGATCGGCAGCGTCGCTGCCGCCTGAACCATGGAAACGGCGGCCGGAGTCGCCGACAGGTCGGTGACAAGCCAGGAGCTCGCGACATCACGGACAAAGCTGCCGGTATTGCCGATGATCGTTGCGACCCACAGGACCGCAAAAACCTTCTGCCGCAACGGCGCAAACGTGCCAGCGCTCTCTTTCGCTGCCGTCACTGCGAAGCCCTCCCTGCGGATGCCCGTTCGCGCAGATCGTAGCAGGCGACGAGCAGGAAGGCACCCGCCAGGCCGATATGCTCGAAGAAGCCGTTCGTCGCCATCGCACGATCCATGCCCGGCGGCATCTCCCAGAAGCGGAAAGCGAGGAAAGTTGCGGCGAGCGTGAAGGCCGCGAGCGCGATTGCCGCCGCCCAGCGATAGAACCCCGTGAGAATGAGGGCCGACAACAGAAGCTCGAAGACGATTACCCCGATGGCAAAGAGCGGCGCCGGATGCAGGCCGAAGTGATCCATCTCGGCCAGCGCGCCCGGAAAGTCGAGTATTTTCGTCAACGGTCCCTGGATGTAGGCCGAGCAGAGCGCCAGCAGGCCGATGAATGCGATCCACCGGTTGGTGAGCACCGGTCGCAGGCGGGCAGCAAGATTGTTTTCGAGAGAAGACAGGCTCGGCATTTGGGTTCCTTGTCAGATGGTCGTCGGCTTAACGGACGGCTAAGCCGCCCTCATCGCGTTTGCGGCCATTTCGAGTTGCTGAACGCGGTCCGGGAGATGCCTTTGTAATAGGCGCCCGCCTTCGCTGGCGATTGGTTCACCACGACCTTCGCCCAAGAGGGGCGCTTGTTATCCTTTGCAGCTGCACCATCACCGCCGAGTGCGGCCGAAGAAGTGATCAGGATGGAGGCTGCCATCGCGACAGCGCCGACGATCGTTCTCATTTCGCGTCTCCCTTCCTTCATCGTCACACGGCCCAGCAGGAGCAGCCGAGCGCCCCGAAGAAGCCCTTGAGATCGCCAATCGGCAGCTTTGACGTCCAGGCGCCGGCATGGTCGTGACCATGGACGCCGCAGTTGCTGGCGCAGCCGCACGCCGTGATGGCGGTGCGCCGCAGCGAGTTCTTGCCCGCACCGTCAGGCTCGCCCCAGGCGGCATAGCCGCCGAAGGTGCGGACCGGCGACCAGTCGGGCATCGCCGGCGGCACCGTGTTCTCGTCGTGGGCGGCGAAGTCTCCCGCCGCATAGACGATCTTGCCGCCGACCATGGTCAGGTCCGAGGTCAGGAACGAGATCTCGTCCTCGGCGCAGTGGAAGTAGTCCTTGTTCGGCACGATCAGGTCGGCGAACTGCCCCTTTTCGATACGCCCCTTCTTGCCCTCCTCGTTGGAGAACCACTGCACCTTCTCGGTCCACATCCGAAGCGCCGTCTCCCGGTCGAGGCAGTTGGCGCGCGGATAGAGCTGCAGGCCGCCGACCGTCTTGCCGGTCACCATCCAGGACAGCGAGACCCAAGGGTTGTAGGAGGCAACACGGGTCGCATCGGTACCGGCAGAGACGTTGACGCCCTTTTCCAGCATCTTGGCCACCGGCGGCGTCGCTTCGGCTGCACCGTGGCCATAGCGCTCGACGAAGTATTCGCCCTGATAGGCCATGCGATGCTGGACGGCGATGCCGCCGCCCAGCGCTGCGATCCGGTCGATCGACCGGTCGGAGATCGTCTCGGCGTGGTCGAAGAACCAGTTGATGCCGGTGAGCGGTATATCCTGGTTGACCTTCTCGAAGACATCGAGCGCGCGGCTGATGGTTTCGTCATAGGTCGCATGCAGGCGCCAGGGCCAGCGGTTCTCGGCGAGGATCCGCACCACCTCTTCGAGTTCGCCCTCCATCTCCGGCGGCATGTCCGGGCGCGGCTCGCGGAAGTCCTCGAAATCGGCTGCCGAGAAGACCAGCATTTCGCCGGCGCCATTGTGGCGGAAGTAGTCGCTGCCCTGCTTGTATTTGACCGAGGAGGTCCACTTCAGGAAGTCCTCCTTTTCCTCCTTCGGCTTCTGGGTGAAGAGGTTGTAGGCGAGCCGGACGGTCATCTGGCCTTCGTCGGCGAGCTTCTGGATGACGGCGTAGTCATCCGGATAGTTCTGGAAGCCGCCGCCGGCGTCGATGACGCTGGTGACCCCCAAGCGGTTGAGCTCGCGCATGAAATGGCGGGTGGAGTTGACCTGATAGTCGAAGGGCAGTTTCGGCCCCTTGGCGAGCGTCGAATAGAGGATGCCGGCATTGGGCTTGGCCAGGAGCAGGCCGGTCGGGTTGCCATTGGCATCCCGGGTGATCTCGCCGCCCGGCGGGTTCGGCGTGTCCCTGGTATAGCCGACCGCCCGGAGTGCTGCGGCATTGAGCAGTGCCCGGTCGTAGAGGTGCAGCAGGAACACCGGCGTATCCGGCGCGACCGCATTGATCTCGTCGATCGTCGGCAGGCGTTTTTCTGCAAACTGATGCTCGGTGAAACCGCCGACGACCCGCACCCATTGCGGCGCCGGCGTGATCGCCACCTGCCGCTTCAGCATCGCCATTGCATCGGCAAGCGAACGCACGCCGTCCCAGCGCAGCTCCATGTTGAAGTTCAGGCCGCCGCGCACGACGTGGGTATGGTTGTCGTTGAGACCCGGCAGGACGCGCTTGCCCTTGAGGTCGATCACCCGGGTGCCCGGGCCTGAAAGCGCCATGATCGCCCGGTCGTCGCCGACCGCAAGAATGAGGCCGTCGGCGATGGCAACGGCGGTGGCAGTCGGATTGGCACGGTCGAGCGTCGTGACAAGGCCGTTGTGCAGAATGAGATCGGGCGTCATCGTGGTGTCTCCGGACTGTTGGGCGCCGGCGGTGCGGGCCGACGAAAAGAGAGCAGGCAGGGCAAGCGACGAGGCTGCGCCGAGGAACGTGCGTCGGGTGGGCATCATCCGGCCCTTTCATCGTTGACGGCTGCGTCCTTCGCCGTGCCGGCACTGGCCTGCCCGCCCCCAGGGAGATGGCCGAACATGTGCGGCATGCACTGCATGTTGAACCAGCTGAGATTGACCGGTTCGCCGGACAGGGCGCGCTTGACCAGCGGGACCGATTGCTCCCCGATGAGGATGCCGAGCAATCCGACGAGCGCGATGACAGGTGGCGCCGGCGAGCGGACGTTCAAGAGGGAATAGATGACGCCGACGAGCAGCCCGGCTCCGAGCGAGAGAAGATACATCTTCATTGCCAACTCCTTCGCGAATGACAGTGTCGCCCCGGCCGCATCGTTGTGGCCAGAGCGTTAATCTAGAGCGCAGAAGCGTTCTGTCAGTGGCCTTCGGACGCGCCGAACATCGACTTGGCATAGATGATGCCGAGGCCGTACGAACCGCCGAACTTCTTGGCGATGCCGGTGGTCATCTCGTAGGTCTCGGTGCGCGCCCAGTCGCGCTGAAGCTCGAGCATGTACTGCAGCGAAGTCATCGGCCGGACACCGGCCTGCACCATGCGGTCCATCGCCCGCTCGTGCGCCTCATCCGAGACGTCGCCGCAGGCATCCGCGATGACATAGACCTCGAAGCCCTGGTCTAGCGCCGAGAGCGCCGGGCCGACGATGCAAACCGAGGTCCACAGCCCGCACATGACAAGGCGCTTCTTGCCGATGCGGTTGACCTCTTCGATCACGGCAGCGTCTTCCCAGGTGTTCATCGAAGTGCGGTCCAGAAGCTTCTGGCCGGGGAGGGCATCGGTGATCTCGGAGAACATCGGACCGGAGAAGGTCTTTTCGGCGACAGTCGTGAGGATGGTCGAAACGCCGAAGCCTGCCGCCGCATTGGCGACAAGGGCGGCGTTGTTGCGCAGGAGCACCGCATCGATCGACTTGGTCGCAAAGGACATCTGCGACTGAAAATCGATCATGATCAGGGTGTGATCCCTGGGCGAGACGAGGAGTTTTCCGGGGGTCGTTGTCGCGGACATGGTCCAGACCTCTTTCTGTTGAAACTGGCTCCGACCGGAGAGGCCCAACTATGCCGCCGACGGCGCTCCCGTTCTTGTCGCCAAAGATGGATTTTTGAAAATTTCGCTCGCCTTGCCGCGGCAGCGCGCGTGTATATTCAGTGGGTTACGACTGCCGGCTGCGCCGCCACTGGCGTGGCGTGGCACCTGCGGCCTGCGCAAAGGCCCGGGTAAAGTGGCTCTGGTCCGAAAAGCCGCAGACGACGGCGATTTCACTCAGGGATGTGGGCGAGAACTGCAGCAGATCCTTGGCCTTTTCGATCCTCTGCTGCAGCAGCCAGCGGTAGGGCGTGCTGCCCATGGTCTCGCGAAAGGCACGCAGAAAAGCCGCCTGCGACAGATTGCATGTTTGGGCCAATTCCTCGACCGTGAGTTCGCCATCGAGCCGGGCTTGCACCAGATCGCGAATCTTTGCCTGGCAGCGCTGAGAGAGCCTGCGTCCCCCGACCAAGCTGTCGCCGCGGCCATTTCCGTACTGCCGCACCATATGCACACCGATCGCCACCGAGAGCTGGTCGACGAAGAGCGCGCTTCGATCCGTGTGGCCGTCCACCGACGCAAACAGGGCGCCAAGCATGCCGCCGAGAACTGGATCGGGCGAGGCCGAGACGGACCGCAGCTCGCTGACGCCGGAAACATTTGCGGCATCTGCGATGCGCTCCAGCGCACCGTGGCCGATTTCGAGCAAGGTGAAATCGAAGGACCCTTTGAGATCCGCCTTGTAATCGTCGGCAAAGTCCCTGACGTAGATCGCGTTTTGACCGAATTCCTGGGTCGCAGAGTGATGCGCTCCGAAAACCCGGCGGCTATGGCCGCCCACAAGCGACAGGCCGATCAGATAACCACGCCCGTTGCCAGGCGTCGTGACCTGACCCGGCGGTCCCGCTGTCGACCGCTTGCGATGGAAGACCATATCTCGGCCTTCGATCGTCCTGTTGTCATCGAGCTGGTCGAGCGAGCATCCAAGACTGTCGCGCGGTCGCGCTCCGGCCGAGGCAGCGGAAGCATTCGTCATCGTCTTCGCTCCTGTGTGTCGAGACTACCCGGCAAAGCCTCCTGCCGTGACGATGAAAACGAAGGATGCGGATCGCCGTGCGCATGGGAAACGTGCACGCAATTCACTCTCGGATTCACCAAATCGTTTGCAGGAGCGGCCCTATGATTGCCCCGGTCGGCGCATCATTCTTGCACGTTTTTCATGTGTTTTGAAAATTTTGCACGAGGGCGCGCCCTCTTTCCACGCTATTGCGGAGGGCGATCCACAGCTACGATGACGGACCGGTTCTTTTTGCGGAAGCGCGCCGGCGTCTCGCCCGTCTGGCTGGTGAAAACGCGGGTCATATGGCTCTGGTCGGCAAACCCGCAGTGGATAGCGATTTCAGCAAGGGGCGTGTCCTGAAGCAGACACTCCTTGACCCGCGCGATCCGATATTCGGACAGCCACCTGGACGGCGTGCGCCCGAAGCTTTCCTTGAAAGCCTTGTTGAAATAGCTGCGCGAGAGCTCACACTGGGCAGCGAGATCGCCGATCGAGAACGGCGTATTGAAATGGGCGACCAGAAACTCCGTCGCCAGCCTCTCCTGCCATGGTGCCAGCGTACCCTTCTTGTCGACGGGGAAATGCAAGCCGCCATAGGCCTGGCTGAGGTGGGCCAGCGCGGCAAGATTGATCTGTTCAACGAACAGCAGATTGGCCCGGTCCGGTTCGTCGAGCGAGGGTAGCAGCGCTTGAGCGAGGCCGAACATCACCGGATCAACGCGTCCCTGTACGGGAGACAGCGACACATACTCGCCGCGCCCGGCCCTTTCGGTGAAGCTCCGCATAGAAGCAAAGGGGATGTGGAAGCGGACATTGTCGAAGGGCGACAGATGGTGGCACTGCCATTGGTCGCGAAGATCGGTGATCGCAAGCGAAGCCTTGGGGTGCCCACCCTCATAGACGAGTTCGCCGCGCCGCCACAGGCGGTGCGCCTCGAAGTCACGCATCTGGATGATGACGTTGAAGGCGTCTGCAACCGGGATCAGGGGCCCGAGCTCCAGATCGAAGCGATCCGAGAAGGTTCTCGTGACGGTGATTTCGCCAGCGCTGATCCGTTTGACGGTAGGACACGGTGTGCGCTCGTCTGCGCTCAGTCCTTCTTGCAAGGCCATCGGTCAGGGTCTCCCGATTTCCAGCTCAGCCACCCGTTTCAGCGGCCGGGCAGATGCTACAACGGTTGGCTGTCGCAATGAAGAGGCAAATCCAGCGATGCATCGCGGAGGGTCGAAGATCATCATAGCACCCTCACTGCAGCCAGCGCGCGCGCCAGATGGCGGGCGTCACGCCCGTCACCTGGCGAAAGGCTTCGATGAACCGGGCCACGTTGGCATATCCGCAGCTGGTGGCGGTTTTGCTCAACGACCATCCCTCCTCTATGAGATAGCGCTTGGCGCGGGCGATCCTGTACCGCATCAGCCACTCTTCCGGTGTCTGCCCGGTCGCGGATGCAAAGGCCGCGGTAAAAACCTCCTCCGGCAGGTTCGCGGTCGCCGCCGCTGCGGCAAACGAAAAGTCCTTTGCCCAATGGTCGATCATGAAGTCCTTGACAGCCTTCTCCTGCCATACGGAGAGATCGGGGCCGCCGGACGCATTGGCTCGATCCGGGTAGGAATGCAGAAGGTGCGCGCAGATGGCGACTGCGATGTGCTGCAATACGGCACCTGGTTCACCCTCGTTCTCGGCAAGAAGGGGCAACAGCGCCAAGGCGAGATTGTGCATGACGTCGTCGACTTCGCCGCGGCGGCACCGGAGACTGGTGGCGGCGGGCGCATGCGAAAACGTGGAAACTTCACGAAACAAGGCCCGCGGCAAATGGAAGGCGAGTGAATCGAGATCGCTCACAAGCCGGATACTGGCACCCTCGACGAGATCGACGAGGCAGACCGATCCCTGCCGGTAGCGGCGAATTTCACTTTCGCTTTCGCCCGGCACCACATCGCTATGCATCACATCCTTGAAATAGAACATCAGGAAGTAGGCGTCGGCGGCGGGCAGCGAAACGATGCGGCTCAATTCCCCCTTCAGCCGGCACTGCAGGCGCGTCACTGAAAACCGGGCGTCGCGGACAGGCCGCACCATGAGAAACGGCGCCTTGGGCTCGCCGAAATATGCTCCAATGCCATTTGCCTCTGTCATCGTCCGTCCACCCCCGCCTCCTGGCGATGGAGTTCATTCCTCACGCGCCATCCGCCTCGACTCGACCCTATGGCGTGCGCGCAGGGGACGATCTCGCAATTGCCGCTCATATCCGAGGAAACATGGGGTGTGCGGTCCCTAATTTCTTGTATCCTTTGCTCACATTTAGCCGCAAACGGGTCTGTTTTGGCTGAAACTCGATCCGGCTGCGCTAGATCATCTCGGTAACGTAGCTTTCGAAGAAATCCGAGAACTTGGCAACCCAGAGCGGTAACCGTTCATAGACGGATAATACAGAGTGAGCCACAGTTGCGGCGCCTCCCACCCGTCGAGGATCTGTTTCAGCGCGCCCGTTGCCAGCACGTCCTCGACGATGAAGAACGGCAAAAGCGCGATGCCCTCGCCATTTTCAGCAAGCCTTGCGACGAACTCGCCGTCGTTGGCAGCGAGCGACTGGCCAGTCCTCGCCTTTCGCGTCCGGCCCTGGGACGTCAGTTCCCAGGTCTCCGAGATCACCTGTGCTTCATAGGCCAGGCAACCATGGCGATCGAGGTCGTCCGGCGTCTGCGGTGTTCCATATCCGGCAAACCCTCTTCCAAGGTACTGACCGCGCGGGTGACGGTCTACGCGGTCATCGAAAGCTGACACGCCGCCGCGGCAAAGCTCCGCTGCTTCGCTACCGCCAGGAAAACCCGGATATTGCTCAAATCGCTCATGCGTATAATTGCGTATAATTGCGTATAATGAAATAATATAGTCAATATTATTTCAATTCCGTTTAGCTATGATTGCACCGATCCTTTGAGCGGGAGAAGTGCGTGTCGGGCTGGCAGAGATGGGACAAGCGTGAATGCTGCCTCTTCGACGGCCCTTCGGACTTCTCCTGTTACGGGAGCGCCAGCATGACAAATTCATCTTCCAGCGAACGAAGAAAACCGTCCAGGCACGATGCAGCGATCGTCTTCGCCTTCCACAATCCTGCTCCGGGCGATCCGGTCGGCGCGCTGATCGCCGCCACGCTGCCAAATGCCCGGGTGTTTCCCTTCAACAGATGCGCAGCCAATGCCGATGCAGCAAACCCTCCCCCGATCGGCGACGCCTTGGGCGATATGCACGCATTCGCTGCCGCCATCGAAGACCTGGCGAATGATATCGCCGAAATGCGGCGTCTCTACCCCGACAGCGTCGCCTACGGCATCGGCTATTCTTCAGGCGCGACTGTTCTTGCAGGGCTTCTGGTCAAGCATCCCGATCTGTTCGACCGGGCCGCCCTGCTGCATCCCCTCGTTTCCTGGGTGCCATTCGGCAACGCCGAACTTGAGGGTAAACCGATCCTGGTCACCGGCGGCCAAGATGATCCGAGCCGCCCCTTGGCGCTCACGGAGCGCTTGGTCGACTTTCTGGCGGAACAGAAGGCAGATGTCCGGGCGCTCTACAATCGTGGCAGGCATGAGGTCGGACGCGAGGAGATGATGGCGCTGCGGGAACTCTTTCAGCATCCCACGGGCAGAAGTGATGCGGGCCGCATCGACTGAGGCGGCCCGCGATCGATTTACTGTGCGGTCGCTTCGAGATCGACCTTCTCGAGCAGAAGCGCCGGATTTTCAGCGGCGCCCATCAGTTCGAGTGCGCCAATCCCGGCTTCAGCCTTGGCCTTGACCTTCAGGGTGAAGGCACCGGGCTTGCTGATGAACTGGGTAAACGCCGTTGCCGCGTCCTGCAGCTTCGGCTGCGCGGCGGCAAAATGCTGCACGCCCGCGCTCGTCATCAGCACGAGGAGACCGCGAACGCTGTCCTCGGTCATGTGGTTATCCTCGGCATAGAGCTTGATGCCCTTGGCCATGATGCCCTTGTCTTCGAGCTTGAGCGTAGCTTCCCGGGCAGTGAGGCCGAAAAGTGCCACCTGCGCGGCGGTCATGTCGCCGGAGAAGAAATCCTTGCTGGCGCCGCCGATCAGGCCTGAGAAGGAGAAGCTGCCCAAATCCTTGCCGTCCAGGGAGATATCCTTGATGACGAGGGTCTCGTTCGCCTCATCCCAGGCGAGCTCGACGTTGGAAGAAAACATCAGCTTTTCGAAACCCAGCTTGCGCAGCGTCGCGAAACCTTCCTCCTGCGTGTCGGCCGGAATCGGCACGCTGAGATCGCGATAGCTGACCCGCACATCCGTCGGGATGCCGTTGCGCAGCTTGGTCAGGGCCAGTTCGTAGGTGTCGAGCGTGAAGCGCACGCGTTCCGGAACGGTGGGCACGGCAGCCTGCTCGACCGACGCTTCGGCCATCGGATCGTCCTGGGCATCGGCCGGGACCTCTGCGTCGGATGCGGCTTCCCCATCCGTCGAGGCATCGCCGTCGGTTGCGGCAGCAGCATCGGATGCAGCATCACCATCGGCCGCCTCATCCGGCGCCGGCTCGGCGGTGACCGACGGGTCGGTCTCGTTTTCAATGACGCTCTGGTCGTCTTCGGTGATTTCGCTGTCCGTCACGCTTGTCGGCGCGCTGCCGGGCATGTCCACGTCCAGTCCGGCAATACGGATCGTTCCGAATTCCGGCATCAGCGTGGTGAAGGGGAAGGTCTCGAACTCTTCTTCTTTCAGGCCCGCCAGCTTCGTGATCGCGTCCATGGTTGGAGCCCAGGAGAAACCTTTGATGCTTGCTTCGGCGAGCTTGACGTAGTCTGCGCCTTCTCCGGCCGAAAGTCCGTGAAGGGAACCGTCGAAGCTCTGGCCATCGAGCTGCATCGCCATCTTTTCGACGGCGAACTTGATCGTCTTGCCTTCTTCTTCGCTGCTCTTGTCCGGCACTTCCATCTTGAGACCGAGCAACTCGATGTCGCCCTTGCCGATCATGTCGACAACGGACAGGATGCGCTTGAAGAACGCCTGCCGTTCCGCCGGCGGCAACGCTTCGGGATCCGTCACCCCTTTCAGCTTCTCCAAGGTTTCCAGCAACGGCTCGGCCGGCATGCGCGCGCTGAAGCCCTTGCTGCGGACTTCGTCATAGCCGAACTGGGCCTTGCCGTCGGAGAAGGAAAGGTTCTTTGCCGACATCGGACCATAGAGCGGCTTCGGCTCCTTGTCGTCCGGGCCGGCCTTTTCCGTGTAGATCCGCACCATATAGGCCGCATCGAAGTTTTCGCCCACGACAGCCCCGATCGAGCCGTTCATCTGCTCGCGCTTCGTTGCCCCTTCGCCGTCGGGAACATCCATGGCAAAGGCGAAGCTTGCGCCACTGGCCGAATAGCGGGCGACGCGGCCGCCGGCGATGTCCTCAAGAGCGAGGTCCCTGTAAACCGTCTTCTGCTCGGTACCGGCCACATCCTGGCTAACGGTCGCCTCTGGCGCCGAGATGTGCTTTGCGGCAAAGCGCTCGATGCGCTTCAGCGTCGTCAGTTCGCCCTTGTCGCCTGCCTTTGAGAGCGCACCGGCAAAGAAGTCCGGCTCTTCGATGGTCGCCTGCGGCACAGTGAACTTGCCTGCGGCGATATCGAGCTCAAGACCCTTCACATCAAGCTTGCCGCTCAGGAAGAAGATCTTGGGTCGGCCATCGATCGCGGCAACCTTTACACTTGTGCCATTGGCGAAGGGGAGCGTCACGTCACGCAAATGAACGCGTCCGAGGAAATCCGCCTTGACGGAGCCGGCCTTGCCGCCGCGATCAGCGATGAACCTGTCGACCGTCCTTTCGAGCATGAACTTGCCGCCGACTACGCCGGCGGCCGCGATCGCGATCACCGCGACGGCAGCCCAAAGCGCTTTGCGACGGCCCTTGCCGGCCCCAGTTTCTGTCTCAGCCACGATGTCTGTCCTTTCACCACGCGAAAAATGGAAAGCGTTGAGTCGTTGCGGGTGTGACTAACGATTGGCGCTTTCTTCCGCAAGTTTGGCGGGAGTGCAGTGCACCAATATTCTTGTGTGGGCTGCAATCGGCGAGCGCTCGCACGTCATCAAAGATCCATGGAGGACTGCAAGCATGCGACCGTTGCCCGCCGTTCATTAGCCATAGGATTGCCTTATCGTCATCATCAGTAAATCCAACTTAAATTAATGAAACCACTTTGATAGAGTCGCCGCGCAATGAGGGAGACGCAGCCAGTGGCGATACCGCTTCGCGGAACGACAACCACAGACGGCACAAAGAATGCCGTTAGCCGGGCCCGGCGCACCGTTGGCCCGCACGGCCTGCCTTTCCTCTGATCCGCACAATTCACGTCATCGTAAAGGGAGATAGAAATGGACGCGAAAGCCGACAAAACGGGCAAATGTCCCGTCATGCATGGAGCCCAGACGAGCGCTCAATCCGCCGGGACCTCGAACCGGGACTGGTGGCCGAACCAGCTCAATCTGAAAATCCTGCACCAGAGTTCCTCCCTTTCCGATCCGATGGGCGAAGCCTTCAACTACGCCGAGGAATTCAAGAAGCTCGACCTGCCGGCGGTGAAGAAAGACCTCTTCGCGCTGATGACCGATTCGCAGGATTGGTGGCCGGCCGATTTCGGTCACTATGGCCCATTGTTCATCCGCATGGCCTGGCATAGTGCCGGCACCTACCGCACCGGTGACGGCCGCGGCGGCGCCGGTGCCGGACAGCAGCGCTTTGCGCCGCTCAACAGCTGGCCGGACAACGCCAACCTCGACAAGGCGCGCCGCCTCCTCTGGCCGATCAAGCAGAAATACGGCAACAGCATCTCCTGGGCCGATCTGATGATCCTTGCCGGCAACTGCGCACTCGAATCCATGGGCTTCAAGACCTTCGGCTTCGCCGGCGGCCGCCCCGACGTGTGGGAGCCGGAGGAAGACATCTACTGGGGCACGGAAAAGACCTGGCTCGACGACAAGCGCTATTCCGGCGATCGCGACCTCGAAAACCCACTCGCTGCCGTGCAGATGGGCCTGATCTACGTCAATCCGGAAGGCCCGAACGGCAACCCGGACCCGCTCGCTGCGGCCCGGGACATCCGCGAAACCTTCGCGCGCATGGCCATGAACGACGAGGAAACCGTGGCGCTGATCGCCGGCGGCCACACCTTCGGCAAGACCCATGGTGCCGGTGATGCGGCCAATGTCGGTCGGGAGCCGGAAGGCGCCGGCATCGAGGAACAGGGCCTCGGCTGGGCCAGCACCTACGGCAGTGGCCGTGGCGGCGACACCATCACCAGCGGTCTCGAAGTCACCTGGACGACGACGCCGACCAAGTGGAGCAACAACTTCTTCTGGAACCTCTTCGGCTACGAATGGGAACTGACGAAGAGCCCGGCCGGCGCGCACCAGTGGACGCCGAAGCACGGCATGGGCGCCGGCACCGTCCCGGACGCCCATGACAAGTCGAAGCGCCACGCGCCGTCGATGCTGACGACCGACCTCGCGCTGCGCGTCGACCCGGCCTACGAGAAGGTCGCAAGACACTTCTACGAGAACCCGGATGCCTTCGCGGACGCCTTCGCCCGCGCCTGGTACAAGCTAACTCACCGCGACATGGGTCCGCGCGCCCGCTATCTCGGCCCGGAAGTCCCGGCCGAAGAGCTGATCTGGCAGGATCCGATCCCGGCCGTCGATCACGCGCTCGTCGACGCCAAGGATATCGCGGACCTCAAGGCCAAAATCCTCGCTTCGGGCCTTTCGGTCTCCGAACTGGTTTCGACCGCCTGGGCATCCGCCTCGACCTTCCGCGGCTCGGACAAGCGCGGCGGCGCCAACGGTGCCCGCATCCGCCTTGCTCCGCAGAAGGACTGGCAGGTCAACCAGCCGGCGCAACTGGCAAAGGTTCTGGAGGTTCTCGAAGGCATCCAGCGTGGCTTCAACGACGCCCAGTCCGGCGGCAAGAAAGTGTCGCTCGCCGACCTGATCGTCCTCGGCGGCGCCGCTGCCATCGAGAAGGCTGCAAAGGCTGCCGGCCATGACATCGATGTCGCCTTTGCGCCGGGTCGCGCGGATGCCACGCAGGAGCAGACCGATGTCGACTCCTTCGCAGTCCTCGAGCCGATCGCCGATGGCTTCCGCAACTACCAGCGCACCCAGTATGCGGTTTCGCCGGAAGAGCTGCTGATCGACAAGGCGCAGCTGCTGACGCTGACCGCACCGGAGATGACCGTTCTGGTCGGGGGCCTGCGCGCTCTTGGCGCCAACCACGATCAGGTCAGGCACGGCGTCTTCACCGATCGTGCGGGAACACTCAGCAACGACTTCTTCGTCAACCTGCTCGACATGGGCACGGCCTGGACGGCAACATCGGATGCGAAGGACGTGTTCGAAGGCCGCGACCGCAAGACTGGTGACGTCAAGTGGACCGCCACCCGCGTCGATCTCGTCTTCGGTTCGAACTCGCAGCTCCGGGCCATCGCCGAAGTCTATGGCCAGGCGGATGCCAAGAAGAAGTTCGTGCGCGACTTCGTGGCCGCCTGGAACAAGGTGATGAACGCAGACCGCTTCGACCTGGTCTGACGCCTCGATCCGGCAACAGTACTAAGCTTGGTCCCGGCATCGCGCCGGGACCTGTCTACTCGACGGTTCCGCGGAACTGTCACCGGAGGTTGCAGACCGATCTCGCCAATTGTGACGATGAGGCACACGTAAAACGTTCGCTTCCATGCACCTACCTCAACCGAAACCCGACGAAATCAGCCTGTCGCCTCCCTCTGCCGTGAACCGGCGATGGTCCGGCAAATCATTGCTTTTGTGACAAGTTCCCTCTGAACCCGCCTTTCGCGGGCATTTGCATCATCTTTGCAAGCCCTCACTTAAATCAACCCCTGATTGCGTGACTTGGGGCGGAGAACATGTTCTGATTTCAATGCAACTGCCAAGGCGACTTAAGTTATCTCCAGCTGTTTCGTTCAGGGGGAACGTTGCATGCGTCGTTCGAGAATTCTTGCCCTTTCACTTTCATCGGCATTATTCGTCACGGTCGCGGTTTCCGCGCAAACAGCGCTTGCCCAGCAGGCTCCGGCAGTCGTCGTGGCGCCGGCTGCAATCATGGATCTGCGCGAGAGCGTGGATCTGACCGGCAAGGTCACGGCCATCCAGAAGGTTGACATTCGCGCCCGCGTCTCGGGCTTCCTTCAGGCGGTCAACTTCACTGAGGGGCAAAAGGTAACGGCCGGGACGGAGCTCTACCAGGTCGAAGACGGCGCCTATCGCGCCGCTGTCCAGGAGATCGAAGGGCAGATCGAGGCAGCCGAAGCCGCCAAGGAACTCGCGATCCTTGAGCGCGACCGCGCCGAACAGCTGCTCACCACCAAGACAATCTCCCAGGCCAAGGTCGATGAAGCCCATGCCGAAGTCAGGAAAGCCGAAGGCGACCTGATACGGCTCAAGGGCAGCAAGGACAACGCCGACCTCAATCTCTCCTATACAAAGATCATGGCCCCCTTCGACGGTATCATCGGCTTGACGGCGGCCGACGTCGGTGCGCTCGTCGGTCCGGACAGCGGACCGCTGGTGACGCTGACGCGGCTCGATCCGATCTATGTCCAGTTTCCCGTGGCGACGGCGCTCTATCTCACCTATCGCGAGCGGGTGCTGAAGGGCGAGATCAGCGGCGGCGCCAATGTCGGTCTCGGGCTCCCCAACGGCACCGAATACAAGCAAAAAGGCACGATCAACTTCGTCGCCAGCAATGTCTCGCAAGGGACGGACACGGTGATCGTGCGTGCCGAGTTCCCCAATCCGGACAGCATTCTTCTCGATGGCGCGCTGGTGCGCGTCGTGCTTGAGCAGTCCGACAAGCAGGATGTTCTGGCCGTGCCGCAGCAGGCGGTCCAGCGCGACCAGCAGGGCGCCTTCGTGCTGGTGGTCGACGCGAGTTCCAAGGTAGAGCTTCGCCGTGTCGATGTCGCGCGCAACACGCGCGGCCAGGCAGTCATCAGCAAGGGCCTGAAGGAAGGCGAGAACGTCATTACCGAGGGGGCGGGCAAGGTCCGGCCGGGCATCACGGTCGATGCCGCCACGGCAGCAGGTGGCTAAGCGATGATTTCAGAGATCTTCATCGATCGCCCGCGCTTCGCCACGGTCATCTCCATCGTGCTGACGCTGGCGGGCCTGCTTGCGCTCACCCGTCTGCCGATCGCGCAGTTTCCCGACATCGTGCCGCCGCAAGTCAGCGTCACGGCAAGTTATCCGGGCGCTGGCGCCGACGTGGTCGAAACCACCGTCGCCCAGCCGATCGAAAGCAAGGTCGTCGGCGTCGACGACATGCTCTACATGAAATCGACCAGCGGCGCCGACGGTTCCTATACGTTGACCGTCACCTTCGCCGTCGGCACCGATCCTGATATCGCCACCGTCAATGTTCAGAACCGCGTGTCGCTTGCCGAAGCCGGGTTGCCGTCCGAGGTCAAGCAGAGCGGCGTCAGCGTGCGCAAGAAGTCCTCCGCGCTGATGCAGGTGATCACCATCTTTGCGGCCGACGAGAAGCAGAACTTCGACAGCCTGTTCCTGTCCAACTACGCCACGATCAACGTGCTCGACACGGTCAAGCGCGTCCCCGGCGTCGGCGACGCCCAGCTCTTCGGTGCCCAGGACTACTCCATGCGCGTCGTGCTCGACATCGACCGGATGACCAGCCTCGACCTGACGCCGACTGATGTGATCAACGCGTTGAAGGCCCAGAACGTCCAGGCCGCGATCGGCCGTATCGGCGCCCAGCCGATGACCGACGATCCGCTGTTCCAGCTCAATCTCCAGACGCAAGGACGCCTCACCGATCCCAAGCAGTTCGAGGATGTGGTGCTGCGCGCAAAGCCCGACGGCTCCTATGTGCGCATCCGCGACGTCGCGCGGGTCGAACTCGGCGCCGCCAGTTCCGATTCCAATGCGCGGATCAACGGCAAGCCCGTCGCCATGATCGGCACCTATCAGGCACCGGGTGCCAACGCGCTTGCCGCCGCCAGGGGCGTGCAGGAGGCGATGGAGAGATTGTCGAAATCCTTCCCGCCGGGCCTCACCTATTCGGTTGCCTACGACACCGCGCAGTTCGTCGAAGCGAGCGTCGACAACGTCGAGGAAACGCTGTTCGAGGCCTTCATCCTCGTCATCATCATCGTCTTCCTGTTCCTCGGAAACTGGCGGGCGACGCTGATCCCGCTTGTCGCCGTTCCGGTGGCACTGATCGGCACCTTCGCGGTGCTGCTCGCCATGGGCTTTTCGCTCAACACCGTGTCGCTGCTGGCCATGGTTCTAGCGATCGGCATCGTTGTCGACGACGCGATCGTGGTGGTCGAGAACGTCGAGCGGGTGATGGAGGAGAACCCCGGTCTCTCGGCGGCCGAAGCGGCGCGCCGCGCCATGGGCGAGATCACCGGCGCCATCGTCGCGATCACGCTAGTGCTGCTCTCGGTCTTCGTTCCGGTCGCCTTCATCCCGGGTTTGAGCGGCCAACTGTTTCAGCAGTTCGCCGTCGCCGTCTCGGTGTCGATGGTGATCTCGGCGATCAACGCGTTGACGCTGAGCCCAGCGCTCTGCGCCGTGCTTTTGAAGCCGCATCACGGGCCGAAGCGCGGCGTTCTCGGCTACATCTCGCGCACCATCGACAAAGGACGCGACGGCTATACCTTTGTCGCCGGGCACATAGCTCGCCGCGCGATCATCGGCCTCGTGCTGCTAGCGGGCGCCTTCGTCGCCACTGGCCTGCTCTTCAAGGTCGTGCCGACCGGCTTCCTGCCGGCGGAGGACCAGGGCGCCTTCTTCACCGAAATCCGCCTGCCCGAAGGCGCCTCCTACAACCGCACCGATGCGGTGGTGAAGCAGGTGGAGACGATGCTGGGCGGCATCGAGGGTGTCGCCAACGTCATCACCGTCACCGGCTATTCCTTCCTCGACGGCCTCTCGAAATCGAACTCCGCTTTTGCCATCGTTACGATGAAGCCCTTCGCAGAACGTTTGAATGATGCGGCCGGAGTCGAAGCGGCGATCCGCACTACCATGGCCAAGGGCCAGGCGATTCGAGGCGCGCAGATCTTCGCCTTCAACCTGCCGCCGATCATGGGCCTCGGCACCGGGTCCGGCTTCGAATATCAGCTGCTCGACCTGCAGGGTCGATCGGTTGCCGATCTCGCAGCCACGGCAGGCGGGCTGATCATCGCCGCCAACCAGAACCCGGCACTTGGCCCAACCTTCACCACCTATTCGGCCAGCTCGCCGCAGCTCTATCTCAACATCGACCGCGATCGCCTGCAATCGCTCGGCGTTTCGGTCAGTGACCTCTTCACCACGTTGCAGGGCACGCTCGGCAGCTACTACGTCAACGACTTCAACCTCTTCGGCCGCACTTGGAAGGTGACGATGCAGGCGGCGCAGGCGGACCGCAATGCGGTCGACGACATTCAGCGGCTGCATGTGCGCAATGCCAATGGCGACATGGTGCCGGTCGCCTCGGTCGCCAAGGTCGACTACATCGTCGGTCCGCAGTCGATCGTTCGCTACAACAACTACCGCTCGATCACGCTGAACGGCCAGCCGTCAGCCGGTCATTCCTCAGGCGAGGCGCTTGCCGCCATGGAGGCGCTTTCGGCTTCGACCTTGCCACCGGGCTACAGCTACGAATGGACCGGAACCGCGCTGCAGGAACTGGAAGCGGCCGGCAAGACGACCGCCATCCTGGCGATGGCGGTGCTCTTCGCCTACCTCTTCCTCGTCGCACTCTATGAAAGCTGGACGATCCCCGTACCGGTGCTGCTGTCGGTCGCCTTCGGCGTTTCTGGCGCGTTGCTATCGGTGCTCGTCGCCGGTCTTTCCTTCGACATCTACGCCCAGATCGGCCTCGTTGTTCTGATCGCGCTTGCTTCGAAGAACGCGATCCTGATCGTCGAGTTCGCCAAGGCCCACCGCGAAGCCGGAGCGTCGATCGTCGATGCGGCGATCGAAGGGGCGCGCGCCCGTTTCCGCGCCGTGATGATGACGAGCTTCGCATTCATCGTCGGCCTGGTGCCGCTGGTGGTCGCCAGAGGCGCCGGCGAACTCAGCCGCCGCGCGGTCGGCACCGGCGTTGCCGGCGGGATGCTCGCCGCGGCGCTTGTCGGCATCTTTGTCATCCCGGCACTCTATGTCGTCTTCCAATGGCTGCGCGAGCGCGGCCACAGGCTCGCCGGCATTTCCAAGCACCCGGCAGAGGCAACGCCTGACGCAGGCACGTCAGCGGGCAATGGCCAGACGCCGACCAACCACGGCTAGGTCCGGCGACCCGATCCATGAAAACAAAGATGGGGCCGGCCTGGCCCCATCTTTGTTTCGTTAATTCCGTCATTTGACGCCTGCCAAACCCTGACGAACTACCGGCGGAACCTCCTGTGGCGAGAACGAGCGTCAGGGCCGAGTGATCCCCACTTCCGACAGATAGGCTTCGAAAGCATCCGCTGCCTGTTCTGAGGCGGCCAGCGCCACATAGGTATCCGGCCGCAGAAGATAGGCTGCATCCATGACCAGGCCCGCGACCGCGTGCGCCTCGGTCCAGGGGAAGATATGAAGCGGCACATGGCGTGTCGCGCACCATTGTTTCAAATCGCCGGACGCCGCTCCATAGACGTGAACCTGCCAGCTGATGGCGGCAAGCGGCGCGTAGTTGTCGAGACCGTTCGCCGGGATCCAAGGCAGTCGATCTCCGCCCTCCACCCAGCCGGCATTGCTGCGGCTCAAAGGCCCACCGCGATAGTTCAACTGGGTTTGCGAGAGCATCCGGAACAGAAATTCGCGGACGCGGCCGATACGGTAGGCGAAATTTGCGATTGCCGGAGCGATCTCGACACGCAGGAAATCCGCGATGCGGCCCTCGGCCGTCACGAAGGTAAACAATCGATCGGTCGTTTCTACAAGCTGGCGCGCGAAGCCAATGCGTTCGCCTTCATAGCTGTCGAGGAGCGTGTCGGATGCTCGACCCTTCAAGACCGCAGCGAGTTTCCAGGCAAGATTGATCGCATCGCCGATGCCGGTATTCATGCCCTGGCCGCCGACCGGGCTGTGCACATGGGCAGCGTCGCCGACGAGAAAAACGCGCCCCTGGCGAAAGCGGTCGGCCACACGATGATGGACACGATAGGTGGAAAACCAGTTGACCCGGTCGATGGTGAGTTTCAGGCTCTCGATGGCGCGGTGGCTGACATCTTGAAAGGTAAGCTCGGCCGCGTCCTCCCGTTCGTCCCGCACGAGGCCGATCAGCCGTCCCCTTCCCTCGGCATAGGCGAGCAGGGCAACGAAGTCGCTGCTTTCGAGCGACAGGTGCACCTCGCCATTGGCGGCAGGCCCACTCGCCTCGACATCGGCGACGTAGAAGGTCTGCTGATAGGTGCCGCCCTCGAAGCCGATCGCGAGCTTGTGGCGGACCGGCGAGCGGGCGCCATCACATCCCGCGAGGTATCGCGCCGTTGAAATCTCCTCGCTGCCGTCAGGCAAGCGGAGACGCGCTGCGATCCGGTCGCCGGTGTCCTCGAAGTCGACCAGTTCGGTCTGGCGCTCGACGGTGACGCCGGTCGCTTCCAGCCGCTCCGCCAACAGGCGCTCGTGATGATCCTGCGGATAAACAAGGACAAACGGATAGGGTGTCAGCTTCGCACCGGTCGGGTTGAAGGATATCCGTGCCTTGGCCTTGCCTTTCGCCCAGAGATTGACCGACGGGTTGCGGTGTCCGGCCTCGATCACGGCCGTCGCCAGATCGAGCTGGCGATAGAGCTCAAGTGTGCGGGCATGCACCACCATCGCCCGTGACGTTGGGCCGGGACCGGTGTTCTTGTCGATGATGCGGACCTTTGCCCCCTGGGCGGTCAGCCAGAGAGCAAGCACCAGCCCGGTCGGCCCTGCGCCGACAATCAGCACATCCTGTCCCGTCACCCGAGTTCTCCGGCTGCCCTGTCCCGGCATCTTTTCGTGCCGGTGGCTGCAGCCTACGCGCAGATGGCGGGAAAACAAAGCCGCATAGCGGCGCTCGGCGCGCACACCTGTACGGTCAGTCGCGCGCTCTCATATTTGCGATCAGCTGCTGCTGTCCCACACGGATCACGTGCTCCATCGCGCTTCGGGCGCCTTCTTCATTGCGCAGCCGAATTTCCTCGACAATGCGGATATGCGCGACGGCGACGCGATCGATCTCGGCGCCGTCGGTGGCCGCGTTGCTCAAGCGGAAAACGCCGATCAGCGCCGCCTCGATCAGGCTGCCGACGGTCTGCATGAACGGGTTGAGCGAAGCCTCGAGCAGCCGAAGGTGGAATTCAAGATCGGCGCGCGCCAGCGTCTGCGCGCTGTGCCCCGCATCGCCCATGGCGACCGCCAGCCGCATCATCTGGGAGATATCGGCGTCCGTGGCGCGCCGCGCCGCCAGGCCGGCCGCATAGGGTTCCAGCGCCAGGCGAACCTCGCTGACATGGCTGAGGAACTCCTCGTCGACGCCGGCCCGGAAATGCCAGGAAAGCACGTCACCATCGAACAGGTTCCAGTTCGCCCGCGGCATGACGCGCGTACCGATGCGAGCGCGAGCGACGACGAGGCCCTTGGCGGCTAGTGTCTTCATCGCCTCGCGCAGGACGGTGCGGGAAACGTTGAAGCGCGCAGCCAACTCCGCATCGCCGGGCAGGATATCCCCGACGGCGAACTCCCCTCCGACCACCGCCTGGCCGAGTTCCTCGACCACGAGCCGGTGGCTCGTGCGTTTGCGCGGCTGATGGAGGGATGGCCACATCGCGCAACCCTTGCCTCACGCCCGCTGCTGGCGCTGGCGCGACACGAAGATGATGCCCTTCTGAAGCAGAATGAAAGCAAAGAGCAAAAGGCCGATCAGGATCTTCGTCCACCAGCTCGACAGCGATCCGTCGAAGGTGATGTAGGTCTGGATCAACCCCTGAATGAGGATGCCCACCAGTGTGCCGGCAACGAACCCCGAACCACCGCTCAGAAGCGTTCCGCCGATGACGACGGCGGTGATGGCGTCCAGTTCGACGCCGACGGCGGCGAGAGAGTAGCCGGCCGAAGTGTAGAGTGAAAAGACGATGCCGGACAATCCCGCAAGCAGGCCCGAAAAGGCGTAGATGCGGATCGTCGTCGCGGCGACCGGAACGCCCATCAGCCGGGCTGTCGCCGTGCCCCCGCCGAGCGCATAGACATTGGTCCCGAAGCGCGTGCGGTGCGCGATGAGAATGCCGATCGCGAAGACGAGCAGCATCAGCCCGCCGATCAGCGTGATGCGGCCGCCACCCGGCAGCTTGAAGTAGAGCGCCTTCAAGGTCGCGTAGAAGGGATGCTTAATCGGAATGCTGTCGATCGACAACACGAAGGCCATGCCGCGCGCGAGGAACATTCCGGCAAGGGTGACGATGAAGGCGGGCATTTCCAGATAGTGGATGATCGCCCCCATCGCGGCGCCGAAGAGCGTCGCGATCGCCAGAACCATCGCGAAGGCTATGAGCGGGTGGATGCTCGTGTGTTCCAGCACCACAGCGAGAAACACGCCGGTAAAAGCGATGACCGAGCCGATCGAAAGATCGATGCCGCCGGAGATGATGACGAAGGTCATCCCGACCGCCGCGATGCCGAGGAAGGCATTGTCGGTCAAAAGGTTGCCGATCACGCGCGTCGACAACATGTTCGGATACTGCGCCACGCAGAGCGCATAACCCAGGAGGAAGATCACGAGCGTCGCGGTGAGCGGAAGGTATTTCGGCTTCATTTTGCGGCTCGCTCGCTCGGTTTGCTCGCGCCGCGCGCCGGCACGAGGAAGGCAAAGGCAGCGCGGAACCTCGGCGACTGAAGCACCAGGATGAAGACGATGATCGCCGCCTTGATGATCAGGTTGAATTCCGGCGGAAAGCCCGAAAGAAGAATGCCGGTGTTGATCGCCTGGATGATGATGGCCCCGAGCACCGATGCGGCAATGCTGAAGCGGCCACCGAGAAGCGACGTCCCGCCGACGACGACCGCAAGAATGGCGTCGAGCTCCAGCCAGAGACCGGCATTGTTGGCATCTGCACCGCGGATATCGGCGGCAGCGATGATGCCGGCGATGGCAGCGCAGAGGCCGGAAAGGACATAGGCGGCGATCAGGAGCACAGGCGTCAGTACGCCGGACAGTGTACTTGCCTGGCGATTGACCCCGATCGCCTCGATCAGCATGCCGAGCGCCGTCCGCCGGACGAGCACGGCGATCAATATGCCGAAGATCAACCAGATCACTACCGGCATCGGCAAGCCGGCAAAGGAACCGCTACCGATGAAGATGAGGCCGGGATCGTTGAAGGTCAGGATCGCCCCCTCGGTGATGAGCTGGGCGATGCCGCGCCCGGCGACCATGAGGACGAGCGTCGCGATGATCGGCTGGATGTCGAGTACCGCCACCAGCACCCCGTTCCAGAGACCGCAGAAAATACCGACCGCAAGCGTGATCAACAGCGTTGCGGCGAGAGAGTACCCCGAGGTGATCGCCGCAGCCGCGGTGGCGCCGCAGATCGCCATGACTGCGCCGACCGACAGGTCGATGCCCTTGGTGGCGATGACGACGGTCATGCCGATCGCCAGCAGCACGACCGGCGCGCCGCGGTTGAGGATGTCGATGAGGCTGCCATAGAGGCGGCCGTTCTGGATCTGCAGGTTGAGGAAGCCGGGAAACACCAGCGATACCGCCACAACGATAACGGCAAGCGCGATCAGTTGCGGCAGCAGCCGGTTGAAATAGAGTCTGAGGAACGACGTCACGGCGTCCTCCTTTCATTGGTTGCGGCGATCGCCTCGACGATCTCATCGGCAGTGATGCGGCTGCCGTCGAGTTCGGCGACATGGGCGCGATCGCGAAGCACGATGACCCGGCTGCTGTAGGCGACCAGTTCCTCGATCTCCGAGGACACGACGATCAAGGACAGTCCCTTCTCACGCAGCGCCTCGATCAGTTTGACGATTTCCGCATGGGCGCCGACATCGATGCCGCGCGTCGGCTCGTCGAGGATCAGAAATTCCGGTTCGGTCGCGAGCCAGCGCGCGAGGATCGCCTTCTGCTGGTTGCCGCCGGACAGAAGCTTTATCGGCTTCTCCCGATCGGCCGTGCGGATATCGAGCGCGCGGATATAGTGGTCCGCCAGACGGTTCTGCTCGGCTCGCGAGATCGGCCGGGTCCAGCCGCGACGGGCCTGCAGGGCGAGTACGATGTTTTCGCGCACCGAGAGATCACCGATGATGCCCGATGTCTTGCGATCCTCCGGGCAGAAACCGAAGCGGTAGCGGATGGCGGCCCGCGGCGACGAGAGATCGACCGTACGACCATCGATTTCGGCCGCACCGCTGTCGGCGCGATGGGCGCCGAAGAGAAGCTCTGCAGTCTCCGTCCGTCCGGACCCGAGCAGGCCGGCCATGCCGACCACTTCGCCGGAGCGGACATCGAGATCGAAGGGACGGACGCGACCCTTGCGGCCATAATTGCGAAAGCGATAGCGCAACGGCCCTTCCTGGGCCTCCGCACGCGGCGCGTGGATCTCCGCCGCCAGCTCGCGGCCGATCATCATCGCGATCAGCTCGCGGCGATCCAGATTGGCGGTTTCACGCGTTCCGACGAGCTGCCCGTTCCTTAGCACGGTGATCCGGTCGGAAATCTCGTAGACCTGCTCGATAAAGTGAGTGACGAAGACGATGCCGAGCCCGCGTGCCTTGAGGTGCCGGACAATGCGGAACAGCATCGCCACTTCGTGCGCATCGAGGCTCGCCGTCGGCTCGTCGAGGATCAGCACCTTGCCGGAGAGATCGACGGCCCGGGCAATGGCAACGACCTGCTGGATCGCGACCGAATAGCTGGCAAGATCGCGGGTGACGTCAATGTGGAGTTCATAGTCGGCAAGCAAATCCCGCGCGCACCGGTTCATCGCGCGCACGTCGACCATGCCGAAGCGGCGGGGCTGGCGCCCGAGGAAGAGGTTCTCGGCAACCGTCAGGTTCGGCAGCAGATTGACCTCCTGGTAGACCGTGCCGATCCCGAGTGCCTGGGCTTCGAACGTGTCGCGCGGATTGACCTCGATATCATCGAGCAGAATGGCGCCGCCGTCGCGCCGGTAGGCCCCGGTCAAGCATTTGATCAGGGTCGATTTTCCGGCACCGTTTTCGCCAAGCAGTGCATGAACCTCTCCGCGCCGCAGGTGAAAATCGACCTTGTCGAGGGCTCTGGTCCCCGGGAAGGTCTTTTCAATCCGGATCGCCTGGAGAATGTGGTCACTGGTCTGCATCGATACCGTCTCCGCGATGCTGGTATCTACCAACGAGAAGCACAGCGCCTAGCCGCGGCAAGCTGCGCTCTTCAGCCGGAACCTGGAAAGAGCGTGGCCCGCGCGAGAAGCAGCGCGGGCCACGGCCGACGTCAGTAGCCGAGGCCCTTCTTTTCCTCGTAGACCTTCAGCGGCTCGTCGGCCTGAGTGTAGAGCTTCGATTCCGTCTGGATCCACTTCGGTGGCGCCGTGCCATCCTTCTGGAAGGCGGCAAGCGCATCGAAAGCGGGACCGGCCATGTTCGGCGTCAGCTCGACCGTGGCATTGGCTTCGCCGGCGGCCATCGCCTGGAAGATATCCGGAACGGCGTCGATCGACACGACAAGGATATCCTTGCCCGGCTTCAGGCCGGCTTCCTTGATCGCCTGGATGGCACCGACGGCCATGTCGTCGTTGTGGGCATAGAGCGCGCAGATGTTCTTGCCGCCGTCCTCAGCCTTGAGGAAGCTTTCCATGACTTCCTTGCCCTTGGTGCGGGTGAAGTCGCCGGTCTGGCTGCGGATGATCTTCAGGTTGTCGTGGCCGGAAAGCGCCTGTTCGAAGCCCTTCTTGCGGTCGATCGCCGGCGAGGAACCGGTCGTACCCTGAAGCTCGACGACGTTGCAGGTTTTGCCCGCGGTCGTATCGACGAGCCATTTGCCGGCAACATTGCCCTCGTGCACGAGGTCGGAGGTGACTGCCGTCAGGTAAAGCTCCTTCGACGAATCGACCGTGCGGTCGAGCAGGATGACCGGAATTTCCGCATCCTTGGCTTCCTGCAGCACTTCGTCCCAGCCGGTAGCGACCACCGGGGCCACGAGAATGGCGTTCACGCCCTGCGCGATGAAGGAGCGGATCGCCTTGATCTGGTTTTCCTGCTTCTGCTGCGCATCAGCGAATTTGAGATCGATGCCACGCTGTTCGGCCTGCTGCTTTGTCAGCGTCGTCTCGGCGGCGCGCCAGCCGGACTCCGAGCCGATCTGCGAAAAGCCGACTACCAGATCGGCCGCGGAAGCGCTGCCAAACGTGCAGGCAGCAAGGATCGTTGCACACGCAAGTGCCTTGGCGATTTTCATGATTTCCTCCCAAAGAAAGCTGCCTCCACGCAGCCATCGAGAAAAAATCATATAATATTACTTTTGTAAACGGGCACTTTTCACCTAGTGCGCGCATCGATGAAATTTATCGGAGGTCGTAGAGGGCGCGGCAAGCGGACACCGGCGCCGGCAGCGTCGGATTCTTCGGCGGAAGTCACGCGTGAAAAGGTGCTCCCCGCTACGGCCTAGACCTTGGCCAACAAGGTGCCGGCGACGCTGGCGATCATCACGAGCACGACCCCGAAGATCTGGTTGAGGGCCAATGCCTGACCGAGAATGACGAAGCCGGCACCGGCGCCGATTGCCGGCTCCAGACTCATCAGGATGCCGAAGGCCGAGGGCTGCATGCGTCGCAGCGCCATGAACTCGAGCGCGTAGGGAAGCAACGGCACCAGGATGGCAAGCCCGGCCGTCATCGCCAACATGTCGAAGGAGAAGCCGGATTGAACCTGGTGCAGGCCAAACGGCGTCGCGAACAGCGCGGCAAACAGCAAAGAGACGGCGAGCCCCTCCAATCCCCCGAAGCGCTGGCCGGCATGCTTCATCAGAACGATATAGCCGCCCCAACCGATCGCCGCACCAAACGCGAAGAGGAGACCGCGCGTGTCCGCGACCCAGGATGAACCGTCCCAGGAAAGGCAGAACACACCGGCGGCAGCGATAACCGGGCAAAGCAGACGCCAGCCACGGCCGCCGAAAATCGCGGCGACCGTCAAGGGACCGAGAAATTCGATCGCCACGGCAAGGCCGAGCGGGATGCGCGCGATTGCCGCGAAGAAGCACAGCGTCATCACTGCCATCGTCGCACCGAGGGCAAGAGCCGAGAGCCACTGCGACCGCGTATAGCCGAGGAAGGGCGGACGGACGAGAAGCAGCAGGAAGGCCGCTGCCCAGGAGAGCCTCAGCCAGGTCGCGCCAAAAGCTCCGACGCTATCCATGGCCGGCTTGGAGAGCGCGGCGCCAAACTGCACGCTCGACATCGAAAGCAGACAGAAGGCGATCGCGATAGACACACGCCCGGCGGTGTCGTCCGTCGCGCGCGGCTTGCTCCATGCGCTATCCGCTGTCGTTTCCGTTTCCGCCATGTTCGTTCTCCCGTTGGGCTTGAACAGCCATAGCAATCCCGGCACAATAAAGAACGCTAATAATTGTGATGTCGCCATAAAGGATCGTTATATGCATGACCTCGACATCGGCCTGTTGCGCGCCTTCGTCGTGACCGCCGAATGCGGCAGCGTCAGCGGTGCTGCTCAGCGGCTGGCACGCACTCAGGCCGCCGTGAGCATGCAGTTGCGCCGTCTGGAGGACGATGTCGGCACCAGGCTCTTGAACCGCAACACGAGGGGCATGGACCTGACAGAGGCCGGACATGTGCTGCTGCCCTATGCCCAGAAGATGCTGGGATTGAGCATGGGCGCACGGCGGGCGCTCGCCGGACAGGCCCTCCAAGGGCCGATCCGCTTCGGCATGATCGAGGACATCGCCGTTGGTTCGCTCCCAAGGGCGTTGCAACGGTTTACCGAATGTCATCCGAATGTGGCGCTCGAACTGACGGTCGGCGAAAGTACCGTGTTGTCGGAGAAGCTGTCCCAGGGGCAGCTCGACGTCGCGATCGGGGACCCGGCCCTGATCCATGGCGCGCCGATCCTCACCTGGCTGCTGCCGCTCAGATGGGTTGCGGCACGTGGCTTCGCGATGCCGGAAAATGGTCCCCTGCCACTCGTCACCTTCGATGGCGTTTGCACCTGGCGGCAGAAGATGATCGAGGCGCTGAAGAGTGGGGACCGCCCCTGGCGCACGGTGCTGACGAGCGCCAGCCTCTCTTCGATCCAGTCGATGATCGAGGCCGGCCTCGGCATCGCCGTTCTCCTGGATCTCAACATTCGCACCAATACGATGCGGGTCCTCGGCGCCGAAGAAGGGCTGCCGCCTGCCCCGGTGATCGAGCTTGGGCTTTTCGCCGCCGACGATCAGGGGCTCGCGTCCCGCCCTATCGCAGCACTCTGGGCGTCCCTCTCCGACGAACTTCAGGCGCAGGCGTTGGCAACCGGCCGCGCCGCGTGATGCCGCGCGCGGTTGCGTCACGTTCTACGAACGAAATACGCGCCCAGAGATTGAAAAACCGCAGGCAAAATTTTACTAAATAAAGATTGCGCCGCGCCCGAAAGGAGGGCCGCGGCGGCGGGCAGGACGTTGGACATGGTCACAATCAAGGAAATCGCTTCGGCTGTCGGGGTCTCTTCGGCAACGGTCTCACGGGTGCTGAATTACGATCCGACCCTTTCGATCTCCACCAAGAAGCGACAGGCGATCATCGAGACGGCCGAGGCGCTGAACTATGCCACCCCCCGCAATCGCGGCCGCGGCGCCGGACCGCTGCAGGGCCTGAAGTTCGCGCTGGTCCACTTCCTCCAGCCCGCCCAGGAGCTAATCGACCCCTATTATGTCGGCGTCCGGCTCGGCATCGAAAACCGTTGCCAGGCGCTGAAGATCGAGGTGGTGAAGGTCTTCCACAACGGCAACCTGCCGGAGGCCGCGATCCTGCAGGGCGCCAGCGGCGTCGTCGCCGTCGGCCACCACTATGGCGAAGAGGTCCACTGGCTGCGGCGGCATAGCCGCCATCTGGTCTTTGCGGATTTTTCCCCCGAAGATGATATCGACGACAGCGTGATGAGCGACGTATCGATCGCGATGAACCGCCTGCTGGATGGCGTTTACGGCATGGGATATCGCCGTATCGGTTTTCTCGGCTGGATCGACGCATTCAGAGACAAGGACGACATCCACTCGGAACGCCGCTGCCGTGCCTTCATCCAATGGATGACGAAAGCCGGCCTGTACGATCCCGATCTCTGCATGGTCGAAAAGTTGACGCCCGACAGTGGTTACACACTCGCCAAGGCGATGCTGTCGAAGCCCAATCCACCCAAGATCCTCGTCACCTGCAACGACAACATGGCGATCGGCGCCTACCGCGCGATTCACGAGTTGGGGCTGCGTATCCCTGACGACGTCGCCGTGGCGAGTTTCAACGACATCCCCGTCGCCCAGTTTCTTGGCCCGCCGCTCTCGACCGTCAAGATTCCGGCCGAAGTGATCGGCGAGACCGCCGTCGACCTCCTGGTCGAGCGGCTGACCGGACGCGACGTGGCGAAGAAGGTGGTCCTCGGAACGGAGATGGTCTGGCGCGGCAGCACGATGGCGGCAGCCGCCGTTGCAGGTGCGTAAACGGCCGGTAAAAAACGCGTGGTAAAAATTTACTGAAATATTGCCTTCTCCAGAATTTTGCGAAATACTCCGCGCCGAGACTAGGAGGAACGTCTCGGGGAACGAATTTCGAGGGAGGAGAAACAATGGACATGCGTACCTATCTGCCGCGCTTTGCCGCCATCGCGCTTGCAGGCGCCAGCCTCTTGGCCGTCACGGCCGCCGAGGCCAAGGAAATCACCATCTGGTGCTGGGATCCGAACTTCAACGTCGCGATCATGAAGGAGGCCGGCGCACGCTACACCAAGACGCACCCTGATATCACCTTCAACATCGTCGACTTCGCCAAGGCCGACGTCGAGCAGAAGCTGCAGACCGGCCTTTCGTCGGGCACCGCGGACGCTCTGCCCGACATTGTGCTGATCGAAGATTACGGCGCGCAGAAATATCTGCAGTCCTTCCCCGGCGCTTTCGCGCCACTCTCCGGTACCGTCGATTACTCCGGCTTCGCCCCCTACAAGGTTGAGCTGATGACGCTGGATGGCCAAGTCTACGGCATGCCGTTTGATTCCGGCGTCACCGGTCTCTACTACCGCAAGGACTATCTGGAGCAGGCCGGCTTCAAGCCCGAGGATATGCAGGATCTCACCTGGGATCGCTTCATTGAGATCGGCCAGCAGGTCGAAGCCAAGACCGGCAAAAAGATGATGGGTCTCGACCCGACCGACGCCGGCCTCGTGCGCATCATCATGCAATCGGCCGGACAGTGGTATTTCGATAAGGAAGGCAAGACGAACATCACCGGCAACGCGGCGCTGAAGGCATCGCTGGAAACGGTCGGCAAGATCATGGCCGCCAATATCTACAAGCCTGCCGCCGGCTGGTCCGATTGGGTCGGCACCTTCACGTCGGGCGATGTCGCCACCGTCATCACTGGCGTCTGGATCACCGGCACCGTCAAGGCGCAGCCGGACCAGTCGGGCAAGTGGGGCGTCGCACCGATCCCGGCGCTTTCGATCGACGGCGCGACGCATGCCTCAAACCTCGGCGGATCGAGTTGGTACGTGCTTGAAAGCTCAGCCGAAAAGGCCGAAGCGATCGATTTCCTGAACGAGGTCTATGCCAAGGACGTCGACTTCTACCAGACGATCCTTACGGATCGCGGCGCCGTCGGCTCGCTGCTCGCCGCCCGCGGCGGGGCCGCCTATGGCGAGGCCGATGCCTTCTTCGGTGGCGAGAAGGTCTGGCAGAACTTCTCCGACTGGCTCGCGAAGGTCCCTTCTGTCAACTACGGCGTCTTCACCAACGAGGCGGACACCGCCGTCACGGCACAGCTTCCGGCACTGCAGCAGGGAACGCCCGTCGACGATATCCTGAAGGCGATCGACGCCGAGGTCAGCGCACAGGTTCAGTAATCGCGATGGCGATTATCTGACTGCTCCTGGCCGCGGTAGGTTCGCCGCGGCCAACGGCTCCTGCTATCCATGGGGATGATGATGGCTCTCGCGCGTCGCGGCGGCATCGGCCGATACTACAACGTCAATGGCTGGCTCTTCGTCGCGCCGGCGCTCGGGCTGATCGCCCTTTTCATGATCTATCCGATCGTCTGGTCGCTCTGGATGTCGTTCCAGTCCGGCCGCGGCATGATGCTGAAATTCGCCGGCTTCGCCAACATCGTCCGCCTCTGGAACGATCCAGTCTTCATCAAGGCGCTGACCAACACGCTGACCTATTTCGTCGTGCAGGTGCCGATCATGATCCTTTTGGCGCTGATCCTGGCGTCATTGCTCAACAATCCCAAGCTCGTCGGCCGCGGCTTTTTCCGCACCGCCATCTTCCTGCCCTGCGTCACTTCGCTCGTCGCCTATTCGGTGCTGTTCAAGGGCATGTTCGCGCTCGACGGCATCGTCAATTCGACGCTGGAGGCGATCGGCCTCATCGCCTCGCCGATCCCGTGGCTGACGCATCCCTTCTGGGCAAAAACCCTCGTCATCATTGCGATTACCTGGCGCTGGACCGGCTACAACATGATCTTCTACCTCGCGGCGATGCAGAACATCGACAAGTCTATCTACGAGGTCGCGCGGATCGACGGCGTGCCCGCCTGGGCGCGCTTCACCCACATCACCATTCCATTGTTGAAGCCCGTCATCCTGTTCACGACGATCATCTCGACGATCGGCACGATCCAGCTCTTCGACGAGGTCTATAACCTGACCGAGGGCAAAGGCGGACCGTCGAACGCCACGCTGACCCTGTCGCTCTACATCTACAACCTGACCTTCCGCTTCATGCCGAACTTCGGCTACGCGGCGACGGTCTCCTATGTGATCGTCGTGCTCGTCGCCCTGCTCGCCTGCCTCCAGTTCTTCGCGGCACGGGAGCGCGACCGATGAACAACGGATCCGCACGTGTCATCAGCACCATCGTCACCTACGGCTTCGTCGGGCTGATGGCGTTTCTCTCGATCTTTCCCTTTGTCTGGATGGTGCTCGGCGCGACCAATTCCTCGATCGACATCATCAAGGGCAGGATGATGCCGGGCACCGCGCTTGCCACCAACATCGCCACCTTCTTCACCCAAGTGAACGCGCCTCTGGTCTTCTGGAATTCAGCCAAGATCGCGATTCTCGCGACAGTGCTAACGCTCGCCGTGTCGTCGCTTGCGGGCTACGGCTTCGAGATGTTCCGCTCGCGCCACCGAGACCGGATCTACAGCGCCCTGCTGCTCACGATGATGATCCCGTTTGCGGCGCTGATGATCCCGCTCTTCATCATGATGGGCAAGGCCGGCCTCATCAACACCCACCTCGCCGTCGTGCTGCCGTCAATCGGCTCGGCCTTTGTGGTCTTCTATTTCCGCCAGTGCACCAAGGCATTCCCGTCGGAGCTTCGCGATGCCGCCAAGGTCGACGGGCTCAAGGAATGGCAGATCTTTCTCTACATCTACGTGCCCGTGATGCGCTCGACCTATGCGGCGGCCTTCATCATCGTCTTCATGACGGCGTGGAACAACTATCTCTGGCCACTGATCGTGCTGCAGTCGAACGAGCAGAAAACGATCACGCTGGTCATCTCCTCGCTCGCTTCCGCCTACTACCCCGACTACGGCGTCGTCATGGTCGGCACCATTCTCGCGACGCTTCCCACGCTCGCGGTCTTCTTCTTCATGCAACGCCAGTTTGTCCAGGGAATGCTGGGCTCAGTCAAATAGGAATGATCATGCGTTCTGTTACCTCTTTCAACGACACCTGGATTTTCTCCGAAGGCTTCGATGCGGCCAGCGCCGGCCGCCTGCAGGCAGGCAAGCCCGTCAGCCTGCCGCACAATGCGGTGGAACTGCCGTTCAATTATTTCGACGAGGCCTCCTATCAGCGCGCCTTCACCTATCAGAAGGTGCTCGCCTGGGGTCGGGAGTTCCATGGCCGCGAGGTCTCGCTCGTCTTCGACGCCGCCATGGCCGACGCCGTCGTCTACCTCAACGGCGAAGAGATCATCGCCCACAGGGACGGCTACACCCCCTTCGAAGCGCGGCTGACGGATAAGCTGCGCGAAGGCGACAATCTGATCACCGTCAAGATCGACGGCAGCGAGAACCCCGAAATCCCGCCCTTCGGCGGTCGTATCGACTATCTCACCTATGCCGGCATCTATCGCGACGTCTGGCTGAAGGTCACCGACGCGGTCTCGATCGCCAATATCAAGATCGAGACCCGCGATGCGCTCAGCGACAGCAAGTCCGTTTCGATCCGTTGCGATCTCGCCAATCCGCAAGGGCTTGCCTTCACCGGGACAATCGCCGCGCTCCTCAAGGATACGAATGGCAAGGTGTTCGCAGAAGCCACCGGCCAAACTCGCGGCGAGAGCGTCACGCTTGAGATCAAAGACCTCACGGAGCTTTTGCTCTGGGATATCGACAGCCCCGTTCTCTACGAAGTGGAGGCGCAGCTGCGCAGCGATCGCGGCAGTGACCGCCTGTCGTCACGTTTCGGCTTCCGCACCGCCGAGTTCACCACGGATGGATTCAAGCTCAACGGCCGGCCGCTGAAGATCCGCGGCCTCAACCGCCACCAGGCCTTCCCCTATGTCGGCTACGCCATGGGCCGGACGGCACAGGAACGTGACGCGGAGTTGCTGAAGAACACCCTGCATTGCAACCTCGTGCGCACCTCGCACTATCCGCAGTCCAAGTGGTTCCTCGACCATTGCGACCGCATCGGCCTGCTTGTCTTCGAGGAGATCCCCGGCTGGCAGCATATCGGCGGCGAGGGCTGGAAACAGGAGGCGATCGAGAACGTCCGCCGCATGATCGAGCGCGACTGGAACCACCCGTCGATCATCATCTGGGGCGTGCGCATCAATGAATCGCAGGATTCGCACGATTTCTACGTCGAGACCAACCGGCTGGCACGCGAACTCGACCCGACGCGGCAAACCGGCGGCGTGCGCTACATCACCGACAGCGAATACCTCGAAGACGTCTACACGATGAACGACTTCATCCTCGGCAACGAGGAGTTGCCGGGCGCAAACCGCCCGCGCACGGCGCTGCGTCCGCAACAGGAATGCACCGGCCTCACCCGCAAGGTCCCCTATATGATCACCGAATTCGGCGGTCACATGTTTCCGACGAAGATCTACGACCAGGAGCAGCGCCAGGCCGAGCACGTGCGCCGGCATCTGGAAGTGCTGAACGCGGCCTATGGCGACCCGAGCATTTCCGGCGCCGTTGGCTGGTGCATGTTCGACTACAACACCCACAAGGACTTCGGCTCCGGTGATCGGATCTGCTATCACGGCGTCATGGACATGTTCCGCCAGCCGAAGTTCGCGGCCTATGTCTATGCCAGCCAATGCGAACCGTCGGAGGCGGTCGTGATGAAGCCGGTTACCTTCTGGGCACGCGGAGAGCGCAACATCGGCGGCGTGCTGCCGCTGATCGTGCTCACCAATTGCGACGAGGTCGAGTTGAAATACGGCTCGCTCGTCAAGCGCGTCGGCCCGGACCGTGAGAACTTCCCGCACCTGCCGCATCCGCCCGTCGTCATCGACCACCGCCACTTCACCAAGGACGAACTCGGTGTCTGGGGCATGAAGTGGGAAGACGCCGCCTTCACCGGCTTCATCGAAGGCAAGGCCGTTGCCAACCTCCGAATGGTCGCCGATCCGGTACCGACGACGCTGGAAGTCGTCCCCGACAGCACGGCACTTCGGGCCGAAGGGCGTGACAGCGTGCGGGTGATCGTGTGTGCGCTCGATCAGGCCGGCAACGTGCTGCCGTTCCTCAACGATGCCGTCGACGTCACCGTCACCGGCCCTGCCCGCCTGCTCGGGCCTGAGCGCCTGGTCTTCCAGGGCGGTTCGACCGGCTTCTGGCTGGAAACGACGGGTGCTGCCGGCGGCATCGCCGTCGTGGTGACTTCGACGCGGCTTGGAACCGTGAGACTGGAGCTTTCGGCAGTGTCGGACGAGGCGGCGGCTGCATGAGCGAACTCCAACTTAAGCACGTCAGAAAGTCCTATGGCACCTTCGAGGTCATCAAGGGTGTAGACCTCGACATCAAGACTGGTGAGTTCGTCGTTTTCGTCGGGCCGTCCGGTTGCGGCAAGTCGACCCTGCTTCGGATGATCGCCGGCCTGGAGGAGATCACGTCAGGTGATCTCACGATCGGCGGCGAGCGCATGAACGATGTCGACCCCTCCAAGCGCGGCATCGCCATGGTGTTCCAGTCCTATGCGCTCTACCCGCATATGACGGTACGGGAGAACATGGGCTTTGCGCTGCGATTTGCCGGCGTGCCGAAGGCCGAGATCGCGCAACGCGTCGGCGAAGCCGCGAACATCCTGGAGCTCGGGCCGCTCCTCGACCGCAAGCCGAAGCAGCTCTCTGGCGGCCAGCGCCAGCGCGTGGCGATCGGCCGGGCGATCGTGCGGCATCCGAAGATCTTTCTCTTCGACGAGCCGCTGTCGAACCTCGATGCGGAACTGCGCGTGCACATGCGCATCGAGATCGCCAGGCTGCACAAGAAACTTGCGACCACGATCATCTACGTCACCCACGACCAGGTCGAGGCTATGACGCTTGCCGACAAGATTGTCGTCATGCGCGGCGGGGTGGTCGAACAGGTCGGCTCACCGCTCGACCTCTACGACGATCCGGCCAATCTCTTCGTCGCCGGTTTCATCGGCTCGCCGAAGATGAACTTTTTAAAGGGGACCGTCGAAGCGGGCGCAGGCGGAGAGAAACATGTCCGCCTGCCGGAATTCGGTAATGTGACGCTTCCAGTCGCTATCAAGGACGTCGCGGCGGGCAACAGCGTGACGATCGGCATCCGGCCCGAACATTTCGGCGACAGCGGCTCGGCAAGCCTCGACCTAACGATCGAGATGCTCGAACATCTGGGCGGAGAGACCTTCGCCTATGCCCGGCATGGCAACGGCGAGCTGATCGTCATCGAAACGAAAAACGGCCGGGGCTTGAAGTCCGGTGACAGTATCGCTGCCCGCTTTGATCCCGCCGCCGTTCTGGTGTTCGACGCTGACGGTCGGCTGATGCGTTGGGCCCGGGCGGTCTCCAAACCCTGATAAGAGCAACGGCGCCGACCCGTGGGACGGCGCCGTTCGGTCTTGTCGCGGGAATTTACCCTTCGATCATTGGAACATGCCCTTCGGTGTCTCGCCCTTGAAGAAAGGTTCGACGAAGGCCTCCAGCAACTCCGGCTGATTGATGACCGCCGTGTGCGACGTGGCCGGCAGAATGGCGAGGCGCGAAGCCGCGAGCGGCTTGCCCATGTCCCCCATCGCACCGCCGCCGAGCAGGCGGAACAATGCCACCGTGTGCTCCAGCGTTGCCACATCGGCATCACCGGCGATGACGAGAACCGGAGTCTTCAGCGCCTTGACGTCCGCCTCCCAGGCCATCGGCTCCTTTTCGAGCTGAATCAGCTTCTTGACCAGATCGGGAAAGCCATCCGGGTTGGCGGCGAGCTTGCGGTAATCTTCGGCAAACGGCATGCTGACGAACATCTCGACGGTCATCTGCGGGATGAATGCCTTGAACTCCGGCTGCCAGCCCTCGGCATCGTAGCCGACGGACGCGGCCGCAAGCTTGTTGACCTTCTCGGGATGGCGGATCGCCAGCTGCAGGCCGGCAGCCGCCCCCATCGAGTAACCGAAGACATCGGCCTTCTTGAGATCGACCGCATCCATGAAGGCGGCGACGTCGTCGGCGAGGTTCGGATAGGTGATCGGGCGATCGATATCGGTAGTGCGACCATGGCCCTGGAACTCGATCGCATAGACCTTGTGGGTCTCGGCGAGCTTCGGAATGATCGCGCCCGTCGACGGTATATTCATGTAGGCGCCGTGCAGCACGACCAGCGGCTCGCCCTCGCCCGAAACCTCGTAGTACATCTTCATGCCGTTGACATCGACGCGGTTGCCCACGGGCTCGGCCCCGGCAAGGGCGGCGCTGGAAATCAGCAGAGCGCCAGCAATGAAAGCGGTGCGGAACATGCATATTCTCCTTGTTGTCAGCGCGGTCCAAAACCGCCGTCGAGATTTAAGACGCGCGGCGCTTTTCCATCCCGACATCGACAATCGAGAAAATTTCGCGCCTGCGGTGCGGCATGGAGAGCGGTCCTCGCGCAGCAGTCGTCGCGGGAGGCGTGTCAGCTCGGCGGATTGAGTTTCGGTCGCAGAACCGCGAACTCCGAGACAGCGAAGTCTATGAGTTTTCGCACGCGCAGGAGATTGCGTGTCTCCTGATGCACGCCGAGCTTCAGCGACAGGACCGGTGCGGCAACGCCGAGGTCCACGGGAACGATGCCGTCCCGCCCGGCCGCAAGGAAGTGTGGAAGCGTTGCGAGCGCCGTGCCCGTCTCGACAGCGCTCAGCTGTGAGCGAATGGAGTTCGTTCGCAACATCACCCGCGCGTCCGGCAAACGGCCCTTCAGCCAGGTCGAGAGCGAAACCCGCACCGGTGCCTCAGCCAGTTCGACAATGGCATGACCACTGCTCCCCCTCGCATTCGGATGGCCGAAACGATCGAGATAGGCTTGTGTCGCAAACAGGCCGTAGCGGATATCGGCAACCTTGCGCTCGACGGTGTCGCTTTGGTCGAAGCCGCCAAAGCGGAAGGCGATATCGGCATCCCGCCGGGAGAGGTTGAAGCGCCGGCCGTCGTTCAGCAGATGAATGGTAACGCCGGGATGGGCAGCGGCAAATTTCGTCAGGATCGGTGCCAGCAGATAATCGCCGAGCCAGTCGAGGCTTGTCACGGTGATGGTGCCCGCCAGCGCATCGTCCTGCGCCGCGAGGCGACGCTCGACCGCAAGCGCATTCGCCTCCATCTGCTCGAGCGCCGACAGGATCGACAGGCATGCTGCGGTCGGAACGAGGCCGCTTGGTTGCCGCTCGAACAGCTTCTGCTGCGCCTTCTGCTCCAACGTGTCGAGGCGGCGGCTGACCGTCGGCTGGGTCGCGCCCAGCACGCGCGCCGTCGCGCTCAGTGAGCCGTGGCGTGCCAAAAGCTGAACAAGATGAAGTTCTTCCCAGTCCATGGCTCCTCAGGGTTCAGCCGGCCGAGGCGGCTCGCCTCGACGGTAATTCATAGGCACTTTCGTGCCGGCCGTCATGCCCCCGTCGATCGGCAGCACCACGCCTGTGATGAAGCTCGCCTGCTCGGAGCAAAGCCAGAGGACGCTTGTCGCCACTTCCTCCACCCGGCCGAGCCGGCGCATCGGTGTCGAAAGCGCGGCATGCCGCTGGATTTCGGCGCCGGCAGCTTCCAGATGGTGGGTGAGGATCGGCCCGGGCGCGACCACATTGATCCGGATTCCCCGGTCGGCGTAATCGAGCGCTGCAGCCTTCGTCAGCCCGATGATCCCGGCTTTCGCACTGACATAGGCGGCAAGCCCGGACGTGCCGTTAACCCCGGCGACGGAGGCCATGTTGACGATCGCACCACCCTCACCGCTGGCCATCGCTTCGATCTGATAGCGCATGCCGAGGAAGGTGCCGCGCATGTTGGTGCGAATGCCGCGATCAAAACCCGCGATGTCGAGATCGGCCAGCGGCGCCGGTGCCGTTCCGTCCGTCGCATTGTTAAAGGCAGCGTCCAGCCGGCCATAGCGCTGCATCACGTTTGCCAGCGCTCGCCTCATCGCGATCTCGTCACCAACATCGGCCGCGATCGCCAGCGCCTCTCCGCCTGCCTCGCGGATGGAACCCGCCAGTTCGTCGACCGCCGCCTGAGAACGGGAGAGGAGGACGACGGACGCTCCGGCTTGCGCAAAGGCGCGGGCCGTGGCCGCGCCGATACCCTTGCTGGCCCCTGCGACCAGGGCAACCTTTCCGGCAAATCCAGGTTCGTAAGTGTTCATCAATCCGCCTCCATTTGACGCTGCCGCACCGTTCTAGCGCCGGATGGCGATGGCTGCTTCATGCAGGCGCGTATGCCTCCCATACGCGGATCGACGATCGACTTTCGGCGCGAACCGGATTGCCATTGTGCCAGAGCCTTTCTTCGCCATCAGGCGTCGAGCGGTCGCACAAACAGGAGACGGTCATGGATACAAGCGCGATCAGGCAATGGAAATCCGAGGGCCGGAACCGGCTCAAGGCCGAGCTCGATCCGGTGATCGCCGGAGCCCTCGACGAACGTCGGATCCTTGGCACAGTCGTCGAGATCCTTGTTCACGGTGAGCCCGCCTACCGATGTGCCGCCGGCTTTGCCGACCGCGAAGCCGGTCGCCCGATGACCAGAGACGGCATCTTCCTCCTCTCCTCGGTCACCAAGCCGATCGTCACGGTTGCCGCCCTCACATTGGTGCAAAGCGGTAGAGTGGGTCTCGACGATGCCGTGTCGGATTGGCTGCCCGCGTTCAGGCCGCGACTGCCGGACGGCAGTGCGCCTCGGATAACCATTCGCCAACTGCTCACGCACAGCGCCGGTTTGAGCTACGTGTTCATGGAGCAGGGCGATGGACCCTATCATCAACACGCCATCAGCAGCGGCCTTGACGATACCGACGATGATTTCCCTACCCTGCTCGATAAACTCTCCGATATCCCGCTGTCCTACCCGCCCGGAAAGGGTTGGGGTTACTCGATGGGCCTCGACGTGCTCGGTGCGGTCATCGAGCAGGTGACGGGGTCAACGCTGCCGGAGGCAGTCACCGCGCTGGTCACGGGCCCATTGGCGATGATCGACACCGCCTACGCGGTGACGGACACAGGCAGGCTCGTGACGCATTACGGCGACGGGTCGCCGCAGCCACGGCGCCTCGCCAGTGACGACGCAGTTCCCTTCTTCGGCAATCCCGTCCGCTTCTCGCCCGGGCGCATCTTCAATCCACGGGCGTTTCCCTCCAGTGGTGCCGGCATGGCGGGCACCTCCGGCGATGTGATCCGCCTTCTCGAAAGCCTGAGAACCGCGCATTCGCCAGTGCTTGACGACGCGTCCGCCCGTTCGATGTTCGACATTCAGGCAAGGACGGGCGGCCTGGCCTCGGGGCCCGGGTGGGAGTTCGGTTTCGGCGGTGCGGTCCTTGTCGAACCCAAGATCGCCGGAACACCGCAGTCGCGCGGAACGCTGCAATGGGACGGCGCCTACGGCCACAAGTGGTTCGTCGACCCGGCCCGCGGCCTGACCGTCATTGCGCTGACCAACACCGCCTTCGAGGGTATGAACGGGCGCTTCCCGGTCGATCTCCGCGACGCCATCTATCGAAGCCTCTGACCATGCGAAGCGCCCCATATCCTGTCGACGTCGACCGTTACTTCGCTCGCATCGGTTATGCCGGGCCGCGATCGCCCGACCTGGCAACGCTTGGCCGTATCGTTGCTCGTCATGCGGCGTCGATCCCCTTCGAGGCGATCGATGTGCTGCTCGGCCGCCCGATCGAGCTGTCGCCAGCGGCAATCGACACCAAGCTCATCGACCGCAGGCGCGGCGGCTACTGCTTCGAGCAGAACAGCCTGTTGCAGCGCGTGCTCAGGACGCTCGGCTATCGCGTGGAACCGTTGATGGCCCGCGTCCTGTGGATGCGCGAGCCCGACGGGCCGCCACCGGCATGGTCGCATATGGCGCTCCGCGTTTTCGTAGGCGGGGTCGGCTACCTTGCCGATGTCGGCTTCGGCAGTTGCGTGCCGACCGGACCGCTGCGTTTCGACCGGACCACGCCGCAGCCGACGCCACATGAGCCGTTCCGCGTCAACCGGACATTGGAGGGCTTCCTGCTTGACGCACAACTCGGTCGCGATTGGGTCCCGGTCTACGAAGTATCGCCGGCGGTTTGCGGAGAGGAAGCCTTTCGGGTCGCGAACATCGCAACATCGACCCATCCGCAATCACTTTTCCGCCAGAACCTGTTGGTGGCCCTGACTACCGAGGAGGCACGCAAGGTTCTGTTCGGAAACCGGCTGACGATCCGCGACAGAAACGGCACGGTCACGCGGCAAGATCTCGATGCTCCGGCCATCGAACGTGCTCTGACCGGCGTGTTCGGACTACCTTTCAGGACGATTGGCGCCGTATCATCACCCGCTTCGGCGGTCCCGTGGTGCCGGACTGACGCTGCGTCTATCGGTGCCTCATCACATATTCCTTGAGGATCATCGCGTGATTATGCACCTCGTCCTTGACGCTGTAGAGCAAGATCACGGGACCGGCATCGATCCGCTGGAGCAACTGCTCTACGGCAGTCGGGTTACCGTCGAGCTCGGCAATGTATCGTTCGCTGAATTCGGTCCAGTTGCCCTGGTCTCCATGAAACCAGCGGCGCAGTTCGGTCGAAGGGGCAATCTCCTTCAGCCACAGATCGACCGCCGCTTCCGCCTTGGTCATCCCGCGCGGCCAAAGACGATCGACAAGAATGCGCATGCCGTCGCCGTCAGCCTTCGGCTCGTAGACACGTTTCGTGTTCACTTGCATGGTCGTTTCGCCCCGCGGGTATTGCTCCCCTTTGGACCATAGCGGAAGGCCATTGTCCAATCGAGCATCTGGGCGAGGCGCTTGCGGCCTACACGCCGCGCCGATTGCCCCAGAGCAGGACGTGCAGCTGCGGCAGAACGCGTGCCTCGAACCAGCGGTCCTCCGTCACCTTGCCGACGAGCCACAGCATGCGGTCGATGATGCCGTCGATATCGACGGTCGCATCGTCATCGTCGGGCGGCGGCGGGGTGTGATTGCCGGGCTGCAGGTAGAGCGGCTCATGCGGGTAACGGGTCGCCGCATCGCGGGCATAGGCATAGTCACGTTCGTCGAAGACAACGATCTTCAGCGCTACCTGCGGTCCATCCGCTGCCATGCGAAGACAGTCGTCGAAGGCCTGCCAATCGGTGTCCATACCACTCGACGGCGGCTTCGGGCTCAGGACCAGAACATCGAGATCGGCGAACCAGTCCTTCGCGATGCTGCCCTGCGTCTCCAGCGCAAAGCGGTAGCCTTCCTCTCGCCCCCGCGCAATCAGAGGGCCTAGCGGCTGGATCGCCGGATTGCCGCCCGAAAGCGACACCGTCAGCGGCTTGCCGCCAGAAAGCCTGACAATCTCCTGCCAGATCTCCTCGACGCCCATCGGCAGCCATTGATCGCGGTATTCGCTGTCGACCGCGTGCAGCGTGTCGCACCAGCTGCAGCGATAATCGCAGCCGCCCGTGCGCACGAACACGGTCGGGAGCCCGATCAGGATGCCCTCGCCCTGGATCGTCGGCCCGAAGATCTCACTGACGCGAATGCGCGTTTCACCGGGCGCGCTCATGGTCGGTATTCCGCCCAGGTTTTCGGCGTCTCGCTGACACGGACGGCAGACGTTTCCGGCAGCCGTGCCTTGCACCAGTCGTAGAAATGCTTCGCCAGACATTCGGCCGTCACCCGGTCATGACCGAGAACGTCGTTCAGATGGCGATGGTCGAAGGTCTCGTCGATGTAGCGCTTCAGCGGCGAAAGCTCGTGATAGTCACGGACGAAACCATGCTCGTTCAGCTCCTCCCCGGCAAGCTCGACTTCAACGATGTAGTTGTGGCCGTGCAGCCGTGCACATTGGTGCTCTGCCGGCAGGCTCTTCAGCTGATGCGAGGCGGAGAAATGGAACTCCTTGGTGATCCGGAACATCACTTCACCTCCTCGGCCGCATAGTTCGCGGTCGCAGCGACCCAGAAATCCGGATTCTCGTACTCGGTCGGATCCGCAATGCCGGCGAGGTGGAAGGCCTCCCGCCGCTCGACACAGGTGCCACAACGGCCGCAGTGGCGTGCTCCGCCCTTGTAGCAGGACCACGTCTCTTCGAAGGGTGTCGCGTGACTTGCGCCGTCGGAGACGATATCCGCCTTCGAGATCGTCACGTAGGGCGCGTAGAGCTTGACGTCGGCGTAGCCGTCGAGCGCCTGGTTCTGCATCGCCTGGAATGCGTCGATGAAGCCGGGGCGGCAATCCGGGTAGATGAAATGGTCGCCGCCGTGCACGGCTACGGCCACCGCGTCCGCCTTCTGCGCCGCTGCCAGCCCGAAGGCGATGGCGAGCATGATGGCATTGCGGTTCGGAACAACCGTTGCCTTCATCGTTTCTTCGGCATAGTGGCCGTCAGGCACGTCGACATCATCCGTCAGCGCCGATCCGGTGAGATGGGCGCCGATGGCGCGGATGTCGATGATCTGATGCGGGACCTTCAGCCGCCGGGCGCAGGCGGCCGCAAAGTCCAGTTCCTTGCGGTGTCGCTGACCATAGTCGAAGGAGAGCAGGCCAATAAGCTCGTGCTCCGCCGCGACCTTGTGCGCAAGCGATACCGAGTCCAATCCGCCGGAGCAGATGACGATTTTCTTCATGATAGGTGTCCTTGTTTTGACCGGGTAGGCTGCGACCGGATTACGGGGCGCCTTCTAGGCCAAAGCAGGGGCAATGGGAAGCTTTATGTTGGGAGCGCGGGAAGCCGGGCCTGCGCGACAGCCTCTTTGCCAAAGGCCATGCGGAAACAGGCGCCACCGCTTGGCGACGTCAGAACCGTCATTTGAGCGCCATGCCGCCGGGCAATCTGCAACACGAGATTGAGCCCGAGCCCCGCGCCTCGATCCCGCGGCTTCAAGCGGTAGAATGGCTCGAATATGCGTTCGCGCTCCGCCTCGGGAACGCCGGGACCGTCGTCACAGATTTCGATCACGCCTTCCCGCTCCACCCTTATGGCGATCAATCCCTGGTTTCCGGCATGCTCGATCGCGTTTTGAACCAGGTTGATGATCGCCCGCCTGAGGCGCAAGATCCGCGGCAATGTCGCGGCACAATTCGACAAGATCTACTTCGGAAGGCGGCTTGGCGTTTGCTTCCAGCCGCTGCAGATCGAGCAACTGCTCTGGAGGACGACAGCAGCATTCAGGACCATGCAAAATCGCTCATCCTCGGCCGTCCTGACGTCATGAACAGGAGGCTTGCGAGCAGAGGGCCCTATATTCTCGGTCCGCGCTTTTCGGTGGCCGATTTCTACCTGTGTTTCTGGATCGCCTATCTCGACGTGGATGGCGTGTGCGACCGATGCCCACAGGTGGCCAATCTCTACGAATTGGTGCGCTCGCGTCCGAGCGCCAGCCGATATCTCGATGAAACGGAAAGAGCAGCGGCAAGCTACGCAGAGATGCTGAAACGCACTCCCGGCGGGGTCATCAGCTAGCGGAGGGGGGTCAAAGGGTCAGCATTTGCTCGCGGCCCGGAGCTGCGGCGCCGGGCCGCGACTTCTCTGCTCATCATCATGCGTGTGCATGCGGGTGCTGGCGTTCGTCCCAGACTGACCAGATCGCGAGCGCGGTCACCAACGCCCCGAGGACGACATGCGTCCACATGGGGTGGGGACTTGTCGAGAATCCAAGCAGCCAAGGCGAAGCAATCAGCCAAAGCCCGACGATGAGGCTTGCCCATTCCTCCCATTCCGCAAACATGGCAAGCGTCGCGATTGCCAGAACGCCGAGCACGATGGCGGCGCCCCAAGCGTTCCAGGCCGGAACGCTCTCGACAACGAAACCCATGATCCAGGGAGAGACGAACAGGCAGACGGCGAGAACCAGATTGATCCAGTCCTGCGCTTTCTTTCCTTCCATCAGTGCCATGACAACCTCCACGAATGAAGCTTGATCAAAGCGTACGACCGCGTGCGGCGCACGCTCTGGAAATTATAATAAATTCAACCGAAAACGCTTTCAAATCTTTTTCGCGCGAGCGCGCAGTGATCGCACGCGCCAATTTGCGCAGCGGACCGGCATTCCGCTGTCAAACGGTGCCAAAGCACAGTCCGTGTACCTTTTCGCCGGGGCTCTAGTAGCCGCGCGCAGCACCCGCGCCTATGCGGCTATCGACGGCGCCATTGTAGCGGGCGCCGCCGCCGGCCCCGATGTCGGACAGGCTTTCGCCGCCGACGAGAATGCCGGTCGCCTGCCCCCAGATCGTCCAGCTTTCGTCTATCTGGACGTTGTGGCCCATGGCCGACAGAAGCTTGCGGGTATCGGGCGAGAGCGCATAGGGCTCCATGAAGACCTTATCCGGCAGCCACTGGTGATGGATACGCGGCGCGTCGACCGCTTCCTGAATGTTCATGCCGTGGTCGATGACGTTGAGGATCGCTTCGAGCGTGATGGTGATGATGCGGGCGCCGCCCGGGCTGCCGATCACCATGAAGGGTTTGCCGTCCTTGGCGATGATCGTCGGGCTCATCGACGACAGCGGCGTCTTGCCGGGCGCGATCGCGTTGGCCTCGCCCTGCACCAACCCGTAGAGGTTGGGCACGCCGGGCTTGGCGGTGAAATCGTCCATCTCGTTGTTGAGCAGGATGCCGGTTCCGGGCGCCACCACACCGGCGCCGAAGGATCCGTTCAGCGTATAGGTGACGGCGACGGCGTTGCCCTCGTCGTCGATGATCGAATAATGCGTCGTCTCCTTGCTTTCACCGAACCCCTTGGGGATCAGCGTTGCGGAAACGCCGGCGCGGAACGGATCGATCTTGGCGCGGATTTCCTTTGCATAGGCCTTGTCGGTGAGCTTGGCGACGGGGTTTTCGACGAAGTCCGGATCGCCGAGCGACGTGTTGCGGTCGACATAGGCATGACGCATCGCCTCAATCATCACATGCACGGTCTCCGCGGCGCCATAGCCCATGTAGGAAATCGGGTAGCCTTCGAGAACGTTGAGGATTTCGCAGATGATCACGCCGCCGGAGGACGGCGGCGGCGAAGAGACGATGTCATAGCCACGATAGTTGCACTTGACCGGCTCCAGTTCGCGCACGGAGTAGCGCTCGAAATCGGCCTTGGCGAGCACGCCGCCTTTCTCCGCGCTCGCCTTGACGATCTGGTCGGCAATCGCGCCCTTGTAGAAGGCGTCGGTGCCCTTCTCGGCGATGCTCGAAAGCGATGCGGCAAGGTCGGTCTGGACCAACTTCTCGCCGGCGACGAAAGGCTTGCCGTCCTTCAGGAAGATCGCGGCCGCGGCCGGGTCCTTGGCGAGCCTGTCCGTTTCGCCCTCAAAGGAATCTATATCGCCCTGCTCCAGCACGAAGCCGTCCTTGGCAAGCGCGATGGCCGGCGCGATCAGATCGGCAAGCGGCTTCGTGCCATAGCGACTGCGGGCCACTTCAAAGCCCATGACCGGCCCCGGGACACCGACGGCGAGATAGCCCTCGGTGCTAAGGCCATCGACGACGTTACCCTTGGCGTCGAGATACATGGTCTTGGTCGCACCTTGAGGTGCGCGTTCGCGGAAGTCGAGGAAGGTGGTCTTGCCATCCTTGAAGCGGATCGTCATGAAGCCGCCGCCGCCGATATTGCCCGCGGTCGGATAGGTGACGGCAAGCGCATAGCCGACGGCAACGGCCGCATCCACCGCATTGCCGCCGCTTTTCAGCACGGCGACGCCGATATCGGACGCCAGGTGCTGCGCCGTCACCACCATGCCATGTTCGGCCTTGACCGGCTCCGGCGAGGCCGCCTGCACCGCCCAGGGCGTCAGGCTCAACGAAACAAACGCGGTGACGGGCAGGTTCTTCAAGCGGAAACTCAGCATGCGTCTCTCCCTCGCAGGCGTTGCTCGCAGTGCTTTGCAGGCGACCGCAACGCGGACGCTCCCCACCACGCCCAAGCGTGGCGGCAACAATCTTTCGGCCAGGCAAGCACTGATTGTAGGCGGCTATGAAGTCACGGGAGTATAGCCACGCTCGATCGGCGATGGCAATTCACACCTTGCCAATCGCAGCGCTTGCGTTCGCGGCCGGCCCCTGCGTCGGGTTCCCCACGTCACCGAGCGGATATCCATTGGCGTCTTCGTCAGGCGGCATCCGCCAGAATGAGATCGGCGCCCTTCTCCGCAACCATCATCGTTGGCGCATTGATGTTGCCGGCGGTGATGTTGGGGAAGATCGAGGCGTCGACGACGCGAAGACCGGGAACACCGTGGACCTTCAGGCGACTGTCGACCACCGAACTCGCCTGGTCCGGCCCCATCGCGCAGGTGCCGCAGAGGTGATAGATCGAGCCGGAGTTTTCACGGAAATAATCCATCAGCGCTTCGTCGCTTTCGACGCGTGGCGCCGGCGAGATTTCTTCGGCCGTCAGCGAAGAGAGTGCCGCGGCCGACGCGATCCGGCGGACAAGCCGGCTTCCCTGCAGCACCTCATCGATGTCGCGATCGGTCGTCAGGTAGTTCGGCCGGATCAGCGGTTTCACCGAGGGGTCGCCGGACGCGATCGAGATGCTGCCGCGGCTCGTCGGCCGGCAGGAATTGAAGCAGATCAGGTAGCCGGGATAGGGCTCCGGCCTCAGGCCGGCCTTCGGATCCGTCGGGATGCGGTATGAGAGCGGATTGAAATAGAGCTGGATGTTCGGGCGCTCTTCGTCGGGCCGGCCGCGGAAGAAACCGCCCGCCTGGTTGACGCTCATCGAGAACGGTCCCTTGCCGGTCAAGAGATACTGCAGACCGAGCCGCATCTGGCCGAAGAGGCTGCCAAACTCATCGTTGAGCGTCGGGATCGTCGCGCGATAATAGAAGCTGGCGCAGAGATGATCCTGCAGGTTCTGGCCGACGGCCGGCATATGTCGGCGCGTTTCGACCCCGAGCGACGACAGCGTCTTGCCGTCGCCGATACCCGAGACCTGCAGCAGCTGCGGGCTACCGACCGCGCCGGCGGCCAGGATGACTTCGCGCCCCGCCGTGAAGCGGCGACGCTTGCCATTCTGAATGACATCGACGCCGGTCACGCGCCCATCTTCGCCGAAGACCAGCCGCTCGGCCTGCGCGTAGCGTTCGATCGTGAGATTGGGACGCTTGAGGGCGGGCCTCAGATATTCCGCGCTCGAATGCGAGCGGCGACCATTGTTGGTGTTAACGTCGTAGACACCGGCGCCCTCGATCGAGGCACCGTTGAAATCTTCGTTGAGCGGCAATTGTAGCGAACCGCAGCTTTCGAGGAATGCATCGGTGATCGGGTGCGTCATGCCGCGCATCGGCGTGATGTGGATTGGCCCTTCGCCGCCGTGCCACTCCGATGATCCCCGGGCATGGGTTTCGAGCCGCCGGAAATAGGACAGCACGTCGTCATAGCCCCAGCCCGCATTGCCGGCGTTCTTCCAGTCGTCGAAGTCGTCGCGCGCGCCGCGCACATAGATCATCGCGTTGATCGAGCCGGAGCCGCCCTGGACCTTGCCACGCGGCACGTAGATGCTGCGATCCTGAAGCTCGGCCTCGGGCTCGCTCGAATACATCCAGTTGACCGCGGGGTTGTAGTAGCTGCGGGCATAGCCGACCGGGATCTTGAACCAGAAGGAATTGTCGTTGCCGCCGGCCTCGATCAAAAGCACCTTGTGGCGACCGTTTTCGCTGAGCCGACTCGCAAGAATGCAGCCCGCCGACCCGGCGCCGACGATGATGTAGTCGTAGATCATCTCGATATCCTATCGTCGGAGTTATCCGCGTGCCGGCGCAAAGGCCTTCACGTCCGCCGGCCGGCTGTCCATCTGCAGGTGCAGGCGCTCGCCGGTGTAGGGCGTGTGATTCTCGACGACATCCATGTTGAGCTCGATGCCGAGACCAGGTTCGCGCGACGGGATGATATAGCCGTCCTCGACGATGAGCTTGGTCTTCAGCACGTCCGCATGGAACCCGCTGAAATCGAGGATCGCCTCATGGATGAGGAAGTTTGGTGTGGCGGCAGAAAGCTGGATGCTGGCGGCGGCGCCCACCGGGCCGTTGTAGAGATGCGGCGCGATCTGGGCGTAGTAGGCCTCGGCCATGCCGGCGATCTTCTTCGCTTCGAGAAGCCCGCCGACGCGCGCGACGTTCATCTGCAGGATCGAGGCGGCCTTGAGTTCGAGGATGCGCTGGAACTCGTATTTGGTCGTCAGGCGCTCGCCGGTCGAAATCGGAATGGAGGTCGCACGCGCCACCTCGGCCATCGCCGCTTCCTGGCCCGGAGGAACCGGCTCTTCGAACCAGAGCGGGTCGTATTTTTCGAGGCGCCGCGCCAGCCGGATCGCCGAGGACGGCACCATCTGGCCGTGCGTGCCGAAGAGCAGATCGGCGCTGCTTCCGACAGCCTCGCGGATCTTGCAGCAGAATTCCTCCGAGCGATCCATCACGCCGAGCGAAAGCTGGTGGCCGGAATAGTTGGTATAGGGACCTGCCGGGTCGAACTTGACGGCGGTGAAGCCCATCTCGACCATTTCGACGGCGCAGTCGGCGGCGAGATCCGGGTCGTTGAAATCGAACTCGCCGGCGGCATTCTTCGGATAAAGATAGGTATAGGCGCGCAGCTTCTCGTGCACCGTGCCGCCCAAGAGGTCTGCGACCGGCCGGCCGGCGGCCTTGCCGATGATATCCCAGCAGGCGATTTCGAGGCCCGAGACGATGCCCATCATCGTCGGGTCCGGGCGCTGGGTGAAGCCGCTCGAATAGGCCGAGCGCCAGAAGCGCTCGATCTGGTGCGGGTCATGGCCGAGCAGATGCCGCTCGAAGACGTCCTCGATCAGCGGTGTCAGCGCCTTCGGATGGAACGAGGTCGCGTAGATCTCGCCGATGCCCTCGATGTCGCAGGCGGTCGTGAGGCGCACGAAGATCCAGTACATGCCACCCACATGCGGCGGCGGGACGGCGACGGCATAGGTCTTGAGAGACGCAATCTTCATGGGGGTCATCCCTTTTTCTTGAGGCGGGCCATCAGCGCCAGGGTGGCGATGGCGCCGAGGACGCAGACGGCGGCGATGTAGCCGAAATAGAACTGGTAGCCGGTGATGCCGGGATAGCGGTCCGACAGGTATCCGTTGACGAGCGGCAGGTAGGTGTCGGGCGCATAGCCGACGAGCGAGATAATGCCGATGGCAAGCCCGGTGAGGTTGGCCGGCACGTGGCAATCGTCGAGGATCGCCCAATAGAGGCCGCGGATCGTATAGGTGATGAGACCGACGAGCAGCACCAGTCCGACGAAGAGGACCGTGGAGCCGATGCCCGGCAGGGCGATCATCGCCACGAGGCTGGCGGCTGCGACGATGAAGCTCAGGAGCAGGATGCCGGTCTTGCCGTAGCGGTCGCCGAGCAAGCCGCCGCCGATACCGCCGACCGGGCGCAGCCACAGCTTGATCGTGACGATCAGGCCGGCCATGGCGGCGGAAATGCCGAAGCCGCCTTCCTGCAGATAGGCCGAGAAGCTGTAGGTCGCAAGGAAGACGTGATAGCCGCAGAAGATGATGGCGGCGACCAGCCACACCTCGGGGATACGGAGCAGCGTCTTGATGTCGGCAAGCAGGTTGCCTTCGCGCATACGCGCGCCCTTGTCGACAGCGACGGGCTGCGAGACGGTGAAGTAAGCGACGCCGACGACGATGCAGAAGATGGCATAGAGCAGCACGACATCGCGGAAGCCCATGGCAAGCGCGGCGCCGCGCGTTTCCGTCGTGAAGACGAAGAGCGCGATGGCGACGCTTGCCAGCAACGCCTCGACCAGGCCGCGACCACCGTCGAGAATACCGAAGAAGCGTCCCTGCTCATTGGCGCCGGCAATCAAGTTCACCTGCTTCAGCGTGGCGGCCCAGAACGTCAGGCCCGTCGTGACCCCGAAGCCGCAATAGATGACGAGCAGCGATGAGTAACCGGGCAGCGTCGCATACCAGAGGCCGAGCAGACCGGTGCCAACCATGGAGATGAGGATGAGGATTCGGGGCTGGACGCGGTCGGCAAGCCAGCCGCTCGGCAGGTAGCCGACAAGGAAGCTGGTGCCGAGAATGGAATAGAGGACGCCAAGCTCGGTGTTCGAGAGCTTCAGCACCTCCAGCATCGTCGTCTGGTAGGACTGGCGCAGATAAAGGATCGAATAGATCGCACCGGCAGCGATCACGATCAGCGCCAGTTGCAGATAACGGCTGCTGGCCGACACGGACGGCGCGGCGATTTCTGTTTCGGAAATTGAGCTCAAGGGTCGTCTCCTCCCAGACCGATGGCGGGAGCATGCCATCGGCCCGGTCTTGATGTTGATGTCCGGACAATTCCGGTTCCCATCCGGAATTGCGTCATTTCAAAAGATCAGTGTTTCAGGACGACGAGGCGGGTCTGGGTGAATTCCAGCATGCCATGCTTGCCGTCGTCGCCGCCGAGGCCCGAGCGTTTCCAGCCGGCGTGGAAGCCCTGATAGGGATCCGCCGGGAAGCGATTGACGTAGAGTTCGCCGGCCTCGATCGCATCGCTGGTTCGCATGACGGTGCGGTAGTTCTCGGTGAAGAGTACCGAGCTCAGCCCGAACTGATGGTCGCTCGCCAGCGCCAGCGCCTCCTCGAACGTCGAGTAGCGAATTACCGCAAGCACCGGCCCGAAGACCTCCTCGCGCACGATCTCCATTTCCTGGCGGCAGCCGGAAATCAGCGTCGGCGGATAGAAGTAGCCTGGCCCCTCCGGCAAGTAACCACCGGTCTCGACCATTCCACCTTCGGCCTTCGCCTGCTCGACCATTGCATGCACGCGTTTCTGCGCGGCGGCATTGGCGAGCGGGCCCATGCGGGTCGCATCCTCGGCGCGGTCGCCGAAGGCGCGGGCGGAAAAGCCTTCACGCAGCTTGGCGAGCAGCGTGTCATGCACGCTTTCGTGTACGTAGAGCCGCTCGGCGCTGGTGCAGACCTGGCCGCAATGGGCGGTCTTGGCGGCGATGATCATCTGGGCCACCGCGTCGAGGTCGGCATCCGGCTCGACGATCACGGGCGTCTTGCCGCCGAGTTCGAGAGAGGGCTTGGCGATGTTTTCCTTGCAGTAGTCGAGCACGATGCGGCCGGCCGAAACGCTGCCGGTCAGCGTGATCATGCCGACGCCGGGATGGGTGCAGAGCGTTTTCGCAACGTCATGCGACATGGTGAGGATGTTGACGAGACCTTCCGGCAGGCCGGCCTCGACGATCGCTTCGGCAAAAACGAAGGCGGATGTCGGCGTGTTGTTGCTCGGGCGCACAACGACGGCGTTGCCGGCAATGAGCGCCGGGGCGATCTTCCGCACCAGCGTATAGATCGGATAGTTGAACGGGATCAGGCAGGCGGCAACGCCGATCGGCACACGCTTGAGGAGAAGCGTTTCGCCGGGATTGTCGCTTTCGATCACTTCGCCCTCGATGCGGCGGGCCCATTCGGCGTGGTAGCGCATCAGTTCGGCGCCGTAGATGACTTCGGCGGTCGCGTCGGCAAGGCTCTTGCCCGACTCTTTCGCCAGAGCCGCGCCGATGTTTTCGGCTCGGCTTTCCAGCACGCCCGCCAAGTGGCGGAGCGTTTCACCGCGCCGAATGGCCGGCAGTGCCGCCCAGGCACGCTGCGCCTTCACGGCTGCCTCGACCGCTGCTTTCGCCTCGTCGTCCGTTGCCGCCGGCACCGATGTGAAGACCTGGCCGGTTGCCGGATTGCGGACGTCGATCGTCGCCGAAGACGTGCTTTCGGTGAAACGACCGCCGGAAAAGTTGCGATAGGGGCTCATGGCATCTCGGACGTGTTGGCCGCGGCTCCGGGCGCCAAAGGCGCGCGGGACAAGCGGACTGCGCGGGAGAGAGCGCGACGAGCGACAGCCCGTCTCTCTCCCTGACCGAGACCGTCACGAAACTGTTGCGACGATAGGCCCGGAGGCACAAGCGAGTAATTTTCAGCGACAGCATTCCAAAATGGAATGTTTGGCTCAGGCAGCCCGATCGGCCGCCACCTCCGCCAGCAGCCAGGCGCGAAAGGTATCGACCTTGCTGTCGGTCCCCGCCGGCGGCCGCGTGACGAACCAGTACGATTCGTGCCCCTCGACCTCAACATCGAAGAGCTGCACCAGTTGCCCCGATTGGAGTTGATTGCGAACCATCGAACGATCGGCGACGGTGACGCCCAGCCCCGCGCAGGCCGCCTCGATCGCAAGATCGAGCAGGTCAAATTCGAGGCCACCGCGGGTATCGACATCCTGGAACCCGGCCGCATCCAGCCAATGACGCCAGGTCAGATAACGCCGGTCGGGCGAGGCGAGCACGTGCAGGAAGGTAAAGCGTTGGAGGTCGGTCGGCCCCTCGATTTTCACCCCTTTGAGCAGCGATGGCGCGCAGACGACAACGTGCCGTTCCGTCATCAGGATGCTGGCATCCAGCATCGGCCACTCGCCATCGCCGAAGCGGATGGCGCAGTCGAGAAGACCGCGCTCGGCAAGCGTATCCGTCGCTTCGGTGCTGAGGCTGATATCGACGTCGGGCAGGGCTGCGCGCAGCCGCGGCAGACGCGGCAGCAGCCAGCGCTTGGCAAAGGTCGGTGGAACGTTGATCCGCAAGCGGTTCTGGTTGCTCTTCTCGGTGATGCTGCGCAGCGAAACCTCGATGCTGTGAAACGCTTCCTGGATCGTCGCCAGCAATTCGGCCCCGGCCGGCGTCAGTTCGAGATGATGATGGCGGCGTATCAGGAGGTCTTCGCCGAGCTCGTCCTCAAGGTTGCGAACCTGGCGGCTGACCGCACTTTGCGTGAGGTTGAGCCGCTCGGCCGCCCGCGTGAAGCTGCGGGTCTGCCCGACCACTTCGAAGACCTTCATCGCCGACAGTCCAGGAAGTCTTCGCATCGATAACTTGGCCTCAGGAAACGCTGCACCCCCGCGGATTGTCGCGGGATCGATGTTTACTTTTGCGTGCCATGCGCCTGCGCACAAGCACGAAAATCCAAACCGCACCCTACTGATCACAGGCATGCGCCCGGTTGTCTCGCAACGACAAACGGCGGCTCTCGCCGCCGTTTACCTATCCAATCCATCGCCTGGCCAAGCCCAGACGAAAACTGGAAACTCACGCGCTCCTACTCCGCAGCGTAAAAGCCGTAGAGAACAGGCATCAGCCCGACCAGGGCCTCGAAACGCTTGAAGGACTTGCGCTCCGGCCGCGTCCAGCCGGTTTCGGCCAGCGCCGAAAGCCGGGGGAAGACCAGCCGGTCGAAGACGGCGCGATCGGTCATCGGCTCCGACCAAATGCAGCACTGCACGCCGAGCAGATGTTTCTTCTGCGCATCCGTCCAGCCCTCCACGGGATCAAATGTGTAGAGCTTTTCCGGATCCGACCAGCCGGCCCAGCTGCCGCCGGGCTCCGACCAGGCCGGGCTGTTGGCCATGTCGAGATAGTAGACCTGGCCGGGGCAGACGACGATGTCGTAGCCATCCTCCGCAAGTGCTGCCGATGCCTCGACCGTGCGCCAACCGAAGAGCAGCGATTTCTCCTTGTCGATGACATTGCCATGGGCCGCCTCCTGCCAGCCGCCGGTGATGCAGCCGCGGCTTGCCAGGAATTTCTGGACGCGCGCCAGGAACTCGCCCTGCAGCACCGCGGCGCCCGAACCGTCGATCTCATCGGCACCATGGGTGTTGGTAACGACGTTCAGCCGCTTGGAATGGGTATCGGCGACCTCGTCGCCGGCGAGCGCGCGCAGCCGTGCCAGTGCTTCCGGCGAACCGGACCAGGCACCGAGCGGCACCTCGTCGGCACCGACATGGATCGTCCGCATCGGGAAGAGTTCGATCAACTCGTCGAAGATGACTTCCAGCACGCGATAGGTCTCTTCGCGCGCCGGGTTAAGGCAGTTGTCGGGAAAGCCCTGGACCGAATGATAGCTGCCCTTCTCGTCGGGATCGCGCAGCTCGGGGATCGCCTGCAGCATTGCATAGGAATGGCCAGGGATGTCGATTTCCGGCATCACCTCGATGCCGAGGCTTGCTGCCAGCGCCACGATCTGGCGGACCGCCGCCTTGGTGTAGTAGCCGCCGGTCGGTTCAGGCCCAGAGCCGAGCAGCGGCGGAATCTTGCGGCCATGGCCGCGCCAGGCACCGATTTCGGTCAGCGCCGGATAGGCTTCGACCTCGATGCGCCAGGCCTCGTCATCGGTCAGGTGCCAGTGAAAGCGGTTGAGCTTGTTCCAAGCCATCAGTTGCAGGAAACGCTCGACCTCGGCGGTGCTGTAGAATTGGCGAGCGACGTCGAGATGGGTGCCGCGCCAGGCAAGCGCCGGTTCGTCCTTGATCTCCCCGCCCGTCGGAAACACGAAGGTGGCCGGATGCGACCGTGCACCACGCAGGACCTGACCGAGCGTGATCAGGCCGTAGAGGATGCCCGTCTGGCTACCGCCCGAAACGGCGACGCCGGCGGGCGAGAAACGGATCGTGTAGGCCTCCGGCCCAAAGTCTGCTGCCTTTGACAGAGCGACCGGGAAGCCGCCCTCCGCCGCCGGTCGGACGATGCCCTCGACCGGAAACAGGCTGGCCGTGAGATCGGCAAAGGCCTTCGCCGCGGCGGACGCTTCACTGCCTTCGGCCTTCAGGTCAAGGCCCGGAGGCGCCAGCAACTGACTGGAGACCGCAACAGCCTGCGGCCAGGGCACGATCGAGACCGGCACCGGCGCCACCTTCGGCACCGGATAGACGGCGGCGCCGCGCTTCAGCTCGGCATTGTCACCGTGCGCCCGCGAGGCAAGCACGGCCACCGGCGCATTCGTGCCGTCGGAAAGCACCAGAAAGGCGGCGTTGGCGCCGTCGGTCCAATGACGCGGCTCGAAGCTCATACCATGGGCCTTGAGCGTCCAGGTCGCGCCGGGCTTCAGCTCAAACCCTTCGGGTGGCGCGAATTCGGCATAGTTGGAGAGTCGGATCAGAAGCTGCCCGCCCTCGACCTCGGCGGCAGGATCGATGCGCGCCGGGCCGGAGACGCCGAGGCGAAAACCCTTGATTGGCCGATCCGAATTGTTGGTGAGCGTCAGCGCATAGACCGACTTGTCGGCCGTGCCGACCGGCACCCAGAGCGTTTCCAGAAGGTAGTCAGATTTGGCGGCAAACGTCATCAAATGGCTCCGTGAAAGATTGGTCTCTGCGGATGGCCGGAAGGCCAGCCGGCTTCTTGGGGAATGCGGGTCCTCGGTTCACATAGCTCCCGTCGGCGTTTGGCCAAGGGCACGGACGAAGTGGTTCACGGTAACTTCTTCCACCACGTCGGAAGCCGGACGGCTCTTTCGCCGCACCTCTTCGGCATGGGCGAGGAAGCGGGCGCTTTGCCCCGGCACGAACGGTCGGTCAGGATCGGGGACCGCGGAAAGAAGCAATTGCGTATAGGGGTGCCGGGGATCGCCGATGACGGCGCTGGTTTCGCCCCACTCGACCATTTGGCCTGCAAACATCACCACGACCTCCTCGGCAATGTGGGCGGCCGTAGCGATATCGTGGGTGATGTAGAGCATGGCGAGGTTGCGCTCGCGCTTGATGCGCGCGAGCAGTTCCAGGATGTCGAGGCGGATCGACACGTCGAGCATCGATGTCGGCTCGTCGGCAACGAGCACATCCGGCCCGACGGCAAGCGCCCGAGCAATGTTGACGCGCTGGCGCTGGCCACCGGACAGTTCGTGCGGAAACTTTCGTGCCGTCACATCGGCGTCCAGACCGACATCGGCGAGCAGACGCGCGACGGCAGCTTTCGCCTCGCCCCCGTTCTTGGCGTGACTATGCAAAAGCAGCGGCCGCGCAAGATGGTGGTAGATGGAGAACACCGGGTTGAGTGAGGCGAAGGGATCCTGAAACACCATCTGGATCGCCCGGCGACGCATCTTTTCCTCGGCCCTTCCTCCGGCCTGGGTAACGTCGGCGCCGCGAAACGCCATCGTCCCCGATGTCGGCGCATCGAGCCTTGCGACGATGCGGGCGCAGGTGGTCTTGCCACATCCGGATTCGCCGACCAGCGCCAGCGCCCGGCCGGGCTTCAAGGCGAGCGAAACGCCGCGCAAGGCCTCGACGACCCCGAAGCTGCGCCTGATATCGTTGAGGCGCACGATTGCGTCGTCTTCACCAGCCATTGTCGTCGCTACCGGCATGACGTTCATTCGACGACCCCCAGGCTGCGGACGGATGACGGCAGTTGCGGGATCGCGCCCCAAAGTTTCCGTGTATAGTCATGCTCAGGCGCACGGCTGATCTGATGCGTGTCGCCGACCTCGACCAGTTGCCCCTTCAACATAACACCGATGCGATGGCAGAGCTGCGCCATCAGGTGCAGGTCGTGGGTGATGAACAGTACCGAGAAGCCGAGGCTTCGCTGCAGGTCGACGAGCTGCTCCAGGATTTCCCGCTGCACGACCACATCGAGCGCCGTCGTCGGCTCGTCCATGATGACCAGTTCCGGCTTAAGCGCCAGGCAGATCGCAATGACGATGCGTTGCCGCATGCCGCCGCTGAACTGGTGCGGATAGTCGTCGAGACGGTTGATCGGGATTCCAACGAGCCGAAACATCTCTTCGGCCCGGGCGCGGGCCTGCGGCCGCGTCGCGCCGGTGTGGCGACGCAGCACGTCGAAGAACTGCGCCTCGACCCGCATCAGCGGATTGAGCGAGTTCATGGCGCTCTGGAAAACCATACCGATCCGCCGCCAGCGCACGTTCTGGAGTGCGGCTTCCGGCATCTTCAGGAGGTTCTCGCCGTTAAGCAGGATCTCGCCGCCAGCCACCCAGGCCGGCGGTTTCGAGAGCCGTGTGATCGCATAGGCAATCGTGCTCTTGCCACAGCCGGATTCTCCGGCAAGGCCGAAGAGTTCGCCGCGGCGCACCTCGAACGAGACATCGTTGACCGCACGAAAAGCACCATCGTCGAGCAAGTAATCGACGTTGAGGCTGCGGATTTCCAGGAGCGCGTCGCTCATCGGGCCGCCTCCAGTTCGCGGCGGCGCAGTCGCGTGAGACGCAACCACCGGCTCAATGCCGGGCCGGAGCGAAGCTGCGGATTGGCAATCTCGTCGAAGGTGAAATTGATCAGGGCGAGACCGAGTCCAACAAGGGCAATGCCTGCGGCCGGGACAGCGATATCCCACCAGGCGCCAACCATGATCGCGGAGGAATTCTGGGCGTTGTAGAGCATGGTGCCCCAGGTCACCCGGAGCGGATCGCCGAAGCCGAGATACTCGAGCGTCGTCTGGGCGACGATGGCATAGATGATGCTGCCGACGACGTTGATGCCGATCAGCGGCACCAGATTGGGCAGGATCTCCACGAAGATGACGCGCCAGTGCGGCTCGCCGACCATGCGCGCCGCCACCACGAATTCGCGTTGCCTCAGCGCCATGGTCTGTGACCGCGTCATCCGCGCGCCCCAGGGCCAGGAGGTGAGCGCAATGATCGCCATGATCGCCATTGGACCGACCGTGCCGGCGAAGGAGGCAAGCAGGATCAGCAAGGGGATGTTGGGAATGACCAGCACCGCGTTTGTCGCAAGGTCGAGCGTCGCGTCGGTGCGTCCGCCGAAATAGCCGGCGACAAGGCCGACGATCGTGCCGAGCGCGGTGATCGCAAGGCCGGTGGCGAAGCCGACGGCCAGCGACGGCCGGGCGCCCCAGACGAACTGCGAAAAGACGTCGCGGCCCATCTTCGTCGTGCCGAAATAGTGTTCGACTGTCGGCGGCTGGTGCGAACGGCCAACACGCTCGCTCGGGTCGCCGGGCGCAATTACGGGGGCGAACAGCGCCATCAGGCAGAGCGTGACAATGATAACGAGCCCGGCGACGGCCTTTTTCTGCCGCCAGAACAAGGAGACACCCGCATTCATGCCCTGCCCTCCCGAATGCGCGGGTCGACCACGCCGTAGATCAAATCGACCAACAGGTTGGCCCCGAGCGTGGCGATCGTCATCAGGAGAAGCTGCCCCTGGATGACAGGATAGTCGCGCGCGACGCTCGCCGTGTAGAGCGTCAGGCCGAGGCCTGGATAGTTGAAGACGATCTCGGTGACGATCGAGCCGCCGAAGACCGCTCCCAGCATCAGCGCGAGGTTGGTCAGCACCGGCAGCATGGCGTTGCGCGCCGCATAACCAAACATCACGGCCGCTTCGGACAGGCCCTTGGCGCGACCCATGGTGACATAGTCCTCGCCGAGCACCGAGATCATGCTGGAGCGCATGGTCGTCTGGAATTCGCCGATGAGGTAGGGCGAGAGCGTCAGCACCGGCATGATCGCATGCAGGAAGACGCTGCCGAAGAAGGTGAAGTTCAAGCCGGGATCTAGGCTCGGATCGTAGGCGTAGCCGACCGGCAGCAGCCGGAGCGTGACCCCGAAGGTGAACAGCGTCGCAAGCGCAATGATCACAGGCGGCACTGCGATCAGCACGACCGAAAACGGCGAAACGAAACTGTCGAACCGGCCGCCGCGACGCCAGGCGGAAATTGCGCCGAGCAGCACGCCGATCGAGAGCGAAAAGACGATGGCGGTAACGACGAGGAACGCCGTCCAGCCGGCCGACCGGCCGAGAACCTCGACGACGGTCTGCGGATAGTACTTGACCGAGACGCCGAGGTCGAAATGGGCAAGCCCGACGACATAGTCGACGAACTGCTGCCAGATCGGCTGGTCGATCGCGCCGAAGCGCGCCTTGATCGCCTCGATGGCCGCGGGCGTTGCCCGCGGTCCGAGTTGGGCGATCATGCTGTCGACAGGGCTCCCCGGCATCATCCGGGGAACCGCGAAATTCATGACGATCGCGAAGAGGAACGCCACGCAGTAGACGGCAAGCCGCCGGCGGGAAAGCCACATCGTCGGGCCCGTCTCGCCTTATTGCACCGGCTTGAGGCGCAGCAGGTGGACCAGCCGCATCCGGTTGTTGTCGTGATCCTCGGGGTTCATGACCGGCTCATCCTTCGTAACCCAGCCGGTAAAGCGCTTGGTCGAGAACTGATACCAGGTCGGACCGTTGAAGACGGGGACGACCGGCAGATTGTCGGCGACGATCACCTGCACCTGATCGAACAGCTTCTTGCGGTCCTCGTCCGTCGCCGCGCGGCGGTAGTCATCGAAAACCTTGTCGAGTTCGGGGTTGGAATAGCGTGACGGCGCGCTGGTGATACGCCCGCCGAAGCCGGTCGACAGCGACTGGAAGTAGCCGCGGAAAGGCGTCGGACCGTCGGCACGCGAATTCATCACCGCCTCAAAGCTGCCGTCGAGGATCTGTTTCTGCCACTGCTCGTATTCGGGCGTGGCGATGGAGGCGTTGACGCCGATCTTGCGCAGGCCTTCCGCCGCAATCTGCACCGCGTCAATCCAGTCGGTCCAGCCGTTCGGCACGATGATCGGGAAGGCAATGCGCTTGCCGCTCGGCGTGGTGCGGAAACCTTCGCCATCCTTCTTGTAGCCGGCATCATCGAGCAGCTTGTTGGCCTTGTCGATGTCATAGGCGAGCCACTCGTCCTGCGCGCCCTCGGCGGCCTTGTTGCGCCAGCTGTCGAAGCGCGGCGGCAGGCCGCTCGCATGGGTGTTGACGACCGGGTAGCCGAACCCGGCGATATCGACCATCGCGGTGCGATCCATGGAAAGACTGAAGGCGCGGCGGAAGGTCATGTCGTTGAAGGCCTCGGCATTGCCGGGGTTCGACGATTTGAAGTTCATCTGGAAGGCCACGGTTTCCGCCGGCGGCTGCCAGTAGCCGTTGTGCTCGGCATCGAGGCCGACATAGGTCTTGTCGATCTGCGGCAGGAAGGAGCCGAACCAGTCGATCGAGCCCTCCGGCAGAAGCGCCAGCATCTGGTCGTTGCCGGAGATCTGCGGCAGCTTCAGGCAGTCAACCTTCAGCGTCGCGGCGTCCCAATAGTTGGGGTTGCGGCACTGCTCGTAGACCTGGGGCGTGAAGCGGCGGATCTCGGTCATCGGGCCGGACCCGACAGGCGTCTCGTTCTTGAAGGCCAGCGGATCCTTCACATCCTTCCAAATGTGCTCTGGCACCACGGGGAAATCGGCAAGCGACTCCGGAAAATGCGTGTCGACGTCCTTGAGATTGATCTTCACCTCGGTCGGCGACGGCGCCTCCACGGAAGCGACGGTCTCACCGACGCCGACGGTATCGACCGCCGGGTTCTTCAGCATCATCTCAAGGGTAAATTTCATGTCGGCAGAGGTCAGCGGCTTGCCGTCCGACCATTTCACGCCATCGCGCAGCGTATAGGTAATCGACTTCAGGTCGTCGGCAAACTTATAGGCCGTCGCCAGCCGAAAGACCGGCTTGCCGCCGTCGTAATCGTTGAAGATCACCAGCGGTTCGTAGACGAAATCCATGGTGCTCTGCCGCCGGCCACCGAGGTCGAACGGGTTGAAATTCTGCACCCAGCTCGTCTGTTCTTCGATGTGCATGGTGAGCACGGATTCAGCGCGAGCCTCTGCGGCGCCGATCATCATCAGCACGGTCGCGAGCGTCCCAAAACGCCATGCCGTACCGCTCCTCCCGACCCTTGCCGCATTGCGCAAAGGCCGCATTTCCTCGACTGCCGTCATGACGAATTCCCCCTCAGGTTTCGTTGATCGATCTATTAAGTCAAGTAATTTGACTTAACGATAAGTCCGCAAAAGAGGCGCTGTCAATCGGCGTCTGGCCGCCCAGTCCAAAGTCTGAGAAAAAGCTAATAAGTGGTATTTCGAAGTTAAATACCACTTCCGAAAAAGTCGATTTCAGTGAGGGGTCGAGGCGGCTGATCTTGGTCGCAGAGGCACCCGGATTGGGTCGTCGGAAGGAGAATCACGGGGCGATGCCTTCGCCTCGTGCACATCCGACGACAGTTCCTCGGTTTCCACGTACACGTCGAAACTTTTCGACCCGGCGATTTAGGCAGTGGTGAAATCTGGACCCGCTAGGCGACAGTGCGTGTGCGCCCGAAGGCACGCAGCAGCAGGTCCACCGAAACAGCGATCTTGTCGATGTCAGGAATGTCCTGGGAGTAGCGCCCGGTATAGAGCTTGACGATCATCTGGTCGCACTTCTTGCGGCTGAGGTCATAATAAACTGAAGGTAGAAGCGCCGCTTGTCGCCGGCACGCGATATGTCGCCGCGCCGCTGCGTCACTTGCCTCAGATCTGCCTGCAGCGGCTCGAAACCGTCGAGCCTGAGGGCTACCTGTGCAGACTGGAAGCGCACCTCCTCCGGAACGGCGACGACCGCCTCGCCGAGCGAGAGGCTGACCACGCGTCCCGGTGTCCCATCGACCTTGACGGGTTCGTCGAGCTTGATGGCCTGGAAAAGGCGACGTGGCTTTTCTAAACAGATCAGAGACGCGATAACGAGGACGACGATGTTGATCCCCGACCAGACGGCTCCGATCGCCGAGAACGATCCCTGGACCTGTGCCGTTTCCGGCACGAGATGAATCAGAAGTCCGAGCGCCGTGACGGCGATCCAGGCGAAGGTGTAGGCGTCGAAGCTGTTTGCCTCGTTGCCGGTGCCTTTCGGCGGTTACCTTGAACGGCTTGCCGAAAGGCCGCACGAGGCTGGACAGAAGAAGATTGGACGCCAACGGTCCACGGACAACCCTCAGAAAATGGTGCTTTTTCTCATTCGGTTAAGCAATTGCTCACGGTCGCCGGCCCTGAACGCAACTGGTCGCCATGGTGATCCGCAATGATCGGGACGACCATGGCAGCGCAAGCGCTTGGCGCGATAGTGGAGCAGGAGCTTCAGGCGGGCGATTTTGACGGCAACACAACCTGGCTGACCATGGCGCACAAAATGACCGCGCAGCCGAGCATCTGGGACAGGCCGAGCGGCGCCCCGAGAAATGCCAGCGAGAAAAGCAGCACCCAGACCGGTTCGCAACACATGATGACCGACGCCCGCGCCGCCGAGATCATCTGCTGCCCTCGAAACTGAAGAACGAAGCGCAGGCAGGTCGAGATCAGGATGCTCGCGAGATACCAGCCCCAGATTTCCACTGGGGGGATGGCCGTCGGCATCCTCTCTGCGAGCGATGAGACCGCAAGGATGACCACGCCCGATACCACCAGTTGGACGGCGGCCGCAGCCACAGCGCCGACCTTCGCGGAGTTACGTTTGACGAGCGCGATGCTCGCTGCCCAAAGCAACGCCGAGACGACGAAGTAGACATGGGCCGCCTCAACGCGAGCGTCAGGCCCAAGAAACAAAAGCGCCATCCCCGCAAGCGCAATCGTAATCGAGATCCAGAGCCTTTTCCCGACCGGCCAACCGAAGAAGAGCAGGCCGAAAACCGGCACCAGCAGGTTACCGGTCGAGGAAATGAAAGCGGCGACGCCGGGATTGGTTGTGTGCTTCAGGCCGAAGATCCACGCCATCATCGCGACCGCAAATGCGAATGCACCGGGAAACAACAGCCGCACGGCTCTGCCGATATCAGCCACGGACGGGAACTTTGCCAGGAGGCCGATCAGCAGACCGGCGATGATGAAGCGGCTGCCGAGAAACAGGAGCGGCGGAAGCTCCGCAAGCGCGTGGATCGAGAAGAGCCAACCGGCACCTGCCACAAAAGCCGCAACCGCGATCTGCAGATCGGCAATCGGCTGCGGCGAAGGCTGGGCGGAACGGTCAGGCAACATCGATTTCTGATGCGGGAGGGTTGTGGCAGGCCGCACGCTGCGGCCTGCAGACTTCGTTTTCAGCCAGGCCGGAAGCCACTAGTGCTGCTTCCGGCGACGCGACCTACTGGTTCGCCTTTGCGTAGTCCTTCATGTTGGCCGGCGTCACCAGTTCGAACGGTACCCAGATCTGCCGCTCCGTCTTCTCCTCGCGCGCCAGAGCCACGGCCGCGTCCATGGCCGTCGCACCCTGGGCGATCGCGTTCTGGAAGACGGTGACATCGAGGTCGCCGGCAGCCATGGCGGCGAGGCCGTCTGGCGTGGCGTCGACGCCACCGACGACGACCTTCGACATGTCCGTGCCTGCCGCCTTCATCGCCTGGATCGCACCGATCGCCATCTCGTCATTGTTGGCGATGACGGCATCGAATTCGCGTCCGGTCGAAAGCCAGTTGGTCATGATGTTGGTGGCCTCGAGGCGATCCCAGTTGGCGCTCTGCTCCTCAATCACGCTCATGCCCTTGCAGTCATCGGTGGCGATGACATCGTGGATATCCTTGGTGCGGGTCAGCGACGAATGGTTGTTGAGCGGCCCCATGAGCACGTAGACCGCACCCTTGCCGCCAAGCAGTCGGCAGACTTCCTTCGTTTCAAGCGTACCCGAGTCGACCTCATTCGATCCGACGAAGGCGGCGGTCTGCGGAAGGACCTCGACATCGGCCGGCGGATGGTTGGCGTAAACGATCGGGATACCGGCAGCGCTCGCCATTTTCGTCAGCGCTGGCGTGCTGTCGCCATCGACGGCGACCACGACGATCGCGTCGACGCCGGAAGAAATGAAGTTCTGCACCTGATCCATCTGCTTGCTGGGATCGTTCTGGGCGTCTTCGACCTGAACCGAAACTCCCTCCAGCTTGGCAGCACGATCCTCCATGCCCTGCCGCAGGATCGTCAGAAATGCGCTATCGGACCGCGCGATGGTGATGCCGATATTCTCGGCATGAGCGGTGCCGGCCAAAAGAACCGACATGGCAGCAAACAGCAACTTCCTCATTCGGAGACTCCCCCAAGAACAATGATCAATTCACCGGAATGGAATACATGTTCCATTTAAAGTCAATGATGAAATACAAATTTCACACATGGATCTGCCAGCCGGGTCATCTATTCCGGGATTACCCCGCCAAACTGAGGATAGAAGACGTGCATATTTCCGCTATGCTACCCAAACGTGCATCGATTTGAAACAAAGCTTACGGCGATCCTTTGCCGGGGCGTCGCTTGGCCTGAGCACGCCTCGAAACGCCCGCGAACTGCCGGAACCTGCCCAGTAACATCCATCCCTTCAACCTACGCAGCCGGAGCTGCCGACAGGAGGCCCACATGTCCGTGCATGAAGCAATTCTCGATCTCGGCTATGATCCCACCATCCGTGAAGATGGTCCGTTCGTCCGGCCGCCGTTGCCTTCGGCGCTGCCGACCTCGGCGACGGTCGACCCGCAATATCTCCCGCCTCCGAAGGCGCAGGGGACGCCACGCCATGTCGGTAGTCCCGGGAGTTGCGCCGCCTGGGCTTCGACCTATGGGCTTGCCACCTACACAGCGGCAGCGGCTGCTGGCCAATCCCCATCCGGCACCGTGCAGCAGGCAAGCCCCGCCCACATCTATATCGAAGTCATGAAAAGTTACGGCCAGCAGGGCTGTGCGGGATCACGGCTCGCCTCCTACCTCAACCTGCTCAAGCAAGGCGGCACACCCAACTGGCAGACAGCGCCCTATTATCCGAGTTGCCCCGAGCTCTGGTCGAGCTACGATCCCGACGCCGCCGTCGATGCGAGCTTCAAGATCCCAGGCTGGGCCTTCGTCGAAACCGGCGACCTCGACGCGATCAAGACGATCATCGCCGGCGGCGGCGCGCTTTGCTACGGTACGTCGCTCAACGAAGGCTTCATGCAGTATGAAGGCCCCGGCCCGATGACCGGCCCGCTCAACAAGGTGCCGAATGTCGGCCATTGCATGCTGATCATCGGCTACGACGACGAGCAGCAGGCGATCCTCATTCAGAACAGTTTTGGAGAGGATTGGGGCTGCGAATGGAGCGGACGTCGCGGCTACATCTGGATGGGCTACGAGCTCTTCCAATATCTGGCTCAGGGTCAGGCCATGTATGTCACGGCCTGACCTTGCGCGGTTTTAACCGGGTCTGCTTCACTTGGCCGTGGCACTATTCCGCCGCCACGGCCGGGGGATAGATGATCGGCTCCTCGACCTCGGCATCTGCATTCGCATTCGCATCATCCGCCTTCTCCGGTTCCGTGGCGCTCTTCTTGGGCTCACGGCCGAAGAAGAGCGCGTAGCCGGCCGGCAGCACCAGAATGGTCAGCACCGTCGCGACCAGAATGCCGCCCATCATGGCGTAGGCGAGCGGCCCCCAGAAGACGCCGCGGGAGATCGGGATCAGCGCCAGCACCGCAGTCAAAGCCGTCAGCGTGATCGGGCGGAAGCGTCGGACAGCAGATCCGATGATCGCCTCGGCACGATCCATGCCGGCGGCAATGTCCTGGTCGATCTGGTCGACGAGGATAATCGAGTTGCGCATGATGATGCCAAGCAGGGCGATGACCCCGAGAATTGCAACGAAGCCGAAGGGCGCGCCGCTAATGAGCAGTGCTGCAGCTGCACCGATGATGCCGAGCGGTCCGGTGGCAAGCACCAGCATCGCCTTGCCGAAATGCTGGAGCTGGATCATCAGCAGCACGACGATGACACCGATCATGATCGGCGCCTTGGCGGCGATCGAGGCTTGGCTTTCGGCTGAATCTTCCGCCCCGCCCTGGATGCTGATGCTGTAGCCGGCGGGCAGGCTGTCGCGCAGTGGCTGCATGTCGCCGAATATCTTCATCGCCACGTCGTTCGGTTGCACGCCATCCGGCAGGGTGCCGCGCACGGTGATCGTCGGCAGGCGGTCACGCCGCCATTCGATGCCCTGATCGAGTACGGGCACGACCTTGGCCACCTGCGAAAGCGGAACGAAGCCGCCGAAGTCGGTCGGAATGTAGATCGAGTCGACCGAGCTCAGGAGTTTGCGGCTATCCGTCGGCTCGCGTGCAACGATCGCAACCGTTTCTTCGCCGTCACGGAAGTTGTCGAGCGGGGCGCCGGTGACGCTCGCCTGCAGCATCTGGCGGATGCGCTGCGAGGTGACGCCGAGCGCACGGGCGCGATCCTGGTCGATCACCAGCTTCATGCCCGGAACCGGCTCCAGCCAGTCATCGTGAACGGCGCCGAGAAGCGGGTTCTCGTGGAACTTCGCCTTCACCCGGTCGGCGATGCGCCTGACCTCATCGCGGTCCGGTCCCATGATGCGCATCTGCACCGGCCAGCCGGTCGGCGGGCCCAGGAACAGGCGATCGACCTTGGCGCGGATCGACGGGAAGTCAGCGGCGAGGATCGCGCGCATCTTGGCAATCAGCCGCTCGCGCGCCGGTTCGTCCTTGGCCATCACGAGAAGCTGGGCGAAGTTCGGATTGCGAAGCTGCTGGTCGAGCGGCAGGAAGAAGCGTGGAGCGCCCTCGCCGATATAGGTGGCGATGAAGCGCTTGTCCTCGTCATCCATCATGCGGGCTTCGAGCGCCTTTGCCTGCTTTTCGACTTCCTTGATGCTGGTGCCTTCGGGCAACCACAGATCGACGAGGATTTCCGGCCGCGATGACTGCGGGAAGAAGTTCTTCGGAATGAACTGGAAGGCCCAGAGGCTGACGAAGAAGAGGGCGAGCGTCGTCGAAAGAACGATGATGCGATGACGCACGGCCCAGGCAACAGTCGACCTGAGGTGACGATAGAAGCGCGTGCCGAAGACATCGTGATGGTTGCCGGCATGGCTGCGCTGCTTGAGCAGCATATTGCCGAGCCAGGGGGTGAAGTAGACGGCAACGAACCAGGAAACGACAAGCGCGATGCCGACGACATAGAAGAGCGATCGCACATATTCGCCGGCGGTCGAGGCCGCAAAGCCGACGGGAATGAAGCCTGCGGTGGTGATCAGCGTGCCGGTCAGCATCGGGAAGGCGGTCGAGGTATAGGCGAAGCTCGCGGCCTCGACCTTGACGAGCCCTTCCTCCAGCTTCCTCTCCATCATCTCGACGACGATCATGGCGTCGTCGACCAGAAGGCCGAGCGCGATGATCAGCGCGCCGAGCGAAATGCGCTGCAGGTCGATGCCGAGCTCGTACATGATGGCGAATGTCGCGGCCAACACCAGCGGGATGGTGATCGCGATCACCAGCCCCGAACGCCAGCCGATCGACAGGAACGAGACGACGAGCACGATCGCCAGCGCTTCGCCGAGCGCCTTCATGAACTCGCCGACCGCTTCCTTGACCACCTCCGGCTGGTTGGACATTTGGTCGACATTGACGCCATAGGGCAAGGACGCCTCGAAGCGCTCATAGGTCTCTTCGACGGCCTTGCCGACATCCGTGACCTTGAAGCCCTTGGCCATCACCACGCCGATCTGCACGCTGTCCTGTCCGTTGAAGCGGAACTTGCGCGAATAGGGATCTTCGAGCCCCGCGCTCACGGCCGCGATATCGCCGAGGCGGGTGACCTTGCCGCCGGCACGGAGCCGGAGGTTCTTCAGGTCCTCGACCTTGTCCAGGCCGCCTTCGACAGAGATGCGCACCGAGCGCGTGCCGGTATCGACAGAACCGGCGGGATCGATGTTGTTCTGGCCCGCAATGGTGCTGCGCAGATCGTTCAGGGTCAGGCCCCGCTCGGCGAGCGCCTTGGAGGAAACGTCGATAAAGATCTTCTGCGGCTGGTCACCGATGATGACAGCCTTTTCGACGCCCGGCGTCGTCAGCAGCATATCGCGCGCCTGGATCGCGAACTTCTTCAGTTCCGGGTAGCTGTAGCCCTCGCCGCTCAGTGAATTGAGCGTGATGAAGGTGTCGCCGAACTCGTCGTTGAAATAGGGTCCGAGCAGGCCTTCGGGCAACTCGTTGGAGATGTCGCCGACCTTCTTGCGCACCTGGTAGAAGGCATCGGCCACCTGCTCGGCATTGGTGTCGCCCTCGACCTGCAGCGTGATGATCGCACTGCCGGCGCGGGTATAGGAGCGCACGAAATCGAGATGCGGGGTTTCCTGCAGCTTGCGCTCGATCTTGTTGACGACCTGGTCCTGCATTTCCTCGATCGAGGCGCCTGGCCAGAAGGCCTGCACGACCATGACGCGGAACGTGAAGTCCGGATCTTCCTTCTGCCCCATGCGCATCAGGCCGAAGGCACCGGCGAGAATGATGAGGCCGAACAGGAACCGCGCCATGCTCGGATGCGCGATCGCCCAGCGCGAAAGGTTGAAGGGCCGCTTTTCTTCGGAAGAGGAGGTCGTCATCGGCTCGGTTCCGCTATCCTGGTGATATCAGCGCACGACGGCTTCGGCTGCGGCAGCAGCCTGGTGCGTCGTATCGGTGGAGATCGTCACCTTGAGATCGTCCGTCATGAACTGCGTTCCAGCGGCAACAACGAGATCGCCGACCTTGAGGCCTTCGGTGACGCGCACACCATCGGGTGTGAAGTCTGTCAGCGTGACCGGGCGGCTGCGGACGGTTTCGGTACCGCGGTCGACGACCCAGACGATCGGATAGCCGTCCTTCTCAGCCAGCGCGCTCAAGGGAACCGAGACGAACGACGCACCATTGCCGGCCGAAGCTTCGATGGTCGCGGTCATGCCGAGAAGGACGCGGGGGTCGTTCGGCAGGCTGACACGCACCGAGAAGGTGCGCGATTGCTGGTCGGCGCTGCCGGCAACCTCACGCACCCTGCCATCGAGCGACAGCCCCGCATCGGACCAGATCCCGACCTTGATCGGCAGTCCGGCCTTGAAATTGCTGATTTCCGTTTCGGGTACTGCGACCTGGACTTCCTTTTCGCCTTCGACGGCGACGGTGGCGACCGGCGTGCCGGAACCGACGACCTGGCCGACATCGGCGTTGATCGCGGTCACGATGCCCGGCCGGTCGGCGACGAGGCTCGTATAAACCACCTGGTTTTTCGCCTGTGACAGTGCCGACTTCGCAGCATCGCGGGTGGCGACAGCCTGGTTGTAGCTGAGCACCGCCTGGTCGAACTGAGCCTGCGAAGCGAATTTCCTGGCAAGCAGCTGCTTGGCGCGGTCGCGCACCAGCTCGACCGTTTCGACCTGGCGCTCGGCCGCATCCAGATTGGCGGACGCGCTGCGCACCGCAAGCTCGTAGTCGGTCGGATCGATGCGGGCGAGAAGATCGCCAACCTTGACGCGATCACCGACATTGACGATGCGCTCGACGATCTTGCCGCTGACGCGGAAGCCGAGGTTCATCTCGGTCCGTGCCCGAACGGCGCCAGAATAGCTGAGCTGACGTACATTGTCGGCCTGGGCGATCTCGACGACCTTGACCGGGCGCACGACTTCAGCGGTTTCGGACTTTTCTTCCGAGCAGGCGGCAAGCGCCGCCGAGAGGGTCGAAATCAGCGCAATGGTGGCAATGAATGAAATACGGCGGCGAAATTCAATCGGCATAAACATAGTCGCACTCCTGAAAATAAGCCGACGCCGCCCTCGGCGGCGCCGGAAGCAGTCCGGCTAAACCTTCAGTCCCTTGATCGCGAACTCGACCAGCTCTTCCGGTGCTGCGCGGTTCGTCTTGCTGAGACACTGCGCAACCATTTGTGGATGACAGAGCGTGACGGTCGCCGCACCGAAACAGCGCGACGCCACATCGGCGTCCTGTTCCGGAAACTCGCCGGCGGCGATGCCTTCGCGAATGACGTTGGCGACCAGCGCATCGAGTCTGTCGATATGCTTGTCGATGACGTGCCACTCGCGTTCGATGGCAACGACCACCATTTCATGCACCTTGGTGTCGTCGAGCATGAGCTCGACTGTCATCTGATGCTGCGCGTGCACGTAACGACGCAGCCGCTCGGTCGCACTCAATGGCAAGGCGCAGATCGCTTGAGCCATCTGGTAGCTGGCCGCCAGCATGCGGCCACAGAGCGCCTGATGGATCTCTGTCTTCGAGGCGAAGAAGCGGTAGATGTTCGCCGGCGACATGCCGAGTTCCTTGGCAATGTCGGCGACATTGGTCTTGCTGTAGCCGAAATGCCGGAACAGCCGCTCCGCTGCGTCGAGGATCCGCGTGATGTTGTCCTGACGCGTCTGATCCACGACGATATCGTTGCTTACCGGCATCGCTTGCCTTTCGATTTATGACTGACGAATTTTGTATTTCGTCAGTCATAAATCGAAATGAGACACGCGTCAACGGAAGAATGCGCTCACGCGTTCACGATGTTAGAAGCAACCAAGTTTGGCTCTTAGCAGCGAAAACGAACTCAACGGCAAGCCAAAATGGCTCTCACCGATTTTTTGGACGGATTCAATGGGTTACCCAATCACCGGGAAGGTACACAGGGACCGTCGTCTGCTGACCGGGGATATTCCCCTGGCATCGAACAATCTTGGCAAGTTGGTCGCAGAAACGCTGCTCGCCGACGTCGCACGCGGTGATTCGCGGAGGCAGCAAACAGTCCAAAAGCACTCCAAGCGACGACCGCTGTTCGACAACGGCGGCCTCAGGCCACTCAGTCGGAGATAGGAGTGAACAATCAGACCGGCGTTGAGGACTGTTGAAGCTAGCGGGCCGCCGCTTCCAAAGCATCGTGGGCCAGGAACGTTTCGCACAGGAGCGCGTCGCTCCAGGAGTCCCAATCACTTATTTGAACAATAACGGTGTCGCGGTCTGGGTAAATGTGCACGAACTGACCGTCGCGGCCGATCGCAGTAAAATCGCTCCTGCTCTTCAGGAGCCACCAGAAATATCGGTATTCCAAGCGGCAGCCGCTGTTCTGAGACGGGCTCTCATCGGGAATCATATCGTCGTCGCCAGTCCGTCTTGTCGCGATATCAAACCAGCTTCTGGCGATGATCTGACGCTTGTCCGGAGCCTGCCCCTGGTTCAGAATCAGGAGGCCAAACCGCGCAAGGTCACCGACCGTGGCGCGGAGACAGCATGGTCCAATTGCCGTGCCTGTCATGTCCACGCCCCAAGTAGCATCCGCTTCGGCCCCGATCGCAGCCCAAAACTCCGTTTCCATGAAGCTTACCAATGATCTGTCCCCCAGCAAGCGTTCCGCGGTGGCGGCTACAATCGCTGTGTCGAGGGCCGAGTAGTTGAAAGCGGGCGGGGTTGCGGATCGACGAAATGGATATCGATGGGCGAAGGTAAGGATACTCTGCGCCATGCTCTTCCTGACCACCGATCCGAATAAGTCGGCGCCGGAGAAGAGCCCGTGCCAGCCGTATTCGCTCCACCGGACGCCAGAACGCATGCGCAACACATGATCTAGCGGAGCATTGACGTAGGCGCTCGGGATGCCGTCCGCGAGACTGGGAATTATGTCTCCGACCGATTGAGCTAGCACTCGGTCGAAGTCGGCTCGCGTCCTGGCACGATAGCTCTGCGTAATGATTTGCCCCAGCAGCGTTGAGGTGATCGACTTAGCGACCGACGCCACCCCGTATTTTTTGGTCCTCCCATCGGGATCACTGCTCTCGTCCCGGCAGATCTCCGTATCCCGGTTGAAGCTCTGAAACCGGACAACGCCACTCTTGACGACCAAAAGTGCGCAGACCCTGGCATGCTTCATGAATTCGGAGATGCGACAGCGAGGCGAGCTTCCCTCCTTGCAGTCGAAGTAGATGTCACCGATGTCCAACACTTCGGGCAACGCGCTCGCAGCCGGCGGAGCGTGAATCGTCCTATTCCGGCCCATCGCCACGTCAGCAGCGCTCAAGAACAGCAGAGCCGCTACTAGTCGCAATAGCGCGTCCCTCAAAATCCCTCTCCCAACTTCCTGACGCGCGAACCTGATGCGCATCGATACCCCAATCAGTTCACAACCTAGCGGAGCAATTCACGCTTGCCAACGATCTCTAATATTCATCCTAGCTGGAATCGCCTGCTCGGAAGTTTTCCGCTGCAGCCCGCCCCCCAGAATCGACTCGATTTCCAATGCAACCTGTGGAAGCATCCGGTTGCAACGTGTGGCGGCGAATGCTGGGGAGCAGACCGTCGCAACTTGATGGGGGAGACAATGAGGCTACTTCCTGTACTCGCGGCATTCGCGGCAGCACTGCCGATCGGCGGCTGTGCCACAACTCAGTCAGATCGGGTTCAAGCGATAAAGAGTTCGAGTATTCAAAGCGTGGTTGATGACATGAAGCGCCAGGTAAGCGTCTATGTCGCCTATCAGAACTCTCCGCAAGGAACGCGCAGTGTGGTCGATGCCTCGGCCACCAAGGCATGCGGCAACGGTCTGATCGATTTCGACATCAAATCGGTAAAGCTGGAGATTCTCACAACACTTGAGAGCAGCGTCGACGGGGGCGTTGAAGTCGGCCCAATTGTATCTGGCGCCGCGGCTTGGTCGGGTGGCCTCGGAGCGGGGCGTACGATTTCGAATACTCAGGAGCTTGTCCTTGCGGTTGATGCTCTGCCGAACCGCTCCTTCGTCTACGCCAGGAGCGAGGACGTCAAGTCGGCGCCGATCGCCGCGACCCTAATCAACCTGAGAGAGGCGCTCATCAAGGCGGGCGAAGTTCCGAATCGCATCTGCTTCAAGACTGCCAAGGACGCTGACGACGGAAACACCTATAAGATCGCCCTGAGCATCGAAGACCGTGGCGGCGGCAACGTGTCGCTCGGCGTTGCGCCGCTCGGCGTGAGCCTCTCCGGTGAAACGAAAAGTACGACTGGCAACACTCTGACCGTCTCCTTCGAGCCACACATGTTCACTCAGCAGGAGGTCGCCAATGCGGGAGGACATGGCCGTCGCGGAAAGATCGACGCCCGCCAAGGGAATATCTGGTCGACACCGGTAAAGCCGTCGAAGCAGGCTGGCTCTGGGAACAACTGTCCTCCGGGTAGCATAGATCCCGCGTGTCAAGGAACCTTCAATCGGAAAGAACCAGAGATTTGACGGGCGCCTGATACCCAGGACCGTGGATCTGTCGTCGGAAGTCGAACACTCCGGGAACCGAAGACCCTAATAATCTACTTCTAATATGCACGTGTGTCATCGCATTGGAGACGGGAACCGATGTGGTTTGAGCGTGAAACGAAGAAAATTGAGAGGGAAGCCAGGCGAACATTTGGGGCGCCTTTCCTCATTGGGGCGGTGCTGCTTATCGGGGCTATAAGCCTTGGGCGAGCCGTTTGGCCAACGATCGAATGGGCCGCTACCGCTATCCGCTCTTATGGAGGTTGGATATCACTCGGTCAGAAGCGATAGTTAAAGAGCAGGGGACGGAAGAGTTCGGCAGCCACGCATTCGACCCGTCAAACAACGTAAGCACCCCCCTACCCTAAGACGCCTCACCATAGCACAAAGAGTGTCCTGTACTTGCGGACTCTAAGTTTGGGTTTTGGCGCCTAGTATGGACTGCAGGCGAGGGCTATCTGCAGACAAACATCACATCGCTCAGGTTTAAGACAGCAACAAGCAGACGATGCGCAATGCGACCGAACAACAGCCCATACCGGCGATCATGGACTTGATAGCAGGGCAGTGGCGCAGCCAGATGCTGCAGGACGGCGTCGCACTCGGCATCTACGATGCTCTGTCCGCGTTGCAACCCTCGGCCGCAACGGCAATCGAGCGAACGCAATCCGACCTGAAGCGCGCTAAATCAGAAGGCAAACCTCTCGGTCGCCCCTCGACTCTTACTGAAAAACAGAAGCAGGACGTACGTGAAGATCTGGCGACAGGGATGAGCGTTTCGGCGACTGCTAGGAAGTTTGCAACAAGCCGGCAGACTATTATGAGGGTTCGCGCCGCGGGTTCACGGTCCGTTCGAACTTAGCACACGAAGCCTTTATCACGGATGGATGTTCCGGTTTCCGCGTACCTACTGCCGATCCAATAGGTGTTGCGCTCAACCGGGAAGGGTCCCGGGCTCCATCACCGTATCGAAGGAAGTTCGCGAGGTTGCTCATTGTGGAACATATAGAGAGCCACGGTATGAGCGTCGTTGCGGCCCGCGCACTACCTACGTGCTCCGTTTCGTTGCTGATCACTCGGGCAGACCCGCCTCGAGGTACCCGTCGATGAAGTGCTGTCGATCACCATCGTTGCGGAATGGCTGCGTCCGCCCCCAGGCTCGCGCCGAGAATTTCGGAAACTCCGTGAGGAACTCGGCGCCCATGCTTCGCGCTTCCGCAATCCGCCCCAGCCGCACGAGGGCGGCAGCGAGATTGCGTTTCGATCCTGGCCCGCCCGCCTGCGGATGACCGAGCGTTTCGACAGCATCTTGGTATCGACCAGCAGCATATTGGGCCCAGCCGAGAAACGAGTAGTGATCCCCTGGAGGATAAGGGTTGAGCCGAAAACTGTTCTCGGCGCACTCAACGGCTTCGGTCGCCCGCCCCTCGAACACGCGGAGGTCCGCAAGGTGGGCCCAGCCCGCAGAGTGATTGGGATTGAGCCGAAGCCCCCGTTCGAACTCAGCAACTCCAGCTTCGAAATCGCCTTCATAGGCGTTTAGATATCCGAGCACGATAAGCGCGTCGGCGTTCTCCGGATCAATCTCCACTGCCTTCGCGGCGGCCATGCGGGCGGCAGCACGGTGCTGGTCGAGAGGCTCCCCGTAGTAGAGCGCATCGAAATGATAGCTCATTGCGAGCCAGGCATGCGCCCCGGCAAAGCCCGGATCGATCTCGATAGGCCGAATAAGGAGCGGGCGAGCAGCCCTCGTCTCGCGAAGCGACTGTGTTGCGAGCGCCCTGCCCCGAACGAACAGGTCATAGGCTTCCAGATCAGTCACCCTGCGCCTGGGGAGGGGCTTTGCGGATGGTAGAACATGGGCAAGCGCTTGGATCACCTTGCCGACGACTTCGTCCTGCAGGGCGAAGATGTCCGCGAGGTCGCGGTCGAGTCGTTCAGCCCAAAGGCAGCTGCCAGTGGAGGAGTCGATCAGTTGGGCATTGATGCGCACCCGTGCCGCGGCCCTGCGCACGCTGCCCTCGACGAGGTAGCGAGCACCAAGTTGCCTCGCGATCATCCGCATATCCGTTGACCGATCCCGGTAGGCAAAACTCGAATGCCGAGAGATCACCAGGAGACCATCAACTTTGGAAAGGTCGGTGATCAGGTCCTCCGCGAGGCCATCAGCGAAATACTCTTGCTCCAAATCGCTGCTCAGGTTCGAGAATGGCAGCACCGCAATCGAAGCCACCTGCGGCAATGTCGGAACGGTGTCCGGCGGGTCGCACATCTGCCGTTCGGGAGTCATCTGGCTTCCAGTCCAATCCACACGGTAGACCCTGATGGATCGGGCAATATTTTTCAAAGAACACTCGCCTTGATCGAGGAATTGGAGCGGGAGCTGCCGTTCAACGTGCTCGTATACGCTGTAACTTATGAGCACCCCGCCAGGTTCGGCCAAGGCCTCCAAGCGCGCGGCGATATTGACTCCGTCTACGAAGATATCCTCGCGATCAGCCAGTATGTCGCCCACGTTAACGCCCACACGGAACGCAAGACGACGATCTTCGGCAACATTCTCGTTCCGCTCAGCCGTCGTTCGCTGAAGGTCGACGGCGCAGCGTACGGCTTCAATGGCACTCGCGAACTCCGCCAGGAACCCGTCCCCGACCATTTTGAAGATGCGCCCCCGATGTCCTTCGACCGCAGGTCTGCCGACATTGCGAAGCAACCCCTGCAAACGCTCATGGGTGTCCTCCTCGTCGCGCTCCATCAAGCGGGTGTAACCCGCGATGTCAGCGGCGAGGATGACTGCCAGCTTTCTATGGGCTCCGGCAGAGACCAGGATTGGTTCGTTATCGTCCGGCATCGAAGAAAGCTACGCCGCTGCAATTTTGCCTTCAAGATATCACGGGTCCGACGGCGACCGCCATGAAACCTGAGGGTCTGACTGGCAGTGAAGCCTGGCGGGATGCCAGCGTCCTGCTTTCATTCGAGACTGTACATACTTCCCATAAGATGTCGGGTCCTTCGGCTGTTTTGCGCGGTGCCGCGTTCTGTTGCAGTAGTGGCACGCGGCGACGATATTTAGTTCGGAGTCGGCCCCGCCCCTTCCTCTTTCGTAAAGATGCTCCGCGGTGCAGCGGTATCGCAATGCCTCTTTCGGCGAGAGCGAAAAGTGCTCACTAAACGTCAATGGGTCTCCGTCCCACATGGGCTCACGGCAATAGTAGCAGTGCCATTGCTGCCCCTGGGCGGCTTTGATCCTGATCTTCTTGATCTTGCGGCTGTTTCGCATTGGCCACGTCCTTAGCTTCATCTCTGAAGCGGACGTGCAGCGGGCATTTAGAGCCCGCCCCTCAGTTGGGAGGCAAATCCTCGCACAAGACGACGCATACAAATGCGCCACTCCGCAGTCTTTCAACGGAACGCGCCCCGTTCAGTAACGCGCTTACGAGCTTGCTAGTAGCCCAGGCAAGCTGACGTCTGCCTCCGCGGTCTCAGGCTAGCCGAAGCGCAAGGATTGTCAACGTCGAAGCTCCGAGGGCGGTGGCGAAGCAAAGCACGGCGAAGGACGATCGCATCTCATCCGCACATATCGAATGGGTCGTCTTCAACCCGGAGGACGGCACAGCTCCAAACGGATCGAACCTTCTCGCTTATGCAACTTGCTCGCGGCTGAGCCGGGGTAAGGCAAACGTCCCCACTCTCTCAACTTGATGCTTACATTTCGCCTTGCTAATGTATTTACAGGTGGTCCGCAGGTGACAGCATCGCGTGCACTCGCGAGGATTGCATGTATGCTCTTACGCTCGTAAGCGGGCGATCATTAAAAGCTCGGGGAAACGCTGCGTCCCGCCAACACCGCCTTCTCGAACGCGGTTCTGGATCGAAGGAGACCGTCATGCCTAATCCTAAGTCCCCAAACGAAGTCGACGTAACAGTCGGCCGCAATGTCAGACGCATCCGCAACATGCTCGGGATGTCCCAGGAAATGCTCGCCGTGAAGCTCGGTTTAACGTTTCAGCAGGTTCAGAAGTACGAGAAGGGAACTAACCGGATCTCGGCAAGCAAGTTGGTTGCCATGTCCCATGCGCTTGACTGCAGCATCGGCCAGTTCTTCACAGACGTCGACGCCAGCACAAATACCGTCCCCATTCCTAATGTCAGCTCTGCGGCCCTCAAGTTGGCAGGTCAATTCGACAAGATCGCGTCGCCTTCTCAGCGCGATGCCGTCTCCAAGCTGGTAGCATCATTAGCGCGTCACGCCCCCCTCGCACTCAGCGCTCGCCGAGGAATGATTGCGGCGGTGGATGGCGCCGTTGAAACTTAGGCCATTGCCGCAGCCGCCGAGCGAGCCTTGAGCAGGCATCGGAGGGTTTGCTCGGCCATGCGGAGCGCAGCAGCTTTCATCTTAACGCTCGTAGCGAGCGCCATCGTGTCGTATTGCTCGCTGGCGCCGAAGATCTGGGCACCTTTTCGTGAAGACGATCAAATCCAAGACCAAGACCAAGGACGCGTCTTACGACCAGACGACCTTCGCCGAATGCGATCAACCGCTTCCAGCTACAACCCGTACGACGGCCCCCGGGCGCCATTTAGGGCTTGCTGCCGTATGGTCCCCACAACGTCCGCGTACATCCTTGAGCGCACCGGGTCCGTCGAGCAGGCAAGCTATGCATTCTGGGACACACCTGAGGTGCGAACCACTACGGCCGCTTATTGCCGCAGGACAAAGCGGCGCTTGCGGCCAAGATTTTGAACCAGGTGTGGGAGGCAGCGTAGGCGCCGCCTGGGACGGGTGCGCATCCGACGCCTTTTGTTAGCGAGACGCATACTCAATCGGGTTGACCGGCTCCCGTCTCCGACCTTGGTGACGCCTGGAAAACAAACGGGAGGCCAAAGCCTCCCGCGGTGTCATGTTACGTGGTTGACTTTCAGATACCGATTTCGTCGCTTTTGAACATTGATCCACCGTCCTCTGGCTTCGTTGACATCGATCTGACGGCCAGATCCGTCAGAGATATTGCGTTCGTCTTCTACCATAACGGTTTTCGTGGAAGCATCAAGAACTTAGTCCAGAGGAGGTTTCGCGAACGTGAAAGTCACATAGCGCACGCTCGGCTCCATGTCCTTCTTTTTGAAAATCTCGAGTTCCTCACCGTATCCGAGCGCCTTCTGAGCCGTACCATCGCGAAGCAACGTTACCACCTTCACGTCACCTGTCTTGATACGGTTCACAATCTTGACGCTGAAATTTCGACAGAAACGACGTGACGTGTAGCCTGACTCTTCCCCCACCTTGAACCATTGCCAGTACTTAAAAGCAAAGCTTTTGCTCTCTCGGCCCACGGAGAACAGTTCTGGAAACTTTGCTCCGGTCTCGGACGAAATCTCCAGAGGCCCGTCTTTTATCCGCTCCTCTCCATCAACGATAAGGGACACAATCTGGCCAATCGTGGCCGGTTGCTTGCCCTGCTCGAACTTGTCGGGAATGACGGCAAAGTTCATTTCATCCTTTGCATCCACATCGCCGAAAAGGTTAATCAGCGTCGTCTTCATCGTGACGGACGCTTTGAACGCCTCGAACTCTGCGCTGTATTCTTCGACAGTGATTCGCCGCTCAGTCGAAGAGCTGACAAATCCGAGCTTTTTGACGTCCTCACTTACATGCTTCAGCGCTGAGCGCTTCAGCTCTGGATCGGCGTCGACCGTCGCCGCGAAGAGGAACCCGATCCGGTTTTCGAATTCTTCCTTGTGCGGATGCCGCAGACTGACCAGGGCGGCAGCCAATCCGATTACCGTGAAGAAAATCACGTTTACGCACCATGAAACGTAGAAGCTTTCCGAAACAACGTTGATACCGTGGTGCCTGAGGTATCCAATCGTTGATGTCACGACCAATGTGAAGAACCAAAGCTTCGAAAGGAAAATGACCCGTGCGTCGTCGAAGACAAGATCGAGGAACTTGAGATCGAGCACTACATTATTCTTAAAGTCGCCTTGTACTACCCGCCGCGTTAGCACTAGTAGAAGGATCAAGATTCCGAACGAGAACAGCTCGTAGTGAACTACCAGCGGCTGGGTGGCACCGCAGGCTTCACAGAAGTAATTGACGCTGGCCCGGGCCGCGGCGAAGTAGATGGCAAAGAGCGCGATCGAAGCTACGGTTCCAGATCCCAAGAACGCGAAGAAGACCGCCGCCAGCAGCATGTTTGCAAAATCATAAACGAATGTCATGAATGTCCCCGTCTCATCCGCTGGATCGTACCACCCAAAGCTTAAACAGTGGCAAAACAACCCGTCAGGCTGGCACCCCAAGATTACGGTCAAGTGTCGGGAGCAGCGTCGGCCCAGCAATTCCTCACTGCGAGCCACCGTCCGACGAGCGGACCTAGAACTGGACGACGGATTTTGAACAAAAGGCAGGCCGATCTGACGGCGATCTTGGTAGGCCCACAAATATTTCACCACTGAAGAAAGTTTGTGATCCGACTGGTCCAGGCCTTGTCGAAGGCTTCGATCATCCGTGTGGACGTGCTTTCATCCAGAAGAGATGAGAGCGCGGTCGTAGTCACCGGCTCAATCTGCGGCGCCTCGGAATATCCTAGCGCTGAAAGACGTTGGGCCGAGGACGGATGGGAGGCCTTTTCGTCGACCAGAACATCCCAGGCGCGGAGCGCATAAGTGTTGAGCACCGCCTGATCTGCGAGTTTGGGCGCCGCTTGCAACACCCTCGTCAGAGGAGGGCTCGGCGGGGACACGGCTCCCATCAATTCCGTCCGCAGAGGCTCGTGAACGATCTCCCGCGAGAACTCCGAAGCAGAAGCGATCAAAAGCAGTGCACGTGCAGCCTGCTCCGAGCGACCGAACGAGGCCGCGTCTCGGTCAGCCTTGATTTCGGCCTCGCGTGACAAGCGCGCAGTCTCCATGTCGAAGGACTCACCCAGAAAACCGAGCAAGTCATATAGAAGGCGTCCGGTGATGGTCCCCTCTGGCGAGGCGTAGCTGAAAACGAAATCAAAGGCGTTTTCCAACTCCGCCAGGCGCAGGCTGCCGTTGACGTCGTTGTTGCGCAGATGTGCATTCTCGTGGGCGAGAATTGTCGTGATGGCGTCCTCGTCCGTCACCGCCAACAGGGGAATGCCAACCGTGAGCGCATAGCGAGAGCCAAGTAGTCCGAACAAGGTCCGCTCCACCCCTATGCTCGCATTGAGTTCATCGTCCACGTGGATGATTGTTCGTGCCGCTATCCGCGATCCCGCGACCTTTTCCCAAATGGACCATAGGCCGGGAGCTTCTGCCCTGGTCATCCCGCCAACCTTGCTCCGGCGAACAAGATTCCCAACAGGAAGGCGATCGCAAGCATGGCTACTGGCAGCATAATGACTGCCGTTGCTAGAAACCAACCCCGGCAGATGCTCGAGCAAGGAGAGCCAAAGTGAAAAGAGAAGTGCGGCCGGCAGAACAAACAGGAATACCGCAAAACGCCCAAAGTGTCGGCCTGCGGCAAGGATCATTCGTGACGTCGGCATCTCTCGTACGGACGGTCTGAGCGGCCCTCGGTCGTTAATTCCAACGCGGCGACCGGCGCTTGGCGACGACGATCTGCATTAATCCGACAACAGTTTCGAGGCGCTCAAGCCATCGAATTTCTTCCGGGATGAGCTACAATCGCCCCGTTAATTTTCGATAACAGCCACTTTTTGATGCAGCGCTGGCTGAAAGCCCCCTGCTCTCCGCACCTCCCACCGCCTCCTACACCCTCCCTGCACAGGTCATTGCGCCTCACCGCGAACCCGACAAAAGATGCGTGAATTCGTCCCAATTGACGAGAGCGCGGCGGGTCAATCCTTAACGCTGGCGCATAGGGACAGCCTCCGATTTCGCGCCGTAATGGAGGCGCTGCTCGCGAGGTCAGAGGCGCAGTTTCATCGCGGCAACTCTTCGGCAGTCACGTACTCAGATGCCTTTGACTTGGCAGAAGATTCGGATCGAAGAACTCACTTGCATCTGGATTCCAAGCCAACTCTCGAATCGGGCTAATGTCATAGATGTTACCGATAAGTGCCAGTCCATCGGGAAAGACAGCGCCATCGTTTTCACGAGCCTTTTCGATCACCGAAGCCGGCACTGGTCGAATTTGACCCAATGCATCCTGTGATCCCTGGCCGTCAAATGCCCTCAGAACCCGCGAGGCAACCTCCAGATCGAGCGCGTACCCGCTAAACTCCCTCCACGCCGGTCCTTCATCGCGGTCATCCGGATACACCCAGCCACCCAACCATTGGGGTCGGGTTGGCGGACGCAACCCCAACAGCCATTTTCGCCCGATCCATTCTGCAACCGCGAAGGTTGCTGTATCGACATCCCAGGTCCGCGTGGAAAGGGCTTTTGCAAACTCGCCTCCAAACAGCAAACCAGCGGCCGCAAGGTAGTTGCCGCGCCGTAGTTCAACGGAACCGGTTGGCCTTTCATCCACTTTTGGCGCATCGCCTTCCGGTTCCTGGACTGCCGTATGGTGGATGATGAATTCGGCCTTCTTCTTTGATGTGCACCAAGCGCCAATCGCGTAGCCGCGCGTCACAATTCCGCACGTCAGTTCTACGCCAAGGTGAGGTGAGACCTGTGCGTGGTAAGTTTGGTGGAGATAGTGATTAAGACGATTGCGGGCGCCGCTGTGGGTGCCTTTGGCTTCCACGACTGCGATGCTGCCGTCGGTTCTTTCAAATACGAAGTCCGGCCGACGAGTCTTACCATGACGCCGCCGAGACACGTTTTCGAAGTGGTCGCACCAGACGTAACCATCAGAAACCATTTGTAGGTAGGCCAACGCCTCGCCTATACGACCAACCAAGCTCGTGCCGTGGAAGTCTTGAGATCCTTTACGGTTTCGAGCAGGGTGAAGTCATCGTTCTCGTCGTCCACATGACGCATCACTGTGCGTAGATAGGTCTCCGCTTCCCACTCCTCCACGAATGGCTGCAAAGCCACTGAATGGATGCATCTCGCGAGTGCCAAGCCCATTTCCTTCGGCAAGAACTCGATCATCAGGGTGCCAGGCGCTCGCCCCCGAATCCGGTCCCCTCGCTGTTCGGCATGCGGCGTCACCGAGCTAACCCGGACTGCCTTGCGTCTAGTACTCCAGTACAATTTTCGCCTCTTGCTTCTGCTCCAACGTGGTCGTCAACAAACCGAAGAATCGCGCCTATACCGAAACGTGCAGCGGTGGCAACGTTGAAGGATATCGCGAAAAATCGGTTCGCTTTTCGAAGCCGTCCATTGAAGATCACTATCTAAAATTGAAATTTCCACCTTCTACCAATTAAGACTTAACTCGAGATAAATGCCCACTGCCTCCAGCTAAGATGGCGGAGGACTTGTCCGCCATCGGGAAGCACTCCGGACGACTAATCCCGCTACAGATTTCAGGACACGATCGCTCCCACAACGAAAATATTCTTGACGGACTCATGGCTCTAGAAAGCAAACGCCCGTTGACCGTGCAGGCCGTGTTTCGGAATGGTGTTCCGACGCCGCTAACGTCGACTGCAGGCCTGTGGATCGTCGGATCCTGGTCGACCGATCTGAAGAACATAGGAATTTAGAGTTGTCCCATACCATCACGATCAGAGAAGCAAGCGCAGACGACAAAGCATTTCTGTTCACTCTTGCGCCCCGTCTCTCGTTCTGCTCCGCGCCGCATCCGATCGGCGGCCGGCGAACGCGAATCGCTCGTTTCCAGAGCCGGGAGCATGAATTAGACCACGATAGCCGAGCATAACGCGCCGCGCGAGAAATGCTCCGAGGGACACCGGATTTCAAAATACCTCCGGGGAGTTACGATCTTGGGAGAGAAGGTCTCATTTCCATCACCGGAGAACCGCCCACCGGGCGTTATTCTGCTCCAACCGTGGTCTTTCGCCATGTGCCCTCTCTCCATGTAAGCAGCGCACATCCCGGCTCCATGGACGGCGCGACACGGGCGACGGCAACCGCGCGCTCGCCATCGGCATCCCCTTCAACCTCCCGGTCAGCGGGAACTGCGGGACCAACCGCCAGCCCGCATGGAGGCAGAGGCTCCGCCTTCAACCAGCGCGCTAATGTCAAACTGCTGGCGATGAGGAACCTTGATTGCGATAACACACTGAGCTCAAAAGCTCGCCGGTGTGACCATCGGCCGATATCGACGCCGCTATCCATCACCGGAATGAATACCCAGTCCGGCTGGAAGTGCCTTAGAAGATCGTCGGTGAGCGGACGGGCCTGCAAGTCCTGGCAAATCAAAACAATGCAGCGGCCAAGGCCGTCCGCGTCCACCACAACGACCTCGTCCCCCGACGCTGTGTCTTCTAGAATTTGCTCTTCACCTGGATCAGAGAGCCCGTAATATTTTGCAAGTGCCTGGGTAATCCCGGCGGGCCACAACTTCTGCTGCCGCCAGAGTTCAGACCCGATACCATTCACGATACGGGTCTCATTCCAAGGCTGTTCGTCCTTTTTCGCTCGTGTCGCACCGGAGCCTGCAACCAGAATCCTGGGACCGGCTTCATGATGCAGCAACCGCTGCGCCAATGTATCGGCATCATCCTCGCAAACCGTGAGTTCTCCGGCGATTGCGATGTCGATTACACCAGCGCCAACAAGGCCAGAAATAATCCGTTCGGGCGCGTCCAGTTGCTCTGCTACGCGAAAATCGACGAACTTTTGGCCTCCGCGCTGGACCTCTGTCTTCACCATGTCCGCAGCATCGTGGGCAACTGGAAGAAACGCGACCGTTTCGCGTCCAGCATGGTGCACGGGCACAATCCCTCGCGCCACGTCAACGGGGACAATTTTGTGCGAAACCGATATTTTGCGCCCATCTTGGGTTAGCCAACGGGGAACTACTTCCAACGCCGTAAATCGATCGGCCAGGGTGTCGGCGTTGGCCGCGGTCGGCTGGCGCGACGCCCGGCAAAGCGGCCCCCGCGCGATCAGACGCCGATCTTGATCCTCCTGGTAAACGCCGAACAACTGCCGGGACTCGCGCGCCTCCCTGAGCCAACCCGGCATGTTGCAGGTAAGTCCGGTTGACGGCGCAAGGGTCACAATTCTCGGGTGAATTGCGTAAAATGCGCGATCAATAGCTCTCATTGTCTCCAGGATCTGACCGCGGCGGCTTGCGTCATCTCCTGCCGGAATGTTCAGGATCTGCCGCAACGAATCCCTCACCTCTGCACCGCTGTTGGAAATGAGTGCCCCCTCGAGGCCCGAAATGAACATTGCGCCGGGTCGTGTTGCGCTCGCACGGGCGGAAGGTGTCCATCCTTCGGCAACCGTCCACAGCGCCATGAAAAGCGAAGAGGGCTCCGCAGCTTGGTCTACGAAATCCAGAAGGTCGTTCATTGGGACCGGGGGCGCCTCGGTTTCAAACTAAAGATGAAATCGAATGGCACCCCGACCTCCTGGACGATTTCCCCAAGGTCGAGAAGATGCTCGCGAACTTCGTTGAGCGCCTTCTCGCCAATGGTATGCTTCTTCCGCTCAAGATTGGCGTAAACGAGATTGGCGATTGCCGCCATGTGGCGAAGCAGTGACTGCACTCGGGCATCATCGAGACGGACCAGTTGCTTAGCGCATTTGGTCAATATCTTGAGGAAAGGCGTGGCGGTTCTCTGGTGCCGCCCATAATAGTTCGCGAACTGAGCCTGTCCCCGTCGCTCGTCTCCGAACACGGCTTCCAAGAACTTCAAAACGAGACCGGCATCACGGGGTGCGAGGACTGCATTCGCCAGATCAACAAAATGGACCACGAGCGCGTTCGTGCCACCACTCCAACTGACTGCGCGAACAGCTTGAAGGGCATGCTCGGCAGCGTTCTCGATGCCTACCACGTCGCTTGATGTGCGTGCAAGGCGACTGTGAAGGTCGTACTGGAGCCGCAATAGCTCCGTTCGGAAGTTCATAGGCGCCGCTTCGATCTTCTGCAATCCGCCCAGGAACTCCCTTACGCTCTTCTCAGGCTGTACATGGGCTTGGTATATTTCTCCTCGCAAAAGCGAAATATCCACGTCGCCAACTACGATTTCTTCCTGCTGTTCGGGCGAAATTCTCGCGGCGACCGAAAACTCCCGGAAATCCTTGATTAGCTTACTTAGGTCACCGACTGTCTGGCTAGCGGCGTCTACTTCGTTCTCGTTCAAATATATGCGTGCGACTCGTCGTCTATTCGATATTCGGCGCAAACGAGCGTTCACCGTAGTGGCCGTGGCCAGTAGGCCATCGAGTTCCTCGAGCAAGGCAAGCTCTTCACTCGGCTCCATATAGAAGTTCAATTCAGCGAGATATCTTTCGATCGCCCAGGTTAGCGCGTGTTTCCACTTCATCGGCTGGGCGGTCATCAGTGATCGCAACAAATCAACGGTGCGGTTGAGCAACTCGACCGCGGCGAACGGGCTGTCGGAATAGTCGGTGAGCCCCAGCGCCGCATCCACGAGAGCAGACACGTACTCGTCTTCCAGCTCGGCCCCGTCGAGTTCGTCCTCGCAGGCGCTGTCAATCAATCTCAACAGTTCAGAGACCGCGCGACTGGGTTCCGCGCCTTTGAGCTTGTTTACATACTCGACGGTTGCATGGGTCGGACGCAGGCGTCGATGAACCGCGGCCAACCAGTCTGGATCAAAACTTGGTATTTCAAGTGGGACGTTCAGAAGTTGGCTCGCCAGCCGAAGATAATTGAGCGTCAGATAGTCCAAGGCGGGGTCTTGAGCGACAAATGGAGCAAGTGTCTCGTAGTAAGGCAGATCTTGAGCAGCGTTCACTGATAGCGATCTGAAATCCTCTTGGACAGCATCCGGAGAGAACCCCCCAATTTTCGACAACTGCAGTAAGGCTCGGGCCGTCGCATCGGACTCAAGCGATGCTCCAACCCCTACCGCCCGCATAGGCACTGCCCGCAGTTCTATGCGTTCCTCTCGTCGCGTCCGGATGGCAGCAGCAACCTTGGCGACGCCATCGATATTTTGTCGGTTCAAGATAAAGCAAAGGGCGACGGTATCTGGGATCTGCATTGTGCAAATCCCAGCCACATCAGCCATGCCGGTTCTGCTGTCGATGAAGACATAGTCGTAACTGCTCTTTGCCCAATCGCGCAGCGCCTGGAGCAGAATGCCCCCGGCGCATTCGTTGAAAAAGCTCGGCCAGGAAAAGTGAGCCAAGGCATCCTCGTAAGACTTCGCCTCCGGGGTCTCAATGATTGGACTGCCCGCACCAATGTAGTCCAATACTCCATCCGCCGGATCCAAAATCGTCCGCACGAGTTGGCTGAATTCCGCTCCACTCTCGTAATCGGAGATTACGTTATCCAAGTGCTGCGCGGTTTTGGAGTCGGCTACTGAGCGCGACCAGTCCCACATCAGGTTCAGAATGCCGGGCGACTCTTTCAAGCTCTTAAGATCCGCGCCTTCCATTAGGCCACGGAAATAGTAGGCGAGTCCGGGCGCTTCGAGGTCCCAGTCCATGACCAAAACTCTATGGCCGTTAAGGGCGGCCAGGAAGGCCGTATTCGCGAGCGCCATGGTGCGCCCAACACCGCCCTTGAACGAGTAGAAAGTGATTATGCGTCCTTCTGCCATCGTTCTCACCGCCGAAAACCCGTTCGGCGGTCGTCGTTGTGTTCAGTTGCTTGTGGCGCAAATGTCATGGGCTGCTGCATATGTGATGCCAGTTTGCCTTGCCTTGATGCAAGGGTACGCCGCACAACGGCACCGCTCCGGCGGTCATGCGACGGGACAACGCCTTGCATGGTCGCGGCGATCGCCTTGGCCGCCGGCGTCAGAAAATTGATCAAGCTCGTGCCTTCCCGATGAAAATCAAGCGCCCCGATCTCCCTCAATAACTTCAGTTTTCGGCTAACTGTCTCAACCCGGAGCCCCGTCGCGGCGGCGAGTTCCACGCCAGTCTTGTCGCCGTCGGCCAAGGCATTCACCAGATCGGCATTTTCCTTGACGACCTCTGCAAACCTCTCGTCCACTCGACGGTTTCCGGCCTGACCAGCAATCATTTGCGCGAAGCTCAACTGACCAAGCGCATAAGCGATGGCCGCATCGGAGTCCATCCCGCCCGTCCCGCGTATTGCCTCGACGATTCTTGGATCAGCCTCTTTCAGATAGCCCTTGAACAACGAAGATAACTGCTCGTTGAGAGCCAGCAGGCGCTCTCGGGATCCTTCGGCTAGCATCTCCTCCAGCCGCGTAGCCAATGCCGAGTAAAATCCCGACGGAATCTCCGAGGCATGCTTGGCTATCTCGGCAACCTGCCGCAATAAGCTCCATTGCTCCACCGACATCGCATAACCCCCTGTTGTTAAGTCACACTAACGCCGAACCTGTGAATGATCAACTAGGATCATTGATCCCTTGTTGACATGGTTCGAAATTGATGCGATTTCTTTCGCAAAGGTAAATGCATGCCTTCAGATTCCCTTAATGGCGCACCTGCGTGGCATTCTTTCCATGCGAAATCCTAGCGTCTGGACGGGTGGAGGAATTCGAGTGCGCTTGAATACAAAGACGCGATAATGAAGAAGCCGTTGGAGCGGCAACTCCAACGGCTTCGGATCATCGTTTGATCAACTACGCGAGGCAGTGCAAACGGATCGCTAACACCGGACAAAAGACGCTCCGGGGTCCCGCTTGTCAAGCCCTCGCCATACCGGCGGAGGACTAACACCAGTTTTCTATCTTTTCATTGGCAACGCCAACGGCGCCGTCCCGGCGACGAGTGCCGCCTGTTGCCCTCCGGAAACAGCTTGTGTCGGGCCGACGCCCGGAAGAAGGACCTCCGATGACGAGGATGCCAAAGCAATACGCATGCCCCCTCAACCGATCAACCATTGAATCCGCGTCGCGACGTTCGGAAGAAGGATCTCTCGCATGACACGCCAACATGTCGGACACCGGGAAATTGTCGCGTTTGCTGAAGACAAGGTGAACCTCCCCAAGCACATAGCGGACGAGTACAGGGCGCAGGCCCGACGGCTCCGCGAAAAGCTGGAAGGTTATCTGCAGGAGCATCCCGATTTCACCCTGAAGAAAATGATGCTGTCGGGTAGCCTTGCAAAGGGGACCGCGCTTCGTTCTCTCAATGATATTGACATCGCCTGCTACATCAGTGGTGCGGACGCACCGAACGAGGTTAGGGCACTGCTCGAGTACCTCGCTGAGCGACTTCGCAAAGCGTTTCCAAACTTTGCTGCAGATCAAGTGCAACCCCAGACCTACTCAGTCACCGTTTCTTTCCGCGGAACTGGACTCGATGTGGACATCGTTCCCATCCTCTATGACGGTGATCCGCAATGGTACGGGAATCTCGTCAGCCAGGAAGACGGCTCTTTCCTCAAGACCAGCATTCCGCTCCACCTGAACTTTGCCGCCAAGCGCAAACGCGCCCAGGAAAAGCATTTCGCCCAAGTGGTTCGGCTCGCAAAGTTCTGGGCACGCCGCATGAAGCAGGAGCGCAACGGCTTCCGCTTCAAGTCCTTCATGGTGGAGATGGTGCTTGCCAAGCTCTGCGACGACGGCCTTGACTTCTCGGACTATCCCGAGGCTCTCCAACACTTCTTCACCTACATCGCTCGGACCGATTTCCGGCAGTTGATTGTGTTCGATGACTACTATCCTGCCTCGACGGTCGGAACGTCGTTGGACACGGTGAAGATCTTTGACCCGGTCAATGCGGTCAATAACGTCGCCCGCCTGTACACCGCGGCAAACGCGGATGCCATCGTCGACGCCGCGCTCGACGCAGGCGACGCTATCGACGCCGCGCTCGCCGCTCCTAACAAGCAACTGACCGTCGCCTATTGGCAGAAGGTCTTCGGCTCCTCTTTCCAGGTCTGAGGTCGATCATGTCCTACAGCTTCAGTAATACCGAGAGTTCAACCTTCACGGTTACCCATGCCAGGCATATGGCAGCAAAGGTCGCGACCGATCTCAAGCGCATGCAGCGCTTCTACGGCTTCCCGTCCGATAGCTCGATCAGCACCTACGAGGCCGAGGTCACCGAGTTGATCAGGGCCGGTTATCTCGGGACAGTGACCTACGGGTTCAAAAGACACGGAAAGTGGATCGAACCGACGTTGCGCTACACGGCGAGGGAACTCGCCGGCACCTCGGCGAGCGACGATGATCCGGGGCGCATCCGGGCCGGCGCGAACATCGACGGCGCCGAATTCTCCAGCTACCTGACGTTCAGCAACGCATGGTATAATCTGCTTCAAAGTCAGCGGCACGCCTTCGAGGCAACGCTGCCCTTCGTGCGCGGCGGCGCCCCTGAACCTGGAATTTCCGGCTATTTCACCAACGACCGCACTTACTCGTCCGCTGGTCGCGCCATCGAGCGCGCCAGCGTCAGGAGCTTCTGATGAACACGAAACCTACCCTCGACGAACTCTTCGAGCGCCGCATCGTCTATCCCGACTTCGAGCCGCAGGCGAGACTCGCTCGCCTCGTAGGTCTGGACGACCAGAAGAGCCGCCTGGCGAAAATTCTCGGCCTGCTCGTCAACCCCGAAGGTCTCTCCGATTGGGCGTTGAGGCACCACCCTGGCGCTAAGGCCCTGCTTGATACCGTCCTTCGCCGTCCGCCTTTGGTCGTTCTCGCCGGTGACGTTGGCTCTGGCAAGACCGAACTTGCCGAAACGGTCGGCGACGCGGTCGCGAGACAAGAGAAGATCGACATCACGCTGTTGCCACTAAGCCTTTCCACCCGCGGCCAGGGCCGTGTGGGAGAAATGACCCAACTCCTCTCTGCAGCATTCGACTATACCGTTGCGGAGGCAACCCGATTGAAGTCCTCGTCCGGGAGAACCCGCGGAGCGGTGATCCTCCTGGTCGACGAGGCCGACGCAATCACCCAGTCACGGGAGTCTGCGCAGATGCACCACGAAGATCGGGCGGGCGTCAACGCATTCATCCGTGGCATCGATCGTATTTCCAACTCGAAGCTTCCGGCCGCGGTCCTCATGTGCACTAACCGGCTTAGCGCGCTCGACCCGGCAGTGAGACGGCGTGCGGCTGATGTGCTCCGCTTCGACCGCCCTGGGAAGGACCAGCGTCGGTTTGTGCTATCCAGCAGGCTCGAGCCGGTTGGGATCAGCCAGCATCAAATCGAAGCTTTGGTTGCGGCGACAGGGCCGCAGCCGGGATCGCGTGACTACGGCTTCACTTTTTCTGACATCATTCAACGACTTTTGCCGGCCATTGTTCTGGACGCGTATCCGTCGCGTTCGGTCGATGGTGCGCGGGCGGTGGAGATCGCCCGCGAGATGGCCCCCACTCCACCTTTCCAGGACGGTAACGATCGCGCGAGGGTTCCGACGTGACGCAGGCGGTAACTGTCAGACGTGATGGCGACACGTTTCAATCCCGGCTCTTCTGGTGGCATGCCGCCCGTTTGCTCGATCCGCAGAGCCCTGTCTCTCGCGTGGCGTTCGAGACAGGGCCGAAAAGCTTCGACGACATTTGGGTAGAGTATGACCCAGATCGGGGCGCGCTCGACCGCAACGGCAATCCGCTGCGGCGCGAACACATCCAATGCAAATGGCATGTGGCTCCGGACAGCTACGGCTACGCTCATCTTGTCGAACCCGAGTTCATTAACGCCAATGCTCGATCCCTTCTGCAGCGGGCCCGTCAAGCCCAGCTCGACTACGCCCCGAACGGATCCGGCGTTCGTTTCAAATTGCTTACTAACTGGCGTATCGATCAAAAGGACCCATTGCGGGCGATGATCGGAAATCGGTCTGGCGCCATAAGACTTGATCGCCTTTTTGGCTCGGCGACAGACAGCAGCAAGGCGGGCGCTGTCCGCAAGGCCTGGCGGGAACATCTGGACGTCGACGAGGCCGAGCTTCGAGTGTTAACGGGAACGCTGGCATTTGGCGAGGCCACCGACACGCTGGATGCATTGCGCGACCACCTCGACATCCTTTTCGGATTTGTCGGGTTACGCCGCATTCCGGCGCACCAGAGTGCCTTCATCTACGACGATCTGGTCTTTCAATGGATGGGCCAAGGGCGGCTGGAGTTTGATCGCACCAACTTCCGGGCCTTATGCGGGCAAGAGGGCATCCTGGGGCCCGCCCAAGGAAGCCCCCGCGTCTACGGCGTCAAGTCCTTCGAGCACCCATTCGATCAGCTTGAAGAACGCTGCGACGAAGTGCTCGACCTCGTCCCCGCGTTCGACGAGCGCTACATCCGCGCGGACGAAGACTGGGAGGCTTCGCTCTATCCTCGCCTTCGCACGTTCCTGCGAGAGGCGGCCAAAGATCAGCCGAGACTGCGGCTTGCGCTCGACGCTCACGCCACGCTGGCTTTTGCCGCAGGATCGGTGATCGACATTAAATCAGGTCGGCACGTCGAGTTGGAACAGCGCACCACCGGCCGACGTCTTTGGGCGGGAGACGACGTCGCATCGGATCCAACGTGGCCGCGGTTGTCACAGGAAGTCATCGAACTGCATGAAGATAGGCTCGGACTGGCGGTTGCCCTTGGTCTGACTCATGATCTGTTGGAGGACGTGCGTCGGTATTGTGAGGAGAACCTTCCGGATGTCGGGCGGGTGCTCCGACTGCAACCAAGCATCGGACCCGGCGCACAAACGGTCGCGTGTGGTCGCCATGCGTTCGAACTTGCGGACGCCGCGACCAGTGCTATCCGCTGCGCGAAACGCGCTGGTGCAGGATGCACGCATTTGTTTATCGCCGCGCCGAACGCTTTCACTTTCTATTTCGGCCAACGACAGAGGGTCATCGGTCCAGTGCATCTCTACGAATTCGATTTCGATGGCGAGCGTGGTCGGTCTTATACGCTGGCATTGACGCTCCCGGTCAAACCGCAAGGCTAACCTTCACCGGCTCTCGGTTCTGGCGGCATGCCGTCGTCTAGTTAAGGACCACCCGGGCCGTGAGCAAGCTGTCAGCCAGCCATGTAAACGAGGCGACGGTCAGAAACGTCCAGATCGAGAAGGCCAGCAAGGGCCAGCTGCCGACCAAGGTCGGATTCGCAATGAACATTGCAAACGAAAACAGGATGGACACAAGGCCAATTACCAAGCGGATTTCGAGAACCTGCACGAAGCTCTGGAAGGCAACATTGTCGGCGATCCGCTCGATATATCGGGTCGCACGAGATTTCATCAGGCTCCAGATCGTCAGGCTGGCTCCCCAAAAAATCGCCTGAAACGTAAACGCGGACGAATAGACCGCTTCGCTCCTCAGTTCAAAGGCTGAGAGGAACGACTGGAGAACCGAGAACCGACCACCGAAGCAAAATGCTAAAATGATAAAAGCAGCAAATACAAAAACGCCAACCCGGATCTTGCCTTGGCCGATTACGTTAGACGCACTATTTGCCTTCGATGTTGACATGTTTTACAGCCCTCGCCAAAGCCGATTTCAAGAAGTTTTCCCTTAGAACCCAGTCTTTCTCGGGATCTCCGGACAACTCTAGAACTAGTGTATCTTTGAATTGTGCGTTGAGAAAGTCCAATATTGGCTCAGCTTCGTGCGGCTGCTTTACTTTCACCGATCTAACTTTTCCCCTTTTTGCATCCCGCTCGCCGAGCAGCCAGCCGATGGTCTTCATGAGTCCCTCGCCGGCCAGACCGTCCTTTCGCGGCCCTGCTCCAATCGAAACGTGGATGTATGCCCCATCGACCATGTCTCGTATGTACTTGATGTTGTCACGTAGGCTCCTCAGTTCAGGGTCGAATGCATCCAGTGAAGCGGGATCAGCAACCTTGAACGAAAGCACGCCGTTCTTAGTGCCCGCCAACCTGTTCATTTCTGCCTGGTAAAGAACCGGAAGGGCTTGGCACTGGGGATGTTTCGCTATCTGCGATACGAGGTACGCAAGTTTTACCAGGCCGGCAGCGGCTGGCTTGACTTCGAAACCGAGTAACTTTGTAGCTGGGTCATAGATGAAAGCGGTATGATGGCCGAGGTACTCGCCCTCCCCCAACGACAGTCGCTGGGCTTTCCCACCCTTCTTCAACCGACTTGGTAGCGCATCGGCTTGCAATCGGATTACATCGCCCAAAAACGGCCGGCCTGCGCCCCCTGATTGCGGGTTTAACTGATAAATCGTGTCACCGACTTCTCGGTACAAACTTGCGCCATTTTCAGCGAACGCGGCTTCCAGCGAAACCTCAAAATCCACTCCCTCGACCGCGGCTGGAACCATTCTCCAAAACTTTGCCGTGACACGTCGATCCAAGATGCTTCCCCTCTACTCTAGTAGAGTGCTCGCTATAGGTTGTCCGCCGACATTGCAATCGATTCTACAACCTGTCTTTGCAAAACAGTGCGCTATCCCATCGGAGGGGTGGCAACAGGCATGATCAATCGCCTGCGCTGGCACGCGCGTAGTTCATCTGTTCAGTGTTGGCCCCGCCCCCACGTACTTTTAGACGATTCGCCAAACGAGATCTGCGCGATCGACCACCCGTTCCGCCGACGTCCTATCTTATCGCGTAGGGCCAGTTGATTCGGTGACAGCTCTAGGCGACCGCGCCATCACCGGGAACATCATAGGCATCAGTTCGCAACGTTTCCTTGCCCAGGATTGATGCGCTCGATGAAGAAATCATAGCCAGCATCGCGCTGAACGCCACAGTGCTCGCTTTCTTCATACTTCGCCTTATCAAAGTGAATGAGCTCGCCATTGACTTCAATCTTCACGAAGTAGTCGACGTGCTGGTCATCTAGCGGGTTGAAGCAATATGCACGTTCCGGAAGCTGGATCCGACCGTCGTAGAGGCGCTCGCCTCCCCCGACGAACTCGGCAAAGGGTTTGGGATTTTTGCTATACCGTTCCTTCTCGCTAAAATAGGCAATTGAGTATTCCACTCGTTCGCCGTCTCCTAGTCTGAAGGTTCTCGGAAGGATTTTGTAGGCGAAGTTTCCTCCGCCGTACCCCTGTCGCTCTCCGGCAACCGAAAAGCCCATATGCTGCCAGAAGGGTTCGGCGCTGGGAGGCGCGATCTCAATCTCGATTACTGACCGGCCTTCCTCCCAAGCCGACTGAATCATGAAGCCTGCGAGAATCCGGCCGTAGCCATTGCCTCGATGGTCGGGATTGATTTCAAGGATGTCCGTGCCATCAAGGAACCCAATGGCTTTTCCATTCACGCACAGGACATGGATCTTGGATCGCCCTTCGCGCCATCCCCTCTTGGCTGAATCCCAATTGCATCGGAAGCCACGGATCGGATGATCTCCCTCGCAATCTGCGTCCTCCCAGTCCTTTGAAGCGCGCTGATAGTTGGTCTCTTCGGCGTCCAGCCAGGCTTCGATCTCTGCGAGCAGGGCCTCGTCAGCAGGAAGAATCTGATAGGCCATCAGGCCTCCTATTGGGCTGTTCCAGAGGGTCCGCATGGAACATGTCGACGTTTAAATCAAGAAATAGGGTGGGCGAGCACGGGTCCGTAAACTCAACAGCCCCCGTAGTTCTTCCTTCCGCTTGCAGTGATCGTATAGGTCCCACCGCGGGGACCGACAAAGCAGCGACTGCTCGAAGTTTGCCTTGGCGATGAGATCAAGGAAGCTGCCGAGGCGGCCCTTCTCTTTTCGGCGTTGGCAACCAACATCTTCCCGAAATCACATGCCATTCCATCCCCGTCTCGATCGAGACCATGGGAATCGGCATGGGGACCGCCAGTGCTCAGGAAGAACTTTTGCGCTTCTGCCGAGGATGCGAAACTCGCGCAGTCCCTATCGCCTGCCTTCGAGGCTGACCTCGCATAGGCTGGAATGCCGACGTAGGTCGCTGTCTGGCGTCCCAGATATTCCTCTCCCGACGACGTTTCACCGCGCCTGGCAAGTTCGGCTTCTATGGCAAATTTGTCGGGCAGCTCTGTGCTCGCACCAAGCTGTAACCACAAGAGTTCACTGGGCGTGCCCGAGCGGTCGGCTAGCTGGGCGCTTTGCGGAACCTGTGTCGCGGTTGTGCTCGAGCAAGCCGACAGCAATGCCGCCGCGATTCCAGAAAATACGATTGATCGAAGTCTCATTTCGTCTCCATGGTCCTCTTTCCTGCTGTCGCCCAATCCACGTCTTTCGCCACCACGCCCAAACCCATCACCGACGATGGTTCACTCGCCCGGAACCAGCATCTGATCTCGCTCGGTCAGCACCCCTTCACTTTTAAGGTGGTCGATGCGGGAAGCGATGACGTCGCGGAGCTGACTGCTTGTTGCCTTGAACCCCATTCCCCTGGACACCGCGTTGATCGCTTCGTCCGGCGTCGCCCCCAGGCTCGACTGTACGGCCGCTTTCAGGCCCTCATCTATCTCCATCGGCGGAAGCATCTCGATGCGACGGAGACCCATAGATGTCACGTTGCTGCGGTCGCGAATTGCAACCACGGCACCGGGCCATAAGAGAAAGTCTCCGGAGCGGAGAATTTCGCCGCCGTTCACTGCAACTCGGATCGCATTGCCCACGTGGCTATCGATGCGGTTGCCAGCGCGCTGGAGACCCCATGCCGTGCGGATCCGGGTAACGACCTCGTCGCGATGAACTGGCCCTTCGACCGCGACCGTCTCCTTGATCAGCTCGACCATTCGTCCGGTCGCCAGTTCATGGAGCTCCCCTGAAATCTCTGGCCGAAGCTCCGCTTCTTGGTAGAAGGTGTCTTGAGACAAGTCCGAAATCGGCTGCAAGCCAATCTCAGTGACATCATGGCGCTCTATGGTAACCACTTCGACTGGTACAGCTGGAGACGCCGTCGGCCGTGGGGCACTGTTCAATGCGTCCGCTTTCGCCCGTTCTATGGCCCCGACTAGGCGCTCGAGCTCGGCCTTCGGCCGCTGGAACCAGTCCGTGCTCCAGATCCGATGAATGGACCACCCGTGGTCCTCGAGAACCGCCTGACGCAACCGGTCTCGATCGCGGGCCGATCGAGATTCGTGATAAGTCGCACCGTCGCACTCGATGCCGAGAAGGTACTTTCCCGGAACCTGGTCGTCCGCCACGGCAAGATCGATGAAGAAACCAGCGATGCCGACCTGTGGGTGCACCTGGTAGCCGCGCTCCTGCAGCGCCGCCATCACCTGCTCTTCGAAGACGCTGTCCATTCCCCGGTCGGCGCGTTGAGAGATCGAAAGGCGCCCGGTACGAGCGTAGTGCAGGAACAGCTTGAAGGCAAAGACGCCCTTGCCCTTCCCTCGTTCAAGATCAATGTCCTCGTCGGTGATTGATGCGTAGACCTCGCAGCGCCTCTTTGCGCGGGAAATCAGGACATTGAGCCGCCGTTCCCCGCCCTCGGCGCCGAGCGGTCCGAACCGCATACCCATATATCCCTGCGCATTCCGGGCGTAGGCGACGGAAATCAGGATCACGTCACGCTCGTCGCCCTGCACGTTTTCGAGGTTCTTCACAAAGAACGGCTCGTTCGGATGCGAATGGAAGAACTGCTCGGTCTCGGGATGGTGCCGCCGCAGCAGTTCCAGTTGATCCTGGATTTCGCGCCGCTGCTTGATCGAGAAAGCCGCGACCCCGAGTGAGAGGTTCGGGGACTGCAGCGCGTGCCGGATGATGGCCTCGGCGACGACCTTGGCCTCCACCTTGTTCGCTCCGTCTTCGAAGATTCCATTCGGCACGTGATGGAAGCGGAGACCCATGCCAGCTTCCTGCGTGTAGGGGCTTGGCACGATGAACAGCTTGCTGTCATAGAACTGAGAGTTCGAGACGGCGATCAGGGACTGGTGGCGGCTGCGATAATGCCAGCGGAGCATGCGTTCCGGCAGGCCTCTTGCCGAGAACAGGCCGAGGATGCTCTCGATATCGGAGACCTGCGCCCCGTCCTGATCGTCATCCTCCTCCGAGCCTCCGGACGTCATCTTCGAGAAGAAGCGGGTGGGAGGAAGCTGCCGCTCGTCGCCGACAACGACGACCTGCTTCGCCCTTGCGACCGCGCCGAGAGCGTCGACGGGCTGGATCTGACTGGCCTCGTCCATGACGAGCAAGTCGAACTCCAGCAGGCCCGGAGGCAGGAACTGGGCTATCGACAAGGGACTCATCATGAAGACAGGCTTCAATGCCTGGACGGCGGGAGCGGCACGCTGCATCAACTGCCGGATCGGCATGTGGCCGCGACGGCGGGCCATCTCGCCGCGGAGGATGCCGACCGGCCCCATCCCTGTAATTGCTGGAATTCTCCTGTGGTGAGCACCAACGACCTCGAGCCTTGAAAGGGCCATTCTGCTGCGATCAAGGTTCGCGAACTCCCCGACGAGTCGATTGTGGACCTCGCCATCGAAGCGCGCCAACTCCGGGTCATGGCTATGCTGATCCCGGAGGATTGCCTCGTAGAACGCCATTTCGAAGGAGACGATCGCATCGCCGGGAGCGATCCGGCCGTCTTCGAGACGGTGGACGACTTCGCCGACACCCGCGCCGATAGCGTCCTGGGCCCGTCCCTTGTAAGCGGCCCACTTCGATAGCTGCTCCTCGGTGTCGATCCACTCGGCGAGCTTGCCGTCGAGCCGGGCAAGGTCCACGGCTGCAACCGTCGAAGCTCCCGCCACCAGGGGCAGGTCCGCCTTCAGGGACTTGAGGATGTCTGTCACGGTGCCCGCGACGACATCGCTCGCCGCAAGCGTTTCCGCTGCAAACGCCGCGATGCCCCTGCGGTCGGCCACCCGAGACGCCAGCAAACGTATGTCCTGGTTCTCGGAAATCCACGTGCTGATCTCGGATAGAGACGCCCAGTTGGAGCTTGAGCCGTTCCATTCCGGCCCGAAGGCCGAGCGTCCCAGTTCAGCTGCGTCTTTGATCGTCGTCCTGAGTTTCTGGAGCGAGGCGAGAAGCCGCAGCATCTTGACGCGCCCGCCCGCATTTTCAGGCATCGTGCGCGTCTGGCTGGCGTAGGTGCGGTCCGCATCGGCAATGTCTCGGAGGACAGGCGTGGCCTGAACAAGTCCCAATTCCTGCGGATCGACCGTGTCCGGGAACAGGCTCGCAGCTCCTTCACCGAGGTCGATCCAAAGCTGAATGAGATGGCGCCTAGCCTCGTTCAAAAGTGTCTGGGCGTGGTCGCATCGGGTGGCGACCGCCTGTTTGTCGGTCAGTCTGCTTGCGATGAGGCGCGCCTCGGCGCTCACGCCGCGTAGGCTCCGCATCCACAGGACAAGGTTCTCCAGCGGCTTCGGGTCTGTGCGCTCGCCGCGCCAATCAGCGCCGAATGCAGAGCGTCCAAGAGAGTCACCCTCCTTGATGGCGGCCCGCGCCTGCTTGCCCTTGTGAAGCAGATCAAGGATTCGGATTGTCTCTTCCGGAGCCGCTTCCGCCATGACCGTTCTGAGAAGCGCCTTCGCCTTTCTCCAGTCACCGCTCAGGAACTTTAAGAAGCGGGTCCCGTGCATCGCGACCGCCGCCCGCGCGGCTGTAAGGTCCGTATCCCAAGCCTGATCCGAGACCTTCCCGCTCAGTTCGGCGCTGATCTGCCTGAAGGTCGCGACGGCCTCTGCGAGGTCGTTCGCCTGATCAAGGCCGCGTTCCCAGATCGCAGCCACGAAGGCATCGGGGCTGGCGTCCGGTGCATCCGCGACCCGCTGTCCGATTGCAATGAGCCGCTCGATGGAAGCCAGCGTGGGGGACGCGTTGACCCCGAGGGTCGTTCGCAACCCATTAGCCGCGATCAGGAAGCGCGGGATCAATCCCGTGAGCTGCCCTACGGTGTCGAAGCCTGAATGCGGAAAGTCCTTTGGCAACCGTTCGAATTGAGCAAGGAGCGGCTGCGTCGCAAGGTCCCAGGCGCCGTCAGCCATCAACGACCCGAATTGCTGCGACAGCCGTTCGAACGTGGATCCATCCTCCAGGACCTTCGCGACCTCGCTCCCACGCGTGGCCCAAGCGGGGTCCGCCAGCGCCTCGTTGCTCGCCTGCTCCGGGCAGGTGGCAAGTCTGGCAGCAAGCGCCGCCTCCTCCGCGAATGCCTGAAGCGTCGCAGCGGCCGGGCGGCGCAACTCCTGTGAAACCACGCCGATTGCGTCCACGACCTTCGCAAGCTCGCCCCTCACATCGGCGAGACGTCTCATCAACCGTTCGAGATCGAGCGGAGTGACCCCCGTCAGGCCGACACCATACCAAGGATGCCTGGTCGGCAGCCCAATGTCCTTGATGCGTTCGGAGAGTTCGGACAACAGCGTGACGACGCGCTCTCTCGTCACGGGGGACCATTTGGTCGCATCTGTGAGTTCGATCTCGGAGGGAGGCATGCCCTGCCGTCGAAGGCGGGCGAGATGTCCGATGACCTGGTATGGGGAAAGCTCATACGGCTCGTACACATGATGCAGGCGCGCCGGATGGGCGTTGAGCGCGTCCCGCGCTTCCGTCAGCCGCTGATCCAGCGCCCCGCCGTAATCGCCTTTCGGAGCTCCGAGATCCCAGGTGTGCTGCAACTGGGCAAGCAGCGCCCGCTTGTTCGCTTTGTTGCTGTGGAGTTCGAGGCAGGCGTCTCCCGCCCCGGCCTGGTCGAGCCGCCGCTTGACGACCTCGAGCGCGGCCATCTTCTCCGCAACGAAAAGTACCGACCTGCCGTCGGCGACAGCCGCCGCGATAATGTTGGCGATCGTCTGCGACTTTCCGGTGCCCGGCGGTCCTTGGATGACGAGGTCACGCCCGCGTCGGGCCTCGTGGATCGCGATCGTCTGCGAGCTATCCGCGTCGACGATGTGCGTCATTTCGCTCGGGGTGATGTGCTCGTCGATCTTGGCGTCCTCCGCCAAGAGCGCCTCCGTTCGGGTGAAGCCGTTGGAGACCAGCGAAGTGATCAGCGGGCGATCCGTGAACCTAGCATTGTCGGGCCAAAGCGCCGGATCGAGGTCGCGATACATCAGGAACTTCGCGAACGAGAAGAACCCAAGGACGATATCGTCGGGCTGGACGCTCCATGTAGGTTTCAAAGACACGGCCTGCGCCACCTTGGCAACGTAGTCCTCCAAGGAGAACTCATCCGTCGCCTCAAACGTCGGCATGGTGATCTTGTGGACGCGATCGAGAAACGCCTCCAGAGAGAGGTTGGATGCGAAATCTTCCTGACGGGCTCTCAGCTTGAACCGTTCGGCGGCGCTACCGCGCTCGAGCGAAACGGGCACCAGGATCAGGGGCGCATAGCGGACATTCTCAGCATTGTTCGGGTCGACCCATTTCAAAGTGCCGAGACCCATGAACAGAATGTTGACACCTTGCTCCTCTTCGAGCGTCCGGGCGTCGAAGTAGAGGTCGAGGAGCCGCTTTTGCAAGGCGCTTGGAGTCATCCGCGTCTGCAGCTTCGTGTCTGCGTGGCGGACCAAGCGGCCGCTATCGTCCCTGTCCTCGTCGTCGGGCAGCGCAAGTTCGACGAGTTCCTCCTCCTTCTCCCCATCCTTCGGCGCCCTGCCCTTTGCCCCGGCGAGGAAAGTCATCGCTTTGCCTTCGGCGACAAGGATTCGGAAGACCTCAGCCGACTTTTCGTCGACGATGTCGATGGTCTTGGCGCTCTTGGAAAACCGGGGAACATTCAGCAGCCGATTGCGAGCTGAAAGATCGAGAAGCTCAGTCCTTGCGCGCTCGATCTTCGCCTCGACGGAAAGGCTGCTATCGAAGATAGACTGCTGCTGCGTTTCCGCGGTGCTTTCCAGAACAGTGTCGCTCATTTATCCCCTCGCCATGCTCTCCGTAGGGAGTCATGCAATAAACACGCCTAGGGGTCCAGTGCTCTTACATATCAACTTACGCGTTTATGGCGTCCAAGTTGTCGCATCGTGAAATCGGTTGCGCACTCCCGATCGAAAGCCGAGAACCGCTGTTTTCGAAGCTCTACGTTTGAGACGCGGCGTGGTTGCCCCTTTTGGGGGGAACTTGCAGTAGACGGAACCCACTTTTTTCCTTGAAGATCGAGGCTGAAATCGCGAGAGATCCAAGCAGGGAGCAGCAGGTTGATGTCGTGTCTCTCGATTGCCACGACTCGCTTCTGCCTCTACGCTCTTTAGCGCTAGCTAAGAATGGAGTTGGCGACGCGCGCAATGTCATCACGCACGCGATTGAATGCACCTGATCCCCAAAACATCGGCGCTTCGCGCGCAAACAGTTTTCCGAGGTCAGAACCATGGCTCCTGAATGCAGGATAAGTAATACGATTGCCTCGAGCGACGCCATTGACGAAGCCCTAGCCTGGCACGATGGGGATGTACGAGCGACAATTGCCACATTGCTCGATGATTGCGCATTCCTTCGCGATCAGCTTGCCTCTGCCCGAGGCTGCATCAGCAAGGGGCTGACAAGAGGTTGGCTTCCGGCAACGGAGCGGTGACGAGCCCGGGGCTTAGGCGCTTGATATTTCGCTGCCACAGAACCGTCACCCCGGTACTCCGCAAACGCCGACAGCTCCAGCGAATTTCGCGAGAACCGTGGGCGCCGTCACATGCCAAAGGTCATTAGGAGATCAACGATTTTCGAGCGTGGCAGGTGTGAGAGAGCGAGGCAGAGGAGAATGCGGGCCTTGGGTCCCTTCAATCTTCCAGCAAACAAGGCGCCCGCATCCTCAAGGTCCCGCCCGCCTCCGTCATCATAGACGGGAAGAACTCGGCCCTGCGCACAGCGCGACGTGACAACCGTGAATATCCCCGCATTGGTCGCGCGCCGGACTGCCGCGACCAACTCCGGCGTCGCGTTGCCGCGCCCGAACGTCTCAAGCACGATGCCGCGAGCGCCGCTCGCCACTGCCGCGTCAAAGAGGCGCGCATCCGCGCCCATCGCCAGCGTGATCAGATCGACGCGCGTTTCGATGTCACGCGCGTTCACGGCTGGGCACATCATCGGCCTTCGACCGATCAAAACCATCTCGCCATCGACTTCGCCGAGTGTTCCGAAGCTGGTGGAGCCGTACCCATCCAAATGCCAAGTATTGACTTTCGTGGCATCGGTCGCGGACAGAATCCGTCCCCCGAAAACAACGAGGACCCCCAAATCCCTCGCACTTGGCGATGCTGCAACGCGGATGGCATCGGCTAAGTTACGGGGTCCATCCGCATCGGAGGCATCTATGCCACGTTGCGCTCCGGTGAACACCACCGGTTTGCCTGAGGAGATCACAAGACTTGCAAGAAATGCGCTTTCCTCAAGCGTGTCCGTGCCATGGGTGACGACACAACCGCAGACAGCGTCTTCCTCCATTCGGACCGCAATGTGTCGGGCCAATCGAAACGACATATCGAGATCGATTCGATTGCTGCCGAGATTGCTGAACTCGTCCAACGTCAGTTCCGTGGAGGGCGCGAGGTCGCCGAGCGCGGCAAGCAGTTGATCGCCGGTTGCCGTGCTCGTCATCGCCCGTCCCACTGGATCGTACCTTGACGCTATGGTGCCGCCCGTCGACACGATCAGGACTTTCGGGCGCCGTGAATCACTCATGCCCATGACACTCGCCTAGTGCAGGATTTTGCTAAGGAAAGCGCGCGTCCGCGCGTGGCGTGGCGCGTCGAAGAACGATGCCGGCGGGCCACTTTCGATGATCCTCCCACCGTCCATGAATATCACCTGGTCGGCGACCCGTCGCGCGAACCCCATTTCGTGCGTGACACAGATCATGGTCATCCCCTCGTCGGCGAGACCGATCATTGTATCAAGCACCTCCGCCACCATTTCCGGGTCGAGAGCCGAAGTGGGCTCGTCGAAAAGCATGATCTTCGGATTCATACAAAGCGATCGCGCGATCGCTGCGCGCTGCTGCTGGCCTCCCGAGATTTGGGACGGGTACTTGTGCGCATGATCCGCGATCCGGACGCGCTCCAGATAGCTCATGGCAGAATCACTTGCCGCTCTGCGACCTACGCCTCGAACGGACATCGGCGCGAGCATGCAATTTTCGAGGATGGTGAGGTGCGGAAACAGATTGAAGTGCTGAAACACCATGCCCACATCGCGCCGCACCTCATCCACCGATGACATCTCCTCCATGATGGCTTTGCCATCCACGACGATGTGTCCCTGCTGATATTCTTCGAGTCGGTTCAAGCATCGGATCAGAGTGGACTTTCCAGATCCCGACGGTCCGCAAATCACGAGACGCTCACCTTTACCGATGACGAGGTCGACATCCCTGAGCACCTGGAAGTTCCCGTACCACTTGCTGACCGACCGCATGGTGACGGCCGGTTGTTCGGCGGGCTTACTCATCTGTCATGCCTTTCATCTGGTATTGCCATGCGGATGGGATCAAGCAAGTTCTGCAACATCGCCCCGTCCAAGCCGCGCGACATGGCAACCTCCAGAACGGTGTCCCCGGATTTCAATGCGAGCTTGGCGATATCGGCTGCCTCGGTGTATCCAACGACGGGCACGAGCGCGGTGGCCAGCGAAATGCTGCCCTCCGCCCCTGCGCGGCAGCGTTCTTCATCTGCCGTGATGCCCGCCACGCATCGCTCGGCCAGGTTCGTCATCGCACGACCAAGCAACCGCATGGATGTCAGCAGGTTATAGATTATCAGGGGTTCAAAGGGGTTGAGCTGTAACTGCCCACCTTCAGCCGCCATCGTCGCGGCAAGGTCGTTGCCGATTACCTGGTAGCAGACCTGGTTCACCGACTCCGGAATGACCGGATTTACCTTTCCCGGCATGATCGACGAGCCTGGTTGGACCGGCGGCAGCCGAATTTCGCCGAGACCACTGCGCGGCCCGCTGGACAACAGTCGGAGATCGTTGGAGATCTTCGATAGTTTGACGGCGATACGCCGTAGGATGCCGGAGAACGTCACGAACGCGCCAGTGTCCCAGCTTGCCTCCAAGAGATTGTCTGCGGCAACGAGGTCAAAGCCCGAAATCCGTGACAACTCTTCGATGGCGCGAGTTGCATAGGACTGAGAGGCGTTGATGCGCGTACCGACTGCCGTGCCGCCGAGATTTACCTCCCGGAAAAACGAGGCGACTTCCTCCAGTCGGGCGGTATCCTCCTTCAGGGTCGCGGCGAAGGCCCCGAATTCCTGCCCGAGTGTGATCGGAACCGCGTCCTGCAACTGGGTTCGTCCGATTTTGACTGTTCCAGCGTATTCTCTCCCTTTGTCTTCGAAGGCCGCGATCAATGCGGAGAGCGCGACCTGCAGTTCCGAGCGGCTAAGAAGCAGGGACAGCCGAACCGCGGTGGGATACACGTCGTTAGTCGACTGGGACATGTTCACGTCATCGTTTGGATGAAGTGCCCGATAATCTCCACGCTGCCGCCCCAGATGCTCTAGCCCACGGTTTGCAATGACCTCGTTCGCGTTCATGTTGCTCGACGTGCCCGCGCCCCCCTGGAACACGTCGACCACAAAGGATGACAGGAGCTGCCCCTCGATGAGGTCGTCACATGCCCTGACGATGGCGTCGAGCTTTTCGATGGGAAGCTGGCCCTCCGCGTTGTTTGCGATGGCCGCAGCCTTCTTAACCATGGCGAGCGCGCGCACGAGTGTTGGAAAGTGGCTGATCGCAATGTCTGAAAGCGAGAAGTTCTCGACCGCTCTCAGCGTCTGGATCCCGAAATACGCCGCCTCGGGAACCGCGCGCTCGCCGAGCGCATCGCGCTCGAGCCTTGTGCGTTGACACGCCTGTTGCTGATCAACCATGTCAGGCCGCCGCAACCGGCCGGGCCTTGTCGGCGGCGGCAGCCTCAAGTTCCTCCTTCGTCCCGAAATAGTCGGCCCGAACGGCCGCGCCGATGAGATTGACGAAGAACCGGCCGGCGGAGATCGCAGTCAGTTGGTTGACATCCTTGGAGGGGGTGATCTCGACGATATCCATACCGACAACGCGACCCTTGCGGACGAGGCCGTGAAGCAGCTTGCGCGTCTGGAGATAGGTCACCCCGCCGAGCGCCGGCCCAGCGACCGCCGGCATCACCGAAGGATCGATACCGTCGGCATCGATCGTGACGTAGTAGCGACCGCCATCAGGGATGCGATCGATGATCGCCTCCATGCCAACATCATGCAGCTCGTATGCGGTGATGATATTGGACCCGTACGCCTTGGCGGCTTCGTATTCCTCGGGCCTCGCTGTGCCCTGCGCGCGGATGCCGATCTGGTAGATGTCCTTGACATGCGGCATCTCGGATGCGCGTCGAATAGGGCTCGACAGGCCGTCGCGGACACCGTTGATTTGATCGCGCCAGTCGAGATGGGCGTCTATCTGGATCAGCGTGATCGGCCCCTGGTCGTCGTAGGCCCGCAGGACCGGGATCGGGATGCCGTGATCCCCTCCGATGATCAGCGGCAGGGCCCCGGCGGCGAGAATCTTGCGAACCGCCGCTTCGGCATTCCGATAATGAGCGCTCGGGTCCTGCGGGTCGCCGACGACGTCGCCGCAATCCACCGCCTTGATCGCGCGCCCGTCATAGAGCGGCCCGCCGATATCGAAGTCATACCGGTCGAGGTTTCGAACGGCCCGGTCGGTCGCCTGGCGGACGGCGGTCGGCGCGCGTGTCTGGTCGTTGGTCACCTCATCGATAGTGTAGGCGGAGCCGTAGGGGATTCCGAGGAAGGCGACATGGGCGTCAAGCGTGTCGAGGTCGGTGTGCACCTTCGAATAGAGCATGCTGGTGTGACCGTGCTTAGGAGCGCTGGTAAGCTGATTTATCATGTCGTTGTCCTTCTAGTGGATATGTTGTTCGGCGACCGACGCGGCGACTTCGCCGACAGATTGTTGATCGGCCGCAATCTGGGAAAGAAACTCTCGCAGGCGGGGGTTCGTTGGATTGGAGAGCACAGCGTTCGATGGCCCGGCCTCTGCGACGACGCCGCGATCGAGAAAGATCACGCGATCGGCGACATGGCGCGCGAAACCTATCTCGTGGGTCACGATGACCATCGTCATGCCGGAGCGCGCGAGTTCCCGCAGAAACGTCAGCACGTCCTTGACAATCTCGGGATCGAGCGCTGAGGTGGGTTCGTCGAAAAGCATTAGTTCAGGTCCCATCGCCAATGCCCGCGCGATCGCTACGCGCTGCTTCTGACCTCCGGAGAGGGAAGATGGGAACATGTGTGCCTTGTCGCGCAATCCGAAGCGCTGCAGCAGTGAAAGCGCTTGTGCCTCCGCTTCGTCCCTGGGACGCTTCTGCACTTTGACCGGACCCTTGACGATATTCTCGAGGACGGTGAGATGGGGCCAAAGATTGAACTGCTGGAAGACGAACCCCATCTTCGGCCGCATCCGATCGATTTCGCCCTGGGACTGGATGCGGACCCTTCCATCGGCCCCCCGTTCGCGCCCGATATAAGCCCCCGCAACCTCCACGAAGCCTTCGTCCGGGGGGGTCAGATGATTGATGCACCGCAAGAGCGTACTCTTGCCACAGCCGCTGGGACCTATGATGCAGACCACCTCTCCGGCGGCGACGTCGAAGCTGATGTCGCGCAGTGCGGTGGCGCTCCCAAAGCTCTTGGCAAGGTTAGAGACTCTCAGAAGGGACGTGCTCATGCCGGTCTCCGTTCGCCAATCAGAAGATACTTGTCCGCAAGGCTGGGGCGGGTCTGGTGAGCGCCCTGTGCGGCGCCGAACGCCTGCTCGGTGCGATGTAGGACCTGAGCCAGGGCGGCTGTGACGACCCAGTAAATGGTCGCCGTGGTCAGAAAGACCTCGAAAGGAGCGAAGGTTTCTCCCTGGACGACCAGACCCTGATAGGTGAGCTCAGCGACCGTGATCGTGCTGAGCACGGATGTCTCCTTGACCATGGATATGCTGGTATTGGTCGATGGTGGCAAAAGGAGCCGCACCGTCTGCGGGGCGACGATCTCCCAAAGTCCCTGAAGGTAGGACATGCCAATAGCGCGTGCTGCTTCCATCTGGCCTTTCGGCACAGCAAGGATCGCGCCGCGAACGATCTCGGCAAAATATGAGCTCGCGAAGAATGCCAACGCGATGGCGCCGACTACGGCTTCAGGAAGCCGAACGTTGAAGAACGGCAGTCCATAGAAGAAGAGATAGAGAACGACGATGAACGGAACGTTCCGGAACCACTCAACATAGGCGGTCGCAAGCCAACGCAATGGCGAGCGATGGGACAGCGCCATGAGCGCTATCGGTATGGCGACAACAAAACCCACAGCCACGGCTGCAGCGGCGATGAGAATTGTCATGACGGTGCCACGGGCGAACAGCGCCCAGTTGTCAAAGATGACGTTAAAATCGAAGGTCATGAGCTCACCCTCTCCGCGCCGCGAAGCGCCCTTCCAGAATTCTGCCGCTCTGGCTGATGACGAAGTTCACGGCGAACAGGATCAGGGCCGCGGCCAGAAGCGTCTCGAGTGGTCGGAACGAGGAGTTGGCGACTTGCTGCGCGGTCCGCAGTACTTCCACGACGGTGATTACGGAGAGCAGAGCCGTCCCTTTGACGATCGTGGTGAGTTCGTTGACGAGCGGTGGCATGATGCGAATGTAGAGTTGCGGTAGGATGACTTTTCGCCAGATCACCCTCCCCTTGATGCCGAGCGCAATGGCGGCCTCGATCGGCCCTGAATCCATGCCCGATAGTCCGCCCCTCATGATCTCCGTAATGAAGATTGAGCTGTTGAACGCGATGGCGAGAATGCCAGCTTCGATCGGCGACAGGTCGAGACCGAGGGCGGGAAGCCCATAGTAGAACAGGAAGATCTGAACGAGGATTGGCGTTCCGCGTATGAAACTAATCACGGCAGCGATCACGCCGTTCAGCCAGACGATTCCGAGGGTGCGCAGGATCGTCAACGATGTACCGCCGACGAGTGCGAGCGCCATAGCAACAAGGGCGATCGTAAAATTAATTGCCATCGCAGGCAGGAGCTGGGGAAAGGCGCCGCTCAAAGCGGCTACGCTAAAGTCCATCGACGTTTCCTCCAATGTCGTGGTGGAACGGGAACCGACCGGTCACGCGGACGGCGCGAGACCGGTCGGACGGGGGTCAGCGGGCACCTTTCGGGAGGTAGCCTTGCTCTGGCAGATCATAGGTCATGCCCAGCCACTTCTGCTGCAGCTCCGCGAGCTTGCCGGTCTTCTTGAGTGTCAGGAGCGCACCGTTGATCGCGTCGCGCAGGTCCTGATCTTCCGGACGGACAACCCACGCGTTGTAGCTAGGCACCACGGCGGCTTTGCCAACTAGTTCAAAGATGCCTGGACGCTCGTTCATGAGGTTCTGCAGTACGGGCAGTCCGGCGAGCGCCGCATCGGCCGTTCCATTGGCGACCGCGAGGAAGGAGTCGTTGAAAGTCGGGAATAGCTTCAGATCTGCAAAGCCCTCTCCCTTTGCCTTGAGACGTTCGTCAAGCGCCTTGGCGACGGGATCGACCGCCGAAGCGAGTTGCGTCGCCACGACCTTCCCCTTGAGATCCTCCACCGTGGCGATGTCCGAATTGCCAACCTTCTTGATCGCATAGGCGGTGCTGTCGGCAATCGGCAGAGTATAGGCGTAGCGCTTGGCACGCTCTGCATTGATGCCGACAGATGTCGCCACGAAGTCAAACTTTCCCGCGATCAGACCGGGCAAGATACCCTGGAAAGGTAGATCGAGCTGCTCGATCTCGACGCCCCATTGCTTCGAGATCTCGGTGAGCAGATCCCTGCCGAAACCGACGATCTGGCCGTCCTTAACGAACTCGAACGGCGGATAGGCGGCTTCGGTGCCGACGGTCACCTTCTTCGTGCGCTGAATTTTCTCAAGCGTCGTCTCTGCCGAACCGGCGCTGGCGCTGGAAATCGCGCACGCTAAGGTTAGAGCCATCATTGCGAATGTTCGTCTGTTAAGCATCTGGTCGTTCCTCCAAAACCATGGACCCGAGATACCCAACGCCCTGTTCAGGCGCAAACACAATGAATTCAGGACATTTCTTGCTGAACGTCGCCGTTCTTCGAATTCCGCGTTGAAATTGAGCGTGGACGGCACACAGAAATCAACAAAGATAACGTATTATCAATGCGATATGGAGCATCGCAGGATGCAGCTCACCTAAGCAATAACTCGAAATCGTAGAGTTGACGATTACCGACATTTCTGAACTACATGCAACAAAGTAATAGTATGGACAGATCACACGATGAAACCGCCCGTTTCGGATCAAATGGTCGCCCGTCGGCTCGGATTTGATCTCCAGTCGCTCGAGATTTTCGTGACGGTCTGCAAGACGGGAAGCATGACCGTCACGGCCGTCCAAACGGGACTGACGCAGCCAGCCGTTTCGCGCCAGATCTCAAATCTGGAACAGCGCCTCGGCGTCACGCTGATTGAACGAGGATCTCGTCCGGTGAGACCCACGCTCGCGGGCCAACGACTTGTGAGCGCCGCCGAGCATCTGCTTTCGGAGGCGACAGCAATCCCTACCCTTTTGCAGAACGCCGACGTGGGAATTATCCCGAAACTAAGGCTTGGACTGATCGACTCCCTTTCCGATCCACTCGTGCCACTCCTCATAAAGTCGCTTCGAGACAGGGTGGCGTCGATATCGGTTGCCACCGGCTTCATGGAGCCCCTCCGCCACCGTTTGCTGAAACGGGAACTCGACGCCGTCGTTTCGGCTGATCCGTTCGACGACGTCGACGGCTTCGAGCGGTTTGAGCTCTTTCAGGAGCAGTTTGTCGTGCTGGTCTCAAGGGGGGAACCGCCGTTCGGTGACGAAGCTGAGTTCCGCAACTTCGCCATGCGGTATCCAATGATCCGATCGGGCACCACGTCGGGGATTGCACTACGGGTGGAGCAGCAGTTCCGCCGCATGCGTTTGGAAGTCCCGCATGCCTTTTCCTGCGAGACCATCGAATCCATCGTCAGCCTTGTGGCTGCGGGGATAGGATGGTCAATCCTTACGCCTGTATGTGTGCGAAAATGTGTGGCGCTCGCGCCGGCGATACAGGTGCTTCAGATGCCCGGAGCAGGTTTCTCGCGGCACATCTATCTCGTGGTGCGCCGCGGTGAACTGGGTGGGTTTTCAAGGCAGCTTTCGACGCTTTGCCGTCGCGCAATACAAAAGAACTATATGCCCCAACTGGTGGCGATCGCGCCATGGATGTCTAACGCGATAGTCGTGGCTCAAAATTAGTTGCAGCTCTTGCCGCAGGGATGGGCAGTTCACGCACTTCCTGAAGTGCGATCCCGGAATTAAATGGCGGTGGCCGCCGCGGTCACGCAGCAGCGGAATTCCTGACCGCTTCGATCTCCTCGAGCTGCCATTTCCAAAGGCAAAAGAGCTTGTCGTGGGTCGCCGGGATACCCGCAGCATCGAGGACCCACTTACGCTCCCAGCACTTGACGAAAATCTCCGATTCACGACGCTTCAGCTCCGGCAGATCGAGACCGTTGAACATTCCAAATCCTCTTCGTTTTTTCAGTTTCTACCGGCAGCTACGCCTTCCAAAATATTATCGACTATATTTTTTCGAACGGTCAACACCTCAAAGCCTCAACACGCACGACGCGAATAGAATTCACGCAAAGCGGGGAAATTCATATAGCCTTGCGATGTCAACCATTCATGCTGGGGAGCCACAAAACAACCCGGCAGCCTCCCAGCACAATGCTGGCAATAATTTATTATTCGAAACCGCCGCATTTATCCGGGACATGTACCAGTTCGGCTGGTTCTATTGAACGGGATTGAGCAGCTACACCAACGTGGCCCCGGTCATCTGTTCGCTCAGTTTCCATATGCGCTCGGCCGCTGCCTCGTCCACGGCCCAGGCGTTCACACCCGATGTATCGCCGCCAGTGTTGATGTGGGCGATTTCGCAATTTGCACAATAGACTCCGCCCATACCGGTGAGCGCCGGGCTACTCGAACACCAGACGGTGGTCGCGGCCCCCTGTTCCGCGGTCTTTAGGTCCCGCTCGAGATCGATAATTGCTTCACCCAGTGCATCTCGGACGTTGAAGCTTGCGATTTCCGCCTCGCTGAGATGGCGCGCGAGCGGGCTGAGAACGGTGCCTGGGTGAAGGGAGAAAGCGCGGATACCGTGGTTCATGCCGCGTTTGTCCAAAGCGACGGCAAAGAGCACGTTAGCGGACTTTGCCTGCCCATATGCGATCCATTTGTCATACGCGCGCTGATTGAAACCGATGTCGGAGAAATCCACAGGCGAAATCGTGTGGCCACCGGAGGAGACTGACACGACCCGCGCCGAACCCGCCTTTCGCAGCGCAGGCCACAATCGAAGAGTTAATTGGAAATGCCCGAGGTGATTGGTTGCAAACTGTGCCTCGTAGCCACGGCTGTCGCGGGTTAGGGGCGTCGCCATGATGCCTGCATTGTTGACCAGGATGTCGAGCGCTCTGCCGCTTTGCAGGAACCTGTCGGCAAAAGCGTCGATAGAGGAAGGGACCAGCAGATCGAGGACATCGATTTCAACGCCGTCAATGGCGTCGGTGGCTTGGTGCGCTCGGGAAGCATCTCGTGCCGGGACGATGACGCGTGCGCCCGCATGGGCCAAGGCGCGGACAGCTTCCAGGCCAAGGCCGGAATAACCGCCAGTGACGATGGCCGTCCTGCCGGAAAGGTCGATACCGGCCACTACGTCCATAGCGGTGCTCGCAGGGCCAAATCCGGACCCGATCGGTAATTGAGGTGTTCTCATGGCTTTAGTCCTTTCGAAATCGGACTGGACAAGAACACAGTGAAGTTGGACTATCCATGCGAGATCATCCAAAAGAATGTTCCTACAGTCCAACGATGGCAGATATCCTTTCCGATGTCCTGGCGCTTGTCGATGCAACCAGCCACCTCTCCGTTGGCCTAGTGACAGGGGGTGATTGGTCGGTAAGGATCGATCACTTCGACGGCTTGAAGTTCAACGCAGTCATACGGGGGAAGGCTTGGCTGGCGGTAGACGGCATAGAAGATCCCATTCCGATGGTGGAGGGGGATTGCTTCATCCTGACGCGAAGCATCGGCTTCACGCTGGCAAGCGATCTCTCACTCGAAGCCACCCCGGCCAGCGTCGCGTTCGCCGATCAAGAGGGCAATATCGCCCGCTTCGGCGCCAAGGATGATTTCCTCGTGCTTGGTGGCAAGATGACGATTGACGAAGCCGCGGCTGGACTGCTCGCCGATGTCTTGCCGTCTGTGATTCATGTTTCGGCGGGAAGCACGCTTGCCAGCGATCTCAGATGGCTGATCGAAAAGCTTGTCCGCGAGGTCTCTGATGCGCGGCCCGGCTCGAGGTCGCTGCCGTCTCACCTCATGCACCTGATGTTCGTCGAGGGCATCAGATCGTGCCTTTCCGAAACCAAAGGGATCAATTCCGGCTGGGTCGGCGCCCTGCATGATCCGCGCATCGGCCGGGTTCTCGAGGCGATGCATTCGGATCCGGCGCGGCGATGGTCCTTGCCGGATCTGGCATCGATCGCCGGGATGTCGCGTGCAAATCTGGCGCTTCGCTTCAAGAAGCTCGTCGGAACATCGCCGCTCGAGTATCTCGCAAGCTGGCGCATGCAGCTCGCAAGTCGGGAACTTCGTCATACAAAGGCAGCGATATCCCGCGTGGCGGAAAGACTGGGCTTCTCCTCGGAGAGTGCATTCAGCGCAACGTTCAAACGGCATTTTGGTCACACGCCAACCGCACATCGCGCGGAATGAACCCGCATACCATCGCCGCGGGTCGATCTGCCCCTGGGGCCAAAAGGTCCGAAACTTCCCCTCGCCAGGTTGGGAACCTGAACCTAGGAAAGCAATATCTCCTCGTCGCAAAGCGATCTGCGAAGATGGCGTCGTCGCCGACCTCTGACACCGCGCGTAGCTGCCTTACCAGCACCGGAGCCACGCCGGGCACGTGAGTCCTACAATCAGACGACCAGGTGTCCACAGCCCACGCCCTGTAACATTATGGCGTTTGTCATTCAGGTAGAAGTGCGACCATCCAGTTAAAGGTGCTTTCGACATGGGCGATCAGCTCCCGCCTTGCGAGATCGCTCTGTCGCTCCGCTATTGCCACTATGAGGCCAGAATGAAGTCCCTCCAAATTCAGACGCCAGGGGTCGGAGTAAGGATTGCTCGATAGAAGTCGGCTGAGTTCAGCTTGAATGCTGGATTCCTCGCGGTGAAGCCGTCCGGACCGAGCGGCCGAGGATATGAGCAAATGAAGCTTTGCGTCAGCTAACCGCATCGCATCGTGCTTTGAGATCGAACGGTCGAACTCCAGCGAGGCTTCCCGGATCGCATCGAAGTCAGCCTGCTCGCCTCTTTCAGCGGCAAGATAGCAGGCCTCGCCCGACACGGCCCGGCGCCAGTCCGCCAACTCCCGCACTTCCTTGCGGGAATAACTCATCGTCTTCGACAAATGAGAGAAATTTTCCGCCGCATTCAAGCTGACGAAGTTGCCTCCGAAGCGGCCACGCTTGGTTTCTATGAGACCTACCTCGCGCAACGTCTCAAGCGCGCGTCGCAGCGTCATGACCGCAACACCGAAGGCGTTCGCTAGATCCGCCTCGCTGGGCAACCGATCACCCGGCTGCAACTCCCCTGTCGCAATCGCTTCGCTCAAACGCCCAAAGATTACCTCCGGCGCGCTCCTACCAGCAGAGTCCAGTGGTGTCAGAAACTTGTATTGCATTTAACCTCTAGATGTTATATGTATGAAATCCAATCATACAGGAGAGGACGAATGCGATCAACAGCGCCCAAGCGAGCGCTCATTGCTTGTTCCACATTTGACTACCCATACCATTCCCCTCAAAGCAGGCTCTTTGGGGACACTCTGACCCATAATCTGATCGCTCGAGCAGCAGACGCCGGCATAGAAGCGGAACTCGTTGACACGTTGCAAGGCGGCGTCTCCCCAGAAGCGGCCCTAAAGGGGTTCGATCTACTTGTCGTGCTCGGCGGTGCAGACGTTCATCCTAACCTCTATGGACACGAGCGGAGTAGATATACGAGGACATCCCCCGATGAAGCGGGAGATTTGTTCGAAATTTCCCTGCTTCGACACGCGGTTGGTACAGGGACGGATGTCCTTGCAATTTGTCGAGGCATGCAGCTGCTGAATGTTGCGCTTGGTGGGAGCCTGGAACAACATTTGCCGCCGACGGGCCGTCACTATTCGCCTGAAAACAGCGCTTCCTTCGTTGATCACCCGGTTAACATCATCAGCGGCACCCATCTCGCTTCGATTTTTGGCTCTGAGGCAATCGAGATCAGTTCCGCCCATCATCAGGCGGTTCAGGTCTTGGGAGAAGGACTATCCGTGGCAGCGCGGGCGGACGATGGCGTCGTGGAGGCTGTCGAACGCGCTGGAGACAATCTTGTTATCGGCGTGCAGTGGCACCCCGAAGCAATACAGGCCGATCAGCAGGCGATGATCGCGATGCTCAAAGCATATGCGTAGCGCAGTGCGTGACTGCCCACCAAAAAATCAAAACTTTTCTCGCAAGTAGGAGGTGCGAATGAACATGAAGGTTATCATAGCAGGCGTTGCCGTTGCGGTGTGTGGATGGTCCACTGTGTTAGCTCAGCCCGCTGAGCAGTTTGGTGATTGCCAAGTGACTGGTGCTGCAGGAAGTATCAAGTTCACACCCCTTCAAGAAGAAACACTCGTCGTCACAACTGTCCTTCCATCACCCGGCTGGTGGAATGGGATGAGGCCCGACGACATCAAGAGCGGGTTTGAATACTGCTTAGCCGCTCAAATTGCACATCGTGCCGGGCTGTCGCGCGTTGAGGTGCGAAACGTGGCTTGGGATCAATTCATTTCAGGCGCTGCCAGCGGCTATGACATTGCCATGGCCGCCGTGACGATCACTGATGAGCGCCGCGCGGTCATGGATTTCTCGGCGCCCTACTTCGCTTCCAACTTGGGGGTTGCGATCAGAGCCGGGGATGATGTCAGCTCGGAAAACATCCGCGCGAAGCGGATAGGTGTCTTGCAAGGCAACATGGGTGCCGAATGGGTGATGAACACTCTGAAACCCGACAATCAACCCTTTTTGTTCCAGAGCCAAGCAGACGCGGTTACCGCCCTAACAGCGAAGCAAGTCGACGCGGTCATCACTGACACTGCGCTCACCTTGACAGCCGTGAAAGCCAGCAACGGCGCCCTCGTCGTTCCCGGTCAATTCAAGCTGGGCCAGTCCTATGGCGTAGTTCTTCCAAAAGGCTCACCAAACCTCAATGCGGTAGATGAGGCGGTAACGAGCATGCAATCAGACGGCTCGATTGCGGATTTGACGCGGCAATACTTGGCGCCGTTGTTCGGTGGCAATCCTGACGAAGTCCCGTTCTGGGAAGCAAAATAGCATGGCCAGCATAGTTTTAGACGCCAGCGCGCATGGCCACGCCTTGTCGCCACCTCGGCCTAGCAGACAACTCGCATATGGCGCTGTTTTATCCAGCAGCGCCGTTGCCATCCTCACTCACCTGATGTGTCAACTCGCGGTCGCTCAAGCCAGCGACCCGGGCCTGATCCGATTTTGCTACGCACTCAACTTGCTTTGCGTAATTTGCGCAGGTGGCGTTTTGTGGTTTTCGTTCGTCGCGACCAAGGCATCTCATGAAGCCGACGCGCGCGTCCGAACAGGCCTGATCTTAGAGGCTCGCGCACTGTCTGATCGGTCGCGGCAGGAAAGCTTGGTCTGCTTTGGCCTTTCCGCAACCCTGCTCATCGCTTGCACTGCGGTGATGCTTGTTGTCATGAACGACGGGGCGGTGCAGAAGACGTTCCTCCGGCCGGACGTGATGTTGGCAAGCTTGCAAGATGTGTCATTGGCATTCCTCGTGAACATCGCCATGGCGATTGTCGCACAAATTCTCGTCATGATTTTCGGTCTTGCATTGGCGGTTGCGCGGATGATGCCGGGCCGGGCCGGTGCTCCAATTCGATTTCTCGCGGTCGCCTATATCGATCTCTTTCGGGCGGTTCCGGCAGTCATCGTTATCTACCTAGTGGGATTCGGCCTTCCGCTTGCGAATATTCCCGTCGTTAGCGAATTTCCTCCCATCCTCTTCGCTATTGTCGCGCTGACAGCAACTTACAGCGCCTATATCGCGGAAACGTTCAGATCCGGCATCGAGTCGATCCACCCATCGCAATGGTCCGCCTCCAGGTCACTGGGCATAGGATATGTGAGGACACTCCGCTACATCATCCTGCCGCAAGCTATCCGGAACGTGATTCCTCCGCTGCTGAGCTCGTTCATCGGGCTCCAAAAAGATACGGCGCTCGTGAACATCATCGGGACCATGGACGCATTTAATCAGGCGAAGTTCTACGCATCCACGAGCTTTAATCTTTCGTCCGTCACCGTGGTCGCGATCTTATTTTTCGTCTTCACAATTCCTCAAACCCGGCTCGTAGATCGCCTGCTCGCCACTCGTGCAAGAAGAGGATGAGCTTGTGGCCTTCATTCAGATAAACGACCTCAAGAAAAACTATGGTCCAATGGAGGTGCTCAAGGGGATCGACCTAAAGGTTGAAAAACATCAGGTCGTCAGCTTGATCGGAGCATCCGGTTCGGGGAAGTCCACCCTGCTCAGATGCATCAACGCCTTGGAAACAATCAATGGCGGAACGATCTCAATCGCCGGTGACGTTGTCTCAGGACCAGGTGTCGATGTCGACCGCTTGCGCAGGCGCGTGGGGATGGTTTTCCAGTCCTTCAACTTGTTCCCGCATATGACCGTTGTAGAAAATATAGCCTTCGCACCGACGACTTTGCTGAACGAGCCCCGCGCAGCGGCCACAGAAAGGGCAATGGCACTTCTCAGGCGCGTGAGACTTGAACACCGCGCCAACTACTACCCCGATCAGCTTTCAGGCGGCCAGCAACAGCGCGTGGCAATCGTTCGAGCAATCGCGATGCGGCCCGAGGCAATCCTCCTGGACGAAATTACGTCGGCTCTCGACCCCGAACTTGTTTCAGAAGTTCTGGACATCATTCGGGAACTCGCCGTCGAGGGAATGACGATGATTTTGGCCACGCACGAGATGCAGTTCGCGCGGGAGGTTTCAAATACTGTTGTCTTTCTTGAACAAGGGTGCCTCCTCGAACAAGGGCCGCCTGAACAAATTTTTGGCGACCCCAGGGAAGAACGAACTCGAGCATTCCTTAGGCAAATTATCGAGGCCGGACGTATCTAGTCCATAAAACATCCTCAAATTGATGGATTTGGGCAAGGTAGCTGCCACACGTCAAGGCGGCGCTCCCTGCCCTCTCCGTTTCCCGGAGCACACTGACAGCGCGCCTTTCGCTTGCGCACTTCGGGTGTCGCATCTCGAGTCCGGACGCGGAGGAATTGCCTCGACATTGTCAACACTCCCTCGCGATGCCGGCCGGGACCTCGGTGCATGGTTGCATCTTTCATTCGGCCGCCTCCTTGAGGCCCATCTCGGTGGTTTCGACCGCTAGTCGGTCGTCGGTGCGGGCTGGCAAACGCCAGCCCTTCACCAGTCCGTAGATTGCCGGGATCACCGCCAGCGTCAGCACCGTCGACGAGATCATGCCGCCGATCATCGGCACGGCGATGCGCTGCATGATTTCCGATCCGGCCCCAGTGCTCCAGAGGATCGGCACCAGCCCGGCGGTGATCGCTACGACCGTCATCATCTTTGGCCGCACCCGTTCCACCGCTCCGACCATGATCGCGTGATGCAGGTCGTCCCGCATGAAGGGGCGCTGTTCGCGGTCGCATTCCTCACGACGTTCGCGAAGCGCATGATCCAGATAGATCAGCATGATCACACCCGTTTCTGCCGCCACGCCCGCAAGCGCGATGAAGCCGACGACCACCGCCACCGAGGCGTTGAAGCCCAGCCACCACATCAGCCAGATGCCGCCAACCAGCGCGAAGGGCAGCGACAGCATGACGATGAGGGTCTCGGTCAATGCCTTGAAGTTCAGGTAGAGCAGCAGGAAGATCAGCGCGAGGGTCAGCGGCACGACGATTGCAAGCCGCGCCTTCGCCCGTTCCAGATACTCGTACTGGCCGCTCCAGGCGAGCGTGTAGCCGGGAGGAAGCGATACGCTCTTGGCTACAGCTGCTTGCGCGTCGGCAACGTAGCCGCCGAGGTCACGGTCGGCGATGTCAACGAAGATATAGACCGCAAGCTGGCCATTCTCGGTCCGGATCGTCGTCGCGCCGCGTTCGAGCTTGACGTCGGCGACAGCTCCGAGAGGCACCGTCCCGCCGCCGGGCAGTGCTACCTCGATGTCACGCGCAATCGACTGAGGATCGCTGCGGAACGCTCGCGGGTAGCGGACGGCCACGCCGTAACGCTCTCTCCCCTCGACGGTCAGGGTGACCACCTCGGATCCAAGCGCCGTAGCGATGACATCCTGGACGTCGCCGATGCTGAGACCATAGCGCCCGAGTGCGGTGCGGTCTGGAACGATGTCGAGGAAGTAGCCGCCGATCACACGCTCGGCGTAAGCGCTGGAGGTTCCGGGAACAGCCTTCAGCACAGTCTCGACGTCGCGCGCCACCCGCTCCATCTCCTTGAAATCGGTTCCGTAGACCTTAACACCGACGGGCGTGCGGATACCCGTCGACAGCATGTCGATGCGGGCACGGATCGGCATGGTCCAGGCGTTTGAGACACCGGGGAACTGCAACGCCGCGTCCATCTCCCGCTTCAGGCTGTCGATGGTCATACCCGGCCGCCATTCTGACTTGGGCTTGAGGGTAATGATCGTCTCGAGCATCTCCGTCGGGGCCGGGTCGGTGGCGGTCAGCGCCCTGCCTGCCTTGCCAAAGACCGTCTCGACCTCTGGGAAAGACTTGATGATCCGATCCTGCGTCTGCATCAGCTCGCCCGCCTTGGTTACTGACAGGCCGGGCAGTGTCGTCGGCATGTACAACAACGTCCCTTCGTTGAGGGTCGGCATGAACTCGCTGCCGATCTGACGCGCCGGCCAAACCGTTGCGGCGAGTGCCGCGACCGCGAGCAGTATTGTGATCGTCTTCGCCTGCAGCACCCCGGCGATGATCGGGCGGTAACTCCAAATCAGGAAGCGGTTGAGCGGGTTCTTGTGTTCTGGCACGATCCGTCCGCGCACGAACATGACCATCAACGCGGGAACGAGCGTCACCGACAGCAGCGCGGCCGCCGCCATGGCGAAAGTCTTCGTGAAGGCAAGCGGTCCAAACAGCCGCCCCTCCTGCGACTCCAGTGTGAAGATCGGCAGGAAGGACACGGTGATGATCAGCAGGCTGAAGAAGAGCGCTGGGCCGACCTCGCTCGCCGCTTCGATCAGGACTTCGGCTCTGGGTTTGTCGGGCGGCGCGCGCTCGAGGTGCTTGTGGGCGTTCTCGATCATGACGATCGCCGCATCGATCATCGCACCGATGGCGATGGCGATGCCGCCGAGGCTCATGATGTTGGCCCCGATCCCGAGCGTCCGCATCGCGATGAAGGAGATCAGGATACCGATCGGCAGCATGATGATGGCGACGAATGCGCTCCTCACATGCAGTAGGAAGGCGATCGTCACCAGGGCGACGATGATCGACTCCTCGACCAGCGTTCCCTTGAGCGTCTCGATCGCCGCGTTGATCAACTCTGAACGGTCGTAGACGGGTACGATCTCGGTGCCGGCCGGCAGACTGTCCTTGACAGCCGCCAAGCTCTTCTTGGCATTGTCAATCACGCTGAGGGCGTTCTCGCCCACGCGCTGCAGCACGATGCCGCTTGCGACCTCGCCTTCGCCATTCAGCTCGGTGATGCCGCGACGCTCGTCGGGGACCGTTTCCACCCGCGCCACGTCGCCGAGGCGCAGCGGTGCACCGCCTTCGGTCATCAGCACGATGTTCTCGATGTCCTTGATGCCCTGTAGATAGCCGCGGCCGCGGACCATGAACTCAAATTCGGAAATTTCGACCGTGCGTCCGCCGACGTCACGATTGCTGGCCCGCACTGCGTCGACAATCTGCTTCAGCGTCACGTTCTGGGCCCGCAGCCGTGCCGGATCGACGACAACGGAATACTGTTTGACGAAGCCGCCGACGCTCGCGACCTCGGCGACGCCATCGGACTTCGAGGCGCCAAAGCGCACTACCCAATCCTGCAGGGAGCGCAGTTCGGCCAGCGACAGCTCCTTGGCAACAAGTGCGTACTGGTAGACCCAGCCGACACCCGTCGCGTCTGGACCGAGACTCGGCGAGACGCTTTCGGGAAGTCGGCTCGCGGCGGCGTTCAAGTACTCGAGCACGCGGCTTCGCGCCCAATAAGGATCGGTCCCGTCCTCGAAGATGACGTAGACGAAGGAGATGCCGAAGAAGGAGAAGCCGCGCACGACCCTCGACCGCGGCACCGTCAGCATCGACGTCGTCAGCGGATAGGTGACCTGATCCTCGACCACCTGCGGCGCTTGGCCTGGATAGTCGGTGAAGACGATGACCTGCACGTCCGATAAGTCGGGAATGGCATCGAGCGGAAGCGAGCGCAGGGAGTACACGCCCGCGGCGATCGACAGCGCGGCTCCGACGATGATCAGTACCAGATTGCGGGCCGACCAGGCGATGACGTTGGCAATCATGGCTTCACCTCGCCAGCAGTGAGCGCGTTCAGCGCCGCGTTGAGATTGCTCTCGGCGTCGAGCAGGAAGTTCGCCGAAACGACGATCTTCTCTCCCGCTTCAATCCCTTTCCTGATTTCCGTACGCTCGTCGCCGCGCGCTCCGAGCGCGACATCGCGTGGTTCGAAGCGACCTTCGCCCTTGTCGACGAACACCACCTGTCGGTCACCCGTATCGATGACGGCGCTGTTGGGCACCGCGACGACCGGCGCGATGCCACCCGACGCGATCTGGACTTCGGCGTACATGTTGGCGAGCAGCAGGCCTTCGGCGTTCGAGAGCTCGATCCGCACCTTCGCCGTGCGCGTTTGCGTCTGCAGTTCGGGATAGATCAGGTCGACCGTGCCGTGGAACACCTTGCCCGGCAGGTTCCGCACGCGGACCGTGGCGTGCGCGCCCTTGCGGATGCTCGCGGCATCGAACTCGGGCACATCCGCGATCACCCACACCTTCGACGTGTCAGCGATCCTGAACAGGATGTCGCCAGCCTCGGCCATCATGCCCGTCGTCGCGCCGCGCTCGAGTACCACGCCGTCGCCTGGCGACAGATACGCGATACTTCGGGGAACCGTCCGGCTTCGTGCGATGGCCTTTATCGTTTCCTCTGGCACGCCGAGATTGCGCAGTTGCAGCGCGCCGCCGATGTCGAGGTCCGGTTTGCCGCCGCTGCGCAGTTCCGTCGCGTACTCCGCTCCCGCCTTGGCGATGTCCTTCGAGAAGAACTGGAAGAGCTCGTCGCCCTTCAGCACCCGGTCGCCGGTCGTCACATCGGCGACGCCCTCGATGAAGGCGTTTGCCCGCATCGAAACGATCCGTACCAGGCGCTCGTCGAAGGTGATCGTTCCCGGCACACGCACCTCGCGGCTGACGACGCCACTCACTGCCGTCGCCGTCTTCACTCCGGTCCGCTGGAGCTTGCCGAGCGAGACCTTGACGACGGAACTGTCCGCTTCCTCGCCGTCATAGACCGGAAGGTAATCCATGCCCATCGAGTCCTTCTTCGGCACCTTGGAGGTATCGGGAAGGCCCATCGGATTGCGGTAGTAAAGAACCTTGCGCTCGGCGGCCGCGTCTGAGACTTCCGACCTCTTTGGAACGGCCTTCTTCCTTGTGTCGAAGGATACGTCCTCGCTCTCGCGCACGGCGACGAAAGCCCGCCCGTCGGCAGTCTCCCTCGGTGTGGCCGAGTATTCCGGCGAGCCGTCCGGGTGACGGTAATAGATGACATTGCCCGTCGGCATGACCGCAGGCTGCATGGTTCCCCCGAGCGTCTGCTCGGAGAAGAGTTTGCTGAAATCGGTGGCGAAGCCGCGCGTGCCCGCCAAGTAGCCTCCCCCGCCGGCAACGGCGAGGGCGCTAACGAGGAGCAGGAATTTGACGGGTTTCACGGCGTGGCCTGCAGCACCAGTTCGCCCTGGACGGTTTCGGTCTCGCCCTGGACCTTCGCAGCCAGCTTCAAACGCCAGCCGCCCTCCATGCTGAGGTTGGTCTTGAATCTATAGACACCGGGTTCCGTCGAAGCCATGGCCTCGACCGGGGTGGTCATCGCCTCCATGCCTTCCGGTGCCATGTCCATGCGGGTCGTGAAGATCACGGCGTCGGAGACGGGTTCGTCAGTTCTCTTGTCGACGAGGCGGACGGCGACCGTCGCCTCCGGTCCGTGGGTCACTTCGGACTCGACAAGCTTGAATTCATAGTCCGTCGCTGCGGCGTGGGAAACAGTAGTCGAAGCCAGCGCGATCGCCAGCGACGCGAAGATTGCCTTCGCAGAAATCACCTTTGCGGTCATATTGAAATCTCACCCAGGACGGGCGCGCAGCCGCGTCCCTTAAAAAATACGATGTCGGAAACCTCCGCCGTGCAGGCAGAGCGAATCCAGTGGATCGGAGGGTGAAATCAGGCTTTGGGAGGTCGCGCTGGCGGTTCGACGAGCGCAGACGGCAGGAGGTTTTCCTGGAGGATCGGATGCGACAGTTCGCGTGCCGACAGATCGATGCGCCAGCTATTTGCCTTGCTGCCGTGCGCGAGAATAATCGAAGAGCAGACGAGTGCGAGAGGACACGTCTTTCCGCAATCATTCTTCTGGGCTGGTTGCGGCTCCGGGCAACAGGACATGTCGTCCATGCCTGTCGTCTCGTCCATCTGCATATCGGGCGTAAGAGCCATGGCGCTCGCAGCCGTGCCAACGCTCACGGGACCAAGCACGACCCCGAGCAACGCTAAGACACAAAAAAAACGCCGGAGCGCGACGACTACGAACATGAACTTATGCTTGCATAGCGCGGCGCTCATTGGAAGACGCTCACGGAAAGTTGCGACCGACCGCCGCACCGACGCATTGGCAGACTGGCAGCCGCGCGGCGAGACGGTCATCGATCAGGACCTGCTAGTCATCAGAACCTACCGGATGGAATTTGAGATCGAGCCCGACGGCGCGGCTCCGAGGCAGCGCGTGTTCATCGACTACGACTATCCGGGCACGCTCGCGGGCAAGCTGCTGGGCTCGTTGGTGGGGTCGCTGTATGCTCGCTGGTGCGTCCGCCGTATGGCAAGGGATGCGCGCCGAAGGTTTCTATAGCCGAGCGACAGGAGGATGCCCTTTCCGCCGCATCCCCATGATAGAACGGCACAGCACTGAGACTTTGTGCAGACGGCGGGGCCATGGCGATCGACATACGCGGTCGCTCCGAGAGTACCGTGCAGACTGAAAAACTGAAGGCAGAGGGCACCGATCAGGATGACCTGGAGAATTCGGAACCCAGGCATGGTACGGGTTTCTTTGAGCCCACATTCCTGCTGCCGCTCAAAAGTTCCGCAATGGATCTGGGCGTCCGGGGGAACGGGGTCTTTAAAACGCTCATACCCGAGACCCTGAAATCTGTAGGGTTTTCGAGCCTAAGTTCGCGAAATACTCCGTTCTCTGATCGTTCTCTTCAGCTCTTCGCTTAATTCCCCTGTTATCAACCGATAGGCGACCTTCCTGAGAAGACCGGTCAAAATGTTCGATACTCCGAATGGGTTAGAAATGCTCTTTCGTACACGCCGTGTTCCAGTGGCGTTCGGCGAATATTAGGCATTAAACTTTCAGTGGAAATTCAGGGTTTTATTCGAAGTTCAGCGCAGTTTCCTTTGACGCATCGGTCACTTTTGTCGTTCGACAGCTCAGCTCCCTGGGCGAGCTTCCATCAATGCATTCGGCTATCAAACGACCGAGTTTGGGAAGCGTAGAGTTCGAACGCTGCTTCTAACCGATTTCAGGGGCTGCAAGCAGCTTCTCATATACGGAGACGTGTGATGCCTGAGCCAGTTCTCGGCTGCAGCGTCATGTCCCGCAAAAGGGCATTCCTCCTGAGTGAAAGCCAGGAGCGCGCTTGCGGGATTCCTCTCAAGCACCCGCTCGATGCGGCTGGGCGACGGCGGCATGGTCACTACGCGACGAGCAGTGCCTTGAGGTGCAAGCGGAACAGTTGTCATGGGTTAAGGTCCTTGTCGAAGTAGCCGACGATATCTGGAGAACCCAGCGCCTCCCACTGCGGCGCCGGGCCGCCTTTGAGGACCGACCGCGACAAAAGCAGGTTCGATGCGCTGCACGACACCTCGCTAACCATGATACAAGCGGGGCACGCGCCTCCTCGGCTGTCACAAAGACTGCCAGAGCCGCATCTCAACATGCGCAGCTCAATCGACCGCCTGAGGAAATCCATAGCGTGGTTGCGCCACATCGCGGAGATGTTGCCGAGGTCGGCAGTCATGCCTTTGCGGTAGATCGTTAAGGCGAGGTCCGCCGGGAAGATGTATTCGCCGATGCCATCCCTGTCCAACCCGGACGCGTCAGCGAGAGAGTGAATGAGCTGGTGTGACATGGAATGCAGGAGCATGAACACGTAGGGCGCAAGCTCTCGTGACATCCCCTGCCTCTCCCTGTCCTTGAAACGATCCAGGAACTGACCGAAATCACTGTATGTCTCAAGGTATCTGCGGGCCAGACTGGCACCGTCGGCCGGAAGGCCGGAAACTCCGTTTCGTTCAAGCCATCGGAGAACTCGCTGCTCGTCCAGCCTGATGTAGAGAGCTTCGTTCTTCTGTTGGGTCACATAGATTGGCCGCCCGCCGCCCTTCATGCTATCGAAGGCCACTAATCGAACGGGCATTGGGACTCTGCGGTTGTTGGACTCGCGTTCATAGACGGGTGTCGCCGAAACCCTGGTGAACCCGAAGCTGTACTCGCAGATGGGCAAGCTTCGAAGAAGGAACATTTCGCTGATACCGGTTGACTTGAGTATGCCCCGGACATCGGCCTGGTAGCGCCTCAGTTCTTCAGCGATCCCAGCTTTCTCGTGCAGGGTGATATCCGGCTCCGTCACGTCTATCGCCGTCTTGCGAAGCCCTCGCTGCCCCTCCCGGATGTGTTCTTCAACGAACGCGGCGTGCTCGACGGTAAGGCGGATCGGGTCAAACTTCTGGGCCCATTCCTGGCGCGCGTCGACAGCGACCACGATTTCGTCACTTGCGAGCCGACCCCGCTCGATGACGCCATCCGAGAACCATTTCTCCCTCAGACGCCTGACCCCTTCCTCGAAGCTTTGGGTCAATGCGGAGCCGGCGGTAAAGGTTTTTATCATGTTGCGGGCGTTTTGATACTCGCTCCACTCGTTCTGTCTCTGTTCGCGAATGAGCGCCTGCTCTATCTCTGCGTCGGAGGGTTCCTCGTATGGGATGGAGTGGATGGAAGCGAGTTTTTGAAGAAGCTCATCCTTCCTGTCCGGTTTCATCAACTGGACGACCTTCGTCTCCCGCACTTCGATGAAGCTGCCTCTCTGGGGATAGAAGGTGCTGCTCGCTCGATATGACACCGGCAGCATGTCGACCTGGATGAACTCGAACGACTGACCGCCCGGCTTGAGGCTGTCGATCTTCAGCGTCTGCAAGACGTCCTTCTCAGCCTTCTTGAGATCGCGCTGTGTGCCACAGCTTTCGCAGACGTACTTCCATTCGGAGAAAACGGGTGCCTTGTTTCTCAGGATGAACTGCTGCCAGCCACACGTGCACCGCTCTATCTGTCGCACTTCCTTCCCGTCGTCGCTCACCGTCCAGTTATACGGGCTGAGCGGCTGTATCGTGCCATACCAGTGGGCATACACGACATCGACCTGCGTCCACCGTGAAGGATGGTCCTTGCATGCGGCGGGAAGCTTCTTCTTCGCCAGCTCGGCGACGCTCTTGAACTCGTGAACTCTGCCACATTCCCCGCATTGGAAGAGCAGAGGATAAGGCACGTAGCCGATGAGGTTTGGCTGGTTCAGCACGAATTGCGCCTGATCTACGGCGATTTCTCCAGTCTCGATGTCGTAGAAGGCCTCATCGAGAATGAATTCATCGGGTGCGGTTGGACATGCCTCTCGCGCCCGAACATGCCAACTCTGCGCGAATTGCTTGACACCCTCGAAGATGGTGTCGCTGACATTGCGCGGAAGTTTTTCTGCGAAGGGTTGCCTGATGGGCACCGATTTGCAGATCCCGCGCCCGCCTTCCCAGGTCATGAGAACCCCAGGTGCGTATGACGTGGCGATCTGTGCCCGCGAGCGCTGCATCATCGGCGGCCCCGCCTTCTTGCTGGTTTCTTCCTCCCGCTGCCTGCCCTGCGCGCGCGCCATATGGCCTGTCTTTCCCCCTCCCTTCATTTCAGTCTCCCGCAATCTCGTCGAAATCTGTGTCCGTTTCAGCAGCATCGCCGCGTTGCCGCCGGATGATCTTCATTGCGATGGCAATGTCATCCAGGCTCATTTCCCTGGAGCCACCTCTCGATCCGCGGTCATAATCAGAGGCCCGGATGATGCCCGCCTCATCCACGTCCCGCAGCGATGTCATGGGCATTCGGAGCTTGGAGTCCTGCTCCTCCCAGAACGTCCGAAGCCGGGCGGTTATGTCCAAGTCCCTTATTGCCCTCCCTAACACCTGCGCGGCGGCATCTGTCCGCCCTCTATAGAAATCGCGCGCAGGTGGTTCCCCGATCTTTTCCGGGCCGCGGCCTGCGACACCCAAGGCATCGAGCATGAAGTGACCAATGTCGCTGGCGAAGCGGACATTGTCTGCCCGGGCCAAGTTGCTGAGCACCCTGGTTGAGTCATGCGTCTTGAACTGTGACTTCCGCTCGTCGGGAAGGCTCCGAAACGCGCTTGCGTCCTTCAGCATCGCCCAGGTTTGGACGTAGGAGGGTCGAACCCGTTCGATCGCGGTCTCCGACCACCGCTCGACGGCAGGTGGCGCGATCATCCGCTCGAGGAAACGGTGGAATATGTCGTGCGTCTCGATCACATACCGGTCCCTACGGCTCTGCGGGGTCGGCAGAAGCATCACGAACCCGACGTGGGTGCGGCCGACGCGACTGGAAGCTTGGATATACTCGGCAATATCTGAGGGAAGGCCAGCAAAGAACATGCTGTTGAACCTGTCCACGTCCACGCCGTGACTGATTGCGGACGTGGCGACGATGTTTCTGAGGGTGTCTCCGATACTCGGATAGGCCCCTCCTTCGAAGGGCGTCTCCGCGAGCTTCATGACGCTTTGGATCTCCTGCATGTCGATGCCCCCAGAAATCAGGCGACTGACAAAGCGATCGTGGGGCAGGCCTGCGACCTCGTGTTTTTGCGCGACCGCCGTGTGAAGGGCATCGATGACTTGGTCGCCGCCTTTCTTGTTCGTGACGTAAGCGAGCGCAATGCGATGGAGATCGACGAGTGCCATGATCTCGTCGGCTCTCCCTTCGCCGGCCGCTCGCTGGATCGCGGCTCTGCGCCAATTGCCAGCCCGCCCCGGTGAGACTGCCGCAGCAAGCGCTGCGACGGCGGCCTGCGTCTTTAACGGGTCAAGCAGATCCTGCCAGAGACCCGTGACGATCGCATGGAAGGAACTGAGTACACCTACCGTTGTCACCGTGTGGGTCGCTCCATTGGTCATCAGCGACACGTATAGGCGCATCAGCGGTGTGGTGGCCTCTGGAGCTAGATGTGGTGGCAACGACTGCGCAAGGGCCGACCGTTCGCCGTTCGCGGAAGGAGCCTCCTGGGGTTCGGAGAAGAATGAACGATAGATGTCCGGCCCCGGGTACGGATACCGCACAGGCTTGCGCTGATAGAGTGTCTTGATCTGGCGTTCAGGATCACTGATCGTTGCGGTCGCGGCGATGATCTTTGGAAGGCGCGGTGACCACTTCCCCTGCTCGTCGCGATATCCAGCGACTTTAAGCTGCTTCCCGCAGATATCGTCGATCGAAATGAGCGTTTTTTCAAGAAGGGTGTCGAAGAGACCGCTGAAGGTACCTAGGCTCTCTTCAAGAAGATGAGCTTCGTCCTGGATGATAAGGCTGGGGAAAGGATCCTTGAAGATCTTCTTCCCGCCGTCGTAGGCGGGAAACACGGGAGAGGCGCCGACGCTCTGTGGTCCTCTCGCGAGATCCTGCTCTTGGAACGGATTGGAGAAATGGCCATCGGGTCCGATCCATCGAGCGAGCCCGAACATGCCCAGAATGTCCGTGATTGTCGTGGTGGTTTGGCCGATCATGGCCAGCTTGTCCACTGTCCCGAGAAGGATAGCCGGCGCGCGCTGATAGATCGTGTCATCGGTGAGCAAGAACGGCAGGGGAGCGATCCTGCCATGCGACCTGTTCCAGTCGCATTTCTCGTCGAAGCAAACGATGACAGCCCGCTCCTTCCCTCCGGCTGCCCTGTATCTCCTCAGACCTGTCGCTTCGCCACAACACGGGCAAGCCGGAACCTTGTTGTAGGATGCCTGTGCGTCCTGGTAGCGCTTCGCCTCGGAGTTGGCCGCCAGGGCGAAGTCATCGCCCTTACTCTGGGTTGCGAGATCTGGCAGATCGGGTCCAATCTTGGCAAAACGGTTCGGTGTGTTGGATGCGCCGACCCAGAAGCCAATCTCGATTGGCCAAGATCCCGCTCCATTCTCCGTTCGAACGATCTCACTCCAGACGATGAGCTTCAGGAGACGTTGCGCCTGCTGCAGCGTGAGCAGCCTCAGTGGATATCGGATCATCGCCGTGATCCCGCGGTCCTTACCCCGAAGCCTGTCGAGGAAAATGGCGAAAACCAGGGCGCCGTAGAAGGCTTCCGATTTTCCGCCTCCGGTGGGGAAGTAGAGCAGGCTCGCGGAGATTTCGTCTCGATCCGCGTCGAAGAATTCGGAGAATTCCTCGAGCCTCGAGGCAAACGTGGGTATGTGAGCGAGAATGAACGCAAGCTGGAACAGTCTCCAGCCTCTGTCTTTGAGGCCCGTTTTTTCGTCACGACGCGCGAAGGACTCGTTCAGCATTAGCCATGAGCGCCATGGAATCGACTTGCGGATCAAAAGCTCGCGTTCTGAACCGGAGGCGTTCGCCACCGCAAGTGCTGCCTGGCGTGAGGCTACGAGAATATTGATCCCCTGCTCGATATGGCGCGCCTCCGTGCGCTGTCCTGCAACATCCTCTTCGAAGCGCGCTCGCTCACGTTCTCCATCCTCATATCCGAGCCCCTGAGTGATTGAACCCTTCAGCGTTGCCTGCTGCTCATCGATCCAGGTTCGATATTCGTCAACGAGTATGCCGAGCTTCGAAACGTCATGGCCGTCGGCGAGCGGCCGGAATCGATACTCGAGCCTGATGTTCCTCGGCACCACTCGCGGCTGATTGAATCTAGGTGCCCACGTTGTGGATAGCTCGATGGCTCCCTCCGACGGCTCGTCCGTCTCCACGCCGCAGTTCAGGCCGATTGCGGGGTAGCTCATGTAATCCCGAAACCTGTAGGACGGCTCGACTCGGTCAAGCTTGACCGGGCGATGTGCGACCTTGGCCAGACGTATCGTAACTCCGGTGCCGAAGATGGCGTTGCACTGGAACCGGGCATCGATCTTGCTGAGTTCTTTACACGAATTGTCCAGCGTTACCCGGAGCGATAGGCGACTTGCATCCAAGAAGTCGCGCTGTCTCTCGATCCGCATAGCCACTCCCGCGAGGCTCGGCAAAATCTTCGGATCCGCCGTCTCATTCGCGAGGCTTTCGACAAAGCTGTTCCAGCTTTCTTCGTTCGCGGCATCGGCTTGAGTGACCATTCGGTCGCGCCACGCCACTTTTGATCCCTCGCCCTGAAGCCAGCTGCGAAGCTGCGCCGTGATGGCGGCGTTCATGGCGATGGAATGCTCCCACAATACCGATTTCAGGGCATCGTCCGACAGGTCTGCGGCCCATCTGCATTCGGGTAGCTCAAGATCAATTCTGATCCACTTGGGAGGAATGGGCGCTGGCGAGTGCAGGGATGCCGGGATCGTCGCACCAGCCGTCACGAGTCGCCCGATGTCCGGTCTCGGTTCGGATTCGAGGGCATCGTCGCCATCAGCCGAGGCGGTTGCGGCTCCAACGTCCTCCTGCTCGTCAACCGATGGCTCGCGCAGGATGGCGCTTCCGATGTCAAGCCGGATCCCGTACTCGGCGTAGACGCTGGTGCGAACCTGGCTTTGGATCTCCTCGCGGCGACGGTTCAGCCGCTGCCGCTGGTCAGGATCGAGAGAACCCCAGTCGGGTTGCGCCAGATTCTCCCTCGCGTACAACTCCTCTCGACGCTCCTTGATCTTGCAGTCAATTTCCCGCTTCTTGTCGTTGCGGAGCTTGAAGTCGATCTTGATTCCAAAGCGATCGCTCGAAATCTCCTCCCACGTCGGAAGGACGCGGACATAGACAGAGAATTTGGGCTTCGCCTCCAGAATGGAGGTCGAGGCCGCATCCATGTTGAAGTCGATGCCGATGGCGGCGATCCGGATGTCCGAAGTTTCGTCAACGTCGGCGCTGGAGAGACGAGGCAGTAGCTGACCGGAGAACACACTCCGTTGCGGTGACTTGCCGTATACGATGCGTCCGGCCTCGTCAGTGCCGCTAGACCTGCGGGCGATCATGTTGACGAGAGCATCGCAGACGGCCTCCTTGAGTTCGACGTCTATCTTCCCTAGCTCGGCGGCGTTCTTTGGAACCATCACTGCTTGAACCTCCTCACCGATGTCACCTGACTGACGTTTTCCTCTGCCAGGCGCTGCAGCCCTTCGATCTCAGAGACGCGCTTAGCATCCCCTGCAAAGGCCAGCGCGGCATGCGGGTCCGTCAGGATGTTCCGGTACGCATCGTGGAATTCCATCCCCGCCTTCATCCTGAAGCTCCGCTGCGCCTTCACGCCCCAGTGCCAGAAGCGTCCGGCCAGATCATCGCTCATGCCGAGTGCAGCCGTGAATTTCAGGAAGGTCTCCCGCTCTCGTGGAGCTTGGGTCACAACCTCGTGGAGAGGCGCCTGCAATTGTTTGTCGAGATGAATCCAACGCCGCACCGTCTGAACCTGCAGGGTGGGATCCCCGATCCGGTCGATGAGGGTCCGTATCTTGTCCGTCTCATGGAAGCCGGGGAGGAGAGAGAACCTCCGAACGACATCCTGATGATATCCGCGGATTGCCTCTGACGCATTCGCTGGGATGCTGAGTAGAAGGCGTGCGCGGTCAACGAAACCCGAGCTGATAACGCAGACATTTTCCCCCACTTTCACATCCTTCGCCTCGATCTGGCGGAAAGCTGTGATGGACTTCGATCGATCCTGGCGAACGAGGCCGGTCCCTGGACGCGCGATGATTTTCTGGCCGCTGTCCATCGCGAGCTCCAGAAGATCGCCGCTGGCTGCACGTATGTCCCCAGCGAGGTTGATGACCGACTCTGAAGGAAACTGAAGCTCCTCGGGTAGATCCGGCGTTTTGGTGATTTCGATCGGCGACATTCCGAGGCCAGCGATCTCCTCGGCCGCCGATGACGCATATTTCCTGAGACGTGACGCTATCTCAGGTTCCTTGACCTGATCTGCGAGCCGGAAGGCATCGCGGGACGAATAGGCAAGTGTGTCGCCGTCCGCCAGGACATAGACCTCAGAAGGCAGCCACTCGCGCGCAAAGAAGGTCAGTACGCCGTCCCGCGACGGCGCAACCACGTATATTCGTTTGAACTTGTTCCGCTCCGACACTGGGAGGCCCGCTACGTCCAAACGTCCACCTGGCCCCGAAAAGACGATCATCTCCTTTTCGAGACGGCTCGAAAGTTTCGGCAGCCGCTTGCACAGCGCAGTTCGAGCGAACTCGGCGATCATCTGACTGCGGAACATGAAGAGGGCTTTGGAGGAGGAATGCAGTATGGCAGAGACCTCATCCTCGAGCATGTACGACATCGGCGTGGCTTGGTTCAGCCGCTTCATGACGGCCGTGGCCTCGCGCAATGGACCCGCGAGATCCTCGCCGCCGATGACGAAGGCGGCCGACGAGGGCTGTCGGAGGTACCGGACCTGTTCCGCGATGCTGTAGTTGTCCATCACGTTGATAGCTACCGTCTCCCCCTCTCCATTCACGAGATGATCGGCGAGCGAGTGCAGCGAGCCGGGTAGCGAAGCAGCGCGCCGGAGCTTACCCATGATGTCACTGACAGCAGCGGCCCCATCCCGGTCGCGAGCTCTATGAAGCCGATTAAGGACGACCCGGAGCTGTTCCGCGACCGCTCTGCCTTCGCCGTTGAACCCCTTCGCACGGACATCGCCTCCGCCGACCCAAGTCGGCTTTTCGGTACGATCACAGAGTATCGAAGAAGAGATTGCGGTGACCGTCAAAGACCTGGACGGCCGGACGACACGATTTCTCAGCTGCGAAGGCTCATCATTGAAAATTCCGAATCTGGCCTTGTCGAAAGACCATGGATCCTCTGTCACGGCGACTACGCCCGCGAAGGGGAACAACTTGCGCAGGTGACGGTACATCCGGGATATCGTGACGACCCAGTCTTCCCCGAGTCTGAGCCGGCCCTTCTTCGTGAGATCGAAGATGATCAGGTCAAGACCGCCCCGGATCTTGCGGAAGCCGATCTCATCTCCCCTGCGCGCCCCGTATAGGAAGTAGCTCGCGCTGTTACCCACGTCGGCGTGGGTGCGGGCCGTGTTGTGCTCCTTTAGATCGGTTCTCGAACTCGTCCTCCAGAGCAACGTGCCGTTCGGATGGGCCGTCCCCTCGCAGTTGCCGTGTGGCATGATCTCATCCAGTGTCGGATGTTCGAACTCCGGGCGGACACTTCCGTCTCTCCGCCTTCCATTGAGGGTGCGCACCCGGCTGAGTATCTGGTGGTAGTCTTTCAGCGCCTCACGGTCGTCGTTCCCGCTCGTGTGCCTCGTGAGATGGGCAATATGTGTGCGATAGAGGTAGTCGCGGTCCACTTGGATATCCCGCGCGGCTTCGTGGGTGGTGCGGGCGTACGGATAAATGAGGGCCTTCAGACCGCGCGGGCGCTCGAATGAATTCACCCTGCCCCCGTGGGCTTCGACCTCAACCCCCGGACATGCCGCGACATCTGCGAGTGCCAGCAGGGATGTAACCGCCGAAAGGCAGATATCCCCTGCGGGCCATGTCATCACGACGACTGGCTTCCCTTGGTCCATCGATCCGACCGCCGCGCGCAATATGCTCTCGTATACCTCTGAGAGTGGAAGCGGTTCACAAGCGACCGCCTTCAAGGGAACCTTCCGCAACGCCTCGATCCATGCGTCCGCGTTTCTGCCTTCAACGAGGTTCTCATTTGCGCGATCCTGCCCGCCAGCGAACGGCCCGTTAGATCGAGTTTTCCGGGAGGCAAACATGTCGGAACGGCGCTGCGCCTGTTCCTGCTGCTGTCGCAGACGATCGGAAAGGGCTGCTCCCGGAGCGCCTCTGAAATCCTTGCGGTCACCTCTCATCACGAAGCCTCCGCAAGAGGACGCCGCTCGCCATTCCGATACGCAAGCACGGCCGCCTCCTCCGCGTCGAAACCGTTTAGAAGGGCGTCGCGGAACGACTGCGGCCAGGGCAGATCCAGTTCCCTGAGAAGCTTCACGGACACCGTGGCAGTGCCAGATACCGCGCGATAACGTTCATCGACTGCTTTCGTGTTTAACAGCGAGGCTAACAGCGCGAGATCGTCGGCACGGTCGCCCGTAATGACAATCGTATGGTTCTCACTGACGAAGCCCGGCCACCCCGCGATCGAGTTCTGATCCACTACGGCGGCTACTATTCTTCGGGACTGGCTGCTGTTCGTCGTGCGCTGGACCATGATGGCAGGCCCGCTGATTATCGCGGGGCTATCCTTCGGAACCGTGACAAAGTCAGTGCCGTCATTTTTGCGATTGCGCGGCTTGCAGGGTGTACCTGCGCGGATGTTTTTGGCCCAGAAAAGCGGTAGTGCACCCGGATCCGTCGACGCGCAGAACTTCTCCTGAGAGCGGTTCCAAACGAAGTATCCAGCTTTCACATGACCACCATAGTCCGCGATCGTGGCACCTCCCCGGTCTCGACGCGAATCCCAAGGCGCCAGCCACGGCATGGACACATCCCCAGGCAGGATCCCGGCCGGAACCGGGCGTGCGATGCCTCCGGCAATAAACGAAGGGAATTTCACTGCTGCGGATGGCGGGTGCGAGCCGCCGACCCTCACAAGTAGTACGCTGATATCTTGGGTAACATCGGCGAAGACGTCCTCACGGCTGACCACGGTGCCAAGGGCGAGGATTTGACCGCGGTTGGCGATGAAGGAGCGCATCCGGTCATAGAGCGGCCCGCCCTTGAAGCTCGACGGGATGACTAGTGCGACAAGACCGCCGGGCTTCGTCAGTCTAAAACATAGCTCCGTGAATACTGCGTACTTGTTGATATGCCCGCTGTGGGCGACCTTCATCCAGTGGTCGTTCTCCAAATCCTTGGCAGTGATCCTGCCGTATGGTGGATTCGCGATCACAAGGTCATAGGATTTCGCGAACTCATGACGGAGGCTGTCCCCAGGAGAGACGATGCGCCTGCCAGCGTATCCTTCGAGCTGTTCGGCGATTAAGGATTCGGACATCGTGGCGAGGCTGACATCGATCTCCACTCCGTTCAGCCTGCTCGCGATGTCTGCCGGATCGAGTTTTTCCGCTCGCATCCGATGGGCTATCAGCGAAAGGAAAGCAGCGCCACCAGCTGCGGGATCGAGGACACTATGTTCCCGAAGATCGAATCCATGCTCGATCGCCAGGTCGATAACCGCTTCGGCAAGATCCGGGCGAGTGAAATACGTGGCTTGAGCACGCCGCAAGTCCGCCGAGATCATCAGCGTGTAAAGGGTGCCGATCCAGTAGTTTCGCTCGCTCGCTGCCAAAGACGACAGGCGAAGACGCAAAACGTCCACGGCCTTGGTGTCAAATGAACCAAGATGCAGGCAGACCTCTCCCAGGTCGGCGCCCTCAGGAACAACTTGAGATAACTCACGCGCGGCCGCTCTCACTACCGCAAGCATCGGCAGCCCGAACTGATCCCTTCCCCGCAATTCCAATACCCCAGTCGTCATCAATCAAGGATCGCCGCCGGCGACACTCGACGCAACGAAATCGTCGAGATGTCCCCCAGCATCACCTTACGTTGAGTCCCGCAACTTAAGGTGACCATCGGAAGTTCATTCAATAATATCGCCTTGTCAAATCAGTATTCGTCGCGGCGGCGTGAGGTGACGGAGTTTTGTTGGGCAAACACCGCGATATCGAACGCATGCACAGCTATGACTTCGGTCCAATATCGCCAGAGCCGTATAGCCCTGAACATGGGCCTAGCCGGAACAGCGTGATAAAGCGGCTATTCGGATTTTCGTGTGGAACCGCGAATCCTCTGACCATCGCGGCGAAAGTTGTTCGAAGCTCAGAGTTGCAATCCGATTTCCGCCGGCGTTTGACCCCGGCAAGGATTCAACTGTCCAATAGGAACATCCATCCAACGATGTTCCTGTCTTGCAAACCATCTCCGTCCCCTATCGCTGTTCAGATGACGACCAGTCGTTCCTCGACGATCTGCGCCGTGTGCAATCGGCAGCGATCAGAACGGCCTATGCTAACGCGCTGCTCGCCGACGGTTCCAAGACGAAGGAAATGGACCTGCGCAATCTGGTGAAGGCGCGGTTTGCCCATAAGGGTCTGCTCGACAGCTGGGCTATCCACTGCGCGACGAAGCTTGGCATGTGGAAGCGCAAGTTGTCTTCCGATGGTACGGCGATCTTCGGCGGTAAAGAGGCGTTCGAGCGCCGGCGCAAGGGTCTGATCTCAAGGGACGAGTGGCAGCGCAAGAGGCTACACCCGTTCGTCAGCTTCGGCGATCGACAAAAGGTGCGCGGAAACCAAAACATCCACCTGGTCGACGACACAACGGTCGTCGTCAGGATTGGCCGCAAGGAGAGTGGCGGCCGCTCAGGAAAGACGGTGACGCGCACGGCGGTTCTCAACCTCGCCCGCATGACCGGAAACGGCGGCATCATCATGCGGCAGTTGGCTGAGATCTGCGCAAAGAAGGCGGAGGCGGATCGCATCAATGTCAGCTTCGCCATCAGCGACACGCATGTGAGCGTGACCTTCGATCCTGCCCATCTGCCGAACCACCCGCAGCGGCGGCGACCGGTCGTGCCGATCAAGGGGCGTTGCCTCGGTATCGATCTTAATCCCAACTGGATCGGTTTCGCGGCGGCGGCGAACAAAGCCAACGCCACGTCAGTCAAGGATACCAGGTTGCTGGAACATGCCCTGGTGAAGCCCGACATGCCGAAGGATTCGTCGTCAGAGCTTGTGCGCGAGACCTTGGCAGCGGCCTGCGACCGCGCCATCTCGATGGCGCGCAAGCATCGCTGCGGCGCGATCGTTCTGGAGAAGGGCCTTGGCAAGTTGCGGTCGAGCGGCAAGAACCGCACCCTCAACAGGCTGTTGAACTACTGGGCAAGAGCTGTGTTCGTGCAGATGCTGATACGCCGCGCCCGACTTGCCGGGATCGAAGTGCTTGAGGTCTGGGCGGGGTATTCCTCGACCATTGGAAACCTCGCCTTCGATGCCCCCGACGCCTGTGCGTCGGCAACGGAGATCGCCAGGCGCGGCATCGCCCGTCTGGCTGGAATGAAGGAGGTCCTGCCAGCTCTCGAGGAAGGGTGTGTTTCCCGTCTATGGAAGAATGGGAAGGTGCCCGCCGAACTCGGCTCATGGCAGGACGTCCATCGGACAATCAAAGCGGCGAAGATTGGCTACCGCCGCCCGCACCCCGACGTGCCGCTTGGCACTCGGGGTTCCGATGTCCACGGAACGCGAATGTTCTGTGGGCATGCGGTCGTCCGCCTTGGGAGATGTCATCGTCCGGGACTTCTATTCCGGCTGGCATCATTCAAGTCGGACGCAGTAGTTCGGACTTTTGCTCAACGTGGATGCGTCGCTTGAAAGCCGCGGTCCACACGAAAATCCGAATAGCCGAACTCATCGCTGCAAGCAGATCAACCGGAGGATAAAGCCGAAGCTTATGTGGCGTGCGGGATCCGAGGCACGATGCTTGTCGGTCGCCTGGTCAAGGAGGCTGGTGGTTGGACCGAGGCTGGAGTCAAGAAGCGTGCCGACGAGATAGGACAGTTTGTTCGACGCGAATGGGCGGATTGAGCCATCTCCGATCTCGGGGTCCTGTCAACGGACAGCGCGTCACTAGCGCCACCAACGGCATACGTCGCTCGTGCCGAACCGAACCCCAACTCGTCTCGGTCGCCCTTCCTGAAAACACCGGACCGAGTTAACTCGGTCCGACAGCACCTTTACTTTGTCCCCTCGTGACGGCCGCGGTCGTCACAGATGCGGCAGTTCGACTGCTTAGCCTCACCCGCACATGACGGTCAGTCGGCGACCGCTGGCCATGCCCCATTAACTTAACGTTCTTCTGATGCCATCACAGTGCGGAGGGCACCTCATCAACAGAAAGGCGATTTGCAATGTACTTGACGTGCGCTGCTGCCCGGTCGATCTTCGATAAGATCTGCCTGAGGATGGACGGCAAGCGAGCGTCCGCTTGGACTGTTCGCGCGACGCCCTTCTTCGAACTCGATAAGTTCGAGGCCTGGGGGCAAAACGCTAACAACGCCAAAGGCGAAAGCTCCAGGACCGACGCTTTCCTATTCGGATATACCCTCTTCAGCGGAGGCAGCATTCCGATGCGGGGCATAAAATTTTCTGACGGTTTCCTTCGCCCCGACGCTTGGGTAATCGGTTCGCTCGTCAAAAGCGGCCGCCTGGAGGTTGACGAACCTGCCGCTCTATTTGTCGTGACCCAACTGGGCTGGGACCGGATTGCCTCCGCTGCAATAGCCGCGCTGGAACTATAATCCCGTGCGAGGATGCGAAGACAACCATGAGTCCTGCGCCGTCGGGATGGCGACGGGACCGTGCTCTGATTAGACTCTATCCAGGGCGGTAGGTGAGAACACTTTGCGACTTCATTCGCTGGAGCCTACGCCGCAGGCGCTCCAAAATCTTCCGGTCATCCAGAGGGATATAAAACGATGCGAATTGCACTTCCTGAGTGAATTCCGCCCCAAATAGATGCCCCAACTGGAAACTCTCCACTAAAAAAATAGTAGCAATATTTCCTCTAACAGCGTCGCAATAGTAGTATCGGAGCGGATTCTCCAAGAAATAGAAAGCTCCGGGCGTAAATGTAGGTTCGCCTACGGGCAGTGATGACAGCGGAAATTCCGCGATCGATCCAGAAATTACATTCTGGTAGCGGACTGTATTCTGCAGCGCCGTGAGATCTATACGGACGTCGCCGCCAAGCACGTTGCCGATAACGCCTTCCACGTGAAGCTCTATCTGGAGAAGCCTCCCCCGGTGGATGAAGAACTCGTCAGGCGGGACTACTTCGCCGTCAACCGGAACGTAACGCACGTTCGTAGTGCCCGTAGCCACCGGCTTGCCCGCTTGTATTTTGATCAGGTCCGCCAACGACCTCTTTCCAATGCTGCTGCGCTCGAGGCAGTAGGTCATCTGCGTCGGCTCATCGGGTAGCACCACCTCTTGCCCGTCGACGTAGTGGAGGACGCACTTCACGACCGCGTTCATTGGTTTGTCGGTCTCGACCACCTCTATTTCCGACAGCCGTGCATTCGCTGAGCCGAGTCGGCTGAAGACAAGATATGACGCCTGCGGTGAAAAGCTAGGCTTATCACTGGGTTGCAAGCTCAAGGTGAAGAGGTCGATCCCGTGCCGTTTCGCAACGTTAACAGCGCCTTTTTGAAACCCAGACGTGCTGACGAACGTTGCCTTGTTTACGTTCGCATCCCTCGCCTTAGTCACGAAAGCCTCGACCGCATCTACTCCGACCGGTCGCGATCTATGTTTCACTTCGTACGCAAGCAGCACTGAATGAAGCCCGACGTTAATCCGGGCCAAAACATCGAACTGTCTGTTGTCGATACGCGTGTTCCACGAGACTTCGGAGTTTGGAATCGTCAAGCGTTGGAGCGCCGCCGTGATCAACTCAAAGTGCTTGTCGTCCGATATCATCTCTCGCTACCCGCTTTCTCCACCAATCACTGCGCCGCCACCTCACGTCTTCTGATGCGTATTTCGATGCGGCGGCGTGTCTCGACATCGCCCGCCTCGCCGCGCGTCAATGTGTCGCCGGGCAGGATTAGCTGAGCAGCCGAAAGTGGGAGCACGGTGATATCCGCAAGCGATTTGTTGGATTTCAATACGTTCGCGACCGAGATCGCTCGCGCCAGACCAAGACCCGCGTTGTCAGCTGGCTCGAGCGACGTTACGTTCTTGTGAGCCAGGAGCACGTCGATGGCGTTCTTGTCCATGTTCGATCCGGCACGGGAAATCGGCTGTTCGTCCGTGTGGCCAATGACTTCCACGATATCCGCGCCGTAGGCCTGCAAGTTGCTCGCTATTTGGTCGGCGATGGAGCTGTTCAATTTGGTCGCGAACGCCACGGTCAACTCGGCACTGCCTGAGCGGAAGTAGTTGTTGTTAGCCTCGCTGAGTGTGATGATTGGCGGCCACTCGTGTGGCTTCGAAGGCTTTTCAAGCGACGCCAGTTCTTTCGCTTTGGAATCCAAGTCCTGTCGCAACCGAGAAATTTCAGCCAGTGCCTTCAGATGCTCGTCCTGCAGACGCTTTTGAGACGGAATGGCCGCCTGAAGTTCTCGGTAATCTTCGAGCATGTCAGTGACCTTGCGGACGATCTCCTTCGGGTTTTTGTCGGAAAACTTCACAGCCAACGCTTCGACGGCTTTTTTGGCGAGCACCAGCTCACGCCACTCGTCGTCGGACTGGTCTCGTCCGGCGGCGGCAAGCTGAACCTGCATCTCTTTGATCTGTTTCTGCAGCTCTTCGGCATCGTGGCTCTTGGCCAGAACCTGCTCCTCTGCACGGGTCGCTCGCTGCTCAGCCTCCGTCGCGCGCTGCCGTTCCTTCGAAATAATCGCGGCGGCCACAAGCAGCAGGCAGAACACGACGAGCAGCAACGATTCCGCCATTGTGAAGCCAAGGATGAGCCCACGATTGTAGCCGCGCCCTTCGGCACCTGCGATGGTGTTGCTCATCGGTTCCAGATGCTCCACCGCGACTTGTCAGGCTGCGGTTCTGCTGCCTCAATGGCGGCGGTGGTCATCTCCGGCACCGTGATGGCGTCCTCTCCAGCCGGCGCCGGCATGATCGGCCTGGTTTCCGTCGAATCCGCCGCGGGCTTCTCCAAGGCTTCTACAGGCTCATCCACTACTGACGCGGACTCTGCGACAGCAGGCACGGCGACAATGGCTTCGACCTTCGCCAGCGCTATTTCGATACGGTCGCTCTGAACTGCGCCCCGCTCGTCGCGTTCCGAGCTGCGAAGCTCGAGAGTGTTCACCACGCCGGCGAGATTCCTAACCTGCTCAGCCGTGTTGCGCTCCGCATCAAGCATGGAGCGGACTGCGTCCATTGCCTCCCGGATCTGTTCGGACGCCTTGCCCAACGCCTCGGCGGACGAACCCACTGCGGCGGTGGATCCCTTAATGTCCACGGACAGCGCGTTTAGCTGTGCTGCCACCTGCTTGAACGGACCGATGGCGGTGATCACCTTTTTGGCCGTATCGCGCGCTGCCACGGTGTTGGCTTCGATCGACTTCACGTTGCCGTCAACCAGGTCTTTCAGAGCTTCGATCGCGGGAGTGACGTCTACGCGCAGGATTTCGTCGGGAGACCTTGCGATCGAAAACTTTGCCGTCAGGCTTTCCATCGTACTCGAAAGGGCATCGGCGCGCTGGACGACTTGCCCGACCGACTTGTCCACCTGTTCCGCGACCCGCTCGACCGTCTTCACATTCTTGTCCGCGAGTTCGGCAAGTTGTGCGTGCGTCTTCTCGAGCGTTGCCAGCAATTTCTCCGAGGTCTCTTGAATAGTCTGCGTAGCCTTGACGGACATTGCTTCGATCGACGCCCTGACGGCTTCCCCGTTCCTTTGCGCCTGCCTGGCGATCTCCTCGAAGCCTTCCGACAGCATCTGGTTGCTGGTGCGGCGGTAGCTAGAAAACTCGAGTGCAGATGTGTCGAGCTCGGTCCTGACGCGCCGCGTCATCTCGGCAAGCTCGACGCGCACTGCCGTTTCGATGTCGGCCGGGTCACGGCGCATCTGGTTGTAGAAGATGCGAAGCGCGATGCCCGTGATCGTCGACACGATCGCGATGCCGAAGTTGCGCACGACGTCCTCGATCGAGGCCTCGCCCGTGAACTTGTAGAGCGAGATTCCGAGGCTCGCGAGGGTGAAAATGAACCCCATGTAGTAGAGGTTGTCACCGGCCTGTTCGCTGCGAACCCTGAGTCCGGGCAGCAGGTTGAGCACAAGATAGACGAGCATCAAGACGATCGGGATGGTGGTGACGATCGAGATGTCCAGGTCGTAAAGCTTGCCAAACCAGATTACGGCCGCCCCGATGATCGTCATCAAGACGAAGAGACAAATTGGTCCGTGATCGCGGACGAACGTCCTAATGTCGATGTTCCTCATCATTCAATCCCTGCAAGTCGCTCGTAACCGACGAGGTCGCCTCGGTTCGCTTTCACCCAAGCCGCCCAAAATTCCGGAAGGTCTTTTACTTTGGCCGCAGCCTCTCGCTGGAATGCCCAGAACTTGACTTCGGTATCATCAAGCGGCGTTCTGAACTTGTCGCGCGCAGCGCTTTTGCGGAACGCTTCGTAGTCAGCACCGGATTTGTAGATCGAGAACGCGTCCGTGTTCTCCATCATGTCGGAGGCGACATACAGTTGCTTAGAGGCACCCTCTAGCTTGCCAGCCGAGAAGCTCTCAATCACGATGCGCTGAATGCCTGCCAGGATTGGTGAATGCTTCGACTCGCTGCCGCTGCCAATTGACTCCGAAAGATCCTGCAGCGGCTTGTTGAAAGCCTCTTCCCAACGCTGCTGCTTCTTTCGCGGATTGGATGTCCACGGATCCGCGGTCGCGCCGTCACCTGGATTGCACCCCCGGTAGGTCCGGGTCAGCTTCCCTTCTTCGTCCGTGAGCGCGTAGACCTCGAGCAGGCCGCCGACTTCGATCTCCGACACTGTCCGTTCGAACTGGCGCTTCAGGTCAACTTGCGTGATTTCCGAGATTGGGTCGGTCAAGTCGAGCAGTATGGCTCTAACGGACACCGGGCCTGTCGCGGGGCATAGATCGTCGTCAAGCGCCACAGCTTCACCAGCCCGGATCTTGAGCATCGCATAGCCTGCAACGCTCAGGAACACGAAGGCCATCAGGCCGATGATGCCGACTATCGCCCACGGCGACCCGTCTTTTCTTCTACGCCTGCGCCGGGCCATTGATCGTCTCCGGGAAAAGATTGTCCAGTTGGTGATAGGCGGTGACTGCGGCTTCGAATTCGGCGCTGATGCGCTTCATCTGGTCTGCCATTTCGGCTTGAGCTGCTTTGATGCGTTCGCCCAGTTCCTTGTCGCTCCAGTCGTCCGACTTATCGATGGCAGGCTTTCGCCGATCGAGGCTGTACTGCGTCGAAAACCGTTTGGGCTGAGGTTCGGTGCGGGTGGCTCGGTTGGCCTCCCTGTAGGTAGCGAACAGGCGCCGACCAGAGACTTCGAGATGGTTTTGGTGCTCCGAAAACTGCTTGATCATCCTCGTACGGCTGTCGATGATGGCAGCGCATTCCTTCCGGCGTTGAGAAAGAGCAAGGATGATGCCGTCGACCTTCTGATTGTGGTCGTCGCGGATCCCCTTCAGCTGATCGATCAGATCCGCCTTGCGATCAATGTAATCGTCACGGGCGTCGACGTACCGGGTGTAGGTGTCGGCGTAACCCGGGTACGGGTCCTTCATCAGAAGGGAATCGATGAGTGCGATCGTTGAGAAAAGGACGCCGCTGGCAAACAGCACCCACGAGTCGATATCGTTCATGACCAGTGGCGCATTGGTCAGGCGCTCCATGACAATACGGCCGACATTGTCGAACGCCGTGGCGGAGACTTCGCGATAATGGGCCATCACCAGATTCAGGCCCAACGCCACCGTCAGCCAGGCGGCGATGCCCAGCAGGCCCACCAGCTTCCACCAGAACGATCGGTGCACGACCCGCGGCACGACGAAAAGACCCAGCACGACTGTCGAGACCACGTTCGCGAACGCGAACGAAAAGGCGTATCCGATGCCGCCGACAAGGCCTTGGTCGTTGCCCTTAGCGAGGTAGATGCCGTTTACCATCGTTTCGACGATCAACAGGGCGAGGATGACGCACCACTTGAGGATGGTCGCCATCCGCCCTTTGGTGCGGGCGACCCTCAGCTCAAGACCATTCAGCTTGCGGAAATTGGCAAGCTCGACATCCGACTCTCTCAGATCCTTCCGAAGGCCATGAAGCTCGTCGCGCCCCGTGGCCACGTCGGCACGGAAGTCATCGACGCTCGCATTGTTGACAACTTGGATTCTGTTGAAGTGGCCGTCGAAGTCGAGGTTGCGCAAACGCGTACCGTAGGTGCTTAGATGCCCCTCAAGTACCTGGTATGCGTCGTCACGCAAGCTTTCGATCCGTTCGGCTATGCCTCTCTCGACTTCGTCCTGATCGCGCGAGTCCTCTTTCGGCGTGTTTGCTTTGCCGTTCCGCGTGCCCTTTTCTTCCAGCTCCAGGGTCCGTTCCAGCTTGTCGACGTCGAGCGGCGGGAACGGATCGGTGGTGACGCGGAAATCGTGGTTCGATTCCCGGACGCTTTCGAAGAGCTTGTTTAGCGAGTCAAATCGAGGTGCCATGATGTTATCCTGAGATAGAGGTGCGGCTACCGCCCCCACATTGGAGGCCGCCAACCGGCCGCAACGGCCTCGTCTTCCGAGCAAAACCAGCGTTCACCGCTGGCGGTATTGATCTTGGTTTTGGCGTAGTCTCGGGACCACGGCGCGTGATAGATGCGCTCGCCCTGACGATTGATGTTGCCTTTGATCGGACACGCCTGGTTCGGCGACTGGGATACTGCAGAAGCCCACTTCGAAGCGCGATAGTCCCAAGGTGTCTCGGTTTCGGCCTGCCAGACGCCCACCTGGGCCTGCCGGGCCTCTTGCTCCAATTGAGCGTAGTCTTCGGAATATTTCCGGAATGCCCAGGCCAGTCCAGCGCGAACCATGGCGGAATTGATTTCGCCGCCGTCGGCGAAGCAGACGGCGATCACTCGCCCGTAGGTATCGCGGCCTTTGGGTTCACATGTGACATTACGGCCCTGGACGAGATCTTCAATCTGGCGGATCGCGTCTCTGCCGCATGGCCAAGTACCGCCGCCCTTGGCGCTACAGGCTTGGCCCGCTTCCGGTGCATCAATTCCATGAAGCCGGTAGCGAATGCCACCAATGTCCAAGGTGTCGCCGTCGACAACCCTGACGGCTTCTCCAGACACCGCGATCGATGCGGTAAGCGCCCATGCGACGATCAAAAGGAATCTACAAATTTTTCCGCGCCCCTATCCCCTTAGAATTGGTGGTTAATGCAGGACGCGGAATTTTTCAACTACAAGTAAATTAAGACTTTGTTTACGGTAAACGGGATCGTCCTAGCCCGTTACCCGCTCGGGTGACGGCGCAGAGCCTGTCCCAACCATTTCGGATGGTCCGGAAGAGAATACCTTTCGCGAAGGCTCGACCCGCACCAGGCTTGCATTGATACCGCCAGCCAAGCCCTCATTCGGTCGAAAACTGAGGCAGTCTGTATATTCACGATGGAACTTCAGGCCTGGTAGGATTCACCCTGATGCTCCGAAGCTTTTCACTCGACATACTTCACGTCCAGTTTTTCGGCCCGCGCCCCGAGCAGACGCAGGTTCTCTTCCTCATCTTGACCGTTGGATGGGCTTGTCCGAGATCTAAGCCAAGACCCTTTCCAGATTAAGCTGGAAGCAGTCGGGACTTCAGGCGTTTATCTCGAATTAAGTATTGGTTGATAGATGGCTTTTATTCAATTCAAGGTAGCGACCACTCTATGAACCGTCCCGAAAAGCCAACAGCCTTCTTCGCCATCTCATTCAATATCGCCGCGGTCACCAGTTTCGGTGGAGGCGCGATTTTTCGATTTGTTGACATCGACGGTCGGTCGACCCGTTTGATCGTGATGCGCGAATCGCTCACGCACTTCGCTGCCGAGGGGCGCGAACTCTTGACGAATAAGTTCATTGGCTGGGAGGAAAAGGAAAGAACTGGATCCGAGAGAGAGGCCTATGAAGAAGCTGTTCATCTTCTTCGTGATCATCGACCCGAAATGACCTCGAAGGACTACGAAAACTTCTCAGCGTCTGAAATGAAGGACGCCTTCAAATTTGACGCAGAGGGCGATCTGTGCGAACTCAGCACACACGCAAAGGATCAAAGCTATCAGCATATTCTGATGTTACCGACGACATTGCGTGCGCTGGTCGTGAAGTGCGACAGCGTGCTTGGCATACTCCGGACTAGATCGAGTTGAACCGCGGACAAGGCGGCCTCTCTAAGTAGCCGTTGATCGTTTTCCGAAAACTCACCACAGAAAATCACAATACCGTCCTCATAACGCAGCTCCTGTGGATCCACTCCATTGCTCGCTTCTGACTGCATCTGATTATCTCCCTTATGGAAGTCTTTCTCACCCCCGTAGTCATGGCAAGAGCGCCGGTGCGATTTAGGAAAGGAATTAATCCGGCAGATGCACAGACGCGAACGAAACTCGGGAAAGCATTATGCTGAGCTGTTCGTTTTCTCGCCGGAGCTGTTCCGCCCAGAGAGTTTTAAGGTGTGCGTTTTCGGCCTCGAGAACAGCAAGCGATTCTAGGTCAGCGAACGTCGGTCGCGTCGCATCCGGTTCATCATCGGCGACGCGAAGCAGCTTTCCTTGGTCCTGTTCCCGAAAAGCTTTCTTTTTTCGTGGCGACCGCCGAGGCGGTTTCCGTGCGACAACATTTTCGATTGGGTCGTCAGCGTCGTAGAGTTCCGCCGCGAATTCAGGGACATCCGAAGCGAGAACTTGAGACTTTTCCGTTTCCCCCTTCACTTCCAGAGATGTCTCTTCCCCGGTATTGAAGATTTCGCGGCCAGAGTCGACATAATCGAACCCGATTACTTCCCGAGCCGCGGATCTTAAGTCTATATCTCCCCAGATCGAGTCTACGCGAGGCTTTGCAAGCCGGCGATTGCGCTTAACCTCGACGACGAATGTTTTTATCGACGCTCTCATGTAGGACTGCTTGTCTCCATCCGGATACTCGTGGATCACTTACGCGGGGATACGTTCCGGAGCGGCGGCTGTCAATTTACTCTTTAGAAATCGCAACTGTCGACGCAAGGCTCGCTGGAAGCGGCGGGCCATCATTTGACGAGCCCTCCAATCTCCATCGTTGCTTCCGCTTAAGAACCGTGGCGCGCTGGCTACTTTGAAGTCCGCCTCAGCGAGGGGCGAAGTCCGTTGCTAGTCCAATCCGAGTTTCTTTTTAAGTTCAGCATTCTCCGCGTGCAACTTTTCTGCCAGCGCCTTTCGCAACCGGTTATTTTCTTCCTCAAGCCGCACCAGATCCTGGAACGTGTCAGCGCCCGCCGGGCCATGATCTGCCGCCAGCTCTTCATTCAAGGCGTCTGGAGTGGCGAGCGCCTTCCTCCAATTATAGTAGGTCTGATCACCAATCCCCATCTCCTTAACTGCAGCCTTGAGATTGTGGGTCCCCGATCTCACCATGTCGTCGATCGCATTCAGTTTCACTCGGCGCTCTTGGTCAGTGTATTTCCCGATCCTACGCGCCGTGCCTTCAGCAGTTTTTCCGACAGGTTTCCGGGCAGCTTGGCCCGACGACTTCTTAGTCTTCGACGGCTTCGGCTTTTCCTTTTCTATACCACCCTCATTTGTTGCAACTGGTTGTTCCGCAATGGTCTCGGCCATGGCTTTCTCCTGTTTGAGTACGCAATCTGCTTTTCCATCGAACGCAACGCGTAGTCAACAAAGGTCGGGAAGCCCCATCCTCGACGCGATTGTTCTTCATCATTCGACGCTACTGGCCTGTGAACCCTGTCAACATTCGAGCGACTGCAGGGCGATGACGAAACCAGTAACGATTTCCTCGAATCCTTCGAAGTGCCGTGGGCGAGGGTTCAAGTCTTCAAAGCCTTTTTTCCAAAAATTTACGCGTCGGAGCTTACAACCTAGAAATGAACAACGAGGGACCAATCATGCTGATCGCCATTTTGCTCGCACCTGTTTTCGGAATGATCGGGGCCGCTATGGCGCGTTCCCGCAATCGAAATGTCATGGCATGGGGGATCGCGTGTTGCATCACCGGGATCTTTGGGATCATCGTTCTTTTCCTCGTCGGAACTGATCCCAGCCTGGCGGCGCGAACCCCAGCGCCCGACATGAGGCGCTGGAACACCCTCTTAGAGGTCGACGCGGATGTGGCAGTTGCCGCAGCGAAGGTCGCCGCCATCAGTCCCGCCGCCGTTGATCTGCTTGCCGAAAAGTATCTGGCGTTAAACGACAAAACGTACTTGGACAGCATTGTTGAGAAGGTGATCGAGCATACGAAAGCAAATCCGATCGAAGGCAAACTTGGCGATACATATTTCCGCCGCACCGAACAGGGTTCGTACATCATCACACGCGGCAAGAAGGTCGGCCGGACATTCCCGACGTACGAGGCCCTCCGAGCGGAAGTGGCCACTGCCTAGCCCATAATCCAGTCTGCCCTGTTCCTGTCATTCGCGATGGGGCCACTTTTTTATCCGTGCAATTGTGAGTTTAAGATGCCGAGTGCCGCCGATATGCAGTCCGTCGAAGATCGCGCCACTATCATGTCCGCAATGATCGTCTGGCGAAACGCCTTCTGGGCCGAAGGGAGCGCGATGTCTGTCGGACAAAACGAACTCTGCCGGCCCCCCAATCTGGGTGTTTGGATCGAAGTGGGTCAATGGCATCGGGCCGACTTGCCATTCTACTCAGTACTTGGTTTGATCGATGAACAAGGTCGCAGCAGTGACAAGATCATCGAGATAAATCCAGCGCGAGATGGCCTGCCAGGCAATAATCGGGGCCTTGTGGCGCGCGATGCCGAGGGAAAGCTCTGGCTTCTTCGCTCAAGCGCGGTCCAGGTGGCCGCTGGCGTTCGGCATCTCGAAGAGTTGGAGCCCCTCCCGGGAACTCTGGTTAATGTCCAACTGTCGAACGGCATCAAACGCTATTACAAGGTCGCATGCCTTGATGGAGCGCCTCGCGACATCGTCAGTCAGACGAAACGCTTCCTGGAATGGGCCGCTCAGTTGAGGGAGGAACGCGCCCCCGATCCTCAGTCGGGATCGGTTGTCCGGCTCCCAGGCGTGGATTTCTATCGGCTCCACATCAGACCCCGAGGGATCGACAAGGTCCTAGAAGTGATCGAAGACGATCAGATCTCGATCGGCTGGAGCGAAGCATCGAAGCTCATCTCCGCTGACGTGCAAGAAGACGAATTTAGGGCAATCATCGAAGGCGCGTATGGCGACCGTGTTCACGCGGGAAAAGGCGCCGGAGAAATGCAGCGCTTCTTGCGGCGAATGAAGATCGGAGACGCAGTCCTGGTCCCTCACAGCACCGATGTATACGTGGGGCGAGTTCTTAGCTCACCAATTTACTATCCCGAACTCGTGGAGCATGACACGGCCTTCCGCCGTAGCGTCGCCTGGCTCAATGATGGCAAGCCCTATGCCAAGTCCTCTTTCGGCGACGATGTGGTTGCGTCTCTCAACGCAAGGGCCACCTGCATAAGCCTTGAAAGACACCGGGATGCAATCGTGGACGTCATCTACTCGGACTGGCAGGCCCTCTCCGCCCTCCTGGAACACGACGCAGACAGTAGCGGAGTGCGTATTCCGTCATACGCCCTCGTGCAGACCCGCCCCGAGCAAACCTATTTTCGGCGGCGTCTCATTGAGATGTACGGCGCAAGATGCTGCGTGACTGGAACCGCAATCGCCGACATCCTGCAGGCAGCGCACATATCGCCGCATTATAAGGGCGGACCGTTGGTCAACAGCCCCAGGAACGGGCTACTTCTGCGCTCAGACATACACGGGCTGTTTGACAGCAAATTGCTGTCGATTGATCCGGACACGATGACCATCCGGCTCGCTCCGTGGATTGCGACCCACCTCGAGTACGCCGACCTTCACGGCAAGAAGGTCCACTTGCATGCGTGTGAAAGGCGCTTGGCGGAGCATCATGACGCAGCGCGGCTATCCTGGCGAAAACCGGTGCCGAATGGAATTGCGGTCGGATCACTCGGAGGCGCCTGAACTTGAGCAGGCGGCAGCTTGCCGCTTTGGCTTTGCGCGCTGCGAGATCTGCCCACGGTTCAATTTATCGCTGAGGCAGTTCGACAATACCCGCAGACGCCGTATAGTCTGGGAATGCGGCGAATCGGCACAGACATTGTCCTCAGCGCAAGTGACCTCGTCGGGCACCTGAACTGTCGGCATCTGACAGAGCTTGATCTCCAAGTAGCGCACGGAGCCCGTGCCAAACCGTTTCGTTCGGATCCGCTTCTTGAGGTTCTCCAGGAGCGCGGTTTTCGGCACGAGCAGCAGTTCCTCGATCATCTCGCAAGCCTCGGGCTCACCGCCACAGCGATCGCTGGGGTGGGCGTGACGGATGAGACGGTGGACGCGACACTGCAAGCCATGCGCTCCGGTGTGCATGTCATCGCACAAGCCGCGCTCGGTGGCGACAGATGGATCGGGCGGGCCGATGTGCTTCGCAGGGTCGAGGTGGGGAGCGACCTCGGCCCCTGGTCATACGAAATCGTTGACACGAAGCTGTCGCGCGAGACCAAGGGAGGCACCGTACTTCAGCTCTGCCTCTACGCAGACTTGCTTGAACGACTTCAGGGAGTCACGCCGGAATTCGTTCACGTAGTGGTCCCCTGGTCGGACTTCGCTCCGCAGATGTTTCGCGTCGCTGACTACGGCGCATTCTACAGGAAGGCGCGCAGAGCGGCTGAGGCGGCCTCTTCCGTCGGCGGGGCCCCTACCCACTACCCGGAACCGACGGAACATTGTGACGTCTGTCGATGGGCACCCGCGTGCGAAACCCGGCGACGCGAAGACGATCACCTCTGTCTTGTGGCGAACATCTCGAAGTCACAGATTACCGAACTTCAGGCACACGGCGTGAGCACCTCCGCCGCGTTGTCGCAGCTTCCATTTCCGATGCCCTGGAAGCCTGACAGAGGATCTCCGGCAAGTTTCCAGAAGGTGATTTCACAGGCGCAGATCCAGGTCAGCGCACGCGAGGCGCACGACCTGCGGTACGAGCTTCTCGATGTCGTTCCGGGCTTCGGCCTCTGTCGTCTCCCGGAACCGTCGCCCGGGGACATCTTCTTCGACCTCGAAGGCGACCCGTTCATCGGCGAACACGGGCTTGAGTATCTCTTCGGCTACCACTATCGAGACGATGGCGGCAAACGCGTCCGCGTCGCCGACTGGGCTTTCGACCGGAGGTCGGAAAGGGCCGCGTTCGAGCGGTTCATGGACTTCGTCGTTGAGCGCTTGGCTCTCTACCCCGAGCTGCACGTCTACCATTATGCCCCGTACGAGCCTGGGGCATTGAAGCGCCTGATGGGACGCTATGCCACGCGCGAGGCCGAAGTCGACGACCTGCTGCGCGGCAAGGTTATGGTCGACCTCTACGGGGTGGTGAGGCATGCGCTCCGCGCGAGCGTCGAAAGCTATTCGATAAAGAGGCTCGAGCCCTTCTACAGTTTCGAACGCTCGACACCATTGCAAGAGGCGAACCTCGCGCTCACATCGATGCAGGCCGCGCTCGAACTCGACGATGCGCTGTCTATTGGGGATGCGACAAAGGAAGTGGTCTCCAGCTACAACGACGACGACTGTCGGTCCACTGAAGCGCTTCGGGACTGGCTTGAACAGCTCCGAACGGGGGCCATTGCAGCGGGCGCATTGATCGATCGCCCCGTCAACGGCCCCGATGAACCGCGGGAGGACATCTCGGAGCGCGAGCAACGCGTAGCGGCACTTATCGAACGTCTCACGCACGACGTTCCCGTAGACGTAACCGAAAGAAGTGCTGCCGAGCAGGGCCGCTGGGTTCTCGCCCACTGTCTCGGCTGGCATCGCCGGGAAGCCAAGGCGGTCTGGTGGGAGTTCTTTCGCCTTCGCGATCTCACCGCATCGGATTTGATGGATGAAAAGGCGGGATTGGGCGGACTGCGGTTCCTCGGCACCGTAGAAGTAACCGGGCGAGGGATTCCTACAGACCGCTACGGATTTGACGCTCAGGATACTGATATCCGGGATGACGCGGAGCTGCGCGCAGCGGGAGGAGAGCACTTCGGTAAAGTAGTCGCGATCTCGAAGGACGAGCGGACCGTCGACGTGAAGAAGACGGGTAAGTCGGCCGAGATGCACCCTGAAGGGGTGTTCGCTCACAAAGTCATCGGAACCGAACAGCAGGAAGGATCTCTGTTCCGTTTAGCCGAGTACGTGGCGGACAACGGCATCGAAGGCGAAGGACGCTACCAGGCGGCCCGCGACCTCCTCCTTCGCCACCGGCCCCGCGTGGATGGACCGCTGCATGCGCCCGACGAAAGCACTCTTGAGTGCGCGCTGCGGATATCGCGCTTGCTACGCGGCGGAGTGCTTCCGATCCAAGGACCGCCCGGCACGGGGAAGTCTTTCACGGCGGCTAATATGATCTGTCGTCTCATACAGGACGGCAAAAGGATCGGCATCACTGCCAACAGCCACAAAGTCATCCGGAACTTGATCGACAAGGTAATCGAAGTGGGCGGTACGAGCGTCCTGGCGGGCCACAAGACGGAGAAAGACGGAACCGATCATCTCCGCATCTTTGCTAGCAACGAGCAAGCGGCTGCATCTATTAAATCAGGTCAGGTCAACGTCCTCGGCGCAACGCCGTACTTCTGGTCCAGAGATGACGTTGCCGACAGCGTCGACGTGCTCTTCGCCGACGAGGCCGCGCAAATGTCGCTTGCGAACGTGCTAGCGGTTTCGCCCGCGGCACCTACCCTCGTCCTGCTCGGTGACCAGCAGCAGTTGGAGCAGCCGACGCAAGGTTCGCATCCCGACGGCACAGGGGTTTCCGCGCTAGATCACGTGCTCCAAGGCAGCAAGACGATAGCGCCAGAAAATGGGCTGTTCCTGGAGCATACATGGCGACTCCATCCGAGCATCACCGCCTTCAACTCCGAACTGTTCTATGAAGGCAAGCTGTTCTCCATCCCGTCATGCAGTGTTCAGGACATCGCCTCGAACGGGCCGTTTACGGGAACCGGTCTGCGGTACGTTCCCGTGGTGCACGCAGGCAACCAGTCAAGCTCGGTGGAGGAGGCCATCGCCGTCGCCAGGATCGTCGACGCGCTTCTGAATTCCGAAGCCCGATGGACCGACCGCGACGGTGAGACACGAGCCCTCGGCCTCCAAGACATCATCATAATCGCGCCTTACAACGCACAGGTCTTTGAAATCCAGGAGCGCGTACCGGGCGCCCACGTGGGCACTGTCGACAAGTTCCAGGGTCAGGAGGCGCCGGTCGCGATCTTCTCGTTGGCAACGTCGAGTCATGCAGACGCGCCACGCGGAATGGAGTTCCTGTACAGCGCGAACCGGTTGAACGTCGCGATAAGTCGCGCCAAGTGCATGGCCATCCTTGTCGCCTCCCCGCAAGTGTTCGAGGCCGAATGCAAGACACCCCGGCAGATGCAGCTCGCAAACGCCTTCTGTCGATATCTGGAGTTGGCGGAGACGATAGCGCTGTGATCGGGTCGTCGTCCCAACGGATAAGGGTGGGAGGGCCAGCGTCGAGTAGCCTCGTCAGCGTATGCTCGATGGTCCCCCAAGATTCTATATATTCGGCGATTTCGAGTGGGTGTTAAATATCTGAAATCATTCATGAATCGGATGGAAGAATTTTTAATCCCCTAAGATTCCACACAAACTCCCCTAAAATTCGCAACACCCTAAGTTAGCAATAGCGAATATCTGCAAATTCCCCGCTACTTCACTAATGGAATTCCCTAACCACTAGGCGACTCCATAAGTGAAGTAGCGGCTACGTGTAGGGAATTACCCCAATTGTCGGCTACCAGATTGTTCCGATCTGTCGAACGATACCGATTTTTATTCCGTATTACCGAACGATCGTTCGAAATGTTGAAATTTCGGCTCCTTTTCGATCGCGATCTCCAACGGAATGCCCCAATTTTGACCATTAAAGATTGCGCGCAGCAAGGATGCAGCTCTGACGCAAGTCGAAACTGGCGTTCGGAATCTCGAACCAGGCATTCGAAATCTCGAACCGGAAATTCGAAATATCGAATGGCGGGCAGCTGTGTCCATGGAACACCGGACTGAGATATAGGCCTCAGCAAGCGAAGGCTTCTGTGGGCGGGCCGCCTTCCAGCGCGATTTCAGGGCCTGTATGTCGGTGAAGTTGTTGGTCTGAAGGCAACCTGCGACCGGGGCGGGTTGTCGGCCCGCGCGGATCAGACGCTGAACTTCAGACCGGATCGAATCCATAGCGCAACGTTTGACATGACCCAGGCGAGCAGCGTCTGGGGCGTCGATACAGTCTCCGTCGACCTAGACCCGATCGCCTCCCGGCCACACTGATGCTCACAAATTCCCGATTGGGAAAGCGATCAGCCTCTTCACAGCATCCCACTTGCTGCATCTCCTGGAACAGCACAGCTACGCGAAGATCGATCCGCAGGCGGCGCGCAAAGGGCTGAAACTCCGGGTGCGTAGCGGTAGTTGAGTGTCTGCTGGCTTGTTTCGGACGCCCGGTAAGAGTCAGCCAAGCTTCTTACTCTTCGCCCCCAAAAGCGCAGCTCTGCTCAGCCCTCGTCGGGCTGTGTCCAGCGCTAAATCCTCTTCAACGATGAAAACGACGGATGGCGGTTTCCGGCCCCAAGATTGCCTCGTCGAGGTCAACCCGGATAAACCGGTTTAGGACCAACCAGGAAATTCCTGTCATTGGCTGGACCTCCCTAAACAGCGAGAAGGCTTCGGAGACGGTGATGGTCCCGTTCTCTTCTAGCGCAGCCAGCACCCGGACGCGGTCGTTCAAAGGGGTTCGATATCTGGCGTAGCGCAAAATGTCCTTTGCATTCTGAAGTCGAAATCCTCGTTCGATTTCGGAGCGGGGAATGAAGCGGTGGTCGATGCCAAGTCGAGCGGCAGCGGCGGTGACAGCCGGGTTGCCTTCACCTTCCACAGCGTCCATGGCCTGCCGGGCGCCGTCCTCGCGGTGAACGACAAAGTCACTCACATGAGGCCCCCGTTCGAGCGCAAATCCGAACCGCAGGCACGACCACGCAGCCACATTGTCGTCGACATCAAGGAGGCATCCAAGGTCACGTGCGAGCTGGCTTCGGAACGCCGATCCGCCTCTGCAGAAAACGGTTGCCCGGGGGTAAAAGACGTTTGCTGACGCACCGCAGAATGCGGCGTCGAGAATGGAGGGGTCGACTGCAAGATTGTCTAGCATCGCACGAATTCCATGACACGAAAAACCCATGCCGCCGCGGCGGCGTCCCGGATCAGCGTATCAAAGGTATTCGTTGCGTCAGCTCCATTTTGGAACAAATAAGGAACATTTCGCCCGAAGTCAAGCGACGGACACGCCCAGGCAGGCAAGGCGCGGGGCTTGGGAAGGAACGTCGACGCGTGGTGGAAGGTCAGCGAACTGCTAACTTGTGATCGCTCCGTTCAACCGACGGAGCGACCGAAATTGCCGAAAGCAGCTTATTGTTGCTACAGGATAAACCCACCATCGATGGTTATATCTGCGCCCGTCATGTAGCCAGTCTCCGGCCCGACCAAGTATGAAACCAGAGCGGCAACTTCTTCGGGTTTGCCCAATCGCCCTATAGGCATTGCATCTCGCAAATGGTCGGCGAAAGGCGCAGTCATGTCCGTCTCGATCGGACCGGGCTGAATGTTGTTTACCGTGATCCGCCGAGGCGCGAGATCCAGGGCGACACCTTTGACCATCGCCGCGACAGCAGCCTTCGTCATTGAATAGACGCTGCTCCCCGGACCGCCGGGCCGCTTGGCCGTGTTGCTGCCAATAGTCACGATTTTTCCGCCGTCGCGCAGGTGGCGTGACGAAGATTGGATCGCCAAGAAGACGCCGCGCACATTCACTGCCAACGATAGATCGAGGTCTTCGAGCGAAAACGTATCGATCGTTCCAAGACGCAGGATCCCAGCATTCACAACTACGGCATCAAGCGCGCCGAGTTGCTCCGCTGCCGACTCCACCGCCTTTTCGATCGCTCCGTCATCAGCGCTGTCCGCCTTCAAAGCGATTGCCCGGCGCCCAGTGGCCTCGACAGCGGCCACAACCTCGGCAGCACGATCCGGTTGAGACACATAGGTAAACGCGACGTCGAAACCGTTTGCGCCAAGGCGTTTGACGATGGCGCTACCGATTCCTCGGCCACCGCCAAAAACCATCGCTGCTTCGTTCGTCATGGGACCAGCACCAGCTTTCCCGCCGTCTTGCGGCTTTCCATATCGGCATGAGCACGGCTTGCGTCCGCCAGTGGATACTCACCTCCTACATGGATCTTGAGCTTTCCTTCCGAGATCCAATTGAAGAGCTGCTTGGAATGCTGCCGCAGCAATGCGGGCGTGTGAATATGGTCAAGGAAGGTCGCATATCCGATCTTGATGCTCCTCGGGAGTTTCATCAGGTCGAGTGCGCCAGGGCCCCCAAGTACGGGACTAAACCAACAGAAAGTTCCAGACCGACGCAGAATATCGAGCGAACCCTGGAATGTGGTCGGACCCGAGCCGTCGTACACCACGTGGACACCTTCACCGTTCGTCAGGCGAAGCGTCTCGTCCACAAAGCTGCCTTCCGTATCGACGATGACATGATCGACCCCGGCGGCCTGGGCTATCGCCACCTTTTCTTCCGAAGAAACACGGCCGATAACCTCGCCGCCGCGAAGCTTGATGATCTGCGTAAGCAGGAGACCAACACCCCCCGCAGCGGCATGGATGAACGCAACATCGCCCGGCTGTACCGGATAGAATTCGGTTGCGAAATGGCTGGCGGTAAGCCCGTTCATCATAACCGATGCCGCTGTCCGATCGTCGATATCATCCGGGATCGGGACCAGCGACGTCGCGCGGATCGAAATCCGTTGAACATAGCTGCCGGGAGCATATACCCAGGCGACGCGCTGGCCGGCGGCAAACTCCTCGACGCCCTCGCCTACAGCGATAACCCGCCCGGCGCCCTCGACGCCAAGAACCTTGGGATTTGGTCTCTCGGTCCAGGCGATCCCCTGTCGGACACCTATGTCCATGAAGTTGACACCTGCATAGGCGATATCGACCAGTACCTCTCCGGGACCGGGCGTTGGCTCTGGTAGCTCGACATGTTCCATCATGTCACGGCCACCGATGCCATTCATTACTATTGCCTTCATAAGCTCCATCCTTTGTTGAATGATTGTTCCAGAATTGGTCAAAAAAAATTAGCGTAGGGACCTCAACGAGATTTCCGCCAAACCCATAAGGGTACGCAGGTCGGCACCGCTGCGCCCCGCAAGCCGGATCCCGGCGACTGCCGATTTAAGGAACTGCGTGGCAATCTCAGAGTCTAGGTCTGCCGCCACATCGCCGTCCCGCTGGGCCTCTCGAATTTGCGCCGCGATCGCGCTGCTCATGGCGGAGGCTAGGGGTTCGTTGATCTCGGTGACATCGGGTTTAGATGTTCCGAACTCGTAAATTGAACTCATGCCAAGGCAGGGCGTAGCCGCAGTTTCCACTACGCGTTTGAGCATAGCTGAGAGACCATCGATAGCGCGGGGGCCTTTCCGTAGGGCCTCGAAGTGTGCTGAGCACTCGCCAGAGCCGTACCGCCGCAAGGCCGCCCGGTAAAGCTGCCACTTGCCACCGAACGTATCGTAAATACTCTGACGGCCGATCCCCATCGAGTCCACAAGCATCTGCGCGGACGTACCTTCGTATCCGTGCTCACTGAACACCTTGATTGCGCCATCTAGGGCTGCTTCCGTATCGAATTCTTTCGGTCTCGCCATGGGTATGACATATATATTCTGGAACGAATGTTCAAGTATGCTCTACGGTGTTTTTGCATGCTCGTCCTCGATTGGAGCCAATTCGAACAATCACCGCCCGGCTCCGCCCTGTCGCGTAGCATGGCTATGCAAAGCGAGAGTTGGGCCATGGGATACAACCGTTGTCACCTGGCCGCGATCGTACGGCTAACATCTTTAGGCGTCCGCGTGGCTGAGAATGCCCGATTTCGCGCATTGTTGTGCGGGACGCCCGGGGGAGCTGTTCCTAAGTCAAAGTTGTCGCCAAGGATTCGACAGTTCAATGGAAACATCTCCCGACGAAAGTCCGAGATTCGCGCAATGCGGCTAAGACTTTTGCGCGGTTCGGTCGGACTAAGTTCCTACACCACCTCGAATGCGTGCGGCCACGCTCTCGGTAACGCCACCGATGCATTCCTGGTCGGTGCAGAAAAATCGATCAGTCGATCTTCTCGAGTTCTTTGACGTGACCGAGGTATGCATAGACTTCAGATGGCAGAAGTTCGCGCACGATGTCGGAATAGGAACCTTTGGATCCGCCATTGTACGCATCAAATCCTACGGTCGAAGCGATTACTTTTCTGAAAGCCAGGCCCTCGTCTAGTTGTCTGGTATCATTCACTGGAAAGACCGTGGGACCGGACCAGACCAGAGCGCCTTTCGCGAATGACTGATGGGATCGAAGCTGGTGCTCGGCTTCAGCATCCTTTTCGGTTCGGAGTGTGCCGGCATAGTACTCGAGGAACGCAGCCGGAACTACCAATGAAAGTGCTGTCCCTAATTCGCTGTAACCTCGAACAAGATAGAGGAGTTGTGCTGCCGCCAGCGTGAACACCCCGATCCAGAAGATCCAATAGATGCCACGCAACAGGCTGTCCGAAGTCAATAGCCTCCTGGTCCCCCGCTCTCTCATTCAAGTCCGCGGGAGGCGGGTGATAGTGACACTTCCCCACGTGGTCGCGCCAAGCGTCTGTGACCTGCCTTCTCCCCCATCGATCTTGAGCTGGCCGTCTGCTGACACGCTGATGGCAATTGCTTTCGTGTCGAATGCTGCCTCCTTGTTGGCGCCCTCATTGACGCACTCCACGTGGACGTCGAATACCTGCCTGGTCATCTAGTTCTTTCCCGTGGTCGCGATGTTTTCCGCAACCTACAGCAGTGCAACCAAAATGGAACTAGCCGATCGGCGTTTCCAGCTCGGTAACTCCACGAGAGTGAGGTGCGCTAGCAATCGCTTTGAAAGGCAATACCGATCAGATACCGGGCTTTGCGCTGAACTCAGCTCCCAACGTAGCGTCGATCATTGACCGAGCATCGAGCACGGACACTCCCGAGCTGACGAGCTCGCGAAAACGATCTCTCATGCGGATATGGTCTTCGGGATATTTACGAAGGGCATCAGGAAGCCGGTTTCCGCTACGGATGGGTTCGCGTCCGGATCCATCGTGCGTCTCCACCCACTCTATTGCCGGGTCCGGAATGAAGACGAACTGCGGCGGCGCCTCGACCAGTTGTGGGGTCAGGCAACGCCAGCCTCCGTTACGCTCGACAACTGAGTGGAGAATGAGATCGGATCCATGGATTATCCATCCGCAGACATGACGTGTCAGGTGCTCGGGATCCCGGGCGACATATTTGGCACAATTGACATGGCAGCCATAAGGGATCATGCCGATGCTCAGCAGATATTGCTTGGAGGGACGGGTCACGACAACTCGAGGCAAGGTGAGAACCTCCGCTAGCGTACTTGCCTCCCATTCGGTAGTGGGGAACGCCATTTCCTCCGAAAGCCGAATTACACGGTCCGCTAGGGTCTCGTCTGTCATGGTCATTGTGTCTTTCGTGCAGTGCTATAACGGTGTTTGATGCAGATCATCAGACACGGAATAGTCTTCGAGGTAAGCGGCTTGTAGCCCGCATGTCCGCTGTGATCAGTGCTCCGAGTCATACACGGGCCATCAACGATATCACCCGGCATATCGACGAGATGCCAAATCGGTGGGCTAAGGGGAAGCAGGCCACGCGGCGCTGTGACGACATCATATCGCTCGCCGATACTCAAGGCATTGGGCGGGTCGCGGAGGGCGTACAGAACGCGATCACATCTTGCAGTATGACTGCGTCGTCTCGGCTATCGACTCGCTGCTGGAAGCCTCACTCGTGCCTTCGATGCGTCGATAGCGAAATGGTGGGCCACCAAAAAGGCTTTTGTTGCCCACCATTTTATGGGTGCTCAGATCGAACGAGAGCGCCAATTTAGAGTTCCAAGATCCGAACATGGTAGTCAGAGTACTGTCCGCCGCCGCCGTCTTCGAATTCCAGCTTCATGGATCGATCACCGCCCTCCATGGTGATGCGGCAATAGGGAGGCTCGGTACTCAACCGCGTTCCGAGGGGGCTAAGCAGTGCGAAAACAAGCTCCCCTGCCGGAAGGAGCCGCTTGTCCGGGAGTAGCGTGTCTTTCGGAGGAGTCGACCCGAGGAGGGACGGGTACCACTTTTCGATACCGCCGTTGGCAAGCATGCGTCCGAAGCCGGCATCCAGCCCTGCCTGAGCATGGGTGAACACAAGTTCGATATATGCTTCCTGGGCAAGGAGTATCTGATTTCCGTTCAGGCTGAATGTCTGATGCGGCTTGCAGCAGCCAATCGCCTTGCTCATCCGGAGTGGATTAATTGCAAGCTTTTGGCCTGACTTGGCTCCGCTGACTAAATCGTAGCTCGGCTTGTCCATCGGGCATCGAAGTATGTCAGATGCAATGCCATACACATGCGTTATCTGCTCGATGTTCGTAAATGGCGGCAGGTTGGTTGGATGAGCGATCTGCGAGAAGAGGACGTCAGCCGTCACCAGCGCACTGCCAATCTGGCCCATGACCGTTCCGGCAGGGATGATGTTTGATCCAGGGACGCGATAGGTACCAGTTCTCCCATCGATGCCCCAGAAGACGATTGTGAGCTGGCAATCCGTGCTGTTGGTGTCCCCCCTGTTGGATATTAGGCACTCGATTTTCAGCCCGACGGGAGAAGTGCTGGCAATTCGCATACTGCTTGTCGGGCCGAATGGAGTCTTTTCGATGAGCGCTGCCCCTGAGTTGATTGAGGGAATGTTCTCAGGATTGGCCAGGGAGAGGCTGGCACCGTAGTTGATCGGGTTCTCTTCGTTCATCCGGTAGTATCTGTAGACAGTCATCTCACCAATCTCCAAATTTAAAGTCGGAATACTGCTGCCACTTGTCGGATGTCTTCGTGGATTCCCATGTTGGCCAGATGTAACCTCTGTCGCCGTCGAGGTTGATGTTCTTCAGGCCCGCTGCGCCGTTGCTCCGGAAATATCGGATCAGTTCGAGTGATGCCGCCACCGCGCTGGGGAGCGGCACGTCTAGGTTGGGAGCTTGCTGAGGGACGCCGTTGATAGGGTTAAAGCGCGCGCCGCTCTCGTAGAGGGCATCAACGCCATCATAGAGGTCCGCATCGAATAGCAGCCTCGATAGTGCTTCGTCGCCAGCGCTGGGGTCGCCACTCTTAAGTATGGCTCTGATCTTGTCGGGGAAACGCGGGACGGGCCGCTCGTATGGCCGCTCTTTCGGAAGGGTTGGATTGAAGACGAAGGGATGAACGAGATGGTATGTCTGGTCGCCGTTGGTGTAGTGGGCAAAACCGAATGCCTCCAGGTAGATATTCCAATCCCTGTCTGACGGATTGACGATGGCGGAGAAATGCCTCTGGACCTGTTCCGGCTCCGGATGGATGAAGGCGGCCAGGGCGAGGCCACTCCGGATATCCCTGTAGGCTTCATAGAGGGCCTTTTCCATCAGCCAGAGCAGATATCTCGCAGGCGCCGTCCCCAGTCTCGCTACTATCGCCTGCGGCAGCGTCGCAATCTTGATGACGAGTTCGGACAGCCATAGAACCGACCGTACTATGCCTGAAATCAAAGACTTCCACTGCCCGAGGTTTGTGGGGTCAGATATGCTTGGAAGCCCCTTGGTCGGGCGCTTGTCCCACGTGTCCTGTAGCTGGTCTCTCACCCACTCCGGTAGGTCATACCAGTCAAAATCTTCCGGGGGAGGCATGTTGACCCCGCCCAAAGTCGAGGAGGAACGCAGATACCTGTAATACAGGCGATACATGTTGTTGATGCTGTCGCGGTCGGGAAGCCCGTTCTTCAGGTTGAATTCCGAATAGTTCTTGTTGATTGCATTGCTTATGAGATCGATCAGGTCCTCCGGCATGTCGGGGAGCAGGGTCGGCGATGATGGCTTCTCCATCTCGATTAGCTTGTGGGCATGAGAATCGGATACCCTCTGTCCCCGATACTTGTTCCAATAGTGGGTGTCCTGCGCCTTTTCGATTAGGCCGTGTCTCCTCCATTGCGTCCGACAAGGTCCGCCAACGATCATGTTCACGAGCGGGTGTCCGGATGCGTCTCCGCCCACATGCGTCAGATAGCCGAGCGTGTAGGCTTCGAGCCGCGGGTTGCCTCTGGAGTGATCCCAAAGCGATCGGCTGAAATCGACTGTGCGGCGTTGGTGGGCGAGATCCGCTAGCCACCAGTCATTCACCTTCGAGACGCTGGCATCCTTTGAGATTGGCGGCGTGAATTCCTCAAAGAGATCCACCCCCTTGGACAGGAACGTCACGACAAGAGAATTTATGATTACTTCGAACCGTTTGGCGATCCCCTCAATTTCACCGGTCAACCCGCCACTTATCCAGTCTGTAACGCTGGAGCGGAACGCTGACGCTGTTTTATAGATGTCTACCACTTCTTCGAGTTGGTCATATAGCTTAAAAGTGAAGCCAGCGAGTTTGCCTGCGAGTGACCAATCCTGCTCGAAGAAATAGAAATAATCCGGGCCGACTGATCCCCAGTAAGAATATTCTTTATGCTGCCTCGCAATATCTGCTACCTTTTGAGGAAGCTGATTTATTACTTCATCCAATATAAGAAAATGCGTGAAAACTGATGGCATCTTGATGTCCCCCTCGACGACATGCTTTGGAAATATGCACGGACAGAATGCCTTTTGCAACTATCGAGAGAAGAATATTCTATAGAGTTCTGAGGCGATGCTCATCGACGGGAACTCATGTTTCGCAAAGGACGCTCAAGATCCTCAATTGGGAGCCAGCCGTAGGAACGCCTACTGTCGTCGCGTGCTGATCGGGCGGGCTTCAAGCTTGGCGGCGAAGGCTTCGGCATCATTGGCGTCTTCAATCACCTGCCAGGTGACGACCGACGACTCGTTCACCTGCCCCGCCCATTCAAAATAGCCAATGGCAATGCGTCCCAGATATCCGCCTTTGACAGCGTTGATAAAGTCCGGGTGTCGAAGCGCTTCCAGATAGCCAAGGCGCTGTACGCGCGCCTCCCCCGTGTCCATCGAGCCCGATGTGTCGACCGCTAGCACAAGTTCCAAATCGACGTCCGGAGGCGCTGAGACGGCCCGCAACGGATATGCGACGAGAGCAAGGATCAGCACCAGCACGCGAAACATCGCATCCCCCACGGTGTCCTTGCCGCAGGATACCACAGGTCGGAGATGGTGCATTAGCTTGCGCGACGAAGCTCGGCATCTGGAAGCGCAAGCTGGCACCCAATGGCGTGGCGATCTTCGGCGGTCGAGCGGAGTTCGAGCGGCGCCGCAAGGGTCTGATCTCAAGGGTCGAATGGAACGGAATCTCAGGAGACTGCACCGGTTCGTCAGCTTCGGCGATCGGCCGCGGTTCCACACAAAAATCCGAATAGCCGAAATTTGTACGCCAATGTATCTGGACGCGCATCGACTACAAAACCTGACAAAAAACAGGATGAAGGCGGTCATTGAACATGCCTGCTTCTCTGGACATTGCCACGCAGGTCTGGGACCATCAGTTCGTTATCGTCATAAATAACATGACACAATTAACTCGAAAGGCATCCCATGATTTCCCGCTTGTTCTCCGCTGCGGCACTCGCAGCTGTCGTCACTGCTTCAACTGGCTGGTCCGCGGCCCTCGCCGCGGATATCAAAAACGTTGTCATCGTTCACGGCGCATTTGCCGATGGTTCCGGCTGGCGCAAGGTGTCCGACATTCTCTCCTCGAAAGGCTTCAATGTCACAATCGTCCAACAGCCACTGACGTCGCTGAAAGACGACGTCGCAGCAACTCGCCGCGTTCTGGCCTTGCAAGACGGCCCGGCCTTGCTCGTCGGCCATAGCTATGGTGGCATGGTCATTTCCGATGCAGGTAACGACAAGAATGTCGCGGGCCTGGTTTACGTCGCTGCGTTTCAACCGGAGAAGGGCGAGAGCCTTGTCAGCCTTGCACAAAGCAAGCCCGATCCGAATATGAAGCCTGGCTTTGTTAAAGCGACCTCCGATGGATACTTCTACCTAGACCCGAACGCGTTTTCTGAGGCCTTTGCCGCAGATCTGCCGCAAGAAGATTCCTCGTTTATCGCGCGGTCACAGGTTTTCGCGAGCAAGGCGAGCTTTACCACCAAGGCTGGCGAGCCTGCGTGGAAAACTAAACCAAGTTGGTCGGTTATCGCGACGAAAGACAGATCGATCAATCCGGAACTCGAAAGGGACATGGCCAAGCGCGCCGGCAGCACGGTTTCCGAACTCGACGCGAGCCACGCTGTTTACGTATCGAAGGCTGCTGAAGTCGCCGACGTTATCCTGACGGCCGCAGAAGCAGTCTCGAAATAACACCTACACGACGTTCGGGGCGAGCTTCACATTCCGCCCCGGGGTCGGTGGCTCGCATCCGATCGGAGAACGCAACGAAAGTGACAATCGATTGCGTTCCCACCGCGTTACCGCGCGGTTTCCGCCAGGTAGCGGGCAGGAGATTTTCCGAGAGTCTTTTTAAACATATTGATGAAGGCGCTAACGGACTCGTATCCGAGGCCCTCAGCAATGTTCTGAACACTCTTGCCGGAGTACAGCCACTGCAAAGCGACAATTATTTGCAGTTGCTGCCGCCACCGACCAAACGTCATCCCGGTTTCTTCCAAGACGATACGCGTTAAGGTCCGTTCACTCATCGCCGCGTGCGCAGCCCAGTCTTTGGCTGTGCGCCGATCTCCAGGATTCCTAACCAGTTCATCGGCTAGCCTCCGTATGCGAATGTTGTTCGAGATGGGAAAGTACAACTCCTCGACACTCATCTCGCTGAGCTCCTCCAGCATAACGCAAACGAGGCGATCTGTGGATTGGCCACGCTCGTAATATTTCGGCAACGAGGACAATCGGACAATGAGCTCGCGCAGCAGTGGTGTGATGGAGAGGGTGCAGCAGTTCTTCGGCAGTCCCGCGGCATCTGGTTCAACGCACAAAAGCAACAAGTCGGTGCCGCCGCTGACACGCATACTGTGAGGAGTACCACCCGGAATCCAAACGCCACATTGAGGTGGCACCATCCAAAGTCCCGTCGGCACCTCGCATATCACACTGCCTCGGAGGGCGGCGACGAGTTGCCCCTTCCTGTGAAAGTGCATTTCAGGGTCTCGATCATCTACCGGAACGTGAGCGCGCAGTGCAATCGCGGACTGCATTATCCGATCAAGATCATTGTTTGCCCTCAGGTAGGCCAGAACCGACATTCTTCTATGACCGTTTCTCGATATTTTCTGACATATTATCGAAATTCACCACCGACACAACTTGCTAGCGTGCAGGCATCAACAGGAGAATTTTGATGACTGCATTGGATACAACCCCTCGACGTTCGAACATCAACGCGTTTGCTCTGGTGGGCATCATGATGATCGCAGCCTGTTTGCGGGCTCCGTTCACAAGCATGGCTCCATTGCTGGAGCAACTAAAACTCGTCTTCGAGCTTAATGCCTTACAAGCCGGTCTATTGATCACTTTGCCCCTGATTTGCTTCGCGATCGTTTCACCGATTGCCGCCAGCATCGGGAGGAGCCTGGGACTTGAGCGCACCTTGTTGATGGCGCTAGTCCTCATCGCGGTTGGGATCTGCGTCCGGTCCACTGGACATGTTGTTATGCTCTATGTCGGCACCGCCGTTGTCGGAAGCGGCATTGCCGTCGGAAACGTGCTCCTACCAAGCTTCCTGAAGCGCGATTTTCCCAGCAAGGTTGGCCCGCTGACGGCTACTTACGTCCTCGCGATGGGCGTAACGGCCGCCGCGGCATCTGCACTTGCGGTCCCGCTCTCGCACCTGTCGGGTAACGACTGGCGATACGTCGCTGCAATCACAGTGATCTTACCAATACTGGCATCACTCGCATGGTTCCCTCAGTCTGGAAGGCGAGCTGAACAAGTTACGACCGCAACGAGACGCAAAAACGGGGCATCAGTTTGGCGGTCTCCTGTCGCATGGCAGGTCACTGGATTTCTCGGTTTGGATTGCCTCCTTTATTATGTTGGTGTCAGTTGGCTGCCGGAAATCCTCCGCGACGCAGGCTTTTCGGCCGAACAGGCCGGAACGATGCACGGCGTACTTCTTCTCGCGACAGCAATCCCGGGCCTTGTACTGATTCCACTTATCACCCGACTGAAGGACCAGCGCGGGCTCGCCTGCGGTCTAGCACTGAGCATCACATCTGGATTGCTCGGTCTGTTGATCGCGCCGGGGTTGGCCGTGATTTGGATCCTGCTCTTTGGCTTCGGCGCAGGAGGCGGGCTCATACTGGCGCTCGCTTTTCTCAGTTTGCGCACGCGAAACGCCTCCGACGCGGCAACGCTTTCCGGCATGGCCCAATGCATCGGTTACCTTCTGGCCGCAGCCGGCCCACCCCTGATCGGAGGACTCCATGAAGCTCTTGGAAGCTGGGGGCTGCCGCTCGTCTTATGTATCGTGGCGAGTGGCTTCATGGCTCTGGTTGGCATCGCGGCCGGAAAGAACCGACAACTGTGAGGCCGTAGACCATCAGAAACGGTCCGCGACCTTACGGTTTCGGACCGTGCTCCAGCATCAGAATAGAAAGCAAGGCGACTGCTACATCCTCTCGGGACGCCGCGGGTCAAAGAATAATCATTCTCTCCAACTCTTATGTCCGGACCGGATAGGGAGCCGTCGGCACTGAAGCGCCAGTTTTGAAGGCTGTCTATTTAACGCCGTACCATCAGTATCCGACTATCGTGACCCACAACTTCGTGTTCAGAGCCGGTAGGATCACTGCCTTCTATTCTGCGGCCCCACGTTTGTCACTGCGAACGTGAGGAACGACGCGCGACAAAGCGGACAACAAGCTATGGACCCGTTCCCGCCCCCCCCAAACGAAGTTGAACAATTGTCCGTCTCGCGCGAGACCGAGTCCGCGACTTATCAGTCACATGATGTACGGCGTCCGCTAGCTCCCTACCCCCCGCGCAACCTATACGCTCTGTTACATTTCCGACCAACCGAGAAACACAGCGGATACCTCAAGCGATCAGGTTTCCCCCGTCGACGGACGTCACGACAGCGACGAGAACATAGGAAGTGTTTCATGACCAAATCAGAAAAGGTTAATACTCGCAGCAGGACAGCGGACAGGATCATAGCAGTGGCACTCGGCTCAATGCTGTTCCTGCCGGCTGGCTATGTACTGTCTGCAAATGCCGCTGACGCAAACTCTACGGTTGCGGCAAGTGCGACAACGGACGAGAGCATTCGTCCCTTCGAGTTCCACGTCCCGCAAGCTCAGCTCGACGACCTGCGTCGGCGCATCGCCGAGACCCGGTGGCCCGACAAGGAGACCGTCAATGACGACTCTCAGGGCATCCAACTGGCTCGCGTTCAGGAATTGGTTCGCTATTGGGGGACCGACTACGATTGGCGGAAAGCCGAAGCGGAACTCAATGCTCTGCCGCAGTTTATTACAAACATCGACGGCGTCGACATTCAGTTCATCCACGTCAAATCGCGCCACCCGAATGCCTTGCCGCTCCTACTGACGCACGGCTGGCCGGGGTCCATGTTTGAATTCATCAAGACCATCGGACCTCTGACCGACCCTACATCATACGGCGGCAGCGCAGATGACGCGTTCGACGTGATCATTCCGTCGATCCCCGGACACGGCTTTTCCGGAAAACCGACCGAACTGGGCTGGGGGCCTGATCGGACTGCCAAAGCGTGGGATGTTCTGATGAAGCGCCTCGGCTACAAGAACTACGTCTCGCAGGGCGGGGACCACGGCTCGGTCATCTCCGACGCGTTAGCCCGTCAAGCGCCAGAGGGCCTGCGCGCCATCCATTTGAACATGCCTGCGACCATTCCCAGCAATCTGCTGAAACCCATCAACAGCGGCGAGCCGGCGCCTGCGGAACTCACTGCGCCTGAACGAGAAGCGTATCAATCGCTGAGCAGCTTCTTCGGCCGTAACGCTGCCTACGGCGCTATGATGGTTACGCGACCCCAGACGATCGGCTTCCCTCTTGCAGATTCGCCATCGGGGCTTGCCGCCTGGATTTACGAGAAGCTCGCCCAGTGGAGCGATAGCGATGGCAATCCGGAGCGAGTATTCACAAAGGACGAGATGTTGAATGACATCACGTTGTATTGGTTGACCAACACCGGAGCTTCAGCATCTCGTTTCTATTGGGAGAACAACAACAATAACTTTAGTGCTGATGCGCAAAAGACCAGAGACATCAAGGTACCTGTGGCCATCTCAGTATTTCCGAAGGAAATCTACCGTGCGCCCGAAAGCTGGAGCGAGCAAGCTTATCCATCTCTCTACTACTACAACCAGGTGGAGAAGGGTGGCCACTTCGCGGCTTGGGAACAGCCCCAGTTATTTGCAGAAGAGCTGCGTGCGGCATTTAAGTCCGTACGATGACCTAGCTTAGCGATAGATGCGGCCCTTTCACAAGGGGCCGCACTCATATTTCGACAGGCGGAAGTATTCGCCGACAGGCAGCCGCCATGGACGGAACTGGGTGGGCGACAAGCCGAACTGCTGTTTGCATCAGGTCTACGGGGCAGCCGAAACCAGGCAAATCCCCCCCTAAATACCTAAAGAATTTGTTCCTCGTACACGTAACCGGACAGTTTTACGGGCCATTTGCGGTGACGAGAATCTGCTCCTAAAGCGCCACGCCTTCCCTCCATACGGATCGCCGACAAAGCTCTCAACGCAAAAGACTATGTTCTCCTCATCCACGCCGTCGTGCCCGCCAACGTCAAAGCCACGTTTATGCATGAATAGTGGATTGTCGTTGCAAAGTCCTATGCCATGGGCGACGCAGGCGTTCTGCCGTTCAAAGTAGCGCAACGGGAAAACGTTCATACATTCAGCAATTTCGCGATACGTGCCCCTTGTCGGAACACGACTTTATCGCGCACTTGCCGGAACGCGGCCTCGTACAGCGGGAATTGGTCGTCCGACGGAGATCGCCCGCAATCCACTTGCCTGAAATGTCGACCGACGCATGAGGCACTATGGCAGCGAGGACGCCAGCCAGGCTTTTTCGTTGGGCAAATGGCAAAGCTAGGGTCCACCCATTCAGCTTGCGTAGGAACCGACACAGGCTTTCGGTCGCGTCGGCTTTCACGCCCGGATCACTACGGACCCGGCCCCTGGATATCGAGGCCCGTCACAACGGTCGATCATACGTACTTATGGCCCGAGTGAGTTATTCTGAAGCAGTGATCGATTTCGATCACACGCTATGTTTTTTGCGCGACGCAGTACAGAATTGACGCATTGCACAAACATATTTGTTCGCAAAAGGCCCGTTTTCCGTCATATGACTGTCATCTAGTGACGATAGATATCGATCACGCGTGATCGAAATGCTTCATATCCGACAAAGGAAACGTGACGTGTTGACACAAGCTGAAGACCGCCAGGCCAAGATCGTGGAGATGTTGCGAGAGCATAACTTCATCGACATCCGCACCCTGACCGAGCGGTTTGACATCTCTGTCGCGACCGTTCGCCGTGACCTTGGTGAACTCGAGGAGGCTGGATTGCTCCGCCGGACGCATGGCGGTGCCGTCGGCATCAATCAGGTGGCGCAGGACAAGACGAATGCTGCCCGCTCCGTCTGGAACCTGCAAGAGAAGGTCGCGATCGCCAACGCCGTATCGAGTATGATCGTAGATGGCGATACCGTGCTTCTCGACGCCGGCACCACAGCGCTGGAAGTTGCGAAGAAGCTGGCTGGGCGTAAAAACCTCACCATCATTTCGAACGGTCTCGATATCGTTGCGGAACTGACTCGCGACGGGCAGCACAGCGTCTACTCGGTCGGTGGCGAATACACCGACACAAACCATTCCTTCCGTGGCCCGCTGGCGGAGCAGTTCATTCGGCAATTCAACGTCGACAAGCTAATCCTCAACGCGGCATCGATCGACGTCGATCGGGGGTTGGTCTGCACCGTAGAGCCTGTGAACGCGAGTATCGCGAAAGTCATGATGGAAGTGTCGCGACGGGTCATCGTCGTGGCTGATCATTCGAAGTTCACAAAGTCCAGCCTGTCCGTGGTCGCGAGAATCGAAGACGTCGGCCTAATCGTTACTGACCGCGGCACGAGATCCATCATCGATGCGGCCCCAGAGAAGCTGCGCAAGAAGTTCGTCATCGCGAACTGAATCGGATCCCCCTTATCCATCAACAGCATCTTGCCAAGCAGGAGACATTAGATGCTTACGACCAGCCGTAGAAATTTCATCATCGGAGCGAGCGTCGCGGCGCTCGCAACGACGACAAGCATGAAGTTCGCGTTCGCACAGGAACGCCGCACGCTCAAGATTGGCGTGAACGGCCTGCCGGCTACGCTGGAGCCGATAAACGCCATCAGCAACGTCGGCCCTCGCATCGTCAACCAGATTTTCGACACGCTGATCGCGCGCGACTTCTTCGGTAATGGCGCGCCGGGAAACGGAATCGGCCTGGTGCCTGCGCTTGCCGAAAGCTGGGAACGTATCGACGGCAATTCGGTGCGCTTCAAGCTGCGGCAGAAAGTGATGTTCCACAACGGCGTCGAAATGACTGCGGACGACGTCGCCTACACATTCTCCTCGGAGCGACTTTGGGGGCCTGACGCGATCAAGACAATCCCGCTCGGCGCGGCCTACTCGCTCGATTTCGATGAACCCATTGTCGAAGACAAGTACACGGTGGTGCTGCGTACCAAGACTCCCAGCCACCTGACTGAAAACTATGTGGCATCTTGGATGGGCCGCATCGTTCCAAAGGACCACTATAAGAGCCTTGGAGCCGTCGGCTTCGGCAACAAGCCGATCGGAACGGGGCCGTACAAGTTTGTTGAGGCAATCGCCGGTGATCGCGTGGTCGTCGAAGCGAACGACGACTACTGGGGTGTCAAGCCGACAGCTTCGAAAATTACATATCAGCTCGTCGCGGAGCCAGCCACTCGCGTGGCCGGCCTGATCAGCGGTGAGTACGATATCGTCACGACGCTGACACCGGACGACATGGAACTCGTGAACGGTTACTCCGACCTGGAAACACGTGGAAATGTTGTCGAGAACTTCCACATGTTCACGTTCAACATGAACCAGCCAGTCTTCAAATCGAAAACCCTGCGACGTGCGCTGTCCCTCGCAGTCAATCGTCCGGTGATGGTCGAATCCCTTTGGAAAAACAAGGCGTCGATCCCGCACGGCTTCAATTTTCCGAACTATGGCAAGACCTTCGATCCGGATCGACCTGCCATGGAATACAACATTGAGGAAGCCAAGCGCCTGGTGAAGGAAAGCGGCTACGACGGCTCGCCTATCACCTACCATACGATGGGCAACTACTACGCCAACGCCGTGCCAGCCTTGATGATGATGATCGAGATGTGGAAGCAGATCGGCGTCAATGTCGTGCCAAAGGTCTATGCGCCGGGCGCGGCTCCGAAGGACCCGGACAGCTACATCAGGAACTGGTCCAATGGTCAGTGGCTGACGGACGCCTGGGCGACGATGGTCTGCGAGTTCGGCCCCAGGGGGCAAGTGCAGAAGCGGTGGGGATGGAAAGCCCCTGCAGAATTCAACGAGCTGTGCGTGAAGGTCTCGCAACTGCCCGACGGCAAGGAGCGCTTCGACGCCTACAACCGCATGCGGGACATCTTCGAGGAGGAAGCACCCGCCGTCATCCTATACCAGCCGTTCGATGTCTACGCCGCTCGCAAGGATGTCCATTGGCAGCCGATCGGCTTCGAGATGATGGAATTCCGTAACAACCTCAGCTTCTCCTAACGACATTCCAGCGCGTAGGCGGTGCGCATTCGTGCGCACCGTCTTCCGGAGTTAACCCTATGCCAAAGCTCTTGAGCGTTCGCGACCTTGTCGTCGAGGTCCCCGCACGGAAGATAAAAATCATAGATGGAATCAGCTTCTCCCTTGAGGCCGGACAAACGCTCGGTCTGGTGGGCGAATCCGGCTGTGGCAAGAGTATGACGTGCTATGCGGTCGCCAACATGCTTCCGCGCGGGATCATGCAAACAAGCGGGAGCATCGAGTTAGCGCGCGACGAGACCAAGCCCGGCAAAGCCGCCGATCTGAAAATCGCAATGATCTTCCAGGATCCTACCAGCAGTCTCAACCCGGTCCACACGATCGGTTATTACTTGGAGTCCGCCCTCTACCGTCATCAGGGCCTCAAGGGCGGCGATGCCCAGTTCGAGGCCATGAGGCTTCTTGAACGGGTTGGCATCGACCGCGCCAAGAGCCGCCTGCGCTCCTACCCACACCAATTCTCGGGTGGCATGAACCAGCGCGTGATGATCGCGCACGCCCTCGCGGCGAAGCCACAGTTGTTGATCGCCGACGAGCCCACGACGGCGCTGGACGTGACGATGCAGGCGCAGATCCTTCATCTGCTAGAAGAATTGATGGCAGAAACCGGGATGGCCCTAATGATCGTATCCCACGATCTTGGCGTCATCGCCCGCCTGGCGAACAGGGCAGCCGTCATGTATTGCGGCAAGATCGTCGAGACCGCACCCGTGGCGGAGCTGCTTCAGCGTCCGGCTCACCCTTACGCCCGTGCTCTGATCGACTGCATGCCGAGCATAGATCCGCAAGACCTTGCCCCCCCGACCCCTATCCCCGGATCCGTGCCGCTTCTCGACAACCTTCCTGAGGGCTGTCACTTTCATCCGCGCTGTTTGCGCGGAAGCGGAGAATGTGCCGCTAGCATTCCGACACCCGCCAAGATTGGCCCTGTCCACGAGGCTTCCTGTTTCCATCCGGTGCTCGCATGAACGCACCCCTGCTTCAAACCCGTGATCTTACCAAGGCATTTCGTCACAAGGTCGGCCTCTTCGCCAAGTCCACCAGCCAGCTTGCGACCGACTCCATCAGTTTCGAACTGTCTCAGCGGGAGAGGATCGGCGTCGTCGGCGAGTCGGGAAGCGGCAAGTCGACCCTTGGGCGACTTCTTCTTGGATTAACCACGCCCACAACGGGCGATGTGTGGTTCGAGGGCGTCAACCACAAGGACCGTCGCGCACAGGACTGGGCGAGGTTCCGCGTTCGAACCTCCCTGGTTCAACAAAACCCATTGTCGGCCCTTAATCCGCAGATGACGATCGGACAACAGGTCGCTGAAGGATTGCTGGTCCATGATATCGCTGGTCGCGCGGAAGCCTATGAGCGGGCCGCCGCGATGCTCACACGGACTGGCTTGCCGAGCGCAATGATGAACCGGTATCCGCATCAGATGTCGGGTGGCCAACGGCAGCGCGTCGTCATCGCCCGCGCTCTCGTCCTTAACCCGAAGCTCGTCGTCTTCGACGAGGCCGTGTCCGCTCTCGATGTATCCGTGCAAGCCCAGGTCGTCGCGCTTCTGCGATCGCTCTGGCAGGAACTCGATCTCGCTTACATTTTCATCACGCACGACCTGCGCATCGTCCGGCATCTCGTCGACCGCATCGCCGTGATGTATCTCGGCCGCATCGTCGAGACCGGAGACATCAAATCCGTCTACGAACATCCGCGACATCCATATACGCGCGCGCTGCTTGCCTCGGTGCCGACCATGGATCCAACGGTCCGCAATATCGAGCCGCCGATCAAAGGAGAGCTGGACGCTGGAAAGGTGACGCAAGGTTGCGCATTCCGGTCACGCTGTCCGTTCGCGATTGACCGATGTGCGATCGAGACGCCGAGCCTCACCACCGTCGGCAATCAGCAGGCAGCTTGTCACCGGGCCGAGGAAGTTTCTGCACATATGGACGCAACAATGGCGCAGAAGGAAACGGCATGATGACTGGGTTCATCCTTGCCCGCATAGTCCGGGCGCTCGTGGTGCTTGCATTCACGGTCACACTCGTCTTCATCATTCTACGTTTGAGCGGCGATCCAGCCCAACAAATGCTCTCGGACAATGCGGGACCGGAGGCGCTTGCCGCGTTCAACGCCAAGTGGGGCCTCGACCGTTCGCTCCCGGAGCAATATTTGCTCTTCGTCTCCAATGCACTTCGAGGTGATTTCGGTATCTCGTTCGCCGATGGACGGGAAGTTTTTGACGTTGTCGGCGAAAGGATCCCGAAGACACTTGCCTTGACTGTGCCGGCCTTCGTTCTGAGCATTGTTATCGGGATTCCGGCCGGAATCCTTGCCGCTGTTCGGCGCGATTCTACGATCGACAAGGGCGTCATGGCCGGGGCCGTGCTCGGATACAGCGTGCCGAACTTTCTGCTCGGCCTCGTCTTCGTATTTATGTTTGCCGTCTGGCTGCGGGTGCTGCCAAGCTCCGGCAGTTCCACCTGGAAGCATGCGATTCTGCCGGTCGCGACTTTCGCGCTGTTCAATGCAGCCGCAATAGCCCGTTTCATGCGATCGACCCTGATCGATGTTCTGGGGCAACCTTACATCGCGGCCGCGCGTGGTGACGGCATCCCGAATTGGGAGATCATCCTTCGTCATGCTCTTCCGAACGCTGCGATCCCGATGGTGACTACCCTCGGCTTCGTCGCCGGCGGCTTGATGGGCGGCGCCGCGCTGATTGAGCCTGTGTTTTCCTGGCCCGGGCTTGGGAGCGGGTTCGTCAGCGCCACCAGCACCGGGGACCTGCCCGTCGTGCAGGCGATGATCATCCTGTTCACCGCCTTCATGGTCATCATCAATCTGACCGTCGACGTGCTCTATGCGGTCGCCAATCCGAAAATCAGGAAGCATTGATATGACGGCCGCGACCTCACCCCGCTCGTTCCGCAACACGATGTGGGCTCCATTCCATCGAATGCCTGCAAGCATCGCACTGTGCTGCCTGTGGATCTGCATTGTCGTCTTTGTCGCCATTACGGCGCAGTGGCTGGCACCATTCGACTATCTCAGCCAGGATCCGCTTTCGCGTTTCGCGCGGCCCCTCGCGTCGTCAAGCCATCTGCTTGGCACGGATTATCTCGGGCGCGACGTTCTCAGCAACCTGCTGGTCGCCACGCAGACGACGCTAATGATCGCGTTGATTGGCTCGTTGATCTGCGCACTGGTCGGAACGACCCTCGGACTTCTGGCCGCACATTTCGGCGGATGGGTAGACAATATCATCATGGGGTTCGCCGACGCGATGGCGTCGATCCCATTCATCGTTATCGCCCTCGGCGTGCTTGCGCTGTTCGGCTCAAGCCCCCTTCTGTTCGTATTCCTCGTCGGTTTTGCGAGCTGGGAACGTTATGCGCGACTGACTCGCGGACTGGTCCTCAGCGCAAAGGAGGAGGGATACGCGGAAGCGGCCCGCGTCGTCGGCGTTCCGCCGATGCGCATCTACCTCCGTCATATGCTGCCCAACATCGCCGGCCCGCTCATCGTACAGTTCACGGTGAACTTCCCAGAAATCATCCTGCTGGAAAGCGGCTTGAGCTTCCTCGGCCTCGGTATCCAGCCGCCGGCGACCAGCCTGGGCCTGATGGTGGCCGACGGCCGGAACTATCTCGCAATTGCATGGTGGCTCGCCGCCTTTCCTGGCGCTGTCATCGTCCTCACGACCCTCTCCATCAGCCTGCTCGGCGACTATCTGCGCGATCGTCTCGACGCACGGCTCCGTTAACAAAGGAAATGCGAATGAACCCGCTCAGAATGACCATTGAGAACATGCGTATCGGCGGCCACCGCGGTCACAGCGCCGGCGCACCGGAAAACACTCTTGCAGCCTTCAGGAAGGCTTTCGAATTCGGCGGTCACCTTACTACCTGCGAGACCGATCTCAGCATCACGAGTGATGGCGAACTGGTTCTGATGCACGACAAGACCGTCGATCGCACGACAAACGGTCATGGCATCGTGCAGAACATGACCTATTCCGAGCTTTCTAAGCTCGACGCCGGAAGCTGGTTCAGCGAGGAATTTGGCGGGGAACGGGTCCCGCTGCTCAAGGATGCTTTGCAACTCGCCCGCGAGCTTGGCATCATCTACCAGCTCGAACTCAAGATATACGACCGTAATGACGTCATCTTTCTGAAGCTCAGGGCGCTCATCGATGAACTGGGGTGCGCCGACTTGCTTCAGTTCTCCTCGTTCGACTACGTCCAGCTCAAGGCGGTCAAAAAAGCGATACCGGAAGTTCCGACCGTCGGCCTGATGCACTCCCGCCTAATCGATCCGGCGGCCATTGCCCGGCAGGCGAATCTCGACGCGATGAATATCGAAGTCTATCATTTTGCCAGCGGCGAGGCCCACCAGCTTCATGACGAGGGCATTGCAGCGTTCTGCTATCTCCCTGCAGGCTATCACGAAAAGCTCATGAAATACGGTGTCGATGTGGAGACACAGGTGCTTCAGTGGGTTCGCGAGGGACAGTTGGACCAACTTCTTGGTGATGATGTTGCGCAGGTGGCGAGACTCAAGGAAGCGGCCAATGATTGAGCGAGATACGATGACAACTGTGGGTCCCGATATCGCTGGCATAATCGAAGGCATCGCCCGCAAGGCGGGCGAGCTGGCGCTCGATCACTTTCGGTCGCTTTCAACCTTGCCAGTTCAAGCGAAAGGCCACCTCGACCTAGTCACCATAGCCGACCAGCAGCTTGAAGAATTCCTGATCGCCAAGTTGCGCGAAGCGTTCCCGGAGGACGGCGTTCTGGGTGAAGAAAGCGGCGAGATTCTTGGCACTTCCGGTCGTATCTGGGTTATCGACCCGATCGACGGAACGTTCAACTTCGTTCGCGGAGGCCAGAACTGGGCCATATCAATAGGCCTTTTCGAGAACAATCGTCCATCATTTGGTGTGATCCACGCGCCCTTGCGGGACCTGACCCTGGTCGGTGGCAAGAGCGTACCGACAATGCTCAATGGCAAACCGATCAGGCCACTGCCCGCACTGGATATGTCGAGAGCATCTACAGGCTTCAGCTTCCACCCGTCCGCATCAACGGAGGACCGACTAGAGGTGATCCGCTTTCTCTCGGACGAACTTCAGATCAGCTTCCGACTTTGCGGTGCCGCGACTCTCTCGCTGGTCGAGGTCGCGATGGGCGAAACGGATGGATATCTGTCGTTGGGAGATTCCACTTGGGATGTGATGGCTGCGCTACCCATTCTCGCCAACCTCGGGGTCTCCGCTACGATCGATTGGGACCGGACCGATCTGTCTTCGAAGCTTCGCTTTGCCTGTGGTAATGCCGATTTCCTTGATAAGGTCCAACCTCTCCTCGCCAGAATCGCCAAGGCCGCCTAGCAGCGACAGGAGCGCAGGCCGCGCTTTGCCCAGTGCAACGTGGCCCTTCCTCCCCTTCCCGGCGAGACGTGATCGGCCGAACATCCCTACAGAGCAGAACTACCCATGTCCTTCACTGAACCTGCGTTTCCCCTCAGGGAACACCAGCCTGTGCTGACGGATCTTCGGCATGGCTCCTTCAAAATCCAGTATGCCGCCATATGCTTCAGACGCGTCGAGGCGCTGCGGGGTTCTATAGAGATTCTGCTCATTACCAGTCGTGATACTGGACGGTGGGTGCTTCCGAAGGGCTGGCCGATGCGAAAGAAGAAACCGCATGAGGTCGCGCGAATTGAGGCGTGGGAAGAGGCCGGCATTTGCGGCCGGGCACAGAAAAAGGTCTGGGGCCACTACGCGTACGCGAAGAAGCTCGACAGCGGCAAACTCGTCCCGGCCAAGGTCCAAGTTTACCTTCTGGATGTCGCGGAGACCACTGATGACTTCCCGGAGCGAGAGCAACGCAAGCGGCGCTGGTTCACTCCACACATGGCAGCGTCCGCCGTTATCGAACCTGAACTGAGGGGGCTCATATCAAAATTGGAAGTACGGGAGCGCAAGCGGGCAACAGTGGCGCCTTTTTGCCAAATGGAATGCCGCCGCGTCTGGTTCAGGAGGAATAACGGATGGATATAGAACTGCAACGGCGGACAGCAGACCTTAGGTCGGTGGCTGACATACGGCTCACATCTCTTGAGGATGGCCCGGGACGCGGCCAACGTCTCTTGATCGCGAGGAATGCGCATGGTGTGGCCTTTGAGGTCGCCGTTGACAAAGGTTTCGACATCGCAGGGTTATCCTTCCGCGGAACCAACATTGGCTGGCATTCCCCCGTGCAGATGGCCTTCCCGACACACGACCCAGGATCCGAGGAAGGATGGGGCTTCCTACGCAACTTCGACGGTTTCATGGTGACTTGCGGATTGGATCATTACAGCCGCCCGCTTGCAGTGGATGTCAGTCACTACCAACATCCGCACGTGACAACCAGAACCATGCCACAGCACGGCCGGATATCGACCGAAAAAGCTCGCCTGCTCGGCTATGGCGTGGATCGGGAAACGCTGGACATCGTATGTGAAGGTAGTGTCAGACAGGCGAGTGTTTTCGGCGAAACCTTGGAATTGCGGCGCAAGATCACCCTCCCTGTCTTCGGGTCCGACCTGACGGTCGAAGACACGGTGATTAACCACGCTTTCCGCCCTAGCGACCACGCATTCATGTATCACCTGAACTTCGGCTACCCATTTTTGGATGACACGCTTGCGATCGGAGGCCTGCCGGATCCGTTCTTGGAGGAGCTTCGGGCAGTGCCCTGCAAACCAAACGACGATTTTGCCCAGAAAGTGGATGTCGTGGATAGCCGCATCACACCTCACGATTCCCGTGTGTCGCTGCGGAACGACCGTTGTGGCGTGACGATTTCTCTTGGCTATAGCCAGGATTCGCTGCCAAAGCTTGCAGTATGGCGAGCATACCAATCTGGCGTGTTCGCGCTGGGCATAGAGCCCCGCACAGACCTTCGCCCCGCGCACGGAACGTTTCTTCAACCAGGTGAGAGCCGATCGTATTCACTAGTGCTTGGCTTTGCATCGATTTAGGTCGTAGCGCCGAAATGCTGCTTCGCTTCGGCGACGATGCCGCTGAAAAGCGTCATTCCATGCTTTGCTGCGTCCGGAGCCTCATGGAATGGCTTGTCTATGGCCCTAATTGATCAACTTTGTCTGAGGCGCTCGCCCCGGACTTTATTCGATGCTGAGATATCTCGCTCGCGGTGATATCCGGCAGTGATGTCCTGCCCCACTGCGAGCACGTTCGCTCAAAAAGCAAATTCGCGAAAGGTCCGCGCACGCCAATCGATATGCGCGAGGCCGCACCCACTTCCTCCTCCAGATGTAAATTGTCCTTACTCCTCGCCCAACGGGGTCTGATGGAATGCCAGCTTGAGCATGGGGTCTGCCGCTGCGAAAAGGAGCTCACGCTCGGATGCGCTTAACGCAGCGGCGATAGCACTTTCAAGCCACGCCCTGCGGACGCGAATATCTTCTATGAGAAGGCGACGTCCCGGCTCGGTCAGCGCGATCGTTACTTGACGTCGGTCAGCCGCGCTACGGGTTCTCGTGATATGGCCGCCCTTCTCCAGGCTCGCCAAAATGCGCGTAAGCGATTGTGGCTGCAGGCGCTCCTCGGCCGCAAGACGTATGGCCGGGATCGGGCCCAGCCTGTTGAGCGTCCCGAGAATACTAAGCGCAGATAACGTCACCGCGCCTTCCGGGCGCTCCGTCCTGAGCCGCCGCGCGAGCGCCTGCACTGCCTGTAAGATCGATAGAACTTCCTTGCGACCGCTTGTCTCCATATGATACGCATAGCGTATTATTTTGCAGTTGACCAGCCATCTGAAAGGCAAATGTCTGTGTTACACGTCCGCACGCACCTGCTGGAGGCATGCCGTTGGGCTACGGAGGCGGAAGTCGAAGCGGCGGAGATCGCTGCTGCCGCGCTAGGCATGGCCATCCCGATGCTGTTTGCGGTGATCGGCGGCAATCTCGCTCCGGGGCTGGCGGCGGCCATCGGCGGCCTCATCGTTGGCCGCATCGATGTCGCTTCCGGATTGCGGGCTCACTTGCGCCATCAGGCCGAGGCCCTCGCGCCCGCGATACTCGCGGCTCTTCTGGCCGTGATTTGTGCGGGCCGAGGATGGGTTACGGCCGCCGCCCTAGTTTTACTGGTGGCCATCGCCGCAACGCTGAGCGGCCTCAGTCGCGCTGCTGCTGTTGCCGCGACTCGCTTCACCCTGTTCCTAATGATCGTTAGCGCCGTCGCTACACCGACGAAAGCTCTCGAGATGAAGGAAGCTATCGGCCTTCTAGCGTTGGTCACTGCAGGCGCACTTTGGACTTCAGCGCTTAGTCTCGTCTTGGCGCGTGTCGTGCGCCGGAGTAGGAACACCAATGCTCCTGCGTCGCCATTGCAGCCGGTCCCGACCCCTCGCCAGAAGTATTCGCGGTGGCTGCGCTCGCTCGCAACCTTCGCCGGCTGGATTTACCCAGCTCGGCTATCGTCCGGCATCGCCTTCGCCTTTGCTCTCGATGTGAGTTGGCCTGGCCATCACCTTCACTGGATCGGCCTGACACTAGCGATTCTGACGCAGCGGCAGGTCGAGCTCGTGCCCGTCAAGACAACGCAGAGGGCACTCGGCACTGCGATTGGAATTATGGCGGCGGGAATCCTACCCCGCGCGGGACTTACCCCTTGGGCACTCGTAGGGGCTGTTGCTTTCCTGGCCGGTATCCGCCCCTTGCTGCGGGTCAAAAACTACCTTGGCTATTCGGCAGTGATGACACCGCTCATCATTCTCATCGTCGATGCTGGACGTGCTCCAGACAACAGCTGGCTGTTTGACCGGCTGATCGCAACTTTGATTGGCGCTGCGCTAGTCGTGGCAATCAACATGTTGGTATTGAGGCTCTTTTCGCCGCACGACCATCACAAACTGTAACGAAGGCCGTCCAAGTGCCCGTCGCACAGTACGACCGGCGGCGTGTTCAACCCACGGCGTGGAATTCGCGGCGCCTCCTTGCCGCCGACGTTGTCCACAAGCGATAGGCAATCCGTTCCACAAAGACGCAGTCGTTCCTAGAACGGGGTCGCAAATGCCTTGATGGAACGCGAGAGGCAGACGGATCGAAGTAAACGGTGTTCCACTCCAACGTTGTCCTCGCCGCCCTAATCTGTGATCGCCTTTCCATGGACGAGTATTTCTCCGTGGAGACTACGTTGGAGGTTCTCACGGCCAGGAACTCTTGGCGTGAAGCGCAAAGGCATTGGCCGGACGATGCGGTAGAGTTTGCAGCAGTGTTCGTTAATCCTCCCGTTTCGCAATGGAACCGGCCATTGCGGCAGTCTATGCCGAAGCCGAGGCTGACAGCGGTTCGGGTAAAACGCAGCCCAAACCACGCGCCGCCAATCGCGGCTCTCTTTCCGCCCATCGTCCTCGTGCCGAGGAGATCATCGAGCCGGAAAGCCCGATCTGCTCCTGTGGAGGATGCCTGCATTGCATTGGCGAAGACATAACCGAGCGGCTGGATGTCATCCCGGCACAGTTCCGTGTCTGCACCTACGGCGTCTCGCCGGATTGCCGACCGAGGCGATTATCGCGCATGTGCTGGTTTCCAGATATGCCGATCATCTGCCTCTCTATCGCCAAGCTCAGATCAAGAGCCGACAGGGCATCGATCTTGACCGTTCGACGCTGCCCGATTGGGTTGGCCGGGCAGCGTTCGAACTACGAGTAAGCGTCACCGGTAGCCCTGGTCCGCCCCCCGTCCAACAGGCAACCGCCCTGGGGAGTCACCAGGGTTCTCCACCCGGAAGCGCGCGATGCGAGCTAAAGAAGTTGCTCCTCGTACACATAACTAGACAGTTTCACGGGGCCGTTTGCGGTCACGAGAATCTGCTCCTCGAGCTTCACGCCTTCGCCTCCATACGGATCACCGACAAAGCTCTCGACGCAAAAGACCATGTTCTCCTCGACCACGCCGTCGTGTCCGCCACCGTCAAAGCCACGTTTATGCATGACGAGTGGATATTCGTTGCAAATGGGCGACGCAGGCATTCTGCCGTTCAAAGTAGCGCGACGGCAGAACGTTCGCATATTCAGCAATTTCGCGATACGTGACACCTGGTCGGAACAGCTCGATGTTTGCATGCACTTGCCGGAATGCGGCCTCGTATAGCCGGCGTTGATCGTCCGACGGGGGGCGATCGCCCGCAATCCAGCTGCGTGAAATGTCGGCAGAGTAACCATGCGGGCCAATGAGGTCCGAGTCGAACGCGATCATGTCTCCGTTCTGAATGACGCGTGCGCTTGCTTCCTGGTACCAGGGATTTGTCCGCGGCCCAGAATTCAAGAGGCGGGTTTCAATCCATTCTCCACCGAGTTCTATGTTGGCCTCATGGAGGTGAGCCCAAAGTGCCATCTCCGTTATTCCCGGTTCGCGAGCCATATCCATGCGGCGCATGCCTTCCTCGCAAACGTGTATTGCCTCCCTTATCGCGACGATCTCATCCTCCGTCTTGATCACTTTCGCGTAATTGGCGGGTGCTTGGCCGTCGACCACGCGGATGCCCAATTCCTCCAACGCGCGGAGCCCCGGTGGATCGAGCCGATCGACGGCGAGCCGGCGATCACCCCGGCCGTAAAGCATCACGAGGTCCGCTATTTCGCTCGCCCATAGACGCACTTTTTCGTCAACGCGCGGGCCGGTGACAAAGTGATACCAAGGCACCGCCGTTCTCGCCTCGTCCACAGCCGGGTAGTCACGCGATAGATGGCCGCAGCCCTTGAAATCAAAAAGTACGACAGGTCCGTCAGTCGCTACGAAAACATAACGGCAAGGATTGTGCAGCGAATAGACCTGCATGTTAGATGTGCCCGTCGCGTAACGAATATTAATCGGATCGTAGAAAAGTCCGCCTGCGCACCCGACTTTTCGCAATTCAGCGCGTAAACGCTCCAGGCGCGCAAGGTGCATTGTATGAGCGTTGACTTTCGTCTCTGGGAAGCGAGAACGTTCAGGGTCTTCCATTATGACCTCTCTGTATGTGTTTCAGGCATGCGCCAGCCAACACGGCGACTTCACGCCGTGTTCGGCGGACAATTTTCTAGAAAGACGACACCACCGGGGAGAGTAGCCAGGCTAACACGCTACCCCCAGCGTGATGGCGTTAGGGCGGGTCCAGCATCTTCTCGGACCGGCAGAAGGTGGGCGGCACGCTCGCGATCTTCATCGTCTCGGCACTCTGCCCGGGAAGAGGGAAATGACACCTGTAGCTCCCCTGCCCATCGGTCAGCAGCGGAGGCATATCTGTCCGGCACATTGGCTGAACGTACGGACACCGGGTATGGAACCGACAACCGGAAGGCGGATTTATCGGACTTGGAATTTCACCTTTTAGGACGATCCTGCGCTGGCGGAGGGCGGGATCGATAACCGCCCTGGCCGAGAGCAACGCAGCGGTGTAGGGGTGGCGAGGGCGTTGGAAGAGATCCGACGTTACCCCCTCCTCGATGATTTGCCCGAGATACATCACTGCAGTTCGATCCGTCACACGGCGGATTACGTTCAGGTCGTGACTAACGATCACGTAGGTCAGCCCGTATTCCTTCTTCAGCTCCATCATTAGATTGAGAAGCTCGCCCCGAATGGAGAGATCGAGCCCGGCAGTAGGCTCATCAGCGATGATCAGCTCCGGCTGCAACGCGAGGGCGCGGGCTATTGCAACGCGTCGAGCTTGGCCGCCTGACAATTGATGGGGATATTTTTCGAGAAGCTCCTTCGGCAAACCCAGTCTCTCGAAGGCCTTTAAGACTCGGGGCCAATGCTCTGCCATTGGCAGTTTATGGATCCTCAACGGTTCGGCTAGCAACTTCCCGACAGCCATACGCGGCGAAAGCGATGCCGCCGCATCCTGCAATAGCATTTGCACGCGGCGCCGATAGCGGAGCGTGTCCTTTCGCAGCAGTTCAGCCAAATCCTCCCCGGCAAATGTGACGCCGCCTGCTGTTGCCCGCTGAAGCGCTATGAGAACGCGACAAAGGGTGGTTTTCCCAGAACCGGATTCCCCCACCAGCCCGGTGACGGATCCGCGAGGGATGGCGAGCGTGACGTCGTCAAGCGCACGAACGACGTTGCCGAAGGCGACCGTGAGCTTGTCGCACTGGATCAACGTCTCAACTATTTCGTTCTTAGGAGTAAAGTGATTGCCCATGTCATGCCCTTATGCAGCGAACGGAAACCCCACCGCCGAGGTCCTTCATCGGGATCGGCGCGGCGTAGCAGGCCTCTTCGGCAGCGGTGCAGCGCGCCGCGAATGCGCAACCGGTAAGTGGAGCGGAAGGACTCGGCGGGCCACCCGGGATGGTTCTTAGCGGCTCGCCAGTGTCCCCTTCATCTATCTCGCAGCCAAGAAGCGCAGCTGTGTACGGATGTCGGGGATTGCTGATCAGTTCTGCCATTGGTCCGGCCTCCATGACCAGGCCAGCATAGAGGACGATCGCGTCGTCGCAGAATTCTGAGAGCAGCCCCAGGTGGTGAGAGATGAAGAGGACCGAACTCGAGGTCTCCCGTTGAAGATCGCGGAACAATTCAACGATCTGAGCCTCAACGGTAGCGTCAAGAGCTGTCGTGGGCTCGTCGGCAAGGATGAGCTGCGGATTCGTCAGCAACGCCATGGCGATCATTACGCGCTGGCGCATCCCGCCAGAAAGCTGGTGCGGATAGCACTCCAGCCGGGCAACGGGATCGGAGATACCAACCCGCTGCAGCATGGCCTCCGCCTCCTTCAGAGCCGCGGCACGAGAGGTCCGCGGCTTCTTCCGTTTGACGACGTCCACTAACTGCGTTCCCACCTTGAAGACCGGGTTAAGAACAGTCATTGGGTCCTGGAAGATCATCGCGATACGGTCGCCCCGCAGATTTCGCTTGCCGCTTTCGTCAAGCGTAAGCAAATCGATGCCGCCGAACCGTATTGCTCCACCAACGCTTGTCACGTTGCTCGCCAGAATGCCGATAATGGCTGAGGCCAGCGTCGACTTCCCGGAACCGGATTCGCCGACTACACCGACAATTCTTCCGGGTGCGATGTCGATATCGACGCCCCGTAACATCTGGATTGGTCCTCTGCCGCCGGCAGCTTCGACGGACAGCCCGCGAATGGAGACGAGTGGGTCTTCAGTAGGATTCATGTGACTGGCCTCATTCTTGGATCGATCGCGTCACGCAGCGCCTCGCCGAGCAAGGTAAAACCAAGGGTGGCAAGAGCGAGCGCTACACAGGAGACGACCACGGGGATGGTCGACTGGTTAATGTAGGCGAAGCCGTCGTAGATCAGTGTTCCCCAACTTGCGAGCGGTGGGCGCACGCCCAGGCCAAGGAACGAAAGGCCTGCCTCGATCGCAATCACCACCGGAATGTCCATGCTGGCGAGAATGACCAACGGCCCCATGATATTGGGCAAGGTGTGCATCAGTGCGATGCGTGTGCGCGACGCACCCAAGATATGCTCCGCCTCGACGTATGGCTGCTCGCGCACCGAAAGCACCTGAGCTCGAGCTACCCGGCCGAAATGAGGGACCAGCGTTATGGCAATGATGATGGCGACGTTCCACAGACCCGGCCCAAGGACCGCGATGAAGGCGAGCGCCAGAACGAGGCTTGGGAAGGATGCAATCACATCGAAGATGATGAGAATGGGCCGCTCCCAGCGCCCCGGAGATTCCGCCGCAACGATGCCGAGGATCGTCCCAAGCGACAGAGCGATCGCAATGGAGCTTAAAGCGACCCCCATCGCGACAGTCGCACCATGCAGCAAGCGGCTGAACAGATCGCGCCCGAGATGGTCGGTGCCAAGCCAGTGAGCCATGGAAGGAAGTTCGAAACGATGAGTGACGTTGATCTTGTTAGGGGGAGGAAGATCCAGGACCGGCGCCAGAAGGCTAACTAAGCAGATCGCCGCGACCACCACCAAGGCAAAGGCCCCCGACGGTCGCGCCACAATGTTACGTAGAACGCGGCTCATGTGGCACCTCCTGCTCGGATCAGGCCTCGTCGGATACGGGGATCAAGTGCCGTATAGGATAGGTCAACCAATAGGTTAGTCAGAGTAAAGAGCACGACGACGACCAGGACCACACCCTGAAGCACTGGAAAGTTGCGCGTTGCAATCGCTTCGAGGACAAGCCTTCCAAGTCCGGGTCGAGAAAAGATGATTTCCACGAGGACCGCTCCTCCGAGCAGCCGCCCGATTCCCATTCCGACCACTGCAATCGTCGGGATACCCGCATTCTTCAGCGCGTATTTGTAAACAATTTTGGCTTCAGGCAGGCCATAGGCTCGGCTCGTCCGAATGTAGTCAGACCCCAATACTTCCAGTAGGGACGAACGGATCAACCGGGCGATCATCCCAACCCACCCTATCGCCAGAGCCGCGGCGGGCAGGATCATTCGATACAGTTGATCCACGAGGCTGCTTGCGTCGCCCGAGCCGAGCACAGGAAACCAGGGCAGCCAGATTGCAAAGACTACCAAGAGCAGGATCGCTATGACGAAACTCGGGATCGCGATCAAGGCGACCGAGGTGAACGCCAACAATGTGTCGAGCTTTGATCCGGGGTTGCGCGCGGCAAATATGCCTAGCGGAACGCCGATCAAAACCGCCAAGCCGATAGCGGCCACGGTCAATGAGACTGTGTACGGAAACGCGGCCATGACCATCTCAGTGACGCGTCTCCCTGTAATCACATCCTCCCCTAGATTGCCCGTCAGCACGTTCCCAAAAAAAATGACCAACCGTTCGGGGATGGGGCGGTTAAGCCCCATCTTTTCGATGAATTGAGCGGCATATTCCGGGGTAGCCTGCGGTCCCAGCAATGTGGTGGCCGGATCGCCCGGCACCGCGGCGCTCAGCGTGAACAGCACCAACATGGAGCCGAAAATTATCAGCACAGTTGTTGCCAGACGGCTGATGAGGTACCCCGCCATCGGAGCGTTTGCGAGCCCTATCATAGCGGTCACTTAGGCTCGAAGCGGTTATACGTGAGAGAAGTCCCCGCCGGACCGACGCTCGGGCGCACATTATTGCGGTGGACGTATATGAGCGTCTCATGCGTGAGCCAGACAAAAGCCGCCGAATCTTCCATCGCCTTCTGAAAATCTACGATATGGCCTGCCCGCTTGACAGGATTCATTTCCTCGGCGGCCTTTGCAAATGCCTCGTCAAACTCTGGCGACACCCAGCGCTGCCAATTCCAGATCCCGACCTGGTCGCTGGCGAATGGAAAAGCGAGATAGTTCGGATCTAGTGCGCCATTGAAACGCATGATGAACATCTGGAGCTTTTTGCCTTCGTCGCCTTTTCCCGCTGACCAGAAACTGCCACCGTCGCGCACGTCGAGTTCGATGTTGATACCGACTTCGGCGAGCTGTGCCTGCGCGACCAGTGCCATGTTCGTGAATGCCGGTTGATTTAGGACCAGCAATTTGCATGTGAAACCGTCCGCAATCCCGGCTTCGGCGAGCAAGCTTTTTGCCAGTTCGATGTCGCGTTTGTGGACAGGCGCGTCTTTCCAGTGCCCCAAAATCTGCGGCATGATCATGCAGTTTGCGCGTGTGACCTTGCCGTCGTAGCCGGCGGTCAGCATCTCGTCTACATCCAGTGCCGCCCGTACAGCCTGGCGCACTTTGATATTATCGAAGGGCGCATGCTCGACATTGATGCCGAGCCACACATCGGCAATACCGGGCATTTGATCAACCGTGAGATCCGCGACGTTTGCGATGCTGTCGGCTAGCGTCGGATCAGCGTCCGAGAAGTCGAGTTCGTTGGAACGCAGGGCCAGTTCCACTGTCTTCGGGTCCTGGACAACCCTCATGACGAACTCGTCAAAACCGCTTGGTTGGCCCTTGAAATCAGGATTGCGCTTGAGGGTGGTCTGACGCTGACGCTCGAAGGCGGTAACCATCATGGCATTAGAGCCGACTGGTCGCATATTGTGGGATATACCGCGCTCCTCGACGGCTTTCTTGCAGACGATACAACCCGAGGTGCTGGTAAGGACGTATTCGAGCGACGCGCGCGGGCGTTCCAGCAGGATTCGGCCGCTGTATCTGTCGTCCACCTCGACAGCCTTCAGATGGGCCCAGTCTGAAGCGTATGGGCTCTCCTTGCCTTCCGCAGCAGCAAGGCTAAAACGCTCGAAAGAGTACTTTACATCCTCGGCTGTCATTTCCCCGTAGCCATCCGAGAACATCTGACCCGGCTTCAGCTTGAAGCGGATTTCCTTGTCGCTGATCATCTCAAGCGACTCCGCGGCATCCATCTGCACTTCCATTTTGGTAGCATCGACGATGACTTGATCGGGGTTGTAGACGATGAGGTTTTGGTAGATCGAGCGACAGACGCCCGAGTCTTCGGCACCCGAGCGGAACGCAGGATCCAGCACTTCCAGATCACGCCGAGTGCGTATCTGAAGTCTGGTGGTCTGTTCTTGGGCGAAAGCTGCAGGTACGGACGGCAGCAACGCTGTGCCAGCCACAGCTGCCGCCGTCGTCATGAATTGGCGACGATTGATCGAATAAGCCATTATTTCCTCCACCTTGATGCGCGCCCCTCCGCGCGGAAATCTGCCGTCCAGGCCCGACTAAAAAACGGGCGCTCTAAAACTCCCTGCCGAGAAGCTCTTCCTCGAATGGAAAGTCAGAGAGCAACTGGTAGCCGTCCTTCGTTACGACGACCTGCTGTTCCAGCTTCACGCCTTCGGAACCTCCGACTTCACCGCAGTAGCTTTCACAGCTGAGCACCATCCCCTCTTCGAGCACGCCTTCTTCACCGTATTTTTCGTGATGGCCTCTACCGACGATCGTCGGACCTTGGCCGCAAAGGCCGACACCGTGCCACGTCATCGGCATCATCTGCTCCTTGAAGCGCTCAGGCAGGTCGTAAGCCTTCTCAGACATTTCACGGAAGCTTGCGCCCGCGCGGATCAGCTCGAGGTTATGATGCAGTTGGTCGTAAGCCGTGCGATAAAGCGTCCGTTGTTCGCCAGAGGGGCGCCCGCTCGGGCAGAGGAACGTGCGGGAGACATCGGCGTCATAACCGAACGGGCCGATCATGTCAGTGTCGAGAGCCACCAATTCCCGCGGACGCACGATGCGGTCGGTCGCCTCCTGGTACCAAGGATTGGTACGGTGACCCGACGAAAGCAGGCGCGTGTCGATGTACTCGCCGCCGAATTCCACGTTGGTGGCTTCAAGGATGCTCCACAGGTCGATCTCGGACTTGCCGGGCTCAATGGCCTGCTTGATCCGGTACAGGGCGACTTCAGCAATCGAAAGAGAAGCCATGATGCACTGAATTTCGTCGGCAGATTTGATCATCTGAGCGTCCGACAGCATCCGGCCACCCGCAATGACGTCGATCCCCGCATTCTGCAGATGGAGGCCGGTGAAGTACTCCACACGACTGTCCACAGCCAGGCGACGCTTGCCGGTCTTCTGCGGCGGCAGGAACGACATAATGTATTCCGCCCATGACTTACCACCTTCATAGGTCTTGCTGTCGAGGTTGTAACGCCCCTTGGAGGGCAGCGAGATTTCGACGGTCTCCAAGTTGTCGCCCAAATGCTCCGATCCTCCGTACTCAAAAAGGATTGCTTTGCCCTCCGCCGGCACGAGGGCGCAGCGATTGTTGGCGTGCATGGACCAGGGTTGCATATTGCGGATACCGGTCGCGTAGCGGGACATAATCGGATCGGCGAGCAGGATGGCGGGGATGTCGTTCTTACGCAGTTGCTCCTGAACCCGCCCCAGTCGGTAGGCGCGGAGAGCAACCATGTCCATCTGTGCCGCGCCGTGGTCGCTGACGGTCTTTCCGATCGACGTGCGGGTGAGCGCGTTGCGCGTATAGCGAGTGGCCTCCGGGTCGGCGTGCTTCGATGTGTTTTGATCCATTCTTACTACCTCCGCTGTTAGGATTGGGAAACGCTAACATGCAGAGAATGAGCCTTGTAGTGCCATGGATTTATCGAAAATCAATTATTCTTTTATATTAAGAGCTCGCCTGTTTTCGCTGCTTGGAGCGAGCCAAAACCGGTCCCTTGATGGAGCAGATATCGTAAAATTCAGTCAGTAAAATATTGAAATACCACGACTATGAGACCAAGCCCTCGCGACGGAAGACACATCCCTGCGGCGAAGGAGCTCGCAGCCATTTTGATGACGCTTTTATCAAATATTGTTTTGTCTTCTATCCATGATAGAATCAACAAAGGGCGCCTCACCGGACGCCCTCTGCTGCACAGCGTCACGGCTCAAGCCGCGCTACCGTAACCGCGAATCCCTTTAATTTCGAGGAATTCTTCAAGTCCGAATTCGGCGCATTCTCGTCCATTGCCAGATTGCTTGTAGCCACCAAACGGCATGTCCGGGTTCGAGGCGGGATAGTTAATGTAGACGTTGCCTGCACGCATCCGCGAAGCGACACTCCTGGCCAGCGCTATATCTGTCGACTGAACATAGGCGGCAAGCCCGTATACCGTCGAATTGGCTTCGTCGATAACCTCTTCCAGGTCTTCATAGGGAAGCATCGACAGGACAGGTCCAAAAATCTCTTCACGGGCGATTCTCATGTTGGGCGTAACGTCCGCGAACACGGTCGGTCGAATGAAATAGCCCTTGTTCAAGCCATTCGGCCGCCCTAAGCCTCCCGCGACGAGCCTTGCCCGTTCCTTGATGCCACTTTCGATCAACTCCTGGATTTTTTCGTATTGCATGCGGCTGGCGACTGGTCCCAGCCTCGTGCCCTCTGAGTCTTGCAGACCGACGACATAGGAGTCGGCTGCTGCCTGCGCGTAGCGCACAGCTGCATCATACTGTTCGCGATGAACAAACATACGACTTGGAGCCACGCAGGATTGCCCGCTATTCAGGAAGCAGCCCGAGACGCCTTTTTGGACAGCGTCTTCGAGGTCGACATCGGGCAGCAATATATTGGCAGATTTGCCGCCCAACTCCTGATGGACACGCTTGACCGTGTCGGCAGCGGCTTTTGCCACGAGCACGCCCGCGCGGGTCGAACCGGTAAAGGAAACCATGTCGACACCGGGGTGGCGCGAGAGCGCGGAGCCGACAGTCGCGCCGTCGCCGTTGACGAGATTGAAGACACCGGGCGGCGTTCCCGCAGCATCCATGATCTCCGTGAAAATGATTGCGCTGAGCGGGGACTGCTCCGCTGGCTTAAGAATCATCGCGCAGCCCGCTGCAATTGCCGGCGCAACCTTGCATGTGACTTGGTTGAGCGGCCAATTCCACGGCGTGATAAGGGCCGCGACACCGATGGGCTCCTTGGCCACCAAGGAATCGCCACGGACTTCCTCGAACGGAAACCAAGTCAAGATCTCGATCATCTTATTCAGATGGCTTAAACCCATGGCGACGTGACGCTCATAGGCAAACCACTTAGGCGCGCCCATCTCCCGCGAAATCGCCCAGGCGAGATCGTCTTCGCGCTTGCGGTACTCCTCGACAATCCTTTGGAGGAGATCGATGCGCTCGTTGCGCGCGCTCCGCCCGAATGTCCGGAATGCCCGTGAAGCGGCGGCCACCGCTCGATCTACATCTACCTCGCTGCCCATTGAGATTTGCCCAACGGCAGCCTCGGTCGCCGGGTCGATGACATCGAAAACCTTTGGCGTGGCTGGCTCAACCCATTTCCCGTCTACATAAAACTGAAGATCGTGGACACCCATATTTTGACTCCTCCGCAAATGGCTTGCTTGGCCGTCTGGCGCTCCGCCTAACGTGACTACGCGGCGTCGATGATCCTGTTCACCGAGCGGCCCCCAGCGTCGCATTATGATAAACAATGCTCATTTTTCTATAGAACGTGATCATCCTTTCCAAAGGCAAAAATGATGAATACGATAAATCGCGTTTCAACTGGATGGCACTCACGGGAGGTTTCTATGGATGGTGACGTGTTGAAAATGCCCGCAAGGCAAATCGCTCGGTTGGCTGAGACGCTGGCGACCCGGCAAACGGCCGAGCCACTGCGTGTCGGCATCGTACAGGACATCGAGATGCGGGAAGCGATGAGCGCCCTACCCCGGTTTCCGGGCCTAAGTTTCGCGACGCTCGTGCTAGAAACCGATGGAGCGTTTGCGGATTTTGATATCTCCGCCCGCTCCGGACATTTGGCAGGCGAAATGGAAACCTGCATCCGGGACTTCGTCGAGAACGGAAATTTCGACCTCATCGTAGAGGCGACTAGCCGGTCCTTAACGGGCGCAATGGCCTGCCACGCTGCGCTCGACTGCGGCCATTCTGTCGTCTCCCTTAACCCGAGAACAGATCTTGCCCTCGGCCGATACCTGCGCCACCAGGCGGTCAGCAGGGGCCTTCGCTACGTATTCTGGCCCTCTGAGACGGTTCAAACTGCTTTGGAGCTGCGACAGGGGCTTGAGAGTGCGGGCTTAAGGATTGCATCTTTGGGCGCCGCGGTTCCTGCTTCCGGGGAAGGCGACGAGGATCTGTCGCTGTCGGATGCCTCCTCAGTCATGATCGATATGGCGTGCCTGGCAAATGCCACGGGTATCTCATTCGAGCGCCCCGGAATGAACGGAATGCGCTGCAGCCTCGACGAGCTCGCCCAGCACTATCGGCCGATGCATGCAGGTGGAATTCTCGCGGTCGACAGCTGCATCGACTACATGGTGCTCAACGAGGGAGCCCCCGGGGTCTATGCCGTAGTCGAGGAGCCGGCCGCGGCCGAAGGCGGTGGAGCCACTTTCCGGACGATCTATAATCCAGTGAGCCATTTCGAACATGGGTGGCTCGCCAGTCTTGCCGAAGTGCTGGCTGGCGATCGAGATCAGCAAATCTACCGGCCCGTCGCCGATGTTTGCGCCATCGCTATTCGTGATGTGAAACCCGGAGAACGTTTGCCGGGCAACAGCAGCAAAGATTATCGCCATGTGGCCATGCGGATTGATGAAGTTCGTTGGCGGGAATCGATACCGATCGGACTGCTAGAGGGCGCTATGGCGAAGCAGATTATAGAGGCGGACGAGCCGATCGTTCTGGAAAACTGTGTGATCGACCACACCAGCCGCCTCTATGCGTTGCGGGGTGTGCAGGAAGAGCTCCGAGTTGCGAGCTAAATGAGAGTTCGGAGGTCTATCGCTTCGGATAGACCTCCTTCGCCCGCCAGTAGAAGAGAAAGGCAAAAGCGGCCTCGAGGGCAAGCAACCCGAATACCAGCTGGTAGGCCTCAAGCGGATATTCCGGACCGCTCGGTGTCATTGTCGGTTCCCAGAGGTCGATCAGGTATCCGGTCATCGCCTGATGGATGAAGACGCCGCCGATCTGGGCGGTATTCATGAGCGTCAGCCCTCGCGCTACATATTCCCTGGGAAACAGGCCCCGCGAATAGGCGAAGACCAGCGGGCCGAACGCACCGAACAGGCCAAGTCCTGCTAGAAAGACGGGCAGTACCTCACGGGGAATCTTGGTGAACGTCAAAGCCACGAGGAACAGGAACGTGATGCTGCTGCCAATCAGAATTGGCTTCCTGTAGCTCTGGAAACGGCGGTCCGACATCCCCCATAAAAAGGTACCGAGAGCGCCCAATATCCCGTTTGCAAGCAACGTATTGCCACGTTCTACCAGTTCCATTCCATATATGTCGTGCAACCATGGGCCACCCCAAAGACCAAGAATAACGGAGGACGGACCGACTGTTATCACTTGCATGGCCATCACCGGCGCAAAGCCGGGCATGCGGATGACATCCTTGAGACCGGTGATCGACGAATATAGAAGTTTCGGCACGTTCGCTTTTCGCGACACTGGCGCTGCAGGCTCGCTCTTCATCGAGACGGCAATCGCCGCCAGCACGATGATGCCGAATGCAGCCGTTCCCCAAAACACGCTACGCCAGCCGTAAGTTGCCGCGGCCGAGGCGAGAGGAGCTGTCGCAAAGAGCATGCCGACCATTCCGCCGCCCATCTGGATACCGATCATCGTAGAGAAGCGATCCGGTGAGAAGCGGTGGGCGTAAACGGCGAGCGGCGCCATCAAAAAGCTGGAGCAACCAATCCCGATGATCAATCGACCTATCGCGAGTTGCGAATAGGTAGTGCCTGTTGCGAAGATCGCGCACCCAACCAGCATCACACAGATGGCCCCGAGGATGATCCGCCGGGCTCCGAATACGTCGATCAGCACGCCGACGGGGATCTGACATAAGGCAAACGAGAGGAAGAAAAACGAAACCAATCGGGACAGCTCAGTGGCATCCAGGCCGAGCTCAAGCGAGACGTCAGGCGCGATAACACCAACTGAATTCCTCAGAAAGGTGCTGAGCATATAGAGCAGAAGGCATGATCCCACCAAATATACCGTGCTTCGCGTGAGTTCCCCCTGCGCAAGATTCTGATCTGACATGTCCCCTCCAATTTTCCTCGATGATTAGAATTCCATGAGACTACTAGCCTCGGATAAGATGATCTCCCGCAGGCGGTTCACGCTCGAGAGGTCGCGCGTCTCGTCATTCTGCGCCAACCACAAAGGGTCGCCGGCCGCGACCCATTGATCGGTAAGCGCCAAAAGTTGACCGTCGCGCAGGTAGTCCAGAACAAGATAGCTCCAGCCAAGCATCACGCCATGGCCGCAGAGTGCTGCTTTGACCATGATCCCGTAGTCGGTGAAAACGTAGCGAGGCACTTCCCTGGGGAGCTTCCGCTTGGAGAGAAGCGACCACTGACTCCAGGTGAGATAGGGGTGCATGGCGTCATTGAGGTCGATCAAATCGACGCGTGCGAGATCCTCGAGCGGCTTGTCATGCGATAGGGCCGATCGAACCGAGGGGGCGCAGACCGGTGTAACAACCTGGCGGCAAATACGCCACGATTGGCGGCCTGGAAACGAACCTGTTCCACGCGTGAACCAGAGATCCACCGTGTCCCGGATTTCCTCCGGGGCCATATCCGTCGTGAGAATCCTCATTCTTATTTCGGGTGCGGCGATCCGAAAGCGCTCGAGTCGAGGAAGAATCCAATGCGCGGCGAACGAAGGAGAGCAAAGTACGGTCACCGTGTTTGGATCGTTGCGGGCCCGTCTGATGGCTCGTGCAGACGCCAAAAGCGTAGACATCGTCTCTCGCACCTGCCCGAGGACCACGCGCCCTTCGAACGTTAGCTCGGTGGCCCGACCGCGCCGAAGGAAGAGCGTGATGCCGAGGCGCTCCTCCAGCGTCTTGATACGGTAGCTGATAGTAGGCTGGGTAACGTTCAGCTCCTCGGCGGCTGCCGTGAAACTGCCCAGGCGAACCGTAGCATCGAAGGCGATGAAGCCCGGAGTGTAAAGATCGAGTTCGCGCAGATCATCCATAAACAATCCCTCTCATTTCCATAAACGATTTGACTGCTTGAATGAACACATACACCGTTATCGATAAAAGCGAAGGAAATTCGTGTCTGTAGGCGACATGCTTTAGTCGCGCGCGAGAATTTGTTCGTCCGACCGCCATCGAGGGTGGACAACTTGTTGTCGGTGCAAGAATGCGCACGAACAGGAAAGCACGCGAAGCTTCGTAGCGCGGCGTTCAAGCGGGCTTCGTCGCTACGTCGGAAGCCGATCAGTCGCAAGTGAAGTCATCGACCTCGAACTTGTTGTGCTGTTCGTCGAAGTACTGCCGGCTTGCGGGGCCCAGATTAGGTTTGTTCCCCAACTCTTCCACGCCCGTGATCTGCAGACGTGCCGCCGTTGGGGTCACTAAAATGTCGCACACCTCCGGCGCTATATGCCGCTCGGTTATCCGGTTTCGTGCCATATGTGGGAGCGTTGTAAATCCCCTCCGATGGAGCCGTTTGAGATCCGTTTTGGAGGACCAAGTCGTCAGCTAAATGGGAGACTTGCGACACTTCCGCTGATTTCGCCGACCTGGCGTTTCGTTCCGCGGCCGGGCTGACGCCGAAGTGAAGGCGGTAGCGACGGGCAAAATGTGGTGCGGAAGAATACCCGCAATGCTGGGCGACGACATCAACTGGCAAGCTCGTTCTGCAGATGAGTTCATGCGCACGTTCCATCCTGAGTTCAGAGTAGAAATCAATCGGCGTTCTATCGAGGTGCGACAGAAATAGCCGCTCAACCTGCCGCGAAGACAGCCCAACACGCTTTGCAAGAACAGCGAGATTGATCGGAGCGTGAACGCTGCTTTGCATTAGGCGAACCACATCACAAAGTTTCGTGTGAGTAATGCCGTAACGCGCCTCGGGTGTCATGCGTTGCGCCTCCCCCTGTCCTCTGATCTGGGGATGGTTGAACTGGTCGGAAATCGCGACAGCAAGCGATCTGCCATGAAACGACACTATGATGCTGAGCATCATATCCAACGTGACGGTACCGCCTGACGACGTGATGAAGGAACCGTCGACGGTAAAGATGTCGTTCGTCGCAAGAACGTTCGGGAACATTTCCTGGAAATCCGCGAAGTTTTCCCAATGCACCGTGCAGCTACGACCGTCCAACAGTCCAGTTCTCGCCAAGAGATAGGCGCCTGTACTAATCCCCCCCAGCAGCACGCCCTGGCGGTTCAACCGTCGAAGCCAGGTCAGAACGCGGTTGTTAAAATTCCGCGCTGGATCGGCACCACAACAGACAATTACGACCTGGCAACGAGGCGCATTCTCTATGCTGTTGTCGATTGGCACTGCGAACCCAGCGCTGTTCTCAACCGGGCTACCGTCTTGAGAAATCAGCACCCATTCGTACAACGGCGTCTCACTGAGACGGTTTGCTTGGCGCAATGGATCCAGCGCTGCTGCGAACGCCAACAGTGGAAACTCTGGCGTCAGATAGAAACCTACCCTGACACACTCCAAAGGATGCTTCGACGCTCCCGATGCCATTGATGTGCTGTTTGCCAACGCACCACTGCCTTTCCAATCGATTGTTGACCGACAAAGTTAAGGCTGTTCCGCAAGCGCTTTAAAGTAGCGACCACGACATTTTACAAAGGTGAATCGACATCCGCGACGCAGTTGCTCGTTCGTAAGTTGGAACCCGACCGAGGAACTGCTAGTGAGGAATTCGCACGCCGAAAGTGCATTGTGACCAGCAGCTTTATCGGGATCGGCCTTAATGAACATCGATGCCATACGCGCCTTTCTCTATGTCGCGGAACTCGGAAGTTTCACCCAGGCCGCCGCCAGGCTGGATATTATGCAGTCCACTGTAAGCGCACGCATTCAAGGGCTCGAAGGCGAGTTGTCGTGCATCTTGTTCAAACGCAGCCGAGGCGGGACGGAACTGACTCGAGCAGGGAGGGATTTTAGGGAGTACGCGGAGAACATCGTACGAACTTGGGACCATGCCCGACAGCGGATTGCTCTACCCACCGGCTTCAGATCCCTCTTTCGTTTTGGGGGGCCGGTTGCGCTGCAGGACGAGCTCTGCGTTGCCTGGGCGCAATGGATGAAACGGCAGGCTCCGCACGTGGCATTGCAGTTGGAGTCGGGACCATCCGAGATGCTTACAACCGCGCTGTCCACGGGCATGATGGACGCAGCGATAATGTATCTGCCACAAAAGCGCTCGGGTCTCGTTTCGGAGGACCTTTTGGTCGAAGACCTAATTTTGGTGCGCCATCCGGCACTTGTTGGGCGGTGGCAAGAAAAATTCATAATGATTGACTGGGGTTATGAATTCAATTCTTCGTTCAGCCATGCATTCCCCGACGTCCCTGGATCGTCGTTGTCGGTTGGTATAGCTGAACTCGGATTGAAACACGTATTGACCCTTTGCGGGGCCGCATACTTGCCACATAGCCTCATCTCCCCTTTGATCGCTACCGGTCAATTGGAACGCGTTCCTGACGCACCTACGTTCCAGCGGGTGGTCTATCTAGTCTTTCCAACGCAGAGCCGCGATCCGGAGGTTTTGGAGATCGCTCTAGACGGCCTGAGAAAGCTCGCGCTGACGCGTGGCACTAAGCGCGATAACTCATAACAGACTCGGGCTCGCGGCCCGCCTCCCATCGACACGCCATTTCTGCACTGTGCCATTGCCTGAACAGGCGAAAACGAATTCGTGCAGGTTCATGGTGGGGTCCACATGAGCCGGAATGAGCAGCACAGGATCACCGATTTTCGCACCCCAATCGGAACGCGGCCGAATGCGGGTATGCTCGTCGGAAAGGCCCAGCACAGTGAAGTCGCCGTCAGCGGACCGAGGCGGCCCATATTCTCCTGACATACTCTTCAGGCCAGCATTGAGAACCGCGGCCGCCGGCTCTCGCCGACTGATCAAGGTGGTGCAGCAGTAAAGCGCGTTTTCAAAGCCGACGCCGACGTCCGAGTAGACTGCGTCCATCAATACGTAGGATCCGGCCTGTATCTCTGTGAGCACACCATGCGCGTTGGCGAAGTCTAGAGTTCCCGTTCCGCCGCCCGATATCACCGGACAGGGAATTCCACCTAATTCGATTCGCTTCTTCTCATGCCGTAGCGCCTCAGCGCTTTGCCATGCCAGCGCGTTGCGTACCGCGCGATCTTCGCGCACCACTGCATGGCCTTCGTAGCCTTGAAGACCGAGGAAATCGAGTCGGCTCGAGGCTCGAACCTCGGCGGCAAGCGGCAGAAGTCGGGAAGAGCCGAAATTTAGGCCGCACCTCCCCATGCCGACGTCGACCTCTATTAAAACGCCAAATCGCACGTGATAGGCACGCGCCGTTTCCTCGAGCATCTCTACATGTTCGAAGCAATCTACCGCCACCGTGATACGTTTCAACTTCGCGGCTTGTGCGAGCACGACCAGACCTGCCTTTTCAGCGACCTGATTGGCGACGAGGATGTCATCGAAACCCGCTTCCGCCAGCACGAGCGCCTCATGCGCAGTCGCGCAGGTGATCCCGCAGCAGCCACCCGCCTCTATCTGTAGTCGCATCAGACTGGTTGTTTTGTGTGCCTTGAAGTGCGGTCTCAGTTTCGCTGCCCCGCGACGTACGAGATCCACGGCAACACCGATGTTCCGTTGCGCCGCATCCAGGTCAATCGCAAGCGAGGGCGTTGCCATCAGATCGACCGCGGCGCGCGCTATCGTCATACCGGCCTCCTACGTGGATCAGATGGGTCCAGCGCGTTCGGCAATCAGCCGATATTGGTCTGGCCGCCGGTAGTTGGCGAAATTGAAATTCACCTTTCGGCAAGTCGCGATCAGGTCGAGGTTCGAACGATACAATACTACTTCGTCCTCAATTGAAGTCGCCTTGGTCGCGATCTCGCCTGTCGGCGCGATGATGCATGATCCACCGATCTGCATCTGCCCCTCTTCCATTCCCGCCTTCGCCGCGGCCGCTATCCACAACGTGTTCCCATAGGCGCCGGCCTGCATGGAGAGATGACTGTGGAACTCGCGCAAGTGATCCATTTCCGGTGCCTCGTCGAGCGATGACGGCGTGTTGTATCCGATCAAGACAACCTCGGCTCCGTTTAGACACAACATACGATAGGTCTCGGGCCAACGGCGATCATTGCAAATCGCCATACCAACTCGTACGCCAGCAAAGTCGAATACTCCAAACCCCAGATCCCCAGGTTCGAAATATCTGCGCTCGAGCGTAACGGTTGTAGCCGGCGTCGGTTCGTCGCCGCCTGGAAGGTGAATCTTGCGGTAGCGGCCGATGCAACGGCCGTCACGCCCAACCAGGTCGGCCGTGTTGTACCGCCTTATCCGATCGCCATCGCGGACAAGTTCGGCGTAGCCAATTGAGAAGCCAATTTTCAGCTTGGCTGCTGCTTGGTACAGCCGCGTGGTTTCAGGTCCGGGCATAGACGCTTCATAGAACGAGAGCAGTTCCGCCCCCTCCTCAATGTCCCATCGGGGGAAGAAAGGCGTCAACGCCAGTTCCGGGAACACAGCAAGATCGGCACCTCCAGTAGCAGCTCGTTCAAGCAGATAGATCAGGCGGTCGACCGTGTCTCGTCTCGATGCCGTACGTGATGTCGGGCCAAGCTGGCATGCGGCCAAAGTGAGGTATCGCGTCATAGCCCATCCTTGAGCGGAAGTTGCGGGATGGTCGGAAGATGAACGCCATGAGCGATTTTGTAAATTGCTTTCTCGATATTATAGCGTCCAGAAATCTATTTTTCAAATTCAAGTGGCGATTTACGGACTGCATCGGTGTCATCGAGGCGCGTTTGCGACGAGAACGTCGTGTCGTGAACGTGACGATCAAAACACGCGTCAGTACCATCCGGATGACCGATCAATCAGGGAGAGGAGCGAAGGGACTAACCACAAATCCAGGAATGACAGTCGATACACGCCCGCATCCGAAATCAAAAAATGGGGAACGAAGATGCCTTCCGGTAGTGAAACTCTGCTTCCAAACATTAAAGACCAATTCGAAAACCAAGCTATGAACCGCCGCGAGTTCATTCGGCTTGCAGCGCTGCTGGGGATATCTGCTTCGGCCGCTTATGCGATGGCAGGTGCTGAGGCACCAGCTTTCGCTTCCGATGACACACCCTTTCCGCCCGTCGACCCAAATGCGAGAGCGGGTGGCACATTGCGACTTGGCGACGCTGTCGCCAAATTGGACGACCCGGCGACGTTCGCTCAGAACCAGATGGTCAACCAGGCGCGCCCAATCCTTGAAAGCATGTGTTCCCTGGCCAACGACAATGTCGTTCGACCCATGCTGATAACATCGTGGGAACCGTCCACCGATCTCAAGGTGTGGACGCTGCAGGTGCGCAAGAACGTCATGTGGCACAACGGAGAAGAACTCACGGCCGACCACATAGCTTGGAACATTCGACGCTGGGCGGATTCTTCAACTGGCTCGCCGAATCTCGGGCTCTCGACCTTCAACGCCCTATCTGAGGCAACTGGCGCGTCCGACCAAAAGGGCAATCCAATCAAAAAGCCGACGAAAAACGGCATTGAGGTCTTGGACGCGCACACACTCCGACTTAACTTAACCACACCCGTGCTGTCGGTCCCAGAAGACTGCGCCGAGAAGACGACACTTATCGTGCATCCCTCGTTCAAGCCGCCCTTCTCCGACGACCCGATTGGCACCGGCCCTTACACCTTGGGCGAGCTCAGGGTCGGCGAGCGATGCGTGCTCAAGCGGCTCAAGACCACGACGGACGGTAAGGATTTCTCTTATTGGGGCGGCGAAGTCTATCTCGACGAGATCCACTTCTACCACTTCGAGGCCGAAAATCAGCCCGCCGCGCTAGCGTCCGGTTCAATCGATGTCGCCGCCGAGTTGACAATCGATCAACTCGAGCTTGCGAAGTCGATCGAAGGCGCATCCATCCTGTCTACAAACACGGCCAACACACTGTGCTGCCGGATGCAAATCGATCAGAAGCCATTCGACGATATTCGTGTGCGGCAAGCCATTGTGAAATCGGTGGACAACGCCGCTATCAAGACGCTGGTCTTTCCAGACGGCGGCAGTGTCGGCGCCAATTTTCATGTCAGCCCGGTCCATCCAGAGTATTTTCCTTTGCCGGACATGGTGCGCGACGTGGAGGGAGCAAAGAAGCTGTTAGCGGAGGCCGGGCATGAGCAGGGCCTGGACATCACCATTACCGTCGGCAACACCGATGGCCCGTGGCACCAAGCTGCCTGTGAAGCTATCCGCGACCAGATGAAAGATTCCGGGATCAACCTTTCCATCAACGTGCTTCCGGCCACCAAGTTCTGGGAGGTGTGGGACAAGGCCCCGTTTGGAGCCACGCCGTGGGATCATCGTCCGCTCGGCACAATGGTGCTTGCGCAGGGCTATCGCTCCAACGTGCCGTGGAATGAGACCCATTTCTCAAACAAGGAGTTCGATGATCTCCTCGATGAGGCCGGCGCCACGATCGATGTCGAGAAACGGCGCGCCAAGATGGAGCAAGTCGAGAAGATCCTACAGGATGCTTGCATCATGGTGCAGGCATTCTGGCGACCGATCTATGGTGCCGCCCTGGACACCGTGCACGGATACGCCGTCAATCCCGGTCGGCAAATGCAATTGACCAAAGTCTGGGTCGGGAGCTGACGTTTTGACAAACATCATGAAGGACGTCAGCACCGGCACATCGTTCGCCCGGTTGGCACACCCGTATGGAATGGTCGGCGTATGATCGGTCTCATTGTGCGGCGCCTGGCGCAGATGCTGCTGATCATGGCGACTATATCCATTCTCCTCTTTGCAGTCTTCGACACCGATCAATTCAAGAAACGCATCGCGGTCTCGGAATTGGGTGCCTTTGGCGTCGCGACGCTATCCGAGACCGACTACCAGGCCTGGCTCGAGACGAAGGGCCTCAACGAACCCTTCATGAAACGCTATGTCGAATGGGTAGCTAACACGGCAAAAGGTCGGCTCGGCTGGTCGATCGAGAAAAATACCGATGTCGGCGCTTTGCTCGGTGCGCGTCTGCTCAAGACCGCAGAGCTGGCCGTGGCCGTGTTTCTCATCATGGTGCCTCTGTCGCTGATTTTGGGGGTGCTAGCCGGCATGAACGAAGGGTCGCGCCTCGACCGAGTCATTTCGGTCGGGGCGGTCGTCTCAACCTCTATTCCTGAAATTGCGACCGCAGTCCTGCTGACGGTTGTCCTGGCGCTGGGGCTAGGTTTGGTGCCCGCAAAATCGGCGATGGTCGGCGGCTTCAGCGTGCGCGAGATGGTGCTTCCTGTGTTGACCTTGCTCATCTACGACGTCGGCTACGTCGTGCGCATGACACGCGCGTCGATGGCTGAAGTGATGACTTCGCACTATATCCGCACTGCGGTCCTGAAAGGCTTGCCGCATCACCGGGTCATCGTGAAGCATGCTCTCCGCAATGCCCTCATCGTGCCCTTTACCCTCATCTTTCTGCAGCTCAACTGGCTATTGTCTCAGGTCGTCGTGGTGGAAGTCTTCTTCCAGTACAACGGATTCGGTCGGTTGCTTTTCGACGCCGCGGTATTCGGTGACATCGCCGTCCTGCAGGCCGCCACACTCGTTGCCGTGTTCGTCGCTGTCATGTCCCAACTCCTGTCTGACATCGGCTATTTGGTGTTAAACCCGCGCCTGAGGGCCGCCTAGTGGACAACGTACTTCTCTCTCACATCGGCCTTTCGAAGCGCGCTACAATCGGGCTCCTGCTTCTTTCGATTTATCTGCCGCTTGCGTCCTACGTGATGCTAGCTGCCCACTTGGGCGCGGCGCAGACGTTCCTCCTTGTGCCAGCCGTCGTCGCCGTCATCATCCTCTATAGCATCGCATACTCGGCGTGGCGGGATTCACGCATCGCACGGGTCGGCGCGATCCTTGTCTTCTTCTGGTTGCTAATGGCAACGGTGGCCCCCTATCTTCCGCTACTCGACCCGAACAAGCCCTATGCGCCCTATCTCCTGCCCGGCGCGGTCAAGAACGGCGTGACCTTTTTGTTTGGAACGGACATGCGCGGCCGGGACATGCTGTCGCGAACCATTTGGGGCTCGCAACGGGTGATCGTCTGGGGCATGACAGCGACGGCCGCGGCCTATGCTGTCGGATCGGTGCTCGGTCTCGTCGCTGGCTACCTTGGTGGTTGGCGCGACGAATTGATTTCCTTCATCTGCAATGTGCTCCTGTCCTTCCCGGTCATGGTGCTGTTCATACTTATTCTAAATTACCTGGGCCAGACCGGCTTCAACATCATAGTAGCAGTCACAGTTTCCTCCGCTCCCGCGATCATGCGCGTTGTGCGCGGCCTTGCGCTCGATGCCCGGAACAGGGATTACATCGTGGCGGCACGAACGCGCGGCGAGAACGCCGCTTGGATCATGTTCGTCGAGATCCTACCCAATGTGCGCGGACCGCTGGTCGTCGATGCCTGCTTACGGCTCGGCTACACCACAGTGGCCATTACCACACTCACTTTTCTTGGGCTCGGTTTGCAACCGCCAGACCCCGACTGGGGCCTCATGATCAAAGAAGCCTCGTCCGCGGCGCTGGTCTGGAAGCTCGGCTACATGCTCATCATTCCAGCGGTGGCGGTGTCGAGCCTCATCCTCGGCTTTAACCTCATCGCAGACGGCATCAGAGAAATCAGCTTGAAGGATTGACGATGACCTTCATCGCGACTGACAAACCCATTCCCGACGAGATCCCAATCCTCGAATGCCGGGATCTCTCCATTTCCTACTTTACCCGCCAGGGCGAGGTGCCCGCGGTCGTGGATTTTAATCTGAAGCTGAACGCTCGCACCGCCCACGGGCTTGTCGGCGAGTCGGGCTGCGGAAAGTCCACCATCGCGCTCGCCATCATGCAGTATCTCGGCCGAAACGGGCGGATCGTCAAAGGCCAGATCTTATTTCAGGGCCGCGACATGTTGACCATGTCGCCGGAAGAGCTGCGCCGCATACGCGGCGCCGACATCGCAATGGTCTATCAGGAGCCGATGGCCTCGCTGAACCCATCTATGCGGATCGGCGACCAATTGTCCGAGGTGCTCACCTATCACCGTAACCTCAGCGGCTCAGCCGCTTTCTCGGAAGTGATGGAAATACTGCAACGGGTCCGCCTGCCCGATCCGCAGCGCATACTGCGCTCGTTCCCGCACCAAATCTCCGGCGGACAACAGCAGCGCGTGATCATCGCGATGGCCCTTCTGTCGAATCCGAAGGTTCTACTACTCGATGAGCCGACTACCGCGCTCGACGTCACCATCGAGGCGGGCATTGTGGAGTTGATCCGCGAAATCTCGGAGCGTTATGGCACCACGATGCTTTACGTTTCGCACAACCTTGGCCTTATCCGCGAAACCTGTCACGAGCTTACCGTCATGTATTCCGGCGAGGCAGTCGAGGCTGGACCGGTTGACGCCATCTTCGCCTCGCCCCGTCATCCCTATACAAGTGGTCTTTTCAATTCCATCCCAATCCCAGGTACCGACAAGTTCAGTCGTCCCTTGATCGCGATCCCCGGCCAACTTCCCTCACCCGAGGCGCGACCAGCGGGATGTAATTTCGGGCCACGCTGCGCGTTTTTCGTCGCCGGCAGGTGCAATGCCGACCCGATCCCAATGTTGAAGGTTCCCTCCGCAGCGCCGTGGCTCTCTCGATGCATACGTCTCGGAGAGCTCACGGGGGAGCCAAGCGGTAGTGCCCGCGTCGAACGTTCTCGGGCTGACATTGGCGCTGTTGCCGTCGAGGTCGATGGACTGAGCAAGCGCTATGGGCATCTGCGTGCCAACGAAGACATCACCTTTACCGCGCGCTCAGGCGAGACGGTCGCGATCGTCGGAGAATCGGGCTGCGGCAAGTCAACACTCGCCAAGATCGTCATGGGATTAGAGGAGGCGTCTTCCGGCACGGTCCGCATCGGCGGCCGGGAACTCGGAAATGTCGTGGTGGAGAAGCGTCCCCGCGACACAATCCGCAATCTACAGATGGTTTTCCAGAATCCGTTTGATACGCTTAATCCCAGCCACAGCGTCGGCGCGCAGATCGCCCGTGTTATCCGCAAGTTCGGAGCTGAGCGCGACGAAGCGCAAATCAAGGCGCAGGTGTTGCGCCTGCTCGACCTCGTGAAGATACCCCACCATTTTGCCACGCGCCGCCCGCATCAACTCTCCGGCGGACAAAAACAACGCATCGGAATCGCCCGCGCCTTTGCGGGAAAGCCAGCTATCGTGGTCGCCGACGAACCGATCTCCGCGCTGGACGTGTCTGTGCAGGCAGCTGTCACCGAGCTTCTGATGGACATCCAACAGGAGATTGGCACAACATTGCTGTTTATCAGTCACGACCTTTCCGTCGTCCGTTATCTCGCAGACCGGGTAGTCGTCATGTATGTCGGCAAGATCGTCGAGCAAGGCTCGGTCGATGAAGTGTTCGCGCCGCCGTACCATCCGTATACAGAGGCTTTGCTCTCGGCCATCCCGATTGCCGACCCGAGTGTGTCAAAGCGCAAAGTCGTGCTTTCCGGGGAACTGCCATCACCTACCAATCCTCCGACGGGTTGTCCCTTTTCAACCCGATGCCCCTATTCGCTGGGCGCGGTCTGCCGCGACAAACCGCCGATGGTCCACGAATTCACGAACAGCCATCGCATTGTCTGCCACCTTCCCCGCGAGGAATTACTGGCGATGGAACCAATGATCGTTCCCGCGTCCTCGGCACCCCCACCTGAACCCCAACAACTGGATACGTATGATGCATGACTTCGTCATCAAGGGAGGTCAGGTCGCCATCGGCGACAATCTGGTCGAGAGTGACATTGGCATAGGCCATGGGTTTATTCGCGAGCTCGGAACGGATCTTTCGGGGCGAGAGACGATCGACGCTACGGGGCTGTGGGTTATGCCCGGCGGTATCGATTCCCACTGCCACCTCGACCAGCCGGACTGGGGTAGTGCCCAGAGTGCGGACGATTTTCGGTCGGGTTCGGTGTCAGCTGCATTTGGTGGCATCACCTGCATGTTCCCTTTCGCCATGCCGGGGCCTGGCATGTCGACGCTCGATGCCTTCGACCGTGCGACCGGGCGCGCGGCCGGACGCTCGGTCATCGACTACGGCCTACACGGTGTCGTCACCGGCGCGTCAGCGTCGGATCTGGGTTCACAGTTTGACCGGCTGGTGTGCGAGGGCGTGGTATCAGTCAAGGTCTTCATGACCTTTGGCGAACTTTTTGTGGGCGACGATCTGTTCCTTGACGTGCTCGAAGCCGCGCGAGCGCGTGGCATGATCGTGATGGTGCACGCCGAAAACGACGCGGCGATCCGGCGCACCGCACAACGCCTCGCCGAAAGCGGCCGCACCGGGCTGCGCTATCACGCGGTCGCACATTCGGAGATAATGGAGCGCGAGGCGACGCATCGAGCCATCGCGCTGGCCGAGGTGACCGGCGGACGAATTGCGGTGCTGCACGTTTCCTGCATCCAGGCGGCTGAGGAACTGGTGCGAGGTCGCGTCAGAGGTGTCGACGTGGTCGGCGAGACCTGCCCGCAATATCTGTTCCTAACGGCAGCCGATCTGAACGGTGACCCAACCAATGCGGCACGGTTCGTTTTTTCCCCGCCGCCCCGGACAAAAGCGAGCCAAGAGCATCTCTGGGCTGCGATGGAATCTGGCGAGATCCAACTTTGGTCATCAGACCACTCGCCATACAGGCTTGCCGACAAACTGCCGGATCCAGCCAATCCCTCGTTCGAGCGAGCAGTCAGCGGCATTCCAGGCCTGGAAACGCAAATGCCACTGCTGTTCTCGGAGGGCTTGCGTACCGGACGGATTACCCTGCCGCGCTATCTCGATCTCACGGCGCGCAATGCCGCTAGGTGGTACGGCGTCGATCACGTCAAGGGGCGTATCGAATGCGGTCTGCATGCCGACCTTTGCCTCTGGGACCCTGATCGCAAATGGACCTTGGCGCAGAGCGCGTTGCGCTCCAACGTCGATTACACACCCTATGAAGGCCACGTTGTGACGGGCAAGCCCGTAACAGTTCTCGTTCGCGGCCTCCCGATCATCCGAGACGGGGTGCTGACCGAGGCGCACGGGCATGGTGTCTATGTCGCCCGCAAGACCGCTGCGCCCTCGGGCTTCAACCGACCGGTGCAAGACAGCACGCCTTGGCTGGACTGACCCGTTATCGGGCCATCCAGCCGCCATCCACCAGTAGCGTCGCACCGGTGATGTAGCTCGCCATGTCGCTAGCCAAGAACAGCGTAGCGCCCGCAATGTCCTCTGGACGACCAAGACGGGGCCATGGCGTGCGCGAACGCGCATAAGCGAGCAAAACCGGATCGATGCCGATATCGGTTCGACCAGTCAGAATCTTGCCGGGCGCGATTGCGTTGCAGGGAATAAGCTGCTCAGCGAATTCAGTGGCCACCTGCCGCGTCAAATGCTCAACTGCGGCCTTGCTGACGCCATAGGCAATGTCACCGGGGCAACTGATCATGCCATGCTGTGACGCGATGTTGATGATGCGCCCCCGCGTCTCGCCGACAGGCTCCTGTGTGAGAAACTGGCGCACCGCGCTTTTGCAGCCGAGAAAGACGCCCTCGACATTAACCGCCATGACGCGCTTCCAATCCGCGGTGGTCGTCTCGATTAGGCCGGTGCTGGTGTAGATCGCGGCGTTGTTCACCATCACGTCGAGACGGCCATAGCGTTCGACCGCCTGGCGCACGGTGTTTTCGACCGCATTCGCGTCCGAAACGTCGGTCTTCACGAAGTGGCAGCGGTCGCCCGCTGCCCCGATAGCTTCAGTTGTGCAGATGCCGCCTTCGACAGGGCGATCCAAGACGTCAGCGATAACCACACTCGCGCCTTCCGCAGCCAATCGGATGGCGATTGCTCGTCCGATCCCCGAACTCGCACCTGTGACGATTGCAACTTTTCCATTGAGCGTGGCCAAGACCTAAACCTCCGGCATAAGAATGGCGCCGACCGGATCCCCGACAGGCGTTCCTGCCCGCGCGACCTCTCGCCCCCTTAAAAACACTCGGTCGAGCACGGCCGAAACGCTCAACCCCTCGAACGGCGTGTACGCCGACTTACTCAACTGATCGGCCGTGCGCACCGTCGACCGCCTCCGGGGATCAATCACGATTACATCGGCGTCGTAACCTACAGAAAGGCGTCCCTTGTAGGATCCGAGGCCGAAGCGCTGTGCCGGACGGGTGGATGCCAAGCGCACCAGGTCGTTCATCTGGATCAGGCCGTCGTCGACGAGCGAAAGCAACGCGGGCAACAGGGTCTGCAGACCCGGGAACCCGCCCGGAACAGCGGCAAAATCGTCGGCAGACGCCAGTTTTTCTTGCAATAGATGAGGCGCGTGATCGGTCACCACCATGTCGATCGTGCCGTCAGCGAGAGCAGCACGTAACGCATCGCGATCCGTTTCGGCGCGCCATGGCGGCGAGGCCTTCGCCATCGGACCCAACCGCGCGTAGTCGGCCTGCGTAAACAGCAGACCTTGGACACCCGTCTCAATCGAGACATCTGCGAGATCGCGCAGACGACGATAGGTATCCACGCTCTGGCGCGAACTGGTCTGTCGGATATGGACGGGAACGCCGACGTCCGCGGCGGCCAAGATGACCCGCGCAATCCCTTGGGCTTCGGCCAGCGCCGATCGACTGGCAATAAAGTCTGCCGGCGTGCTTCGACCCTGAACCAACCCCGCGACCGCAGCCTCGAGCAATGATTGATCACCGCTCGACACAGCGGCAGTGCCGCCGGCGGCCGCTACCGCTGCGATCGCGCTATGCAGACTCCTGGTCGTGCCGTGCAGGAATTGAGGCTGAACGTCCGACGTAAAGATTTCGAACGACGTCGCACCCAATCGTCTGAGTTCGGCTAGATCCTGACCATCCCCTGAGACCGCAACCTGCAGCCCCACATCACAAGCGATGCGGCCTTGGGCCAGCGCCTGCTTGGCGGTAAAATCAGCCGTCGATACAGTCCAAGGGTCGTCGGTAGGCATCACGAGGACGGTCGTCACGCCACCCGCGGCTGCCGCCCTGGTCCCGCTGGCGAAATCTTCCTTCCAGGTCATACCCGGCTCCCTCAGATGCACATGGGCATCCACGAGACCCGGCATGAGCAACAGACCGGAAACATCGAGCACCGTCACGGCCTGGGCCGGCTCGCCAGGAGCGAGCCGCGCCGCAATCTTGCCACCGTCTATGGCGAGATCCAATGGGCGGACCGCGTCGGTATCGACGACGCTTCCACCGCGTAAAATTAGGTCGAACACTTCTACCTCACGCCCGCCACTCGCGGTTCCTCACGGGTGATACACTCCACCAGCGCCGCCTTGCCTTCTTTGGTCGCCGCTATGGCGCGCTGGAACGCCGGAATGAGATCGCCGGCCCTCTCGACACGCTCGGCATGACCGCCGAGTGCTTTGGCCACGTTGGAATAATGGCCCGTCAGTTCATTGGCCGCGAACCGGCCGGTCGCCGTCGGCATATACTGGCCATAACCGCCCATGATCCCATTTCGTAGCAGGCAGACGAGGATCGGCAATTCATGCCGCACCGCCGTCTCGAAGTCCATCGCGACCATACCAAAGGCAGCCTCGCCCATGACAGCGACGCACAAATGGTCAGGCTTGGCTAGCTTCGCGCCGATCATTAGGCCCAAGCTTGACCCCAGCTGAGTGCTCTTTCCCCACCCGACATAGCCATGCGGTATGGGCGTTTTCCAGAAGGGAACCATCTGGTCGCGCGGGTGGCCGGCATCGTGCGTGGCGATGGTACGCATCGGATCGACGGTGGCGGCGAGATCGCGCAGTACACGGTAGGGGGAGATAGGGCTCGCATCGTCATCCCTGATCGGCGCCCAGGTAGCAAGGAAAGCGCTTTCCAGCTCTGCGATTTCGGTCACCACGGCGCGCTCCGCCCGCGCTTCGGCGAGGCCCCGACGGCTCTTTGCCTCCTCGATGAGTTGCGTCATCGTTGCCTTTGCATCGGCCACCAAAGCTAGCTCGACCGAGTACTCCCGGCCAACGTCGGCCGCATTCAATGTGACCTGGGCAAGCTTCGCGCCGGGCGGCAAGGGAGTGATGTAAAGCGACTTGGAAAAGCTCGTACCGACACCAAGAACGAAGTCGGCCTTGCCGTAGAAGTGCTCGATCAGTGTCGAGAACGAACGGGTTCCCGTGCCGAGCGACAACGGATGGTTTTCGGGAAACGCGCTCTTGCCGTTGAGTGTCGTGGCGACCGGGACCTGTAGCAATTGCGCCAGTTCGACCAGTTCCCGGTGGGCATCCGCATAAAGCACCCCCTGACCCGCAAGAATCAGCGGGGATTTTGCTGCCAGCAGCATGTCGAGCAGCCGGCGCACATCGACCGGATCCGGCTGTGGCACCGACCGGATCGGAGGCACGTACTCATCGACATTCCATGTCGCATCCGCAAGCAGGATATCGGACGGAAGCTCGACCATCATTGGGCCGCGCGTACCATTGCGCGCTTGGCGGAACACCCGCTGGAAGATTTGCGGCAGCATGTCGCCGCGTTCGGCCCGCACCGACCATCCCGTGACATGATGGAAGCTGCGCAATGCCTCGAAGTTGTGGGCGACTGCGTTTCGGCCGAGGGGATGTCCATTGGGGAGAAAGATCAACGGCGTGTTATCGCTGTAAGCCTGCGCGACCGCGCCAAAGGCGCATTCTGTGCCCGGTCCGTATTGCACCGTCACCGCGCCAAGCTTACGGCCTCCGCTGACGCGGGTGAAGCCGTCGGCAATGTTGACCGCTATCCGCTCAGTGCGCGAGATTATCGGCGCCATGCCGAGTTTGGCCGTGCTTTCCAAAAGCTCGCTGTGGGGAAAACCGATGATGCGCTCGACGCCTTCGCGTTTGAGGATTTCGGCTACAACGTCTGCTCCATTCATATCAGGGTCCTTTTGTCTATGAATTCTTTCTGCCACTCGATGTAGTCTTGTAGGCGCTGTTCCAGCGGTAGCGGCGTCCAACCGAACTCCGTCCCCAAGCGAGATATATCGTAGGCGCCCCACTGGCCTCTGAGCTTGCTAGGTTCGGCAACCACGTTCGGGTGACTAGGATCGACACTCCAGCGCAGGCCCGGAACAAGTCGCTCCACCGTTTCCACCAGAGTCCCAAGCGAAACGGCAACTCCCGAGGCAATATTGTAGACCGCGTTCAAAGGTCGCTCGGCCTCCACAAGCAGAGCTAGCGCCACTGCGACATCCTGGACTGCGACCCAGTCCCCGACACCGTCGGTACTGTTTAGCCGCAGGTCATTCCCGGCGAGCGCCAGAGCCGTCATCCGGTTTGGGGCACATGCCACATGACGCGACGGGAGCATGCGATCCATTGGGCCGAACACGCTGGAAAGGCGTGCGGTAACCACCGGCAGGTCATAGAGTTCACCATAGCGTCGCGCGACCATCTCGGCCGCGAGCTTGGACACGCCGTAGAGCGTGGTCGGGGCAACGTAGCCTTCTTCGGGCAAAGGCCCGTCAGGGCCGTCATCACCATACACGGACCCGGTGCTGACCAGCAGGAAGCGTCTGCATGCCGGTAGCTCGCGAGCGAACGCTAGCACGGCAAGTGTCCCCCCAAGGTTGACGTCAAGCACCCGCTCGGGGTTTTCGCGCTCGGGATCATGTCGAGCACCGGTCCCGTCGAACCAAGCATGAGGCGTCACTGCGGCTCCGTGAACAATACGGTCGATCCCGAGTGAAAGCGCTTCGTTGAACCACGTTCCCCTATCTCGAAGGTCTGCGACTATCCACCGAATCCGGTCTTTAACTCCTCGGAAAAATCTCTCCGCCATTTCGTCGGGCGGCAGCGTATCCAGGAGTGTGACGGACTCGCTTGGATGTTTCTGGAGCCAAGCCCGTACTAAATTGCTCATGACAAACCCGTGGCCGCCAGTTACAAGCAGGCTCATGCAGGTGGTCCTTCTTGAATGCCATTTTCCGCAACCACCTCTTTGGTGCCCACGGGATATCGCGACATCCAGTAACGAGCGATATCGTTGCGCCGCATAAACATTGCTTCTGGTCTAGACTGGACAGTGCGCAGGATTCCTTCGAGCGCCGACGCGCGATTAGGCTGGCCGGTCCAGCGGGCGTGCAAAGCAATTGTCATCATGCGTCCGCACTGGTCCTCGGTGCATTCGCGCACCAAGAAGTCGAGGTAACTTGCAACGTTCTGAACGAAGTCCTCAGGGGTCACGTAGCCGGGACTGATTAAGTAGCGGCTGTCATTCAGTGTCTTGCTGTAGGGCACGATCAAGAGGCGTCCCTGGGGCGTTGGGACAAAATATGGAATGTCATCGTTACAGGGGTCGGAATCGTAGAGAAATCCCCCCTCTTCCATCAGCAGTTCACGTGTATTTACACTTGGATAGGAACGACTGTTCCAGCCAATCGGCCTCACGCCCAGCAGGTCACTGAACAACGCCACCGCCCGATGAAGTCGGTCTTGCTCTTCTTCACGCGTTAGCGTCCACTGCTCGGTCCAGCGAAGGCCGTGCCCAAGCACTTCATGACCCGATTCACGCAGGTAGGCTGTAAATTCGCGGTTACGCGCCAGAGCTTCGGCCGTCGCTGAGATGGTGGCCTGCACACCATAGCGGTCAAGTATCCGTGCTATCCGCCAAATACCAACACGGCTGCCGTATTCGAAATGAGTCTCTGTGCCCAGATCGCGTATACCCGCCGGGGCCGAAAGGGGATACTCCCCCCAGCCGTCGCAGTAGGAGTCGCCGTCGAGGACGGAGTATTCCGATCCTTCTTCATAGCAAACGACAATGTTGACGGCGACCAGACGGCCATTGGGCCATTGAACCTTCGGAGGATGCTGCCCGTATCCGACGAAGTAGCGGGGCGGTCCTGGATGGTGGAAGTACATAGAGCTATCCTCTCGACGACCAATTTTCTCGATATAATCAGGCTCACACATCGTATTTTTGAATTCAATGTGCAAATCCGCCATTCATGTCGGAGCAAGGAACGGCAGTCGTTTTTATATTTTTTGCATCGCGCATTCACTGGCCCTCACATGGCGCAAGAGACGAGTTCGCGTCAGTGCCGCGACGACGGAGAAGACTGAAAAAGGCGGCGGCAGCGACTGACAGGGCGCCGCTGCCCAGCAAGATGAACAGAGCATGGGGAGAGACCCGATCCATTAGTCCGGCAGCGACGGCCGGCGCGAGGAGGTTGCCCATGGAGTAGAGCAGGAGCAAGCTACCGGATGCGCTAACGATGTCTCGGCTTGCGAGCCGTGAATTCGCATATGCGACACTGACGGGGTAAATCGTGAGGGCAGTTGCACCATAAGCGAAGAACAGTGCGCAAAGCAGTCCCTCACCGCTCGCCTCCAGCATGGCAATGGAGGCGCAGACGCACGTCGTTGCAAACCCCTGCAGAAGCAAGAGTAAGCGCCGATCCATGCGATCTGACAGCCACCCGATGGGTCCCTGCGCCAGCAGTCCACCAACACTGAAGGCCGTGATCAGAGAGACGGACAACGCGGCGTCTAAGCCAACCCGTTCGCCGTAGATAGGCGTCATAGTATAGACGTTCATGTTGGCCATGCCTGCCTGGAACACGCTCACGACCGTAACCGGGGCGAGCCGCACAAGCTGGCGCAGGGCGTACCCCCGCGCGGGCGCAAAACTAGACGCGTCGTCTGACAGGAGCTTCGGCAGAGGCGGCCAGCGATTGCCCGCGAAACGCGAGCAAAAAAGGCCCGAGCTGGTGGAAATCAGAACGAATAGAAACAGAAACGGAGAATCCGCACCGGCTGCTTCGACAATTAGTTGTCCAAACAAAACCGCCAGGGACGACATCAGCATATATAGGGAAAAAAGTGCGCCCCGGTTACCTTGGTCAGCATATAGATTGATCCAGCTCTCGATCGTAACGAACATCGTAGCCATCGCGAAACCCGTAAGCAGCCGAAGGCAAAACCATATCGTCGCCACCGTCGTTAAGGTGTAGACGCCCGCGGCGGAGGCAGCCAGCAGCCCGATGACCAAGAAGGTGCGCTCGTGGCCGAGGCGAGATACGAGCGGCCGAGCGACGAGGCAGCCGACCAGAAAACCCAAGGGAAATGCCGTCAGTACCAATTCGACAACATGCGAACTGATCGAAGGTTCGCTGAGATGTAGCGAAACCTTCGTCGTGAGGATCGTGTTGCCGGTGCCGATGGCGCAGATCCCGACCATAATCGGCAAGACCGCGCGGAAACGAGCGGCCCTTTGTTTAGTTTCACCTGCCAGGCGGCGGAATGTGCTCATTGGTGAATTTTCGCTCGGTGCGGTTCTTGATCCGCGCTGCCGACAACTCGAAACCAGTGCTTCGCTCAACTGACCACCGCCTCGAGCGTGGCCTACGTGCCGCCCATCGTATCGTTCCTCAGGTCACCTTGAGACACTTACGCGAGACGTCAGAGCGCCCATCCAGTTTCGACCGCCCTGCGCGGAGGGTGAAGAAAACTGATAGCTATTCGTTGGGGATCTCATAGACCTTGCCGCGCCATGGCGCCTTATCGATCTCATCAAGCGCCATGACGTAAAGGGTCTTCTCGTCCGGGCCAAAAGCGAAATTAGGGACGGAGGGTGATGGGACGGACAAGGTGCGCAACAGCTTTGCGTCTTGGTCAACTACGACAATCTCAGCCGACGTTCCAAGCGATCGTGGGCTCTGCCCGATATAAATGTAGCCGCGGCTGTCCACCTTGATCCCGTCCGGCCAGATGTGTGGCCTATCGGGGAAAAGATCATCCAACCGCAGGAAAACGCGGCGATTGCTGAGCGAGCCACCATTTCCAACGTCGAATTCTATTATCCGATTGTCTTCCGTCTCGACGACGTAAAGGAGGTTGCCGTCGTTAGATAGGGCAACACCATTGGCATTGTGCAGGTCGTCAGCAACTTTGGTGACTGTCCCATCCTTTCCGAGGTAATAGGCAGAGGCGTCGATCAGCGCTCCCCCTTTCCCCGATCCGGTAAAATAGACACCTCCCTTGCGATCCGGAGCAAGATCATTCGGACCGACAAACGGAGCAGCGGATCGGTCGACGGTGAACGGCTCGAGCGATTTTCCCTCGGCCGATATCCGGCCAATCGAGTTGGAATCATAACAGGTTACAAGAAACTCGCCGTCTGCATTTGGGACAACCGCCGAAGGGCCGCAGCCCTCCTGCTTCCAGAAAACCTTGTTTGCCTTGCCATCCCACACCATCACCGTGTGCCTGCCGTACTCCACATAGAAAAGCTTGTCACGGTACCAAACGGGCCCCTCGGCAAACCAGGTGTCTGGGTTGATCACCTTCACTTCCGCGGCCTCCACCCGGAGAGTCATGGCCATGGTTGCGAGCAAGCTAAGTACAATCGCTTTCACTTTCCCCTCCCTCAAACACTAATTGCTCGCCGGCTGAGCGCCGAAATATGTGGAGATCGTTTGATCTAAAATCGCAGAGCGGCTGGCCCGTTTTTGAACGGTGGAAGCGCGTTCAGGCCGTCCATACGTGTCGCTAGTTTAAAAAATATCTGCACGGTAATGGGTTGCAATGTTGGAACGCGACAGCTAGCGCACACAAATCGACCCGCTCTCCAAATCTTATCGAAAGCGGCGGCTCTCTTTTTGGCCCCGATTAACCACTGCTTCCCGCATCGACCACCCGCGCCTCGCCGGTGGAAATCATGGTGCGGGTGGCGTCGATCGATGCATACGTCCAGAAGATCCTCATAGGCTCCGTTGCCGAGGCGTTGATGAAGCGATGCGGAACATTCGCCGCAATCCAGGTCGTATCCTGAGGACCCAGTTGGTACTGAACACCGTCAATCTCGGCGATAGCAGAACCGTCGAGCACCATAACGCTTTCTTCGCAATTGTGTTTGTGTAAGCCAATCGCAGCGCCCGGCTCAAACGCTGTGATGCCGTTAAGCACGCTACTTGACCCGCACTTGCGGGTGACGAGCGGGGTCGTACGTGCCCCGCCGCCCCGGTCAACTGATTGCAATTCCGTGGGACGCAGAATAGCGCACGTAACATTGCTCATTGCGAAGTCCTCCGAAACATCTCGCCGGGGTAAAAATTGAGCCGGAATACGGCTTTCGGATTCCGGGTAATGTAAAACTCGTCGTCGTCGACTTAGACATGCTGCTTCTCACTGAGTGCTTCGTCGTCGCCGATGCATCCGCGTACTGTGTCGGAATTCGAGAAGCTCGATGACGTCATGATACATAGGTGAGAGCGTTGGAGCGTGTCGTTAGGGAGATCGCGCACGTCTCCCCAACTAGACATTCGACAGCGTAGGCGACCTCTACCTCCCCAGAAGCGGAGTCGACGCAGACTGTCCTCATCGGCATTGGTCAGGCCGCCTCAGAGCCCATGATTGGCGTCGATGAGCGGAACTGGTTGATCGCCGCTGCGACGCCCGAGCCGGGTTCGATAGACACCCCGCTGTCCAACAGGGTTAACTCAGCAGCCGAAAGTGCGCCAAGCACCATCACCTCGTTCAACGAGCCTAGATGCCCAATGCGAAAGATCTTACCAGCCAATCTGCTTAGACCCGCGCCAAGGGATGTGTTGTAGGTGTTGTACGCGTGCCGAATTACCGCCGCTCCATCGATTCCGTCCGGCAACCTTATCGCCGATACTGTGTCCGAGTGCCACTTTGGTTCGGTCGCGCACAGGGTGAGGCCCCAACCGGAAACTGCGGCGCGAACGCCGTTGGCAAGTCGATGATGACGTTTGAATATATTCTCCCTCCCCTCTTCAAAGATCATGTCGAGCGAGGCGCGCAGTCCGCGGAGCAATTGTGTTGGAGGCGTATAGGGAAAAAATCCACTATCGTTGGTTTTGATCATGTCGTCGAATGAGAAATAGCACCGCATGTGCCGCGATGATTTAGCCGCCTCCAGCGCCTTTTGGCTTACCGAGAGGAAGCCCAATCCGGCAGGGAGCATAAATCCTTTCTGGGACCCCGACACTGCGCAATCTACGCCCCATTCATCTTGGCGAAAGTCAATTGACCCAATAGACGAGACCCCATCGACGAAGAGAAGAGCCGGATGCTTGGTGGCGTCGAGGACCGCGCGGACACCGGCAACGTCTGAAGTAACGCCGGTTGCCGTTTCGTTGTGAGTTACAAACACTGCCTTAATCTCGTGTGCGCTATCTGCCGCGAGATATTCAGCGTAGAGATCGACGGGAACCCCCGTCCCCCAATCCACGTCGATGCACACGACGTCAAAACCGAGCCGTTCTGCCATATCTACCCAGAGATGGGAGAATTGGCCGAAGCGGCTCATCAGTACCCGGTCACCGGGAGAGAGCACGTTCGTCAACGCCGCCTCCCAGGCCCCGGTACCGGACGAAGGATAGATGAACACACGACCATCCTTGTTCTTGAAAACTTTCTTGACGTCGGAGAAGAGCGGGAGCGTCAACTCAGGAAACTGCGAAGATCGCATGTCTTCCATCGGCAGATTCATCTCTCGGCGAACACGCTCAGGAATGTTGGTGGGGCCGGGAATAAAAAGATGATTGTTACCTGACATGGTTCCTCCATCAAGCTAGGTTGTCCGGGTAGGATTTTCGTATTTTCAAGAGTGCTATTGTGGCAACGACAGTGCCAGCGCAGCGCCTTTCGGGTACTTTCCTTAATAAGGGGCCTGCACCGGCCCCATACCGACATAGACGGTCTTCAGTTCGCTGTAGTGGTTGAGTGCCGCGACCGAATTCTCGCGGCCGAAGCCCGACTGCTTCGATCCGCCGAAGGGGATTTCGACTGGAGCGAGATTGTAGGTGTTGATCCACAGCGTACCGGCTTCGAGCTGATCGACGACGCGGTGCGCACGGGTGATGTCGGCGGTGAAGACGCCAGCCGAAAGGCCGAACTCGGTGGCATTGGCGCGGGCGATCACCTCGGTCTCGTCGTCGAAATCGAGCACGCACATGACCGGGCCGAAGATCTCCTCGCGGGCGATCGTCATGTCGTCGGTGACATCGGCAAAGACGGTCGGCTGGATGTAGGCGCCCTCGGCGTTGACGGCATTCGGAATACTGCCGCCGGTCACCAGCCGCGCACCCTCAGCCTTGCCCTTCTCGATGTAGGAGAAGACCTTGTCGCGCTGCGGCGCCGAGACCATCGGGCCAAGCTGCGTCGCTTCGTCCATAGGGTCGCCGATGACAATGGCCTCGGTGCGCGCTTTGAGCCGGGTCAGGAATTGTTCCTTGATGCCCTTCTGCACGAAGACACGGGTGCCGTTGGAGCAGACCTGGCCGGTCGAATAGAAATTGCCGAGCATGGCGCCGCCAATCGCGCTTTCGAGATCGGCATCGTCAAAGACGATCAGCGGCGACTTGCCGCCGAGCTCCATGGTGACGTGCTTGAGTTCGGCGGCGGCTGCACCCGCGACCTTCTTGCCCGTCGGCACCGAGCCGGTCAGCGACACCTTGGCGACGTCAGGATGATTGACGAGCAGCGGGCCAGTCGATCGATCGCCCTGGATGACGTTGTAGAGGCCCTTCGGCAGGCCGGCCTCGACAAGGATCTCGGCGATTTTCAGTGCGCCGAGCGGGGTGTTTTCCGAAGGCTTGAAGACCATGGCATTGCCGGCGGCAAGCGCCGGCGCGCCTTTCCAGCAGGCGATCTGCTGCGGATAGTTCCAAGCGCCGATGCCGACGCAGACGCCGAGCGGCACCCGCTTGGTATAGGCGAAGTCGCCGCCGAGCGGGATGTAGTCGCCGTTGAGTGCGGTGGCGATGACGCCGCCGAAGAACTCGAAACTGTCGGCGCCCGAGGTCGGGTCGGCAACGATCGTCTCCTGGATCGGCTTGCCGGTGTCGAGCGTTTCGAGTTCGGAAAGTTCGCGGTTGCGCTCGCGCATGATCTCGGCGGCGCGCTTGAGGATTCGGCCGCGGGCCGTCGGGCTCATCGCCGCCCATTCCGGCTGCGCGCGCTTGGCAGCCGCGATCGCCTTTTCGACGATCGCCGGCGTCGCTGCATGGAGGCGTGCGATCACTTCGCCGGTCGCCGGATAGATGCTCTCGATGACGGTGCCTTCGATATCCTCGACATATTCGCCGTCGATGAAGTGCGAGGCTTGCGGTTGGGTTGTAAGTCCCATGTGTAACCCTTTCGAGGCTAGTTTGGGTGGCGAGTCGCGCGAATAAAAGGGCCTGCCCAGATGGGCAGGCAAGCCCCGCTCGCAGGGGAGAGACACGAGCGGGGGAGGTCGATTATGATCCGAGAAGTCAGCGTTTCACCGGCATCGGCTTGGTGTCGTGCCACATATAAAGGTTGGTGATCGGCTCTAATACGGTCCACACGCCCCTGATCTCAGGATGAATTGTTACGAAGTCGTCCCTCTGGATGTCGAGCTGTGTGCCGTCCGTAAACCTAATCTCTCCTCGACCTTCCACCACGCAGAACGACACGGCCCGGTCGTAGTGAATTTCGAAGGGTTCCGTCATGCCGGATTCCCACTTGGTCCACGTAGCGGCCTGCCTCTTGGCGTCTGTTGTTGCACGAGCCCTTTGGATCCGGTCTGTGCTGAAGGTGCGATCCGGCTGGTCATTCATGGTCTCTCTCCGTTACTTTGGGGTAGTGAGGTAAAATCAGTAGGCCTACGTAGGACTTCGGATCTGCTCACCAAGGATTGCTCCGAAGTCGTTGCCAGTGGCTCCTGTTGGTCCCGGCAAATGGATCTCCGATCGTGTAAAACGCGGGTCAGAGATCGTTCGCATCCAGCAGCACTTACGCATGGCGAAAGGGACGAGGTTGTCGTCCCCCCGATGCCTTTCGTTTTGGCGTCCGCGTGCGCATCCGCGTTCTTGGTCGCAAGACATGAGAGCACGCACGACGCGTCGGTTCATGGTGCCGTTATGCCAGCTAAACGCGGCTCCTCGCGTGTGCGGACTTCCAGCACGGCCGACCGCCCTTCGGAGATGCTACGGATGCATCGCTGCATGGCCGGAACGAGGTCGTCGGGCTTCGCAACGTGCTCGCTGTAAGCACCGAGCCCCTCGGCAATTTGCGTGTATTCCCCGCTCAACTTGTTCGCCCCATAACGCTGCGTGGCCGTCGGCATATAACCGCCGTAGCCGCCCATGATTTCATTGCGAAGGACAATCGTCAGGATCGGAAGTTGCGCGCGGACGCCGGTCTCGACGTCCATCCCGATCATGCCGAAGGCCGCCTCGCCCATGATGTTTACCGCCAGCCAGTCTGGTCGTGCCAACTTGGCTCCCAGCATCAAACCGAGGCCGCTTCCAAGCTGCGTAGTGCGCCCCCATCCCATGTATCCGTGCGGCACAATCGCCTCGTAGAACGGGGTAATCTGGTCACGCGGCTGCCCGGCGTCGTGAGTAACCACCGTCTTCGTGCGGTCCACGACCTTCATGAGGTCCCAGATTATGCGATACGGCGTGATGGGCGTCTCGTTCGACGTCAGAAGTGGCATCCATTTGGCCATGAAATCCCGGCGGACCGAGGCCACGCCGCGAGCGACGTCATCCACGTTCGGCCGTTCGGAAAGCGCCGGATGCTGGCTGACAGCTTCGCGGAGTTCGACAAGAACAGCCTTCGCATCCCCGACAACGCCCAGCGACACCGGATAGTCCTTGGCAATGTCCGCCTCGTTGATCGTAATATGGGCGATCGTTTTCCCGTTCGGGATTGTCGTCACATAGGCCGAACGAACGAGGCTGGTGCCGACGGCAACGACTAGGTCTGCGCGCTTGAGAAACTCGTCGACCGTGGCCGGCCGTGACTTTCCGCCGGTACCGAGTGCCAACGGGTGGTTCTCAGGAAAGGCGCTCTTGCCATTGACGGTGGTCAGGACTGGGGCGCCAACCAGTTCCGCAAGCGATTTCAACTCGTCCCAGGCACGTGAGTAGAGTACCCCCTGACCTGCATAGATGACGGGACTCTTTGCCTTGACCAAGGCATCCGCCAATTCCGCGAGATCGGTGGCATCCGGAACGGGCGAAGAGCGGCGGGGCGACACATAGTTGAGCTCGCCTTTGTACTCCTCGGCCAGGATGTCGATTGGCAGTTCGAGCATTACGGGGCCGGGCCCCCCATTTCGCAGGCGGCTGAAAACGTACTGCATCAGCTGTGGAAGCTGTTCCACCTTGGCCGCGCTTTCTGCCCATTTCGTAATGTTTCGGAAGTTTCGAGAAGCCTGAAAATTGGGAGCTACGACCTCGGACCCTCGGGGATATGCGGTGGGCAGGACAAGTATCGGTGAATTGTCGCTATAGGCCTGCGCCACAGCGCCGAAGGCAGTTTCGACGCCGGGTCCGTATTGTGCAGTCACGACGCCCGTCGTCCGACCGTCGGTCATCCGCGAGAAGCCTTCGGCAATGTTGACCGCCACTCGCTCGGTGCGGGCGATCACCGGACGGATGCCGAGAGCCGCGCAAGAATCGAAAAGCTCGCTGTGCGGAAAGCCGACGATGTTTTCGACGCCTTCAATTTGAAGGACCTTTGCTACCAAGTCGCTGCCTGTAAGTTTCATCTTTTTTCCTCCTTAGGAATTCGGGGCTGACAGAACGCGGTCCTTCAGCCAATTCACGTATTCATGCATCCGTTGTCTCAGGGGCGCTGGAGCCCACCCGAACTCAGTCTGCATTCGGCTGATGTCGTAAGCTCCCCATTGCCCTGCTCTACGGTCCGGGTCGCACTTCACGTTCGCCTTCGCCAGGTCCGTTTCCGTTGCGCTCACCGGCAGAATTATCGCGACGTGGTCCACGAGGTCGCGGACTGTCTCCGCGCTTCCATAGGCGACGTTGTACGCTTGATGCTGCACCGTTTCGGCGACGACGAGGCATCGAAGTGCTTCGGCCACGTCCGCAGTGTTTATCCAGTCCCCGACACCTTCGAAGGAATGCACCAGCAACGGCTTGCCCGCGACGGCGAGGCTCGCCACGAGATTGGGCGTTCCTTGAACGTTCCGGACGTGGTTGGGCCTGTCCATGGGACCGAAAACCGACGCGAGTCTGGCCGACACCACCGACAGGCCGTAAAGCTCCCCGTACCGGCGGACGATCATTTCCGCGGAATACTTGGAAATCCCGTAGAGCGTCTGGGGAGCGACATAGCCCTCTTCAGGCAGCGGCTGCCCTGGTTCGGCGGGACCAATGTCGCCGTACACCGAACCGGTGCTGACATAGACGAAACGCCTTATCCCACCCCGGTGGCGTGCAAACTCCAATGCCGCGACCGTGCCTCCTACATTAACTTCGATGACCGTAGTGGGGGCCAAGCGTTCTGGATCGCAGGTAGCACCGGTCGACGTTACGTATGGGTGGGGCGTAACAGTCGCCCCGTGGACTATCGCGTCGATGTCCAGATGCGCGATCTTGGCGCTCCAGCCCTCCAGATCGAGTATGTCTGTCTGGACAAAGTCGATGCGATCCTGGACCGCTTTCAAAAAGCGCGCGCATTCGGCGTCGGCCGGGGACGCATCCAGTATCGTCACGCGAGAACCGGGGTACCGTTCCAGCCAGTGACGCACGAAGTTACTCATGACGAACCCATGTCCGCCCGTGACAAGCAGATTCATTGTCTCACCTGTAATGTTTCAATGTGAGGTCGCGTGCGGGGCGAAGCCCGCTACGGGTTCATTCCCGTCGGTTTGTGGTCAGCATGCGGTGTACCCTCCGTCGACAAGGATATCGGTGCCCGTAATGAAGGATGCCGCGTCACTGGCGAGGAAGCACACTGCTTCCGCCACCTCGGCCATCGTTCCTAAGCGGCCAATCGGGTGCATCTTGGCCCCCCACTCCTTTTCGGCGATTTCAATGCCGCCCCACTGATCGGCCATACCCTGCGTGGCTATGCCGCCCGGCGAGACCGTGTTTACCCGAATACCGTCAAGTGCGTGATCTAGCGCCATCGCCTTCGCCATCACGAGCAGCGCGCCTTTGCTCGCGCAGTATGTCGCCTGGTACTTGCGGGCGACGTGCCCCATCTGGGAGGCGACGTGGACGATGCTGCCCCCTCCCGAGCGCTTGATCACTGGAATGGCGTATTTCGACATCCGAAACACGCCACCGACGTTCACCGCGAAAGAGCGGTCGAACTGTTCCTCCTCGACCTCGGGCAGGACCGCGTCCTGCATGAAGAACGCCGCGTTGTTGACGAGCACGTGCAGACCGCCGAAAGTGTCGAGCGCCATCGACGTAGCTCGCTTTGCGTCGACGCTGCTACTAACGTCACCACCAAGCGACACACAGGCCCCGCCATCCACATTGATGGCCCTGGCCACTTCGGCGGCGCGCCGCTCATTCAGGTCCATGCACACGACCCGTGCTCCTCGATTGCAGAGCATCATAGCGATGGCTCGCCCGATATCGCCGCCGGCTCCGGTTACTATCGCAACCTTCCCTTCCATCGCTCTACTCATTTGGCTGCTCCTGATTGTCAGTGTCATCGTGCCCCGCCCAGAAACCGGTGTTGTCGAGATAATCCAGCAGTATTCTCTTGGCGTGGAGGATATGGGCCCGCATTAGCTCTCTCGCAGCGGCAGCATTACGAGCTAGCAACGCGTCCTGAATTCCTCGGTGTTCGTCCACATGTAGGCGCTCGGCGACACCGGGATCCGCCATCTCATGGGAACAATAGCTCCCGAGGAAAAGTGCTTCGAGATCCCGGATAACGCTAACGAGCGTCGCGTTTCCCGCGGTCTCCTGGATAATGTGGTGAAAGCCGCGAATAGACTCGCTCACTTCAACATTAAGCTGTCGATCGCAAACGTCCCGCTCCGGTCCAGGATGAGCGCGCGTCTGCACATCGCTGGACGCCTCAATCAGCCTTCGATCGAAGTCGTCGTCAGCGCGCACGCATGCAAGATACGCCGCGTAACCTTCAAGTTCCGCCCGGAGTTCGTAGACCTCCTCGATCTCCTGGCGGGTAAGGACGCGTACCGTCGCCCCCCGGTTGGGGGCGAGCGTGACAAGCCTCTGGGCCTGCAGCTTGCGTAGCGCTTCCCGGATAGGTGTTCTGCTCACACCGAACCGGGAACAAAGCTCCTCCTGCCGAAGCTTCGACCCGGGCTGCAGCCTCCCTGCGAGTATATCGCCCTCGAGCTGGAACGCGATCTCGTCAGCCAGCGTTGTCTCGGTAAGAAGTTCCTCATCGAGCTGTGCCATGGTCAGACCCGCGTGTGGTTCTGGCCTGTCGCCAGTAATGGGCTGTCGGGCCCAAACTGCGCCAACCAGTGTTGGGCAATGTCATCGCGACGCATAAATCGAATTTCCGGGCGCGAGACGCAGTGATCGAGGATGTCCCTCAATGCCGAAGCTCTGTTGGGCTGCCCCGTCCAGCGCGCATGGACGGCGATCGTCGTCATGCGGGGACCCGCGTCCGATGCTTCGTCGACCATGTAGTCGATCGCCCGGACACTGTCCTCGTAGAAATCTCGCGGAGAACTATATCCCGGACTCACAAGGAAGCGGCTATCGTTCAGCAACTTCGAATAGGGAACGACCAACAAGGGTCCGCCCTTCGTACTCGTGTAGTAGGGAATTTCGTCATTGCATGGATCGGAGTAGTAGAGGAATCCCCCATCTTCGGCGATGAGATCGAGTGTGTTGACGCTCGGGAACGACCTGCTGTTCCAGCCGAGCGGGCGTTCGCCCAAGAGGTCCCGGTAGAGACTAAGAGCGCGCTGAAGATGTTCGCGCTCGTCGCTCTTTTCCATTTCCCAGGATTCCGTCCACTTCCAACCATGGCCGAGAACGTCGTGGCCTCGCTCCTTGAGCCAAGACACAACCTGCGGGTTTCGCTCAAGCGCTCGTGCGCATGCCGACATGGTCACTGGAATTGCGTACCGGTCGAAAAGCCGAGCGAGCCGCCAAATTCCCACCCTGCTGCCGAACTCAAAATGCGTTTCTGTTCCCAGATCGCGGACTTTCGGCGATATCCTCAGGTCGAATTCACCCCAGTTGTCGTTTCGTCCATCACCGTCGTAGTGGGAGTACTCCGCGCCTTCCTCGTAGACGATCACCATGTTGATCACGAGCTTGGCGTCACCAGGCCAGGTAAAGGCTGGAGGGCGTCGGCCATATCCAACAAAGTCGCGTTCTGGTCCCAGACAACTCACTTTCACGACAGCCTCTCCTCTCTCATGCTCATACCTGTGTTCGACGCCAGATTTAGATGGGCTCCGTCGGAGTCCGTGCGATGCGAGCCGGAAGGCCGCTTGGAAAAATTCGGCAGATCCTCGACTGCCAGATGGCACTCGATTATGTGGCCCGGCTGAGGCTCTCGAAGAGGCGGTGACTGCTCTTCGCAGATTGCGCCGATCTTTCGCGGGCAACGGGTATGGAATGGGCAGCCGGATGGTCGGTTTGCCGCGCTGGGGACAACACCGTCGAGTCGTATCTGTTCGCGGCGGTCGTCCGGATCTGGCACTGGGACGGCGGAGATCAACGCTGCTGTGTAGGGATGGTTTGGCCCTCCGAAAATCGCATCGACGGGCCCCCGTTCGCAAATGCGGCCGAGATACATCACGAGCACGCTGTCCGCGATGTATCGGACGACGCCAAGGTCGTGGCTGATAAACAGCAGACTGGTTCCGAAACGCTTCTGTAGCGATACGAGGAAGTTGAGCACTGAAGCTTGAACGGAAACATCGAGCGCCGATGTGATTTCGTCGCAGATGACCACGTCCGGTTTACCAGCAAACGCCCTCGCTATCGCGACACGCTGCTTCTGCCCACCGCTGAGTTTGTCCGAGCGCTGAGCCGCCACGTCCGGATTCAAGCCAACGGAGTCAAGCAAGCCACGGACGGCTTCCGACTGGTCGCGACGGTTTACAAGTCCGAATAGCCGAAGTGGCCTTGCTATGATGCGGCCGACCGACAACGACGGATTGAGCGTACCGCCATGGTCCTGAAACACCATCTGCAAGAGGCGGTGGGCCAAAGAGCTGCGGCTCCTAACCGGTCCGCTGATGTCATCTCCCCGTAGCAATACGGCACCACCGCTGGCGTGCGTCAAACCAACAATTGCACGTCCGAGGGTGGTCTTGCCGCTCCCGCTTTCGCCTACCACAGCTGTGATGGAGCCTTCCACCAAGTCCAGACCCACGCCGTCTACGACCCGCATTTTCATGGTGCCGGCGGTGATACCTCGCGGGCGCAGTTCATAGGTAACGCTGAGGTCCCGTGCGGTAAGCACCTCAAGTTTGCTGCGGGCCGCTGTCCGGACCGCGGCGCGCGGTTGGGGGGAGGCAGCCATCGGGTGGCCGGTTTCCTTCCAGCGAAAACAACGGATCGACCTATCGATCTCGGTCGTCAGGTCGGGCCTCGCCGAACGGCATTGATCGGAGCTGAACTCACATCTCGGCGCGAAAAGGCAGCTTGTCGCCGCGGCGAAAGGACTTGGGAGAAATCCGGGGATGGGCTGCAACTCGGCCCCGGATACGCGGTCTAAACGAGGCACGCAGCGCAACAGGTTTATCGTGTAAGGATGGCGCGGATTGCGGAATAATTGCCGCGCGTCCGCCATCTCGACCAGCTCGCCGGCGTACATGACGCCCACACGCTCACAAATTCGGGCGATGACGCCAAGATTGTGTGCAATCAGCAGCATCGCGACGCCCGTGCGCTCGCGAAGTTCGTGCAGAAGATCGAGCACAACGGCTTCCACCGTGACGTCGAGGCCGGTTGTAGGCTCGTCGAGGATTAGCAGTTCCGGACGGCTAAGAAGCGCAGCTGCGATGACGACGCGCTGCTGCTGCCCCCCGCTCAGTTCATGGGGATAACGTTCCATGATTGCGGACGGATCCGGCAGCTTCACCTGCGTGAACAATTCCACCACGCGGTTATGCGCCTCGGTCGGAGACATTTTCTCATGAACGATCAGGATCTCGGTGAGCTGTCTGCCGATCTTGAGTGTCGGAGTCAGAGCTCCTGCGGGATTCTGGTGAACCATCGCGATCCGCTTGCCCCGCAGTTGCCGCAAACTTTCGGGCGTCGCTTGCAGAATGTCGAAACCGTCGAAGCGGATCGAACCGGCCGTGCGGACCTTGCCGCGACCGAAGTCTCCCATGACGGCGTATCCGAGCGTGCTCTTACCGCAGCCGCTTTCACCGACAAGGCCGACGATCTCGCCTCTGCCGATCGACAGTGTCACGTCTCTGACCGCATGAACCGAACCACTTGAGGTCCGAAAATCGATGGAAAGGTTCTCTACCGAGAGGAGCGTTTTCGCTTTCATTACGCGTCCTCCTCCTGAATGACGTCCACTACTAGGTTCAGGCCGATAACGAGCGACGCGAGAGCTATTGCCGGGATCGCGGTCATCCAGGACGATACTGCGAGCCACCGAACACCCTGGTTGACCATGCCGCCCCAATCGGGGTTTGGCGGAGGAGTGCCCAGTCCGAGGAAGCCCAGCGTCCCGATGGCGAATGATGCGTATGCGACGCGAAGCATGGCATCAACCAGGATGGGACCCTTTGTATTCGGAAGGAGCTCCACCAAGAGGATGTACCAGAACCGCTCTCCCCGCACCTGTGCCGCATGGATGAAGCTTCGGCCGCGCAGTTCGATCACGGTACTTCTCACGATACGCGCGATCCCCGGAGCCGAACCCAGCGCAATTGCCACCACGATGTTCATGTTGGACGGTCCAAGCGCGGCGATGATGAGCAGATAAAGCAAGATCGCGGGAAACGAGATCAGAGCGTCGTTTATGCGCATTACAATCTGATCGAACAGTCCGCCAATGTAACCCGACACCAAGCCAATCGATGCTCCGATGGTCTCGGCAAGGAGAACAGCCATTGGTGCGAGAATGAGTACTGGACGTGCTCCCCAAAGGGTGCGGGACAACACGTCCCTTCCGAGGTCATCGGTCCCCAGCAGAAATTTCCAGCTCGGTCCCTGGAGTGCCGGGCCCACCAAATCGTTCGGCGGAAATGGCGCGAGGATCGGTGCCGCGACCGCTGCAACTACCCAGAACAGCACGACCAGAAGTCCGGCCGTTGCCTGTCTTGAACGGAGGACCGAGCGCAATATTGGAAACCTGACGACAGGCGACCTATGTACGCTTTCATCCGTGGCAGCGAGATTGTCCAGAATTGTCATGCCAGTCCCGCTCCTATCCGAGGGTTGAGCCACGCATTGAGGAAATCTGCGGCGACCTGCGAGCAGACCGCCACGACCGCGAACACCAACGCTCCTCCCTCAAGCAAGGGGACGTCCTTCTGATTTGCAGCGGTCAGCATCAGTAATCCGAGACCCGGGTATCCAAATATCGCTTCAGTCACGACGATGCCGCCGATCAGCCAATTGATGTGGAGCATCAGCACGGTGATCGGAGTAACCAGCGCACTGCGCATCGCGTGCCTTACGACAATCCTCCTGAAGGGCAGCCCGCGCAAAACGGCCGCTCTAATGTAGCTTGATCCCATCACATCAATCATGCTGACCCGCATCATCCTGGCCAGGTACCCAATGTCCACGATCGCGAGTGTCATCACAGGTAGAATGAGCCGCGTAGGATCGGACAGAGGCGTCGCCCCACCGGTCATCGCGCTCGACCCTGGAAGAATCCGTAAGTGGACAGCGAACAAGAGCAGTACGAGTACTCCCACCACGAATTCGGGAGTCGAATTGGTGGCGAGGCTGCCGGTGGAAATCATTCTGTCCAACCGGCTTCCGGGATAGAGCCCGGCGAACGTACCAAGCAAAAACGCCAGAGGAGTAATCACCGCTAGCGCCACCGCAGCAAGGATAGCCGAGTTCGCGGCGTGCCGAAGGATCAATGGACCTACGGGTTGCTGCTGAGAGGTCGAGAAACCGAAGTCGCCGGTTAGAGCGCCACCTACCCAGTGACCGTAGCGCTCCAACACAGGCTTATTCATTCCCAGTTTTTCGTTCAACGCATCGACGGCTTCCTGGGGCGCGAACCGCCCCAGCATATCGCGACCGACGTCTATCGGCAGCCCTTCGGCGGCAACGAAAATCAGCACTGAACTCACAAAGAGCGTAAAGCTAAGCAGAACGAGTTTCTTCACTAAGATAGTGTGCATCTCAATGTACTCTCGCTGAAACGGTAAGTTCTCCGGTAAAGGCAGACCAGACCGGGTCGCGTCACGCGTCGACCCAAGTCTCGTCGAAAGCCCCGAAACGGAACGCCGTTGCCTTGAAGTTCTTGACCCGCTTTGTGTGCGCTGCGAGCGCGTATATGAAGAGCGGCTCGGCGAACGGGCCGTTCTCACGAAGGTACGGCTGCAGTCGTCCATAGGCCTTCCGCCGGTCGTCAACGCTCACCGTGGCCGACGCTTCGTCAAGTAACTTCTCGAATTCCGGGTCGCTGAAATGTGTCTCGTTCCATGCCGCTCCCGATCGAAGAGACAGGCCTAGCAGCATGGTCGCGAGGGGACGATGGCTCCAGTAGGATGCGCCGAAGCCCCATTCGAGCCACTTCGCCCAGTAGGCCTCCGCGGGCATCGGAACGAGATTGATCTTGACGCCGATTTGTGACGCGTTCTGAGCGAAGACCTGGGACGCTGCCCCAATGAACTCGGGCGCGGCGGGATATCTCATTTCCGTTTCGAACCCGTCCGGGTAGCCGGCCTCTGTCAACAGCGCCTTTGCTCGCTCGAGATCCTGCTTCGGCGTGTCCATGGAAGCCCAAGCAGGGTCCACGCCCGGTGCAACCATGTCGTCCGTCCCATCGAATGCGGTATCGCCCAGTGCCAGGGAGATGATCTGTTCACGGTTCTGACAGAGCTTGAGGGCCATGCGTACCCGCGGATCGTCAAACGGCTTCACGTCGACACGCATGCGGAAAAGCAGCGTACCGGCACTCTTGGTCTTTGAGACTACTATGTCGGGCTGCTCCGAAAGTGCCTTGTAGGACGATACATCGAGCCCGAGCGCCAGGTCGAACTCGCCGCTGACAAGCCCCGCGATTTGCGCCGGCGCTTGTGACTTGATGTCGACCGAGACGACTTCATCGAGATACGGAAGCGCCTGTCCGTCAGCGTCCTTGCGCCAATAGTCCTTCCTTGCGCGAAGCGTGAACGACTGGTTCGGGACATATTCCACGAGATCGAACGGCCCCGTTCCCCAAGGTTCCGCTAAGAAGTCTCCCTTGAACTCACGCGGCATAATTGCCCCTGCGTAATGGAAGAAATCGTAAGCAAGTGAGTTCGTTGCGTTGGAAAGATGCAGCTTGATAGTTCGCGCATCCACTTTTTCGATGCCGTCAGGCTTAAGGTACGGTTGAAGCAAGCCAGTCATCGACGATCCCGTCGCGGGATCCAGCCAACGCTTCAAATTGAAGATGACGTCATCCGCATCGATCTCCCTCGGAGTCGGCATGTTGAAGACTGGACCGCGGCGGACAACAAGCGTCCAGGTTTTCAAATCGGCGGACGCGTCCAGCGACTCGAGGAGATGCGGATGTGGAACGTTGTTTTCGTCAACACGTGTCAGAAACTCTGCAACGCCACGGACGGCATCGGATGCTCCGAGTGAATCGACGGCGGCAGGGTCGCGGAACGGCTTTAGAGTGTCGGTGTTGGCGTACTTCAACGTGCCGCCGCGACGAGGCGGCCCATCCGCAGTGCCAGCAAGTGATCCCGCGCGAGCGAAGCCACATTGCAAAGCAAGAATTGAGGCTGCGATCGCGGTACCGCTCTTCAGCAGGTTGCGTCGAGTAAGTTGAGAAACATGCTTGTAGACGGTGTCCATTTCAGTTCCCCTTTTCGGATTTATGTATCCATTAATGAGAGTATCCTGGAGGATAACGGGCATTTCAAACTGCGTTCCCGCCATCCCAGATAGCTTTTCCGACATGGCCAAAAGATTTTGGATCCAACTTGAGGTAATCGGCCATCAAACCCGGACGTTTGCACCGGGAGGTCGGCACGCCAGGCTGATCACAATTTGTGAGTGGAAATCGTTCTCTGAAGAGAGCCTGGGAGAGTTCCGGCAACAACTGTCCGGTGCTACAAGTGTTCGCCCGAACTTGGCTGACGAAGGCACTTCGCCAAGCACACATCTCCGACCCGAATTTGCGCTGATGTCCTTCCCTTTTAGAAAGGCAGCATCGATGCGTTTCAGAACGGTTATGGGGTCAAATGGCCTCGGTCGACCCTTCGACAATTGATCCCCATGTCGGATTGTCGAGCGACGCCGGTGAAGCAAGGCCGACATGCTGGGGAAGCCCCCGGCATGTCGGAGCAGCGGTTCACCTGCTGCATCTTCCTTATTCGGCCGCCGAGCACTCGAACTCGCTGATAGGTTCGAACGATGGAAGTGGCAATCGAACAAATGGTCGATCGCAAGGTAGAAACTGTCCGCGGCCTGGTCGGGACTTTACTACCCCGTCCTCCCAGACGACCTCTCCCCGAGAGATCGTAACGATAGGCCAGCCGCGGACACGCATATCCTCGTAGGGGGTGTGGTCCGTCGCATGGTGGAGCATGTCGTTCTTGATCGTCACTTCGCGGTTGGCATCCCAGATCGCAAGATCCGCGTCCGAACCGATGGCGATCACGCCCTTCCGAGGATAAAGGCCATAGAGCCGCGCGGGCTCCGTCGCCGTCACTTCGGCAAACTGCTGAAGCGTCATGCGCCCCGTGTTCACGCCGCCCGAAAACAGGAGCGGCAAGCGGGTTTCCAAACCTGGCAACCCGCCTGGGACGCGGTTGAATGGAGCGTTTGGCCCGGCTGCAATCTTTTCGACATAGTGAAGGGGCGAATGGTCAGAAGAAAAGACGCCCAGAGTGCCATCCAGAATACCACGCCAGATTTCCGGCTGATTGGACCGATGGCGAGGCGGAGGTGTGCAGATGCACTTGGCTCCTGACAGATCTTTGGTGTCCAGATCCGCGGAGGAGAGGAAAAGATATTGTGGGCAGGTCTCCGCGAATACTGGCAGGCCGCGCGCACGTGCCCGGCGGATCTCGTCCACCGCTGCCGCGGACGCGACATGAGCGATGAGAATGGGCGTCTCGAGCAGTTCTGCCAGACTTATGGCCCGATGGGTCGCCTCACGATCCGAAATCGTGGACCGTGCCACTTCGAAGTACCTGAGTTGGGTCTTTCGCTCTCTGAGTAGATGTTCGGTGAGCCAGCGGATACAGCCGTCGTTTTCGGCGTGAACCATTACCATGGCACCTTCGCGCCGGGCCAGTTCGAAAATCTTCAGAGCTTCATAATCGTCAAGCTTGAGACCATCGTAGGTCAGAAAAATCTTGATGGACGTGCAGCCTTCGTCGACCAGGGTCTTCACCTCCTCGAGTGTGGTCTCGGAAGCGTCACCGACGATCATATGGAATGCATAGTCGATATGGGCTTTCGGAGCCGCGCGAAGATGGTAGTCATCAACTATGGCCCGAATCGAGTTGCCCTTAACCTGCATCGCGAATGGGATCACGGTTGTGTTGCCACCACACAGTGCTGACAGCGTGCCGCTCTGAAAGTCGTCGGAGGTGGTTCGGCCCTCCCAGGGCTGCTGATCCATGTGGCAGTGGCTGTCAACGCCTCCAGGCAGCACAACTTTGCCTTTGGCATCGTACGTCTCGCGGCCACCGCCAAGGCCTGCCTCTAGGGCGACGATGCGCCCGTCTCTTATGCCAATGTCGAGCTGTTGTGGCCCATCACGCAGCACAACGGTTCCGTTGCGCACAACGAGATCGAACTCAGTTTGAATAGCGCCAGTCATCCGCCTTTCCTCCGAAAGCGATAAATCCCCTCGCTCAAGGTATTCCGCGCCGACCCAGACACAAATGCGCGAATCCGACATGATCGACAGGTTTCTCGACGCGGCTACGAAGTGTTGTCGGCGTCTTTCTGGGGTCGCGTAGCTTTGGCGGCCCGCTCGGCGGCCGGGGTTACGCCAAAGTGAGCCCGGTATCGGCGAGCGAAGTGGGTGGCGGAAGAATAGCCGCAGTGCTGAGCAACCACATCAATAGACAGACTCGTCCTAGAGACAAGTTCATGTGCTCTCTCCATTCTAAGCGCCGCGTAGAACGCGACCGGCGTCCGCCCGAGATGCGACAAAAACAGCCGTTCCATCTGGCGGGACGATAACCCCACCCGGTGCGCCAGAACTTCGACCCCAATAGGAGCTTGGACGCTATTTTGCATAAGCCGGACTATACTTGAAAGCCGGTCATGAGTAATTCCGTAGCGGGCTTCCGGCGTCATCCGTTGTGACTCGCCTTTGCCTCTTATCTGCGGATGGTTGAACTGATCGGAGATTGCCACGGCGAGTGTCCGCCCATGAAAAGACTCAACGATGCTCAGCATCATATCCAAGGTGGCCGTTCCACCAGAGGAAGTGATGAACGGTCCATCCGCGGTAAAAATATCGTTGGTTGCAAGCACATTCGGGAACGCCTCCTGAAAGTCAGCGGAGTTCTCCCAATGAACGGTGCAGCGCCGTCCATCGAGCAGTCCAGCTCGAGCCAACAGGTAAGCTCCCGTGCTTATGCCTCCCAGAAGGACGCCCTGTCGGCTCAAGCGCCTGAACCATGTCAAAGCACCTCTCTTGAAGTAGCGTGCCGGATCAACGCCTGAGCATACAATCACCACATCGCAATGTGGCGCGTTGTCGACGCCACAATCGATTGGCACAGCGAATCCGGCACTGTTTTCGACAGGGGAGCCGTCAAGGGAAATTAAAACCCATTCGTAGAGTGGATGTTCGTTCAGGCGATTAGCTTGTCTCAAAGGGTCCAAAGCTGCCGAGAACGCCAAGAGCGGAAAGTTGGGCGTCAAGTAGAAGCCTACCCGGACGCACTCCGTTGAAGGCTTCGACGTTCTCAACGCAATCTCCCTACTGCCTGCCAACACGGCCCGCTACGTAGAATTAAGGCCCATCCTGCGACACTACGGAGAGGTCGTTACGACATCTGCATGCGATCGAACGACGGATCCGTTTAGTGTCGCTGATCATGCCCGGCGTACCTCTATGTTCTCGAGGAACCACTTTTGCCCGATCGCACGCGTTGGCACCAAAGCAGAAGGAGGGGATTTGACGTACAACGCATGGCAAATTCCTGACCTTCTTCGCCAAAGAAAACCCCGCCAGGCGATCGTACCACCCAATCTTCGTCGTGCAATCGCACTTCCGCGCGCGACAGGGCAAGAAAGACGGTAGGATGCTTGCGGCGATGATCCGGGAAGCGACCGTAGGGTGCCATTATAGTTGCACCGATATGGACATCATCGCGCTCCTCCATGCCACCCGGTCCCACCATTAATGCATGGGCGTGTCCACGAACGAAATTGATGCTGGCGAAAGGGCCGGTTCTCGACCGATACCAGCGAAGATCGGGCGCGATCGCGTTAATCGCCTTTGCCAGTTCTGCGATTGGTCCGCCGCCCTGAATGGCGGTCGACAAAGCCTCAGCAAGATGCCCAGACGCCGGAAGTGCATTGCCACCGACCCCGTACATCGCAGCCGGTCTAGAAAGCTGGTGAAAAATCTTGCCTGCCGTGTACCGGGACATGGAGGGGACATCGTGGGCCAATAGGAGGTTGCCCAGCGCGTTGATGAGTTGCCGCAGAGCAAAGGGCCGTTGTCCCCATATCGCAATTGGTGCCTGGCCTTGTGGCGAAGGATCGCACTCAGCAGGATTTCGAATGGCCTCGGTCGTCATCTCTCACCTTCCATGCAAATCTCGGATTCACATCACGTACTCCTGTTGCCAAGCCGAGCACGCATCTAGCTGGGATGTGGGCGCTTGAGAACCAGGCGTCCGCATCTCAGAGATCACGTCGATCATCAAGCCAGCACCGGCAACAGTTTACCTATCGACTCCTTGGCGTCGCCGTAGAACATGCGGGTGTTGTCCTTGTAGAACAGCGGGTTCTCGATGCCGGAATAGCCGGTACCCTGGCCGCGCTTGGAGACGAATACCTGCTTGGCTTTCCAGACCTCGAGCACCGGCATGCCTGATATCGGCGAGTTCGGATCTTCCTGGGCGGCCGGATTGACGATGTCGTTGGAGCCGATGACGATGACGACATCGGTTTCGTGGAAGTCCTCGTTGATCTCGTCCATCTCCAGAACGATGTCGTAGGGAACCTTCGCTTCGGCCAAGAGCACGTTCATGTGGCCCGGCAACCGGCCGGCGACCGGATGAATGGCGAAGCGCACGTTCTTGCCGGCCGCCCGCAGCTTGCGGGTAAGCTCGGAGACCGATTGCTGTGCCTGCGCCACCGCCATGCCATAGCCCGGCACGATGATGACGCTGTCGGCGTCGTTGAGGGCTGCGGCCACACCTTCGGCATCGATGGCGATCTGCTCTCCGGTGATTTCCATGGCCGGGCCTGTGGTGGCACCGAAGCCGCCGAGGATGACGGAAACGAAGGAGCGATTCATCGCCTTGCACATGATGTAGGAGAGGATCGCGCCCGATGATCCGACGAGCGCGCCGGTGACGATCAAAAGGTCGTTTCCGAGCGTGAAGCCGATGGCAGCAGCCGCCCAGCCGGAATAGCTGTTCAGCATCGACACGACCACGGGCATGTCGGCGCCGCCGATGCCCATGATCAGGTGGTAGCCGATGAAGAAGGCCGCGAGCGTCATGGCGAGCAGCGTCCAGGTGCCGGCACCGTTGACGTAGAGCACCAGCAGCACGAGCGAGAGCAGTGCGGCACCTGCATTGAGCAGATGACCGCCCGGCAGCTTCTTTGCCTTGCCGTCGACCTTGCCGGCGAGCTTGCCGAAGGCGATGACGGAGCCGGTGAAGGTGACGGCGCCGATGAAGACGCCGAGGAAGACCTCGACCTTCATGATCGACAGTTCTACCGGTTCCTTGTGCGCAAGGATCGCGGCAAAACCGGTCAGCGCAGAGCGGGCTGCCGCGTCGAGACCGGCGACGTCAACCGCTTCGATATGGGCGTTGAAGCCGATGAACACGGCGGCAAGACCGACGAAGGAATGCAGCGCTGCCACGAGCTGCGGCATCTCGGTCATCTGGACGCGGGAGGCGACAAAGTGGCCGAGCACGGCGCCGCCCGCAATCATCAGCACGATGACAAGCCAGTTGCCGACGTCAGGTCCAAAGACCGTGGCGACAATCGCAAGGCCCATGCCGGTCATACCGTACCACACGGCGCGCTTGGCGCTTTCCTGGCCAGAGAGCCCGCCGAGCGAGAGGATGAAGAGAACGGCTGCCGCGATATAGGCGGCCGATACGATACCGATCATCATAATGATTACCCCTGCCCGATCAGGATTTCTGGAACATGGCGAGCATGCGCCGTGTGACGAGGAAGCCGCCGACGATATTGATCGTGGCGATCAGCACCGAGAGTGCCGCAAGCAGCACCACCAGCCAGTTGCCAGACCCGATCTGCAGCAGAGCGCCGAGAATGACGATGCCGGAAACCGCGTTGGTGACAGCCATCAGCGGCGTGTGCAGCGAATGCGAGACGTTCCAGATGACCTGGAAACCGACGAAGCAGGCGAGCACGAAGACGACGAAGTGGCTCATGAAAGCCGCCGGCGCAAAGGCCCCGACGAGAAGCAGCAGCGCCGTGCCGACGGCGAGCAGCGTCAGCTGGCTCTTCGTCTGGGCCTTGAAGGCTGCGGCCTCGGTGGCACGCTTTTCCTCCGGCGTCGGCTCCTTCACCTTTTCCTTGGGCTTCTGTGCCGCGATCGCAGCGATCTTCGGCGGTGGTGGCGGATAGGTAATGGCCCCCTCGAAGGCGACCGTCGCGCCACGGATGACGTCGTCCTCCATGTTGTGGACGAGCTTGCCGTCCTTGCCGGGTGTCAGGTCGGTCAGCATATGCCGGATGTTGGTGGCATAGAGCGTGGACGCCTGCGCGGCCATGCGGCTCGGGAAGTCGGTGTAGCCGATAACGACGACGCCGTTGTCGGAGACGACGCGCTGATCGGCAAGTGTGAGATCGCAGTTGCCGCCGCGTTCGGCCGCAAGGTCGACGACCACCGATCCCGGCTTCATCGCCGCCACCATGTCGGCAAGCCAGAGCTTTGGCGCATCCCGGCCGGGGATCAGCGCCGTGGTGATGACGATGTCGATCTGAGGTGCGAGCTCGCGGAACTTCGCCAGCTGCTTTTCGCGGAACTCCGGCGAAGAGGGCGCCGCATAGCCGCCGGTTGCAGCACCATCCTGCTGACCGCCCCCCTCACCATCGGCGAAGTCGAGATAGACGAACTCGGCCCCCATGCTCTCGATCTGCTCGGCGACCTCAGGACGCACGTCGAAGGCATAGGTCTGGGCACCGAGCGAGGTGGCGACACCGATCGCCGCCAGACCGGCGACGCCCGCACCGATCACCAGCACCTTGGCCGGCGGCACCTTGCCGGCGGCCGTTACCTGGCCGGTGAAGAAGCGGCCGAAATTGTTGCCGGCCTCGATCACCGCACGGTAGCCGGCGATATTGGCCATCGACGACAGCGCATCCATCTTCTGCGCGCGGCTGATGCGCGGCACCATGTCCATGGCGATGACGTTGGCGCCCTTCGCCTTGGCTAGCTCAAGCAGTTCCGGGTTCTGGCCCGGATAGAAGAACGAGATCAGCGTCTTGTCCGCAGACAAAAGCGCGACCTCGCTCGGCTCAGGCGGCCGCACCTTGACAATCACGTCGGCCGAAGCCCAGAGCGCGTCCGCCGACGGGGCCACCTCAACGCCCGCGGCCCGATAGGCATCATCGGAAAAACCGGCCGCGACGCCCGCGCCCGTCTCGATGATGCTGCTGTAGCCAAGTTTCGCAAGTTGCACCGCGCTGTCAGGTGTCAGCGCCACGCGACACTCGGCCGCGAGTAACTCCTTCGGCGAACCAATCTTCATGTACAACTCCTCGTCACTGTAGTGACCGTCTCTCTATGACACGACCATGCTCGAGGCCACCCTCTCCCGAGGATGGCCGATAATGGCTTGGGTTGATGATTTGCTAGTGGCTGCACACCCGCGCCGGGCGTCAGCGAAATGCTGCAGTCGGAGCGACGACGCTCTCGCCTGCACTGATCAAGAGCGCTATCTGCCTGTAAAGACGGGTTTTCGCTTTTCACCGAACGCGCGCATACCCTCCGCACGGTCCTCGCTGGCCGCGAGAAGGGCAGACAAACTACGCTCGAAGCGCACACCTGCTGTCAGAGGCGTTTCGTAGCTCTGGAGTACTGCCTGTTTCGCGAGTTTGACCGCCACCGGGCCATTCGTTGCAATCTTGTCCGCGATCGCGAGCGCCTGTGCTTCCACCTGACCCGCCGCAGTAACGGTGCTCACAAGCCCCCGTGCCAGCGCCTCGCTGGCATTGAGCCGGCGCCCTGCGAGGATCATTTCCATCGCCAGGGTTTTCCCGACCACGCGAACAAGGCGTTGCGTGCCTCCGGCACCGGGCACAGTTCCGATTGCCGCTTCGGGCATGCCAAAAACCGCGCTCTCGTCACAGACGACGATGTCACAAATCAAGACCAGTTCTAGCCCTCCTCCAAGGGCGTAACCAGAGACAGCTGCGACCAGGGGCTTCGAAATCGTTGCCACCTCATCCCAAAGCTCACTGAATCCGCTGCCATAGAGTTCGACAGGTCCAGCCTCTGCCAACGTCCCTATGTCCGCGCCAGCGGCAAAAGCACGGGCGTCGCCGGAAATCACGACCGAGCGTATATCTGGGTCGCCGTCGAAAGCGCGTAGCGTCGCAACGAGTCTTTCCAGCATTTCGCGGCTGAGCGCATTGCGCTTCTCCGGTCGGTTCAGCGTGATATGCCCCACGTGGCCGCTCTGCGTGACGCGGACGACCGAATTTGCTTCAGCGTTCATGACTTGCGCCTCTCTGTCAAAAGTTTAACGGTCTCGTCTCGGTCCATCTTTGCGATGCTTATTTCCTCGTCACTCCAATTGTAGAAGCCCCGCTGCGCCTTCGTACCCAGCGCGCCTGATGACACCAACTTCTCGATAATCGGCGAGACGCCTTCGCTGCGGCTCAAAGCGGGCATGAGTACCGCCGATACTTTCGCAACCGTATCCAATCCTGCCATGTCCATCAGGCGCAGCGGTCCTGCAGAAGACCAACGGGGGGCGAGAGTTGTTTCCACGGCGCGATCCACGTCTTGTATAGAGGCGATTCCTTCTTCCACGAGATGAAGAGCTTCGCGCAGCATCGCGTACTGGAGCCGGTTGATCACGAATCCAGGGATTTCGTTCTTTACCTCAATGGATTCCTTGCCGAGTCCATTGCAGAGTGCCTGTGCTTTCTCGACAACGCTCTCGCTCGTGGCTTTTCCACGAACGATTTCGACCAGGGGCATCACTGCCGGGGGGTTGAACCAGTGAAGACCGACCAGCCGATGGGGTTGCCGCATTGAAGACGCAATCGAACTGATCGGAACGCTCGAGGTGTTGGTGGTCAGCAAACAGGTAGCGGAGACTTTGCTTTCAACCAGCGCGAAAAGGTCGCGTTTGAGATCTGCGTTTTCCGCGATGTTTTCGCTGACGATTTCTGCTCCGTCCAAGCATTCCTCAATATCCGTCGAGAAGCGAACTTTATTCGCCACATCGCAGAGAAGGGTGCGCGCAGTTTCAAGAGTCGCCTGTCCGCGGGAATACAGTGCGACGTCGAAACCGGCGCGCACGAACACGCCCGCAATACCCGCACCCATCGTGCCCGCACCGATAACGGCGACACGAGTTTGTTTGTTTGTCACTTTTCTCTCCTTGCGGCTCAGATGATGCCACGTTGGCGCAGGCCGGACAGCTGCTCAGTGGAAAGGCCGAGTTCGCGACCCAATACTTCCATCGTATCGGCTCCCAACATTGGGGCAGCGAGATTAGCTTCGGCCGAGGCTCCGCTAAAGCGTACGGGCTGGGGCATAACTTTCAGAACACTGCCACTCGGCTGCTTGATGTCGCGCAGCAGCTGACGATACTGAGCATGGTCGCTTTCCAGAACCTGTTTCAGATCCCAGATCGGCGCGGCGGGGACTCCAGCCTCTTCGAGCTGATTGATGATATCGTCGACTTCAAGCTCACTCGTCCACTTCTCGATAATTGCGTGGAGTTCGTGACGATTCACGAAACGCTTCGCATCGGCTTCATAACGCGGGTCCTTCGCCAGCGAGGCTTGGCCCATGGCGTTGGCGAGCTTTACGAAAAGCGGATCGTTGGCGACGGCTATGACGACGTGGCCGTCTTTTGCAACGAACGAGTCCATTGGAGCCGACACAGGGTGCGAATTCCCAATTCGGCCGGGCGCGGGCAACCCCCCGGCGATTTGAGAGAGAGTCACCATTTGCAAAGAGGCCATCGCATCCAACATTGCGACGTCGACGTGTTGGCCCTGTCCCGTCGCTTGGCGCTGCAGCAACGCGGCCAACGCGCCGAAAGCGCCGTATAGGCCGGCGACCACGTCACCGACTGCGTCCCCGATGCGGGTCGGCGAACCATCGGCCCAGCCCGTGATGCTCATGATACCGCCGATCGCCTGAACGATGTGGTCGTAGGCGGGACGGTGAGCCAATGGTCCGGTCTGACCAAAGCCAGAAATGCTCACATAAACGAGACGCGGATTGAGCTTGCTCAACGTTTCGAAGTCCAGTCCGAGTCGGGCGGTGACACCCGGTCGGAAGTTCTCCACCAGGACATCAGCTCCCGCAACGAGGCGGCGAACCAGCTCAAGACCTTCCGGCGACTTCAGGTCAACAGTGACGCTTTTCTTGCCGCGGTTCACCAACATGAAATAGCAGCTTTCGCCGTCCAGGAACGGTCCGAATGCGCGTGAGTCATCCCCGCGGCCGGGAAGTTCGATTTTTGTGACGTCCGCGCCTAGATCAGCAAGGATCGAAGCACAGAGCGGGCCAGCGAGAACGCGGGAAAGGTCAAGGACTTTGACGCCAGCGAGAGGTGAAGTTGCGTTGGAGCTTGTGGCCATGATGTTTAAAGCCTTGTTTGACTGGAAAGGGCATTTGAAACGGCATTGGCGAGCCTGCCGTTGTCGATGAGGTTTCGGACCGCCTGCAGATCCGGATACATTTCGCGGTCTTCGTCGCGTGGGGACACGACTTCTCTGATTTCAGTCAACGCTGCGCCCGTACCGCGACCGGCTCGCAGGGGCCTATGAAACTCGAGCGCCTCGGCGGCACATAGGAACTCGATGCTGAGAATGCCCGCAAGATTTTCCGCAGCCGACATAGCTTTGCGGGCTGCTGCGACCCCCATGGACACGTGGTCCTCTTGCCCCGCGCAAGTCGGGACTGTGTGAACCGTTGCCGGTGCGGCGTACATGCGATTGTCGGCTGCAAGACCCGCCGCAGAGTACGGTGGGATCATGAACCCGGAGTGTGCGCCGCTGCCACTCGCAAGGAAAGCAGGCAAGCCACTCATGTGGTGGTTTGTCAGTCGGTCTGACCGCGCCTGAGATATCGTCGAGAGAGAAGCGATCGCAATTGCCAGGAAATCGAGCGCGATCGCAGTCGGCGCGCCATGACCGTTGCCCCCCGGCAACGCCCGCAGTTCGTTGTCCTCGAAAACAAAGACGGGATTGTCGGTAACCGATCCGATTTCCGTTTCGATAATCCGTTTGACATAATCGATCGCGTCACGGGCTGCGCCATGGACTTGAGGCATGCAACGGAGGCTGAGTGCATCCTGCAGCCGATGGTCCCGGTTCGCTTCCATAATAGCGCTGTCAGCGAGCAGATCGATGAGGCGAGCAGCCGTTGCTACTTGGCCGACATGGGGCCTCATACTGTGCAGTCGCGGATCGAAGCCCCGGGTATTGCCGCGCAACGCTTCGATGCTCATGGCACCGGCCACATCTGCGAGTTCGACCAGACGCTCGACCTGATGGACTGCGAGTGCGCCGAGGCCAGTGATTTCGTAGGCATTGCTGATCAAAGCATGCCCTTCGCGAGGTCCGGGATCGTTGACAGCGATGCCTGCGCGTCTCAAAGCTTCCGCACCGGGCAGTAGCTCTCCCTCGAACCAAGATCGACCGTGACCAAAAATTGACAGGCCAATGTGCGAGGTCGCGATCAGGTATCCAACAGACCCGCTGATGGGAGCCCAGGGCGTAACGCCGCGATTGAGCATTTCGACCATCGTCGTCACGAGCAACCGAGAGATTCCGCTGAATCCCTGCAGGAAAGCAACAAGCTGCGCGGCCATAATGGCCCTCACGTTCCGACGCGAGAGTGGCTCTCCGACTCCGCTTGCGTGGCTCTTGAGCATATTGAGTTGGGCGCGTGCAATTTCGTCAGGCCGAAGCGTTACGGAATAGAGATCGCCGACCCCGGTAGTCAGCCCGTAGATCGCCTGCCCGCTTTCCATCGCCTGACGAATGTGGTTGTGGCTCGCGCTCACGCGCTCAAGACCCGCCTCATCCAAGACGATAGGCATGCCGTCAGCAATTGCGGCGATTTCCGCCACGCCGACATGTTTTGCGCCCAGGCGCACACTCGGAGTCACCGGCGCTGCCTCCGTTCTGCTCTCGACGGACACTTGTTACTCTCCTGATTCTATCGGTAATGCTTGTGAAGTTGTCCGTGAGACGCGGCAGGCGCGCCGCGTCTCACTTTGCCGGGTTTAGTTCAAACCCTTTTCAGCCAACCAATCACTGGCAACGGCGTCATAGCCTTCCTGAGCCGCGAGTTTGCCGTTCATCTTGATGAGATCGTCCGTGGTCAGAGCCGTCGAGACGGCATCAAGCGTCTTTTGGACGTCGTCGCTGACCTTGGGTGTAGCAATGATCGGCACGATGTTCTGCGCGGGGAAGAGGTTCTTCGTATCCTCCAGCGCAACGAGGCTGTTGGCTGTCATTGCCGGATCAGTGGATGTCATGTCCGCCGCCTGGACTTGGCCATTGACGAGTGCGGCCAACGTCAGCGGTCCCGCGACATCAAGTGTCTTGAACGAATGAAATTCCAAGCCGTATACGTCCCGCAGGCCGACGACACCCTCCTTGCGGGTTTTCCATTCGGGCGGGCCTCCCAGTACTAGTTCGGGGGCATGTGCCTTCAGGTCTTCAATTGTTTTCAGGTTGTACTTGTCGGCTGTAGCTTTCGTCACAGCAAGAATATCGGAATTCTGCGCCCCTGAAGGTGTCAGCATCGAAATCCCCTCTGGGAGGGCAGCCTTCAGGGCGGTCGCAACATCTGCAGGCGAGTGCGCGGTTGCCTGTTTGTCGAGATAGCTCAACGTTGCGCCTGCATACTCCGGCAGAAGATCGATAGATCCATCGAGGAGTGCCGGCATGTAGACCTCTCTGCTGCCGATGCTCAGTCGTGTCTCGGTCTGGATCCCCTTCGCAGACAGAGCCTTCGCGTAGATGGTCGCCAGGAGCTGGCTTTCAGGAAAGTCTGCGGACCCGACGATGATTGTCGAGGTGTCGGCGCGCGAGGGCGTGTCCGAAGCCAACGGATCGTTCGCAAATGCCGGAAACGCTGCAATTGCAAGAAACGCGAGTGGGCCTAAGGTCTTTTTGATCTGCAAAGCCATGCGGTCTACCTCCAGTTAGACGTTTAGTTTTATCAGATATGTCAATGCGTTAGTTCAGCGTCTCTGCGAGATCCCCGGAGAGACGGCAAATCGGGAAACAACTCCGATTATGAGGTCGACACCCAAAGCCAGGGCACCGACAAGGATCGCTCCGGCCGCCATCTGGTAGTAGTCGTTCTGGGCTCTACCATCGATAATCAGGCGTCCGAGGCCTCCCAAAGAGACAAAGGCTGCAATTGTCGCTGTGGAAATAATTTGAAGGGTCGCGCTCCGAAGTCCCGAGAAAACGAGCGGCAGCGCGCAAGGCAACTCCACAGCGAAAAGGATGCTCATCGGCCGTTGTCCCATGCCACGCGCGGCGTCCACGACAGACGGGTCGACGGCGGCTATCCCGGCATACGTGGACGTCATGATTGGGGGTACGGCGAGCAGTACCAGAACAATCAAACTTGGCACGAGGAATGCCAGATCGGAAGCGAAGATCGGACCGAAGAGAATTACTAGCAGTACAATCAACCCAAGGCTCGGAAGCGCCCTGAGAGCGTTTGCGGCTCCTGCAACCAAGACGACACCCCTACGCGTATGGCCGACATAGAGACCGATCGGCAGGGCAATGGCGCACGCCAAGGCCAATGCTATGGCGCTATAGGTTAGGTGCTGGACAAGCAGCACCGGGATTCCGTCCGGACCGCTCCAATGCAGAAAATCCTTGAACCAAGCGACGAGAGAGGCGAACATGAATTAGTGTCCCTTTGGTTGCCACAGCGTTAGACGCGCCGCGAGCCAGACGACCAGTCCATCAAGCAAGGCCGCGAGAACGACACAGAGTGCAATTCCAACGAAAATCGGCGTAAGAAAGCGGAGTTGGAGGCCTTGCGTGAAGAGCATCCCCAATTGCGGAGTTCCCACGAGCGCAGCCACCGAGACAACACTCACATTCGATACGACCGCGACACGCAACCCGGCCGCAATCACCGGGACCGCCAATGGAAGCTCAACAAAAAGAAACCTGGGAATGCTCCGGTATCCCATCGCTGTTGCAGCTTGAAGTACTTCTGGCGAAACCGCCTCCAGGCCGTCGGATACAGTCCGAACCAGTAGCGCGAGGGCATAGATCGTCAAAGCTACGACCACATTGAGCGGGTCTAGAATCTTGGTCCCGAGTACCGCCGGCAGGAGCACGAACAGCGCCAATGACGGTATCGTATAGAGGAGCCCTGACGCGCCCAGCAGTATCGTCCTAAGGGGCCCGGCCCGTTGGGCGAGCCATCCCAAAGGGAGGGCCAACAACAAACCCAATATTACCGGGATCACCGAAAGGCTGAGATGCCAGAGAAACAGCTCGCCAATTCGTCCTGATTCACGTGCAAGCCATTCGAAGTTCATGCCACCCCCCTGTTCGAGGGGTTCTGAATGGCGCCAACAACGTCCTTGAGCGTTACGGACCCCACTAGCTCGCCAGTTTCCCGAACAACTACACCACGGCCTGACGGCGAACTGAGCGCAGCATCGAGAAGGTGACGCAGGGAGCTTCCTTGGGGTGCAAGTGTGCCGGAAAGGTTGATGTCTCCCTCTCGCAACCGGCCACGAAGGCTTTCGGTATCAGCCCAACCGATCGGGCGCGCGGAGGTGTCCGCTACGAGAACCCACCGATCAAGCGCCACTTTCTTTGCGTCTTCAGGGCTCACGCCCAATGAGACGACAGGTTCGTTGACTAGGTTCAACGAGCCATCGAATTCCGCGAAGCTCAAAATCCGATATCCACGATCTCGCCCGATAAAGTCCGCCACGAACGAGTCGGCCGGGCGCGCGAGCAGGTTTTGCGGCGTCGCGATCTGGGCTAGAGTGCCACCAGTGCGCAATACAGCTACCTGGTCCCCCAACTTCAGTGCCTCATCAATATCGTGTGTGACCATAATGATGGTCTTTCCGATATCTCTTTGCAGACGCAGAAATTCGTCCTGCAACTGTGCGCGCACTACGGGATCGACGGCACTGAAAGGCTCGTCCATCAACATATACTTGGGGTCCGATGCGAGCGCGCGCGCAACACCGACGCGCTGCTGCTGACCACCGGAAAGTTGCCAAGGATACCGATCTGCGAAAGCGGCAGTCAGACCGACGCGCTCAAGGAGTTCATGAGCGGTTTTCAAGGCCTTCGCCTTCGGAATACCATTCAACCTCGCCGTCGTGGCGATGTTTTGGACAACCGTTCTGTGAGGAAAAAGGCCTGCATGCTGGATTACGTAGCCAATTCGGCGACGTAGCAAAGCAACATCCATGCGATCGGTCGGCTCACCGTCGAGGAGTATCTTTCCGGATGTCGGCGTGATCAGCCGGTTCACCATCCGCAACGATGTGGTTTTGCCACACCCGGAGGGCCCCACAAAGACAGTAAGCTTACCTTTTGGTGCCTCGAGCGACAGGCCGTTAACGGCCGCCGCCGCACCAGCGTAACGCTTGGTGACGTCGTCAAAGACAATCATAGCAAATCTTTCGTTCCGTCTGGAGGGTCGACTAAGTGGCCTCCCTGGGTCGACCGTCGATCTTGTCTATACAAATACAAACACAATGCAAAACGACCCGCAAGTCCGGCCCGGGCGAATTGTGGGAAGTTTTAAAAAAAAGTGCCGATCAGCGCTTCACTCGGTCCGAAACCATAGAGAAAATCCGCTAGTTCCAATTGATTTTATTGATAATACCTTGAGGATAAACGCTTTCTCGCTCTCAAGAATCATTTCTTCGACGCACCAGCGAAAAACCCAAAGTTGGCTATACAACTCCGCATCCGCAATCTAGAGATAGTCCAGATGGGTACTGCGGCTCAGATCAGCTTTCGAGCCAGTATGATTGTATATGTAAGTTCCTGAGCGGCGCGTAATTCGCTTGCGGAACGAAGCGCCCACCACGTAGGCTTGAGTAACGAAACTTGATTATCAACAGACGAAGGATGGGTGGTTATGCCTTGGATCGACATCGATCCCGCGGTTGAGAGTTCCGCAAATCGAGGAAAACCGCTCTACGAGCGTTTGAAAACAGAAATACGGGAGCGCGTCGACAGCGGCGAATGGCCCGAGCATACTCGTATTCCTTCCGAAAACGAGTTGGTCGAGAACTTCGGCGTGAGTCGAATGACCGCAAACCGTGCGTTGCGAGAGTTGGCCTTCGAAGGCCTAATCGTACGAATTCAGGGTAAGGGCTCTTACGTGGCCCCGAAAAAGAAGAGCGCACCGTTCATGGAGGTGCGTAACATTGCAGAGGAAATTGCCGAGCGGGGCAGTACACACCTCTCCGAAATTGTCGTTGCTCAGCGCGCAATATGCAGTCCGGAATTGGCAGAATCGCTCGGCGTCGAAATTGGGGCACCCGTCTTCCACTCAATCATAATCCACCATGAAGACGATGTGCCGATCCAAATGGAGGACCGCTTCGTAAATCCGCTTGTAGCTCCTGATTATCTAGCGCAGGACTTCAACAAAAGCACGCCGAACGCCTACCTGAGCGCAGTAGCGCCAATCACTCATACCGAGCAATTCGTGGAAGCGGCGCTTCCCCATCCCTGGCAATGCAAGCTCATGGCGATTTCCCGTTCCGAACCGTGCCTGCTGGTTACCCGCCGCACATGGTCGGCAGATCAGATCGTAACGTCTGTGCGCCTCCTGTATCCCGGATCTAGGTACCGGTTCTGCAGCGCGTTTTAGTCGCCCATGCACTTCCAAGAGCGCCACGTGCATTGGTCGGGCGCTCTTGGTTTCGTCGCGCTCGGCCCGACCGGTCCTCGCTCCTGGCTGTCAGGCAAGCAGCTCTTTTAGAGCTTTCGCATACCCACGCTCAGCCTCGTCACGCAACCGATGGCGGCCGCCCATGACCTGCTTAACGCCGCGCACCCACACATCGACAGGTGCGGTGCGGCCCGCGAAAATCCATCCGTCAAGCAATGCGTCATCGCTGGCATGGCCTAATCGTTCAAGGCCCAACGATACGAAGTCGGCCGATGCGCCGACTTTCAGGCCGTCCTGGGGGCGCCCCATGGCGATGTTGCCCCCTTCTACTGCTCCGTCAAACAAGGCTCTGCCTGTCGACCCTTCGACTTCCGCCAAAACATTCCGGGCGCGGTGCTGAAGGCGCAACGAGTATTCGAACTGGCGCAATTCGTCAGCTATTCCAATGAGCACGTTTGAATCCGAGCCGATACCGAATTTTCCGCCAGCGTTGCCGAACACCGTGGCATTGAAGGTTCCGTCACCCAAATTGGCTTCTGTGATGGGGCAAAGACCCGCAATTGCTCCAGCGGCGGCCATTCTTCTGGTTTCATCGTCCGTCATGTGGGTCGCGTGAATGAGGCACCACCGCGATGACAACTCCTGACTATCCAAAAGCAAATCTACCGGGCGTTTTCCCGACCAGGCAACGCAGTCTTCGACTTCCTTCGTCTGTTCCGCGATATGGATATGGACCGGCGCGTCCGGCAGGAGATTGGATACGGTTGCTAGTTCCTCAAGCGTCGCCGCACGAAGACTGTGGGGGGCGACACCTAAAACGGCGCCGTCAAAGTCCACGATCGCTCTCTGGCAACCCGCGATGAGCCGCTCGAAACTGTCCGGATCATGGATAAAACGGCGCTGCCCTTCGTTCGGCTGCACACCACCGAACGTGGAATGCGCGTAGAACACGGGAAGCAACGTTAGTCCGATACCTGAGCGGCGTGCAGCCGACGCGATGCGCACTGCCATTTCCGCTGGATTCGAGTAGTGAGTGCCATCGCGGTCGTGGTGGAGATAGTGAAACTCTCCAACCCGCGTGAAGCCGGCCTCCAGCATCTCGACATAGAGGCGCAAGGCCACAGCCTCAGCTTGATCAGGCGACATGGTGAGCGCGAACTTGTACATGATTTCGCGCCAACTCCAGAAAGAATCGGAGGACGGACCGCGGCGTTCCGCCAGTCCTGCCATGCCGTATTGAAATGCATGGCTATGTAAGTTTGGCATGCCGCTAACGATAAGCGCATGACGTTCGTCCTCAGGGAGAGCAGCCACGCCGACCTCAATCGTCTTGATCCTGCCGTCCGCAATTGTGATCCGAACATCGCGGCTCCAGCCCCCCTCCAGGAGAACTTTGTCCGCATAAACCGAATGAGTCACTGCTTCGAATTGTACTGGGGCGGTCATAGCCGTCCACTCCTCCCTTTCCTGGGCAAGCATCGACTTTTTACCAAAATCGACGCCGCTTGGTTTTTCCGCTTTACCGTCTCACTATTATGTATATACATTATCTTCATCGGGGGAAGCGAGAAAATGCCGGGTGAAGCAGCAAACTGAGTTTTGCCTGCCTGTGCCAACCGCTGAAATCCATCCTGAACCGCATCGAAGAGGAGCGAAGCATGACCATGAACAATCCGCGCCACAACATTCGCGACGTGCGCGCCCCCCAGGGCACGACGCTCAATGCCAAGAGCTGGCTGACAGAAGCGCCGCTGCGCATGCTGATGAACAACCTGGACCCGAACGTCGCGGAGAACCCGCACGAACTCGTCGTCTACGGCGGCATCGGCCGGGCGGCGCGCACCTGGGCCGATTTCGACAAGATCGTCGAGACGCTCAAGGACCTGAACGACGACGAGACACTGATGGTGCAGTCCGGCAAGCCGGTCGGCGTCTTCCGCACCCACAAGGACGCCCCGCGCGTTCTGATCGCCAATTCCAACCTCGTGCCGCACTGGGCGAACTGGGATCACTTCAACGAGCTGGATAAGAAGGGTCTTGCCATGTACGGCCAGATGACCGCCGGCTCGTGGATCTATATCGGCACGCAAGGCATCGTCCAGGGCACCTACGAGACCTTCGTGGAAGCCGGCCGCCAGCATTATGGCGGCAACCTTAAGGGCAAGTGGGTGCTGACCGGCGGCCTTGGCGGCATGGGCGGCGCCCAGCCGCTGGCAGCGGTCATGGCCGGCGCCTCGTGCCTTGCCGTCGAATGCAATCCGGACTCGATCGATTTCCGTCTGCGCACCCGCTATCTCGACGAAAAGGCCGAGACGCTGGACGAGGCGATGGAGATCATCGCCCGCTGGACGAAGAACGGCGAAGCCAAGTCCGTCGGCCTGCTCGGCAACTGTGCCGAGATCCTGCCGGAGATGGTCCGCCGCGGCATCCGCCCCGACATGGTCACCGACCAGACCTCGGCACACGACCCGGTCAACGGCTACCTGCCGAAGGGCTGGACGATGGCCGAATGGAAGGCCAAGCGCGAAAGCGACCCGAAGGCTGTCGAAAAGGCCGCACGCGCTTCGATGCGCGAGCATGTGGAAGCGATGATCGCCTTCCAGGACATGGGCATCCCGACCTTCGACTACGGCAACAACATCCGCCAGGTCGCCAAGGAAGAAGGCCTCGAAAACGCCTTCGCCTTCCCGGGCTTCGTTCCGGCCTATATCCGTCCGCTCTTCTGCCGTGGCATCGGCCCGTTCCGCTGGGCGGCCCTGTCCGGCGATCCGGAAGACATCTACAAGACCGACGCCAAGGTCAAGGAACTGCTGCCCGACAACAAGCATCTGCACAACTGGCTGGACATGGCGCGCGAGCGCATCTCCTTCCAGGGCCTGCCGGCGCGCATCTGCTGGGTCGGCCTCGGCGATCGCCACCGCCTCGGCCTCGCCTTCAACGAAATGGTCAAGAACGGCGAACTGAAGGCGCCGGTAGTCATCGGCCGCGACCATCTCGACTCCGGCTCGGTCGCCTCGCCGAACCGCGAGACGGAAGCGATGAAGGACGGCTCTGACGCCGTTTCGGACTGGCCGTTGCTCAACGCTCTGCTCAACACCGCTTCGGGCGCCACCTGGGTGTCGCTGCATCATGGCGGCGGCGTCGGCATGGGCTTCTCGCAGCACTCGGGCGTCGTCATCTGCGCTGATGGCACGGATGATGCGGCCAAGCGCCTGGAGCGCGTGCTCTGGAACGACCCGGCAACCGGCGTCATGCGCCATGCCGACGCGGGTTACGAGATCGCGCTCGATTGCGCAAAGGAAAAAGGCCTGCGCCTGCCGGGCATTCTGGAGGACTGAAGAATTGGAAATTCTTCGTTCTACCGACTATAAAAGCATGCCGTGGAAGAACGGCAAGGGAAAGACGGTGGAGATCGCCGTCTTCCCGACCGGTGCATCAATCGATAATTTTGATTGGCGCATCAGCACCGCAATTGTCGCGGAAAGCGGGCCTTTCTCGACGTTTAAGGACATCGACCGGACCCTGTATGTTCTGACCGGAGATGGCATTGTACTTTCCGTCGAAGGAAAAGAAGACGTAGAGCTCTCATCCAAGTCAACGCCACATGCCTTTCCAGGCGACGTAGCGACTAGTGCGAGATTGCTAGGCGGTGAAGTCACCGACTTTAACGTCATGACGAACCGAAAGAGGAGCTTTCACCGCGTTACACCGGTATCCGTTGAGGGTGAGTTCACAATCCGGGCAGAAGCGCCACTGACGTTCATCTTCGCAGCCTCCGGGCACGTGGTTGAAACGACGTCAGCAAAATTGAACTACCTTGACGGTCTAGTTCTTAGGCCGGGTCAGCTGGTGGCCCTTCGATCAAAACAGCGTGCCCCGGTGCTGCAGATTGAAATCTTCGATCGTTGCACAGACGGAGTTGCCCTCACCACGCCAACAAGAGCGTGACCGAAATGGTCGCGAAGGTGGAATAAGGTAAAATGCTCACGAGGCACCGGCGAAGCGAAGCGCAACGGGTTCACTATCGGGCTACGGCGTGTTCGGCCTCTTCTTCGGTGTCGTCGTCAGCAATTTTTCGTAATAGGTAAGCTAAGGCGACCCGTTCTGCCGAATTCAGTTTTTCGACCGTCTTCTCAGTGATCAGACGTGCTCGTAGGTACATAGTTTCCAAGAGAGCCTCGCCGGGTGGTAGCAACGCCATGATGACTATCCGCCGATCACTTTCGTCGCAGGAAATGCCAATCAGACCCGCGCTTTAAGGCGGTCGATGATGCCCCGAATGGTCGCTTGATCAACGGCAGTCGCTTTTACCAGTTCGGACTGCGAGATTGGCCCAAGATCATGCAGAGCACACAGGGTGACGAACTGTACCGAAGGTTGGCCTGCGAACGATAACGACGCATTGATGCCCTAGAACTTCAAGCAGTAACGGCCTCACGTCATCGCTTACGCTGCACGGCATCTAGGCGGCGAGGAATCCTTCGAAATCATCCCAAGGGATCATGTGACACGCGCTCTCGACGCGGACTTTGCACCCAGACACTTTGCGAGAAAGCGACAGCCAACCTACCCTCACCGTCCCCACTCGCGGCCGATCGCTGCAACATCGTCTTTCTTGAACCGAAATTCCTCACGTCGCCAAGTCGCGACCTTGCGCTCCCTGGACAGGCTATACGAAAAAGCATTCAGATGCCGTCGAACCGACGATCGGCGAAACGATCGGTCTGCCGAACAAAGGACGATGCACACTCAGGAAGGACGCCAAAGTCGCCGCCACATCTGCAAAGGTTTCCCTCACGCCGAGATCCATTGCTGGTTCGATCGAATGTCCTGAAAACAAGATTGGGACGTACTCCCGTGTGTGATCGGATCCTGCCCAGGTTGGATCGCAGCCATGGTCGGCTGTCAGTACGAGCATGTCGTCGGCGCGCATTCTGCTCTGGAGTTGCGGCAAAAAGCGGTCAAATGCCTCAAGCGCGTCGGCATAGCCTTCGGGGTCGCGCCGATGGCCGTACATTGTGTCGAAATCAAGGAGATTCGTGAACACAAGACCACCGTCACCACACTGTTCGAGGGCGTTGAGGGTTTGCGAGCAACAAGATCCATTGTCGGCGCCTGGGTGATGGTGGGTGATTCCCCAACCTGCAAATATATCGCTGATCTTCCCAACTGCGTGCACTTCCCGGCCAGCGTCCCTGAGAATGTCCAGCAACGTGTCATGCGGTGGCGGCGTGGTGAAATCCTTGCGTCCCGCGCAACGCCCAAAGTTGCCCGATACGCCATGGAATGGGCGCGCGATCACCCGTGCGATGCCCATTTCGTCAAATATCGCTTTTGCCGCACGGCATATTTCATACAGCCGTTCTAGGCCAAAGTGCTCCACATGCGCCGCTATCTGGAAGACGCTGTCACTGCTTGTATAGCAAATCGGAAAGCCGCTGAGTACGTGGGCATCGCCGAAATCACGGATCACGTCGGTGCCACTACCGTGTTGATTGAACAAGCTGCTCTCTATCCCACAGATGGAATACCAACGCTGCATCAGGTCTGGTGGAAAAACGGACGCCGTCAGATCCGGATTGCGAGCAAAGTAGCCCCATTCGAAGGGCACCGGACAGCCCATCAGTTCCCAGTGACCACTCGGTGTGTCCTTGCCGAGGCTGGTTTCGCGTGCAACGCCATACGCACCGCATACGGGTGGGTCGGTGACAAGGCCTTGAGGCCATCGACCAGTAGCGCGCCGGGACGCGTGGGCCAGCCCAAGAGCAAGCAGGTTGGGTAGTCGCAGCGGACGACGGTGCTCAGCGCACCACGTGGCGATGTGTCCAAACGTGTCAGCGCCGGCATCTCCGAAGCGTTCTGCGTCTGGAGCCGAGCCGATCCCCAAGGAATCGAGAACAATTACAATGGCGCGGGTCATATTTAGCTCTCGAAACGCTGGATCATCACGGGTCGGGGGTCGATCGCGGTCTGGCTGAGGACAAACAGGCGCCCCAAGTCGCGTTGCGCCCTCTCTGCTTGTTCGACAGTTGCACAATGAGCCCTAGCGATGAGGTCACCCCGAGAGAGTTGGCACCCGATGGAGGCGACCTGGGAAAGCCCGACACGCTGGTCGATCTTGTCATCCGCGTTCTTGCGGCCGCCGCCAAGTTCAACGACAAACAGCCCAATATCGCGGGTCATCACCTCGGCAAGCCAACCATCAGAATCCGCCACAACGTCGACAATGAACGGAGCCTCCGGCATGTAGGCTCCGGGGTTGTCAGTGAAATCCTCAGGGCCTCCTAGCGCGGCGACCATCCGCGCAAATTTTTCCAATGCGGCTCCATCTGCGATCACGTCGTCCACACGTCGCAGCGCGTCGGGGATACTCGGCGCCAAGTTGCCGAGCAATAGCATCTCCGCAGCCAATCCCCGAACAAGCTCCAGAAGCCGCGGTTCGGATCGTTCATTTCGCAGAAGACTGATCGCCTCACGAACCTCGAGCGCGTTGCCACATGTTGAGCCGAGCACCTGCCCCATATCTGAGATCCAGGCGCGGGTAGGCAAGCCTGCCTTGCCCGCTATTGAAACGAGCGATTCTGCCAGCTCAGTCGCATCTTCCAACTTCGTGGAGAATGCTCCATTTCCAACTTTGACGTCCATAACCAGGCCCTGCAGGCCCGCAGACAGCTTCTTAGATAGGATGCTGGCGGTGATAAGCGGCAGCGAGTCGACCGTGCCGGTCAAATCACGGATCGCATAGAGACGCCTGTCGGCCGGAACGAGCTGTGCGGTTTGACCGACGATGGCGCAACCGGCCTCATGCATCACTTTTCGGATTTCATCGGCCGACACCGTGGTTCGGTAGCCCGGGATCGCCTCAAGCTTGTCCAGTGTTCCACCCGTGTGTCCAAGCCCGCGGCCGGAGATCATCGGCACGTAGCCACCGCAAGCGGACACGATGGCCGCCAATGGCAGACTGACCTTGTCACCGACTCCGCCCGAGGAGTGCTTGTCGAGGATCGGCCCGGCCAGCCCGACCCCAGACCAATCGAGCGCGCTGCCCGAGTCCTTCATAGCCAGTGTCAGGAAGGTTGTTTCCTCCTCCCTTAGGCCCCTAATGAACATCGCCATCGCCATGGAGCCAACTTGAGCGTCGCTCCACGAATTGTCGACGAGTCCGCGAACGAATTCCTCGATATGGTCTCGCGTGAGCGTGTGTGACTCTCGTTTGAGGCGGATGATCTCTTGTGCCAGCATATGTAGTCGTTCTCAGTATCCGGTTGAATCTATGATCACGGCGCCATGGCCCACTGCCGCTTCGAGGTTATCCAAGAGGCTGCTTGCGCCGATCCGGAACCGTTTTGGCGTGAGCGAGTCCTTGCCAAGTATCTCTGCCTGAAGGGCGAGATAGACGGCGGCATCATCGAGTGTGCGGACTCCACCCGAGGCCTTGAACCCGACTTGTCCGCCGGCATCGCCGCGCGCCGCAATGCGGTGTAGCATCACACATGAGGCCGCTGGCGTTGCGCTAACCGGCGTTTTGCCTGTGCTGGTCTTCAGAAAGTTTGCGCCTGCATCAATGCTCAGGTCACTAGCGCGGGCGATGAGTTCGGGATGTTCGAGTTCTCCCGTCTCGAGAATGATCTTCAGCACTCGCTCTGGGCATGCGTCTCGCACCGATCCTAGAAAATGGCGCACATCTTCCAACCTCCCCTCGCGCATCGCATGGTATGGTAGGACGACGTCGATCTCATGCGCCCCGGCCTCGATAACTGCCCGAGTTTCTGCAACCGCAAGGGCAGCATCGGCGTTGCCGCACGGAAAGTTGACAACAGTGGCAACGCCGATCGCTTGGGGGAGCAAACTGCGCGCAAGCGATACAAATCGCGGAGACACGCAAACAGCCGCCACCGAAGCAATCGGGCCGCTCGCGCGAGCGCAAAGTGTGCGGATATCTTGCTCACTATCGTCTTCGTTAAGACATGTCAGGTCCATCAACGAAATAGCCAGACGGGCTTTCGTTTCGGACGAGGTATACTCATGCATTACATAAACTCTCAGTAACGTTTCAGATCGGCTATCCGGCCGGGCCGTTCGGTTCGCGCGTCATGGCCAAATTGTCGGGTCCAAAGCTTGATGGCAGCAGTTCGCCCATCGTGAACCAGTGGCGGATATGCTGTCGATCCGCGACAAGGACCGGTAGATCTGCTGCAGCGAACTCGCGTAGCTTCTGGCGACAACCACCGCACGGCGTCACGAGGGCTTCTCCGTCGCCGACAACCAGTACCGCGCGCACTTGTCGGCCACCGGCGAGTACCATCGCACTAAGCGCACCACTCTCTGCACAGGTTCCCAACGGATAAGATGCATTTTCGACGTTGCAGCCAGTGTGAATCTTACCGTGCTCGTCTAGCACGGCAGCACCTACAGGGAATTTTGAATACGGGACATACGCCTGCCCCTGCGCAACCCGAGCGAACTTGAGCAACTCTTGCTGGAGTTCTTCGGCGAGGAGTTCGGGCGGGCAATCGCTGGTGTCGGACATGGTTTTCCAATCTAATTCGAGCTAGTCGGCAGACGCATGCTGGCGTTAAGCAGGTCTTTCGTGAACGCATGTTGGGGATCGTCGAAAATCTGATCGCGCGGGCTGTTCTCGACGATCTCGCCGTTACGCATGACCACGACCCGGTCCGCGACTTGTTCCACCACGGCCAAGTCATGGCTGATGAACAAACAGGAGAAACCGTGCTGTGCCTGAAGATTTTCGAACAGTTCAAGGATCTGCGCCCGCACGGTAACGTCCAGGGCCGAAACCGGCTCGTCCGCAATGATGAACGCCGGACGTCGCGCAACGGCGCGGGCGATGGCGACACGTTGGCGCTGTCCTCCCGAGAGCTCGTGCTGATATCGGCTTGCGTAAGCCGGACCTAGAGCGACCTCGTCCAGAACCTCACGGACACGTTCCCGCTTGGCGGCCGCCGTCATGGTTCTGACCGGGTGCAAAGCTTCGCCAATCAGCGCTTCGACCGTCATGCGCGGATCAAGCGAGGAAGCCGGATCCTGGAACACCATCTGGCACTGAGTGCGGTAGCGTTCGAAATGGGCGCTGCCCCTCTCGATCTCCCGTCCCTCGAATAACACCTTGCCAGCTTTCGGCTGAATCAGGCCAGCGATAGTCCGGCCCAGCGTTGTCTTGCCGGAGCCCGAACCTCCTACGATGGCAACCACTTCGCCCGGCGAGACCCGCAGATCAATCGACTTCAGTGCCAGATGCGACGGTCTCTTGCCGAGCATTCCTTTCGACCCTGGATACTCGACTGTGAGTTGGTTCACCTCGATGATCGGCGTCGCCTGGGACACTGCTCGGGTCTGGCCACGCTTGGGAACCGCTGCGAGCAACTTCTGCGTATAGGCCCTCCTCGGCGCAGACACGAGCTCGCGCGTCCGGTTCTGCTCGACAATCTTGCCGTGTTGCATGACGATAATCTGGTCGGTATAGCGCGCAACAACCGGAAGATCATGGCTGATCATGATGACGGACGTGCCGAAGTCGCTTGTCAGCTCCTTCATTAGGTCGAGCACGTCGCGCTGCACGATTGCGTCAAGCGCGGTAGTCGGCTCGTCGGCAATGAGTAGCGCCGGGCGCAGAAGCATTGCCGAAGCCAACATAATTCGCTGGCGCATGCCGCCGGAGAAATGATGCGGATAGGTATTCAATGCCGCCTGCGGGTCCTTGATGCTCACTCGTTCTAGCATCTCCAGCATGCGTAGACGCCGATCGGCCGCATCCAGTTTGGTGTGCAGACGCAGCCCTTCTTCGAGCTGGCGCCCGATGGTCATCGATGGGTTCAGCGAGGTCATTGGCTCCTGGAACACCATCCCAATGCGAGCGCCGCGGAGCTTGCGCAACGCAGCCGGTCGCAAAGTCACCGTGTCCGTTCTCTCGAACAGGATCTCGCCGCCATTCACGCGCACCGTGGGAGGCTCAAGTCCCATCAGCGCGCGCGCCACCATAGTTTTTCCGCTGCCGGATTCGCCGACGATTCCTACGGTTTCGCCTTGGCGCAGCGTAAAGCTGACATCTTTAACTAGCTGGTTTCCATTCGAAAGCGCGAGCGAGAGGTTGCGCACGTCGAGAAGGATTTGATTGTCGATCATTTCAAACGCCTCGCATACGGGGATCGAGCCAGCTACGAAGGGCATCGCCCAGGAGATTGATTCCAAGTAGTGTCAGCGAAATGCACAATCCGGGGAACAAGACCAGCCACGCGGCATTCGACATAAAGGGGCGACTGGCTGCGAGCATATTGCCCCAAGTCGGTTGCGGCGGTGGGACACCGAGACCGAGAAAGCTCAACGCGCTCTCGGCCAGGAGAGCCCAACCGAACATCGACGTCGCCAGCACTATGAGAGGCGCCATGCAGTTGGGTAAGATGTGCCGGGCAACGATGTAGATATTGCTGTTGCCAATTATCCGAGCTGCCGCGACGTAATCCATCTCGCGCAGCGAAAGAACGGTACCTCTTACGATGCGGGCAATCGACGGAGTATAGGCGAACCCCAGGGCGATCACGATGCCATACTCGTTCGCTCCGGTGATGTTGAGGAACCCTAGCGCAAGCAAAATACCCGGGAACGCCAGCAGCGCGTCGTTGAACGCCATCAAAATGCGGTCTGTCCAGCCCCGTGCATACCCGGCAATCACGCCGATTGCGGTTCCCAGGCAAACAGCGACAATTAAGGTAATCAGACTGATGCGCATGCTTGTGGAGGCGGCGGTCATCAGCCGGCTCATCACGTCTCGGCCAAATTCGTCCGTACCGAGCAAGTGTTGCGCCGACGGCGCAGCCAGGCGCTTAGCATAGTCAATCGCCAGCGGGTCGAAGGGCGTCCAGAACAAGCTGACCAAGCCAGCGCAAAGCATGAAAATGATGATGGCACCGCCAAGGGCGGCGTTTGGTTTCAGGCGTATCATTCCTCAGTCACCCGCGGATCGAACAATGGGTAGAGCAGATCAACGACGAGGTTGACCATGACGTAGACAAACACGATGAACAGCAGGCAGCCTTGGATAACCGGGTAGTCGCGGCCGAAGATCGAGTCGACGAGGAGACGACCCAGCCCAGGTATGGTGAACACTGTCTCGACCACTGCGATGCCGCCAAGCAAATTGCCGAGCACCAATCCGATCAATGTCCAGGTCGGTCCGAAGGCGTTGCGAAAGGCGTGACGGCAGAGCACAGCAGTTTCAGAAAGGCCCTTGGCACGCGCATGGGTGATGTAGTCCAACCGCAGCACCTCCAGGGTGCTGGCTCGCGCCATGCGGACTAGTATGCCCACCTCATGCAACACCAACGTAGCAATAGGCAGGATAAGGTAAAGCGCCGCCATTCCCGCGTCCTCGGAGAATGATACGTAACCAACGACCGGCAACCAACCAAACTTGTAGCCGAACACGTAAAGCAGCATCAGTCCGAGCCAGAAACTGGGGATGGACAGGAGCACAGTTGCTGCGCCGACGAGGCCTATATCCAGTTTGCTGTCCTGCTTCCATGCTGCCAGCATGCCCGCTGGGACGGCGATTAAACTAGCCACGGCGACGGCAACGAAAACAATCCCGGCGCTGACGATAAATCGATCGAAGACCAGGCGAAGCACTGGCTCGTCGGTTCGGATTGACATCCCGAAATCGCCTTGCAGTAACTGGACCACCCACAACACGAACTGTGTCGGCAAAGCGCGATCAAGGCCCATGCGTTGGCGCAAGTCCGCGAGACTAGACGCATCGACCTGGTCGCCCAGCATCAACGACGCGGGATCACCGGGTATCAGGCGGATCAAAAAGAATACCGCGGCCGCGCTGATGAGCATTGTTGGTAGCGCCAGCAACAGCCTTCGGACGATGAATCGAAGCATATTGAACTTCCAGATTGGCTGTGGATGCGCGCGGCCCATCGGTGAACCGCTGTCGACGGCAACGGTTCACTCTACAGGTGGTCAGACAGAACTGCCGTCGCATCACCATGTTTTCATAGGAATTATTGAGCCAGCTCGACGTTCCAGAGGCGCATTTTGCCCTCCCACGGCGTGAAACCCTGAACGTCCTTCGCATGCGCCCAGACGGTCAACCCGTTGTAGAGTATGATGAGCGGCACATCGCTGAGCATCGTTGTGTGCAGATCATCGAATAGAGCCCGCCGGGCCGCTGCGTCGGAGACGGCACGGGATTGTTCCAACAGCTCCAGAGCTTTGGGATTGTCCCAGACCTTGCGGGGCTGTTTGCCCTTGTCACCGGTAAATTGCTCATAGCTCAGCGCCGGATCGAGGCGGGCGGAGTAAGAAAATGACATCATCTGGTAGTTGCCACTGTTGTAGCGGTCGAGCTGCGTTGCCCACTCCAGCACTTCTATCTCAACATTTACGCCGATCGCCTGCAGCATGGCCTGGGTCACCAGTGCTACCTGAAAACTAGGCATCGGCGAACGCTTATTGGCGATAATCTTGATGGGCTGTCCCTGATAACTACTTTCGGAAAGCAGTTTTCGCGCGTTATCCAGATTGGCATCAAGACCGCTTTTCTGAACTCCGTCGAAATACACCGAGCCAGGAAACACCGCAGAGTTGTTCGGGGTGGAAAGTCCGTCGCTCGCGACATCTACCAACTGATTGTAGTCAAGGGCAGCGGCGACGGCTTGACGAAATTTGACGTCACCCACGACAGGGTCCTCGGTGCGGAACAATATGGCGTGCTTGGAGGAATCCGGTGATGTCAACGTCACGATATTTGGATCGCTCTTCAGCTCGGACACGTCCGTCGACGTTATTTGAGCCACGTCGATCGAATGCGACGCTACGGCCAACTTGATGGTAGCAGGGTCTGGAATGACCTCGAGTTCGACCAAGTCGACATGGGGATCCTTCTTTCCCACATAGCCATCAGCGGCCGCCCCTTCCGGGGACTTGTACTCTTTGAAGCGCGTAAGCGTAACGCTCCTCCCTCTCTTCCAATCGGTGAATTCGTATGGACCTGTACCGATCGGCTTGTCCCAGCTTCCGTCGGCCTTGAGCGAGTCCTTGTGGACGATACCGGTCATGCCGCAATCGGTGCGCGCGAGAGTGTTCAGAAACAATGCACTCGGATGATTGATCTTCATTACGAAAGTCTTCGGATTGGGCGCTGCAACTGAAACAACCTGCAGACCATTGCGCCCGTCGAATTCGGCAAGGCAACGCCATTCCGTCTTCGGGTCCATGTAGCGCTTCCAGCTCCAGAGGACATCGTCAGCGGTCAAAGTGCTGCCATTGTGAAACGTCAAGCCATCGCGCAACGCGAAGGTGTAAGTCAGGCCGTCATCCGACTGGGTGACTTCCCTGGCCAAAAGTGGCCTGACGTCGCCGCCGTCATCGTAGCCGACAAGTCCCTCGACGACGTTGAGCATTACGCTGTCGGTGTTGTCGTCGCGGTTCACTCCGGGGTTACTGCTACGGATATCCGCCGTCAGCGCCACTTTTAGCTTGGTCTCAGGCTGCGCAAAAGCGATGGATGCGACGGCGGTAAGCGCGAGCGCCAACGCAGCGGGCGTTTGGTATTTCATCGAAGTTCCCTCTTTCTAAATTGTATTGGGTATCAGCAGTCCGCTGGAGGCATCAACGCCGCAATCTGCCAAGCCTCCGGACGAAGAATTCTCGTGCAATATCAAGTGACGGGAATGGCGTGTGCCCGACACCCGTCAGCAAGTGAAATTCGGTCTCCACCCCGGCATCGTCCAACGACTGACGCAATGCGGCCAAGCGCTCGGGACGCGTGCGCCCTGCAGAGTTTGCCTCGGGCATCCAGTGTCGCCCTCCTTCCTTATGTGTGATCTCGCGTGTGTCGAGGTCTGCATCGCCGACAATGAGCTGCACTGCGACATCGCGGAGCGCTTCCGCGTCAAGCGTACGACCAAAGCGCTGCTCTAGATCGCGGGTTCCAACCCACCAATCGCGCGCGTCATCGACGAGTGTCACCGATCCCGGAGCAACTATCGACGCAGCCCAGAGATGATCCGGCCGAAGCAACAGAAAACGGTTGGCAAACTGTGCTCCGCCCGAGAAGCCGAACAGGGCGAAACGCTTGTTCGCCAGCCCGTAGCGGGCGCAAACTTCCCCCACGATGTCGAGCAGCACCGCGTCATAGCGCAGCCCCTGCTCCTCGATGTATTTGTAGCCGTCCGCATTGCCGTCGCCATTCACTCCAACGGGAAAGAGCGGACTCAGCACAATGACGTTGTTCCGCTCCGCAAAGTCGGCGAACATCTCCCGGAAATCCATGAACGTGCGTGGAGTTCCATGCACAGCAACGAGCAACTCCGCCGCCGTCGATCGGCTGCTGAAGTTACTCGGGACAAACAAACAGTAGGAGAAGCGGGCGTCCGATCGCGCGCTGTAAACCGTGGTGTTTCCCAAATCATAAGGACCGAAAGGAACTGGAGATATCATCATACTCTGCGCTCAGATGTGATCTAATTTTGGATTTAAAATGTGATCCAATTTGTGATTGGATATTTGTTGCTTTTTTTGACGCGGCGGGTCAAGTTCTTTTTCGTGACTGAAAACGACCTTTTTTTTTGAGGCTTTCGCGCCAGATTCCGCCAGAAGCGGGTGCCATCCAGGATGCGGAAAACGGGGACACACGAGAAGACGCGAGAATTATGAATACCAACAATTCTGCTGAACGAACGGACGCGATCATCACGGCCGTTCTCAATGACATCAACGCCGGAATTCTGACCAACGGCAGTTGGCTTAAACAAAACGATCTGGAGAACTGGTATGGCTGCTCACGCGCGGATGCTCGCCGCGCGTTGGAGAAGCTGGCAATCAAGGGCGTGATTCAGCACATTCCCAACCGCGGCTTCTATGTCACCAAGATCGATGAAGCCCGGCACAAAGAACTAATCGAGGTCCGCATCATCCTGGAAACCGCCACCATGGTGGATGCCGTAAACAACGCCACCTCGGAAGACGTCAAGGAACTGCGTCGGCTCGCGGAGGTTTTCGCCGCGCTCGTGCGCGAAGGCGACGCGTTAGAAAAATTCAACGCAAACAGGGCGTTCCACAGCTATCTGACGCAGCTCTGCTCCAACAAAGAACTCGTGAACCTTACGCTTGAATACCGCGGCAATCTGCCGACCACACCAATTGTTCAATGGCGCTCGCTGGCGCGTATCGAACGCTCAGCAGAAGAGCATTTCAAGATGGTCCAAGCGCTGGAAGACAAAGATCTTGCAAGGCTGATCGAGCTGACGCAACTGCATATCCGCCAACCCGCTCAATAGAGACGAAGGCGCCAGGATCGCATCGGGGCGCTACCTTCATCGCATTTCTTCGACAACCGAGAGATGTTAAATAAATCAATGCAACGATTCGCTGTCGCGGCAATTTCTGCCACGCCCGAAAACCCCTCGAAACCATTACCCATTGTGCGAGCGTAAAACGATGAAAAAATTCGGCCTTGGTACCACCGATCTCCCCGTGTCATCCGCCATTCTCGGCATGATGCGGATCGCCGACCTCAGCAATGACGCCATTCGCCGGCTCTTCGGCAAGGCCAGGGATGTCGGCATCAACGTCTTCGACCACGCCGATATCTATGGCGGCGAGTTGCATGCCTGCGAGCGACGCTTCGGCGAAGCGCTGCAGCTATCGCAAGCCGAACGCGAAACGATCGTAATTCAGAGTAAATGCGGGATTCGTCGCGGCTACTTCGATTTCTCCAGGGAGCACATCCTGAGGGCCGTCGATCAGTCACTTGCGGCGCTGAAGACTGACTATCTCGACCTGTTGTTGCTCCATCGCCCGGACGCGCTGGTGGAACCCGAAGAAGTGGCCGATGCCTTCGACGAGCTTCAGGCATCCGGCAAGGTCCGGCATTTCGGCGTGTCGAACCATACGCCGCGGCAGATCGATCTCCTGAAAACGGCGGTGCGTCAGCCGCTCGTCGCCAACCAGATCCAACTCAGCATCGCCCATGCGCCTTCCATCGCCTTCGGAATTGCTGCCAACATGGCGGGCCTCGAGCAATCGATCGACCGCGACGGCGAGGTGGTCGCCTATTCGCGGATCAACCATATGACCCTCCAAGCTTGGTCGCCGTTCCAGCAGGGTTTCTTCGGCGGCGTCTTCGTCGGTGACGAGGCGAATTTCCCCGAGCTCAACAGCGTGCTGGACGAACTCGCAGGGAAGTACGGGGTGTCAGCTTCTGCGATCGCCTACGCCTGGATCGCCCGCCATCCCGCAAACATTCAGGTGGTTCTTGGGACGACCAGTCCGGAGCGCCTGGCCGACATCGCGCCTGGAGCCGATGTCATATTGTCGCGTGAAGACTGGTATCGCCTATTTACTGCGGCCGGGCACGTGCTTCCCTAGGCGATCTTAGTGGCTGCGAACGAGACCGCGCGGTTCTGCTCACGCTGATGCGAGAGACGCAGAACCGTCGCTCACACGTACCCGGTTGATGCTGCCTCCTTGCAACGACCTCGGCTTGGCGCCGATAGCGAGCCTCAACCAAAGATATCGCTCTCATCGAAATCCTTGTGCTGACGGATCATCCGACCGACCACCCGGTCGCGAGACTGTTTAACGTGACGGATGACGGCACTGCGAGCTCTCCGGCCGTCTCGCAACGCCAATGCCTCGATGATCTCGTCATGGTCGTGCTCAAGCTCTTCACCGTCTCCGTGCCCAATATCGGCAAAAAGCAGCCGCTGGATTTCGTCGAAAATCTGGCTGGTGGCCCGCCGCAGGCGACCGTTGTCTGCAATCTCGGCGATTTTTTCGTGAAAGTCCTGATTGGCCTGCATGAAGTTCCGATAGCTGGCCTTGTCCCCGACAACCAGATTGGTGTTTGAAAGACGCTGCAACTCGACGATTTGTTCGTCCGTAATGCGTGGCGCAGCCAGTTCCGCTGCCGCCCCTTCGATGATCAGTCGCATTTGTACGAGTTCATGAAAATCTTTGAGGCTGAGCTCGGTAACAGCATAGCCACGTCTGGCGATAACCCTGACGAGGCCATCCTGTCGAAGGCGGGTCAGTGCTTCGCGTAGCGGCGACGAACTGACCTTGTAGCGCGCGATCAGGTCTGCCTCGTTGAACACGACCCCCTGGCGTATTTCACCAAGCGTTATGGCGGTCCGCAAATCATTGTAAACGCGATCCCCGAGCGATTGTCTGGGAATGGACGCAGAATCATCTTTCATAAGAGCTCCGTACTGAGGATCGCTATGCAGGTGACAACCGATTGGCGATGCGCACCCATTCCCGTTTGCCACACGACGGCCGACCATGACAACAACGTCAAGCCTGCCGGGCGACGCCTTGTGGACCAGGCGGCGCCCCTGTTTCAGTTAATCGAACTCCCTATGCCTTCAGGGGCTTGGTCCGCGCTTCCATATTCATGAAGCGTTGGACGACAAGAACCAGGACAAGCGCGGCCGACAAGCCGAGAACGCCCACCGTCAGGAGACCTGAGGCAACGCTTCCGGTCTGGGTTTTTAAGAGCCCGAGGCCGTACGGAGCAAGGAATCCTCCCAGGTTGCCGAAGGAGTTGATGATAGCGATGCCTGCTGCGGCAGCCGTGCCTGCAAAGAGTTTGTTCGGCATCTGCCAGAATACCGGGATCGCGCCATAAGCACCGGCCAGAGCAAGCGCGAAGGCTGCGATCGTCAACGGGGCATTGTTGTAGATCGGCATGGAAAGGGCGACAAAAGCGAGGCCTCCGACTACAATCGAACCCACGCACTGGGCGAGCGGCCGCTGAGTCCGGTCGGCCATCAGACCGTTGAAGATCATTGCCGCCGAGCCGCAAAGCGATACACCGGAAATGATCCAGCCGATGGTCGCGATATTGTCGAATCCTGTTTCACGAACGATCGTCGGGCCCCAGAAGGCGGCCGTCGCATTCATGACGATGACAAGGAAGTAGACCGCGGTGAATATCCACAGGCGCCGGTCGCGAAGGACTAGCGACAACGAATGCTGGCGTTCGCCCAACTCCTTGCTGTCGCGGTCGAGATCGGCGCGCAGTTCAGTTCTTTGTTGGGACGTGAGCCAGTGAGCGTCTTCCACCTTGTCGGTGAGATATTTCAGGACGAAAAGGCCGATAAGTACCGTCGGCAAACCTTCAAGTAGGAAAAGCCACTGCCAGCCGGACGTCCCCCAATATCCATGCAGATGGGTCATGATCGATCCTGCAATCGGCCCGCCGATCACTCCGGAAAACGCTACCGAGGACATGAAGATTCCAAAGACCTTGGCGCGACGTTCAGTCGGAAACCAGAGCGTGAGATACATGATCACGCCCGGAAAGAAGCCCGCTTCGAAGGCGCCAAGCAGAAATCGCAGCGTATAGAACAGCGCCGGGGTCGTGGCATGCGCCATCAGCATGCAGATCACCCCCCAGCCTATTGCGATGCGGGCAATGGTTTTGCGGGCCCCGATCTTCTGCAGGAGCAGATTGCTCGGAACTTCGAAGACCAGGTAACCGATATAAAAGATGCCTGCGCCGAGGCCGTAGACTGCGTCGCTGAACTGTAGCTCTTCCATCATCTGCAGCTTGGCAAAGCTGACATTGACGCGATCGATCCATGCCAGGACCCAGAGGACCATCAGTATGGGTATCAGTCGCCAGAAGACTTTCTTGTAGGTCGCATCCAGGTCGCCAGGCGCGGAAGCCGTTCCGCCCGCGTGAAGATTGACGCTCATTTTTCGGGGATCCCCTCTTGTTCTTTGAACGTTGAAAATTGCGCGGACACGTTTTCATCGTCCGCGGTCCCGCTTGATACATCATAAAAACATTATGAGTCAACGATCTTGGGCGTTTCGACCTTTGCTATGAAAAGAGCGGCTCACAATTGTAAGTTTTTTCCTTGATTACGTGTGGCATTTGGATAATTACAAAATATCATAAAAACATTGAAAGGAATTTTCGTGTCATCACGAGTACGTTTTACGGCTGCAGGCGATATCGTCGTGCGCGATCGCCTCTATAAGAATGGCGTTCCGGTTCACCGGGACTACGAGAAGACGATGGCTTACCTGCGCGCCGGTGACGTCGTGTGGGGCTCGTGCGAAGTTCAGTTCTCAACAGCTGGCCATCGAACCGACGCACCGATTGCCTATCTCGTAGATCCGGCAGTTGCCGAAGATCTTGGCCGCGCTGGCTTCAACCTGATGACGGTTGCGACCAATCATACAAGAGACTTCGGCATTGGCGCATTCCTGGACACGATTTCACACCTTGACCGGGCGGGCATCGCCACTGTCGGAGGCGGACAAGACCTCGCCGCTGCACAGGCTCCTCGGATTGTCGAGGTCGGAGGAACAAAGCTCGGAATCATCGCGGTTTCCTGCCTCTTGCCGCCTGACTATGCCGCGATGGCCGACCGCCCCGGTATCTCCCCGGTTCGTGTCGAGCAGTGGCCGGAAATCCATCCGGTGCTGCTAGCAACCGAGCCCGGCGCTCCCATGAAGATGCGCAGCCGTGCCGTTCCGGAAGATGTCCAGCAGCTCATTGGGCAAATTGAGCGCCTGCGCCCCAATGTCGACGTCCTCATTGTAAGCGTCCACTGGGGATATGGACGTGGAAATCCAAGGGCCGAATACCAGCAGCCGCTTGGGCACGCGCTCATCGAAGCCGGCGCCGACATGATACTCGGCAACCACCCCCACAGCCCGGCCGGCATTGAAACCTATCGCGGCAAGCCGATCCTCTACAGCCTCGGAAATCACATCGCTCAGCAGGACTGGGTAAATGCCACTCCCGTCCAGAAGGACATCTTCTCACAGATCGACCCCTGGTCGATGGTTTGCTCGATCTCCATCGAGGACGGCCGGATCGCGCAAATGGAGTTCCGGGCGACCCAGTGCAACTCCGAGGGCATGCCCGTGCTCATCGATGACGAAGAAGAAGCCGCCCCAGTGCTAAGTGATTTCCAACATCTTTCAGCGACGCTCGGCACTGAGATGCTCATCGACGGAGCGCGGATGGTTTGCCACTTTGAACCGCGACAGAGGATTGGCGCCACCGCCTGAGGGCTGTCGCCGCTCTATACCGGTCGCAGTTCGCTTCGATACGACCTTGCGACCGGTCACGGCCGCCGTCGGCAACGATCGGCCATTCGATGATAATACCGAAAAAAGGAAAGAGCCTTGCTCCCTCGCGTTCTCATCGTGTCTCTTGGCGGCACGATCACCATGACTGGCGATCCGGTCGACGGTCTCGCCCCGACGCTGGCGGCGAACGATCTCCTGTTGAGCGTCCCAACTGTTGCCACCATCGCCGCGATCGAAACTTGGTCACCTTTCAAGCTTCCAAGCGCCTCGTTGACCGTCACCCAGATAGCGGCGCTGGCTGAGGAGCTTCGCCGCCGCCTGGCAAGCGGCTTCGACGCAGCAGTCGTGCTGCAGGGAACCGACACACTTGAGGAAACCGCCTACCTTCTTGAATGCCTGACCGGAGATGAGAGCACAATCGTTTTGACCGGGGCTATGCGTGGAGCGGCGGCGATAAGTGCCGATGGCCCCTCCAATCTGGAGGCAGCGGTCAGAGTGGCGGCTGATCCGTCGAGCCATGGCCGCGGTGTACTCGTCGTTTTCGACGACGAGATCCATTCTGCCCAGTTTGTCAGGAAAACACACACAACGAGATTGTCGGCGTTCCGCTCGCCGAATGCTGCTCCGGTGGGGACATTGATTGAGGGTGTAGTCCAGTATCACTGGCGAGCGCCTCGCCATGACGCGCTGACATTGCAGTTCAACGCCGACAGCAAGCCGGTAGCGCTGTTGCGGTTCGCGATGGGAATGGACGGCCGCATCCTTTCGACGTTGCCGGATCTCGGCTTTGCTGGTCTCGTCATCGAGGGGGCAGGCGGCGGCCATGTCTCGGCCGCACTCGCTCCGGAGCTGGAGCGGCTGGTCAACGCCATGCCCGTAGTCCTGTCCAGCCGATGCGAGACGGGTCCGGTCCTGGAGGTCACCTACGGTTACCCGGGTTCCGAGATGGACCTCATCGCGAAAGGAGTCCTTCCTTCGGGCCACCTGGATGGGCTTAAGGCACGATTGCTCCTGAACCTTCTTCTGGCCACCAACATTCATCCCACAGAACTCGCGGCCGAGTTCCGTCGGCGCTCACATTAGCCGACCGCTTCTTCAAAGATTCGAGGAATACATAGATGTTGAATACGGACCCCACCCTTCGCGTGGAATCCGATGCACTGGGCATGGTCACGCTACCTGCGGACGCGCTCTACGGCCCACAAACCGCAAGGGCGATTGCAAACTTTGACGTGTCGCGCGTGGCGCTCAGCGATTTTCCGAGCTTTGTGCGCGCATTGGCCTACGTCAAGAAAGCCGCAGCAGAGGCGAATGGCCGTCTAGGGCTATTGGAGGTTTCATTGCGGGAGTCGATAATCGCTGCCTGCGACGAGATACTTGCGGACAGGCACCACGATGCATTCGCCGTCGGGATGTTCCAAGGAGGCGCGGGCACGTCCTCCAACATGAACGCCAACGAGGTAATCGCCAATCTGGCGCTCCAGCGGCGAGGCTTGCCCCTCGGGAGCTACGATGTGATCCATCCGAACGATCATGTGAACCTGTCCCAATCCACCAACGACGTCTACCCGACCGCCATCCGAATTGCGCTCCTCTTCGGCAACCGGGACCTGCTGCAAGCGATTGGCCGCCTCGCGGAAACTTTCGAAACGCGGGCGAGTGAATTCTCGACAATCCGCAAACTGGGTCGAACTCAGCTTCAGGATGCGGTGCCCATGACGCTGGGGCAGGAGTTTCAGGCATTTGCTTCGACGCTGAGGGAAGACATCGAGCGGCTTGAGGAACTTTCGAAGCTCCTCGGACAGATCAATCTCGGCGGAACGGCGATCGGCACTTCGATCAATGCGTCGCCCGAATACCAGTCCCTGGTCGTCCCTATTCTTGCCGAGATGACGGGCCTTCCGTTGGTTGCCACAACGGACCTCATTGAAGCGAGTTGGGATACAGGTGTTTTCGTTCTCTATTCCGGGATGCTGAAACGCTCAGCGACCAAGCTTTCGAAGATTGCCAATGACCTGAGACTGCTTTCTAGCGGGCCGCGAGGCGGGATCGGCGAGATCAATCTTCCGCCGCTCCAGCCGGGTTCTTCGATCATGCCCGGCAAAGTTAACCCAGTCCTGCCGGAACTTGTCAGCCAGGTCGCCTTCCAAGTGATCGGTAACGATGTCACCGTAACGATGGCATCGGAAGCGGGTCAGCTCCAACTCAACGCGATGGAGCCTGTGATCCTCTACAACATCCTGAACTCGGTCTCCCTTCTGCAGCGGACTTGCGACGCATTCGCGACCAGGTGCGTATCCGGCATCACCGCTAATCCCGATACGTGCTCGTCACATCTGGAAAGAAGCACCGCATTGGTCACGGAACTGGTGCCGTTGGTCGGCTATGAGAAGGCCTCACAAATCGCCTATCGAATCCTGGGCGAAAATCGATCCGCGGGAGAGATCCTGTCGGAGGAACGGTCCTTTGCGCTTGCAAAGCTTGGCTCGGAGCTGGAGCCATGATCGGCTCCGTTGCCGAAGTGATCGCGTGGCGCCGCGAGCTGCACCGCATCCCAGAGCTGCTCTATGATCTGCCTCTAACGTCGAGTTTCGTGGCTGAGCGCCTCCGTGAATTCAACGTTGACAGCCTCGCGACCGGGGTCGGCGGAAGCGGTCTTGTTGCCACCATCCGCGGGAACAGGGGAAGAGGAAAGTCGATAGGGCTACGAGCGGACATGGACGCGCTGCCGATTACCGAGGCAACCGGCCTTGACTACGCATCCAAACATGTCGGCCGCATGCATGCCTGTGGCCATGACGGGCACACAGCAATGCTTCTGGGCGCGGCGCGCCAGCTTTCTGCTGAACGCGATTTTGCGGGCACAGCCGTCTTGTTGTTTCAGCCCGCGGAGGAAGGTGGCGCTGGGGCAAAGGCGATGATCGACGACGGCGTGCTCGAGCGCTTCCAGATCGACGAGATCTACGGCCTACACAATATGCCCGGCATTGCCCCGAACAGCTTCGGGTTTCGTCGGGATGCGATCATGGCTGCGTCCGACATCTTTGCCATCCGTTTGAGCGGCCGCGGCGGGCACGCAGCAGCTCCCCATTTGTCGGACGACCTCGTTCTTGCTGGGGCTTCGCTCGTGCAGTCGCTGCAACAGATCGTTGCGCGTAACGTCGATCCTCTTGCGGCGACCGTCCTGTCCGTAACTTGCTTCAATGCCGGGTCGGCAGAAAACATCCTTCCCTGCGAAGCTCTACTCAGGGGAACGGTGCGGTCGCTCGACGAGAGGGCACGCGGAAGCGTTCAAGAGCGTCTCCAAACGGTCACAGACGCAATTGGCTGGTCACAGGGTGTCAAGGTTGAAGTCGACTACACAAGGCAGTACCCCGCCACCGTGAACGCTCCGGAACAGGCAGCGATCGCCGCAACCGTGGCCGAAGGGCTCGTTGGCAAGCAATCCGTCAACCTTCAAACACCACCGCAGCTCGCCTCAGAAGACTTTGCATACTTCCTTCAGCAGCGGCCCGGAGCATTCGTATTTCTCGGAAACGGCAAAAGCGCTCCCTTGCACAATCCCGCCTATGACTTCAACGACGCCATTATCCCGACCGGAGTGCAGTTTTGGTGCAGCCTCATGAAGGCAACGGGGGCGAGCTGAGCCTCGTCTATGCTAGACCGAAGGGGCAGCGCCCAGGTCACGGCTGCTGTGATGGGGCGCAGGACGAATATCCGCCGGACATAACAACGCTCTTCCGAGGCAAGCTGAGTTTGACGTTTAGATCGGATCTCTTACGCGAACCATCGCTCGACCTCGGGCTGTGGAGGGCCGTTCAGAATCATCGATCGACACCGTCCCGCTCTGGGCTGAAACACCGCCACCGGATAGCGGAGCCAGAATGGTCACGATTGCCAACAATACTCCAAGGTGCTCGGTGGGAATCGAAAACCAGCGGTTTCGGTTGGCCCTGGCTTCCGAGACAACCAGACCACACGCCATTAGCTCGTAAAGGTGCTTGAACGTGGCGGACTGCGAGAGGCCTAGTATACGCGCCAATGTTCGCGCCGACCGAGCCCCGCCTCGAGACAATATGGTTACAACCAAAAGCCGGGAAGGGTGCGACAGGGGCTTGAGCAATCGAACCGCTGCCTCAGTTCGCTCTGTAGTCCAAGCTGGATCGTCCAAAACTTGCGTTCCTCTTGGTCTGACCGGAATTCGCGATGGCTCTCGCTGCGGCTACAATGAGGCGAAACTATGGGAAGGCGGATGGCCAGAGTGATGCATGCGGGAGAAGTTGCCAGGATCTGAGTAGATCGAGGTGGGGCAGTCTTAAATGTCGAGCAAGAAGTCCGGCTATTCGTCACGAACTGTTGAAGCCGCGCGTGTAGACTGCATTTCACAAGCTTCCGCTTCCGGCACAACGTCAAGCCCTGGACGCTAGGACTGAGGCGGCATCCAGATGGAACGTCCATCTTCTGCCGAGGTGCCATGGCCCGGTGCGCCGCCGCCACCCCTGCCCCTTCGAGGTAGGATCGGGGGGCGCCCCGACAGCACAGGCGCTACGATTGAGCCCGCGATACGTGCCCGACAAATTTCTTGCAGGTATGAAGGGGCAACATCTACTGAACGGCACAACGAGTTTTGATGCTCTCTCTGAGCAAATGGCCGAATTTCCTTCGGCCCCAAGTGACTTTTCAACCAATTGTGACGAAAAGCCCAGCTAACCGCGTTGTTATATTTTGTGGAAATCCCTTGTACGCGGCCCTGCCCTTCCATCTTTCCGATGACAAGGATTTTCTGGCCTGCCAACCTTTTTCGCGTCAATAGGAGGGGAACCATGACAACGACAAACGAAATCGCTGACAACATCGCTGCTACACACGGCCTGACCAAAGTGCAGGGGAAGGCCGTCGTCGAGGCGGTATTTGCGGCGATCACCGCCGCAGCAGTCTCGGGAGACGAGACGTCAATTCCCGGCTTCGGCAAGTTCAAGATTAAGGATACGCCTGAGCGCGAAGCGCGCAATCCGGCGACGGGGCAGACCATTAAGGTCGCGGCTGCAAAGAAACTCAACTTCGCGCCAGCCAAGGCGCTCAAGGATGCTCTCAACAAGTAGTGAGAGAACGAGGCTCCGGCGCTGTCGGAGCCTCGGGCGCAAGCCCCTGCCGTCAGAATGGCCTAACGTTTTCGGCCTTATTTTTGCCAGTCCTGCGGTCCTGGCCAAGGTCATAAGATACCGTCTGCCCTTCCTTCAGGATATCGCCATATTGCAACGCGGACACATGAACAAACACGTCAGTGCCTCCGGCGTCCGGTGTAATGAAACCGTAGCCCTTGTCCGCGTTAAAAAACTTCACCTTGCCCGTCGCCATGTTTGCCTTTGCCTGTACGTCGCGTTGCGCGTCTAACCTATTTTTTGCAGGACGCTAAAACAAGGTAGTAGTACGCAGAAAACGGATGGCCCCACAGCCTTTGGAAGTCATGTCGACCAGCAGGTCCGTGCGGAGCTTGCACGAAGGGATCGTACGCATAGCCTCGATGAGTAACGTCGTAGAGCTTTTGGCGGATCCGCTTCCAAACCTGGCAAAGTAGATGAGCGCCTGGGCTTAATTTCCCGCCACGTGAGAGAAGTACATCGTTCTGCCGCTTCAGTCTCCGCAACACGTGCCCGACAATTTCTGCGGGTATGGAAGGGGCGACATCTACGGAACGGCAGAACGAATTTTGCATGCTCTCTCTGATTTGCTCGGCCGAATTTCCGTCGGCCACAAGACGCCTTCGACCGTATGTGACGAAAAAGCCGTGCATCCAATGATCCAAACTAGATTCTATATATTCGGAGATTTCGAGCAGGTTATAACCGATTGAAAACACTGAATTAATCAGAGGGCAGAATTTTTAATCCCCTAAGATTCCGCACAAGCTCCCCTAAAATTCCCACCATTCTAATTAAGCCATGCCGAATGCGCGCGAATTTCCCGCTACTTCCCTAAGCAATTAGCCTAACCACTAGGGAACTCGCTTGGGGAAGTAGCGGCTAAATGTAGGGAATTACCCCGGCTGGTGGCATCGTTATTGTTACGTCAAATCGAACAATGCCGAACTTTATTCCGAATTGCCGAACGATCAGTCGAGATCTCGAATTTTTGGCTTCTATTTGATCGAAATCTCGAACGGAAAGTTCCACTTCCACAATGGCAGATTGCGAACGGCAAGTCTGCAGCTCTGACGCAACTCGAAAGTAGCATTCGGAATCTCGAACCAGCCGTTCGAAATCTCGAACCGGAAATTCGAAAAATCGAATGGCTGCACCTACGTCCATCGCAAATCCAACTTTGTTTTGCGGCCTCAGCAAGTGGAGGCGTCTAAAGTGAAACGGGGTTGGCCCGTGCGGCTTGAAAGGTTGGTGGCGAACGCTCTGTCTTTGGGACGTTACGCGGCCAGCTTGATGCGAGCTTCCCCACAATCGCTTATCTCGAACGCAAGCCGAACCGCGCATTCGGAATCTCGAACCAGAAATTCGAAAAATCGAACGCCGGACAATCTTATCCCTTACTGCGGAAGGTCTGTTGCGGGATCTATTGTCTGGCCGCGACAGAACCGCAATCCGACCGGCGCCGAACACATCCGCCTGCATAAAGTTTTACGAGTTGGCTTATCGACGCCGCAACATATGTCCGGGTATGAGACACCCCCAGTGAAACCCCGGGGGCGGCATGAATTCAAAGTCGGAAGCACTCGCAGCAGCAAAGAAGCGAATAACCGATCTGCAATCGCAGATGACGGCGAAGATCCTCGCCATAGCGGCCGAAGTCGAGAAGCTAATGGACGTTACCCCAGAGCGCGAGGTCCGGGACTTCCTGCGCGTCACCTGCAACCTCCCCTCTAGCGAACTCGGAACCTACATGGGATTCGGCCGAACACTGAAGGGCAGCGAAGCGCTGTTGCAGAAGGCGCGCGTAACCTTCCCTGTCCTCAAGGCGCTGGTCGCCGCCGATGCTGAGACTCGCCAGGAAATCGTGGAACGTATGGATATCGGCGCGAGGATCGACACGAAAGAGATTGCGGTCGTACGCAAGCGCCTCACGGAAGCCAAGCTTACACCCGAAGCGCTGATGGCCCAGAAAAACGTCAGGCTCGTAGCCGCAGCCGCTCGCAAGCGCAGTGCCGATACCGCCGCGCTCTTCCGCGAGAAGCTCGCCTCTTTCGCTCTGCACTTGAGGAAGATGAATGCGTCTGATCTGGCTTTAGCCAGCCTGTCAGAGACCGTTCGCAATGATGCTCTTGAACTGCGAGAGCAGTTCACGGACATCTTCGGGACGAGCCGAAGATCCCTGAACAAGATCAACTTGAATTCACCAGCATTTAGAGTCGCCGCCGCGAACGACGCCCTGAAGCGTATCTGTGAGGGACGGTTTGGCAATTCGTCGCACTATGCTGGCGTGAAGAAGTGGCCCGCGTCCGACTCGCAAATCATCGATGTGCTGCTTTTGCTGTCTGGTCACCCGGTGCCGCGGCGCGGCTGGGTCCGGGGTCGAAACGCGATCACCGAGCTGCCGCCTCATCGCTACCGTCTGAAAGCAATCGAACTGTGCGCGGGTGCCGGAGGCATGTCGATCGGGTTGGAGCGCGCAGGGTTCGAGCACGTGGCGCTCTTCGAGTACAATGCCGATGCCGCCGCGACGCTGCGGCAGAATCGCCCTGACTGGAATGTGGTCGAGGCCGACATCACAAAGGTCGACTTCAAGCCTTATCGCCGCATGGATATCGACCTCGTTGCGGGAGGCGTGCCCTGCCAGCCGTACTCATCCGAGGGCGATCAGTTGGGGCAGGAGGATGAGCGCGACCTCCTACTCGAAAGCTCTAGAGTGATTGCCGAAGTCAAGCCGAAGATGTTCATCATCGAGAATGTGGAAGGCTTGCTCCATGCCAAACATGGCGACCACGTCGCAGAATTCCTTCGACGAGTTGCAAAAGCTGGCTACCAGACGGAGATAAACAGAATCCGGGCGGAAGATTACGGGGTCGCACAGGAACGCCATCGAATCCTTCTGATCGGAATCCGGCGGGAACTTGCGGGGAGCTTCAGAATGCCCCCTCGCTTCCCGGAGCGACGTTCGAACCTGGGCGATGCCCTTCTCGATCTCATGTCGGAAAACGGTTGGACTGGAGCGCGCGAATGGGCCCGGCAACGTCGAGATTGCCCGGTCTTCGATAGACAGGGCAATCTCATTGCGCATGGTGTCCTTGCGTCAACCGTCGTCACTAGAAGAGGGACGCCGCGCACGAAGGAAGCAGCGCGTTGGGGCTCGAAGGGGATCAACATTGGTGGTCTCCCGGCAGCAGCTCCCACGGACGCGGAGGCATCGAAGCCTGGATATCTGCCCGGTCTGACAGCACGCATGCGTGCCCGGCTCCAGAACTTTCCAGACGACTGGAAATTCCATGGCGGGAAGCAAAGCGTGGCCGATCAGATTGGTAACGCCGTACCCGCAAGGCTGGCCCAAGCTGTTGGACTAGCTGCTTTCGCCGCCATCCGCGGTGTGAGCTTTGATTGGGAGGCAATGCTGTGGCCAGGAGATCGCGGGAGATTGCAAATGACGACACCTGCGCTGTATCTGGACCAGCCGCAGCTCGCTCCAGGTCGCAAGAAACCTGAGCAGAACGTCCGCACTGTCGAGTCAGCGGGTGATTGGTGAGGGCGTGAAGGCTTCCAAAATCAGCGCGGGGAATGCGCAGTGCGCCCCGGCTTTGTAAGCACCATCAGCACTACCGTAGGCGCTCTACTGTGAAGGAATTGCATTGTTCAACTTCATTCCCAAGTTCGGCAGATTTATCGCTAGCCAAAGTGAATGGGCTTCAGTGCCTCTAAGTCTTCTACCTTATGGCTACAAGATCCAGCGGAAGATAGTCAACGGTCGGAACCTCTATCGTGTATCGGGGCCAGCGATCCCCCTGACCACGGCGCGAAGCATTGAGCATGCAAGATGGATGATCGCGGAGGCGGTTCGTCGGTCGAAGGAACAATCGAACGGCTTGATGCAGGACGACGCTCGTCAAGAGGAAGCCACCTACGCAGCTGCGCTAGTCGGTTTCACGCGCGACGAGCACGGGGACGATCTCATCTTCATCATCGATGAGATGGGCGCAGCCGAATACGGTTCGTACGATACACTGGGCGACCTTGCTGACCCGCTGAAGGATTGGATCGTCAACAGTGCCGATGTCATAGACGATCTGGCTTCAAACAGTTGCGGTCTACTTTTCGACCTGAACTCCCAAGAACCGTTCGCCTGGTTTGAGGAGTCTGGGTTTGTCGGAAGCGAACGCTTCTCCGAGGTCGAGGATCTGTCGATCCAGTTCTCTACGACGCTGGCGCGCTAGCACTCCGCTCCGTCGCATACTTAAAGGCGGCCAAAAGCATGTCCTCGGATATCGCGGGCGTGCCGTCCCGCTTTTTCGCGCCTAGAAGCCGAACCACGCTCGCATGCTGGAGATCTAACGCCGCTCCCATACCATGAACTGCCTCAATTTCCCTCAGCGCATGCAAGTTGGCCTTAATGCATTCCCAATGGCCCCGCGCCTGCGGCGATGGCGAGACGGCGACTAGCTCGTCGTACAGTCCGAAAAGCCTCTCGGCAGCTTGGCTTAGTCCGGCAGCCAAAGCAATTTCCAGTGTCCTAAGTCGAACTCGATCCCTCCCGGTGATGTCCTCATAATCGATCTTCGGTAGGTCCCTGGCCATGGCTATCCATCATCAATTGTTTCGACGATGGTGAGACGTCTATTCCACCGGCGCAATTTCAGACTCCCGCTATCCCCTGCACCAGACACGCGCTGACAAGGCCGCAAGGTTCCAACGAATGGCATTAGAAATCGGGGACGCAGTTCCTTCACGCTACGCGCGTCATCAATTCCTCACAGAACGGACGACATCTCCGAAACGGCGAAGCGAATTCAGTTCCCCACCGCAGTTCGTACTTTTGCTCAACGTGGACGTGTCGCCTAAAACCGCGGTTCCACACGAAAATCCGAATAGCCGATGAGTCAAGCTCAGCTGCCGCCAATGCTGCATCACCTCATGACACCCGACTCAATAAACAACTTCTAATAAGTCACCGCGCACGTTTCGCGCAAGCCAAGCGCACGATTACAGATTGTACCGTTTCAAGGAGGGTATACTTTGAGTCTTTATGGAAGCATGAGAACTGGCGTGTCGGGTATGAACGCCCAGTCCAACCGTCTGGGGACCGTTGCCGAAAACATCGCGAACGCCAACACGACCGGTTACAAGCGCGCCTCCACCGAGTTTTCGTCGATGATCTTGCCCTCGGGTGGCGGCAACTACAATTCCGGCGGCGTAGAGACTCAGGTGCGCTACTCTATCTCTCAGCAAGGCGGGTTCAGCTACACAACCTCTGGATCAGATCTGGCAATCGATGGACAAGGCTTCTTCATCGTGGAAGGAGCCGCGGGATCATCGTATCTGACGCGAGCCGGTTCCTTTGTTCCGGACAAGAATGGCGACCTCGTCAACACGGCCGGATATAAGCTGCTTGGCTATCCCTTCACGAACAGCGACCCGACGGTCGTGGTGAATGGCTTTGACGGTCTCGTTCCCGTCAACGTGAAAGGCAGCGGCCTGAAAGCGGAGGCGACCACTCAAGCGACCTTCGGTGTCAATCTGCCGTCCTTTGCCGATGCAAAGGGCGTCGGAGTTGCCAACGTCTCCCCAGCCGACAACACGGCGTACAGCATCTACACGAAAAAGCTTACCGTGAGCTCCCAGGAGGCTGGGCTCGGCATGGTCTATACCGACATTTACTACACGAAGCTTGACGACAATAAGTGGGAAGTCACTGTCTTCGAAAACTACACAGGCACGCCGTCTTCATTTCCCTACGATCTGTCGACCGGAAGCGGCATTGTTTCAGCCTCGACCGTTCTGGAATTCGACCCCGTAACCGGCGCCATCCTCAGTGGCAATCCGGTTCTGGTTCCCGACCCGTCCGATCCGGTCATCTATGATTTCTCCGACATTTCGCAGCAAGTCTCCGGGACAGGCTCCGCACAAGGCATAGAGTTCGCCTGGAATCTCCCTTCCGACGCGCCACTGGTCGACACCGCTGGCGGCGAACTCCCCGCAAGCGCAAACGACCCTGCAAGCGTAGCACATCAAAAATCACGTCTTTCCGGCTACGCTGGTTTCCCTGCAAATATGCAGCTCGACGTCTACTTCAGCCGCACTGGACCAACCACTTGGGAGGTTACCGCCTATGATCCAGCCCTGGCGGCTGCTGGGGGCTTCCCGTACGGAGCGGCAGGTGATCCGCCACTCGCCACGATGACACTCACATTTGACCCAGCAACAGGGAATCTTGTCGGCGGCGGCAGTCTTTCAGTTCCCTTACCCAGTGGCGATACGCTACCGTTGGATTTCTCCCAATCGGTCTCATTGCCAGATGGAACACCGGGCTGGACCGACAAGATCGTCGGCTCCCTAAACCTTCCTGCTTCCGCGCCGGCTGTTGTACCATACGTTCTCGGAACCACCCCGGCCGACAATCTTCCTTCGAGTGTTTTTAACGAGAAGAGCTCGATGGTGGTCTACGACAAGCTTGGCCTTCCGGTCCAACTCGACTTCTTCTACACGAAGGGAGAGCAAGGCCGCTGGGAGGTCACTGTATTCAACCATGCGGACGCGTCGCCGACTTCAGGCACGTTCCCGTACGGCCTGCCTGGTTCCCCACCGCTGGCCACGACGGTCTTGGAATTCGATGCACTCGGCAATCTGGTGTCGAACGGTATCCTCGATGTGCCAGTCCCAGGTGGTGAGACTGTCCGCGTCGACATGTCCAGTACCGGACAGATAGGCTACGAATTCTCTCCGGGACGGGCCGATGTGAACGGAATGGCGCCGAGCAAGATCAGCGGTTTTGAGATCGCGTCGGATGGGACTGTGTTCATGAAGTATGGGGACGGTTCTCTCGATCCGGCCTACCGAATTGCACTGGCGAATGTCCAGAGTCCCGACAGGCTGCGTCCCGAGACAGGCAACGTCTACTCACAGAGTGCAGACTCGGGCGTGATTGTTACCGGGTTCCCCGAAAACGGAGCGTTCGGAAACATTCGTTCCCGGACCTTGGAGAACTCCAACGTCGACATTGCCAACGAGCTCACGTCGATGATCGAGTCCCAGCGCAATTACACCGCCAACTCCAAGGTGTTTCAGACCGCCTCCGACCTGCTCGATGTGCTCGTCAACCTGAAGCGGTGATGTGTCTCCAAGCCCCTTTCATGGACAGTGGCGCGCGGAACCGGAACTTTCGCGCGCCCCTGGCCGACAAGGCGTGCCCCGCGTCACCGCCGAGACTTCAGCGTGCAGCGAGGCCCGGCCGTTCGCGGGGGCTTTCGTATTTAGAGGGCCGAAGTGGACACACCGTTTCGGGGCCTAACGGTATATGTCGAGCGTCCGGTTCCGGTGGTTCGGATGGGTGCTGTAAACGAAGATGCGATTGAGGTCGCGGTCCGTCAGCAGACGCAGGAAACGCGCCTCGATGACGTTGTTGGCATGCACCCGCTTCAGAAGGCAACCGACCATCTGAATACGCGCGCTCGGAATCTCCAGATAGAAATTTTGCGGCAGCCGAAACTGGGTTGCGATGCCGAGCACGGCGCCGCTTTTCGACAGCTTCAGGATCTCGCAACGGCGTGAGCTGAGCTGGGTCATGCCTTTCTCGGTGTACTCGATGCGCGCCTCGTTCCGGGTATCCTCCATCGGAAAGTTCGCTTCCCGATCGTACATGAAGGACTCTTCCTTGTTCAGGAAGTGCTGCTGCATTACAGGCGCCGCGCCTCTCATCGATATGCCTTTCTTATCCCATTTTGGGACGTATTAGCTGTGCGACATTAACAGAGACTTTTCGGGGTCCAAAAATCCAGTAATCGCCCCAACCTTCCGTCACCCAACTTGACCTTTGGAAACTCTCTTCTTCAGCGCCTCCCGTCGTTTTCCCTGAGACACGATCTTGGGGCCAACCTTTGCTGGCTCGAATCCGACCTTTGCTAGCGCTTCCTCAAGCGTTTCGCTTCTATCGACTTTTCCCCCCGCCTGATTAGCGTCGCCGGCATTGCCCGGGCCCCTCTTCTCGCCACCTGCCATGTGAATTCTCCCAGTACAGATACCCTAGAGACGACGAAATGCAGCCCTAGGAAGAAGCGATCCTTCCACGGCCGATGACCCGCGCCACCTCAACGCCAGGAAGCAGCTCGCGCTCCCGCACGGCTTCCGCGATGCGCACCACATCTGCCCGCCGCTCCAAGATGATTTCTTCCGCGCGCGCCAGTTCGTCAGCCAGCAGCCGTTCCACCCTCCGTCGCAGGACCGGATCAGTGCGACGGAGTTCATCGAGTTCTCTTGCACTGGAGAGGTTCGTGAACCCGAGCGACTGAATGCCGTGAGCTGCAATGAGGATGGTGGCGATGTCGGATGCCCGGTGGAGATCCGAGCCTTCGGCTCCGCCGGAACCATCATAACATTCATTGAGGATTGCCTGTTCTGCGGCTCTTCCCGCGAGGATCATCGCAATCTCGTCCCGATAGGCCTGCAGGGATCTGTTGCGCAAGACCGGTCTGCGCCATTCGACGTAACCGGCACCGCCGTCGTGATGTCCCGCCTCGCGGGCAACGACGATTGCTTCCACATCGCCGACGCCCAGAGCGAGCCCAACCACCGCGTGGCCCGCTTCATGGATGCACACAGGCCACCGCTGCTCCTTCCCCAGGGTGACGACGGGAGGCACGATCGCGAGGAAGTCCGAGCCTGACACTGGTCGTCGTTGTTTCCGAGCAACGCGGCGCGCGTCCCGGGCGAGCTGACGCAATGCCGCTCCGGAGTAGCCTCCGGTAGCAAGAGCGATCGCCCTCAAGTCGTCGGCTGGCAGAGAGAGGCCGACATGAGCCGAAAGGATCTGTTCCCGTGCCTCCCTGTCAGGCATTTCGACGGCGATGTGACGATCGAGACGTCCGGGGCGCAGCAGAGCTTCATCGATATCATCGGGCCTGTTCGTCGCTGCAATCACCACAACACCTTCGCGACCGTTAGCGCCGTCGAGAAGCTCGAGGAGTGCGTTGATCACCTGAAGTCCGTAGGAAGCATTGTTGCCCTTCAGGAGCTTGCGGGAACCGAACGAGTCGAATTCATCGAGGAAGAGGATTACCGGGGCATCGGCGATCGCCTGGCGAAACGTCTTCCGCATCGCCCCCAACATGTCACCAAGATGACCGCGAGACTGCCATTGCGCACTTGATGCAGCCAGGAAGCCCACGCCGCACGATCTGGCCACCGCGCTCGCAAACAGAGTCTTCCCGCAACCTGGCGGGCCGCTCAAGAGCAACCCGGCATCGACGTCGCTCCAGGAGATAGTGCCATGCCGCCACGCCGAGATGTCTTCGGCGAGATCCAGCGCCCACTCAGTAGCCTTGCCGTAACCCGCAAGTTCCTCCACCCGCGGCTCCCAGGCAGATGCCTGTTTCTTCGTCACGGAGGCCGCCAGTTTCTGCAGTGTGACTTCGATGGGCCGCGAATGCCGAATCGCGGCAAACAGAAGCGATGGCGGAAAGTCGACAAGCACCTCCGCTTGCTCCATTGTGATGTTCAATTCCGTCACCGCCCTTGCGGCAGACAGAAGATGGTACGGCTTGAAAGTCCCCACTTCCACGATGTGGTCGAGCGAGATTGTGACCTCCAGCGGAAGTTCGGCGGCGTGCGAAATGAGAACAATCACTGCCTTGGCAGACGACAGTGCTGCGAGAGCTTCGCCTACATCAGCCTCCTGCCTGAAACTGCTTACTCGGACAATCGGCACAGCGTAACGGAGAGCGTCGGCCTTGGTCAGGAGCATCATGACCGCACCGTAGTATTTGTCGAGGGCGGCCCCCGGCGGCAGCACCAGCCCCACCGTTCTTTCGCCCTTTTGGAAGATGCCACATCGACTCAGGGCGACCCACATGGAGTTTGCATAGGTTGTCACCTCAAGCCCCTGCTTTCTCTGGTTGAAATCGAACTCCTTCATGGCCGCTCTCCTACGGAAGCGCGGCGAGCCACCGTGTGCGACCCGTGAGAGCGTGCAAATACCAAGGACGGCTGCGGCCAATGGACGGCGCGATCGAACCATCGGGGCGGAAGGCGAGGGAAACCGGATGTGTATGACCTGAGGAATTCGCAAGCAGGATTGCCTGCGGCGCGAGCCGATGAGGCCGTCATGACCTGTCCTCCGAAGAATAGAATGTTGAAGCGTTACCGGGAACGATCCCAGGTCGATCAACCTATTCGGACGATGAGGGCGCGGTCATTGCTCATAAAAGAACATTTAGAGAACAAATATATTCGCGTCAAGCCGCTAGATAAAACCGGTTGCCACCTTGACGCAAAGCGGGTGGCCCTTCCCGTCTCGGAGCGGGATAGGGCGAGGCTTCTGCCCTGTCGGTCTCGCTGAGAGACGTCGTAAAGATTCTATATATTCGGGAAGTTCGAACGGGCCGTACGGCATTGAGTTTACTGGCTAAACCAGTTCGCAAAATTTTTAGTTCACTAAGAATCCGCACACCCCCCTAAAGTTTGCACACTACTTATTTAGCTATTCCGCATTTGTCCAAAATCCACGCTACTTCACTACGCAAGCTCCCTCACCATTAGGGATGTTCCTTAGTGAAGTAGCGTTCCAGCGTAGGGAATTTCGCTTTTGAGCGCCGAAATATTGTTCCGATAGGCCGAACAATGTCGAAATTTGTTCCGAACGTCCGAATTATTGTTCTACTTCTCGAATTTTCGAGACGTCTCCATTCACGATCTCGAACGTCAGCGAATTTTTCGGCCACTCATGATTGCAGGCGAGACTTTTGCAGGTTACCAGCGAGTCGAACCAGGCGTTCGAAATCTCGAACCGAGAATTCGAAAAATCGAACGCCCCATCGCGAGCCTGCTCCTCCGCCCAGACTTACCGCAAGTGTTTGATTTATTTAAGCTGGCGGCGCGCCGCATGCTCCATTGTTCTGCCCCTCCGAACACGTCGGACTATTATTCGGCGAGAGCGACTAATCTGGTACACAATGGCGCTGCTGCAATTTCGAACATGGCGAGGAGTCAAAGCTTGATTGCAGCCGCCGCGGCGGTCGCCATTAGCGATCTCACCCTCGCGCAGCATCAAGGCCGATCTCCGCCGAACGCGGATCGCGGTTCCGTTCAGCGATTCGACCTTTCAGGACGCGCGCATCTGGTCGGCAGACGCGTTCACACGTCAGCACTCGAACGACCTACTTTTGTAGCTCCCTACGCGGCAACGCTACTCCACTAACAAAGCCGCCTAAAGTCTAGGCAGGTTGGTTAGTGAAGTAGCGTGATTTTTCGCGTTTTCTACGCGATAAGGGCTGTTTCCGGGAGGTCCGAACGATGCATCCCACGATTTGCGGGGCGCCAGTCCTATTTGTCCCCTTCCGCTTGCCAATCTATCGCAGGTTAGTTCACCCTAGCGGCTCGTGTTACCTGGTTTCAATTTGAGCTCAGGGCTGATATCACGTGAGCACGACTGCGTTCTATACTTTCAACCGCTGTTGCCAGGGATCAAATCCATCGGCCAGACTTCCTGCAATTTCTCAGCATTCAAGGTTTCGCGTTTAATTTCCCCCAGCACCATTTCTCCGAGCCTCTCGCCATATTTTTTGATGTCGACGTGGAAACAAGTTAGCGACGGGGACAGATAGCGGCAGACCGGATTCTCCCGGAACCCGATCACCGCTAAATCTTTCCCGGGCTCCAATCCGGCCTTGTAGAGGCGTTGATAGAGGCCCATTGCCATAGTCTCCTGAATAAGGAGGGCTCCAGTTGGCCTTTCAGGCATGTCCAGAATTGCGCCACCGAGTTCGGATCCGCCCGAAATGCGATCATAAAGACGAAGCACCAGTTTGTCGTCAAAAGGCAGGCCAGCCTCCCTCAAGGCCTCCTGATAGCCGCTGAGGAACAGGTAGTTGTTGTTGGTTTCCTGAGCTGTCAGTCCCAATACTATAAGCTTGCGCCCTTGTTCGATCAGCCGTCGTACGGCCTGCTTCGCTACCCCAGAAAAATCTAAATCGAGCGCGGCGTAGTCGCTCCTGATATCACTTCTGCCGAGAACGACGAAGGGCATGTCGACACGGCGAAGATAATCGATGCGCTGGTCAAAGCGCTGCACATTCGTAATGATAAACGCGTCGGCGAACTTGCGGTCAACGGCGCGGTAGAGGAACTCGTTCTCATCCTGATCAGATGCACACGGTAAAAGAGCCAGATCATAGCCAGCTCGAGCCAGCACGCTTTGCAGGCCGTCACTTAGGGCCATGAAAAATGTTTCCCCCGACGCGGTACGACCCGTGTCGGTGCGGATCGTCATCGCGATGACATTCGTTGTACCGCTTCGAAGGCTCCGGCCCGATTGGTTTGGCTGATATCCTAATCGCTCGGCCTCTAGCAGAATTCGTTTGCGGGTCTCTTCATTCACGTCGCGCGTGCCGTTCATGGCGCGGGAAACAGTGCTGACCGCCAAGCCCATATGTGCGGCGAGATCCCTAATCCCGACTTTACCCGATTTCTTCACTTTCCACCGCCTCTGCTCATGGAGCAGCTATTGACACAGCCATTCCCTCATGGCAATCGGCGGAAACGTTTCCGGATTGGTACCGACGCATTCGGCCCCGAGTCGGGTCACGCTATCGTTTTGGGCGCGTATTAAACGAAGTACCACTCAATATCGTAGGGCCGCACAAAGAGACACTTTTGAGCAAAAGTTCCGGAAACGTTTCCATAGAGATTCAAAACAACACCGAACCATCACGGTTGGGATTACACTCAGTGACGAGTCAGGGAGGAAAAATGACTGTCTCGGAAAAGCAAATTGTAAGGAAGCTCACCTGGCGTCTCCTGCCAGTTCTCATATTTTCGTATTTTATCGCCATTGTCGATCGCGCGAACATAGGCGTTGCCGCGCTGACCATGAACCAGGACCTCGGCCTGAGTGCTACAGCCTTTGGCTTTGCGGCCGGCGTTTTCTTCATTCCGTATGTATTGCTCGAACTTCCTTCAAACCTCGCTCTGGAGCGGTTAGGGGCCAGGTGGTGGATTGCGCGTATCATGCTGACCTGGGGCTTGATCTCAGTCGCACACGCGCTGGTGTGGAATGATACCAGCCTCTACGTACTGCGCGCTTTACTCGGCGCTGCCGAAGCGGGCTTTTTCCCCGGTGTGGTATTCTATCTCACCCTTTGGTTCCCTGCTGCCTATCGCGGGCGCATAATCAGCGCGTTTATGACGGGAATCCCGATCGCTCTTGTAGTCGGCACCCCGCTATCCACGCTCCTGCTTCAACTCGACGGACTGATGGGAATGCACGGCTGGCAATGGATGTATATTGTCGAAGGTATCCCAGCCATCATTCTAGCCTTTTTCATTCCTTTCCTCCTTCCGAGCAAGCCGAACGATGCTGGTTTTCTAACTGAAACGGAACGCAAGTGGCTTGTCGCCCGCCTCGACGCGGAACGACACGAAAGGGAAGCGCTTCAACTTGGCAGTCGGCGCCCGCTGAAAGCCTTGTTCACGTTACCAGTTTTGCTTTTCTGCCTGATGTATTATGGCCTCACCAATCTTAATGGCGCCGTAAGCACATTCCTGCCCCAGATCCTGAAGGAATTTGGCTTCGGTCAGATCGAGACAGGGTTTCTCGCTGCTATACCTTATGCCTTCGGCGCTGCGGGAATGCTGCTGCTGGGTCGCCTCGCCGATCTTCCGGACCGTCGTGCCATCGCCAATTATGTAGCTCTCGGCATTTCGATCATCGGGCTGATTGCCTCGGCATCAACTAGTGACCCAACTCTCAAGCTCCTAGCACTCTGCATCGCGGCATTCGGCGTTTTTGGGGCGATGCCCGTCTTTTGGGGCTTGCCGACGTCCATTCTCAGCGGCGCGACCGCTGCGGGTGGCATCGCCTTCATCAACTCACTTGGAAACCTTTCCAGCGTCATCAATCCCTGGGTAATCGGCATCATCCGCGACAAGACCGGAAACTATAACGGCGGGCTCTATTGGCTGTCACTCATGGCGACCTTGTCGATTTTTATCCTCACGATAATCGTATCGCTCTACGGTCGTAAGCTAGCGGTCGCGGAGAGTGCTCAATAAGCAAAGATCACGCAGTAGAGCGCGCGCACGCGCTCTACTCCTTCGCCCGACAACACGCCTCATCCGAAAAACACCAACCTCTTTCGGAACCACGTTTTAAAGGCTCCAATATTATGCGCATTACCGAGGTCCGCCTCCGCCAACTACGGGGCACGCTTCCTACTCAAGGCAATCTGTGGGAAGCACGGCTTGTCCGGCCACTGGACGTCTATCCTGAATATCGGAATCGCGATGATTTCGAAGGTGGCGAACAAACGGAAGACGGCTTCAAAATCGTCACTCACTTCGTCGAAATTCATACGGACGAAGGCGTAACTGGTCTCGCGGGTCCTATTCCGGAAACAGTTGCTTTCATCATCGCCAAGCACCTGCGCCGCCTGCTGCTCGGCCAAGACGCCATAGCGGGCGAAAAACTTTGGGACCAGATGCACCGCGCCATGGTGCACGGACGTCAAGGAGACGCAATGCTTGCGATCAGCGCGGTAGATTGCGCGCTTTGGGACCTACGGGGCAAATGGCTTCAGCAACCGGTCTATCGATTGTTGGGCGGCCCGACCCAAACCGCAATTCCGGCCTATGCGTCGATGCTTGGTTTCGACACCGAGGATTTGGCCAAAGTTCATTCGCGGGCGGTTGAGTTCAAGGAAAAGGGCTATCGCGCCCAGAAGTGGTTCTTCCGTCACGGCCCGATGAGCGGCCACGAGGGCATGAAGAAGAACGTCGATCTCGTTCGCACGCTGCGCGAGGCTACCGGGGACGACTACGACCTGATGTTCGATTGCTGGCAGGCCATGGACGTCGGCTATGTAACGGAACTCGCTGATCGTATTGCCCAATACAAGCCGCGCTGGTTGGAAGAATGCGTCATGCCGGATCGCCTCGACAGCTACAAGAAGCTGGGCGATAGAATCCGTATTCCCCTCGCCGGGGCCGAGCACGAATATACACGCTGGGGCTTCAAGACCTTTATTGATCTGGGAGCTCTCGAAATCATTCAGCCGGATATTTACTGGTGCGGCGGCCTGACGGAAACGCTGAAGATTGCGGCCTATGCGACGGCTCATGACATCATCACGATTCCCCACGGCCACTCCAGCTTCGTGACAGCGCATTTCTCAGCCGTTCAGTCACCGATCCATACGCCCTATCAAGAATATCTGGTGAAATGGAATGCTGTGCATCAGCACTTCCTGGTCGATCCGCTCGACGTTGTGGAGGGAGTGATCACTATTCCAGACCGTCCAGGTCTAGCGATGGCAATTGACGAGAGTAAGATCGAGCAACAAGCAATCGTATTTGAGGCATAAGGGGTACCACGGAAGGCACCTCTAAAGTTCGGGTCGGCTGAATCCACTGTGATCTCATGCACGGGGTTAGAGCAGTCTCAACGGTGATCGTGAATCGATCGAAGCATGCCCTGGCATGTCTATTCTGCCCGACCGTACCGGAATCGCAGAAACCTTCACCGTAAGCGTCCGGTGAGCGGATTTTGCTGAACGAGCCAGTTAGGCGATGTTCTGGCATTAGAACCAGCATTAGTGCTGACACTAATTCCAGATCTGAGAGGTTGGCATGGCTCGCATGGAGATCATTTCCGGCGTTGAGCGTAGGCGGCGATGGTCGAAAGAAGCTAAGCTGGAGATATTGGCAGAAGCCGACCGGCCTGGCGTCCGCATTGGTGATGTAGCTCGTCGCCATGACATCTATCCGGCTCAGATCCGTTTATGGCGGCAGACACTTAGCCACTTCGAGGCGTCAACCTCGTTTCTTCCGGTACAGCTCGTCGACGAAGTAGGCCTCGGGCAGCCGCCTGTAGCTTCGCCGACGCCAGTGTTTATCGAGATCTCGCTCCGAAACGGGCGGGGTTTGAAAGTTCCAGCAGACATCGAGCGAAAGACGCTGGCATCGTTGATCGCCTGTGTGGAGGCAGCATGATCGGGCCATCGGGGAATGTGCGGGTCTATTTGGCCTGTGGGGTGACCGACATGCGTCGTGGGATTGATGGTCTCTCGGCGCTGGCCGAGACCGTCATAAAGGAAGCGCCAGGGTCCGGCGCCATCTTCGGGTTCCGCGGCAAGCGCGCGGATCGGATCAAGCTTTTATGGTGGGATGGCCAGGGGTTCTGCCTATTCTACAAGGTTCTGGAGCGCGGATATTTTCCTTGGCCGACGGCGAAGGATGGCGTGGCGCACCTGACACAGGCCCAACTTTCCATGCTTATCGAGGGGATCGACTGGCGTCGACCGGCGTGGACTTCCGCTCCCGGCCGAACGGGGTAAACACCTTATTTTACAAGGGAATCCAGGCAAAGATGCTAGCGCTTGAGGCGCAAATCGGCTACGTTTTTGGGCATGAAAACAACGCCGCTGGACAGTCAGGACGAGCTTGCTGCTTTGCGGGTGCTCGTCGCTGAACAGGCGGCGAAACTCAGCGAGCAAGAAGCGGAGGTCGGCAAACGCGACTCCATTATCAGCCTTCTGCGCGCGCAACTGGAACTGCTCCGCCATCGGCAGCATGGCCCTTCTTCGGAAAAGATCGATCGGAAGATCGAGCAATTTGAGCTGATGTTGGAGGAGATCGAGGCCTCTCGCGCGGAGGCCGAGATGCGCTCCGGGAAAGCCCCCTTGCCGGAGTTGGATGACGCACCTGGTAAGCCGAAGCGCAGACCTCTGCCGGATGGCCTGGCAACCGAAGAGCTGGTCTATGCGGCCCCCTGCCGTTGCCCGACCTGTGGTGGCAGGTCTTTCCTGAAGGCGGCGGACAAGGTGGTCCAGGTGATGGAGCACGTACCGGCGTCAGTGAAGATTGTCCGCCACGTCGAAAAGCGCATGATCTGCAAGGACTGCGATACGACGGTATCCGGCGAAATGCCGACCTTGCCGATCGAGCGAGGCAAACCCGGACCGGGCTTGCTCGCCCATATCATGGTCGCCAAATTCGACGACCACATTCCGCTCTATCGTCTATCCGAGATGTACGACCGGCTGGGGATAGACATCTCCCGGTCCGTGATGGCGGACTGGATGGGCCGTGTGTCCGTTCTGCTTTCGCCCCTCATTTTGCTGATCAGAGCCCATATCGCCGCGGTCGATCGAATACATACGGACGATACCCCGGTTGATGTTCTCGATCCTGGGCGAGGAAAGACAAAAACCGGTAGGGTCTGGGTCTATGTCTTCGATGGCAGTGGCTATCAAGATCCAACTCCCAGAGCCACTGCTTATTATTATAGCCCCGACCGCAAGGGCGCACATCCCGCAGACCACCTCGCTGACTTCAGCGGCGTGATGCATGCGGATGGCTATGGTGGCTATAAGAAGCTTTACGGCAATCAGATCATCGAGGCCGCGTGCATGGCGCATGTGCGCCGCAAGTTCCATGACGTGATCAAACTCAAGCCATCACCGATCGCCGGGGAGGCGCTGACGCACATCGGCGCGCTCTACGATATCGAGGATCGTATCCACGGCATTCCGGCTGATGAGCGACGCGCACTGCGCCAGGAACATGCCAGGCCCATCCTGAGGGACTTGAAGGTGTGGATCGAGGATACGCTTCCGACGTTGCCGCAGAAACAGAAGCTGGCGGAAGCGATGCGATACGCACTCTCGCGATGGGACGCATTGAGCGTTTACATCGACGACGGCCGTGTCGAAATCGACAACAATATAGCCGAACGTGCGATGCGCCCCCTCGGGATTGGCCGTAAGAACTGGCTCTTCGCCGGCTCGGACAAGGGCGGAGAGCGCATCGCCAATATCCTGACCATCATCGAAACGGCCAAACTGCATGGCCACAATCCCGAAATCTACCTCACGGACGTCCTAACCCGGATCAAGGATTACCCAATAGACAGGCTGGAAGATCTGTTGCCATGGAATATGCTCCCAGCAGGTTCCGCACTGCAGAAGGCTGTATGATGGCTCGTTCGATGCACATTTATACGATCGAAAACGTCGCCGCCATGATCGGCGAAAACCTGGAACTGCTCAGAGAAATCTCCGCCAACTCGGACAATATCGACTACGGCGAAATGGTGCACGTCCACGACCGAAGAGGGCACAACCGGCTTCACGGACCGAGGCGTCGAATGCATCGAGGAGTTCCTAGCGGATATCCGGACATGGCACGGAGGAGTTCGCCAGTTTTTGGTCGATGAACAATGCGACCCTGAAACGATCGAGCGCATAATGACCGACGAGCTAAAGCGCGCGCCCTAACTCTGCGCCTCGAGCACGGCAAAAAATGCATTCGCCGGACGCTCACCCTTCACCGGTTGAATCTAGCATAGAAGTATAGCTTTTCCCCGCGTTCAGCGAGCCACCTGGATGCGGCTTTGCCCCGCCTTACGGCGGGGCCTTTTTCTTTCTACCCTGCTCGTGTGGGACGTCTGCCACTTATGGACACTTGGTGACGCGAAGAATGGCGCCGCTGGTCTGCCCCTCCTCTCAGGACCCTTTACGAATGAAGATTCCTGCGTCGCGTCAGGCCGGATTGTCGCATAGTCTTCGGGATCACCCACGGTCTTTTTTGCCAGTTAGAATTCCCGACGCATGTTCTGGCTCTTGTCCCTCAGTATTCTGCGCAAGGAGCCAAATCGTAGACGATAGTGTCCAGGTATCGGGCTGGTCTGAAAAGTCGGCTATTCGGATTTTCGTGTAGAATCGCGAATCCTCTGACCGTTACTAATGACGATGTTCGGAGCTCAGGGTTGTAGTCCGATTTCCGCCGGCGTTTGACTCGCGCAATTGCGGCGCGCAGGTAGCGTAGCGCTGCACTTTAACGTCGCAGTTCGGCATGAACTCACAGCTGAAGCTCCAGCGACTGTGCAGCGGTTCTTTCCAGCATTTGGAATGTATGTTTCGTTAGCGCTGCCCCGTGAGATGCAATATTTCGGGGTTCCCAAAGAAGCCAGGCAACCCGCCAGAATGGAGGAAGATCGTCTGTTCGCCTGGTCTCACAAGTCCCTCTCGAACGGCTGCGATAAGGCCCGCGAATGCGCGACCGGTATAGATGGGATCCAAAATGATCCCCCCATACCGAGCCACCAATTGGAGTGCCTCTTCCACTGGTTCGGTCAGGTACGCGTATCCGAGCCCCACCTGGTCTCCTCGGATGCTGAGCGGCTCGGAGTAGTCCTCTTTCGCCATCGCCGAAATCAACGCTCTTACCCGCTGCTCGGGATCGCTCACTGCGCCAGCATCGACGCCGTGAACACGCGTTCCGCCGAGGGAGTGGACAAGGCCAGCCATTGTTCCACCAGACCCAACCGCAGTAAACACATGCGCCAAGTTGGGGGCTTGCACCTTCAACTCATCACCACAGTCGGCATAACCGTGCGCGGCAATGCTGCTCGACCCACCAAACGGAATAAACGCAACTGGCGTCCCCTCCTCTTCGAGGCGCCGGACTTCCTGCCTTGCACGCTCCTCCAAAGCCAGGTCATCAACATCTCCTGCCCAGAGCATTTCGGCGCCTAGCAGCCCATTGAGAGCGAGATTCCCTGTGAAATCCGTTGGGCGGTTGCCGGCCAGGACGAGGACTACATGCAAGCCAAGTTTCGCTCCCGCCGCGGCGGTTAAACGCGCGTGGTTGCTCTGGGCAGCACCGACCGTCACCAAGGTCTTCGCGCCTTCTGCGAGCGCCTTGGCACACGTATACTCAAGTTTGCGAAGCTTGTTTCCACCGCCGGCAAGACCCGTCAGGTCGTCCCGTTTGAACCACAGATCACCTGCGCGCAGTCCAAGGGCGATTGCCAACCTGGGTGATGCCTCTAATGGCGAGGGCCAGGTGGCCAGGTGGATTTTCTCAGGTCTATCCATGTAATCGATCCTCAGTACGTCTCTTTCATTAGAACTCAGGCAACACGCACCGCAGCCGGCATTGCGTCTGTCCGCACAACCGATTCAGCAGCTTCGATGATGGACTCGGTGTCAATTCCGTAATGGGCGTAGAGATCCGCGACCGTGCCAGTCTGTCCGAAGTGCTCGACGCCGAGCGATATTGTCCGATGGCCCTCCACAGATCCGAGCCATCCGAGCGTTGCCGGATGGCCATCAGTGACGGTAATCAGACTTGCAGTTCGTGAGGCGGCCGAAAGTAGCGTCTCGATGTGACTCCGCGCGTGAATAGCACCGTGGCGTCGTGCTCGTTGCGCGGCTGTCCAGCCCGCATTCAGCCGATCCGCACTGGTGACAGCCATGACGGCGACGTCCCCATGTGTTTCGGCAAGTCGTCCTGCTGCCAGCAAGACTTCGGGCGCGATGCAGCCTTGGTAGGCGAGCACAATACGGGTCCTGACGGATGGCGGTCGCAACCAGTATGCGCCGTCTATGACCCCCTGTCTGAAACTCGCGTCCCCACGCCTCGTAGCAATTTGCTCGAGTGGCCGCGTTGTGAGCCGCAGGTAAACCGAACCACCGGTCTCGTCCCGCAGCCAGGTCCGTGGATCGTGTTTGGCTTCGCCACTAAGCTGCATATAGTCAAAGGCCCAATCCATGATGATCGAGAGTTCGTCAAGGTAAGCCGGTTCGAAGCTAGCTAAACCGTCCTGGCTCATGCCAATGAGCTGTGAGCCGATTGACTGGTGGGCTCCGCCCTCCGGTGCCAATGTGATGCCGGAAGGCGTTCCGACAACCATGAAGCGTGCATCCTGGTAGCAAGCGTAGTTTAGCGCATCGAGCCCCCGTGCGACGAAGGGATCGTATACCGTGCCGATCGGTAAGAGGCGCTCGCCGAAAAGGGAGTGCGATAAGCCAGCAGCGCCTAGCAGGAGGAACAGGTTCATCTCAGCAATGCCGAGTTCGATATGTTGGCCGGATGGTCCAAACTCCCATTTCTGCGCCGAAGGCACGCGCTCGTCACGGAACGTGTCGGCCACCCTCTCCCGCGCGAAGAGCCCCCGCCGGTTGACCCAAGGGCCGAGGTTGGTCGACACAGTTACATCCGGCGCCATGGTAACGATCCGCTCCGCCAGCGCGTCTCCGCGTTGAGCGAGAGCATCGAGGATCTTCCCGAAACCAGCCTGAGTTGACAGTTCTCGGTCGTCAAGGAAGGCAGGTCCAGAGGTTAGCACAGCTGGCGCTGTGAAGCGCCGCGTGCCTTTGGCGAAGAAGGGTACCGCCTTGAGAAAACCACGCAATGGACCGGGCGACGTGACGGCACCGAATGGTTCCCATTCCGCCCCCGGCTTAACACCAATTCGTTCCTGAAAGGCCGCCATCTGGGCTTTGGTCATCAAGCCAGCGTGATTGTCCTTGTGACCCGCTAGGGGCGTCCCCCAGCCTTTAATGGTATAGGCGAGGAAGACGGTTGGACGGTCGTGATCTATGTCGCCGAAGGTCCTGACCAAGGTTTCCAGGCAGTGGCCGCCGAGATTGCACATAAGATCGGAAAGCTGGTCGTCGGTCCTACCTGATAGCAGCTCTGTAACACCGGCTTCACTCCCAATTTCGTCGCTTAGGCGCTTGCGCCAAGCCGCGCCTCCTTGGAAGGTCAGGGCCGAATAGAGCTGGTTCGGGCACCGTTCAATCCAGTTCCGCAACGTTTCGCCGCCGGGCTCGCAGAAGGCTGCCTCCTGCAACACTCCGTGTTTCAGCACTTTCACGTCCCAACCAAAGGCACTGAAAATGCCCTCGATGCGCTGCCACAGACCTTCGCGCACCACCCCGTCGAGGCTCTGGCGATTGTAGTCGATCACCCACCAGGTATTCCGAAGGTCATGTTTCCAGCCCTCCTGGAGGCATTCGTAGATGTTGCCTTCGTCGAGCTCAGCATCCCCCACCAACGCAATCATCCTGCCCGCCGGTCGGCTTCCCCAGCGCTTGGAGCCGATATAATCCTGCACCAGCGAAGCGAACGCCGTAATCGCCACGCCTAGTCCAACCGACCCGGTTGAAAAATCAACGTCGTCGATGTCCTTGGTCCGACTCGGGTATGATTGCGCACCACCGAAACCACGGAAGTTTTCAAGCTTATCCCGCGTTTGGTTGCCCATGAGGTATTGAACCGCATGATAGACAGGCGAGGCGTGGGGCTTAACGGCTACACGGTCTTCAGGCCGCAATATGTGAAAGTAGAGTGCCGTCATAATTGAGGCGATTGACGCCGACGACGCTTGATGTCCGCCAACCTTCACCTCGCCCTTTTCGCGCAGGTGGTTGGCATTGTGGACCATCCAGCATGCATGCCACAGTACCTGTCGCTCCAGATCCCTCAAGCTTGCCAGTTGCTGGGGCGTCAAAGCCGATCCGGTCATTTCCCTCTCCTTCAATCCACGAATTTTCCGTTTAACAGACGACGATGCTCGCGCTGAGCACGTCCGTACTCAGCCCTTGATTTGAGATTTTTGCTCAACGACACGAGAAGCAACAGAAGCTGAAATCAGCATCTGTTTGGCAAACTCAGATAGCGGCTTCGCTCTGCTTTGTGTTCATTATCCACAAGACCTCGGCGTCTGCGTCCGACGCATTTCGAATGCCGTGAGGCAGCCCGCTTGAGAATTGAAAGCTATCGCCCTGCTCCAGGACATAACTGCTCCCATTCACGTCCAGAACGACCTGACCGCTTACGACCAAGCCCGCCTTCTCTCCTGATCCGATCAGGACATCAGTTTGATTGACCCCTGGGCGCAGCGTAATTTTCATGAACTGGATGTCGTGATCACCCACCGGTGACAGCATCTGTTTGGTCACGTCACCGTGCTTGAACTCCATGACAAGTCGGTCACTCTTGCGACGGATAATCGAATTTTGCGAAACACCAGGCTGGTCCGATGTCTCAAGCAACGCCATCAACGGAATGTCCATGGCTGTGCGGAGCCGCTCTAGAATACGAATGGAAGGACTTGAAATATCGCGCTCGATCTGACTGATCATACCGACCGAAACGCCGGCGAGATTTGCCACTTCTTTCACAGTCATCTTCCGCTGGATACGAATCTGACGCAGGCGCGAGCCGACGGTCTCCTCAGATGGCGTTGTCTCAGCTGAATTCAGTTTCGAGCGCATAGGCATGTTATTTAATCTCGCACGTCAATGAAAAGACTAGGTCGAGAAGGCCTTGCGGCCTTCTCGACGCATGATTGATCTTGCAGATCCTTATAGAATTCCGTCCATTCCCCACTTTGCTAGTATCTTCTTAAGCGTTCCGTCCTCTTTCATCTCGGTTAGAGACGCATTGATTTTATCGAGTAGATCCTTGTTGCCTTTACGCACTCCAAACGCAACATCTTCCTTGAGAAGAGGTTCATACTCCTCGACAACATGCATTCCTTGCAGCGCACCAGCCGCCTGTTGTCCCTTGATGATCGGGTAGTCGTTCATTCCGGCGACAACTCTCCCCAAGGACACGTCGCGAGCCAGGTCAGCAGCACTGTCGTAAAACTTCACTTCTTTCGCGACATTAAGGTCCTGCAGCATGGAGCCGTACGTAGTGCCGGCCATCGCCCCCACAACCTCATCCTTGAAGTCCTTTGCCGTCTTAAAGGTCTTGCTTTGATCATCACGTACGAAGATGCCTTCGCCGTAGGCAAGAATCGGCTGTGAAAAATCAACGAACTTGGCGCGTTGCTCATTGGGGGTCATGCCGGCAACGATCATGTCGATCTTTCCGGCGATAACCGATTGCACCAGCGTCGCGAAGATCACGGCGTCAAACTTCAGGTCGAGGTTCTGACGCCGAGCAATTTCCAACGCAATCTCTGGCATATAGCCTTCGATTTTCCCCGTTTTTGTATTCAGGAACGTGGAAGGAGCGCTTGAGGGCGGAGAGCCTGCCGTGATCGTGTCAGCCAAGCTCGGGGTCGAGAACGCAATGGCTGCGGACAGCGCCCCTGCGACGAAACAACGTTTTTTTCCCATGCGAAGCATTGTTCACCTCATATGTCAGCGCACGCAAGTTCGCCTTTGCAGATGCGCTTTTTTGTTTGGGCCAGCATGTTCAAAGTGGCATCGAATGCAATTGTTGCATCGACGTTTTTCACGATATTGAACTTTTCCGCTTCGTCAATCGAAAAATAGTGAATTAGCGTTTCAAAAAATATGAACCGCACTCAACGGAAATTTACCCTTAGATCTCAATGCATTATTCGAACATTCGGCGGAAAACAGGCTGCATCTGACTACGAGTTGAAGAAAACCTGCTTGACTCACTTTTCAAAGAATGTTCACTAAATTGAACTACGAAGTTTGAACGGAGGGGGAGACCATGATCGCATGGGACCAGCTGGGAGAGTACGCGCCTTTGCTATTAATGGGCGCCTTGGCAACGGTTCGGGTAAGTGTTGGGGCGATTTTGCTCAGCATTCCCCTGGGGCTGCTGTGGGCCTTAGCGACCCTCTCCGGAAAAGCCTTGCTAGCAAAGCCGGTGACGTACCTGATCAATCTCGTCCGCGGGACGCCGATGATCGTTCTCCTGTTTTATATTTACTTCGTCGCCCCTGATCTCGGCGTCCAACTGAATGCGATGGATGCTGCGATACTTGGTCTCGGGTTCGCGTACTCAACGTACCTCGCTGAAATATTCAGGGCCGGGATTGAAGCCGTTGACGCCGGTCAAATGGAAGCTGCACGCTCCATCGGCATGGGGCGCGTTAAAGCAATGCGTCGGGTCGTGCTCCCTCAGGCTTTTCGGCTGGCACTGCCACCGCTCGCAAACATGTTCGTCATGATGGTCAAGGACTCCGCTCTGGCATCCACCATTTCAGTGAACGAGGTCACGCGACAGGGACAGCTCATCGCGGCTTCCACATTCGATAACACAACCGTCTACACCCTGGTGGCCGTGCTGTATCTGGCTATGACGCTGCCTTTGATGTCGTTCACAAAATGGCTTGAACAGCGCTTTGGCAAACATCGGGACCGCTAACATGATCGAGCTCACAAATGTCCACAAACGCTTTGGAGAATTCGAGGTTCTCAAAGGCGTCTCGCTTGCCGTCTCGAAAGGGGAAGTCGTCTGTTTGATCGGAGCGTCCGGCTCCGGTAAGTCGACGATGCTGCGGTGCATAAACGGGCTGGAGACCTATCAAGCGGGAAGCATAAAGCTGCTTGGTAATACCGTCGATTCAAAAAGCAGGGAGATCAACGATCTGCGTCGGCAGATCGGAATGGTATTCCAGCGCTTCAACCTGTTCCCACACCGCACCGCGCTCGAGAATGTGATGGAGGGCCCAGTGCATGTAAACGGGGAACCAGCGAGCAAAGCGAGAGAGAAAGCAGCTGCGTTGCTAGAAAGAGTGGGACTGGGCGGCAAGTTGAACTGCTACCCCTCCCAACTTTCAGGTGGCCAACAGCAGCGCGTGGCAATCGCCCGATCACTCGCGATGTCGCCAAAGGCCATCCTGTTCGACGAACCGACCTCCGCTCTCGATCCCGAACTCGTCGGTGAAGTACTGCAGGTCATGCGCGACCTCGCAGATGAGGGTATGACCATGATCATCGTGACGCACGAAATGCAGTTCGCGCGCGAAGTGGCTGACCGGGTCTGCTTCCTTCACGGAGGCCGGATCGTTGAAGAGGGACCTGCTTCGGACGTTCTCACCTCCCCCAAAGAGGAACGCACGCGCGACTTCTTGAGGCGGGTCTTGCATGACACCGTCCCAAATTCGTCCCGACATAGCGGAAGAAGCTCATCCTTGGCGTGACGATCACGTCATTCGCAAAGGCAAGATTGGAACATAGCAGATGTCGTGTGCACCCCTTAGCCCGGACAACTTTATTTTGAGAGATATGTATTCGAGCGACATAGCCGCCGCACACGCTCTATCGAATAGGCTCCGCTGGCCGCACCGCGCCGAAGATTGGGAACAAATGTATCGCCTGTGCCGAGGAGTGGTAATCGAGACTCCTGAAGCGGAGGTTATTGGAACGAGCCTGGCTTTCCTCCAGGGTGACGTCGGGACAATCGGCCTGGTCATTGTCGATCCCAGATACCAGGGCATGCGATTGGGACGACGGCTGATGGAGGCTAGCCTCTCCCTCACCGGTAGAAGGTCCGTTGTCCTCAATGCGACCGACGCAGGAGTTCCACTCTACCGGAAGCTCGGCTTCGAGGAGACCGGCGCAGTCTCCCAAATCCAGGGATCATCAGCGTTTTCTACCGGTGGCGACACTCGCGACCGGATCAGAGCAGCGACCGCTGATGACCTCGAAAAGTTGGTCGTCCTGGCGAGTTCCGCTGCGGGCTTCGATAGGCGCGAAGTCATCACAACATACTTTGCCTCGGCAAACAGCACGGTTGTCTACATGGAAAATGCGGGCCTTGCAGGCTTCGGGATCTGTCGGCGTTTCGGCCATGGATATCAAATTGGGCCGGTTGTCGCAGCCAATAGCGAACAGGCGCGCGAAATCGTCACGGCCTTGTTGGCCGACGTGCGGGGCGAATTCGTGCGCATCGACTGCCCTGAGCACGATGAACTAGCCAGTGTTCTTGGCCCAGCGAGCCTCCGATGCGTCGGCCAAGTGCGGACCATGTGCCGTGGGAAATTAGTCCTGCCGCAAAGCGTCCGGCAATTCGCCATTGCAAGCCAAGCGCTTGGATAGCTTGCAGGCCCATTCCACTCAGACCGTACAGATCCGCCTCACTTGAAAATAAGGACGGCAATAATGCCTATTCAACTCGAGACAGTTCAAAGTAGTACCGTGTTCCCCAAGCAGGTGGATGTAGTTGTCATCGGTGCAGGTGTGATCGGAACATGCGCAGCATATGAGCTAGCGCGAAGGGGTGTTTCGGTCGCCTTGCTCGAAAAAGGGGTTGTTGGAGGGGAGCAATCCAGTCGAAACTGGGGATGGATCCGTCAACAAAACAGAGAGCTTCCGGAATTACCTCTGGCGATCTATAGCGTCCGGCGCTGGGATGAACTCTCGGCCGAAATCGGCCGGGACCTGGGTTTCCGGCGCGAAGGAATTCTGTTCTGTACCGACAAGCAGGAAGAACTCGCGCGCTGGGAGAAATGGGGCAACGCCGCGCGGCAGCAAGGATTTAACTGCGAGATCCTGACGGCCAAGCAGACCGAATCCCGCTCCGAAGGAAACAATCGATCATGGTTGGGCGGCGTCTGGTCTCCGACGGACGGCAAAGCAGAACCAAGCCTTGCGGTTCCAGCGATCGCTGAGGGAGCCAAAAAGCTTGGAGTGCACCTCCTGCAGAACTGTGCGGCTCGCGGGCTGGAAATCAAGGGCCGTGATGTCGCTGGTGTCTGGACCGAGCAAGGCCTGATCAAATGCAGCGCTGTCGTATGTGCCGGAGGCGCTTGGAGTTCTCGGTTTTCCCGTCGCCACGGCATCGATGTTCCGATCGCAAACGTCGAAGGCACCGCGCTGCGAACCACCATCGCCAAGAACGTTCTTCAGGCAGGCTGCATTTTCACGCCCAACTATGCTCTTCGGCGCAGGATCGACGGTGCGTATACCGTGGCTGTTCCGGGCTATGGGACGGTCAACATTGCACCGCAAGGGCTTCGGTACGCCACCAAATTCTATCAGATGTATCAAAGCAATCTCACCAAGAAGCTGAGTTATCGCATCAACAGCAGTTTCTGGAACGGACCAGAAGCGGCGGGAAAATGGGAGTTCGACGAGATCTCACCGTTTGAAAAGATCCGTATCCTGGATCCTTTGCCGAACAAGAAACTTGTCGATTTGGCGATCAAAAACCTGACAACGGATTATCCGGAGCTGGGTGGCATAAAAGCCGCCGCTTCTTGGGGCGGGATGATCGATACCACTCCCGACCTTGTTCCGATCGTCTCAAAAGTAGCGAACCTCAATGGCTTTATCGTTGCTGCCGGATTCAGCGGCCACGGGTTTACCCTCGGCCCCGGAACTGGCCGACTAATCACCGAAATGGTGCTTAACGAGACGCCATTCACTGACGTCGCACCCTACAGCCTTGAACGATTTAGCGATGGGTCCGCAATCCGCCGCCCGGAAATGATGTGACCACCATGCCGATTCTTCTACATAGTCAGGCAGTTCGCTGATGACCGCTACCTTTGACCCACGCAACGTCCCCCTCCCCAAAGGCCATTGGATCAATGGACGCTATTTGACCGGAGTACCGCTGATCGAACTGCTAAGACCTTCTGACGCGTTCGCCTATGCAGCTTCTCCTGTGGCTGACGACGAAGTTGTCGATCTTGCGGTTACAAGCGCTGCGGCAGCACTACAACGTTCAGGCTGGACGACATGTCGACCGACAGAGCGCGCGAACATATTAAAGCGCTGGGCCAGTCTCATCGAAACAAATGCTCAGCGTCTGGGCCAGCTTGAATCGATAGCATCGACACGGCCGATTGCAGAATCTGTTTCTATCGACGCGGCGGTCACCGCGGAGCAAATTCGCTTTTTCGCGGAATTCGCGGACAAAGAAGGTGGCGACGTCGTCCCGACGGACAGCGATCACCTGGGCATGATCTTGAGTGAACCTTACGGGGTGGTCGGCGCGATCACGCCCTGGAACGTGCCGCTGTCGATGGCAGGGTGGAAGATCGGCCCTGCGCTTGCTGCCGGAAATGCTATCGTATTGAAGCCATCAGAACACACTCCGTTTTCAACACTCTTTTTGGCCGAGCTCGGAACTGAGGCTGGCATCCCCGCAGGCATAATCAACATCGTCCTTGGAGACGGCCTTACAACCGGCGCCCACCTCGTCGCTCACCCTGGAATAGCCAAAATTAGCTTCACAGGCTCGACCGTCGCGGGAGGAGCAATACTAAGAAACATCGCTGGTGCACAGATAAAGCCCGTGACGCTAGAGCTCGGGGGGAAAAGCCCGCAGGTGGTATTCGCTTCTGCCGATATCGAAGTAGCCGCACATTGCGTCGCACGTGGCATTCTTCTGAATGCCGGTCAAACTTGCGTGGCCGGATCTCGAGTGATTGTCGCGAAAACCGCAGAAGACGCATTTATGGCTGCGTTGAAAAGAGAAATGTCCAAGCACCAGCCAGGACTGACCTGGGATTCGGCAACCAACTACTCACCAATCATCTCCGAACGTCAGATAAACCGCATACATGGAATTGTTGAAGCGGCGGTTGCCCATGGAGCGGAATGCGTCCTCGGAGGGAAACGGCTCGACAGAACCGGCTATTTTTTCGAGCCCACCATTCTCGCCGGCGTTGCGGCTGACTCGCCGGCACTCACTGAGGAAATCTTCGGCCCGGTGGTCACCGTACAGACTTTCAGCGATGAGAATGAAGCTTACGCGTTGAGCCGACATTCCACCTACGGTCTCGCCGCTGGCGTCTATACGCAGGATCTGTCGCAGGCCATGCGCGCGGTGAAACAGATCGAAGCAGGCACGGTATGGGTGAACCGCTACGGCCGGTCGCGCGATCACATCCTCCCGACTGGAGGTTACAAGGCGTCAGGAATTGGCAAGGATTTGGGGAAGGAAGCCTTCAGATCAAACCGCCGCCAGAAGAGCGTTCTCATAAAAATCTAACCGCAAACAGAATACGAAGAGGGAAAATATGTCGCTGTTAAAGACGATCAACACCAAGAATCTCTCGGACGGTCGGCAGTCCAGAATTTCAGACGACAGGCGCCTCGAGGGCGACCCGCTACTCACGACCTGGGAGCAAGATACATACAACGGGAGGGTGAACACGGGCGTTTTTCAGGCTGAACCTGGCAAGAATATCTCCCGCAAGGGCACCAATTACGAATTCTGCTACATCCTCGAAGGAGTCGTCGAGATTACCGAGGACGGTAAGGATGCTGTGATTTACCGAGCGGGCGACAGTTTCGTGATGAAGCCGGGTTTTGTCGGTACATGGCGAACGATCGAAACGATGAAGAAGATCTATGTCACCATGAACCAGTCCGGGTAGGCGCTGGGCGGCCCAACTTCATAGCATAATTTCCTGAGCCAATAGGGAGCATCCATGGCTGATGTTGTCGATTTACTACGTGCTCTCGTCGAGATCCCTTCGGTGGTGGGAAAATCAAATCACGCGGTAATTTCTTGGTTGAAAGGCTATTTGGCTCCATACGACGCCAGGATTACCGAAATCGTTGGTCCAGAGGGCGATAGATCGAATCTCTTCGTTAGTGTCGGCCCTGTTGGTCAACCCGGCATCGTGCTGTCGGGCCATATGGACGTTGTCCCTGCTGCCCGCGCTGAATGGACATCAGATCCTTTCCAATTGCGCGTTGATGGCGACCTGCTTTATGGGCGCGGCACGAGTGACATGAAGGGTTTCTTGGCTTCAGTTCTTGCAGTTGTGCCGGAACTGAAGCCGGAGCTGCTGAAACGACCTGTCCACATCGCCCTTTCTTACGACGAAGAGGCGGGCTGCCGCGGCGTACCACACCTCATTAAAGAGTTGCCTCATCTCTGCGCGAAGCCGCTCGGCTGCATAGTCGGCGAGCCAAGCGGAATGGTACCGGTGCGGGCACACAAAGGGAAAGCAGCTGTACGCGTTTCGATCACAGGCCGAGCTGGACATTCCTCCCGCCCAGACCTTGGGTTAAACGCGATTCACGCCATGTCACGTGTGATGGCACAGGCATTGCAACACGAAAGCAACCTAAAAGTTTCGTTGCGGGATCCGCGATTTGATCCTCCATACTCAACATTGCAGATCGGATTGTGCAGCGGAGGCTCTGCGCTGAATATCATCCCGGCGCACGCGGAATTGGAGATGGAGGTCCGTGCTATTCCCGGTGCCGACCCGCTCGATCTAGCCAACGGCGTCCTAGAGATTTTGCCGCGTCTCGAAGCAATAGGGTTCAAAACGAATGTTGAGCGCCTCTCACATTATCCGGCACTACTGCTTGAAGAATCTGCCCCTTTAACCAGGCTTCTTGAACAAGCGACGGGAACGGCCTCGGTCGATGCTGTAAGTTACGGCACCGAGGCGGGTCTATTCCAAGCGGTGGGAATTCCCGCGATCATCTGCGGACCCGGAGACATCAACAGGGCGCACAAGCCGGACGAATACATTCGCGTCGATGAGCTTCACAATGCGATGTCGATGCTTCGGAGTGTCATCGACAGTACATGTCGTTGACACAGCTGGTTTCCAACACCCCCTCCGGCAGCAGGAGAAGCGAAGCATTCTTGCAAAGCTTCCTCTGGGATCCGGCTGTTCGGATTTGCGTGTGGAGACGCGTTTTCACGCGACACCTCCAAGCAGAGGTGATGCCCAAACTACAGCGTGATCGCCAGCAACGGAAAAAGTCGACAAGCATTACGCGTTCGAGCCTAGAGGCAGATCCCTCCCCCGGCCTCTAATGCCAATGACCAGTGCGGCCGCGACCAAAGCCGAAAGGATCGATCCGATCCACAGAAGATCGTAGGAGCCGGTTTGATCAAACACGGCTCCGCCTGCCCACGCACCAACAGCACCGCCAATTGCGTGCCCGGCAGAAAGAACGCCCATTGAAAGCCCCAACAATCTAAGCCCGAGCCGAGCCTGTAAGATGCTGGCGGTAACCGGCACGGTTGAGTAATCAAAAAGACCAAACAGGATGGCGAACGTAATCAGCAGTGAGTAATTGTCAGCGACGTGCAGCAACAACAAGAACGCAATGGCTCGCGCGGCGTAAATTGCTGACAAGAGAAATGGCCCGTGGACCCGATCTGACAACCAGCCTGCGGCGATCATTCCGAAGAGATTGACCGCAGACAGGATGCCATAGGCAGCAGCACTCGGAACAGGCGCAAACCCGCACAACGCCGAGTAGGGGATCAGGTGTGTCTCGATGACTCCGCTCGTTGTGAAGCCGCAGATCGTGTAGCTCCAAAATATTGCATGAAAAACCGGCGCACGCGCTAAGGTGCGCAGGTCGCCCTTAAGGTCTCCACGATGGCTATCACTCTCAGCCAAGCGAGCGGGTTTCGCCACTGGGTCCCGAAGGGCAAGCCATACCAACGGTACCAACGCAAAACACACGAATGCCATTAAGAGGAACGACATCCTCCAATGGCCCGCCTGCGTCAAGAAGGCGAGCAGCGGCATTAACACCAACTGCCCAGCAGTCGATCCCGCCGTCCCCACACCAATCGCCAGCCCGCGATTTACGGAGACCTGTTGTGCTATTGCAGCGGCTACGACGTGTTGCGCGACAAGACCGAAGCCGAGCGCGCCGATTCCCGCAAAGCCCAACGGAAGTAGCCACGATGTCTCGCCTGGTTGCGCCGCCGCGGTGGCAAGGGTGCCAATGGAAACTGCAACCATTCCCCAGCTCATCATTGAACTCGCGCCTCGCCTGTCGACGAGGCGACCAGCTAGCGGAGCAACTACAGCCATCACCAGAAGGGCCGTTGCTGCAACGCCGGAAATTGCCTGGCGAGACCATCCAAATTCAGCCTGCCACACGGGCATCGTCACCGAAACCGAACCGCGCACGGCATAGGTGAGAGCCAGTGCTGCAAAACCTAGCGCAACAACGTTCCAGCCACCGGATCGGAAGCGCGAAGTGGGACTGCGCAGGCTGCCATTCTTCCCCGTGTCTTGTTCGGGTAGGGGTTCACTTAAGGGTATGATAGGCGCCATTTCCTGCGTCATCATTTGTCTCCTAACGCGCGCCGTCCTTAAGGAGATATGCGCGCACCCTGTCGTTCTTATTGGTACGTCGATTAGCATATCAACTAATCGTTTTCAACCACGCAGATTCACCGGTCCCGTCCCCGGGGTCCCGTTTCAGGGGGAGCTGTTGTTTCGATTAAGTCAGCGTTCTAGGTCGTGTTGACAAAGTCGATCTCAAACAAGGCTTCGTTATCGATCTTTTGTTTCCACAACACTGAGGCTGAATCCCGAACCCTCGTCATTGCATTGAAGTCGCCACTTACCCGCATGCGTTTTGTCAGGGGCAAGTTCAGCGCGGATTATCTTGCTAAACAGACTCGGTTCGGTAACTTCGAAACCTGGAAACGCCTCTTGGACAACTTGGCCAATCCATCCCTTAGGATTGCTCTTGCGAATACGGACGGACTTGGTGTGCCCACGATATTCAATTCGGTAAATGAAAGTCGGCATCAGCCCTCTCTTTGGATTACAAATCCTGAATAGGCGGCTTAACGATCTATAGCTTGTCGAGAAAGTATGGGAGCCAAATTTTTGCGGCAGCCATAGCTAGAAGCGCTGCATATGATGTTTTGGTTTTGTCGTAGCGGGTGGCGATCCGGCGGAATTGTTTGATCCGGTTGAACATCCGCTCGATGCGATTGCGATCCCTATAAGCATGATAGTCGCAAGCCGGTGGGTTCTTGCGGCCTGCTCGCGGCGGGATAACCGGGCGTGTGCCGTGAAATAGAAGCTCCTGGCGGATGCTGTCGGCATCATATCCCTTGTCCGCGAGGAGACGACGAGGCCTGTTTACCGGCATCGCGAGAAGATGTGGAACAGCGAGATAATCGTAAGCGTGGCGTGATGACCGCGGGGAGTGCTTGGTCTGAAGTTGGATAGTGTCCACTATTGTTTTAAGTGGACACTATGGCTGGGAGGACCAATTCCAGGGGAGGAGTTCGTCGATCTTGTTTGCGGGATGATCGGCGATGCGATTGATGATGTCTGCGAGGTAGGCATGCGGGTTGATGCCGCCCATTTTGCAGGTCTCGACGATCGTGTAGATGACAGCGGCGCGTTCGCCGCCGGCGTCTGAGCCGCTGAAGAGATAGTTCTTTCTTCCAAGGGCCAAAGGCCGGATTGCCCGCTCGGCGGCATTGTTGCTCATTTCGAGGCGCCCGTCAGTCGCGTAGACGGTAAATGCCTGCCAGCGGGACGTGATATAGCGGATCGCCTTGGCGAACTCGCTCTTTCCGCTGATGCGGGCGAGCGTGCCGTCGAGATGGCGTTTCAACGCGTCCAACACGGGGACGGACCGGGCCTGCCGCGTGGCAAGCCGCATCTGTGGACACGCGCCGTTGACCTCTGCCTCGATCGCAAACAGATCCGATATCAGGTTCAGAGCTTGTTCGGCTGCCGGCGAGCGGTTGCGAAGGAACTCATTGTACAGATCGCGACGGGCGTGTGCCCAACACATGACTTGCGTCAGCCGTGTCTGGCCCGTGAGCTCATGGCCCTCATAAAGCTTATCGAAGCCAGCATAGGCATCTGCATGCAGAAAGCCGCGACACTCCGACAGCAGTTGATGGGCACGTTCTCCCTTGCGATCTGGGGAGTAAGCATAGAAAGCGGCGGGTGGTACGGTCGATCCCCACGGCCGTTCGTCTCGAACCACAGTCCAAAGGCGGCCGGTTTTAGTCTTACCGCGTCCGGGATCAAGGACCGGAACGGGTGTGTCATCGGCATGCACCGTTTCACCTGCCCGGACATGGGCACCGATCCTTTCACTCAGGATCTTGAGCAGCGCCGCCATCGCCCCGACCCATCCGGCAAGCGTCGAACGATCGAGGTCGATGCCTTCTCGAGCATAGATGTCACTTTGGCGATGCAAGGGAAGATGGTCGCAATATTTGGAGACCAGGACGTGGGCAAGCAGGTTGGGGCCAGGCCGGCCGCGCTCGATCGGCAGCGACGGCATTGGCGCCTGCACGATCGTCTCGCAGGCCCGGCAACTCATCTTCGGCCGAAGATGCACGACCCGCTTGAAGTGCGAAGGCACATATTCCAGTACTTCGCGCTCATCCGTGCCGATCTTGCTGAAGACGGTCCCGCCGCACTTCGGACAGGAACAGACCGGTGGATGGGTGATCGTCTCGCTCGGCAAGTGGGCCGGTAAGGGTTTGCGCCCCAGGGGCGACTTCATCTTCGCGGCAACGGTGGGCGGCAAGAGCGATGAACAGTCTTGTCTCTGTTCGACGCCGGCCTGCGCCTCAGTTTCCTCCAGGTCGGTGATCGTCAATTCGAGTTGCTCGATCAGGCGATCGAGTTTCTCAGACGAACGACCAAAACGGGCCCGCTTTAACGTCGCAAGCTGCGCCTTCAGCTTCTCGATATAGAGGTTCTTGGCATAAAGCTCCGCCTGCAACTGCGCGGTCAACGCACGCAATTCCTCCAGTTCGGCAAGCGGATCGGAAGCAACAAGAGACATGCGTCTCTGTAGCACAAGGAGCCTTATCCTGCTACGAGTTTCGCTCGCAAAAACAATGCGTTACTACACCATCGCCGGCTTCGGCAGAGCGTCGGGCATCCGCGTTCGCCGCCAGTCCATCCCTTCAACGAGCAGAGAAAGTTGGGCTGCCGACATCTGCAGAACGCCATCGACGATCGACGGCCAAACGAACTTGCCATGCTCCAATCGCTTGGCAAAAAGGCACATCCCAGTTCCGTCCCAATAAAGAGCCTTCAAATAGCCGCCTCTTTTCCCCCGAAAGAGGAAGAGATGGCCACTATAGGGATCGGCATTCAGTGTGTTGGCGACCTCCGCCGACAGACCATCGAACCCACGGCGCATATCGACCGGCCGGCAGGCCAGGTACACCTTTGTCCCTGCAGCAATCTGGATCACGACGCCTCACTCAGCGCCGCAAGAACACGCCGCAAAGCCTTCTCGTTGACGAACGCGTCAACTCGAACGCGAACACCATTGGCAAGATCGATTTCGATGACGCCGGGGCGCTCGTCCAATGTCGGCCCTTTGGGTGGCAACACCGATTTTGGCCGCACCGAACTCTCCACCGGGGGAACGGGCGCAGCAGGGGTGACCGGTATTGCCATCGCTGGCCCTTCGTCATCGCCTCGTCCAAACACGCCGATCGGAATGAAGTCCAACGTGGGTTTCGGCAGAAGCACAAGGGAGGCCGGCGGGTGACCAAGTTCTCCAACCTCGGCTGCCCGCATCCAGCGGAAAAGCAGGTTGCTGTTGACCCTGTGGCGGAGCGCCACCTCCGCTACCGAATTGCCGGGAAGCCGCGCCTCTTCAACAATTCGCCATTTCTCTTCCAGCGACCAGTTTCGTCGACCGCGCTTCGTCGCTTCGCCTATTCCCGACATCGGATACCGCCATAGTGTCCACTTACAATTTGGTGGACACTATCTCACTCCAGGGCGGCGCCGGTAGGCGGCCATCACGCCACGCTTACAGATAATCGGAAGTCTCGCCACCCGTCAGGACAAAGCCAAGAGGGCGTCCCTTACCGTCCGCTCGGGCATGGATTTTTGTCGTAAAGCCGCCGCGTGATCGACCAAAAGCCTCCTTATGAGTCCCCCTTTAGCGCCCGCTGCCTGCGAATGGCCGCGAACTGTGGTGCTGTCCAGCATATGCTGCCAATCATCCGTAAGGCCGAGTTCGACAAGCGTTTCCAGGAGCGCATCCCATACCCCTTGCTCGGCCCAGCGACGAAACCGGACATAGACGGAGTTCCACTTTCCGTATCGCTCATGCATATCACGCCACGGGCAGCCCACTCGAAGGACGTGCAGCATGCCGTTCATGAACTGGCGGTTATCATGGGAAGGACGGGACTTACGCCCTCGCTCCGCAGGAAGAAGCGGTTCCACGATCCGCCATTCCGCGTCGGTTAGGTCTCCACGCGCCATCTCTGCCTCCCAAAAAGGCAGCTTTGAATCAGACGTTAGATGATTTGAGAAGGCACTTTGTCAACACGACCTAGTTCGGGCTCATAGTAACTCGATGTTACGAGCAAACTCGGTAAAGGCACCCTCGATCCTCTGGAAATATGTGAATTTCCCGATCCGAAGGGGACGCAGAAACCCTGCCTGTGTCAAAATCTTCAAGTGCGCGGACGCGGTCGCAGGAGAAACACCGAGCTTCTCAGCGATATACAATCCGCATACTCCCTCGGCCGAATCTATACGCTGATCCGGCCCGAAGTGGCTTTCGGGGTTTTTCAACCACGCGAGGATCTGAACCCGGTTGGAGTTAGATAACGCGTTCGCTTTTTCCACCACTTCGCTCATACTAAGTTAGTTAGCCTATTGACTAATCCAATTCAAGAAAGACTGGAAGATGCAGCGGATGGGCGGTAATGGACGCACACGGCCCTTTGCTCGGTCCAGCGTCTCTTAATTTGGGCGGACTAGCTTTTCACGCGCGAATGTCCACCTGCTCGTCGGTCGTGATCCAGAGCCACGGTACCGATCGTTGTTTGATAGCTACTTCCCAGGCTCGACTTGCGAGCGGTGCTGGAGAACTATCTACCGCCGCCGCCAAGTTAACGATCGCCGCGAAAACCGGCGTCGATGGATGTTTGGAAGCGACAACTATCAGTTAGAGAGTAGACCCGCCACTTTCAGGTCAGCGACCGACGCGGACTGTTTCCCCAACGCGATCCTTAAGGGGGGGCCATGTGTGGCTCCGCTGGTGAGGGACCGGATCGCCTTACAGCTAGGCGTCGGCCACACTCCGGTCCGGGAGTCTATTCGTCGACTGGAGGCCGAGGGGTTTGTTGTCAATGCATCGCTAAAGGCGCTACCGGGGGCCGGCGGATTGATTCCGTGCCGGAATGCCGGAAGCGCGGTCAATCCACCTTCAGTTCGCGTTCGTAGGCGCATGAAGCAATGCCTCGATCACGGCCTGCGTCCGATCGTAGTCATTCGCTCCGAGATGGTGATAGCGAACTACTCCTTGACGATCGATGACATACTGCTCCGGCCAGTAGCTGTTGCTGTATGCCCTCCAGATTTGATAGTCGTTGTCGATCGCAACCGGATACCCGATATCATACCCCTTAACCGCCCGCTCTAGTCCGGAACGATCCTTTTCGAACGCGAATTCAGGGGAGTGGACGCCCACCACTACCAGTCCATCCTTTCCAAACTTTTCCGTCCAAGACGTAATCCTTGGCAGGGCACTGACGCAGTCGCCGCACGCATAGGTCCAAAAATTAACTAGAACGACCTTTCCCTTGAGATCATCTCGTCGCAACGCGGGTGAATTAATCCAGCCTGTCGCGCCGTCGAATGAGGGGAATCTGCCGATGGCTGGGAGCGCACCAACACCAGCTACCGAGACTGGCGTGGCTTTAGTACCGGGTTCAAGCGGTCGATCAATCTCAGCCGTCTCCCGACTGCCAACCACTCCAGCGCCAAGCGCCAGCGCATTCGAGAGATCCGTCGATGGGAAACTTGCGCCGACTAAAACTACAATCGCAACGCCAGCCAGAGAGAGTGCTCCAAATTTCGTTCTCATCGATACATCCCGTAATCGTGCGCAGGTTTCTATGGTTTGCGAGGTGCTTTAGCCCTGAAGGTGGCCATGCCGCCACTGGGGGCAGGTTAGGTTTGGGCATGTATCGGGGATATTTCGAACGCCTCCCCCAGATGTATCGAATTGTCGGCGCCTCCCACCGCTTCTCCGAGCACAGCGAATGGTGAACGGGAGACAAGCTCGCACCGCCTGCAGCCTGCTGAGCGGTAGTTATCCGCCTGCTGACTGTACACTGGGACTTCGGTACAGATATCTCAGCCAAACTCTGAACGCGTGAATTGGGTGTTCAGCACCCTCTAATCTTCGAGGGTGTCTGCAACGACGAAGTCGCCACAAGAGCTTTCTCAGAAAGGCTGTCCTCGTCCATCGCGGCTAAAACTTACGCGTTAATTTTCCAAAAAGCGCCGCTTGCCTTCTTCTCCCACATCCACATGCAAGGAAGGCGGCTACCGGTCGCCGCCTTCCCCATTCCCGAGCGCGGGTGCAGGGATGTGCGCTCAGAAATTCTGCCAGCCATCCGCGGCCGGCGCCGCGGCAAGGTTTGTTCGTTGACCGCCGCGCGTGGCGCGGGCGGTTGAACGCAGCCGGGTCGGCTGCGCGCGATCGTCGAAGTGGCGGTTCGCGTCGATGATCTGGGCTTCATGGCCGTAACGGAACTGCCTCAGGAGTTCGTGCAAGGCTTCGGCTTCGCGGGCCATGGCGTGGCTTGCGGCCGTGCTTTCCTCGACCATCGCGGCGTTCTGCTGGGTCGCCTGGTCCATCGAGTTGACCGCCTGGTTGATTTCCTTGAGGCCGGTCGATTGTTCGCGGGCAGCCTCGACGATCGCCGAGACGTTGGCGTTGATTTCCTGGACCTGGGTCAGGATTTCTTCGAGGGCCGTGCCGGTCTCGCCGACGAGCGACACGCTGTTTTTGACGTGTTCGGTCGAGGCGCCGATCAGTGCCTTGATGTCCTTGGTCGCACTGGCCGATCGTTGCGCCAGTTCGCGCAACTCCTGGGCGACGACCGTGCTCTGCGACATGCGCATCGAGGCTGTGTTGAAGCGGCTGCGGAAGGCCTCGTCCACCCCTGTCGGCAAACCGCCGACCGTGCGGACAACGCAGAAGCAAGCCAATAACCCAGCCTTCGATGTTCGCACCGCCCTGTACGGCTTGCTCGGCTGCGACATCACTCAGATTCACGGGCTCGGGCCCTATCAGACGCTCAAATTAGTCGGAGAGTGCGGGACCAACCTCTCGGCCTGGACGAGTGCCAAGCACTACTTCACCTCCTGGCTGTGCCTCTCACCAAGCAACAAAATCTCCGGCGGCAAAGTGTTGTCGTCACGCACCCGACGGTCTGCTAGCCGGGCCGCGGCGCTACTGCGACTTGCCGCGCTTGCGGTTGGGCGCACTCAGACCGCGTTGGGGGCATTCTATCGGCGTCTGTCCGCACGCGTCGGTAAGGCCAAGGCGGTCACTGCCACAGCCCGCAAAATCGCCGTCTTGTTCTACAACACCCTGCGGCACGGTATGGCATACAGCGATCCGGGAGCCTCCCACTACGAGGAGAATTACCGTCGACGCGTACTCACCAATCTCGAGCGAAGAGAAAAGTCGTTCGGGTATACCCTACAACCCGCGCCAACATCCGGCTGAATGTTTCTTAGGAATGCCGGTGAGACGCTCTGGTCAGAGCAATACCTACTCGGGAAGCGGCTTGCCCGCATGTTCGGCCACCATGTAGGCCGCATACCAATCCGGCCAGTTATGGTCGTGCTCACCACCGTTGCGCTTCTCGTGCTCGCCATGGGCGGCAGCAGCACGACGCAGGGCCGCCGCAAGGTCACCGACGGAAGCAAAGTCCGCCACCTCGGTATCCACGCGCCCGGGCAGACGTTCGGTCACCTCCTGCAGCAGCCAGCCGTTGCCATCGGGGTCGCTGAAGGTCGCATAGGAACGGTAGCTGCGGCGGGCCGGGTCACGGCCGTTGATCGCCGGCTTTCCCGGACCTTCGCGGTGGAAGATCTCGCTGACCTCCGCGCCACGTTCGACCAGTTCAGCACGCGCGGCTTCGATATCCGAGACCACGAGATAAAGACCGCTAGCCGAGCCTGGCGTGGCCGAAGTCAGCCCGGTGCCGAAGTGGATCGATGCCGGCGAGCCCGGGGGCGTGAACTGCACAACGCGAAACGCATCGCCGACGGGAAAGTCGGCATCCAGCCGCCAACCGAGGCGACCGTAGAAATTTTTGGCGCGATCGACATCCGCGACCGGAATGACGGCGACCTCGAACTTCAAGTCCACGGTCGCGGGGCTGTTGTTGCTCACGGCACCTGTCATGTCACTTCTCCTTGGTTGCGACGGTGGGGCGCGCTTTCGCACGCCCCCTCCTGTCAGCTCGGTTGACGCAGTGACTTGAATGAAACCCTCAACTCGTCGACTAGGGCTTGCGGCTGTTCCCAGGCTGCAAAGTGCCCGCCCTTGGCGAGACGATTATAATGGATGAGCTTGGGGAATGCCTTCTCCGCCCAGGATTTTGGTGCCTGATAAAGCTCGTCCGGGAAGGCGCTGACGGCCACCGGGATCTGCACGCCCTTCGGCTGGAAGAAGGCAAGCTTGTTTTCCCAGTAGAGCCGCGCCGAGGAGACGGCCGTGTTGGTCAGCCAGTAGAGCGTGACATTGTCGAGCACGTCATCGCGCGTCAGCCCTTCCGGCTTGCCATCGAAGACGCGGGCGATCAACTCGTAGCTGCGGGCATCGTGGTCGAGCATCCAGCTCGCAAGTCCGATCGGCGAATCCTCGATCGCATAAAGTGTTTGCGGACGTTTGCTCATCTCCTGCGCATAGGAAAGCCCGTTCCGGTAGAAGAAGTCGAGCTGCTCATAGGCGCGGCGCTCGTCGGCCGAAAGGTTCGCTGGTGCCGGCTGGCCGGCATCGAGGCTCTTCTGGATCTCGTCAGGCACGGTCGCCGGCATGTTGGTGTGGATCCCGAGCAAGCCCGCCGGCTGCTGCAGCGCCATCTGCTCGGTAACGGCGTCGCCCCAGTCGCCACCCTGCGCGACGTAATGTGAGTAGCCGAGACGCTGCATCAGCACTGCCCAGGCGCGCGCGATCCGCACCGGGTCCCAGCCGCGCTCCGTCGGCTTGCCGGAGAAGCCGTAGCCGGGAAGCGAGGGGATGACCACGTCGAAAGCATCGGCTTCCGTGCCCCCGTGGGCGGTCGGATTGGTCAGGGGATCGATGATCTTCAACTGCTCGATGATCGAGCCCGGCCAGCCGTGGGTGACGATGAGTGGCATCGCATTCTTATGCTTGGAGCGCACGTGAATGAAGTGAATGTCGACGCCGTCGATATTGGTCACGAACTGCGGCAGGTCGTTGAGTGTCTTCTCCACCCGGCGCCAATCGTAGTTTGTTGCCCAATAGTCGGCGAGCTTCTGCATGGTGGCAAGTTGCACGCCCTGGGTGCCGTCCGCCACCAGTTCGCGATCCGGCCACTTGGCCGCCGCGATGCGCTGCTTAAGATCGGCAAGCGCGGCATCACTGGCGTGGAATTGGAACGGACGGATGGATTCGTCGGCCGCGGGTCTTGCCGCAGCCGTGATCTGGGCGCTGGCCGCCGAGGAAGCCCCTGCGGCATGGGCGGCGAGCGGAGGAAGCAGGATCGCGATCGCTCCGGACAGCGCGAAGGCAGCCAAGCGACTGCTCCTGGCACTTGGCAAATGGCGTCTGGACATCATCATTCTCCTCGTTCGGTTGTGGGGGCGATGCCAGAGACATCGGCCGGATCGAGGGGACTATGTTGCCGTGGTGTATCCGGGATATGTTCGCTGCAGCGAGGCTGTGTATCCCAATGTGTACTGGCAAACTTTCCCGACGTTTCGCGAAGTTAGACGGGGTAGTCGTCAGAAGATTCCCACAAGGGGGTCTGCTGGCGAAACTCAAAACCGGACGGATGTGGATGGGCGACCTCAAAGACTCTGTGTACCCGTCTCGGCGGTCAGCGACCCATCTCGGCGGAACAGGCATCCGACCGCATGAAGGCGTTTCAGCAAGGATTGCCAGCAGACGGGCATTCACCGCAGGGAAAAGGCCGAGGCGAAAGCGATCGTCGAGCGATCGAAGCTTCCGGAGGAAGTGGCGGCCATCGAGACGAAGATCGTCAAGCACCGAGCCAGCCCAGACGTGACGAAGGACTCGGCGCCGGACAAACATCTGCTGTGCTGAAGTAGCTTGAACGGAGCGGATGGATTCGATCCAGGTCTCGAATTCGCGGCCCGCGATTCGCGCTGCGCCAGGACAAGCGTCGGCTGGCGTTCCTTGACGTCTCACGGCCGTTGGTCTCGGCGGTTCTATCATCAGTTGAAGAATGGATCGGCAAGCTCCTCGCGCGGCGCCTCTTGCAGCAATCCTGCTCCCTGCTCAGCAACCGCTGCTGATCCGGAACCGGAGACGAGTGCGGCAAGAAGCGAGGGCTCTCTCGGGTCGCTATCCCAGGCGCATGGCGCAGCCGCGAGCGCGGCGATGGCGAAAACTGTTGCGAAGATACGCATGGTGGCTCCTTCCGTTGATCATGACCGCAGCGGCGTTTCGCCGCCAAAGGCTCGAAACGTGCTCGCAGCCAGAGTGTCATTTGGGCGTATCGCGGGTGTGTGCAGCCCGCCGCGAAACTGTATCCTTGTGTCCGAACTGGCTTGGCCCGCCGGGAGGCCCCACGGCTCCTCATCAGCTAAGCAGCACTGTCCGCTACAAGCACGGGCTTCTCGCGAAAGAGGCCCGGGAACAGGCGATGTAGAGCGCCGATCTTCGGTTGCTCGTAGATGACGACATAGGGCTGGCCCGGATTGTTGTAGACGTAATTCTGGTGATAGGCCTCGGCCTGATAGAAAGCCTTGCCGGGCTCGATCGTCGTCGCAATCGACCGGGCGAAGACGTTTGCCGCGTTCAGTTGCGCGATATAGTCGGCGGCAACCTTCGCCTGCTCGTCATTGCGCGGGAAAATTGCGGATCGATATTGTGGTCCACTGTCGGGTCCCTGCCCGCCAAGCTGCGTCGGATCATGGGCGACGGAGAAGTAGATCTCGAGCAACTTGCCGTAGCTCACCTGCTTCGGGTCGAACGTTATTTCCACTGCTTCAGCATGCCCGGTGGTGCCGGTTTCCGTCTGCTCGTAGGTCGCCGTACCTGCGCTGCCGCCCGCGTACCCTGACGTGACACCCGTAACGCCGGCCACATGTTGAAACACGGCCTGCACGCCCCAGAAGCAACCGCCGGCCAACACCGCCGTCTGGCGTCCTTCGGCCGACGCGATATCGTGAAGTGCCTTCGGCACAGGCTTTGCCTCCTGTGCCGCCGATTGCCCGTCGAGCGCGAAGGTCAATCCACCGCCGACCATGGTCGCGGCGACGACAAGTCGGGTGAAGACGGACCAGGTGCGCCCCCGCTGCTTTTGTTTGTCGCTCATGTCCAACTCTCATCCAAAGGTGAAAACGAAAGCTTCCGCGCCGGGCTCCAGAAAGCGGATTTCGAACGTCCGTTCCCGCGAAGCTCCTGACTGACGCACAAGCTGGTAAAGGCGGGTCACCGTGACGGCACCTTTGCCATTCTCGTCGATATCGGCACCATGGTCCGCGCCGGGCGCGGCCCCATCGACCGTCACCTGAAATGGGATTGGCTTGCCGCCAGCACCGGCCCCAAGCACCAAGTGCAGGTCGCGGGCCCGGAACCGATAGGTGATACCTCCACCTGCCGCATTGAGGCGCGCCTCTTCGGCGCCGACAGTCCAGTTGCCGGTGAGGCCCCATTCGTTGAGGCGGGGCTCGCCAACGGTGTAGCGCTGGGCGGCGTCGGCCGAAACGCCTTCCGGCGAGACGAATTTTTCGGACCGCGCATAGCCGACATAGGTCTCGCCGGAGCCGAGCCGTGCGAGGTCAGGCGCGGCTTCCGCGCCCGCGGCCTTGGGCGCGACGAACCCGTTTTCAGCCTTTTGTTTGCCCGCAGCCTCCGCCAACAGTTCCTGGATCACCCGCTCGGAGCCTTCATAGTCGCCCTCGCCGAAATGGGTGTAGCGGACCTGTCCCTCGGCATCGATGAAGTAGTGGGCCGGCCAGTAGCTGTTGGAGAAGGCGCGCCAGATGGCGAAATCGTTGTCGATCGCTACCGGATAGGTGATCTTGAAATCGCGCACCGCCTTTTCGACGTTGCCGATCTGCTTTTCGAAGGCGAATTCCGGAGCGTGCACGCCGATGACGACGAGGCCCTGATCCCGATACTTCTCGGCCCAGGCCCTGACATAGGGGATGGTGCGAATGCAGTTGATGCAGGAATAGGTCCAGAAATCGACGAGGACGACCTTGCCGCGAAGCTCGGCCGGGGTCAGCGGCTTCGAATTCAGCCACTGAACCGCGCCGTCGAGCGACGGAAATTGCCCTTCCACCGGGAGGTCACTTCGATAGGCCGCCTGTCGCGTATCCTTTGCGGCAAGGGCCATACGGGTGCTTGCGACGTCCACGGGCGATGCAGCGCTGCGCAGGCGATCGAGGATCGACTGTTCGACGCCCGACGTGCTCGCATAGGAAAGCTGCGCCAAAAGTCCGGTGTCGAGGCCGAGCGCGATCGCGCCAACGCCGCCGAGCACCGCGATGCCGAGACCCTGGCGGATGCGGTCGCCAATGCCGAGGAAGCGCTTCATCGCCGCGAATACTCTGGCGCCTGCCAAAACAGCGAGCGCCAGCGAGGTCGCAGCACCGGCCGCATATGCGACAAGCAACAGCGTCGTCTGCACATTCGCGCCGTTCAGCGCCGCCCCGGTCAGCACCAGGCCGAGCACCGGTCCGGCGCAGGGCGCCCAGAGCAAACCGGTCGCAACGCCAAGGAGGATCGAGCCGCCGACGCCGCCCTTCTCCCCGGTCGCCGCCTTCCTCGACAGTCGGTTGCCGAGCTCGACGAACGGACCGGTCACAAAGGCGGCAGCCCGCGTCGAGAGCAGTGTCACGCCGAAGACGGCAAGTAGCGCGATCGCGGCGTAACGGCCGTAGGCGTTCGCCTGCACCGCCCAGTTGCCGCCGAGTGCTGCAAGCGAGGCGATACCTGCAAAGGTCACGATCTTGGCGAGCAGCATCGGGAGAATACTGGTGGAAAAAGGCTGGCCTGCGCGGGCGAATACGAATGGCAGAACCGGCAGGATGCAAGGGCTGACAATCGTCAGCACGCCTGCGAGGTAGGCTACAACAAAGAGGATCATCATCGTCTCTCCGCACTGGATCAATGCCTAACGGGTGAGCGCTTGGCATGCGGAGCAGAGAACCATCGGGACGTATCGATGGTATTTCGGGTAACAGGTGTAATTGTATCCTATTGCAGCCAAGCACTCCGCCGCCGTTACGCTGCCTGCTGCGAAGCCTAAGGGGTTCGCAACACTTCAGTCGCGAACCCCTTCCACTGTATTGCTATGAGGCGGTCAATCGCTGTCATCTGACCGCTGCCGTCCAAAGTCACATTCTAGGATCAGCAACTGGCATCGAGGTTGATGCCACGTCGGCAAATGGGCAGCCTTTTTGCCCGCCACATTGTCAGCGCAGGGACTTGAAACTCGCCCTCAGTTCCTTGGCAAAGAGCTCGGGCTCTTCCCAAGCGGCGAAGTGCCCACCCTTGTCTACTTTGTTGAAGTAGATCAGGTTCTCGTAGCTTTGCTCAGTCCAGCTCTTCGGTGCTTGATAGATTTCGCCAGGAAACACAGTAACCCCGACAGGTACCTTTTTGATCGTACGTCGGGTGAACGGACCCCCACCCAGCTGGGCTGCGTCCCAGTAGGAACGTGACGAAGACGCACCTGTGTTGGTAAGCCAGTACAGGGTGATGGCATCCAGAATTTCGTCCTTGGTAAACGCCTTTTCAGGATGCCCGTCTGTATAGCTCCACGTCGCAAACTTTTCGTAATAGAAACCAGCCATCCCGACTGGCGAGTCCGCGAGGGAGTAGCCGAGCGTCTGCGGCCGCGTGTTCATCATTTCGGCATAGCCGAAGCCCTGGTTGTAGAAGACGTCCAGAGACTTATACGCGGCCCTTTCATCGCTTGACAGGTTCTCGGGCGCGGGTTGACGCGTCCGGACAAGCTGGACGATTTCCGGCGGCACGGTGCCTGGCATGTTTGTATGCACTCCGAGCAAACCAGCTGGAGCCTGGATTGCCATCAACTCGGAGATGATCGCTCCCCAATCCCCACCCTGTGCAACGTAGCTTTTGTACCCAAGCCTCAACATGAGTTCGTGCCAAGCCATGGCTACGTGAGGCGGAGCCCAGTCTCCTTTCTTGGGCTTGCCAGAGAAGCCGTATCCGGGATAGGTCGGCAAAACGAGATGGAACGCGTCTTCTTCGCGGCCGCCGTGGGCGGTGGGGTTCGTGAGCGGTTCAACGACTTTAATCAGCTCGAAAATCGACCCGGGCCATCCGTGGGTCAGGATCAACGGCATTGCATTAGCGTGCTTGGAGCGGATGTGGGCAAACTGAATATCAAGTCCATCGATCTCTGTGATGAACTGCGGCAGCGCGTTTAATTTTGCTTCCGCCTTGCGCCAATCATAATCGGTCGCCCAGTATTGAACCAGCGGCTGCAAGGTCGCGAGTTGGACGCCCTGGGTTTGGTCACCTACCGTTTCTGGATCTGGCCACCGTGTCGAGGCAAGGCGACGGCGGAGATCATCGATATCGGCTTGGGGCACCTCGATCTTGAACGGGCGAATTTCAGCGCTTCCAGTTTTCGCCTTGAGCGCCGTAGGCAGCAAAGATACGGCTCCCGACACGGCCGTTGCAGCGAGGAGCGCTCTCCTGGTGATTGAGAATGGCGGTTGAGTCATCATAGAATCCCTTGAAATTGTTGAAGACCCCGCAACCGCGTGCGCGCCGAGCTCGACGTCAGATGGTCGGCGGGCGGCCGGACAGGACGTTTCCGTCGCATTGCGGCAGGAGGCAAACCGCATCTGCACCTGCGGTTTGCCTTCCACACCAACGTAACGGCGACAGCAGGAAACCAAGCCCGTATATCCGGCCTGTTTCAAGAATCCGCGGAATTGAAAGCTCATGTAGTTCGGCTTGGCGGAGGGCTCGCCTTGCGAAGGGCGATTGTTGCGATCCGTTAGGTTGCGGACCCGCTTGAACTTCGCCTCCCGGCTTAAAGTTTCATCTCGGAGCTGCTTCCGGCCCGCGTCCAGGACTCGACGTTGCGCTGGAAGCGAAAGCTTCTGAAATGCAACGACGCGTGCGGCTTCACCGTTCCTGACGAATAGCCGGTGCTCGTGGACGCCCTGAGCAAGTAGTTCTGCGAATGAGCTCCGATTTGGTCGGAGCCTCATGGACACGAACCTAATCCAACTAACGGAATTTCTCGACTCGTCACGGACGTAGTAACCGCCGTCCCCTCAGCGGAATCCGACCATCGGAAACAGTTTCAACGGGAATCTCGGTTAAAGATGTTTGGCGAGGTCGGTAAACCGATCCAGCAGTTGCTGAAGCTGCTTGTTTTGCTGCCGTAACTTTTGCGCCAGTTGCACCCTCAACTGCGCAACCTCCTCGTCAAGAGCGATGACTTCATCGGTAAATGTTAGCGGCTGTTGCACATCATTAGCTTCATGCTTCCCCCCTTCCGACTCTTGGTCGGCGACGTTCCTAACTGGTCTCCGACCCCGTTGCCGCTTCTTCGCGGATAGTTTTCGGAGAGGTTCTACCTGTTTCGCGGGAGGGTTATCGTCGGCACCTGGCTGCTCAGCCGAGGAGGCACCGTTTCCGTCGCCCGTGCCGGCCGGTGTAGCTATGTCGGGTGCAATATCAGGATCGCGAGCGAACGCACTTGACATTTCTCTCGTGAGGCTCGTCCTGCCATCAGCCAGGTCCAACGGCACCCGTGCTTGTTCAGCCGGTTCCTTTGACGGCTCGTCTGGTCGCGAAGTCTCGATTTCGGGAGGGCCGTCCGACTTCGTTGCTCTCCGCCCCTGAGACGCCAGTTCAACCAAGTACTTCCATGGTGACTTCATAGCATCCCCCACCTACAGCGATAGCAGCGGCGTGCCATTACTATGGCGCTGAATGGAACGGCGAGGCCGACCGTAGCCGATCGGCCTTTGGCAGAATCAAGCGAGGCCAAGCCGCTTGCGTAGGTCCGCGTTCTCAGCCCGAAGTTTCTCGGAAAGAGCCTTCCGAAGCCGCGCGTTCTCTTGTTCAAGCTGAAGCAAGTCCGCGATATCTTCGGCTACAGGTGCTGGAACTGCCTTCGCTTGCTTTGCCACTGTATTTTTTCCCACGGCCTTAGCCTTGGTTTTTGCAACTGACCCCACGGACGCCTCGCTCGGCTTCGCCTCGGCTTTTTTCCGCCCCCTCGCCGGTTTTTCACCGACTGTGACGGGCGCTCCTGCAGCTGCCTCTGACGGTACCTTCTTCGGCTGTGGCCCCCTGCGCTTCTTCGGCGGCGCAACTACTTCGGGAGTTGTCGCCTCGATGACCTGAACGTTGCTTTCGTCTGCCACTAGTTGTTCCCCTCTGTTCAACAATTTCATCTTTCTCCAACGGACGCGAATTGGAGTCAACAATCCCGTTTGTCCCGTAGGTGGACGGCGCCCCAATCCGACGTCCGGATGATATCCTGCAGCTCCTCAAGGCAAACGCACAAAATGTCCTTAGACAACGTTCTTGCAATCTTCGAGTTGCGCGCGCCAACGGCGTCAAACACTTCGGCTCATCGTCAGCGATAGCAAACCGCCGAAGTGGCCCTGCGATCAGGCCGTTACGATTTCCTTGTTGGCGAGGGCGGTGAACGATCAATCCTTTCGTTCAACGAACTATTAGCAATCGAGGGACGGGCTTGCATTGGCTTTAACGGCAAAGGTTGATAATTGGCCGATCGCCCATCGCCGGTCCTTCCTCGATGTCCGGTCGCGCGCTCCGGCGCATGGGCGTGCCAGCGCGACTGGAGAAGACCCCTCTCGCCGCCCGCAATCTGGGTAGTTTCCCCCAGCGGTTCTGCCGCATTCGTTAACGTCATTCGAACATCTTCTGGCGGCGGGGTTGCCGCAAACGGGTTCATGATGATGCCGATTAAACCAATACATTTTCAACGGCATCATCATGACTAGTATCCTGACGAACATATCGGCGGCGACGGCGCTGGCCACGTTGCGAACCATCAGCGAGCAATTGAATCGGCATCAAGCCATGGTCTCGTCCGGTTACAGGATCGGCTCTGCCACCGACGATGCCGCATACTGGTCAATTTCAACGACGATGCGATCGGATGTCGGCTCTATATCGGCGGCACAGGATGCAATGGCATTCGGTGCAGCGAAGATTGACACCGCCTATTCGGGCATCGAGGCCGCGATCAGCGTCGTTGATGCGTTCAAGGCGAAGATTGTCGCGGCATCGGAGCCGGGCGTTGACCGGGCCAAGATCCAGAAGGAACTCGAACAGCTCAAGCAGCAGGCCGTATCCATCGCGACTTCGGCAAGCTTCTCCGGTCAGAACTGGCTCAACACCGCGATCACGGACATCTACGATGCCGCCACAAGCAAGGAACTCCTGACGACTGGCTTCGTGCGAAGCGGTTCATCGGTGAGCGTCACCACGAGCGAGATCGACCTAGCCGCTATCGCGCTCTTCAACACCACCGGTGGCGGAATTCTTCAGAAGGACGACCGGAGCCCCGGCTCCATCGGGGGATTGCGCAACACCAACGCGTTCACCTACGGCGGTGGCGCAATGCAGAGCTTCACTTTCGACGGACCGCTTGTCTTTACGGACAATTCGACCGCCATCGCCTTCAGCCTCGTGCTCGATGCCGACAATCCCGCCAACACCACTTCCCCTGGAAGCGGGACAACCGTCAACGTCACCCTCAACCGGACGCTGATGGACCAGGTGTATCCGACGCTGAACGGAGTGATCTCCTCGCGCGACCAGTTCGCATGGCTCATGCGTGAGGCACTCATCCCGCTTGGCGCACAGTTCGCCACCCGCAGCGACGTTACTGACGGCTACGCGCTTCTCTCGCGGGAGACCTCCGGCCTGACGGGATCATCGATCCAGGTTCTCAACGTGTCCTCGACACTCGCCAGCGGCAAGACCGGCGGCCTCACGGCTACGGGAACCAACTACGGATCTCGCCCGTCCGTCGTGAGCTACTGGGACGAGCCGTTCACGGTGCACGCCACCGCCCAGATCTACGTCCCTGTGACCGTGAATGGCACGACAACGACGTTGGAGATCGACCGGGATCTGGTGGATCAGACGCTCGGAACCACCACCGGCGAAGTGACCTCGGCCGACGACCTGGTGTTCCTTCTCAACGCGGCCATGCAAGCGAAGAACGTCGGCGTTACCGCAACGAATGCCGGCGGATACATTCTCTACGAAGCGGACGAGACCATTCACAAGGCCTCCGGCGGCAAGACCTCCATCGGCATCGGCCCCGCCAGTGACGGGTTTGGAGGACTCCCGAATTTCGGCCTCCTCGATGTCAGTGTCACGGCGAACGGCGCTGATCTCAAGGAGTACCTGAGCGGGGTCGAGGCCATGCTCAAGAAGCTCACCGATGCCGGCTCAACACTTGGCTCCCTCGCCAAGAGAAATGCGATGCAGACCGACTTCCTCAAGTACCTTACGGACTCCATCGAGAGGGGTGTGTCGCGCCTCGTGGATGCCGACATGGAGGAAGCAGCCGCGCGCCTCAATGCGTTAAAGACGCAACAACAGCTCGCTATCCAGAGCCTTCAGATCGTCAACTCGCAACCGCGGGCCGTTCTCAGCTTGTTCCAGTAATTCTGCTTAGATGGCCAGCGTCCAGGCGTTCGATCCCACGAGCCACGGTTCTGGGATGAACGTTGTATAGGCGGGCGACATCCTGGAGCGAGGACCCCGAGTGGATCGCGGCGCGGATTTCGAAGCATTGCGCCGGACTCAACGCCGGCCGTCGCCCTGGGCATTTCCCACGTGCCTTCGCCGCCTCGATGCCCGCGATTGTTCTTTCGCGGATCAACGATTTCTCGAACTCGGCGAGCGCTGCGAGGATGTGGAAGATCAGCTTCCCGCCCGCCGATGAGGTGTCGATGTTTTCTGTCAGGGAAAGAAATCCGATGCCGCGCCGACAAAGCTTCTCGATCACGGAGATCAGGTGCCGGATTGACCTGCCCAACCGATCAAGTCTCCATACAACGAGCACATCGCCTTTGCGAAGCGCCTTCATCATGGAGGTTAGGCCGCATCTCGAGTCCTGGCTTCCTGACACACCGTGGTCCTCGAAGACCTTCGCGCAACCCGCACTCAGGAGGGCATTGACCTGCAAATCCAAATGCTGATCCGCCGTCGACACTCTCGCATATCCAATCCTCGCCATGAATCCTTCCAAATTGATCCTGTAGTCCCGGACCGGCTTGACAGAAACGAACGGATTCGCGGCACTGGCGGACGGGGATGTCGGAAAAGCACTGGAAGCAACATTTACAAAGGCTTACGCATGGAACAAAAAGAATCTGTGCGTCGTGACAAAACGGTTGGTTTCTGTCCCTTCATGCTGGCTGTGTTGCCGCCGGATGCCGACCATGAAGCGGCATGCGACCTTCGAGCAGATCTCCAGGCTTCTGATGGATTCCTGGATTTCAAGCCCCGAAGGACTTGTGAATCCTGAAAGTCTCTACAGTCCTTTTCTCGGAATGCTGCGGGCCAACATGATCCTGCTCGTGTTCGATACCCGGCCGTCGAATCCCGAGGAATTCCAGCTCAATTTTGTTAAGTGCTACGACCTACCTACCGGAACAGCCAGACTGCCCTTCCCGCAGCGTACAGGATCCGTGGTGGACTTCCCGGATCAGCGGTATCTGCATGGGGTTTTAATCCCCGAGTATGCCAACGCCGCAGAACGACAGCGTCCGGTGATGGGGAACGTTGTGTCAAGGATCCTCGACATGCATGCTGCCTACGACCAGATCATCCTGCCTCAAAAGAATCCCGCTGGGCGAAGTGACTGGTGCATCGGCCTACTCGGCATTCGTCTCATGTTGCCGACGGGACCAAGGACCGATGGACTAGACGATGCCGACCTCGCGGTGCTGCAACTGCTCACGCAGGGAGCATCAATACGGGAGATCGCCGCAACTGCCAACTTGTCAGCGCGAACAATCGAGCACCGGATCGAACGGTTGAAGTCTAAGTTTCAGGCCAGGAACATCACTAAGCTCGTCGTGCTGGCGATTTCGGCGGGCATAGCTAGCAGCGGTTGGCAGGAACACCGATATTCGCAAGGAATGCTTGACAGGCGCCGCATGCCTCTTGAAGACGCAACTAACATAGGGTCGCAGCCTTAACAGCTGCGACCCCGAGCTAGGTTCTAAGGCAATCTTTGAGTTTCGCGCCGGTAAACGGAGTCTGGATCCGCAAAACGATGCCTACGCAAGCGCAACGCCTTGCCTGTCAAACGTGTGAATCTTGTCGCCCATCGGCTGCATTCCTACTATGTCACCTGCGGTAAGATGGGTCTCGGTAGGAACCGCAATCGTAATCGCATCGGTCAAGCCTTCCGTTTCCACAAAAGCGTAGGTTTGCGCGCCGAGGCGCTCGATCAGTTCGACCCGTCCACGAATGCCTCCCTGTTCCGGCGGAATAATCGTGATGTCTTCTGGCCGGACTCCCGCCGTCACCGTTTCCGCAGCTTTCCAGGTATATGCCCGCTCAATCGGCGCTCCATGAACTTTGAGGGTTCCGTCCGCTACCGAAGCCGGAAAGAAGTTCATAGAAGGGGCGCCGATAAAGCCTGCCACGAAAGTATTTGCAGGACGCTCATAGAGTTCCATAGGAGCACCGACCTGCTCAATCTTGCCCTTGTTAAAGACTACGATTCGGTCTGCGAGCGTCATGGCCTCCGTCTGATCATGAGTTACGTAGATCATCGTGGCTCCGAGCCGTGCGTGAAGGCGCGCAATCTCGAGACGCATATGCACCCTCAGCGCCGCGTCGAGGTTTGATAGCGGCTCGTCAAATAGGAATATCTTCGGCTGGCGAATTATAGCGCGACCAATGGCGACGCGCTGTCGCTGCCCCCCCGATAGCTCACGGGGAACTCGGTGGAGGAGAGGACCGATCTTTAAGGTGGCCGCGACATCAGCCACCCGACGGGAAATCTCGTCCTTCGCCACGCCAGATAGCTTCAGCCCGAAGCCAATGTTCTCCGCCACTGTCATATGCGGGAATAGTGCGTAGGACTGGAAAACCATTGCGATTTCTCGCTTGGACGGCGCGGTCGTGGTCACGTCACGGCCGGCGATGCCGATCGTGCCGCCCGTAACATCCTCGAGGCCGGCGATCATGCGAAGCATCGTCGACTTCCCGCAACCGGAAGGGCCGACGAAGACTATGAATTCCCCTTCTGCGACATCGAGGTCGACCCCGCGGATAACCTCAAGCGCGCCATAGGATTTGCGGATCGAGCGAAGTGCAAGCTGTGTCATAATCAACCCTTTACCGCGCCCATGGTCATGCCCTTGATGAAGTAGCGCTGGAAAAACAGAAAGACGAAAAGCGTGGGGAGGCTTGCGACGAGCGAGAGTGCACCCTGCACGCCCCAGGCGACGGAATACTGGCCCTTAAGATTGACGATACCGATCATAATCGTTCGTTTGTCATCGGACTGGGTGAAGATCAGCGGCCATAGGAAATCGTTCCAGATCCAGGTAAACTGCAGCGTCGCAAGAACCGCAAGCGCCGGCAGGCTGAGCGGCAGCACGACACGGGTCAGGACTTGCCATTCGGTGGCACCCTCAAGGATTGCCGCCTCACGCAACGCCGTCGGCACGGTTGCGAAGAAGTTGCGCATCAACAGCGTACAGATCGGAATTCCGAGCGCGGTATGGACGATAAAGACCGGCCATAGCGTATCGATCAGACCCATGCCGTTGAAGAGGCGGAAGAGCGGGACGAGGATGACTTGCGGCGGGAAGAACATGCCCGCAACGAGGACGAGGAACAGCATGTTGGAACCGCGAAACGGCAGCTTGGCGAAAACATAACCTGCCAGCACGCCGAGCGCCGTCGATGCCAGCGTGCCCGGCACCGTTACTAGCAGCGTATTGAGGAAGTAGCGGTGCACGGCGGGGTTCGACAGAACCTCTACGAAGTTGCCGAGATAAAACGACGTCGGGAACGACCAGAGACTGCCGAGTGCGATCTCGCGGGTCGTCTTGATGGAGGCCAGCAGCACACCGAGCGTCGGCAGCAGGAAGACGATCGCGAGGGAAAGCAGCATGGCGAAGATCGCCCCGCGCCATGGATTGAAACGGCGGACAGCGGAAGGATTAGCCATAGATCCGGTCCACCTTCTTAAGTTGGCGAAAATAAATGCCGATGATCGTGAGTGCGATTAGAAACAGCACGACGGAAATGGCACTGCCGTATCCCATCAAATATTTGCGGAAGGACTCGTTGTACATGTGCATGGCAAGGGTGTCGGAGCTGTTGAACGGTCCGCCGCCGGTCATGATGTAAAGGATATCAAAGCCCTTGAGCGAATTAATCACCGAAAGGGCGATGACGACGACGGTGGACGGAGTGAGCAGTGGCAGGACAACGAAGACGATGCGTTGCCAGAGTTTCGCGCCCTCAATCTCACAAACCTCCAGGAGATCCTCCGGAACCGCCGTTAGTCCGGCAAGATAAATCACCATGGAAAGGCCGGTCTGTTGCCAGGACCAGGCAAGTATCACAGATCCGAGCGCCGTATCCGGCTTAGCCAGCCAGGCATAGCGCATCTTCTCGCCAGTGATATTGGAGAGCACCGTGTTGAGCAGGCCCCAGTCTGGCTGGTAGATCCATATCCAGATCTGCCCCACGATAACGGCTGACAGGCAGATCGGCAGGTAGAACACCGTCTTGAAGGCGCGACCGCCCGGAACTTTGCCATCTAGCAACAGCGCGAGCCCGAGCCCAAACAGCGTCGGCACCACGATCGCTGCAACCATCCAGATCGTCGTGTTAATGGCCGCGTTCATGAATAGCTTGTCGGTAAAGATCTTGCTGAAGTTGTCGAGGCCCACAAAATCGTAGTTGGCACCGAAGCCGTTCCAGTTCGTCACGCTGTAGAAGAAGGAACTGAACAGCGGCCAGATCACGAAGACGGCGAAGACGGACAATGGCGGTGCCAGCAGCGCAATGCGCCACAAGTTGTTATGCCGCTCCATCATTATTCCTTTCCGGGAAATCGCGACCCGCGATGGGCCGCGACCCTCACCCCTGTTACTCGTCTACTGCTTGAAAGCCGTCTTCGCATCGGCGGCCACAGCCTTTAGGATATCGTCCAGCTTGGACGGATCGTCGATGAAGCGCGTGAACATCGAAAGACCGACTTCTGCAACAGGCGGTGCCGTGGCAAGATCGTAGTTGAAGGCGAAGGCTTCAGCTTCGGCAACAGTCTTGGCCGCCCCCTGCATGACGCTGTTATAGGTCTTGGGGTCGACATTGACATTGGCCGAAAGCGCGCCCTGCGCTTCAGCCCATTTCGCCTGGACATCGGCGTTCGACATCATGAATGCCAGGAATTTCTCTGCTCCCTCCGGATTGGCGGCGTTAGCAGAAACGACCAGACCGTCGACAGGTCCGACCGCGGCATTCGGAATACCGTCCTTGATCTTCGGGAACGGAAAGAAGTCGTAGTCTTGGCCTGGAACAAGGCCGACGCCATTCCAGTAGCCGGTGATCCAGGTACCCATCAGGGTCATCGCTGCGTCGCCACGAGCTACCTTGTCGGCGGCGTCCGTCCAATCGTCCGCATTGGCATTCTCCACAAAGAAGCCCTGATCGAGAAGGTCCTTCCAGAGAGACATCGCTAATACGACTTCCGCGTCATCATAGGACGCCTCACCTTTCATCAGCTTGGCCCGATACTCGGGACCGGCGGTGCGCAGCAGCAGGTAATCGAACCAGAACTGCGCCGGCCAGCGGCTCTTGGAACCGAGCGCGACCGGGGCGATGCCCTTTTCCTTTAGAGTCTTGCAAAGCGCAATGAACTCTCCCCAGGTCGCCGGCGGCGCCGTCATGCCCGCATCGGCAAGCACCTTCTTGTTATAGAACAGTCCCGCATAGTGATAGTTGAGCGGCACGAGGAAGCGCTTGCCGTCATAAAGCGTTGCACTGTCGGCAATTGGCTTGGCGACGACGCTATCGAGCTTCTCGCTCACCCAGATTCCGTCGAGGGGACGCAAGCTATTGGACTTTACAATGAAGTCAACACGCGCACCGGCCCAATAGCTGAAGACGTCGGGGAGGCTGTGACCCGCCGCCCGAACGAGAATGTCCGTCTTGAAATCCTCGTGGCCTACCGGACTTTCCTTCATCTTGATGCCGGTCGCCTGCTCGAATTTTTCGACCTGATCATTGAAGGCCTTCAACCCGAGCTCGCCTGTGAAATAGTGGCTGATAGTGACTTCACCCGACTGGGCGAAAGCGGGGCTGGCGGCGCTCGCCGCAGATGCCAGGAGCGCTGCAAGCATGAGCGAGCGCCGCGTGATGGAAAACATAGGGACCTCCCGAAAGTTTGCGATTGTTAAACTTATTGCCTCGCAAAACCAGAATTCTGCAAATTTGTTGCCGATGTCAACACAAAAGTATTGCATTTCGAAACAAAGTCAGCAATTCATCGGCATATCGGCGGTAAAAGTTGATCTAGTTGTCATATGCTGTACTTAAGTTTAGCATGGCGCAAATCAGCAGACCCCGAAGGAGTTTTTACCGATGCGCCTTTTGCAATCTCTCACACGTGGCCTCGAAGCCCTCGATTTCCTTGCAGCAAGCCGGGAGCCTGCCCGGCTGACTGATGTCGCCGAGGCGCTGGGCGTGGATAAATCTAACGCATCGCACCTGATGAAGACCTTGGTCGCCGCCGGTTATGCGACCCAGGATTCGGCACGCCGCTACCAGCCGACCGATAAGATCGCCCGGCACACTGCAAGCCGCCATTCGCTGATCGACATAGTCTCCGTGAAGGAGGCCTGGCGTCCTGTGCTGGAGCGTTTCGTCGCCGAGACAGGCGAATGCGCCCATATGGCGGTGCTCGTCGGGAGTCGCGTCTGGTATATTGATAAGATCGATTCCTCGCTGCCGCTTAAGGTCGATCATCCGATCGGCGCCCTGGCACCGCTCCATTGCACGGCGCTCGGCAAGGCGTTCCTGGCATTCGGCGATGCCCATGTCGATGGCCCCTTCCCGTCGTTCACTCCCCGTACGCTGACCACACGCCGCGCGCTCGATGACGAAATCACCCGCACCCGCGCCCGCGGCTATTCGATCGATAATGAGGAGTTCGCTCACGGCATCCGCTGCGTTGCGCGTCCCATCTCCGATGATCACGGCCGCATGATCGCCGCCGTCGGCGTTTCCGGTCCCTCCGTCCGCGTGACCGACGAGCGCCTCGCCGAACTCGGCCATATCATTACATCCGTTTCCATGCCCCCATTAGAGAAAGGCCTCTTGCATGAGCATCAGCCCGATTAGGGTCGCCGTTATTGGCACCGGTCGCATTTCCGATCTCCATGCGATCGAATATCTCCAGAACCCGGCAAGCCGCATCGTCGCGCTTTGCGACCGCGAGCCGGAACTGGCCGCAACCAAGGCGAAGCAATGGGGTATCGATCGTGTGGCCATCGAGACCGATCTCGATGCCGTCCTGGCAAGGCCTGACGTCGACCTGGTAGAAATCCTGCTGCCGCACCATCTCCACCTCGGCGCCGCGCTCAAGGCGATGGATGCGGGCAAGATCATCTCGCTGCAGAAGCCGATGTGCGTTTCGCTGGAAGAAGCCGACCAGCTCGTCGCCGCCGCCGAGACCTATGATCGACCAGTCAAAGTCTTCGAAAATTTCATCTTCTATCCGCCGGTACTGAAGGCTCGCGACCTGATCGACCAAGGTGCAATCGGCGAGCCGCTTTCGATACGCATCAAGTCCAATCCCGCGCGTAGTGCCACCGCCTGGGACGTGCCTGCCACCGCGAATGCCTGGCGGCAGAAGCAAGATCAAGCCGGCGGCGGGCCGCTGGTCTTCGACGACGGCCATCACAAATTCGCGCTTGCCTGGCATTTCATGGGCGAACCTGACGAAGTCCATGCCTTCATCGGCGATACCGAGGGCCCCGGCGGCATCCGCTTCGACGCCCAGTCGCAGATTTCCTTCCGCTTTCCGGGCAACCGTATCGGTAATCTCGAGATCGTCTATTCGCCCGAGATGGAACTGGCGACACGCCACTATGCGCAGGACGACCGCGTTGAGATCACAGGCACCAAGGGTGTCATCTGGATTAACGGCGGCCATGGACGGCTGGCCGATGTTCCGCCGGTCGTACTCTATAACGACGGCAAGCTGACGGAGTTCCGCGACATTGCAACGGGCTGGGAGCAAAGCTTCGTACTCTCGACCCGGCACTACATCGACGCGATCGGAAGCGGCGGGCCCCCCGTGCTCACCGCCCGCCAGGCCCGTGAAATCCTGCGCTTCGCGCTCGCCGCCGAGGAATCCGCGCGCATCGGCCGTCCCGTGGACCTCAGAAAGGGGAGGTCGGCATGACCATTCTTCCGTTTCCCGACGGCCCCACGCATACCGCTGCCGATCGCGCTGCCTGGCTCAGCGCCGCTGGCGGACTAAAGGCCGCAATAGACGCGGAACGCCTCAGCACGCCCGTGACAATGCCGCTGGTCGAGGCACTGGTTCTCGGCCTGATGCGACAGGGTGTGACTAAATATCTCGCGATCTTCGGTCATGGCAGCACTGCGCTTGCCGATGTCCTCGACGCATATGAAGCGCAGGGGCTGGTGCGCTGCTGGCAGTTCCGCAACGAAGTGGAGATGGCGCATGCCGGAACGGCCCTGTCCTGGGTCTACGGCGAGGTCGGCGCCGTTGTCACCTCCATCGGTCCGGGCGCCTTCCAGGCCATGGCCGCGTCACTCGCCGCTGCGTCCAACGGCGTCGGTCTCTATCACCTTTACGGGGACGAGACGACACAGGGCGAAGGTTACAATATGCAGCAGGTGCCGAAACCGGCACAGGGCGTTTTTGCCCAAATTACCTCCCTTATGGGAAGCGCCTATACGCTGCATACTCCGGGCGCGCTGCGGGATGGACTACGCAAAGGCGCGACCTGCGTTTTCCACCCGTGGCGCCCCGGCCCCTTCTACATGAACCTGCCACTCAACACTCAGCCCGCCCCGGTGACGCTACGGCTCGACGCCTTGCCCGACCGGCCCGTCTTCCCCGCTCTCGCGCCTGCTGACGACAGTCCGCTTCGGGCCGCGGCGGATGCAATTCGCGCCTCGGCCAAGGTTGCGATCAAGCTTGGCGGCGGCAGCCGCACGGCCTCGAGGGCCGTCCGGAAACTGGCCGAAGCGGCGGGCGCGCTCGTCATCTCCAGCCCCGGCGCCAGCGGCGTCCTGCCGTCCAATCATCCACAGAACATGTGCGTCGGTGGCTCCAAGGGATCGATCAGCGGCAACTGGGCGATGAACGAGGCCGAGCTCCTCATCGTCATTGGCAGCCGCGCTGTCTGCCAGGCGGATTGCTCAGGCATCGGCTGGCCGAAGGCGCGTCATGTCGTCAACATCAATGCCGACCCCATCGACGTACAACACTACAACAACACAATCGCGCTGACTGGAGATGCCTCCATCGTCGCCGACCGACTAGCCGAGATGCTGGGGGCGCACGGGCCCGATCCAGGCAAGGCGGCCTGGCTGGAGGCCGGTCGTGCAAAACGCGCGGAGTGGGACAATTTCCTTGCCCGACAGGCCTCCTCGCCGCCGCTCTTTGATCCCGTCTGGCAGAAACCGGTGCTCACTCAACCCCGCGTCATCCGGGTTGCCGCCGACTTCTGCCGCCGGCACGGCTCGTTGAAGTTCTTCGATGCAGGCGACGTCCAGGCTAACGGTTTCCAGATCGTCGAGGACCAGGCGCCCTTCGAAACCTTCACAGAGACCGGCGCGTCCTACATGGGATTTGCAGTCAGTGCGCTGCTTGCCGCTGGGATCGCCGACAACGGGCGCCATGGCATCGCCTTCACCGGTGACGGTTCGTTCATGATGAACCCGCAGGTACTGATTGACGGCGTCGAACATGGCGTGCACGGCACGATTCTGCTTCTTGACAACCGACGTATGGCCGCCATCAGCCACCTGCAGCACTCGCAATATGGTCGCGAGTTCCGCACCAATGACGGTGTTGCCGTCGATTACGTGAGGCTTGCCGCTGCGGTGAGCGGCGTTCGCGCACTTTCCGGCGGCGAGGACGAGGAGAGCCTGGTGGCCGCGCTCGAAGAGGCGCATGCCTGGTCCGGCCTCAGCCTCATCCACGTCCCCGTTTATTTCGGCGAGGACCCCGCCGTCGGCCTCGGTGCCTATGGTCAATGGAACGTCGGCAACTGGGTAGACGACGTCCAGCGCCAATATGCTCGCACCCTGATCTGAGAGGACGACCATGTATGAACAATTCGGACTGTTGATCGACGGCCAGTGGCGCGCCTCGCGTACCGGGCAGACCCGCCCGGTCATCGACCCCGTCGATGAAAACGTCATCGGCCATCTACCCTCGGCGGGGGCCGCCGACCTCAATGATGTTTTGACCGTCCTCGCCCGAGAGGCGCCCCGTTGGGCCAAGGTTTCGGGATGGGAGCGCAGCGTTTTTCTGCGCCGTATCGCCACGGAAATGCGTGCCCTCTCCGAAGACGCAGTGCGCGACATGTCAGCCGAAACAGGTAAGCCCATTGCGGAAGCGGCAGGCGAGTGGAATGCCGCCATCGATCAGTTCGACTGGTTTGCCGATGAGTCGCGCCGCATCTTCGGTCACGTCCTCGATGGGCGCCACCCCGATGTGCGTCTGAACGTCCGCTTTGATCCGGTCGGTCCGGTCGCAGCCTTCACCGCCTGGAATTTCCCGGCCCTGCTTCCGGCCCGCAAGATCGCCGCCTCGCTCGCGGCCGGCTGCCCCGTCGTCATCAAACCCTCAGAAGAGGCACCCTCCAGCACTTTCCACATCGCCGCTGCTGCGATTAGGGCAGGTCTGCCAGACGGCGTCCTCAATGTAGTCAGCGGGAAGTCCTCCGAGATTTCCGCCCACCTGATCGCTTCGCCGGTAATAAGGAAGGTCTCGCTCACCGGCTCGGTCCCCGTCGGCAAGCTGATCCTCAAGCAGTGCGCCGACACGGTGAAAAAGGTGTCGATGGAGCTTGGCGGTCATGCGCCAGTGCTGGTGCTGGAGGATGCCGATCCGGTAGCAGCCGCAACAGCCTGTGCCCGCGCAAAGTTTCGGAATGCGGGCCAGGTGTGCATCTCGCCGAGCCGTTTCTATGTGCACGAGTCTCTCTACGAACCCTTCGCCCGCACGATGGCGGATATAGCCAACGGGCTCAGGATCGGTCGTGGCAGCGACAACGGCGTCGAGATGGGGCCGATGGCGAATGCCCGTGGCCGCGAACGCATCGTCGGAATGGTTTCCGATGCCTTGACCAGAGGGGCAACCCTGCTTGCAGGTGGGGAGATCCCGGTCGATCGCAACCGGGGCTTCTTCTATCGCCCGACAGTTCTCGGAGACGTTCCGGACGATGCGCTAATCATGAGGGAAGAGCCGTTCGGCCCCGTAGCACCGATCGCGCGCTTTTGCGAGTTTGACGACGCTATCAAGCGCGCCAACGACGTACCCTTCGGCCTTGCCGGCTACGTCTTCTCGCGCTCACTTGAAGGCGCGAACAAGGCGGCAGAAGCGCTCGAAGTTGGCATGGTCGGTGTCAATGACATGCTACTTGCCGCAGCAGAGATCCCCTTTGGCGGGATCAAGGAGAGCGGCATGGGCCGTGAGGGCGGCCAGCTCGGGATATTCGACTATCTCGAAGCCAAGTACATCAAGACGCGGGTCGTGTGAGGAGGACGCCATGTGTGACGACAAGAACAACTCCGGCAAGGACAAGGGTTTTGCACGCGGTCTAACCAATTATGGAGACCGGGGCTTCAGCATGTACCTGCGCCGCTCCTTCGCTAGTTCGATGGGCTATAGCCGCCAGATGCTCGACAGGCCTATCGTCGGCATCGCCCACTCGGCGAGCGGCTTCAACAACTGTCACCGGCACTTCCCGGAAATGATCGAAGCGGTGAAGCGCGGCGTCCTCGCCGCCGGCGCCCTCCCCATCGAGTTCCCAACGATCTCGCTCGGCGAAGTATTCCTCAGTCCGACCAGCCTCAAGTTCCGCAACCTCATGTCCATGGACGTTGAGGAAATGACCCGCGCACAACCAATGGACTCAGTGGTCCTGCTCGGCGGCTGCGATAAGACCGTTCCCGCACAGCTTATGGGCGCTGCCTCCGCCGGCCTCCCGTCGATTCAGCTCGTTGCCGGCCCCATGTCGACCAGCCGCCATCGCGGTGAACGGCTCGGGGCATGCACCGACTGCCGCCGCTTCTGGCAGCGCTATCGCGCGGGCGACGTCGATGACAAGGGCATCGACGAAGTCGAAAAGCGGCTCGCGTCCACCAGCGGCACTTGCGCGGTGATGGGAACCGCCAGCACCATGGCTTCGCTTGCCGAAGCCATCGGCATGATGCCGGCTGGCTCCGCGGCAATTCCCGCGGTCGACGCGGATCGCCTACGCATGGCTGAGGAAACCGGCCGTATTGCCGTATCACTGATCGGCACGGACAAGACGCCCAAGAAGATCATCACGGAAAAAGCACTCGAAAACGGCGTGCGCATCCTGATGGCGATCGGCGGTTCCACCAACGCCATCATCCATCTCGCCGCCATCGCAGGCCGCCTCGGGCTGAAGATTGATCTCAAGCGAATGAACGAGATTAGCGATACGACACCCGTGCTCGTCGACCTCAAGCCGACCGGCATCGCTTACATGGAAGACCTCCACGCGGCCGGTGGCATCCCTGCCGTCATGCGGGAATTGAAGCATCTCCTCCATCTCGACTGCGAAACGATCACCGGCGAAACCATTGGCGACCGCATCGAGGCCGCAGACCCCTGGGTTGATCGCAACGTCGTAAAGCCGTTCGATCGTCCCATCCGTGATAACGGCGGGCTTCTTGCGTTATTCGGGAACGTGGCGCCGCGCGGCGCGATCATCAAACGCTCGGCCGCTGACCCGAACCTCTTCGAAAGAACGGGCCGCGCTGTCGTCTTCACCTCGTTGCAGGATCTTGCAGCTCGCATCGACGATCCCGACCTCGACGTGACTCCAGATGACTTCCTTGTCCTCCAGAACGCCGGTCCGCTCAGCGACGCCGCCATGCCGGAGGCAGGCTATATCCCGATCCCGACCAAGCTCGCACGTGCGGGCGTCAAGGACATGGTGCGCATCTCGGATGCGCGCATGAGTGGAACCGCGTACGGAACGATCGTTCTGCATGTCGCGCCGGATTCTGCTTCCGGTGGTCCGATCGGTTTGATCCGTAATGGGGACGCTATCTCGCTGAGTGTAAGAGATCACTCGATACGCCTCCTCGTCTCCGATGAGGAACTGGAGGCCCGGCGGGCTGAGCCGACGATAGAAAAGACTCCGGCGCTTCGAGGATACGATATGCTCTACCGAAATCACGTACTGCAGGCGGACGAGGGTTGCGACTTCGACTTTCTTCAAAGTGCACAGGAATCCTGATGCGTCGACCGTAAAGGACCTTACGACTTTTCCCTTTCCTCCTTCATCGCGGGCCATTTCTCGAGGTTTGTATGCAGCAAAACGGTGCGGTCGTAATCCTACTGCCGCGCGCCAAATTGCAAGAATAGCCGACGAGGTTTTAGGGGATTCGAGACGCCCGCACAGATTCCGTCGCATCCAGGCTCGCCGAAAATATCCCTTAAGCGGAACCATCGGCGAGTGGAGAAGTGCTTCACGTAGCGAATCCTTGCCATCAACAACCCTTGGCGATCGCGAATCCTGTGGGGAAGCGATGCCAATGCCCTGTTGACCACGTGACCGTGCAGTCAACGTGCTGAAGATCGACCGCGCCGGTCTGCGCCTCACCGCCAACTCACCTAGAGTTTGTGCGTTATACGAACAAAGTTTTTATAACGCACAAATACTTTGCGCCAGTACGGTGAGTAGATTTACCTTCATCCCCGCTGGAACGGTAAGGGGGATGCACGATGGCTTGGGACAGCGCGCGCGGAGAATACCTCATCAAAGGCGGGGCAATCATCACGGTCGACCCCACCATCGGCACGCTGCCCTTGGGCGACGTCTTGATACGTGACGGAGCCATTGTGGACGTGGGAAGCGCCCTCAGTAGTGACTCTGCAGAGATCGTCGACGCCACCGACATGATCGTCATGCCCGGTCTAATCGACACCCACTATCACATGTGGAGCTCACTGGGCCGAAGCTTTATTTGCGACGACGGATTTGGGTACTTCCAGGCGAAATGGGCGACCGCCGAACATTACAGCGCCGAAGACTTCTACAACAGTGTGATGCTCGGCCTTGCTGAGCTTGCAAATAACGGCGTCACGACGGTCAACAATTGGTCTCACAATAATCGATCGCCAGCGCACGTGGACGCGGAGCTGCGTGCGCACAGGAATTCCTTGCTAAGAGCTCGATATTCTCTCGGTCCCCCTGACCAACTGCCGATCGACGTCGTCAACGATTTCACCGATCTCCCTCGCGTGAAATCCGAATGGTTCGATGATCGCACGCAGTTTGACGGACTGGTCCATCTTGGCGTGAACCTCAGGGCGATGGTTCAGAGCAATGCTGACGTGTTTCATAAGGAAATGGAGACTATCCTTGAGACGGGATTGCCGGTCTGTATCCACGCCAGCCAGGACGAGCCAAATCTCGACGACGCGGAGGACTACGAAAGCCGAGGCTATCTGGGCCCGAACTTTCTCTTCTGCCACTACTTGGCGGCGACAGACAGGGACCGCGCGGCCCTAGCCAGAACAAATACCCCACTGAGTTTTGCGACGCACTCAGAAATGAAATTCGGTATGCCCGGGGATCCTCGGCGCGCTCTTCTTGCGGCGAAGGACGCGAATGTTCTGATTTCGCTCTCGTCGGATGCGACCTCAGTTTCTCCGCCGAACATGTTTGAAAATATGCGGTTCACCTGGAATTTGGGCTTCTCGGCGACGAACCCGCTCGGGTTCTGTGACGTCATAAAGATGGCCACCATCAATGGTGCGGTTGCATTGGGGCTAGGAGATATCACGGGCTCTATAACGCCTGGAAAACGAGCCGACATAATCCTTCTCCGCTCCAAGGATCTCAACATGGCGCCCGTGACCAACATCGAAACCGCAGTAGTTCAGGCGGCGACACCAGCGAATGTCGATACGGTCATTGTCGACGGTCGTATGATTAAGCGTCACGGCAAGCTGATGGCATTTGATGTCCCCACGATAGTGGACAATGCAGGGCATTCGGCGCTTCGTATCCGAAAAGCTACTGGTGGCATCTTGAAGCCACGGTTCGGCACGCTGGGCAATCCGATCTGCTGCTAGAGAGGATGCATTTAAAGCTGAGTGGGACCCGGGGATCGAGCTGACACCCTCAAATTCCGAAGCGTTCGATTGAAGATTTCCGCATTTCCGCCTTGCGCCTTCCTCGTTTCCGAACTTCCCCATCCGAGCCGTGGGCACCTTGCCCCGCCGAGTGCGGGGATCTTTTTTTGTGGAGGTAATCGCTCGCCCAGCCGCGCGTAGCGGCGTCTGGCAAAGGTGAGTGGCGGAAGGCGCTCCACCACTCACCTGTCACGTCGCGACAACGCCGCGCCGCCGCATAAAGCCTAAATCTTCTTGCCAACAGCGACCATAACACTCGAAATGTCTGCGGCTAAACGAAGAAGCGCAGCATCTTGCCCGCGGCGTCCTACGATCTGCAAGCCACATGGCAAGGCACCGGGAGGGACCGCCAGCGGAATGGATATGGCCGGAAATCCAGCCATGTTGAATGGCGCCGCATAAGTCATCAGCGCTTCGCGCACTGTTCCGCTCCAGCTTCCGATCTGCACGGATTCCTGCCCGCGGAGGGGAGCGACGCACGGAGTAGTTGGAAGCACAAGAAAATCGATCTTGTCCATGAAGTCGTCTAGTCGTTTCGTGAACGACCGTCGGAAGTCTTGGTGGTCAAAGTAGTCACTGATGCAAACGTTTCGCGCGCGTTCGATCCGCTCGCGCGTCTCGGGCTCGTAATCCGCCTCGATCTTCTCCTTGCTGTTGCGCATGTAGTGGCCCACGCTGCCTTCAGTGAGCACAATTCCAGCGAACGCGGCGAATACCCCTTCAAAGGTCCCGGCATGATCGATCTCGACGGTGTCGTAGGCATTCGCAATCGAAATGACCCCAGCATGGAAGGCCTCCGTCACCGCCGCGTCCAGTGGAACTGGCGGAATCGACCTCAGTACTCCAAGCTTGGTTTTGCGTCCTTGCGGCGTTGCAGGGCTATCGATTCCAAGCGCACTGGCGAGCAGCATCACGTCATCAACAGTTGCGCCTAGGATACCCGCGTGATCGAGCGAGGGTGAGAAGGGAAAGATGCCGGAAGTCGAAAGCCTTCCAAACGTCGGCTTGTAGCCAACTGTGCCACACAGCGCCGCCGGAATCCGTACAGAACCACCGGTGTCAGTTCCGAGCCCAGCGGCTACAACACCCGAAGCGATGGCAGCGGCGGCGCCGCCACTGGACCCGCCTGGAATGCGGGCCTCGTCGACCGGATTGCAGGTATCGCCGAAATGCGTGCTGGCCGTAGTGACACCCCACGCAAACTCGTGCGTGGTCGTTTTTCCGACGATTATCGCGCCTTGGTGCCGAAGCTGACGGACGAGCTCTGCATCCGCGCTCGGAAAATGATTCTTGTATGCGGCAGAACCATAAGAGGCCTCCATATCGTCGGTATCGAATAGGTCCTTGACCGCAATCGGAATGCCTTCGAGGGGGCGCGCGCGGTCCTCATCCCATCGTACTCCGCTGTCCACCGCATCGCGGAGTGCTCGCTCGCCAGCGACGGCAGCGAAGGCGTTAACGCGCGGATTCACGAGCTGTGCGCGGTCAATTGCGTTGCGCACCAGATCCACGGGCGTGATCTCGCCATCACCCAACATATCGAGCGCCGCCCGAATACCGAGGGGCGATGCCGACATACCATTCGGAGAAGCTTTCACCAGATGCTCCCAAGTAGGGTTGCCAGTTTGTCGGAAGCATTTTCACCCAGGTCTGCCACTTCGTTGGGATAATTGCTTTCAAGAAGCGCTGCGACAGCTGGCAGCTCCTCAGGTGACAGATTGAAAGCACCGATCCTGTTTGGAAGCTCAAGCCTGCGAACTACATTCTCTATTCGGTTGGCGAGAACCTCGGCCGCTAAGATGGTGCCGCTCTCAGGAGAGAATACCGTCAACTTTCGTCCATAGAAGTCAGCGCAGGCCCGGATGACAGGCGCCAGCGTGATACACGAGGTCATGCTATGCGGCACACCATAGGTACCGCCAAGAATGTGCCCAATTCTATGGCTCAAGCCGTAGATGACCGAGGCCGGATAGAAATAGCACTGCCATGCGGCGAGTTGCAGTTGGAGCAGGTCGTCATGGTCGACTTTGCCCGATCGGAGTCCCTCCACGGTCTCGAGACCCGACGGCCATCGTTCCAATACGGACAGGAACCGCTCTGCCCCGCTCGCCGCCAGGATCGCGTGAGGGTGATCACTTTCGACTTTGCGCATGCCTTCAACTGCGTGATCAAGGCCTTTGATAGCAGACGAAAGAAGAAGTGCGCGGGGCGTACCTTCGACGAGAACGGGATCGATCACAACGACACGCGGCGTCGTTTCGCTTACCGCATAGCTTCGCTTGAACTTCTGCGGACCGCTCGTTTCAGTGACACCGAAGTAGTGGGAGAATTCGGACCCCGAAAGAGTAGTCGGGAATGCTGCGATCGGTAGGAACTCACCCGTGCGCTGATGATGGAAGTGTGAAACCGCCTTCGCGGCATCCAAAACTGAGCCGCCACCAAGCGCAACGATCGACTTGGCGCCTGCAGCGATTGCTGCGTCCAGCGCGGCTTCGACGGCAAAATCCGGCACGTGTGCCGGTAGAGCGGTAGTGAGCCCAGCGACATCTTTCAGAAAAGGCTGTATGTGTTTTTCATAGAGCGGCACCAACGGTTCGGCTGTGAAGACAATCGGTCGGTTCACGCCGTGGCCGGAGAGCCGGGTTACCGCTTCCGCAATAATGGCTTTTCCCCAAATCACGGACTCTTGTGGCAGGCATTTAAGCTCACTCATGTGTGATACAGTCCTTGCAAAAGCGCTTGAGAGGGTCGGTACTGCTTGCTCGAGCGCCCTCTGCGAGGACACTGAGGTTGGACGGAGGGATCGACTCGATCCCTCCGTGATGGCTTTGGACGTCAATGGGCCAGAGATAAGGACAGAGAAATCCGTCGCCGTTTGGCAATGGACATCTCAATCGCAGGGCGCAATCACGCCAGCTTGATTGTGGAGAGCGTGCGGGCGCCCTCCACCGGATCAAGCCTCCAGAACCGGAGTCGGCGCCGGACGGAAAGCGAGGTGCCGTTCGATCTTTGCACGGTTGGGCTCCAGCGACTCTGGCAGGCAGAGTGATTGCCCCAAGTCCTCACGATCTTCATCGATCGTAAAATTGCTGGGGGTCGAAACAGCACAGATATGACCGTCCGGATCGCGGAAATGGAAGATTTTGTTGTAGATGGCATCCTGGATACCGGAGACGTCCACGCCCGCGCGCCGCAGGCGCTCACGATGGTCGGCGAGCGCCGGTTCGTTTTCGACTTCCAGCGTAAAGTGGTGCGACAGCCCGGTGCCCAAGCGGCCCGGCACATAGTTGGGCAAGCCAAAGAATGTGATCACCGAACCGGGTGAAAGATCTTCATCGCAAGCGTAGTAGTAGTGCGTACCACCCTTTTCATCGAGGTAGTCCGTCTTCTTGATGAGACGCAATCCAACAGTCTCGACGAAGAACTTCTCAGTCCTTTCGGCATTGCTGGAAATGGATGTAATGTGATGAAAACCTCGAAGCGCGTAATCGTCGGTGATGAGCGGCACGGGTGCCGGCCAAGTTTCCGAAGCTACGTGCAGTTCGCTACGTCCGCCAACGAGATTCTCTTCCGGCTGAGGCTTGAATTCCGAGCCGAGAATGGTTTCGTCGTGACCGAAGCCCGGTTCCGAAGTGGCGATTTCGATGATCGCTCCGTCCGGATCCCGCAGATAGATCGCATGGAAGTAGTTGCGGTTATAGGGACCGGTAACATGGATGCCCAAGTCGGTGAGCCGCCGCTTCCACTTCAGGAGACCATTTCGGTTTGGAACATGAAGCGCGAGATGGTGGTTAGTGCCGGCGCCCCAGCGCCCCTTTGCATCGCCAACGCGCGGGTTCGAAACCGCATCCGCCACCAGCGCGGGATCCGTGAAGCCTTCCTTCGGCATCATGTAGAAAATCGGGTTCCACTCGAGGTACGTGACCGTCTGAGTTCTAGGAAGTTCTTCGGCGTGGCTATTGAACCCGAACGTAATCACCGGGAGTCGGCCATCGAGATGACTGACGGTGCGCTTGAGCACACGAAGTCCAAGCACTACCGTATAGAAGTGCTCGATCCGCCCTAAGTTCGAGCACACGAATGTCTGGCTGTTGACGCCGCTTATGATCATTTGGTTCATGATTTTAGATTCTCCTGTTGTTCTGCACTAAGGCATTTCTCCCAATATGGCGGGTTCCCGACATGGGCGATGACTGCTGCTGACAAGGCACGAACCTTGCGCGCCAAAAACCGGTTCTGGGGATAGATGATGCAAAGGTCGTCGGGCACGAGTTGCCAATCGAAATTCACAACCTCGATTTCGCCTGCTGCGATCGCCTTATGGACAATGAAAAGCGGCAGCGCCGCAATTGCGATGCCGTCTTTAACCGCAGCCAACTGGATATCGCCGCTATTCACGCGCATCCGGCTTTTTGGCGTGACGCTCTTCAGCTCCTGGCCTCTACGAAAGATCCATTCCGACTGTGGAGTGATGTTCGCGTAGCTGACAGCGTAGTGGTTTTCTAGACTTTCGATCGTATCCGGCTTGCCGTTTTCTTCGATGTACCGCGGCGAACACACAACCACACGATTGCTGAGACCGAAACGTCGAACGATGAGAGCCGAATTTTTCAGTCTCCCGATCCGGATCGCCATGTCGAAAGAGTCACCCACCAGATCATGCATCTTGTCATCAAATTCGACCTGCAGGTCGATGAGCGGATTGTCCTGCAAGAATTTGGAGAAAACGCCCGTGAGGTGAAGTTGAGCGAAACTCACCGGAGCCGCGACGCGAATTGTCCCCGAGAACTCATCCTGGCGATCACTCACCTCCTCCGCTGCTAGCTGGAACTCCTCGACGATCTTCTGACAACGGTCGAAAAAATACTTGCCGCTGTCTGTCAGCGCTTGCTGGCGCGTCGAGCGACTGAGCAGACTCACATTCAGAGCGGCCTCGAGTGCACTAAGGCGTTGACTTACGACCGACTTGGATACACCGAGCCTTCTGCCCGCCTCACGCATGCTTCCCGCTTCGACGATTGCGATAAAAGTCGTTATCACATCGATACGGAGGTTTGCGGGCTTCATAGCCCTTCAAGAGCGCTTGTTCGCAACTGCACCTCCCTGTAGGTCAATCAAAGCAGTTCATGGAACTGCCGCAAAATGCGTTCCCGGACGCCGATCCAGTCGACGTCTCCTATTGAAGGTCAGTATAAATAATGCGCAGCCATTCGGTAGCCGGACAAACAAGGACACAGTTTCTTGGGGGAACGGACACTGCGTCGCGCCGCCGCTATCAGCCGATCTTGCGGAGCCGAATCCGGGCCTTCTTGGCTTGGTCGCCACAGGTCGTCATCGAACACCAGCGCCGCTTGCCTGGACGTGACTCGTCGACAAACAAGCCTGCGCATTCGACGTTCTCGCAGATCCGTATGCGTTGGCGTAACTTGCCTGCGTAAAGGTCGATCGCATCCCGTGCGACATGCGACAACGCCCCCTCGATCCCGCCAGCGACCCAACGTATTGCAGCCGCATCGTCTGATAGCTGTGGAGCGACATCTACGGAGGCTGCTACATTGATTTGGGCCACATCACGCGCCGTCGGCGGTGTTCTGCGTGCAATCGCCTCACCTACCCTTTGAATGGCCTCTCTCAGGGCGATCGCCTTGGACAGTTTTTGCTCGTCAGCGGCTGGCGGATGGTCGAACAGGCCTATTTCAACACACCACCTACCGAGATCGTCCGGGGTCTTGAGGCGCTCGTAGGGTTGTTCGCTGCCACGATCGCCCAAGGTCGCTGGAAGCGTAAAGCACAGCCGCGTGTCGCGGAGCCGGAAATCTTCTTTGGTACGTCTTTTCCTGTCCACCATACCACTAATATAACCGGTGCGTCCTCAAACGCAAGGTTGCAGCATCGCGATCGATGCCAAACGGAAGTCAGCGGGAATTATCTCAGCTTTTCAAGGCCTATTGCATCGCATCTGGCTGACGAGCGTGGGGGACGGAACAGTGATTGTCGCACGAGTAGAGAAAGATGTTAAAGCGGGGCTAGAGCAGCGACATATCAGCCTGGAAACCCCGGTTCTCAAAGCCATGAAGCACGAGAAGAGTCTTCATCAATACGGCTATCACGGATCTCGCGACAGGGCGTTTCATCCGAAAGAGTTTCCGAACATCTCCGCAAACGCTGCACGTTTTCTAAGGTCCCGAGCGTTGATCCGGTGCGCTCTCCTTCAGGCCGAAAGGAGAGGACCAACTCCTTCCGGCCTGCGCGGCTTCTTCAATAAAGAAGCCGAGTAACTGTGCCGAACGATATGTTGCGCCGGCTCAATTGATTACGGTTGCGCCGTTGCCCGCAGCGAAAGCCGCTCCAAAAAAGAGGTCCATGAGCCGCCCACGATCAGGAACAGGGTTGGGCTCGAGTTCGAAGATCCAGTACGACGCACAGCCGTGAACCTGGAAGGGATCGGTGGCAAGTATCTCCAACATCTCGTCGCGAGAATGCGCCGCCATAATGCAGATACCACCGGTACCAGGTACCTGCCGCCCAGTGACGACAGTCCTCCCCGCGCGGTCCTGCTCCTTCAACCAGGCGATATGCGCGGGCAAATGCGGATCCACCTCGGCCAGCGGCTTCGTGTACTGGCTGATGCATACGAAAATGTTGCGGTCTTCAAATCCCATTTTATCCTCCATGACCAATGCTGAACCCGTCGGCCGGGCTATTGCGCAAGATATCCGCCGTCGACCGCAAGGCTTGCGCCGGTGATGAACGAAGCCTCATCCGAGGCTAGGAACACAACTGCTGCCGCGATCTCCTCAGGTTTCCCGAGCCGCGCCATGGGCGTTCTAGACAAGCCGGCATCGGTGAACTCCTTTGCCTGGGCGCGGACCAGGTCGGTATCCGATATCCCGGGCAATACTTCGTTCACTCGGATGCCCTGGGCGGCATAGGTGATGGCGGCATTCCGAGTCATTTGGGATACGGCGCCCTTCGTTGCATGGTACGCAACGGCTCCGGCGACGGCTACGGTGCCCAGCGTGGAACATACATTCACAATTGATCCGCGCCCTTTGCGCAGCATCAAAGGAAGGACGTGGCGCAGCCCCAGCATCACTCCGGTTTGGTTGACCGCAATCGCGCGGCTCCAATCGTCCAACTCTATCTCGTGAGCTGCCGGATACACGTTTATCCCGGCATTATTGACGAGGATATCGATCCCATCGCTTTCTTGATCGATCGCCGACACGGCAGCACGCCAGTCGCCTTCCTTCGAAACGTCCAAGTGCAGAAAGGCCAATCGGGCATCATCGCTGCTCTGCAAATCTGCGACATATACCTTGGCGCCCTCATCAGCCAGGCGCCTACAGATGGCCGCGCCGAAACCCCGAGCGCCTCCCGTGACGATCGCCGTTCGTCCTTTAAACCGCATTGTAATCTCCCAGTCCAATGGTTGCCGTTCCGGACAGCGCGCTGTCCGGAACGTCTTCAAGCTGCTTAGAGACCCAGCGCCTTCATCGACTTGCAAACTCGCTTTTCGAGCGGCTGCCCAAATTCGCTTGCATTGTCTTTGGTGATCATTGCGGCGGTAAGTTCCACGCGATCCGGGACTTTTTCGCCCTTTGCAATGCGATCGATAAACTCAACCGCGGTGCATCCCATCTGGAAGCCGGAAAACTCAACGCTCGCCAGCATCCTACCGTCGGAGACGGCATTTACCCCGTCGACCGTACCGTCCATGCCGACCACCTGCGGAGCATCGCGGCCTGCCGATTCCATGGCCTCAAGCGCGCCAAGTGCCATATTGTCGGATGCGGCAATAATGCCATCAATTTCCGGGAACTGCTGGATCAGGTTCTCCATAACTTGAAGGGCCTGAAGCCGCTGATAGTTTGCGGCCTGGATCGCAAGGACCTTCATATCGGGATAGGCCTTCAGAGTTTCCAATGCGCCAGCTGTGCGGTTGTCGCTCGTCGCGGATCCTTTGACGCCTTCGATGATTACCACCGTACCCTTGCCGCCGAGCTTTTCAGCGAGGATCTTAGTGACCTCCGCTCCGAGGCGGTGGTCGTTGTAGACGACGTAGGAGTTGAAATTTCCGTCGCCTGCGTCGATGAAGTTGACGATCGGGATCCCGCCTGCGCGCACCTTGTCGACCGAGGGCTTCAGACCCTTGATATCGACCGGGACGAACACCATTCCGGCGGGCTTTCTTGTGATCGCGTCCTCGACCTGGGCGATCTGCTCCTGGAAATTGTTCGGGCGGGTCGGAGCGTACTGGACAGTCTGGTAGCCCAGCGACTTGGCGGCGACATCCGCGCCCACTCTCGCCTCTTCGAAGAACGGGTCGACCTTGTTTTTGGTGAATACCGCGATTTCGGCACTCTGGGCCACTGCCGTCGATCCGAGCAGAGCGGTAAGAACGATGGATGCAGTGCTAATTTTCATTTTAGTGTTCCCTCTGGTTGCTTTGGTAGAAGTTCGCTTGCGCGACAAACAGCGCCGTTAGCGGCGACGCCGATTCATTGCGGTGTCCGCCAGCATCGCTGCGACGAGGACGGCACCGGTTGCGAAGGGTTGCCATGCCGAACTGATGGTCAGCAGGTTCATCGCGTTCAATACGATCGTTAGGAGAAGGGCGCCCAAGACGGTCCCTAATACTGTGCCCGTCCCTCCGGACAGCGACGCGCCCCCAACGAGGATGGCTGCAATCGCGGGCAGCAAGAATGGATCGCCCATCCCCGGGTCCGCCGAATTGACGCGACCAAGAGCGACGATCGCGGCAAGGCCGGAGCAGACCCCGCTCAGTGCGAAGACCAGCAGCAGATTCCGCTGCACCGGAACGCCCGACAAGGCTGCCGTCTCGCGGTTTGCGCCCATCATGAAGATCTGTTGACCAAACGTTGTCAGGTGCATCAGAAACGAAGCCACACCGACCACCCCGAACATGATCAGAATCGGGACTGGGACCCCGAACAGGAACCCGCTGCCTAGATACCGAAACTCCTTAGGGAATCCTGTGATCGGAACGCCTCCCATGTAGTTCAGCGCCAAACCGGACAGAATCCATAGGCTTCCGTAGGTGACCAGGAACGAGGGAAGTTTGAGCCACGCAACGAGCGCCCCATTAATGAGACCCACCGCCGTACCAATCGCGAGTGCAGTGGCTATGCCCAGAGCGGCCGATCCCGTTGAGTGCATCACGCCAGCTGCGACACAGGCCGACAAGGTCACATTTGCGCCGATGGACAGATCGATGGCGCCAGCAACGATAACTAGCGTCGCTCCCGAGGCGACGAGGAAGAGCAGACTCGCCTGCCTCAGAACGTTCGTGAGGTTGCTCAGAGAATGAAAGTTTTCATTCACGAGCGAGATCGCAAGCGAAAGGATGAGGACCACGATCAATCGAGCAAGCAAGGAGACCAGTTCTGGCGACATGTGTTTCGGGCGGACACCGGTCAGACGAGGCGAGCTGAGTGCGACTTTCGACATCTTAGCCTCTCCCTTCGCTGACGAAACGCTCGATGAGGAGCACGGCCAGCACCAGGATGCCGATGCAGACAAGCTGGAGTGACGTATCAACGCCAAGCAGATTGAGGCCATTGCGCAGTATCCCAATTGCGATGACACCGAGCACCGTTCCAAATAGCCAACCATTCCCCCGCTCGAAGGACGTTCCTCCAAGAACCACCGCGGCGATGGCGTCGAACTCCATGCCGAGGGCAATCGTCGGATGACCTGCGTTGGTTCGCGCAATCATGCTGAGAGAAGCAAAGCCCGCGGTCAGACCGGAGATCGCGTATACTGCGCCATGAACAAGACGAACCCTGACCCCAGAGAGCCGTAGCGCGTCGGCGTTACCCCCGACCGCAATGACGTAGCGGCCGAACGTGGTGTGATACAGAAGCCAATGGAAGATGCCGTAGGCTGCGATCGCGATCACGATGAGAAGGGGGAGCCCAAGAATTTGAGCATTGTTCAGCGCTTCAACTTCCGGACCAAGACCGGACACTGCATTTCCGTCCGTGATGGCGAGAGCCAGGCCCTGCGCCATACCGAGCGCCCCAAGAGTTACCACGAACGGTGGCATGCCGAGAGCAGCCACACAGACGCCGTTGAACACTCCAAAGGCAAGCCCCACAAACATCGCGACCAGAGTCGCTAAGGGCAGAGCCACTCCTCCGACAAGGCAGAGCGCTAGCACGACGCCACACAGGCTGAGCAAGGCTCCGGGCGAAAGATCCAATCCTTCAGTTAGGATTACGAAGGTCATTGGAAGCGCAATCAACAACAGAATCGAACTCTGCAAGGCGATGTTCAGAAAGTTCCCCGCTGTGAAGAAACGATCGGCGAACACGCCGAAGAGTGGCATCAACACGAATAGCACCGCGATCGCGCCGAGCGCCTTGTGAGGAAGGCCGGAAAACAGGGCGGGCGACGCCCCGCCGCTGAGTTTAAGATTGATTTTCATCGTGCACCGCCAGTTTCATAATGCGTTCTTCAGTGAGATCGGCGCCCGAAAGCTCGCCCCGCACGCAACCGTTCTGGAAAACGTAGACACGGTCGCAAACCCCGATGACTTCAGGCAATTCAGAGCTGATCATGAGAATGCCGCAGCCCTCGGCAGCCAACCCTTCCATCAGCGCGAAGATTTCGGCTTTGGCACCAACATCGATGCCGCGGGTGGGCTCATCGATGATGATCAGCCTGCGCTTTCCAGGGATAGGAAGCCATTTTCCAATCACAACCTTCTGCTGGTTGCCGCCACTCAGCGTCCTTGCTGGCTGGCGTACGGAATTTGCGACCAGGCGGACGCGCCGGGCGATGCCATCTGCAACGTCCTGCGCCTTACCGCGGGATCTCAGGCCGCTGGGGAATATGCTCCATAAGCCAGGAAGCGTAAGATTGTCGCTGATCGACTTGTCGATCGCCAAACCCTGCTCCTTGCGGCTTTCAGGCACGAAAGCTACGCCAGCCTTGACCGCCAGAACCGGATTCTCCGGCAAAGGCTTGCCGTGAAGCTGCACGCTTCCACCAGTGCGTCTGTCGACGCCAAACACCGCGCGTGCGAATTCCGTCCGCCCCGACCCAACCAACCCGGCGAGGCCTACGATTTCTCCTTCCCTGACCGTGATGCTGGCCTCGACCAAGCCAGCGGAGGAGGAAAGCTTGCTCGTCTCTAGTATCGCTGCACCTGGCGTAAAGCGGGCCGCTCTCTTGTAGAATGCTTCGACGTCCCGCCCAACCATAGCCCTGATGAGCTGTTCCGGGGTCGTCGAGCCAGGAAGCGTTGTTACGACGTGCCGGCCGTCCCTCAGCACTGTGACTCGATCAGCGAGTTCGAACACCTCCCGCATGCGGTGCGAGATGAAGACGATCGCGACGCCGCTGCGTTTGAGCTCCAAAATTATTGACTGCAGATTCGCTGCGTCCCGTTCGGAGATGGACGCAGTGGGTTCGTCCATTACGATGATCCGTGACCGATGTGCCAACGCCTTGGCTATTTCCACGAGTTGCTGCTGGCCAGTGCTGAGCTTCACAACATTGCTTTTGGGATTTCCGTCGTAGCCCACAAGCTTCAGCGCCTGCGCCGCGAATTCGCGCTGCGCCTTGCGGTCCACTGATCCGAATAGGCGGGACTTGGGTTCGCGGCCCAAGACGATGTTCTGCTCGACCGACAAATATGGCACGAGCGCGAGTTCCTGGTGGATTACGCTGATTCCGACGCGCTGGGCATCCGCCGGCCGCTTGAACACAATTGGCTGCCCGTCCAGGAGTATGCTGCCGGAATCCGGACTATGGATTCCGCCCAGCATCTTGATCAGTGTCGATTTTCCGGCCCCATTCTCGCCTAGCAGAACATGAACCTCTCCTGGGTAAATCTCGAGATCAACGCCTTCGAGCGCCTGAATCGCCCCAAACGCCTTGGAGACAGACTGCAGTTTCATAATTGCGTTGGGCACGGGTTGGTCCTCGCAGGATGGCGTCGGCGCCACCTGATCTAAGACACGTAGCATTCGCGTCAGTCCTCTGTTCCCAGCGTCATCGGCGACGCTTTTTATGTTTTGTGTTCTTTTTGGCGCTCAACGCGCAGCCATCATCGGCTATTCAGATTGCGGCGGCGCATACTCCAGCCGCAGCGATTCCATTGATCTTCTAGCGAGGCCTTCCCGCCTCTCAGAACCGTCGTCGCAAGGCTTCGGCCGGACAGCTCCAGGCCGTCCAAGGCTGTCAAGCGGCGTGCTTCGCGCTCTTCGGGAAGACCGCGATCATGTCGAGTTCAACGCGCGCTCCCTGCGTCGAGAGCTGATTGATGCAGATCGTCGTACTGGCAGGCCGCCAGTCACCAAAGTACTCCTTGAGCACCTCAACCATGCCGTCCTGATCGCGCATGTCTGTAAGGTACTTCGTCACCTTTACGATATCGGTCCACGTCAGTCCTTGGTCGTCGAGAATCGACCTGACGGTTTCCATCGCCAACCGCGTTTGATCGCGAATATCCACGGGGTGATTGTGCTCGGTCAGCACATGCGGGTGCTGATGGTAAAGCGGAGACGGCGTAGCGCCCGAGATAAAGAGCAATTCGCCAAGACTATCCACCCGTATAGCTGGTGCATACGGCATATCAAAATGCCGTTCCGGCACTGTCTGGACCTCGATGAGATCCGGATTCGTGGGTGATGGCCGAAATCCATTTCGCTTCACGTCAGACCCCTTTTATTTTGACATCGATCCTCAAACGACATGTTTGGGCCGAATTTTGACGATCATCAACTCAAATCCTGTTGACGTTGTCAATGTTTAAGGGGGTGCATTTTTGTGGTTTCTTCGTCCGGCATATGCGGACATCCTACTATATTGCCTTTTTTAGTGCACCGGATATAAAGGTGCCTTATCATTCGACAAGGAGAGGATGGCGAATGATATCGACATCGAGAAAAGGCACCGGCCAGGCTTCAAATGTATGCCTCGGAGGTTCTTATCGCCTGCGACAGGCACCCGTCAGTGACCTCGCGATCGCGGGCGCTATGCCCGCCTTTCACAAGCTGAGGAGCAGCCATCCTCTCCGGTGCACGATACCGATTGGAACCGCGTTGGTCGTGGAGTTTCCGGAAGCGAACCTGCAAAGCCGACGGCCGAATAGAGACCAAGGAGGAGCGCGATTTTGAATATCGAAACTCGGACTTTGCAAGGACGTGTCCGCAAGGATCTCGATGGAAAGATTGTTCTCATTCTCGGTGGGGCGGGGGCGATCGGATCTTCCACGGCGCGTCTTTTCGCAGCGGCTGGTGCGTTCGTAATCTTCACCCATCTTGGATCCCAATGTGAGACTGAACTGGCCTGCGACCTCCTATCGGAACTCGGACCTTCCAGGTCTCGCGCTTTTGTAGCTGATGTTACCGACACAGCCTCTCTCTTGAAGCTGCGGGACCACATTGAAAGCAAGTACGGCCGGTTGGACGTATTGGTCAACGCGGCCGGCTACACGGTTCCGATAGCGCACGCCAATCTCGATGGACTTACAGATGAAATCATCGACCGGATGTTCGCCGTCAACTGGCGCGGCCAGTTTGCGGCAATCCGAACGTTCGTCGGACTATTGGAGTCATCCGCGGACGGCCTGATCGTGTCGCTGTCATCGATCGCTGCATTCACCGGTGTCGGCTCTTCGATCGCGTATTGCGCGGCGAAGGCGGGAATCGACGTGATGACGAAGTGCTTGGCGCGCGCACTGGCGCCAACTGTGCGAGTCCTTGCCGTTTCACCCGGCGTAGTGGACACGCACTTTGTTCCTGGACGCGGTAGCGACTTCAATGAAAGAGCCGCGCTGACCACGCCACTTGGCCGAATCGCGACCGCCAAAGATATCGCGATGGCGATTCTCGCCTGTGCGACAATGCTGACTTACTCCACTGGGCATACGATCCAAGTGGATGGTGGGCGATCGCTATAGGGGGACCGTATGCGGACGCCACGCCAGAGGGTCTACATCACCTGCGCGGTCACGGGAAATCTCACCCTGCCTTCGCGATCACCGCACCTTCCCATTACTCCACGGCAAATCGCGGAGTCGAGTTTGGCTGCGGCGGACGCCGGTGCGGCAATCGTGCACATCCATGTACGCGAGCCTATATCTGGTGCACCCTCCATGAACATCGACTACTATCGAGAAGTCGTCGACACTATCCGGGATAGGAATGAGAAGCTCGTCATCAATTTGACGACCGGACCGGGCGGACGGTTCGTGCCGTCAGCAGAAGATCCGAAAGTGGGTGGACCCGGGACAACGTTGCTGGCGCCGGATAAACGCGTCAAGCATATAGCGTTGCTGAGGCCCGACATATGCACTCTCGATCTGAATACAATGAATTTCGCAGGTGAGGTCGTTATTAATACGCCGGACAACTTGCGACAAATGGCCACCATTATTCGGCTAGCTGGGGCGAAGCCCGAATTGGAGCTATTCGATTCCGGCGACATCGCACTCATGCACGATCTCATCGCCGATGGCACCCTCGATACACCACCGCTGATCAGTCTTGTTCTCGGGGTAAAGTATGGTTTTCAGGCTACCCCAGAGACCGTCACCTATGCACGAAATCTTCTTCCCCCGGACGCTGAATTTACTGCATTCGGCATTGGCAAAAGCGCTTTACAGACCGTGGCGCTCTCATATCTCAGCGGCGGCCATGTGCGGGTGGGATTAGAGGACTCCATCTACCTCAAAAAGGGTGTATTGGCGCCCTCGAACGCAAGCCTTGTCGAAAAAGCCCGGCGGATCGTCGATGATCTGGGCGGGGAGATCGCGACCGCCAATGAAGCGCGCAAAATAATTGGCCTACCCGTCCGTTAATATCGCGGGAGTGTTCCAATCTGCCATCCCTGATCGCAACGTCTTCGAATCCCTCTTGAGCGGACCACCACGTGGAATTCGGCTCAGGGTTCTTTAGCGGGCATAAGGGCGGGCCGGCCACCGCAAAATCGAGTCAGCCAGTAATCGGTCTACCTAGGACTTGAGGAAAGCCGAGATGTCTCGGACCAGATCCGACTCCGGGTCGGCTAGATCAAGCATGATCGAGAAATGATCCCGCGCATTGCGCAGGCTTAGGTCGCCGTGCAGGCCCGCTTGCTGCCATCGCAGCAGGAAATCATCGCTTTGCCGGATAAACTCACTGGTTTCTGCGTCGCCATAGGCGATCCTGAGTTGCGGCGCCTCGGCAGGAAGATCGCGAAGCATTGGGCTCAGGTCGAAGATCTCGCGCGTGCTGAGCTGTAATGCGGGGCCAATGAAAGTGTAGGGCAGAGGGCGCAGATCGTAGAGCCCACTCATGGCATAAGCGCCTTTCACGAGGTCCGCGGGCAGACCATATTCACGCGTCCAGTCCGTAAGCGCAGCCATGACGGTGAGGTGCGCACCCGCCGAATGGCCGATAACATAGATACGATCTCGGTCGCCGCCGACCTTGTCTGCATTGTGCCAACTCCAGGCGATCGCTGCGCGAACTTGCCGCACGATCTCCCAGATCGGCACTTTCGGAGCGAGCGAGTAGTTCACGACGTTGACGGCAGCGTGCCGATGCAGGCCTCGCGCAACAAAATCATAGTCGCGTCCCTGTGAAAGGCGCCAATAGCCGCCGTGCACGAAGATCACGATGGGTGGCCGACCGCTCATCGGAGCGGCTGGGAAGAGATCAAGCCGTTCATCGATACCGAGGCCGAATGGCACATCGGGCTTGTACTCAAGCTCCGACCGCGTCCTGAGGTTGGCTTGCTCGAACTGATCCAGATAGCCTTGGAAGTCCGGCACAGCCGCCTCAACGTCGTATACGGCGTCAAGGTCGGCCTGCGTTGAAAAGTCCCGGTAAAGCATCTGATATCCTTTCTTGTCCGGCAGCGAGAACGGGTTGGCGGATGTCAACGGGCCGGAATCTGCCGCCCCGTTGACATGTCGCCATCGCCTTCAGTGGTTGGAGAGCGCCCATTTACCGTAGCGCACCTGGACGTCGCCGAAGACCGAATGCGGTTGCAGCAACTCCATGACGCCCTGATAGGTCTCGTGGCGAGCCCAGTCCTGCTGAAGTTCATACACGAAGTGCTGAGCCGTCAGCGGCGTCGCGCCCTGCTGGATCATGCGCTCAATGGAGCGCTCGTGAACCTGAAGCGATGTGTCACCGCAGGCGTCCGCCACGAAGCCGACTTCGTAGCCGCGCCAGATGCCTTCAAGCGCGTTGAAAGCGGTGCAAGCCCCGGTCCAGAGGCCCGCAATGATCAGGCGCTTCCGGCCTGTAGCCTCCACCGCCTTGACAAAATCCTCGTTCAGCCAAGCATTGATCGAGGTGCGATCGATGATCTTGGCGTCCGGGAAAACCCCGGCAAGTTCGGGCATGAAGGGCCCCGCGAAGGAATCCGCGGTGATCGTCGTGAGAATGGTCGGCATGCCGAATAGCTTGGCACCCTTAGCAATGATCGCGGCGCTATTGAGAACGGACGAAGGATCGTCGCTGCGGATGCCCATCAACATCTGGGGCTGGAAATCGATCAGCAGCAGCGCACTATTGTCGGCCGTGATAAAGCTATCAAAAGGTTTCCTCATAATCTTCTCCTTCATTTGTTGTCGGGGGGACGGGAACGGGGTTCGGATTTATTCCGCCGAGAAGGCCGCGTTGATCCTGAGCTTGACCTTGTCGGAGACGGCCGGGACGAGAAAGCCGAGGTCGAATTCACTCCGAAGAATCGTCGTCGTTGCGGCGAACCCAAAATTGAGCTTGTCGCTCAACGGATTCTGACCGACGCCAACGAAAGCAGCGTCAAGTGCGACCGACCGGGTGATGCCCTTGATCGTGAGATCGCCGGTGATCGTTGCACGATCAGTGCCACTGGGTTTGACCGAAGTCGATACAAAGCGGGCAACCGGGAAATTCTCCGCGTCAAACAGGTCGGCGGACCGCAGATGATTAGCGAATGCGCAGGTCGTCACGGAAAGGTCTTTGATTGCGAAGGAAACCTCGACGAGGCTTTCCGTTGGGTGGTTGGGGTCAATCACAATCTGACCGTCAGAGGCTCCGAATATGCCTTCGAGCAACGAAAAGCCCATATGGTTGACCGTCCAGGCGACCAGCGTATGAGCGGGATCGATTTTGTAGGTGCCTGCCGACAAACGCGAGGCATCTACCGCTCCCGGCTGCCCCTGTTCAGTCGCAAGCGAAGTCTGATATACGTCCAGATCCGCGAACGGCATAGATTGGACGTTGTACATGGCTTGCTTCTCCATGACGCATAATCGAACGACAACGCTGCACACTCGGCCCCGAAAGGTCCTGGTTTGCGACTGATCGTAGTTTCAATAGCTTGGCGCTATTTTCGGCATCGGCGATCCAGCTTCCTCATCAGATCCCTTCTTGGATATCCTGTCTGCTTGCCCTTGCAGATTCTGTATTTCTGACGAAACGACTCCGCAAAAATGCGGAGACGAGTGCGACCCCGCACTCCAATTGCCTTTGGCCAGCCCGACGCCGGCAATGGCATTGAGTTGGAAATCCGCCTACCGTTGCCATACTGATTCGATCCAGCCCAGAAGATGAACGACAGCACGAAATAGGTATGGCTGCCGAAGCGGTGCCTGCGCCGGAAGTCTTCGGAATGCCGTGATTGGACATCGCGATCACCACCCGACGCAGCGCTTCGGGAAGCAAAGGCCACGCAGCGCACAGCCGGCAGAAATTTCAGGTGTCGCTGTAGAAAACAGTGGGGGCTTGTTTAACGCTAGCCATAGTCTCGTTTGGCAGCGGGGTTATAAACACCAGGAGTCCCAACTCCTTCAATGAAGTCGCGACGTTTAATTACCGCTTGGGCACAGTGCGTCATGAAGGCGTATACTCGACCGGATTTGCGGATATCGGGATGTGTCAGAATCCAGAGTTCGTCGTAAACTTGCGCCTGAACCGCGCTCACTCGAACAAGGCTCGGCACTAGATCGCCATGCATGCAGGGCAAAAAACCTATGCCGCCTCCTGCGCACAAGGCCGATGCAACTCCCAGAACGGAGTCGGCGCGATAAATAATATTCTGCGCCGCCACCCTCTCTTCGACGAACGAGAAGGCTCGCAACCCCTTCAAGCCCGAGCCATATGATATCCACTGTTGCTCGTACAGGTCTTCGAGACGCGGCTGGCGCCCTAGGAAATCGTCACGGCGGCCATATATGGCCCATGCCACCTTGGCGATCTTCCTACCGTAAAGATTCTCGGGCGGCGCGAGCGTCGCCCGGAACGCAATGTCGGACTCGCCTCGCGCCAGATTCAGCGGAGCATTCCCGACGAGCACTTCGACCCGAATGTCTGGATGGATGCGTTGGAAATCCACAATGATTGGAGTCAGGAAATCATACAGGAGCGCATCGCTGGTTGCTATTCTGAGCTCTCCAGCGAGGCGCTCTGCACTGCCAGCAACGCGCCGAGCGACATTTATAATATCCTGCTCAACACGTGCACTCAGCGCGAGGATTTCGGTTCCGGCGGTTGTTGGCTTGCATCCAGTACGAAGCCGATCAAACAACGCAACCCCGAGAATTTCTTCAACGATCGCAAGGCGGCGTGCAACAGTCGAGTGATTGAGCGAAAGCGCAGTCGCAGCACTGCTCAGCCCGCCATGATCGCCGATTGCCTTTATAATACGCAGATCTTCCCACGGCAGCGCCGAAGCAGGATCCTTCACCCTGGCTTTTCGATTCATAGGCGAAACATCACAATCAACCGCCGACCAATTTCATCCTACCGCCACCATGTCGAAGGATCGCCCTTCCTAGATAGGCAGGCCGGCTCTTGTTTTCCAGACCGTATTGCGCCGTGGACCAGTGCGTGCGAGCGAGCACTTCCAGAGGCGTGTGGCCGACAACGGCGCCACCCGCTCGATGAAACGCTCGGGCAATGTCTGGGACAATGCCGCGGCGGTGGCGAAAACTTCCGATCACTCTGCAGGGGTTCGCGGACAGGGCGTCTCGCGATGCCACCCTTCTCCTCGGTTACCACCTCAAGACGTTGGGTTCGGAACGTCGGGTTACGTCCTCGGTATGGCCAGACGACGATGGAGAGCGCTATGCCATGTGAGGCTTGGCGAGGCGCAACCGGTGCTTTCCCCCAAGCTACCCGCCTTCACCGGAGCGTCGAGGAAGTGGCGGCGGGATTCACTCGGCGTGGGCGCCGTTTTGCCGGAAGCTCGCGAAGACAAACGCGGCGTCGAATGCAGAATAGGCGAAGGACGACAACATCCCGTCCTTGCTCGAATCATCCGAATCCTCGAGGGCCTGCTTCTTCTTCGTGAAGTCCAACTTGTCGCTGACGACCGACACGCCAAGTTTCCGAGCGAGCCTCACGATCTGCGCGCCAGCTTGCGGGTCGAATCCTTGGACTGATCCGCTGTCCTGCCGTAGGTCACGCATGGGAAGGTTAAGGACTCGACCGGATTCCCGGACGCGTCAACAAGGGTCGCCGTAAGCACGGTTATCGCACGCTGGCGGTTACTCGTCTGGACGGCATCGTCCGGCTTAATCGGCACGCGCCAGCCGCTTTTGCCCGGCTGGCGCGCGCAACATCAAGCATCCATTCACGGTTCAACGGACGTCAGCCGCTGCGAGCTCGCGGAAATTCGCGAAATCCCAACCGCGCCCGGGCGCGGCTTCAATGAGCGCTCGGGTATATGGGTGGCTTGGACTGGACAAAACGTCGGATGCCGCACCATGCTCGACGATGCGTCCACGCTGCATCACGACCACCTCGTCGCAGATTTGCGCGGCCACGCGCAGATCGTGTGTAATGAAAAGGATCGCGATCCCCAACTGGGCCTGCAGCTCATCGAGCAAGTTCAGCACCTGGGCCTGGACTGACACGTCAAGCGCAGATACCGCCTCGTCCGCGACCAGCACATCAGGTCGCATGGCGACCGCGCGGGCGATCGCGATACGCTGACGCTGACCACCGGAGAACTGGTGCGGGTATCGGCCGATCGCATCTGCCGGGAGCCCTACGAGATCAAGCAGCTTACGGGCGTGCGCCAATGCGTCTTCGCGACATATCCCGAAGTTGAGCGGTCCCTCGATGATGCTTTCGCCGACCGTCCAGCGCGGATTAAGCGAGCGGTACGGGTCTTGGAACACCATCTGGATGCTCCTGCGGTGCGGCTGCAACTGACGACGCGACAGCTTGGCAATCTCCTTCGAAGCTACCCGTATCTCACCTCCCGTCGGATCGATAAGACGCATGATGCAGCGCGCCACCGTGGACTTGCCCGAGCCGCTCTCACCGACGATGCCGAGCGTTCGACCGCGCCGAATTTCGAAGTTGACACCGGTCGCGGCAATCGTTGGCGGTTTGCGAACTCCGGCGAGCGGGTAGGTCTTTTCTAGACTTTTTACGCTGAGAACGTGTTCCCTAGGCGCATCCTGCCGTGGGACCCGAGGTTGAAGGCTTGGCACCGCCTGCAGCAACTTTCGCGAATATTCGTCCTTTGGAGTCCGCAACAAAGTTCCGACGGCTGCATGTTCGACGACCGCGCCTCGTTTCATCACATAGACTGAATCGGCAATGTCAGCCACGACGCCCATATCGTGCGTAATGAACAGCACGGCGGTTCCATGCTTCTCCTGCATTTCTGCGATCAGACTCAAGATCTGCTTTTGCGTCGTGACGTCGAGCGCGGTTGTCGGCTCGTCCGCGATCAACAGCTGTGGCTCAAGGATCAAAGCCATAGCGATCATGATCCTCTGACGCTGCCCGCCCGAGAGTTGATGGGGAAATGAATTGTAGATCCGTTCGACATCGGGCAGGTGCACTTGATCCATCATATCAAGGACATGACGCCGCCTTTCGTGCGGAGTAAGGTCGCCGTGCATTTCCAGCACCTCCTCGACCTGCGCACCGACTCGGAGGACTGGGTTGAGAGCAGTCATCGGCTCCTGGAAAATCATCGAGACTTTGCGGGCGCGCAAGTCGCGCATGGCCTTTGCGTCGAGCGCAAGCAAGTTCCGGCCCTTGAGCAGGATCTCGCCGCCTTTCACCGCCAAAGCGTTCTTAGGCAAAAGCCCCATGATGGCGAGAGACGTGACCGACTTCCCCGATCCACTTTCTCCGACGAGACAAACGGTCTCGCCGTGCCGGATTGTCAACGATACACGATCTAGAACGGGCTGAGCGCCAACGCCGGTACCGGACAGGCTTATAGTGAGATCCTTGACTTCGAGTGCCACAGGAGCCGCTTGAAAATTTCTGTTCCTGAACATTGGGCGTCCCTCACGCTTCACGCTGCTTCAAACGGGGATCGAGCATGTCCCGTGCCGCATCGCCGAGGAGATTGATCGAGAGAATGCATAGCGAAAGCATCAGGCCGGGCCAGAAGATCAGTGACGGCTTGAGTTGGAAGTAAAGTCGCCCGTCAGCCATGATGTTTCCCCAGGTTGGAATTTCAGCACTGACACCGGCCCCGAGAAACGAGAGGACACTCTCGGCCAAAATGGCCGCGGCGCAGATATAGGTCCCCTGGACAATCAAGGGCGCGAAGGTGTTCGGCATCAGATGACGGAACAGAATTTTCGACAGCCCCGATCCGACGGCTATCGCCGCCTCAACGTAAGGCTCTTCCCTAGCGGAGAGCACTACCGAACGCACCAAGCGCACTACCCTTGGGATCTCAGGGACCGTGATGGCGCAAATGACAGACCAAAGACTTGGGCCGTTGAGGGCCACGAGCGCAATTGCAAGCAGGATTGACGGTATTGCCATCAGCGCGTCCATGATCCGCATGATGATTGCATCGGCCAGCCGGAAGAATCCTGCGACAAGGCCAATAAGGAGCCCCAACGCTACGCTCACGACAGCTGCACCGATGCCCACGAGCAACGACACCCGACCACCAGCCATCACGCGTGAGAACACGTCTCGCCCAAATGCGTCCGTACCGAGGATGTAAGCCGCGCTTGGCCCCTTCAGCCGCTCGACTGCATTCATAGCGATGGGATCGTGGGGAACGTAGAGTGGCGCCGCAATTGTAGCGGCAACGATAACGATGAGGACGATTGCGGCGATGGAAGGCGCCAAGCCTCCACGCAAATGCTTGCGGAGCGATACCAGGTTCAAAGCCATTCGCGCACTCGACTCGGGATTTAGATGCGTAGTCATCAGTAGCGGATCCTTGGATCGAAGAGCGAGTAGGAAAGGTCAATCAGCAAATTGATCACGACGTAGATACCGCTGGTCAGAAGGATCATGGCCTGGATGACCGGATAGTCGCGAGCAAGCACGGCATCCACCGTCAGGCGACCAATGCCGGGAATGTTGAACACGCTCTCGGTGACCACCACCCCGGAGATCAGCAGCGCAAAACCGGTGCCCACGATGGTTAGAATGGGCACTGCGGCGTTTCGCAGCGCGTGCCTGAATAAAACCAATCTCTCTGGAATGCCCTTGGCGCGAGCGGTGCGGATATAGTCCTCGCCAAGCACGTCCAACATGCTTGCTCTCGTCATACGAGCGATAAGCGCGATGTAGATCGTGCCTAGCGTCAGCGCCGGTAGCAGGGCGCGCTGAAGAAAGCCTACCAGGCTCTGTGAAGGCGGCATGTAGCCTTGAACAGGCAACCATCTGAGATCAATCGCGAACAGCTTTATGAGAACATAACCAACGACGAAAACGGGAATCGAAAAGCCGAGAACAGAAAAGCTCATGATCGCCCGGTCGATCCAACTGCGGTGGCGCCATGCTGCCACTACCCCGATGGGAACGGCGACCACGATCGCGAGGGCGATTGTCAGAAGTGCGAGATTGAGCGTCGGCCAGATCCGCTGTCCTATCAGCGTCACCACCGGAGTGTTCGAGATCACAGAAGTCCCGAGGTCACCGTGCAACAGGCTTTTTGACCACGTCAGAAACTGAGTATGAATAGGATCCGCGAGGCCGAGCGATTGACGAATGCGCTCGAGTTGCTCGGGCGTGGCTGCGTCGCCAGCTATAATCGCCGCGGGGTCGCCGGGCGTTAATCGCAATAGTAGGAAGACTAGAACTGTTACTGTTAGCATGACGGGGATCACCGCCATTGTGCGTCGAATAAGATATCCGAACATAGACGTTCCTTCCCAAGGCTTTCGCCTTGCGCAAGCTTTTCAAGGGTAGAGCGGGCGAACCTTGAAGTTCCCCCGCTCTAGGAAGCCTGGCGGCTTAGTCTGTCTTGCGAATTCCCCAGAAAACCGGAACAGCCGACGCGTTCATTTCGATAAGCTTGCTCGAACGCGCCTGAACTTCTGAAAATTGGCCGAGGGGGATGTAGATCACCTCGTCAAGCGTGTGGATCTGAACCTGCTTCGCGATGTTTTTTCTGTCTTCTGCAGTCTTCGCTTCCGCGAATGCCGCGCGCAACTGTTCAAGCTTGGGGTCGTCGGGCCAACCAAACCAAGCTTTGTCGCCGCGACCGTTGAGCATGGGGCTCACCAGCGGCGATCCGACCTCCGGAAGGATGAAGTTTGTAATGAACATGTTCCACCCGCCCTCTGCAGGCTTCCCCATGTTGGCGCGGCGGGTGACGAGCGTCTGCCAATCCATCGATTGCATGTCGACGTTGAAGCCGACATTGCGCAGGGCCTGAGCAGCCACGATCGGCTGAGGCGCAGCGGAGAGGTTATCGGTTGGCTGCAACAAGACCACCGGTGTACCGTCATAGCCCGCTTTCTTCAGAAGCTCCTTGGCGCCTTCAATATCTCCCTTGCCTGTCAACGATTCCGAGCCGGTTTCGTCTGCGAGCGGCATGCCACATCCCAGGACGGCACCACACGTCGTATAGTATTTTGGATCGCCCATCAGCGCGACTTGTATGTCGGTCTGGTTCAGCGCCTTGAGTGCAGCGCGTCGGATATCGATGTTGTCGAAAGGGGGATATTTGAAGTTGAGCCGCCCCAGAGTCTGAAAAACCAAACCCTTTCTCTGTTCAAGCACTATATCCGGATTGCTCTCCAGGAGAGGCAGGAGATCGGCCTTCACGGTTTCGATATAGTCGATCTCGCCGGTCAAAAGAGAGTTAATCGCTGTCTGTGCGTCTGGCATGCTCAGCCATTTGACCCGCTTGACGTGCACGGCCTTCCCACCAGCCAATCCATCGGGTTTCTCGCTGCGCGGAACATAGCCGTCGAACTTCTCATAGGTCACACTAACGCCGGGCTGAAACTCGCTTGCGACAAACTTGAAAGGACCAGAGCCGACGTATTCCGTGATGGGCCGGTCGGCAGGGGTATCCGCAATTCTCTCCGGCATGATGAAGGCTGGAACACTGGATTGCTTGCTGACGATTTCAAGCAGGGAGGGGAAAGGCTTCTTCAGCTTCCAAGTGATGGTCCTGTCATCCGTAGCTTCGAGGGTTTCCGTCGCGTCGAAGAGAAGCTGGCCGCCGCCGTCACGCTTGCCCCAGCGCCTGAGCGAAGCCACCGCGTCCTTGGCTTTCACTGGCTGGTTGTCGTGAAAAAGAAGGCCATCGCGCAGCGTAAACACGTAAACGAGACCATCTTCCGAAACCGTCCAATCCGCCATCTCGGGCTGTGGATTGAGGTTCGAGTCCTGGGCGACCAGTACGTCGTAGATCATGTAGCCATGGTCACGCGTGATGTGCGCCGTATTCGTGATCGGATCGAGGACGCGCAAGTTTGAATGCATCACGACAGTGACTGTGTCGTTATCGGCGAGCACAGGACTGGAGACGCCAAGTGCGAGGCCCAATGCCATCGCCCCAGCCAAAAGTTGCCCGGTTAAGCGGGAAAACCTGCCGCTCTTGGTACGTTCGTCGGCTACGGTCGTTTTTTTATGAAGTTGCATTTCACATTCCCCTTTCTTTCTGGATGACGTTCGAAGGCGTAGTCGCGTTTAGTTCAGTCCATGTTCTCCAAAGTCAGAAGCTTCGCGGATCGATTGGTTTCAACGGCCCACCCACCGAAATCTCGATTGCCCGGGCGACCTGCAGCAACCTGGCTTCTCCGCGTGGTCGTCCGATCAATTGCATGCCGACGGGCATGCCGCCTTCGCTGAAGCCGATCGGAATGGAGATTGCAGGCAACCCAGTCGTCGTTGCCAAGAAAGCGAAGCGGAGCCACTGGATGTAGTCGGTAAGCGGCGTTCCGTTGATCGCGGTAGGATATTCCTCTTCGACGGGACCAGGTTGCATTCCTACCGTCGGACAGGCGAGGACATCGTAGCTCTGCAGGAACTGCTGCATGTTGTGGAAGAGAACAGTTCGCCTGATCTGCGCGTCGTACACGTCGTCGATCTTGAGTTTGCGTCCGACCTCAATGTTCTCGACAACCGTCTGCTTGAAGTGCTTTTGGACCTCGGCGGGCGCCCTTCCTGGCCCTGCCGCCCACACCATTGCTCTTAGCGTTACATAGGTCGGCTCAAGATCCGGAAGCTGTGGGCAGGCCTCGTCGACGGCTGCACCTGCCTTTTCGACAAGGCCCAACGCATGTCGCAGCACTGCGTCAACTTCTGGCGTGACATGCGCGAACCCGTTCAGGTTCGGGCTGTAGGCGATACGCACTTTCTCCGAGGCACGGTACACGGCCTGCATGAATGGTGTGCGCGGAGCCTCAAGCGACAACGGCGACCTTGGTTCGAAGCCACTCATTGCGTCGAGGAAGAGCGCACAATCGGTGACGCTCCGAGCCATTGGGCCCGGCACAATTTCCGTGTTGAACGCGAATTTCTCATCGCTTTCAGCGACCCGGCCAATGGAGGGACGCAGTCCAACAACCCCACAGTAGGCGGCAGGCGTGCGCAAAGAGCCTGCGAGGTCTCCACCCTGACTAAGCCAAACCTCCCCGGTTGCCAGTGAAACCGCCGCGCCCCCGGAAGAGCCGCCTGCATTCTTGCGCGTGTCCCACGGGTTGCGGGTCATCCCGAAAACTTCATTGAAGGTATTGCCACCCGCCCCAAACTCGGGCGTGTTGGTCTTTCCAACGACGATGCCACCGTTATTTTCGAGACGTTCGACGAGAGCGCTGCTTTGCTCCGGAACAAAGCTCGCCAGCCCTTTGTTGCCAAAAGTGGTGCGCACCCCCGCAACCGGCGTTAGATCCTTGATACCTATTGGCAGCCCGCCGAGCCATCCAGGCAGACTTACGTTTTTGACCCCCTTGACCGCGAGGCTGGACACACTGCTGCGAGCGCGTTCTTCGCAGCGGGTGACTATCGCGTTGACTGAAGGTTCCACCGCGTCGATGCGGGAGAACGCGGCATCAAGAACCTCGCTGGGCGAGACTTCGCCAAGATGAAGCAATTTGACGACTTGGTGCGCTTCAAGAGCGCAAAGTTCCGGCCCAGTGAACTGGGTGCGGGGAGCTGATTTCATATGCGATCACTCGAGAAAGAGTTTCTAAGCTTAGCGAGAGACGGAGCTCCGCGGCCGGTCAGGCGTTCGTGTAAATCCCTGCGTATTGCTCACGCAGCACGTTCTTCTGGACTTTGCCCATCGTATTTCGCGGTAGATCATCGGCAAAGATCACGCGCTTCGGCTGTTTATAGCGAGCAAGTCGATTCTGTAGGGCCGCCAGTACATCTTCTTCGCCGAGAGTGGCGCCCGGTTTGCGCACGATTATCGCCGTTACGCCTTCACCAAAATCGGGATGGGGAACGCCGAACACGGCACTTTCGAAGACACCTTCGAGCTGGTCGATCTCGCCTTCCACCTCTTTAGGATAGATGTTGTATCCCCCGGAAATCACGAGGTCCTTTCCACGGCCAACAATGCTCAGATAGCCAGCGTCGTCGAATTTCCCCAGATCACCACTGATGAAGAAGCCGTCCTTCGTGAATTCTGCGGCAGTCTTTTCTGGCATTCGCCAATATCCGCGGAAGACGTTCGGCCCCTTGATCTCGATCATGCCGGTTTCGCCCGGTGGCAGAGACGCTCCGGTGGCGGTGTCCGTGACACGCACCGTCACACCCGGCAGCGGAAGGCCAACTGTTCCGGCGATCCGCTCGCCGTCGTAAGGGTTGGACGTATTCATGTTGGTCTCGGTCATGCCGTAGCGCTCCAGAATGGAGTGACCGGTGCGCCTTTTGAATTCGGCATGGGTCTCAGCCAAGAGCGGCGCGGACCCGGAGATGAAGAGACGCATTGAGGCAACCGCGCTCTTGTCCAAGCCCGGATTCTGCAGCAGGCGCGTATAGAACGTCGGGACACCCATGAGTAAGGTGGACTGTCCCATTAGCGCGAGCACCTCGTCCGGATCAAATTTCGGTAGCAGGAACATGGAGGCTCCGGCCAACAGGGTGACATTCGCTGCGACAAACAACCCGTGTGTGTGGAAAATCGGCAAGGCGTGGATCAATCGATCATCCGCGGTGATCCGCCAGTTGTCGCGAAGGCTCATCGCATTGGAAAGCAGATTACCATGGGAGAGCATCGCCCCCTTTGAACGACCCGTCGTTCCTGACGTGTAGAGAATGGCTGCCAGATCGTCCCCAGATCGGTTAGCGTCATCAAACTCTGGAGGCTCGTCTTGTGCGAGCTCGGTCAGCGAGCCCGTGCCGTCCGGATCAAGCGTTTCCACGAAAGCGCCGGACGCCTCCGCGATCTTTCCGATGATTCCCCGGGCAGCCGACGAAACGACGATCAGCTTCGGCTCTGCGTCGCCCAGAAAATATTCGATTTCGGCTGCGGTATACGCCGTATTGAGCGGCAGATAGATAGCTCCACAGCGCACGCATCCGAGATAGAGCATCAGCGCTTCGGCACACTTCTCCACCTGCACCGCCACCCGGTCGCCGGGTCTGACACCCAATGTAGTCAGGGCGTTGGCCAATCTCCCGGAGAATTCGAGCATATCGTTGTACGTCCATTCGCGCCCACCGTTAAGCTGGATGAATGTAGCGTCGCCGCGAGCGGCCGCTCGGATGGCATCGAACAGATGATTGCTCACAGGTTGTTCTCCTTATGTCGTTGATTAAGCTTTGGCGCTATCCGACGCAGCTGCCCGCCCGCCGTTGCGCCTACCTCTCGCCGGCCCAGCGCCTCTACGGCATCCGAAGCGGCGACCTCTCCACGCTGGGCCAGTGCCTCGTGGTTGGCTTCGATGTCCTCCAGCCGATACAAGTAGTTGACCATCAGGCCGTGTGCTTGGCGCATCGCCTTCGCCGAGCGATCACCAAGAAAATTTAGCCGCTCAAGGCGCGCGCCGTTGCCCAGGTGGAAGCGTGCGACTGGATCGACTGGACGTCCCGCGGAAGTTCGCTCGGCCAGGAAAAAACGGGCTGCGACTGGCATCAATGTCGCTTGAAGTTTTGCGGCCTTTGCCTCGTCTGTGAACCAAAGCGGGTCATCGAGTGTGACAAGAGCCTCGCGTTCGGACTGACTGAGAGCGGAACCCGATGCGCGGGCTTTGTGGAGCCAGGCAGCAAAGCCCGGGACGGGAGACAGCGTGACGAAGTTCCTGAGGCCAGGAAAGTCTCGACGCAGATCCTCGACGACTTGTTTGATCAGGAAGTTGCCGAACGAAATCCCCCGCAATCCATCTTGGCAATTAGAGATCGAGTAGAAAACTGCCGTCGTCGCATCCTCGGCGTTGATGGACACCCGGTGCTCGTCCAGCACTTCATCGATTTCATTCGGTATGGAGCGAGTGAGTGCCACTTCCACGAAAACGAGCGGCTCATCCGTCAGGCTGGGATGGAAGAATGCAAAACAACGGCGATCCTGAGGGGCGAGGCGCCGTCGCAATTCGTCCCAACTGCCTATCTCATGGACGGCCTCGTACCTGATAATCTTTTCAAGGATGTGAGCTGCGGTCGACCAATCAATCGGACGCAATGTGAGAAAGCCGCGATTGAACCAGGAACTGAAGAGGTGGGCAAAATCGGCATCAACGGCTTTCAATTCCTCTGAGCTGTCTCGCGAAGCCAGGAGCCTTTCTCGCATCTTCACCAACGCACCCGTTCCGTTGGGCGCCAGGTTCAACCGACGCAACAATTCCTGACGACGGGGCTCGGATGCCTTGTGCAAATTGGTGATCGCCGCGGCGCTCTTCCCGGAGCGATAATCGTCAATCGCCTTGTCGAGTTTGATTTCTTCGGGCCCGAAGGCCCGGTAGAGCATCGAAAGGAACGAGAGCTCGCCCTTTTCATCCATTTCGGACCAACGCTGCAATATCTCCGCCGCGATCGCCATTCCAGACGCCTCTCCGCGACTAGACAGCAGCATTTCGCAGAGCGCTTCCATACCCGGTCGCACGGCTGCCTCTTCCGAGCGCGAGCTCGCAAGCAATCGGCGACCGCGGTCGGTGATGCTCTGCACCATGTCGCTGAAGAACGAAGTTCCGGACACACCACTTCTCCCAATCAGTTGCCGGTCCGCAGTCGCAGTGATCCGCGCCCTAAAGCAGGCGGAGCTATTCTCACAGATTTCGAAATACGGTATGCATTGTGTATCAGCGTTCTTGTGGACGAAGTCAATAATCTTGTATGCAAAAAATAGAAGCTTGCATTTTAAGGGTGGGAAATGGCGAAAAATGTAGTTCAGAGGCTGCGCGACGAAATCGAGGACGCAATCCTCTCAAATGAGTTCGCTCCAGCAGAGCGGCTCGATGAAATGGCCTTGGCGAAACGCTTCGGAGTTTCAAGAACGCCGGTGCGTGAAGCACTGATGCAGCTCAATGCGATCGGACTCGTCGAGATCCGCCCGCGCCGTGGGGCCATTGTTGTAGATCCGGGACCATCCCGGATATACGAGATGTTCGAAGTCATGGCCGAGTTAGAGGGCCTTGCCGGTTCACTAGCAGCGCGCCGACTAACCGACCCAGCGCGGGCGGCAATTCTTGCCGCGCACGACAAGTGCGAGCGTTCGGCGAATGCAGGCGACAGCGACGCTTACTATTACGACAACGAACAGTTCCATAAGGCGATCTACACTGCAAGCCAAAGCGGCTACCTGCTTGAGCAGTGCACCGCCTTGCGTCGTCGGCTTCGCCCCTACCGACGACTGCAACTGCGTGTTCGAAATCGCATCCCCACATCCTTTTCCGAGCATCGCGCTATCGTGGATTCGATCCTTGCAGGCGACGCTGATAAGGCGCGAATCCTTTTGCAGGAGCACGTTGCCATCCAAGGTGTTCGGTTCAGCGATCTGGTCGCGAGCATGGCGAACAACTCGGGTCGCAGCGCAGAAAATTCCCAGTCCGGCGAATGAGTTAGATCCACACTGCGGGCGAATTTTGATCGCCTGCAGTGTCGAGCACTTCGGATAAAATGCGCTCGACAATCTTCCGGTCCGAGCAGCGCTAGCTGGCGATAACGGTCGCGCCTGAACTGATCTCGGGATGGCCGGGATGATCGGGGCTCCACCGGTCAAGATCCCACTCCTGCCATCGATCTCGGTGGCGATTGTCCTTCAAAACAGGAACCTGAGTTCGGGCTCTGCCGCCTAGTGTGAAGAAGAGGGCTGAGACTAAGTGCGGTGACACATAGTTCCGATTTCAGGAGGCATTTATGACCGCACCCAAAATTCTGATCGTCTTCTATTCCCGAAATGGTTCCACCGAAGCATTGGCCAAGGCAATTGCCGAAGGCGCCGAAAATGCAGGTGGCGAAGTGAGACTGCGACGCGCCCGGGAAATCGTGTCCGCCGAAGTCATGGCCAAGGCGCCGGGCTGGACAGAGAAGGCGACCGAAATGAACGAGCGTTACCCGATGCCCACCGAAGAAGATGCAGAATGGGCAGACGCGATCATCTTCGGCACACCGACGCGGTTCGGCTCAGTCACGTCTGAACTCAAAGCTTACATTGATGGCTTGGGTGGCCTGTGGTTTGCCGGAAAGCTGAACGGCAAAGTGGGCTCCGTGTTCGGGTCGACGTCTTCGACCCACGGCGGCAATGAATCGACACTTCTGTCGCTGTACAATCCCATGGCTCACCTCGGCTTGATCATTGTCCCCCTGGGCTACGCCGACAAGGCGCTGTTCGAGGCAGGTACACCGTATGGAGCCACGCACGTGTCCATCCACGATACCGTTTCACCGAACGCCAAAGAACTCGAAGTCGCACGCTTCCAGGGTCGGCGCGTTGCGTCTGTGGCGCAGCGCCTCACCACGGGTGCCGAGGCGTTCTTCAATTAACACACAGACAAGTGCGGGCAGCGATGGCTGGCCGCACTTTTGCTTGCCACTCCGCGGAAATGGCTGCGGCATCCAGGAGCCATGCATATGAAAAAGATCGGCTTTCTTTCCTTCGGGCACTGGACGCCTTCGGCTGGGTCTGCAACCCGCACCGCAAGCGACGCGCTGCTGCAGTCAATCGATCTCGCCATAGCGGCTGAGGAGTTGGGTGCTGACGGAGCATACTTCCGCGTCCACCATTTTGCACGGCAACTCGGTTCACCGTTTCCACTCCTTGCGGCTGTCGGTGCCAGAACAAAACGCATCGAAATCGGTACTGCAGTTATCGACATGCGGTACGAAAATCCGCTGTACATGGCAGAAGATTCCGGTGCTGCCGATCTGATTAGCGGTGGCCGGCTTCAACTCGGGATCAGCCGCGGCTCCCCCGAACAAGTGGTCGACGGTTGGCGATACTTCGGTTTCACGCCGGAGAAAGACGGCTCGGAAGAAGCAATGGCGCGCCGACACGCGGAGGTCTTCCTGAGCGCGTTGCAGGGCAACGGCTTCGCGACGCCGAACCCGTATCCCATGTTCCCGAATCCTCCTGGACTGCTTCGAATAGAACCGCATTCCGAAACCCTCAAGGAGCGCATCTGGTGGGGTTCTAGTTCGAATGCGACCGCCGTTTGGGCTGCCAAGCTTGGAATGCACCTTCAGAGTTCGACTCTCAAGACGGATGAAAACGGGCGCCCATTTCACGTGCAGCAGGCTGAGCAAATCCGAGTATTTCGCGAGGCATGGAAAGCAGCGGGGCATGAACGTGAGGCTCGTGTCTCTGTTAGCAGAAGCATCTTTCCTCTTATAACGGAGCGCGACCGCTCCTACTTCGGAAGGCAGTCGGACTCCGAAGACTCGATCGGCTTCATCGATGAGCAGACCCGAGCGATTTTCGGGCGAAGCTATACCGCAGCGCCTGACCTCCTCATAAAGCAGCTGGAGGCCGATGAGGCGCTTCGGGAGGCCGATACCATACTACTGACAGTCCCCAACCAACTCGGGGTGGACTACAACGCGCACGTCATCGAATCCATCCTAAAACATGTCGCCCCCGGCTTGGGTTGGCGCTGAGGGCAATGGCCACTCCCGGCCCTGAAAAACCAGAATGGGAACCCGTATGACTGGTAGTCCGAGCCCCAGGGGTGAATTGACCTTGCGCACGCTCGCCATGCCTGGGGATGCCAATCCCGCTGGCGACATCTTCGGCGGTTGGGTGATGGCACAGATGGACCTCGCGAGCGGTATCCGAGCAGCTGAACAAGCACGCGGCCGCGTCGTCACGGTGGCCGTCAAGGAAATGGCATTCGTGTCGCCTGTGAAAATCGGCGATACATTGTCGATCTACACCGAAATCGAATCCATCGGGCGGACGTCCATCACGCTTCACATCGAAGCCTGGGCGCATCGCTCACGCTATAATGAGCAGGAAAAGGTCACAGCGGCCACCTTCGTTATGGTGGCGCTCGACGAAACGGGCAATCCGAAGCCCGTCCCCAACGCCTAGGGTATTTCTCCCGCGGTCAGGACACGCTTCCCGTTTTCCGGCTGCTCGGTGCTCTCCCTGTCACATCGCCTCACCGGGGCTCCAATCTTCCATCGCAGAAAAGCGGACGGTGTTTCCTTAAGTGCGGATCTTAACGCGCGCAGGGTGTCCCTTTATGTCTTGCGAGAAAGGTAGGTGCACAAATGTCGATACGACCCATTAAGCACGAAAGTAGGGCTGTCCCAACGGTGGAAGGCGCCGGAGTGAAGCTCCATCGCGTCTTCGGCTTTGACGATCCGTCGATGACGGATCCGTTCTTGATGATGGACGACTTCCGCAATGACAATCCTTCGGAATACCTCCAAGGGTTTCCTTGGCATCCGCACCGTGGCATCGAAACAATCACCTACGTGCTCGCCGGAACCGTCGAGCACGGCGACAGCTTGGGAAATCGCGGACTACTCGGAGCTGGTGACATCCAATGGATGACCGCTGGAAGTGGTATCATGCACCAGGAAATGCCGAAGGGCGACTTTGCTGGACGCATGCACGGGTTTCAGCTGTGGGCGAATCTCCCCTCGTCCCTGAAGATGACCGCCCCGCGTTACCAGGATGTAAAATCGGGCGATATCCCGATCGTAGTCGATGACGACGGCACTGTGGTGCGTGTGATCTGCGGTAACTTCTGGGGCAAGGCCGGTCCGGTAGACGGGATCGCCGCCGAACCGGTGTATCTTGACGTCTCCGTTCCCCCCGGGAGAAAGAAGCGTTTGCCTGTAGACACCTACCGGAACGCTTTCGCTTACATTTTTGCAGGCTCCGGCACTTTCCGCGACGCGTCCAAACCTTTTGGGGTCCGGGTCGAGAAGGAAGTCGATGGAGAAGAACTTAACATCCGCGACATGTCCGGCAACCGCACGCTGGTCGTTTTCGACAGTGGCGATGAGGTAACGGTCCAGGCGGGTGACCAGGGCATACGGTTTCTTCTGGTCTCTGGAAAACCGATCGAGGAACCAGTGGCCTGGCATGGACCGATCGTCATGAACTCCCAGGAGGAGATAAGAACGGCGATACGCGAACTGAGAAACGGGACGTTTATCAAGCCCGCACACTAGCGCCTTTAGACGCTGGATCGTTCGATGTGCCCGAGCGCGTTTCACAATGCTCGGGCACATTCCGTGTTGCACAGGGCCCACTTTGAGAATCCGACGTTGATGCCGAACGCCGTGTGCTCGTGCAGGATCTCCATCACGCCCGCATAAGTCTACTAGCGCCCTCAATCCTGCTGTAGTTCGCAATGAAGTGCTCCGCCGTCGTCGGCATGGTCTTTCCTTTACGTACTGAACACTTCTGAGCGGAAGCAGGACAAAACCTAGGGAAGGGCTTGAAATCCAGACAGCGCCGAGCCTTGTATTCTGAAACCGGAAAACCCGGACAATCGGAGCTTCCAAGACCTTTGTCCGTCACTTCGAAGTCGGGTAAAAACCTCACGGGAGGTGACAACAAGCAATGTGCGTCAGATAGCGCGTGCTAATTATGGCAGTACATTGAGACCGGCTGGCTAGTGGTTTTCAAGCAATGGAAGAAACACGGTTTTACAACGAGGCTGGATCGCCCAGCAATCAGCACTCAGTGGTGCATTGGCTATTGCACGAAACACAGAATGAGCGGTTCCTTGATGATATTCTTGTGCAACTATGCCAGCGGTTAAACGCGGCAGGCGTGCCTGTGGCTCGCTCAACGATGCATTTCCGGACACTCCATCCTCAGTGGCTGGGCGCAAGGATCCTGTGGCGGAAGGGGATGGTACACGCCAGGTTCAACAGTATCGCACATGGTGTAGAAGCTACGCGGCAGTTTCAACTGAGTCCTTTGAACACGCTTTACGAGGGGGCGAGCGAAATCCGCAAGGTGCTCGCGAACTTAGATGCTTCGAACACCTCTGATGTGTTTTTCAGCGAACTCAGGAGGGATGGACTTACGGATTATATCGCATGGCCTTTGTCCTTCACGCTTGGGACTCGGCACATCGTAACCTTCGCAACAGCCAGTCGAAGTGGCTTCGAAGATCGTCACATCAAAACACTAAGCGAACTCGTCCCTATCCTGACGTTGGTCAGTGAGATCCGTTTGAAAAACGTGCTGGCTCGCACGTTGCTCGAGACCTACGTCGGCACCCATGCCAGCGAGCAAATCTTGGCTGGAGCTACCACCAGGGGAAGCGGAAGCACGGTGCGCGCGGCGATCATGATTTGTGATTTGCGGGAGTTTACCGCGATTTCCGACAGTCTGCCCCGCGACGACGTCATCGAGGTGCTGAACGGCTTTTTCGATGCCATCGGTGGCCCGGTCGAGCGCAACGACGGGGAGATCCTGAAATTCATGGGCGATGGCCTGCTCGCCATCTTTCCTCTCGAGAACGCCCGTGCCTCGGACGCACTGCTTGAGACGATAAAGGAAGGGCGGCGGGAAATGGCCCGCTTCAACGAGGAGAACATGTCCAAGGGCCGTCCGACGCTAAGATATGGCACCGGGATTCACGTCGGCGACGTCATGTATGGAAACATAGGTTCCCGCAAACGCCTTGATTTCACCGCCATCGGTCCGGCTGTCAACATTGCGGCGCGTCTGGAAAACCTGACAAAGCGTGTCGGGCGTTCGGTGCTGGTCTCCCGCGATTTCGTGGCTCTCGCTGGTAATCAAGCGGAATTGGAGTGCATTGGTTCCTTCGACTTACGAGGTCTTGAGGACACAATCGACGTCTATGCGCTGCCAGACCCGGAGTGATCAGCATTGGCGGCCGCAGGTGCTCGGTTCATCGTCCGTATTATTGAGACCCTGAATCCTTATTTTGGTGCCTAGTGCTGTCTGGCATTCCCATAGTAGCGTCCGCGAATATTCAACGTTGATAGCGTCGAGGTCATGCGCCAGGGGAGTGGAGCACCGATCAGACTTTGAAGGCAGCCCGCGCGCGACAGGATCAAGCGGTCGTAGATCGGAATGCCTGAACGATAGCAGTTATTCTCTGTGGCTTGTGGATGTGTCCCGCTCACCGCGTGCGAGAATGCTTGTTTGTGCGGTTCGCTCCCATTGGCAAAGGCTGCCCTTCCGCTCATCAGAGGAGGACTCTATGCAGCTTGAACTTGCACAAATTCCGGTCCAGGACGGATCCGTCGATGTCAACCTTGATCGAATCCTGAAGGCGATCGCGGATTCCAAACCGGACACCGAACTGCTGCTGTTCCCCGAGGCGGCGTTGACCGGCTTCCCTACGCCCAAGACCGTTAAGGACGTGGCCGAGGCATTGGACGGAAGTGCGATGTCTCGAGTGCGCGACGCTGCACGCGCGAAGTCTGTCGGAGTAGCGATGGGGCTCGCAGAAAACGACGGCGGACGCTTCTTCAACACCACCGTTCTGATCGACTCCAGCGGCGAAACCAAGCTCACCTATCGGAAGACTCACATGTGGCCCGCAGAGGTCGATATGTTTGAGCCAGGCAACAGGTTCGACATTTGCGAATACAATGGCATGAAGGTGGGAATCCTTATCTGCTACGACATTGAATTCCCCGAAACTGGTCGTTCGGTCGCAAGTCTCGGGGCCGATCTGCTTCTGGTAACCGCCGCCAACATGGACCCCTACGGCCCTGTTCACCGACGCGCGGTCGTGGCGCGCGCCATGGAGAACCAGGTTTTTGCGGCTTACGTCAATCGCACCGGTAGGGCGAACTCTCAACTAAACTTTGTTGGTGAATCAGCCGTCATTAACCCGTTCGGCGACGTCATCTGTGAAACCGGCCTCGCCCCCACGTTACTGTCCGCTTCGGTGGATCTTGCTGGCATCGAGGATGCACGGCGAAATTATAGCTACCTCAAGGATGCGAGGATTAGCCTTGATCTCTCGGACGTGTCCGAGGACCAGATGAGCCGGACTATCCGGAACTGAATAGCTTGGCCGATGCCAAGCACTGCATTCACACCTTAAATCTCAGGAGATATTCCATGGATGATACGTCCACCTCTGGGCGGGCAGAGGCGCAGCCTATTCGCTTGAAACGGACTTTGGGGCTAACGTCACTGCTGCTATTCGGGCTTTCATACATGGGCCCGATCGTCGTCTATCCAACTTATGGTGTGTTGGCGACAGTCAGTCAGGATACAATCGCCCTTTCTTATCTCATCGCCCTTGGTGCGATCTGTTTTACGGCCCTGAGCTACGGATATTTTGCTAAGCGGCTTCCTGTGGCCGGATCGGCATACACCTACACACGCCGAAGCTTTGGAAGCTATGCTGGATTCATGGTCGGCTGGGCTTTGCTTCTAGACTACTTCTTTCTGCCCATGGTTATCGCGTTGACGGGCACGGTAACTCTCGGCGCAGTCTTTCCGGATGTTCCCAGTTGGGTTTGGGTCGTGGGGTTTGTAGCCCTGATCACGGCTTTGAACATCCTGGGCATCGAAATGGCGAACCGTCTGAACATTATCCTGATGGTAGCGCAGCTCGCAATTGGTGGGCTTTTTATTCTTCTCTGCTGCCATTATGTTATCGGAGCATCGGGTCCAGCAGGACTGCTTTCGGTCGAACCGTTCTTCAAGAGCGGCGTTCCACTCTCCGCGACCATGGCTGGCGCTGCGATCGCAGCCTACTCGTTCCTTGGCTTTGATGCCGTCGCCACTTTGACTGAGGAAACGATAGACCCGACCCGTAATGTACCGCGTGCCATCCTACTTACCGCATTGATCGGTGGGTCGATTTTCGTCGTGTCCGCCTATGCCACTCAGCTCGCACATCCCGGGCTGCTTTTCGACCAACCGGAATCTGCCGCTTTCGAAATCGCCAAGAAGATCGGTGGCGACGTATTTGTGGGTATATTCCTGACGGGCTTGGTCATTTCCCAGACAGCATCGGGCATCGCCGCGCAGGCCAGCGTCGCACGGCTTATGTACGCAATGGGTCGGGATGGCGTTCTACCGACGAAGGTGTTCAGCTATCTGCATCCGAAGTTCAAGACACCGACGATCAATGTCTTGATCTCGGGTGCGGTCAGCCTTCTCGCTGTGAAGCTCGATATCGCGACCTCAACCTCCTTCATTAACTTCGGTGCGTTCCTCGCGTTCACAGCAGTCAATCTTAGCGTGATCCGCCAGTTTCAGCTCAGCGGCGATAAAACCACGATCGGGCCTATCCGAGGCGTGTTGCTGCCTCTTCTGGGCGCGATCACCATGGTCTGGCTGCTCGCGAGCCTGGACAAAACCGCAGTCGCCATGGGCGCCGCCTGGTTTGTACTCGGGCTATTCTACCTGACTTGGCTGACCGACGGCTTCCGAAGGGTTCCTCCCGAAGTGACGCTCTGAGCATCCGTCACTTAACTCGCCGGGGTCCGTACGACAGTACGTTCCCCGGCGCTCTTTTTTCGAAGGACGGCCGAAGCACGGCAGCTACATCGCGTCAAAGCAGTGTTTCGCTTTCGTTAACGCAATTCCGGGCTCAGCAAATGCGCATTACCATCCTGGTGATCTTATCCTCGATCATACTAATTTCTTTGTTTTTTTTGGTGAGCGTCACAGCCAACGCGGGCACGACATCGCTGACTACGAAGTGCCGAAGCAGGGACTGCCACGCTGCTAGATCGCTAGCTCACTTTTATTGAATGGTTGGGCCCACCTACTGCTGTCGCACCTAGAACCGTCTCAAGAGCCGCTGCGATTTCAATAAGGCGATGGTCACTGCCCGCTGCCATCGTCAATTGGATACCGACTGGCATTTCATGCCGATCAAAACCCGCCCGAATGACCGCTGCGGGTAGTCCGCTCAGGCTCTGAGGCGCGATGTATCCCATGATCGCCGATCTCAATTCAACGCTTTTGCCATCATGGATTACTGTATCAGTGCCAATCTTGACCGCGCTAACGGCGGACACTGGCGACAAGAGCACGTCGCCCTCCGCGAACACGGAAACAAACTGGGCTGTGAAAGCCGCCCTTCGCTGCGCCGCTTCGATGTACTCTCGCAGACCATACTGGGCAGCCAGTTCTATTCGCTTGCAAACATCCGGGCTGTACTCCGCAGCCCGCTGCGGATAATGGCCGAGAACGACTTCATGCCTTAACCTCGCTTCTGCGTTGAGGGTCGGCGCCAGAATGCCATAGGGATCCGGCCGCTCGGTGTCCGACCAGCGCTTGTCTATAATCCTCGCGCCATGCTGTGAGAGCGCGCCGCATGCTTCCGCAAACACCCGCGAGATGTCTTCGGTCAACGCAACGGGATGAAGGTCGTCAATCACAAGAATTCGCAGACCATTCAGAATCTTGGGATTTACTTCTTGCTCTCGAACTCCAGAACCGTAGGTGCCATCGAGCACCGCCATGGCCAAGGACAGATCTTCAGCGGTTCGCGCCATGGGACCGACATGATCCAGAGACGAGGCCAACGCGAATGCCCCTTCCATTGGCACACGGTTCCGGGTCGGTTTAATTCCAGCTGTGCCGCAGAAGGCTGACGGGATCCGAATGGAACCACCTGTATCCGAGCCCAACGCCAAAGGAACGAGATCAACCGCCAGAGCCGCAGCCGACCCCCCGCTGGATCCACCAGGGACACGCGTTAGATCCCAGGGGTTGCGCGTGGGTCCGTGAAGAGCGCTCGTCGTTGTAAGGCCCCATCCAAATTCATGCGTGGCCGACTTTCCAACTAGAATTGCACCCGCATTTCGCAACCGTCCGACGGCCTCCGCATCCTCACGCGGTACATGGCCGCGGTAAAGCACGGACCCATATGTTGTTTCAACGTTAGCGGTGTCCAAGAGGTCCTTGGCTACGAACGGAATGCCATCCAATGGCAACGCGTCGCCTCGCCTGTAGCGCTTTTCCGATGCTTTCGCTTCCTGCCTGGCACGTTCGATACAGAGCGCGGTCAATGCATTGATGCGAGAATTGAGACTGTCGATGCGGGCCACCGAGTTCTCTAGAACTTCCACCGGCGACATCGTGCCAGATCGGAAATTCGCGAGAATGCTCGCAATTGTAAGGTTGTCGTTCATCTATGGGATCTCCGGATCGCAATCATAAGATAATGTTGGTGGGGGCCATCTAGGTGCCGTGTGCCAGCGAGGGCATTTCTCCGCCTATTTCACCTAGTTGCCGCTGATCTGGGCCAGCTTCATCAGGCCCTTCTGCGGGAGCAGCGCGGAAATGCTGGGGCCGGGCTACGCTTGGCGGGACGAATTAGTTCGATGTCACGAAGGAAGATAATGCCTTTGCCGAAGGGGCCGAAGGCGAAAGCCTGCGCCGTGTTCATCGCGCCGACTGGCTATCCCGTCGAAGTAGCCAACCGGCGGCTTCTATTTTGATTAATGGACAATCGGCTCGAGCTTGCCGATCATTTCATCTCGTCGATCGATAAGCTGGGGTGGGAACTTCAGTTCTTGCCCAAGTGTCGCGGCGGGTTCGTCTTTCAGCCAGCCTTGCTCTTGAGTGACTGCAGCCTCAAAAAGCGCGCCTGACGGCGTGCGGACGTAGACTGAGTTGAAGTAGTTCCGGTCTTTGACTTCCGAAACATCCGTGTACCCCAAACCTTCCAAGTGCAACTTGAGGTCCAGCTGCACTGGCGCTGTCGGCAAATCGAACGCAATGTGATGAACCGTTCCACGGGACCAAGTCCAACTTCCCTGCGGCCGATCCTCCTCGTGAAGGACCTCCAGAAGAGGAGATCCGACACCACCGCCCATCGCAAACTGCGCATTCCTCCCATCTTTTCCCTGGTTGACGAAACCAAGTCCCTCGCTAAGGAAGTCGGAAAATGGAGAAAGATCTCTGGTCGATATGGTAACAGACCGCATCCCCTGAATGGCCGCTTCGACGGGAACGCCGCCCTGGGCCCAGCCGCTTCGTGTATCACCCGCCATCTCGATGATTTCGTATGCGATGCCGCACGGGTGATTGAAGCAAAGCCGCCTAGCGCCGAGGCGATTTTCGACACGGGTATTGTAGCCGAAATTCTGAAGACGCTGCTCCCAGAACGAAAAGCTTCCCTCCGGAACACTCAGACTGAGAATGCAGACCTGGCCCGACCCAACGCCGCCGGAAGTCTTCCAGTCCATCGGGAAAGTGGTGACAAGCGAGCCTTCCTGTCCGGAAGCGTTGCCGTAGTAGAGATGGTAAAACGGTTCGCGACCATCAAACAGAACGGTTTTCTTGATCATTCGGAGACCAAGCACCTTAACATGGAAATCATAATCCTCCTGAGCCGAGCCAACACACATGGTAATGTGGTGGTAGCCGCGAACTGGTGAACCCTGAAACATTTGCTTCTCCTCTCTGGAACTCAACGGATTTACAACACGGCCGGGCCTGCGACGTCCGTTGAGATCTGGTGAGGCTAGAGACGCGCTCAGCGCCCGCCAAGCCGGGCAGCTTGGAACGCTTCGTCCAAAAAAATTGGACGACAAATCGTGCTGTCATCCTTCCTGAATGGAGCGGACCCATGCGGGTCAAAAGGAGACACCGAATGGGGGACGACCAGTCAAGGTGCCCAGATCAAGGAGGAGCTCAAGCCCCAAGAGCGATCACATTCCAGAGCAGCTCGATTAAATTGTCGGTACATTTTCACGATGTTGGACAGCTGCAGCCTTGGGAAATTCCACCGCGAGGAAATCAACCAATGCACGGACCGCAGGCAAGAGGCCATGACGGAATGGCATCAGAGCAGTGACGCTCGAGTCTCGCGTGATCCATCCTGGAAGAACCTGTTTCAGCTCTCCTGACTGAACTTCCAAGCCACCTACGTAGTGCGGTAAGGACACAATTCCCAAGCCCGCGCACGCTGCCTGTTTCAAGGCGACCATGTCATTGCTAACAAACCGCGGCTGAATACCTACATCGATCCGTCGACCGTCAGAATGCTGCAATTGCCAAGCATTGTCGCGCGGCACACCAATAGAGTTGCAGCCGATCAAATCCTCCGGTGTTTCGGGAAACCCGATGCTATCAAGGTAGCGAGTTCCAGCGTAGAGGAACCAAGGTACTCGTGCGATCGTGCGCTGAACCAGTGACGAGTCGGGTAAGGGTGACGAATGCCCTCGAAGCGCGAGGTCGAAGCCCTCTTCGACGATGTCGATTAGCACGTCAGTCGATTGTTGATGAATCTCGACCTTGGGATGTTGAAGCATGAACGCGGGAAGGATCTCGCGCAAAGCAAACTGAGAAACATCCAGCGGCGTCGTCATCCGTACGATCCCGCTGGGTTCCGCCAACCGCTGTCGAACGATATCCTCAATATCCTCCGCATCCTTTAGAAGTATGCGGGCATGCTGGTAAAACTCGCGTCCTACATCAGTCATACTGAAACGGCGAGACGTTCGATTGACCAGGCGAACTCCCAACGAGGACTCGAGCTGCTGAATCCTGTAGCTGAGGGTCGATTTTGGAATTTGAAGACTTCGGCTTGCTGCTGCAAATCCCCCTCGGTTCACCACTTGAACGAAATAATAGACTTCTTTCAAATCCAACACGTTGCACCTCGTGCACCAACGATTTGAGCCCGGATCGTATGATTAGCCGTCATCCCCGAACCACAATATCTCTAGCCATTCTGAGCCCACTTTGGGAGAGGAATGGCGATCCTGGCCCGAACTATGGTGAAGGGTACCTCGTTCATGATGGCCAAGTTTTACGCCTGGCTGCTGAACGAATAATGGGCCATAGTCTGCCGCCACTATCCGACAACGGCGGACAATAATTTATGGACCGTTTTGATGCTATGCGCGTGTTCGCTCGTATCGTAGAGCGACAGAGCTTCACTCTTGCGGCAGAGGACCTGGGATTGCCGCGCTCAACGGTAACCGATGCAGTGAAACAGCTCGAGGCCCGTTTGGGCGTGAAATTGCTCCAACGCACGACGCGGGTTGTCAGCACGACGCTCGATGGAGAGGCTTATTACCAGCGGTGTTTAGCCATCCTGGCTGACATCGAAGACGCAGAAGGAGCGTTCGCCGGCGCAAAGCCGAAGGGGCTGCTGCGCGTTGACGTTCATGGCACCCTCGCGCGCCACTTCGTCCTGCCCAGCCTTCCCCAATTCCTCAAATTATATCCTGAAATCGAAGTCTACATGAGCGAGGGTGATCGCTATAGCGCGGCGATCAGGATGAGACGGTGGCGACAATCTGGATGAGACTCTTATGTCGCGGTCGGGATGAAGGTATCATGCTGATTGTCGCTGGCAAGAGTCTCGTCGTGTTCTGATTGCCGCTCCGCGACAATCTGGGAAGCACTTTTAATTGTCGCGAAGGCGGCAGGTCTGCCGCGCTGGCGTTTGGCTTCCATGGCGGAACGTCGCCGATAGCTTTCGACGTTCATTTCGAAGATCGTTGCGTGATGAACAAGTCGGTCCACCGCGGCAAGCGTCATGGCTGGGTCCGGAAAGACGCGGTTCCATTCTCCGAAGGGCTGATTGGCGGTGATCATGATGGAACGCCGCTCATATCTTGCGGAGATGAGTTCGAAGAGCACGCTGGTCTCGGCCTGGTCCTTGGTGACGTAGGCCAGATCGTCGAGGACAAGCAGATCGAACTTGTCGAGCTTTGCGATGGCGGATTCGAGCTGGAGTTCACGCCGTGCGACCTGAAGCTTCTGGACGAGGTCGGTCGTGCGCGTGAACAGCACTCGCCAACCGTTCTCGATCAGCGCGAGGCCGATGGCGGCGGCGAGATGGCTCTTTCCGCCACCCGGCGGACCGAACAGGAGGATGTTGGCACCTTTGGCGAGCCAGCTATCGCCGGCGGCAATGGCCATGACCTGGGCCTTGGAGACCATCGGCACGGCGTCGAAGGCGAAGCTCTCGAGCGTCTTTCCAGGCGGCAGATGTGCCTCGGCGAGGTGGCGTTCGATCCTGCGATGCGCTCGCTCGGCCAACTCATGTTCGGCGATGGCCGACAGGAAGCGGGCGGCTGGCCATCCCTCCCGATCGGCCTGTTCGGCAAATTGCGACCACAGTGTTTTGATCGTCGGCAACCGGAGCTCATTCAGCATGATGCCGAGGCGGGCTTCGTCGATTGTGTGAATGCTCTTCATGCGACCTCTCCGGCATAGGCAGCCCCCATCAGGGCTTCATAGCTATTGAGCGATGCGAGTTGCACATGCACGGTCGGCAACTGATCCGGGTCCGGGCCGAAGATCGCTCTCAAGGCCACCAGGTCGGGGAGTTTGTGGGCGTCGAGCGTTCTGGCAAGCTCCTCGGCCAGTTCCCGCTCGCAGCCGCGATCATGCGCCAGCGCCAGCAATTCGACGGTGATCTTGCAAGCCTGCCGGTCAGGCAGTTGCTCGATGAGAGTGTCGAAAGCCCTTCTGTATTCCGGCCGGGGGAAGAGCTTGTCGCGATAGACGAGGTTGAGAAGAGCCATCGGCTTTTTGCGCAGAGAGTGGATGACGTGGTGATAGTTGACGACCTGATCGTGCTTGCCACTCGCATGGGCGCGACCTCGTGGCAGCGTCAGCAGATGCGTGCCGCCGATGAAGACGTCGAGGCGATCGTCAAACAAACGCACACGCAGCCGGTGGCCGATCAAACGGGAGGGGACGGTGTAGAAGACCTTGCGCAAGGCGAAGCCGCCGGTGCGCGACACGGTGACGACCACCTCTTCGAAGTCGGACGTGCGGCGATCGGGAAGCGCCTGCAGATGCGGGCGCTCGGTATCGATGCGCTTGCCATGTGCGGCATTGCGGCGGCTGACGATCTCGTCGACGAAGGCGCGGTAGGAACGGAGATCGTCGAAGTCTCTGGTGCCGCGCATCAGGAGTGCATCGCGGACCGCATTCTTGAGATGGCCGTGAGAACTTTCGATTGAGCCGTTCTCGTGGGCGACGCCCTTGTTGTTACGCGTCGGGGTCATCCGGTAATGAGCGCACAAGTCTTCATAGCGGTTTGTCAGATCGACCTTGGCATCGGCATCAAGGTTGCGGAAGGCGGCCGACAGGCTGTCGCTGCGGTGATAGAGCGGCGAACCGCCGACCGACCACAGGGCATTCTGCAGGCCCTCGGCCAAGGCGACAAAGCTTTCGCCGCCAAGGATGACATGGGCGTGTTCGAAGCCCGACCAAACCAGCCGGAAGTGATAAAGCAGATGGTCGAGCGGCTGACCGGCGATCGTCACGCTGAGGCTGCCCATGTCGGTAAAATCCGACAGCCCCAACCGGCCGGGCTCGTGCGTCTGGCGGAAGATCACCTCCTGTGCCTCACCGTAAGCGGCTCGCCATGACCGGATGCGTCGCTCAAGTGTGCGGCGAATGCCTTCGGGCAATTCCGGATGACGCCGCAGCATCTCGTCATAAACGGCGACCGCACGAATGCCGGGAGCGGCTTTGAGGAGCGGAACGACCTCCGCATCAAAGATATGCGCAAGCGGATCGGGGCGACGCCGACCGCGGGGCGGCTTGTTTTGCGACGGAAGGCGTTGCTCTTTCTCCACACGGAACGCCGTCGCCCGGCTGATCGACGCCTTCGCGGCGGCGACCTCAACAGAATGCGTTTGTCGGTACTTCATGAATAATCTCATCTGATGATCGGTTACATGGCGACCCGGCACAAAGGTGGTTCTCCATTCCAGATAACCACCACCGTAGCGGGCCGACCGCGATCATGAGACGCCGAAAAATTGCGCCGCGGCGGGGGTGTAACTCCGGTCGGGCTACGCCCTCCCTTCGTCACACCCCCGCCGCCGAGTCTCATCCTGATTGACGCTGAATCTCACCTTGATTGTCGCCGCGCAGTGATCGCTTTGTCGATATCGTACGCGAAGGAATAGACTGCGTGCTGCGGGTTGGTTCCTTGCAGGATAGCGATATGGTTGCACGCAAGGTGGCGATGCTGGAGGAGGTGACGCTTGCAGCCCCGTCATACATCGCGGAACATGGAACGCCTTTGAATCCTCACATGCTTGATGGACATCGCATGATCGGCTTCCGCTCGAGCGCAAGCGGCAAAATCGTCCCACTTGAATTCGTAGTTGAAGGCCGCACGGAAGAATTTTTGCTGCCCGCAACGGTCTCGGTAAATGCGGCGGAAAGCTACCTTATGGCCGCCAAGCTCGGGCTTGGCTTGATACAGATCCCGCGATATCACGGACTCGCCGCGATGGAGTCAGGCGAACTCGTTGAAATACTTGGAGAGTTTCTTCCCACGAGCACCCCTGTGTCGCTCCTCTACCCTCCCAACAGGCAATTGGCTCCGAGGGTTAGAGTTTTCATCGAGTGGGTGGCTTCGTTGTTTAGGGAGCAGGGTGGCCGCGGTTAAAATCCAGGAAAAGAAGGGCGACAAAGGCGCCCTCCCCCATCTCCAGGGTAGGCATTGTGCTCAGGCGGACGGGCGGGTACCGCCGGGGACGATGCTACCGTTCTATGATTTCATTTCTTGTTCGAGAGCCCCTTGTAGTAGGAGCCGTTTCTTGGCGGCGGGTGGTTTACGGTCTTGCCCGATGGGGCATATTTTTGGCTTCCATGTCCGTCATTGACGGGTGAAGTCGATACGCCTTTGTAGTAGCTCCCGCCAGCCGATGCAGGAACTACACCACCGGCGGCAAACACTACAAAAACCGCCAGAGAAAGCTTCGCAAACATACGCATTTCTGATCCTCGTTGACCCGGCCACGACCCAGATTTTTTAGGTGTCGTGGCTTCGATTTCGCGGCGATGAACTGCGCCGCTCAGGTCCTCCCGGGCGTGACAATAGACAGAAGTTGGTACGCGCCTGTAACTTGGGTGACACGGGTAGATACCTCCGCGCGCTATGCTGAAAGATCAGCTGCAAATAGCGGTGCAAGCCCACCACGCTCTCCATCGCTAATCCTGTCGAGCAATTCCCTTCAGTATGCTGACGCCTTTGGTCGCTACCCAAATTCCACTGTGGATTGGCCGATCTCCCACACGTCGTCGCATCTGATTGTGCTAACCACCTCGACACGAGTTACTCACTGGACTCATCAGAAGGGTTGGCGACGCGTGACCTCACGTTGTCATTCCGTTGAACTGCCTCTTGATTGGAACTGGGACACCGACGGAAGATTGCTACTCCGTGCGGAGCGTACCGAAAAACTTTGGCATGCCGGGTCGGGTTTCATATGAGGCGCCGGGTGCGCCTGAAAAGGGGGATCGAGTTGACGAAGACTATTGGAATGCTTGTCTTCGAAGGTGTGCAGGCCTTGGATGTGTCCGGCCCACTTGATGTCTTCGCCGAAGCGAATGCGATTGTCGGAGTGGAGGCCGGATACAGTATCGCCTCCATCGGGCCCGGCGATCGGGGGTTTCACGCTTCCAACGGGACTATTTTGGGAGCCAACCTCTCGTATCGGCACGCTCAAGGCCCTTTCGACCTCTTTCTTGTCGCTGGGGGGCCCTTGCTGCCTACGTCCGAAGCGCCGCAGGAGCTTGTGGAATGCATCCAACGCTTGGTGCCTCGAAGCGCCATCTACGGGTCCGTCTGCACTGGCGCGTTCCTGCTTGGGGCAGCCGGGTTCCTTGACGGACGCAACGTCACAACCCATTGGCAGAACGCGAAACAGCTGGCTGCGCGCTTTCCAAATGCCAACGTGGACTTTGACCGCATCTATCTGCGGGACGGTCCGCTTGTCACATCCGCAGGAGTGACAGCAGGGATCGATTTAGCGTTGGCTTTGGTCCGAGAAGACCATGGGCCCGCGGTGTCCCTGGCGGTGGCGAAACGCTTGGTCGTCGTTGCCCAACGCCAGGGAGGTCAGTCACAGTTCAGCCCGTACATCGAAGTGCCCGCGGACTCGGGCTCACCGATCGCACGTGTCACGGATTACGTAATGGCCAATCTTAACCGCCAGCTTTCAGTAGCAGAACTAGCCGCCGCGAGCTCGATGAGTGCGCGCAATTTCGCCAGGATCTTTGTATCGGCGACGGGATCGACACCAGCCCAGTTCGTCGAAAGGGCGCGTGTCGATGCCGCGCGGGCGATGTTGGAAGGAACCGGAAAGCCGTTGAAGGTGATCGCCCATGAATGTGGATTCGGAAATCCGAAGCGCATGCGCGAGGTTTTCTTCAAGAGGCTTCGCATCCTCCCAACCCAGTATCGAGATCAATTCCTGACAAACTCGCTGTAAAGATCAGCTTTCCCACTTCGAGTTCAATATCATGTCCACGAAGTTCTCGCGCTTGTAGGTCGGATCCATGTAGCTGAGGACGTCCGCCTTAACGTTACCAAACGTGGTCTCCGGCTTGCGAATCGTTCCCAGGCAGAAAGACGATACGATGCCGTGCTTGAACTTCAGACCGCGGGGGTGGCATGAGCAGACTTCGTGGCGTTGAGCATCGGTGAACTCATCATAGGCGATCCCGAGCACATCCATTTCGACGCCGGCGGTAACAAGCGCAACGGTCGGACGCTTGTGCTGCGGGATCCCCGGAGTGGTATGGAGGGCAATCGAATCCCATACGTCGTCGACACCGCGCTCGGAGACGTCATAGGCCGATAGGAAATCGCGTGCAGCATTCGCGCCGTCCACCTCGAAGCGATCATGGTCGCTAGCATATTGATCCATGATACCCATGTCATGGAACATCGCGCCAATGTAGAGGAGCTCCGCATCGTACTTCAGCTGTTTGCGCTCTCCCGTCAGGGCTCCAAACAGAAATACGCGGCTGGAGTGATGGAAAAGTAGGTCTGTTTCCGTGTCGCGGACCAGTTCCGTTGCGGCTTTCGCCATCGCACTATCAGGAATCTTGATGCCGGCAACGACCTTCTGCTCGTTTTTCATGGGACAACCTCATTGCTTGGAGAATGGCGGCACGTTTGTACCGTAGCGGACGTTCAATCGCCGCTGTCCGTAAAGTTGACACTTCATGATCTTCAAGCAATTCGCTCGCGGGTCACTTACCTGCCATTCAGGGACGAATATCTGCCAAAGGTGGTGATGGTCTGATTATGCTTAGTTGCCTCACAATCGAATAGGTTTGTTATCATTCTCAATTGCTCCGATTGATGCCACGGTTCGGAAAATCTCAACCGGAGCCTCCCTATGAAGACCGATGAAAAGCGACCGCCGCTGACCTATGCCAACGGCGCTCCCGTGAGCGACAATGTCAATATCCAGACGGTTGGGCCTCGTGGCCCCGCATTGCTCCAAGACATCTGGCTGATCGAAAAGCTCGCGCATTTTGACCGAGAGGTTATTCCGGAACGGCGTATGCATGCCAAGGGCGCCGGCGCACATGGGACTTTCACCGTTACCCACGATGTGACCCGTTACACCAGGGCCAAATTGTTTTCCGAGATCGGAAAACAAACCCCGGTCCTCGCGCGGTTCTCTACAGTCGCGGGCGAACGGGGCGCCGCTGATGCCGAGCGCGACATTCGCGGCTTTGCTCTCCGCTTCTACACGGAGGAAGGCAATTGGGATGTCGTCGGCAACAATACACCGGTCTTTTTCTTCCGCGACCCTCTGCGCTTCCCGGACCTCAATCACGCCGTCAAGCGCGATCCGCGCACGGGCATGAGGTCGGCGGACAACAATTGGGACTTCTGGTCGCTTCTTCCGGAAGCGCTCCATCAAGTGACAATCGTAATGAGCGAGCGCGGAATTCCGCGATCCTATCGGCACATGCACGGTTTCGGAAGCCACACTTTCAGCTTCATCAACGCAGAGAACCGACGAACATGGGTCAAATTCCATTTTCGGACACAGCAAGGCATTGAAAACTTAACTGATGCAGCTGCAGCCGATGTCATCGGCCGAGACCGTGAATCCCACCATCGAGACCTCTACGAGAGCATCGAGGGTGGTGAATTCCCGCGCTGGAAAATGTACATCCAAGTCATGACCGACGAAGATGCGAAAGATTACCCGTTCAATCCCTTCGATTTGACGAAGGTGTGGTCGAAGAAGCAGTTTCCGCTGCACGAAGTCGGTGTTTTTGAACTTAATCGGAACCCCGAGAATGTTTTCGCCGAGATCGAACAAGCGGCATTCACTCCAGCCAACGTAGTCCCTGGCATCAGTTTCTCTCCGGACAAGATGCTACAAGCCCGTCTCTTCTCCTATGGCGACGCCGCTCGTTATCGGTTGGGTGTGAACCATCACCAGATCCCAGTCAACGCGCCGAAATGCCCGTACCACAGCTACCACCGGGACGGCGCAATGCGGACGGATGGGAATCTTGGGGGCACGCCGTCCTACTGGCCCAACAGCAAGGGCGAGTGGCGCGATCAATCCTTCCTGAACGAGCCACCGCTCGAAATCAGCGGCGCCGCCGACCATTGGGACCACCGTGTCGACGAAGACCACTATCAGCAGCCTGGTGATCTGTTCCGTTCGATGTCGCCGGCACAGAAGCAGATGTTGTTCGACAACACAGCTCGCGCAATGGGCGACGCTAGGACCGAGGTCAAGAACCGACATATCGAAAACTGCTCAAAAGCGGATCCTGAATACGGACAAGGTGTAGCAGAGGCGCTCGAAAGACTCGGAACCCGCTAGGGCACCACTCACATCGCTTGCCGCGTTGTCGGGGTCCCCTCCCCGGCTCCGCCCGCCGCGATGTCGGGGATCCTCTCCCCGGCATCGCTTGCCGCGTTGTCGGGCATCCCCCCTCCCGGCATCGCTCGACGCGTTGTCGGGGATCCCCTCCCCGGCAACGCTTTTTGGAAGGTTGTCATGGCAACGCGTCGATACGGGCTGACGAGCAATCACGAGATCCTTACCCACTTCAAGGACTCGCCTACGGTCAGATATTCTTCCGATCGGAAAGTGGGAATTCTGCTTGCTGCCCTAGGATTCGAGGGCAATGAGAAACCGCAGGCGGGTTCTCCACCGAAAGCTGAGTCCACGGCTCCAGCCGACCTTCGTTGCATCTCCTCCTTGTTCCAGGAGAGTATCAACAGCAGCATGCTGAGAAACTCGAGCGCCGAAATCGTCGTCGGCTCCGTCCTATTGCATGGAACGCTCTCGTTCGATCAGGCAATGATCGATCTGATGCGGCAAGGCTGCGATCGCATTCTGCTTGCGCCCCTTTATCCCCAGTATTCCAATGCGACAACGGGCCGGATTTGCAGTGCCGCATTCAGGGCGCTGGCGCGACTACAACGGCAACCAACGATCCGGGTGCTTGCCCCCTACTACGCAGAAGACGCTTACATCGACACGTTGGCGAAATCCGTAATCAAGGCGGGCTTCCATCGCAACGCTTCGTCGCAAGCACTCGTTCTATGCTTTCCCGGGCGGCCAATCGAGACCATCAGCGATGGCGATCCCTACTTTGAACAATGCCATCACACGATCAACGTACATTGCGTTCATCTTGGGCTGAACCATGGGCTATTCGGATTTTCGTGTGGAACCGCGAATCCTCTGTTTGTTACTGATGAGCGCTGTCGAAGCTCAACGTTGTAGTCCGATTTCCGCCGGCGTTTGACCGCCGCAAGGATTCGACAGTCAATAGGAACATCCCTCCAACGATGTTCCTGTCTTGCAAACCATCTCCGTTCCCTACCACTGTTCAGACGAGCATCATTCGTTCCTCGACGATCTGCGGCGCGTGCAGTCGGCTGCCATCAGGACAGCCTATGCAAACGCGCTCAATGCCGACGGCTCCAGGCCGAAGGAAATGAACCTGCGCAACCTGGTGAAGGCGCGGTTTGCCCAGGAAGGGCTGCTCGACAGCTGGGCGATCCACTGCGCGACGAAGCTCGGCATGTGGAAACGAAAACTCAGTCCGGCCGGGACGGCGATCTTCGGCGGTCGAGCGGAGTTCGAGCGCCGGCGCAAGGGTCTGATCACGCGGGACGAATGGCAACGCAGAAGACTGCATCCGTTTGTCAGCTTTGGAGATCGCCAGAAGGCGCGCGGGAACCAGAACATCCATCTGATCGACGAGACGACGGTCGTCGTCAAGATCGGCCGCAAGGAGAGCGGCGGTCGGTCGGGAAAGACAGTGACGCGCACGGCGGTTCTCCATCTGGCTCGCATGACGGGCAACCGCGGCATCATCCTGCGGCAATTGGCCGAGATTTGCGGAAACAAGGCCGAAGCAGACCGGGTCAACGTCAGCTTCTCCATCAACGACACGCATGTGAGCGTGACCTTCGATCCCGCCGATCTGCCGAACCACCCGCAGCGGCGGCGCCCGGTCGTGCCGATCAAGGGCCGCTGCCTCGGCATCGACCTCAATCCCAACTGGATCGGCCTGGCGGTGGCGGCGAATACAAAGGATCCGTCGTCGGTCGAGGATACGAGTCTGCTGGAGCACGCCCTGGTGAAGCTCGACATGCCCAAGGACTCGTCGGCGGAGCTTGTGCGCGAGACGCTGGCGGCGGTCTGCGACCGCGCCATCTCGATGGCACGCAAACATCGCTGCGGCACCATCGTTGTGGAGAAAGGCCTTGGCAAGTTGCGGTCGAGCGGCAGGAGTCGTTCTCTCAACAGGCTGTTGAACTACTGGGCAAGGACGGTGTTGGTGCAGATGCTTCAGCGTCGCGCCCGTCTTGCCGGGATCGAAGTGCTTGAGGTCTGGGCGGGGTACTCCTCGACCATCGGCAACCTCGCCTTTGATGCCCCCGACGCCTGCGCGTCGGCAACAGAGATCGCCAGGCGTGGCATTGCCTGCCTGGCTGGAATGAAGGACGTCCTGCCGGTTCTCGAGGAAGGGTGTGTTTCCCGTCTATGGAAGAATGGGAAGGTGCCCGTCGAACTCGGTTCATGGCAGGACGTCCATCGGACAATCAAAGCGGCGAAGATTGGCTACCGCCGCCCGCACCCAGACGTGCCGCTCGGCGCTCTGGGTTCCGATGTCCACGGAACGAGAATGTTCTGTGGGCATGCGGTCGTCCGCCTTGGTAGACGTCATCGTCCGGGACTCTTGTTCCGGCTGGCATCTCACAAGTCGGACGCAGCAGTTCGGACTTTTGCTCAACGTGGACGTGTCGCGTAAAAGCGCGGATCCACACGAAAATCCGGATAGCCAACCATGATCAACTGATTGCCTCCTTTCAGGCGCCTTCGAGTCAGAAGGGCTGGCTCAAGCCCTACACGCTCGAGATCGCGAGGAACCTAGCGGTTAAAGGCGTCGAACGGATCGCTATCATAGCCACCTCATCGGCTTTCGATGACCCCTCGGCAATGGATCATTGCTCCGAAATCGCCCGCACGTTTCTCTCCAACGGCGGGCAAACGGCCGAAACGTCCCGCTTTGATGAGAACCAGAGGGACCAGATTCTCCTCCTCTCCACATTGCTCCAGCGAGAACTCATGGGTTGGCTATAGGTGCAATTGGGCCAGCGGCGTGCGGTGTTATGGTCCAAGACAGCATTTCCGCGTTCGGAACTCGTTTGCAGCAATCGCTATTCTCGATAATTACCAACGGAAAATGCACCAGGCTTCGCTAGCCCTGCAGGAGAGGATTACTGCCAAAATGGAGCGGATTACGGCCAAGCGGTCCACACCTGCCGCTTGGGCAATAGCGGGGGCTTGCTGAATTTTTGGAACGCTTGCATAGAAGCAGCGCGGTCATTGCTCGGACATTGGCGACGGCTCGACGGTCTCATGATAAACCTGAATTATCTTTCATTGCGAGCCCTTGAATACGTCGTTGCTGTCGCCGACAACGGCAGCTTTATCGGCGCGGCGAAGCAGTGTCGGGTCGCTCCGCCCTCCCTCTCCGCACAGATCAAAAAGCTCGAGTCCAGCATCAGGATCACAGTCTTCGAGCGCACTACTCGGCGCGTCTTCCTCACTCGAGAAGGGCAACAATTTGTCGAGCAGGCAAGACGTGTGCTCGCAGAGGCGGGCAAGCTCATAGCACTCACCGGACAACCCAATCTACCGTTCGGCGGTACTTTGCGGCTCGCAGCAATTTCCACGCTTGGTCCCTACATCTTTCCGTTTGTGCTCCCTCAAATGCGTCAGCTGTATCCTGACCTCAGCCTCGGGCTGGAGGAAGGCTTTACCCGTGATTTGATCAGTAAGCTGCTTTCTGGGGCAGTCGATGGCGCTCTCTTGTCATTTCCCTTCGATGAACCGCTCTTATCAAGCAAACCTTTGTTCGAAGAACCGTTCATGCTCGCGGTGCCCAAGACCGAGTCGAAGGATTCGCCGGAGCCTTACGATCTGATGCTGCTCGACGATGGGCATTGTCTTCAAGGGCAAGCGCTCGCAGCGTGCTCAACGCTCAAGCGTGGCAAGCGTCATGCCACCAGCCTCGAGACACTCAAGTATATGGTCGCCGCGGGCGAAGGCTCAACGATCGTCCCGGCGCTCGCGGCCACCCAAAACGATCCCGTCGACTATCTGCCAGTTCCCGGTCCGAACAATAGTCGCACGATCGCGCTTGCCTGGCGACGCAGCGATCCACACGCCCAGGACTTTGCCGCACTGGCAAAGACCCTGACTGAAATTGTGCTGCCAGCCGGGCTAGTGCGACCCGCGACACCCCAACCGTTTTCAGCCGCCACCGGCTGGGTATCAAATCAAAGGAGCCATGGCAGTTCGTGACATGGCTCTTCAATCTTCAACTATTGCCTCGCCTCACTCAGAGGGGGTGCGCGGGTCCCAGAGCTTTCGACCCACATGGGTGCGCTCATACGCCTTGCCGTTAGGATAGCTGACCACTTCCATATATAGACCCCAAGGCGTCTTGAAGTAGCACCAGCTTTCACCAAGCGTCGGACCGGACTCAATTATGGTCTTTTCGAAGACTGTGACGTTGTGCGCTTTCAAATGATCAATGGCGGCATCGATATCATCGACATAGATTGCTATGTGGTGGCCTGCCATGTCGCTGTTCTTGGGACGATAATCGGTCTGGTCGGGCGCCGTGTACTCGAATACTTCGAAATTGCTCCCATGCCCTAGCCGAAACAGCTTCATCCGCTTGGTTACGGAACGCGGATGAATATCAAGGTGGGACGCCATCCAGTCGTCTTCGGATGAGAACGGGCCATTTGGGTGAACTTCTTCGCATCCAATCACGTTGACCAGAAAGTCGGTGGCCGCGTCGAGGTCCGGAACGTTGAAACCAATATGATCGGCGCCCCGGGCGCCGGGAATTCCGCGAGTAAAAACCATTTCTTCCTCCCTGTGGTTACACACGATATCTCGGGCGGTGCAAACTGGCCCGCACATCGATCTGCTGGTCTTCCCGGCAGTTCATGTCGGCGCTCTCCCGTAGCCCTAGAAGGCCGTGACCGCCTCTCACTGAATGGCGGCGCCGGCAACACTCCTAGGCATCAACCTCAAGCATTGTTGCCCGATACAGGGCGATTTTTGCCGTGTAGCGCGCGGCTGCACCCCGAAATCTCTCCATCTCGTCAGTTCTCAAGCTTCGGATCACCTTTCCAGGACTGCCCAAAACAAGGCTTCGATCGGGAATCTTGGTGCCCTCGGTGATGAGTGCATTGGCACCTATCACGCATTCGCTTCCAATAATGGCGCCGTTCAGCACGGTCGATCCCATGCCAATAAGGGTGCCATCGCCGACCGTGCAGCCGTGGAGAATTGCATTGTGGCCCACCGTGACGTCGGCGCCGATTTTCAGCGGAAAGCCGGGGTCGGTGTGAAGCACGGCTCCATCTTGCACGTTCGTCCGGTCGGCAACGATGATCAGTTCGTTGTCGCCCCGAATGACTGCTCCAAACCAGATACTCACGTCGAGACCGAGTTCGACGCCACCGACCACGGTCGCAGTAGGCGCGATCCAAAATCGGCTTCGATCAGCAATCTCAGGCCGCCTATTATTCAAAGAATACATCGGCATGCGGTTTACCTTTCTGCTTACGTTTTTGGTGGCGCAGCGGGAGATGGCGAAAGTGGCATAGCAAGAAGGATCATGGCCGCCTCCGAGGAGCCATTGCGAAGGGCCCTGGATTCACCAGGAGCAAAGCGGCACGAGTCCCATCGGTGGAGTGCTACCTCTTCCGACCCGTTCGATACGATGACTTCGCCAGTCAGAACGACATAGAACTTCTCCGATGCGGACGCATCCAACGTCGTGCCCCCGCCGGGTTCTATCGTTGATACGCCCAGCCAGAGATTGTCTGCAGGGCCCGCCTCCCGACCCTGCAGACGAATCATTTCCATGCCGTCGTGGCCCGCCGCCTGATAAGACGGCGCTGCACTATAGCGTACGACGTGCACTCCTAGTTCTCCGGCACCAGGATCACCCGGTCACGGGTGGACCCCGCGACCAGTTGATAAGCGTCGTAAGCGCGGCTCAAAGGATACACCGCGTGCGGCAGGATCGGGAAAGGTCGCAAAGCGCCGGACGCAAGGCCGACCATGACCTGGCGGAGGATTGCGCCGCTGGCAACCGAGCCCAGGGCAATCGTGTCTACTCCGATATAGGTGTGACGGCCCTTGTAGAAAGCAAGGATGTCAAAGGTGACAAGTCGTTTCACCGCTGCAATGAAAATTGCCCGCCCGCCCGGTGCCATGGATGCTTGACCAATCTCGTACGCCGGATCTCCGACGGTGTTGAAGACGATGGTCGCGCCGCGTCCTTCGGTGAGTTCGCGAACCCGCTGTGGAACGTCCTCGCTGGAACTGTCGATCATATCAACCGGGCCGTTAGCATGGCCGATGTAGGGTTCGGCCTTACGCGAGACCCCGATGACACGTGCGCCGCGCCAGGTGGCGATCTGTACAGCAGCCTGGCCCACCTTCCCGTTTACACCGAGCACGAGAACAGTGTCCGTCGCTTCCGGCAGACCCGCTCTCGCAAAGCCCTCCCAGGCGGTCACAAACGGCACACCAACGCCGGCGGCCTCTTCGACAGAGATGGCTTCCGGAACGGGGACGACGGCATCAGCTTCAACAACCAAATGACTGGAATGCGTACCATCCGCTCGAATGCCGAGGTCACCGGACGACCCGAATACCAGCTGTCCGACCAGCGCCTCGGGGCCCCGGATGACTCTTCCGGCAAAATCACGACCCGGCGTGCGTGGAAAGACTGCATAGGGCATCAATCCAGTCGCGGCCTTTGCATCGGAGGGGTTCACCGCTGCCGCGAGAATCTGGACGACGACCTCGTTTTCAGCTGGTTCGCGCAGGGCATGCTCGCTGACACCAAGTTCGATTTCGGCATAGCTTGCCGCCTTCTTTTCCAATCGAAGGCTACGAGCACGGATGGCATCTCTCTGAAGGGTCTCAGTGGCGTTCATTTTCAACTCCAAATGTAAGTGAGCTTGACTGGTTAGGCATGCAGTCGCGGCAAGCCGAGCATTTCTCTCGTCTCGGTCGGAGACGCTATTTGTCCCCCAAGGTCCTCGACGATGCGGCGCGCCTTTTCGACCATGCTGGCGTTAGACGGCGCCAAGACACCACGGTCCAAGTAGATGGAATCCTCGAGACCGACCCGAATGTGGCCCCCCATCAGGTAGGACAGTGCGACCGCCTGGAAGGCGCTCCTTCCGATACCGATCGCGGTGAAGCGAGCAGTGTCAGGCAATAAATTGCGGGCATACAGCACCGTCTCAGCACTGGGTTGGAAGCCATACTTCACTCCCAGAATGAAGCAGGTCAGCAGCGGCCCCTTGAGAGTTCCGTCCTTGACCAAGTCGTGCATGAGCGCGATGTCGCCGGAGTCGAAGAGTTCGAGTTCCGGGACGACACCTGCCTCATTGATCACTGCTGCCATGCGACGCACGTTTTCAGGCGTGTTGATGACGACCTGCCCCGCCGAGTTCATGGTGTTCAAGTCGAGTGTACAGATGTCAGGCTTCAGGACGGCAATGTGTTCGACCCTGAGTTCGGGACGCAAGAGCGTTGTGCCCGGACCTGCGACACGCGGATCAGCTTCAGACGGCACGAACCGTCCGCCCGGGCCTGTCGTCAGGTTGATGATCAGCTCAGGTCTCTTCTCCCGTATGCGGTCCATGACCTCCTTGTAGAGCGCTATGTCCATCGAGGGCGCGCCCGTTTCCGGATTGCGGACATGCAGGTGGATTATCGAGGCTCCAGCCTCAGCGGCAGCCAGGCTGGAGTCGGCTATTTGTGCCGGTGTGATCGGGAGGTGCGGCGTTTGAGAGGGTGACGTGAGGTTCCCGGTGACGGCACAAGTGATAAACACTTTTGCAAGTGGCGTACGCATCTGGAATCTCCCTTACAGTGCCCGGCCGCCGTCGACCTGGATGATGTGGCCGGTCGAGTAATTCAGCATGGTCGCGCAGGCGACGATCGCCGCTGCGATATCGGCCGCTTCGCCGATCCGACCCAAAGGCGTCGATGCCGCGACCTTGGTATTGAAATCGTTGCCACGGCCAGGAACGAACTGCGTATCGACAACCCCGGGGGAAACAGCGAGCACCCTGATGTCAGGTGCAAGGACCCGGGCCAGAGCCTTGGTCATGACATCGATCCCGGCTTTGGCCGCGCAATATGCGATGGAGGAACCAATTCCAGTGAATGCCGCTATCGAAGAAAGAGAGACGACGAGGCCGTCTCCGCTTGCGCGAAGCAGCGGGGCGAATGTTCTGATCGCGGCGTATTGGCCTCGCCAGTTGACCTTGAACATCGCGTCGATGAGTTCATCAGTCAGAGCGTCGAGGTCCGCGTGGGGAACGGGAATCGTGTAGCCAGCTGCGTTGACGAGGATGTCGATGTGGCTGTGATTGGCTTCGATGGCCTGTCGAAGCAGCAGCAGCGACGCCGTGTCGGCGACGTCGGCGGGCAGTGCGACGCACCGTTCCGACCCGAGTTCGCCGACGAGCTTCGTAGCGGCGGCCGTATCGCGCTCGCTGGAAAGATGCGTGACGATCACCTTGGCACCATGTTCGGCCAGAAGGCTGCTAGTGGCCGCTCCGATCGCCCCCGCACCACCCATTACGAGTGCGACTTTGCCATGCAGAGAGCGGGGAAATGGTATCCGCCGGTTTCCTTCGGAAGCTTGCGCGGAGGAGAGTTGAGACATTTCGCTCATCGTTTGACCTCTTGAATCACTTAATGGGGGGGATCGGGAGCTTGGCTTCGCCAGGCTCCATCACGAACGCATAATTGAGCCGGTACCAGTCGCCCGTCACATCCGCGTCAGGCGCTGCGCCGATACCTTTCTCGTATTGACCGACGAGGTGTCGGGTCACTCCGAAGACGGCATCACTCTCAAGGTATTTGTCGTCGTCGACGAATATCTGCGTAATGAGCGTCTTGTAGTGTTCCCGGAAGCCAAGGACATGCAGATGCGCGGGCCTGTACGGGTGCCGCCCTTGTGCACGCAGAACCTCGCCGGCCGGGCCATGGGTGGGCACGGGATAGCCTGCGGGTTTGACTGACCGAAACCAAAAGCGCCCTTGGGCATCGGTGGTGAACTTACCGCGAAGATTCATGTCTGCCTGTGAGGCATCCTGGTTCTCGTAAAGACCCACCGGCGATGCCTGCCAGACATCCACCTCCACACCCTCGATCGGTTTTCCCGCGGGATCGGAAATTGTGAAATGCGCAAAGAGCGCTGGCCCTGGGGTGGCCGACCGTATGATGGTTCCACCATTCGGGGTAGGTGGCGAATTCATGCGCCAGAAGGGGCCCAGCAGCGCGGCGGCAGTCTCCGTGGCCCCGGCTCCGCCGTTGTTCAACATGCATACGAGCGTGGAAAGCCCAAGGATATCCGCGAAAAGGATGCCCTCATTGTGCCGATCGTTCGTGGCCTGACCGATCCGGTTGAGAAAGTCGATGCCAACTTCAAACTCTTCTTCGGAAAGCCGCGCCTCACGCACGAAGGCATGTAGGTGCCGCACCAGAGCAGACATGAGTTCGCGCAGCCGCGGGCTCTCCGTACCAGCCGACGCAGCGAGAACCGCTTCGGTCACCCCTTTTTCGTTTTCAATGATCATCCGCGCGCCTCCTCGCGACATCTTTTGCGCATCGCTGCGCTGCAAACGTTTGCAACTAGCTACGCCCTTCGGTCGGCAACGTCAACAAAATTGTGCAATCGATTGCCGCTTTCGATAGAATTTTTTGCACGCCGACGGCTTGCGCGGCATTTGAACGCCTTCGCCTTTGGAGGGACATCTACGAGTTCGTGCGGGCGCGTGCTCAGACGGCGTGAACCGCCCCGGCTGGCAGTGTCGCCCTAAGCGCCTGTATTGCGGTCGGGTTTCGATCGCGAGAAGCCGGACAGTGGACAGTCCTTCCCCCAGACCTCACGCTTTTGGGCGACGGCTCGGCATCGCCGATCCAGCACATCAGTGCGCAAAGCTAATTGCCTTTCCAGTCAAGAGTCCTTGCTTGCGTTCGACACAGCCAGCCCAGCATAGCCAATCCGGTTCTCGGTCGTGTGTCGTTCACATCGAATGCTCATCATGCGGTCAGTATCAGGCCCAGCCAAAACCCCTTGGAAATCGATTGCAGATCTCGTAAAAGTCGAGAAGGATCCCGGGGAGCATGAAATGAAACAGAGAGTCACTCTAAAAGAGATTGCCAATCGAGTTGGAGTGCATGTTTCTACGGTTTCGAGAGCACTTGACCCTAAGACCCGACACCGCATCAACCCGAAGGTGGTTGAGAAGATAGTTAGCGTCAGTGAAGAACTCGACTATCGGCAGAATACAGCGGCATATTCGTTGAGAACGAACCGCACGAGGACAATCGGGGTCATTATTCCGGACATCACAAATCCGATCTTTCCCCCAATCATACGTGGAATCGAAGATTCACTGGCAGCCAGCGGGTACGTCGCAATCGTAGGCAACACCGACGGCAATCATCAGCGGGAACGCCACCTGATGGACACCTTTCTCGGACGGGGTGTGGACGGCCTGGTGCTGGCAAGCGTCGAGCGCGACGACGACGCGCTCAACAGCGCAATTGCGGAGGGGGTCCCAATTGTGACTGTAAACCGCCGCGTGGACAAACCGACCGTGTCGTCCGTGGTACATGATGACGATGAAGGTATCCGCAGGGTTTTGACTCATCTCGTTTCACTGGGCCACCGGAAAATCGCCAACATCGCGGGCCCTCAGACTTTTTCGACAGGCGCCGAGCGCTACGCCGCTTTCGAAAGGTATAGGTCGGCGATGGGCCTCGACCCCGATCCGCGGCTCGTCGTTTTTGCCGATGCTTACAACGAGATCGATGGCGAAGGCTGTGTAGAGGAGCTTATCGCTGCAGGCAGCGAGTTTTCGGCCATTGTTTGCGCCAACGATCGCCTCGCGATGGGCGCCATCACAGCGCTGAACCGACGAAATTTAAGGTGTCCGTCGGACGTATCAGTGACCGGCTACAACGACATGCTGATGGTCGACCGCATCAACCCGCCACTGACCACCGTGAGAATCCATCAGTACAGGCTAGGCACCGAAGCAGGCGCCCTGCTTCAAAAAATGATTGGCACTGACTATTCTCCCGAACACATGGTGTTGCCCGTCGAACTCGTCATTCGCGGCTCTACACAGGCGGTGAAAAAAGCAATGTGAGGCCAGCACGGAGGGCCTTGCTCACGCATCATTCGCGTGGACGCTTCTTTTGGGATTGCAATCACCGGGCGGCCTTCTTGGATTTGAGATCCCCGGTGGAGGATCCCATGACAGCAGAAGCGCCTCGCCCCCCCCTATCGCGAGGCGCTACTGCGTTCATCATACGAGCCGCATCACTGCGCCAAGTACCCACCGTCGACAGGCAAACCAATCCCCGTTACCGCGCTGGATTCGTCGCTAGCCAGGAACAGGATGCCATTTGCGATCTCTTCCGGTTTGGTCAACCGCCCCATCGGGTGGGCCGCGACGCCCGCTGCAGTGAAGTCCTCCGGCTGCCTACGGACCATTCCGGTATCTGAAATACCAGGCAGAACTGCATTCACTCTGACGCCCTTCTTGGCATAGGTGATCGCCGCGTTCTTTGTCATGCCAAGAACGGCCGCCTTGGTGGCGTGATAGGCGAACGCACCGTTGACTGCGACCACGCCCAATGTTGATGCAACATTGACGACCGATCCGCGGCCGCGCTCAATCATTCCCGGCAGTACGGACTTCATCCCCAGCATGACACCAGTCTGGTTTACCGCAATCATCTTTCCCCAGAGATCAAGGTCCTGATCGAACACGGTCTCGTACGTTATGATTCCTGCGTTGTTGACCAACACATCGATCTTGCCGAACTTGCCCACCGCAAAGTTCACGAGCGAATTCCAGTCCGCCTCAGATGTCACATCAGCGCTGAACGGATATACGCTTGCGTCCGACCAACCGCCGGACTTCATGTCCACGGCAACAACTGTCGCCCCCTCCTCGACAAATCGCCGGACAACGGCCTCGCCAAATCCGCCTGCTGCGCCCGTCACTACCGCGACCTTCTCGATCAAACGCATGTCTCACTCCTCAAAGAATCTCAATGATTGGAACCTCCACGGCTCACACTTATCCGTGGAGACTTGGTGCAATTTGGTTTCGACTGGATAATTCACCCAACGCAGCAGCCTTTCCTCCAGATGACGAGAGACATGCCAATCTCTCGAAACGGACCGCTGCGCTTTATGTCCTCGGTGGCCGTTTCCCGGCTCACGCGCTGCCAGCTCGGGTTTTGCAACCCAGCGCTCGCGCGGAAAATTTATGCAAACGTTTGTCGTCAGTCAATACAGTTTTATCTCTCGGCACACAGGCCACCATGAGATTTGCGCGCAGCCACATCCAGAATGGGAAGGCTTATTTTTTCACTTGATGCGAACGTTTGCATGAGCTACATTTGTTGACATCGACGGGAGGACGTCGAAAACCGGCGACACACCTGGATATCTGAATTTGCCCAGCTGAAAGCCGCGGTTCGAAATAGGGAGATGAGAAGATGGCCCTCAATCGAAGAAAGCTGGCGGCCAGCAGCGGCGTTCGTTACCCGAACTGCAAAGAGTAGTGCGCGCGTGCGCTTGCTGAGACGAGCAGTGGACTAAGCAAGCGCTGAGCAAGTCACTCGAACGTGACCATACGGCTCCATGCTGAGCATGCGGGGCTGGCAGACGCTGCTCGCCTAACTTTGCGCACCTCAAATATAAATCGTTAGCATTCTTCGGACGGCGAAATAGCAATCGAGGAATTGGGCCTCTGTATTCGAATTTACAGAGACAGACTGCAGTATAATATTTGTGCAATCGTCTGCATTGATTGTTGACATCGCTATTTATACTGCACTTATTGAAGGCGCATGCGGCTGATCGACAACCGCAGAATTCTACAGAGGAGGAACTTATGGCCAGAGGACCAGGCTTCAAACACTCGCCAACCAACCCGGATATCGTCGAAATTCAAACGATCCCCGAGCGGCACGTTGACATGCCATATGCGCCGGCGATCCGGGTCCAGGCGCCGGGAGATATGCTGTTCATCTCGGGAGCGACGCCGTCGCCGCTTTATCACAAGCACCCGCATGAACTGCACGAACACAATCATCCGAACGATATCCGGGACCAGACCCGGCTCGCTATGGAAACCATCGGTTCCATTCTTCGTCACGAGGGGCTGCAATGGACCGACGTGGTG